>DBUB01000014.1:43598-102893 GCA_002307725.1 Alphaproteobacteria bacterium UBA1301 | reverse complement strand
GCACCGCAGACAACAAGCGCGAAGGTGCGCTGCTGTCGGGCTCCGTTTCCACGGTCGCCTATCTCAATTATGGCGCCACCACCGTCAGCCCGATGTTCAACATCGACGGCATGATGATGCGTGAAGGCGGCTACCTCGAATCCAATCCAGGCACCGCCACCGATGGTGACGCCTTCGATCTCAAGGTTCAGCCCTATTACGCCAAGTCGCTGCGCGCCTTCATGGGGCTCGACGTGCGCTACGACTTCAACCTCGGCGACTTCTTTCTGCAACCTGAACTCCGCGCTGGCTACCGCTACGATTTCTTCTCCGATCCGCAGAAGCTGAAAGTCGCCTTCGCCTATGCCGACGTCAGCGGCTCGACGGCTTCGCCCGGCGAACAGTTCACGATCATTGGCCCCGATCCGGCCAAGGGCTCGCTGGTGCTCGGCGGTTCGCTCGCAGCGACCACCGATGCCTGGACGCTCGGGTTACACTTCGATTACCTGCGCGGCGCAAACGGTATGATCCAGGAAGTGGGTACCCTCTCAATCGTTGGCAAAATCTAAGGTTGCCCGGCAAATGTTTCCCAGTGCGGCAGAATATTCATGTTTTGTCGCATGACTGTAAGGCGGACGATTGCGTGACGCCGGATTCCGCCATTTTTCAGAGCTAAAATTGGCACATGGAGTGCTTTTGACAGTGTACCGCTTCGCACATCGCAAGCGGCAGTCAAAGGAGACTTCACCATGTCCATTGCCGGCATCAGCTCGAGCGGATCGGGACTGTCCCAGATCCTCGCGAGCCTGCTAACAAAGCTGGACACGACGTCGAGCACGTCAACAACCAGCTCGACTTCGACCACATCCAGCACTACCGCCACTACTGCAACAGACGGCGGCCTAACCGGAAGCACCACACCCAGCCTTTCGAGCATGATCCTGGGCGTGCTAATGGGATTACAGCAACAGTCCACCACCTCCAGCACCACCGACAGCAGCAGCTCCTCGTCCACGAGCTCGACCACGTCGGCGACGTCGGCGACATCTACAACGGCATCCAACCCCGTGTCCGACTTGTTCTCGGCCATGGATACGGATTCCAGCGGTAAGGTTACCAAGTCGGAGCTGGAGTCCTATATCACCAACGCCGGTGGCACGACCGACGAAGCCGACGAGCTCTATAGCGCGCTCACGTCTTCGTCCACGTCTTCGACGTCTTCGACGTCTTCGACCTCGTCGTCCAGTTCGACCGACGGAATCACCGAAGACGAACTTGCGTCGGCGGCTGCACCTCCGGGTGGTCCGGGTGGTCCAGGCGGCCCTCCGCCGTCGGATGACTCAAGTTCAAGCTCAAGCACGAGTTCGACCTCGAGCATCGGCAGTGATGTGGTCAGCGCTGCCGATACCGACGGCGATGGCACAGTCAGTGCATCCGAGCTTTCCAGCTACCTCACCGCCAATGGCGGCACGTCAACGGAAGCCAGTACGCTGTTCTCGTCACTTAGTTCCGACGGAACGAGTTCGATCACCTCGTCCGATATCAACGACGCCGTCGAGAAGATGATGTCCAGCTTCGCGAGCAATTCTTACACATCGGCCGACAGCCTGCTGACCAACTCCGGTTTGATGTCTACCGCGTCGAGCGGCAGCACCGTTTCGGTCAGCGCCTAACACTTACACCTGAAGGGAGACGGCCATACCGCCTCCCTTTTTGGTGCAAGAAGGCACGTACCGCGCGTCTACTCGCTGTTTTCCACATTTTTGGACGAAAAGCCGGTTTCCGCTTCTACTGAAAACGCCCTTGTCCGACAATTTGTGACAATGCCGAAACGGATAGGCGAAACCGTCGGAGCTGCGTTAGCCTATAATTGGCGCCATTCTGAGTGAGAGGTTCTCCCATGACATATCGTTTTCACGCTACCACGTTGGCCGCCGTCCTGTTCGCTGCCGGTACCGCGCTGGCGCAAACGCCACCCGCCGCGCCGGCCGACAAAGGTCATCCCGACAAGGCCGAGATGCAGCGCCATTTCGCCCTGATGTGCCAAGACCGGCTGGCGCGCACCACCGGCGAACTCGCGTTCCTGGAGGCCAAGCTAGCCCTGACCGACCAGCAGAAGCCCCTGTTCGAGCGCTGGAAGAAGATCAAGCTGGCCGCCGCCAAATCGGTCGATTGCGCACCGCCACCGGACGGCGAACCTTCGATTGTCGACAGTCTCAAGCGCGAAGAGAAAATGCTGCGCCAGCGCCTCGATGAGTTGAAGGCGGAACAACCCGCCCTCGAAGCCCTAGCGGCTAGTCTTTCCAACGACCAGAAACACGCCTTCGCGCCGCCGCACGGTTTGCGGCCTGGAGCACCTCATCCGGGTGGCCAGAACGGCGACCGTCCCGGCGCCGGCCATCCGCCGGGCGACGGCGACAACGAGCACGGGGCCCCACCCCCGTCGCCGGAGCATTAACCCCACCCCCTCCGGCAAAGGAACCCGCGAGCCATTATCTGGTCTCGCGGGTTTTCTTTTGGCACCTGCACTGCGCTAGGCTCGTGCCGCAGCGAGACGCGGAGCGGGACGATGCAAAGACGAAACTTCATCAAGGCCGTACTGGCCTCGACAGCGGTCAGCGGCGCACCGTCCATCGCCAACCCCGCGCCGGCAAACGAGCGCCAAACCTGGAGTACCCTTCTCGTCAAAATCGCCAGGCCGGTCCTTTCGGCCATGGCAAACGGCACGCTGCAGAAAACCATGACGGTTGAACTCAGCCCGATCTGGGACGGCCGCGACCGCCGCGTAACCTATATGGAATGCTTCGGACGGCTGATGGCAGGTCTTTCGCCCTGGCTGACCCTGCCGGACGACACCACCGCCGAAGGCGTCAAACGACGCACGCTGAGGCAGTTGGCGCTGGAAAGTTTCGCCCATTCGGTCGATCCGCAAAATCCCGATTACCTGCTGTGGCGTTCGGAAGGCCAACCGCTGGTCGACTCGGCCTATTTCTCGAACGCGCTGCTGCGAGCGCCAAACCAACTCTGGTCACCGCTCGGCAACACCACCAAGGCGCGCATCATCTCCGAATTGAAACTCCTCCGGCGCGTGACGCCACCGATCAATAACTGGCTGCTGTTTGCAGCGATGAACGAGACGTTCCTGCTGGCGGCCGGCGAACAATACGATGCAGAGCGCATCCGGCGCGCTATCCAGAAAATCAACGACTGGTACGCAGGCGACGGCTGGTACAGCGACGGCCCGCGCTTCCATTTCGACTACTACAATTCCTACGTCATCCATCCGATGTTATTCGAAATCTTAGAAGTGCTGGAACGGACCGGAACGGGTTTAGGATTTGCCTCGATCAAGGACCTCAAGACGCAAGCCCTCAAGCGGATGCAGCGCTACGGCGAACATCTGGAGCGTATCATCTCGCCGGAAGGCACCTTCTCGCCGCACGGACGCTCATCGACCTATCGCACGGCGGTGTTTCAGCCCTTGGCACTGATGGCATGGAAGAAACTTCTTCCCGCCTCGCTTTCCGAAGGCCGCATCCGCGCGGCGATCAGCGCCGTGCACAAACGCCTCTTCGCCAATCCTACCAATTTCACGCCGGACGGATTCCTCACCCTCGGCTTCGCCGGACACCACCCCGAAATCGCCGACCGCTATTCCAACAACGGCAGCATGTACATCACGACCGAGAGCTTCCTGGCACTCGGCCTTGCCGCGTCTGACAGCTTCTGGACAGCACCGGCTGAGGACTGGACCACCCGGCGCGCCTATGGCGGCGAGCCTTTCGCGCGCGATTACGCCGTGGACTACTGACAAAAATGCGGCGGAAGCTTCCCCCCGCCGCATCAGATCCCGTGCTGTTGCCTCTCAGCGAATAGTAAGTACTACAACAGACTCCGGCGGCAAACTGAGCGACAACTTGCCGTTCGCCAGCTTGGCACCATTGAAAGCGACCGGATGCACCGCATTGGGCGCCGTGAAGCTGTTATGCGCATCCATGGTGGCGGCTGTCAGAACTTCGCCCTTCACCGTGCCCGTCTTCGCGCCCGCAATCGCCGCCGAAACCTGCGCCGCATTGTGCGGATCGAGATTGGCAAGGCCGATCACGATGGCACCATCCTTGGTCTTGGCCGCCGAGGCACTGACCTGCGCCACCGTGATGCCGCCATAGCCGTAGGTGCCGGTCTTGACATCGATCGGCAGCGACGTGGCGTCCTGGAACGGCTTGTACATGTGGAAGACGTGATAGGTCGGCGTCAGCAACATTTTGGGGCCGTCAGTCAGGATCATGGCCTGCAAGACGTTGATGGTCTGCGCGATCGAGGTCATCTCAACACGGGCGGCGTATTTGTGGAAAATGTTGAGATTAGCAGCCGCCACGATAGCGTCGCGGATGGTGTTCTGCTGCACCAGAAAGCCGGGATTGGTGCCGGGTTCGGGCTTGTACCAGGTACCCCATTCGTCGATGTAAAGGCCAACCTTCTTCGTCGATCCCGCCTTCTCTTCAGCGGCCGTCATAAGCTCGTCATGGGTCTTGATGTAGCCATCCATCTTGACCGTGTTGGCGAGAACTTTGATCCAGTTCTCTTCGGAAAAGCCGACAGCGGCATCCTTGATTTCCCACTTGTCGCCCAGCACCGTGTAGTAATGCAGCGAAATGCCGTCCATCCGCGCGCGGCGGTTTTCCATCAGCACCTTGGTGAAATCGGTGGCGTCACCGCTGCGGTCGCCACTGGCCAGCATGATCGGCGCCGGGTTCTGCGTCGTCTTCATGAAGGTGGCGTATTGATTGTAGAGGTCGGCATAGTATTCGGCGCGCATGTTGCCGCCGCAACCCCAGGTCTCATTGCCCATCGCATAGATGGCGACCTTAAAAGGCTTGTCGCGGCCGTTGGCCTTACGCTCCTTGACGAGCGTCGTGTCCGCGGTGCCGGTCATGTATTCGAGCCATTGCGCCGCTTCCTGCGGCGAGCCCGTCCCGACGTTCGCATTGACATACGCGTCAGCACCGATCTGCTCAACGAGGTCGAAGAACTCGTGCGTGCCGAAGGTGTTAGGATCGACCACACCGCCCCAGTTGGTGTTGAGCCGCGTCGTGCGCTTGTCCTTGGGGCCGATGCCATCGCGCCAATGATATTCGTCGGCGTAACAGCCGCCGGGCCAGCGCACCAGCGGAACGTGTAGTTCCTTGAGCGCCGCAATCACATCGTTGCGAAGCCCGCGCGTGTTCGGGATCGGCGAGTTCTCACCGACCCAGATGCCGCCATAGACACCGCTGCCGAGCATTTCGGAAAACTGTCCGTAGACATACTTGTTGATCGTCGCGCCGGGCTTGTCGGCGTGAATAGTGAGACTTGCGGGCGCTGCAAACGCCGACGACGCGAGCAGCACAGCCGCACAGGCGGCAAGATATGTCTTCACGGTTTTCTCCCTCCAGATGGGCCGGGCCGACCGGCCGTTGTTTGCAACGGTCATAACACAGGATAATTACTCAGACAAAATTGTCATACTGCCTTCTTTCGGCCTTATTTGGGGCGCCAGACCAGGGCGGCGAAATACCAGAGATTACAGCGAATTCGCCCATGTTCGGGCGAACAGAACCTGCGCTATAGTTGTGGTTTGAGAATGGATTATGGGCCACATGACGACGCATGTATCGTTTGGGCGATCGCGCCCTGCCAATAACGTCCTTCGGCTGCACGGCACCATTGCGCGCGATCTCGGCATCGCCATCACCTCCGGCAGTTACCAGCCCGGCGACCTATTGGTCGGCGAAGTCGCCTCGTCAGAGAAACTGGAAGTCTCCCGCACCGCCTATCGCGAGGCGGTTCGAATCCTTGCGGCCAAGGGGTTGGTGGAATCGAAGCCCAAGGTCGGCACCAAAATCAGCCCGCGCAGCAAATGGAACTTGCTCGATCCCGACGTGCTGGCTTGGACCTTCGAAAGCGAGCCCGACCTTGAGTTGCTCGAAAGCCTGTTTGAACTGCGCGACATCGTCGAAGCGGCCGCCGCGGCCATGGCCGCCAAGCGCCGCACCAAGGCGCATCTCGACGCCATGCGCGACGCCATCGATCGTATGGCGAGCCACACCCTGGCGACACCGGCAGGGCGTCAAGGTGACCAAGATTTCCATCGCACGCTACTCGAAGCGACCGGCAATCCCTACATCATCTCGCTGACCACCGGCGTACAAGCGGCCGTCAACACGACCACCATGTTCAAGCAGCGCGACCGTCCGCTGCCGCGCGATCCGGTGCCCGACCATGTGCGCGTCTTCGAAGCCGTTGCCGATGGCGATCCGGTACGCGCCCAAAGCGAAATGAGTACGCTGATCCGCCTCGCCTTCAAAGACACGCCGGTGCCGCAACGCACCAAGCGTTGATAGCGGCAAAAGGCGCGGGTTCCGAATGCGCGCCATCTCGCGACTCGTGCGTAATCCTGCTACCGATCACAGTGCCTTTTTCACTCAGGAGGCCGGTCATGGCAAAACTCACGCGGCGGACGATGTTGGCGGCGACTGGAGCTGCATTGACGATGGGGGCGGAGGGCGCGGCGCCGCTTACCGCCAATGACGTGATCGCCCGGATCAAAGCGCATGTCGGCGTGCCGTGGGCGGAAAAGACCGTCGACGGAATCATTGCCGGCGATCCCACGACGCCGGTGGCCGGCATCGCCACGACGATGATGGCGACCTATGCCGTCTTGAAGCGCGCGGCGGCTGAGGGGCTCAACCTCGTTATCAGCCACGAGCCCACGTTCTGGTCGCACCAGGAGGATGTTTCGAAGGTACAGAACGATCCCTTGTATCGCGAGAAACTGGCCTTCATCAAAGATCATAAGCTCGTCACCTTTCATTTCCACGATCATTGGCATGCCCTGAAACCGCGCGACGGGATTGCGGAAGGCATGATGCGCAAAATCGGCTGGACGAATTACGTCAGCGCCGGCGACCCGCAGCGCTTCACCATTCCGCCGGCCACGCTCGATCAACTCACACGGCTGTTGCGTGACAAGCTGAAGGCCAAGACCATCCGCGTCATCGGCCGCCCCGACATGCCGGTATCGAAGGTAAAATCAAGTTGGGGCTATGCCGGAAAATTCCCAGCGGTCGATTGGCTGAACGGCGACATCGACGTCTTGATCGTCGGCGAAACGTGGGAATGGGAGTTGCAGGAATACGTCGCCGATCTGGTCGCTGCGGACCGCAACAAGGCGCTGATCATGGTCGGCCATATCGAGTCCGAACAATGGGGTATGGAAACGTGCGCCGAATGGCTGCGCGGCTTCGTCCCCGAAGTGCCGGTGAAATTCCTCGAAATGCCAGAGCCGTATTGGACGCCGGATCGCTGAGAGAGGTCACATCATGAGCGCAAAACTCTTCACACCGTTTGAGCTGGGGCGGCTGCATCTTTCCAACCGCATCGTCATCGCGCCGATGTGTACCTATTCTGCGTCGGACGGCTGCGCCAGCGACTGGCACGTCATCCATTACGGCGGGCTGGCACTATCGGGCGCGGGACTTCTGACGCTCGAGGCGACGTCTGTGGCGCCGGAAGGCCGCATCACCTACGGCGACCTCGGATTGTGGAACGATGCCTGCGAAGCGGCACTCGCCAAGACGCTCGAAAGCGTGCGGCACTGGTCCGACATGCCGCTCGCGATCCAGATCGCCCATGCCGGACGCAAAGCCTCCACCAACCTGCCATGGCTCGGCGGGGCGCAAATGCCGCCACACAACGCGCATGGCTGGCAGACCGTGTCGTCGTCGGACCTAGCATTCCAGGACGGCGAACATACGCCGGATGCACTCGATCGCGATGGGCTGAAGCGCATCCGCGCGGCGTTCACTGCCGCCGCCAAACGCGCGGTGCGGCTTGGGTTCGACGCGATCCAGGTGCACAGCGCCCACGGTTATTTGCTGCACCAGTTCCTGTCGCCGCTCGCCAACAAGCGCGATGACGAATACGGCGGCAGCCTCGACAACCGGTTGCGCTTCCCGCTCGAAGTCTTCGCGGGCATGCGCGACGTCGTGCCCGACCATATTCCGCTGACAGTGCGCATTTCCGGCACCGATTGGGTGGACGGCGGTTGGGACATCGACGACACCATCGCTTATGCCAAGGCGCTGGAACAACGCGGCTGCACCGCCATCCACATCTCCAGCGGCGGGCTGTCGCCGCATCAGAAGATTCCTTTGGGACCAAATTATCAGGTGCCGCTGGCGCGCGCGGTGAAACAAGCGGTAGCGATCCCGGTCGTCACCGTGGGCCTTATCACCGAGGCCGCACAGGCCGAAGCCATCGTCGGAACCGGCGATGCCGATCTCGTCGCCGTGGCGCGGGCCATGCTCTACGATCCGCGCTGGCCCTGGCACGCGGCGGCCGAACTCGGCGCCAAGGTCAAAGCGGCGAACCAGTATCTTCGCGCCGCGCCGCGCTCGGCACCGGATTTGTTCAAGGTGTGAGAGCCCCCACAGCGTCCGCTTCGTGGGGGACAGCAACGAGGAGCGTTATTCCTGGAACGGGGCCACCGTCGAGCGGCCGGCGGTGGCGAGGATTTCGGTCACCAGTTCGAGCGGGCGTTTGTCGGTCTCCGAGGCGCCGCGCGCGATCAAGCCGGCGAAGTGCTCGTACAGAAAGACGTATTCCTGCTGCTGGGTGCCGAGATCGACCCGCATGCCGTTGCCGCCAATGTCAGTATCTTGCCAGGCGAGGGTCAAAAGGCCGCCGCTGGTCTCCAATTGCATGGCGCGGGCCTGATCGCCGCGATGGCGGAAATCGAATTCGGCATCGATCATTGCGCCACTCTCGGTGCGGAAGGTGACGGCGGCAGCGATCGGGCTGGCGCAATTCTCCGGCACCAGCAAATGCGCGGCCTCGACCACGACGGGCTCGGGAAGGATCTTGGTCAGAATCGAAATGGCGTTAATGCCGGCGTCGAGCACACCGAAGCCGCCATCCTGCCAGATCCAGGTCTGCCCCGGATGCCACTGGCGCACATCTTCCTTCCACACCACGCGACCGCGCTTGACGGTGCGCTGCTGCAGCCAATGCACGGCCTGCTCCACCGCCACCGACTCGCGCGCATGCCACGTCTGAAACAGTGTGCGGCCGGCCGTTTGGGCAAGCGCGGTCAATTCGTCGAATTCGGCGACCGTCGGGCATGGCGGCTTTTCCAAGAGCACATGTTTGCCGCAGTGCAGTGCCATGCTGGCAGCGGTGAAATGCGCTTGCGGCGGCGTGCAGACGGCAACCGCATCGATCTCAGGGCAACCCTCCAGCATTTCCTCGACGCCAGGGAACGAGGCAACGCCGTCGAGCTTTGCCTTAGCGCTGGCGCAAGCGACGAGTTCGAAGGCGGCATTGGACCGCAGCGCCGGAACGTGTTCCTCCAGCGCAATCTTGCCCAAACCAACGATGCCAACTCGAACAGGCAAAACAAACCTCGTTGCCGTACTCTAACTGTTTGTCGCGTTTTCGGATGGAAATCCGCCGAATACGCTGTCGCTATTGGCTCCACATTTGCCGGATACGCTCTAGTTGTGGCCGCTCCGAACTTTCTGACGCAGATCGGAGCCGGCTGCCGAATCCGCCTTATTGATTAAATCGAGCGCTTCCTGAACGAGATACCGCATCGCCGCTTCGGCCGTCGCGGCATCCCCCGCCAGGATGGCATCGGAAATCTTCTTGTGGTCCGCCACGCTGGCGCGGCGCACGCCCTTGTAGCGGTTCTGCATGCGGATCGAAATGCGCAGGGCGGATTCGGTGACACCGGAAAGCTGCGAATAGAAGCGGTTGCCACTGGCGCGCAACACCGCAATATGAAAGGCAATATCGGATGGCAGCGGATCTTCCTCGTCGCGATCGGCTTCGGCCATTTGAGCAATCGCGGTGCGGATCGCAGCTTTCATATCGGACGTCGCCACTTCGGCCGCCAGCGCCGCCGCCCTGGGTTCGACCGCCAGACGTACCTGGGCGAACTCGCGCAGCAGCGCATAAGTGGGCTTGCGCTCCATCAACCAGCGCAACACATCAGGATCGAGCAGATTCCAGTTTTCCTCCGGCTGTACCCAGGTGCCCTGGCGCGGACGTGCGCTAAGCAGGCCCTTGGCCGTCAGCATCTTCACTGCCTCACGCAATACACTGCGGCTGGCACCGTATTGCTTGCACAGGTCGGCTTCGATCGGGAACGGGTTCTTAACCGAATAAGCGCCCGACACGATCGCCACGCCGAGCGCCTGGACTATCCGGTATGTCAGATTCTGGCCGTCGGTTCGCGCCACGCGCCGTACCCCCTGTTATCCCGCTGTCTCCGGCCAACCATCGCTTTTGAAACGACTTTCAGGCAGCCCGCGGACTCCCATATTGTACACGAAGAGATCGCCTGCGCCAGTTTGGGGGGCGGTCAAGCCGCACCTCGCGCTGGTCACAAACAAAAGATCGAGATCGGGGCCCCCAAAAGCCACACAACTTGGTTGCAAAGCCGGTACTTCCACAATCCGGTCGATGCGGCCGTCCGGGGCATAGCGGATCACGCAGCCCCCGCCCCACTGCGCGCTCCATAGGTAACCATCAGCATCGACCGTCGCCCCATCGGGACAAGCCGTGCCACACGAACGGGCGAACTCCCGGCGCGCGCTCAATTTGCCAGTCTCCGCATCGAAACGATAGCGCCAGATGATCCGGCGCATGGAATCGGCGAAGTAGCAAAAGGTGTTGTCCGGGCTCCAGCACAGGCCGTTGGCAATCACGAGGCCGCGTTCGCGCGTTTCGATCCGCCCCGCGCCGACGCAATAAAGCCGCGCCTCGCGTTCGCTGGGACGACCCTCCACCATGCTGCCGGCCCAGAAGCGGCCCTGACGATCGACCCGGCCGTCATTCATGCGAAGACCATCATCGAGGCCCTCCGGATGGACACAGGAGCCCATCGCACCGCTGATCGGATCGTAGAGCGCAAAACCGCAATCAAAGGCCGCGATGAACGCGGAGCCCCCTTCGATGAACCCGAACGAGGCTAGGCGCGAGGGCGTGGGGTAAGTCTGTAGCGTGCGGGCCGGCCAATCGAGGCGGTGCAGCGCGCGCCCCTCGATGTCAGTCCACCAGACCGACTGTGTCGCCGCATCCCACAACACGCATTCGCCGAGTTCGTTCGCGACCTCGATCCGTTCGCCCGGCTGCATTTGGTTCCACCAGATTTGAGCAAAGCGGGATACCCGCACGATAAAGCGAAAACTGGCAACGGTGCCGATTATCGCATGCCCTTGGCGGACCTTTAAGGCCTTAGCGGAATTTGCAGGTTCAAGCTTAACGGAGGCGAATTATCATATCATTCCTTGTTTCAGCGAATAGCCAAGCCCGGAGCCACCGCCAAACATGGCTGGACTCACTGAAAGTGCCGCGAGGCTCCCCCTGAAACGGCGCTGCGTCAGGAGTTGGCTGCGTGCGCCTTTGTTAGAATGGTATTGACGTAGGTTTCCGTGCGGTGCCAAGCGGCGGCCGAAGCGATCATTTCCTCGATACCGCGACGCGGCGTCCAGCCGAGAACCGAACGGGCTTTGGTTGAGTCCGCAATCAAAGTGGCCGGATCTCCGGCACGGCGCGGCGCGACACCGGGCGCGAAATCGGGACGGTTCAGAACCTTGCGCGTCGCCGCAACGATTTCGCTCACCGAAAAGCCGTCACCGCTGCCGAGATTGAAGATGTTGGTGGTGCCGCCGCCAATCAGATATCGCAGCGCCAGCACATGCGCATCGGCCAGATCGAGAACGTGAATGTAGTCACGCACCGCAGTGCCGTCGCGGGTCGGATAATCGGTGCCGAACAGCTTGAACCCGGTCTTGAGGCCGAGCGCGTCAAGCAGCACCGCGGGGGCATCGAGCAGCGGCAACACAATGCGCGGGATGACGTGGGTTTCGGGATAATGCGTCTCACCGAGACCGGCTTTAGGGGCTGCGCCCGCGACATTGAAATAGCGCAGCGCCACCGAACGCACGTTCGGTACCACGCGCATCGCCTCTTCGGCTTCGAGCTTGGACTGGCCGTAAGGATTGATCGGTTTCTGCGCCGTGGTTTCGCGGATCGGCACTTCTTCCGGCTCGCCATAGACCGCGGCGGTCGAAGAAAACACGATGTTGCCGACGCCCTTGGACGCAATAGTTTCAAAAAAGATTTTCGCGTTGTCGCGGTTGTTGGCGAAGTACATGTCGGGCTTGGCGACTGACTCCCCCACCTCGATGAAAGCCGCGAAATGCAGCGCCGCGATGGGCTTGAATTCATCGCACACGGCCGCGACAAAGGCCGCATCGCCAATGTTGCCCTGGCGGAATGGACCCGACTTTTCGCCAGCCCAGCGATTGCCCTTGACCAGACTGTCAAGCACGACCGGCGTGAAACCGGCCTGTTTCAGGGTCAGTGCGACATGACTTCCGATATAACCGGCACCGCCGGAAACCAGGATATTGCCCGCGTTAGGCTGCATGTTCAGATTCTGTCTCGTTCAAGGCATAGGTGGAGATCAGACTAGCGTTGGGATTTTCCTTAGCAACATATTTCCACCAGCGGGTCGCCTGATCGCTCGGCACCAACGCGATGATGGCACCGCCGAAACCGCCACCGCACAGCCGCGCCGCCCGGATGCCGTAGCGGTTGGAGGATTCGACCAAAGCGTCGATCTCCGGGATCGAGCATTCGAAATCGTCGCGCTGCGAGATGTGGCTTTGGGCGATCAACTCGGCTTGGCGGCCGGTGTCGCCCTTTTCGAGCGCATCGACCATCTCCAGAACGCGCAGGTTCTCGGTGATGACGTGGCGGGCGCGCTTGGCGACGACGGGACGGAGTTTATTGAGAAGCGGCAGGTCGCCGTAGCCCAGTTCGGCCAGCACCGACACGCCGAGCTGATCGCGCGCCTCGATGCACTCGTTCATGCGGTCAATGCGTTTCTTATAGCTGTCGCCCTTGGCGAGGTCATGTTGCTTGCCGCAACTGACCAGCATCAGCACGATATCGGGCGGCAGCGCCACGTTGCGGTATTCGAGCGTGCGGGTGTTGAGCAGCAGCGCCTGACCGGGACGCGCGATCGAGGATGCGAACTGGTCCATCTTTCCGCACGGTACGCCGACGTAATCGTGCTCGGCTTCATACGCGATTAGGGCGATTTCCTCGTCGGTCCACTTGGCACCGGTCATCGCCTTGACGGCGCGTACCACCGACACGCACAGCGCAGCAGAACTGGAGATGCCACAACCGATCGGAACCTCACTCTTGACCGAAAGGGAAACGCCTGGAACGGCAATCTTGGTGGCAGCGACGCGCAAACACCCAAGGATGTAATCAGTCCAATGGCCGCCGCGAGCCTGTTCCTCAAGCGAACGGGTAACCGGTTCGTTGGGATAACGTTCGCTCACCGCGCTGAACTGGCCGGCGGGCCCCTTCGCCTCGATCGTCACCGTGGTGAAGAACGGCAGCGGCGTGGGAAGTACATGCCCGCCGTTGGGAGCGTAATCGGTATGCTCACCGATGATGTTGGCGCGAGCCGGGGCTTTGGCGGTGAACGTCATCATGGATTGACCTCAACATTTCTCAAATTCTGGGCCGCCGTTTCCGGCAGGATGTCGACCAGGAAGGAACCGGCGCCGAGTTCGCAGCCGGCAATGAACTTCATCTTGTTCGGCGCCCGCAGCAACGGCTGGAACTGGATGTGGAACGGGAACACGTCCTCGAACCCCTTGGGTGCCGAATAGACCAGCATCACATACGGGCAAACACGGCCGAAGAAGGTGTCGTAGGTGTTGGCGGCGCGCGCCAGAAGCCCAGCGATATCGGTCGTCTCTTCAGGCGTCAGCGACGCCGGATCGGGACGGAAGCGCTTCGGCACAATCCAAAGCTCGTAGGGAAAGCGCGTGAACGGCGGCACGAGCAGCGATGCATTGGGCGCATCAGCGACGACGTATTGTGGCAACGCCGTCAGCTTGGCGAGGTCGTAGCCTTCGCGGAAGGTCTGCGCCATCGCACCGATGATCGGCGGCAGATAACCGAAGCCGTAAATCTGGCCGTGCGGGTGATGCAGCGTCACGCCGGCTTCCTCGCCGCGGTTCTCGAACGGCATCACCACCTGCATGGCGGGGATTTCCAGAAGCGCGCGGATGCGGTCGCCCCAGACGCGCACGAGCAACTCGCGCCGCTCCAGCGGCAGCGACGCCATCGACGCCTTGTGATTGGACGAATAGACAATGACCTCGCAATTGCCGACGGCCGCGCCGACCGGCAAGTCCAACCCGGGGATTGGCTCCGGCACGGGCGCATTCTTCTGCAATGAGGAGAAGCGATTGTCGAACACCGCAATGGAGAAATCCTTGAGCGGAAGTTCGCCGTCCTCCGCACCTGGACAAAACGGGCAGTCGTTTGCTGGCGGCTTGTAAGTCCGCAACTGACGGTGGGCCGAATAGACCACCCACTCGCGGCGCAGCGGATGCCAGCGGCGGTGCGAATAGGAATGCACCTGGTTCGGCTCCAGCCACGGCCAGGATGGCTCGCCGACAAACCCGCCGTAGAGATACAGAGAGCGGCCGTCCGGCATGCGAATGGTCGTGGGGCGCTCGGAATTTGTCTCTACTTTTCCTACCATTACTCCGGCCTGTCGTTGTTGCCGTGTCCCGGCTGCCGTAAGCGGGTCCACGGTGGATCAATCATCATCACCCGCCGTACGGGTTTGTGCATGAAGAAAGACAATTCTGGGATGTCTTTCCGACGCATATCTTGTCTGGTAGAATTTATCATATAAATGAGTCCGGTGAGTCAAGCGAACGGCCCGCGCCGTTCAGCCACAGTTGGTGATAAATCCGCCTTTGGTTACCGGTTACCTTCTTCGGAGTGTCTCGCATGCATTACCGCCCGCTCGGCAAATCAGGTCTTCAGGTCAGCGAAATCGGCCACGGGTTGTGGGGCATGGGAAGCTGGTCCGGCTCGGACGATGAGGTGAGCAAGGATGCCTTGCGCCACTCCATCGAAGGCGGCTGCACCTTCTTTGATAGTGCCTTCGTTTACGGCGACGGGCGCAGCGACAAACTGATTGGTGCGGTGGTGCACGACTATCCGGATCGCAGGCTGGTCCTGGCCTCCAAAATCCCACCGGCCGATTTCACTTGGCCGAGCAAGCCGACCAACAAACTGCATGCGATTTTCCCGCGCACCCATGTTCTGGAATATGCCCAGCGGATTGCCGACGCGTTCGGGCGGCCGATCGATCTGCTACAATTCCACGTCTGGGAAGACGCCTGGGCGAAAGAAGCGGAATGGCAGGATACCGTCGCCGAATTGAAGCAAACGGGACGCATCAAAGCTTTCGGCCTCAGCCTCAACCGCTGGCAGCCGGAGAACGGCATCGCCGCCATCGAAACCGGCCTGATCGACAGTGTGCAGGTGATCTACAACATCTTCGACCAGGCGCCCGAAGACGCGCTGTTCCCGGCCTGCCGCAAGCATAAGGTCGGCGTTATCGCGCGCGTGCCGCTCGACGAAGGCAGCTTGGGCGGCAAGTTGACGATGGCGACAACATTCCCCGCAGGCGACTGGCGCGGGCGCTATTTCAACCCGGACAATCTGGCCAAGACCCTACCCCGCATCGACGCACTGAAGGCGCTATTGCCCGAGGGAATGAGTCTGCCGGATATGGCGCTGCGCTTTATCCTGAGCGAGCCGACCATCTCGACCCTCATCGTCGGGATGCGCCAGACGGACCATGTCGATGCCAATCTCGCCCTCTCCGAGCAAGGGCCGCTGCCAGCCGCCTTGGTGAACGCCTTGCGCGCCCACCGCTGGGACCGGCCATAGAATTTGGTACCATCTCGCGTCTTACGCTGAAGAGCAGAGCTTGCGATAAATGTTCTGGTGCGCTATATTTATCATATAAATAAATAGGCCAGGGAGCGGCCGTTCCGGGGTTAGGTCCATGGCGGCTGACAAGCCGAAATTCCGCAGTCAGGACGTCTATGGACGGCCGGACCGCGACGGCTTTATCCATCGCAGTTGGATGAAGAGCGAAGGCCTGCCGGACGACGTGTTCGACGGACGGCCGGTCATCGGCATCTGCAACACCTGGTCGGAATTGACGCCCTGCAATGCCCATTTGCGCGAGCTGGCCGATTATGTGAAGCGCGGTGTGTGGGAAGCGGGCGGATTGCCGCTCGAATTCCCCGCCATGTCGCTCGGCGAAACGCAGATGCGGCCGACCACCATGCTGTTCCGCAACCTTCTCGCCATGGAGGTGGAGGAATCCATCCGCGGCAATCCGATTGACGGCGTGGTGCTGCTCGGTGGTTGCGACAAGACCACGCCGGGCCAATTGATGGGCGCCGCGAGCGTCGACCTTCCGACCATCGTGGTTTCGTCAGGACCGATGCTGAACGGCAAGTACCGCGGCTGCGATATCGGCTCCGGCACTGCGGTGTGGAAATTCAGCGAAGCGGTGCGCGCCGGCGAAATGAAGCTGACAGACTTCATGGCCGCTGAGAGCGGCATGTCGCGCAGTCCCGGCACCTGCATGACCATGGGCACCGCCTCGACCTTCGCCTGTTTGGTGGAAGCGATGGGCCTCGCCCTGCCCTACAACGCGACAATTCCGGCCGTGGATGCGCGCCGGCGAGTCCTCGCTCACCAATCGGGCCGGGCCATCGTGGCAGCAGTGAAAGCCGACCTTCGCCTGTCACAAATTCTGACGCGCGCGGCGCTCGAGAACGCCATTTGTACTATCGCCGCGATCGGCGGTTCGACCAATGCGGTGCTGCATCTTCTGGCGATCGCCGGACGGCTGGGCCTGCCGCTGAACCTGACCGATTTCGACCGGCTGTCGAGCGACATTCCGCTGCTGGTCGATCTGCAGCCCTCGGGCCAGTATTTGATGGAGGATTTCCATTATGCCGGCGGCTTGCCCGCAGCGCTGAAACAGATCGCATCCAAACTTCATCTCGACGCGCCAACGGTCGCAGGGTGCAAGCTTGGCGACATCATCGCCGAATCCGAATGCTTCAACGAGACGGTGATCCGCGCCTTCGATCACCCGGTGCGCACCGAATCCGGCATTTGGGTGCTCCATGGAAATCTCTGTCCGGGCGGCGCCATCATGAAACCGAGCGCGGCAGGCGAAACGCTCTATCACCATCGCGGCCGTGCGGTCGTGTTCGAGACCATCGAAGATTACAAAGCCAAGATGGACGATCCCGATCTTGACGTCGACAAGGACTGCATTCTGGTGCTCAAGGGCTGCGGGCCCAAAGGCTATCCGGGCATGCCGGAAGTCGGCAACCTGCCGTTGCCACGCAAGCTCCTGGCTCAAGGTGTCAAGGATATGGTGCGGATTTCCGATGCGCGGATGAGCGGCACCGCCTTTGGTACCGTTATCTTGCACGTCACGCCGGAATCGGATGCCGGCGGGCCGCTCGCCATCGTCAAAACCGGCGACGAAATCACCCTGAACGGACCGGAGCGCAGCCTGACGCTACAGTTGTCCGATCAGGACATCGCGGCACGCCTGACAGAATGGCGCATGAACAGGCCTTCGCAGCGCTACAAACGCGGTTATTATCAGCTCTACGTGGAACACGTTCTGCAAGCCGACAAAGGATGCGATCTAGACTTCCTGGTCGGCTCCAGCGGCTCGACCGTGGTCCGTGAATCACATTAGGGAATGCGCGCTTCATGGCCGAAAACCGGTATCGCCTTTTTGGTGAAGCGCTCAAGGGGACGTCACCATCCATAACGAGTCAGCGCGGCTGACCGCAAAGGGGGAAGTAAGTAATGCATCTCACCAATATGCACCTGACACCGCTCGATATCGGAGTCGTTTGCGTCTATTTTCTTTTCATCTTCGTGCTGGCGCAGTACGTCAGCCGCGAAAAGAAAGGCCATGTGAAGGACTCCAAGGACTACTTCCTGGCGTCCCGCGCGCTTCCCTGGTGGGCCATCGGCACATCCCTAATCGCCGCTAACATCTCGGCCGAACAGATCATCGGCATGTCGGGTTCCGGTTATGCCATCGGTCTCGCCATCGCCTCCTATGAATGGATGGCGGCGCTGACGCTGCTGATCGTCGGCGTGTTCTTTCTGCCGGTGTTCCTGAAGAACGAAATCTACACCATGCCGGAGTTCTTGAAACGCCGGTACGGACCGAACATCCAGTTCGTGATGGCGATCCTTTGGCTGTTGATGTACGTCTTCGTCAACCTGACCTCTATCCTGTGGCTCGGCTCGACCGCCTTCTCGACCGTGACCGGCATTTCGCAGCAGATGAGCCTCATCATCCTGGCGGTGTTTTGCGGCGCCTATGCCCTCTACGGCGGTTTGAAAGCCATCGCGCTGACCGACGTGGTACAGGTGACCATGCTGGTATTGGGCGGGATGGTGATCGTGTTCATCTCTCTGACCCACGTTTCCGGCGACGTCAGCGCGCTCGGCGCGTTGCACGGGTTCCAGATGCTGCTCGACAAGGTGCCGAACAACCACTTCCACATGATTCTGCACCCGGACAATCCGTTCTATAAGGACTTGCCGGGCCTTTCCGTCATCTTGGGCGGCATGTGGGTGGCCAACCTGTCCTACTGGGGCTTTAACCAGTACATCATCCAGCGCGGCCTAGCGGCGAAGAACATCCACGAGGCCCAGAAAGGCATTGTGCTCGCTGCCTTCCTCAAGCTGCTGATTCCGCTCTTGGTCGTCGTGCCGGGCATCGCTGCCATAGTGATCGCACCGGGCATCAAGAACGACCAAGCCTACCCGACCCTGATGACGCTGTTGCCGCCGGGCCTCTTGGGCATCGTGTTTGCCGCCCTGATCGCAGCGATCATCGCCTCGCTCGGCTCGAAGGTGAATTCGATCGCTACCATCTTCACGATGGACGTGTTCAAAACCTTCAACAAAAAGACCAGCGAAAAAGGGCTGGTCATCACCGGCCGTATCACCGCCATCACCGCGCTGGTGATTGCCGTTCTGGTTGCCAAGCCGCTGATTGGCGGTTTCGACCAGGCGTTCCAATTCATCCAGGATTTCTCCGGCTTCTTCACCCCGGGCATCACTGTGATCTTCCTGCTCGGCCTGTTCTGGAAGCGGGCGACGGAGGCCGGTGCCCTCGTCGCTGCGATTGGTTCGGTGGTGATTTCAGGCGTGTGCTATCTGGGCGCCAAGATCGGCGGCCTCGCCATGGTTCAGGCACACCCCGCGGTCGCGTCGGCCCTGGTGTATGCGAGCAATGTGCCGTTCATGAATCGCATGGGCTACACCTTCCTCGCCTGCCTCGTTTTGGCGATCATCGCGTCGCTAATGCAAAAGCCAACACCGGAAACGGTGACGGTAGACGTGACCCACGTCGACTACTCGACCACGATGTCGTTCAAGATCGCCTCGGGCGCCATCGTCGCCGTCCTGATCGCGCTCTACGCGACTTGGTGGTAATAACCCGAACCTCGGTCTAACAAGCGGGCTCGCAGCAATGCGGGCCCGTTTTCATATTGACGGCAGGTTGACCCTACGTGGCGGCCAGCTTGCCAGATCCCATCGCGTTCTCGCCTAAATCTCGCAGGCCCTAGCCGGTGGCGGTCCCCAGTCGTAGAACTAACTCCATTGAATCCAGGCCGCCCATCCCCGCAGATAACGGCGGCGTCTGTCCGTCCGGAGAACCATCATGACCATTAAAGTGCTCGGCTATGCCGCTCATTCCCCGACCGCCTCGCTGGTGCCGTATCGCTTCGAACGGCGCGATCCGCGCGCCGACGATGTGACCATTGCAATCATTTATTGCGGCGTGTGCCACTCCGACCTGCACACCACGCACAACGATTGGGGCAACACGCAGTATCCGGTGGTTCCCGGACACGAGATCATCGGCCGCGTCACGGCGGTGGGGGCAAAGGTGACGCGTTTCAAGGTTGGCGACACGGTCGGTGTTGGCTGTCTGGTCGATTCCTGCCAAGACTGCGAGCCGTGCGAACATGGGCTTGAGCAATACTGCAAGGGCGCCGTCCTCACCTATTCGGCAATCGATCCCAAAGACGGCCGCGTCACCAAAGGCGGCTATTCGCAAGCCGTCGTGGTGAACGAAAAATTCGTGCTGCACATTCCCAACGGGCTCGACCTGAAAGGTGCGGCCCCGCTGCTCTGTGCCGGCATCACCACCTATTCGCCCTTGCGTCATTGGGGCGTAAAGCAAGGCTCGAATGTGGCGGTGACCGGCCTCGGCGGACTTGGCCACATGGGACTGAAACTGGCAAAAGCAATGGGTGCAGAGGTGACACTGTTCACCCGCTCGCCGGGTAAGGAAAAAGATGCGTTACGGCTCGGCGCTGACACAGTCGTGTTGTCGAGCAAGCCCGATGAGATGAAAGCGGTGGCGGGAACGTTCGATCTGATCATCGACACGGTGCCGTATGTTCACGATCTCAATCCTTATATCCCGACCTTGAAGGTCGACGGCACTCTGGTGCTGGTGGGCTATCTCGGGCCGCTGGACAACGCACTCAACACCGCCCCACTGGTACTCGAACGCAAAGCGGTGGCGGGCTCGCTGATCGGCGGCTTGCCAGAAACGCAGGAAATGCTGGACTTCTGCGGCGAGCACGGCATCACCGCCGATGTGGAAGTGATCCGCATGGACGCGATCAACGAGGCCTATGTGCGGATGCGGAAGAGCGACGTGAAATATCGCTTTGTCATCGACATGGCGAGTTTGAAGGACTGAAGCGATGCAGAAGCGCAAACTGGGACGCAGCGGACTTGAGGTTTCGGCGATCGGCCTCGGCTGCATGGGCATGAGTTTCTCCTATGGTCCGCCCAAGGACACACAGGAAATGACGGCGGTGCTGCGCCATGCCGTCGAGGCGGGCATCACTTTGTTCGACACGGCGGAGGTCTACGGACCATTTTTCAATGAAGAACTTGTCGGCGAAGCGCTGGCGCCGGTGCGCGACCGCGTGGCGATCGCGACCAAGTTCGGCTTTGATCTCTCACCGGGGCGCGATCCGCGCAGTTCACCCGGGCTCGACAGCCGCCCGGACCATATCAAGGCGGCGGTGGAAGGATCGCTGAAGCGGCTGAAGGTCGAATGTATCGACCTACTCTATCAACACCGGGTCGATCCCAATGTGCCAATCGAAGACGTCGCGGGTGCGGTGAAGGACTTGATCGGCGCGGGTAAGGTGAAACACTTCGGACTGTCGGAAGCCGGGGCGCATACCATCCGTCGCGCCCATGTGGTGCAGAAAGTGACGGCGCTGCAGAGCGAATATTCGTTGTGGTGGCGTCGGATCGAAGACGGCATCCTGCCGGTGCTGGAGGAACTCGGGATCGGGTTGGTGCCTTACAGCCCGCTCGGCCGCGGCTTTCTGACCGGCAAGATCGACGCGAACACGGCCTTCGCAGCCAACGATTTCCGCAGCGCCCTGCCCCGCTTCTCGCCGGAGGCGCGCCAATCCAACCAAACACTGGTCGATCTGCTTAGCTCCATCGGCAAGCGGCACGGCGCTACGACGGCGCAAGTGGCGCTGGCGTGGCTACTGGCGCAGAAGCCGTGGATTGTGCCAATTCCTGGAACCACCAAGTCATCGCGCCTCGACGAAAACATCAACGCGACAACGCTAACACTGAGCGCGACGGAACTTTCCGCCATCGGGACGGCGGGCGCGGCGGTTCAAGGCCCACGCTATCCCGAAAAACTGGAGCAGATCACCGGACGTTGATCAATCGATGGCGGCGCCCTTCCAGCCGTACCAAGTGACCAGCACGAATCCGGCCGCGGGCAACAGGAATGCGGCCGGCATGCCGTAGGCGTCGCCGATCATGCCCATCGGGTAGGGCAACAACACGCCGCCGCCAATCGCCATTACCATGATCGAGGAGGCGCGCTTGGTGTGGGCGCCAAGATCGCGGATACCCAACGTGAAGATGGTCGGGAACATCGTGCCCATGAAGAAGAACACCGGGATCAGCGACAGCACCGACACCTTGTCGATGCCCGCGGCGGTGACCAGGCACAGAACCACGTTGATAACGCCGTAGATCGCCAGGATCGTGCGCGGCGCCACACGCATCATCAGTACGGTCGTGGCAAAGCGACCGATCAGGTAGCAGAGCACGCCGATGGAAAACAGGAACGCGGCCTGTTGTGTCGTCATGCCGTGCCAGGATTCGGTCGCCTGGTTGAGGAAGAAGGAATAGACGCCGACCTGCGAGCCGAGATAGATGGCCTGGGTGATGAAGCCGAAGACAAAATGGCGCTGCTGGAAAAGCGGCTTGGCCGGTTTGTCGCTCTCGCCGGCAGCCAGATGATCTTCCGGCTTGATTTCCGGCAGCCAAGATAAGGTCATCACCACGGCGAACAGCACCACCGCGATGGCGATCACGACATAAGTGAACTGGACCGCCTGCTGCGGGCCGCCGAACATCTTGGCAACGGAGGGATTGAAGAACAGCGCGCCGCCGATGATCGGGCCGCAAAACACGCCCAGCGCATTGAACGATTGCGCCAGATTGAGCCGCCGAGGCGCGTTCTCCGGCTTGCCCAGCACGCTAACATAAGTATCGGCCGAAGTTTCGAGCACGCACAATCCGGTGGCGAGCACGAACATGCTCATCACAAAATACGGAAAACTTTCAAGCTGCGCCGAGGGCACGAACAGGAATGCGCCGAAGGCGATGACGACAAGGCCCGACACCAAGCCGAATTTAAATCCCTTGGCCTGCAGCAACAGACCGGCAGGAATGCTCCAGACGAGATAGGCGCCGAAATAGGCAATCTGCAGCCAGGACGACTGCGCCTTGGAGACGTTCAGCGTTTCCTGGAAATGCTTGTTGAGCACATCGAGAAGGCCATAGGCCAATCCCCAGATCACAAAGCAAGTGATCGCCAGCGCCAGAGGTCCGCGCAAGGATCGCGCCGTTTCAGCCTTCATCATCGTCACGTTCCGTCCCTGTAGATTTTTTTGTTGATGTGAGCTTAGGCGTTTTTCGTGAGGCACAGAAGTGTTTGCCGCGCGCATCCGGCGACCATAACGCCGCAAACAAAAACGGCCGACACGAAGTTGCTCGTGCCGACCGCTCAGGAGAACCATATGGGGAAGTGTGTTTCCACTCTCCCCGCACGTAGAGGTCAGTTCGTCTTGGCCGTGATGCCGATAAAGGTCACGCGACCGAAGGAGTCATACGTTGCCGGCAGAGAGTTTGCGTAGCTCTGGTTGCTGCCGATAATCGGCGGATCCTTCGAGAGCAGGTTGTTGATGCCGCCGTAGACCGTCAGGTTCTCGTTGATGTCGTAATTCGCCGAGATATCGAAGTAGTTCATGTCGGGCAGATACGGCTTGGTATAATTGGCAGCGGCCGTTCCGGAGACAGCCTTGCGGAACTTGTCAAGCTGCACACCGCCGATATAGCGCCACCGCAGGGACAGCGACAGCGGACCATCGTGCCAACGGATGGTCTGCGTACCCTTAAGATACGGCATCGGTTCCCACGCGCAGTAGGTGTTGCCGTAGGTGCCCGCGCACCGGTTCTTGGTGCTCGGATCGGTAAGGCTAGGCGTGCCGTCATAGGTCAACAGGTACGACCAAGCTTCATTTAGATCGACCTTGGCGCTGTCGGTAAGCAAGCCGAAGCCTGCTTCAAACGAGTACTGGCCGTTCAGGTCGAGGCCGCGAACCGCAGTACCGCCGATGTTGGCGTTCGCCGTTGCGACGTAACCCGAGCCGAGCAGCGTGCCGGACGAACTGCGCATAACGTTGGTGCAGTACGGGCTCGACGCGCTGGCCGAGCCGGTAGACGGATAGAAGCAGTTGCTGAGAACGCCAGCCGCACTGCCGCCGATCGACGCGATCTGGCCGTGGATGTTGATGCTGTAGAAGTCAAGGCTCACAGCCAGACCCGGAATGTAGTCGGGCATAACAACCGCGCCCAAAGTGATCGTGTCGGACTTTTCCGGAGCAAGTTGATCATTGCCGCCCGAGGTGTAGCGAACGAGATCGCCGGTACCCTGGATGGCACTGGTCCACAGGTTCGACGAGGATACCCCCTGCGCCAAACAGATCGCCTGGACCGCAGTCGTGCGTTGCGCCGTCGTGGTGAGGCTCCCGCAAGGATCGACCACACCGCTGGCCGTGTTGCTGGCCAGACCGCCGAACAGCTCGGCGACGTTCGGCGCCCGGATCGAACGCTGATACTGGCCGCGGATGGTGAGTTGGTCCATCACCTTCCAATCGGCGCCCGACGACCACGTCAACACACCGCCGGCCTTTCTCAGATTGTAGCCGGACTCGCGGAACGCCGCGTTGATGGTCAACTTGTCGATTAACGGCAGATCCGAAAGCACCGGGACGCGTACTTCGCCGAAGCCTTCATGGACGACGATCGAGCCCTTGGTGGCCGCCGACGAGTTCAGGCCGGCAATATCGCCCGTGCGGGTCGACATGTCGGGAAGGTACTGCGCCATGGTGTAGCGCCACTCACCACCCAACGCGAATTGCACCGGACCGGCCGGCAGATCGAACGCCGTGCCGGCAATCGACGCCTGCGCGCCCTGCATTTCGGCCGTCGTCACCACTTCCGACTGGACTGTGATGAGATCGATGCAAGCTTGCGACAACGCGCCGGTACCGAACAATTCGCAGGTCGGCGTGCCGCCGTTGGTGGTGGCCAACACGTACTGCTGTAACTTCGAGCGCGAGATCGAACCGGACTGGTTGTCGGTCTCCTGCGTACGGGCGTAGGTGTAATAGACGTCGTAGCTCAGGTCTTTGAGGAAGTTGTTGTCGACGCTGCCGATGTCACCCTTGAAGCCGCCGGCGAAGCGCCACGTTACGCGGTTGGCATCCTGACGGCGCTTGCCGTTTTCGATGAAGCGCTTACCGAAGGTCACCGCAACCTTGCCGTCGCCCGGTGTCGTGGTGAAGGTGCCGGTACCGGCCGTGATAGTGGTGGTGCCGGTTTCCTGCGAATCCAGATAGTCAAACACGGACTGCAGCGCCGACGAAAAGGCCGGATCGTGCGTGTCGATGATCATAGAGCCGTTGGCGTTGGCCGGCGTCAGCTGAGCGCTGACCGTGTTGCTCGAGAAATGGAATTCCGCATAGCCCTTGAAATGCTTGTTGAAGTCGTAGTGCGCGAACGAATTCATCATCCAGCGCTGCAGCGGAACCTGCATGTAGTTGGTGGCGATCAGATTGTAGAGATCGGAACTGGAATCGCGATCGCGCACGGTCGTCGGCGTTGCTGCGGAACCGAAAATCATGCCGTCGGAGGTCATGCCGGACAGGCCCGCCGCCGTATAAAGACCCTGCAGCGTCGAATTCGCCGATGCATAGGTCGTGAGGCCCTTGATATAGCCGTTCGGCGTATCGCCCGAACCACCTGCCACAAAACCGTTCTTGCCGCCAGCCGCGACACAGGACGCACCGGTGGAGGCGCCCGACAAGCGCGTTCCCGCATTGGTCGGGCTGTAGGAGGCCGCCGTTACGCAAGCATCCGTGTACTGAACGTTTGTCCAACCACCGTGATCGGGCTGAGTGAAGCCCTTGCGGCTCGAATAGTTGAGAGCAACGACGATATTGCCCTTATCGTGGTCGAAATTGCCGCCCATCGTCAGATCGAAGTTGTAGGTCGGCGACGTTGTGAACTGGTCAAAGGAGTACTGAGCATTGCCCTCCACGCCTTCGAAGTCCTGTTTCATAATGAAGTTGACGACGCCCGAAATAGCATCCGAGCCGTATACCGCCGACGAACCACCGGTCACGATTTCCGTGCGCTGGATGAGCGCGGTCGGAATCGTATTGATGTCTGTGATCAGACTTGTCGACTGGATCGCAAACCGGCGACCGTTGACCAGAACCAGATTGCGCTGCGCGCCGAGGCCGCGAAGGTTCAGAGATGCTGCACCGCTGTCGCCGTTTGCCTGTACCGTGTTGGCTGTTACGCCGCCGTTGGTGGCCGCGGTAAATTGCGGCGACTGGGCGAGCAGGCCTTCCATGTTGACCGTGCCCGTCATCTTGATGTCTTCCGCGCCAACCACCGACACCGGCGTGGGCGCGTCAAAAGCCGTCGTCACCGCCAGACGCGAACCGGTGATCACCACCGTTTCTATCGTCTGCGTTTCCTGGGCAGCGGCGGCGGTCGCTACGAGCATCGCGCTCGCAAGCACCAAACCCGAACTGCATAGCAAGCGCGCGCGGCTACTCTTCCATGAAGTGCTGGACATTTCTTAAAACCCTCCCTCAGTACGTTTCCCTTTTTTGACGCGTTTGTTACTCGGACCGGGCAATGCCTTGGGCCCAAACTGCGTCTTTCGCGATCACATTGTGCGAATGTGATCGCCTAAGAGTGATAGTAATCACAATTGGATTGGTAACGGTAGCAGCATCTGAGAAAATCGAGCGAATTTGATTGGAGTGTGCACACCTCGCAACAGTTTCTAACAGAGTCGAGATAATCATCCGCAGCATGACCTCTCTGCGGTTACAGCCTTTTGCGCGACGGATCAGAATGCTGTTGCGAGGCGTTCGCGCCATTCTGCCGCATACGGCGCAATCTCGAACGGTAGCGGCGGCACTTCGTTGAGCGGCATGGCCGGCACCAGTGCCGAATCGATCAGACTCAGTGCCCCGTAACACAGGCTGTTACCCGACGGTGCCAGCGTCACCGTTTGACCGGGGCGCAAGGACGCAAGCGCCCGCGCGAAAACCGGGTCGGCAATGAAGCGCCCTTGGATAACGAGACGCTCAGCCGCACCGATCAGGCCAAGCGACGTGTTGAGCATCAGCGCCAGATAAAGTCCGGCGGCAGCGCGGCGGCCAAGCTGATCTTCGGGACGGCCAATCCAGCAACCGCGATGATGCGGGTAGGGGCCGACACCTTCCTGCAACGCCGGTAGTGCGAAGACGCCCGCCTTCACCAGCTCGGCGGCGCGAGCCAGGAGTTCGGCTTCGTGCGCGCCGGTGTCGAGCTGCTGGCTGGCGGCGTCTTCGAGAATCTCGGTCTCGCGCCCGCCCATGAACCGCGACGACGGCACCGGCACACCGAACGGATTGATGTTGATGAGACAGTCGCGGGCCTCGGGCAGATCGGTGAGGGCGATCTTCTGCGGCGACGACCGCATGGCGATGAACCAGGTGCCGGTCGAAATCACCGTGTGCTCACGGGCACCGATCGCCGGGTGGCTGCGCAAGGCAAGAAGATCGGCATTGGAGTCGTGCAAGCCGCAATAAACAACGCAATCTGCGCTGAGGCCGCAACGCTCGCGCCAATACGGCGTCACCGGTCCGAGCCGATCGGACGCTTTAGATAATGGCGCAAAGCGGCGGGCCCAGCCGCGCCGGACCGCCAACGACGACGGCGCGCCAGCCTCCGGGCACCACAAATCGGTGTGGACGCCGAAGCTCGACACTTCGGTCGCGGCAATCCCGCTGAGGCGCCAAGCCCAGAACTGCGGCCAGGTGACGATGGTGCCTTGCTGGAAGCGCTCGGGCGCCACGGCCTCCAGCCAATGAAGCTGGGCACCAAGATTGAGCCCGCAAGGCAGCGATGGCGACCCGGTCTCGGCGAAGGGCGGACGCTGGGTGAGATAATCGACGCGCAAGTCATCGGGCAGCTCGGCTTCGTAATCGAGCGGAGCGATGTAACCGCCGCCGGGCTCGAGCACGACGGCTGCCGCTCCATGCGCCACCGGCACGATGGCACGGATGGAATCGGCGCGGGCGAAGTCCGCCAGCACGCCGGCCATCCAGTCTTCGATTCCCGCCACGTCGAGGGTGGCGTAGCCGGCCGGCGCGGTGAGGCGTGCATTGGGACGGGTGCGGCGATCCAGCAACGCCCCCTCCTCCGACCACAAGGTCAGCTTGGCGAGCGTCTTGCCGATGTCCAAAACGACGATACTCATAAATATCCCTCAACCGGCACTGCTCAGGATCGCGCATCCCGGGTGGGCAAACGCGTCATCGTGGCACCCGGCGCAGTGCACCCCCGGAGCAACGGAACCCCTAGAATTTCTCTGTTTACGGTTTTTTGCCCGATGATGTCGCACAGCATCCCTACTTTATTTTTGATGGAATTTGTGCGATTATGATTGAAATGGTCAAGAGAAATATGAAAGTTAGATCGCTAGCGATCATCGGCCGGTGACGGCGGTGCGAAAAATAACACTGGAAACCGCATTCCCATGAACACGGGGCAGACCACAACGACCGATTCGCGCGCCGCCACCCGGCGGAGAGTCGCCGCGTGTGTTGCAACCTTGACCGCCCCCCTCCGGCGAGAGCCACTCCCGGCTGCCATCGCGCCACCGGAGATGTTCCCGTATCTGCGGTGCCGATCCAAACCGATTTTGCCACAATGGACTTCCGGGACCACCGGAGCCGAACCGACAAGGCTTCTGAACTGATGGATAGTATGCGTATAGAGCAATCATGGTTCGTCGCGGAGATGATCCGCGTCACGACCGACATGTGGCAAAAGGGTTGGGACGAGCGCAACGGCGGAAACGTCTCCTTGCGCCTCACCAAGGACGACGTCGCGCCCTATCTCAAGACCTGGAACAACACCCGCACTTTGAAACTGACGGAGCCCGTCGAAGGCCTCGACGGCGAATGTTTCCTGGTCACCGGCACCGGCGCCTATTTCCGCAACGTCGAGCGCGCGCCGGAGCAGAACCTCGGCATCATCCGCGTGCTGCCACGTGGCGAAAACGTCGAGATTTTGTGGGGCTTTGGCAAGGACGGCGCCCCCACTTCCGAGCTGCCGGCGCATCTGAAATCGCATTACGCGAGTCAGGCGCGCGCCGGCGCCCCTAAGCGCGTCATCATGCATTGCCACGCCACCAATCTGGTGTCGCTGTCCTATGTTCTTGAACTGACGAGCGCCAACATCACCCGCGCCTTGTGGGAAGGCTCGACCGAATGCTTGGTGGTTTTCCCGGACGGCATCGGCACGCTGGAATGGATGGTACCCGGCACTGACACCATCGGCGACGCCACCGCGGCCGCCCTCGCCCATCACCCGCTGGCGCTGTGGCCATTCCACGGCGTGTTCGCGGCGGGCACAACGCTGAACGAAGCCTTCGGCCTAATCGATACGGTCGAAAAGGCCTCGGAACTCTTGGTCAATGTCATCGCAATGGGCGGCCCCCGCCAGACCATCTCGACCCAGAACCTGATCGATTTGGCAAAGCACTTCGGTGTCACGCCACTACCGTCGGCACTGGCCCAAAATGGCTGGCGCATGGCGCCGCTTGCCGCCGAAAAACCGCGCAAGGAGGCGGCACTCTTCGGAGCCGGCGTGCGCTGAAACCGCGTGCCAAATTCGTTGTTTGTCGCGCTTTCGGACAGAAGACTGGTTCCCACTTTTCCTGAAAGCGCTTGGTTTTTAGTTTGTCGCGCTTTCTGACGGAAAACCGGGTCCCACTTTTCCTGAAAGCGCTCTAGTCCACTACAATAAGAAACGACCGAGGAAACACATGACCAAGAATACCCCGCTGCCGCAGGAGCGCGTCGAAACCCATAACACCAAGCGGCTCGACGCCCTGCAGGAAGATTTCACGGCGCTGGGACAAACGCTGGCGCGGCGCGGCATCAATATCGACAATATCAAGAACAAGGTCGCGGCGTTTTCGGTGGCGATCCCAAGTTGGGGGTTGGCCACCGGCGGCACCCGCTTCGGCCGCTTCCCCATTCCGGGCGAGCCCAACACTGTTTTTGAGCGCGTCGCCGATTGTGCCGTGGTGCAGCAGCTCACCCGCATTACCCCGCGCGTCTCGACCCATTTCCCGTGGGATACGACCTCCGATCCCGCGGCCTTGCGCGAATTCGGCGCCGATCTCGGCCTCGGCTTCGATGCGGTCAACTCCAACACCTTCCAGGACCAGCCCGGTCAGGAAGCAACCTATAAATTCGGCAGCCTGACGGCGACGAGCGCCAAAGCGCGCGATCTTGCCATCGCCCACAACATCGATTGCATCGAAGTGGGCCAGAAACTCGGCGCCGAGGCGCTGACGGTGTGGATCGGCGACGGCACCAATTTCCCCGGCCAGCAGAGTTTCCGCGATTCCTTTGACCGCTACGTCGACGCGATGAAAACGATCTACGCGGCCCTGCCCGAAAACTGGCGCGTGCTGATGGAGCACAAGCTGTGCGAGCCGGCGTTCTATTCGACGGTGATCGCCGACTGGGGCGTCAATCTGATGGCCGCGAACGAGCTGGGGCCCAAAGCGCAATGCCTCGTCGATCTCGGCCATCACGCGCCGAACGTCAACATCGAACAAATTGTGGCGATGCTGAACCGCGTCGGCAAGCTCGGCGGCTTCCATTTCAACGACTCGAAGTACGGCGACGACGACCTCGATGCCGGTGCGATAAATCCGCACATGCTCTTCCTGATATTCAACGAACTCGTCGAAGCCGAACGCACCAACCCGGCGGCTTTCCATCCCGCCTATATGATTGACGAATCCCACAATCTGACCGACCCGATCGAGAGCCTGATCGCCGCCGCCGAAGCCATCGCCGGAGCCTATGCCCGCGCACTACTGGTCGACCGAGCGGAACTCAAGGCCTCGCGCAACGGCAACGACGTGATGATGGCCTTCCGGGCCCTCCGGACGGCCTACAATGTCGATGTTTCGCCGATTTTGGCGATGGCGCGGGTGGAAGCCGGCGGCGCCGCCGATCCGGTCGTGATGTTCCGGGAGTCCGGCTATCGCGCCCAGAAAGCGGCCGAACGTAAAGCGGCGACCGTCGCGGCCGGTATCATCTGAGGGCTTTGCCGCGTGCGTGCCACCGCCACGATCATGTATATTGCGGGCGAATTTGAGCGGCCCATGAGTCGGAAATGCATTCAGCCGAGCGCGACAGGATCATTTTGAATCTGCTGGAAGAGCAGAGGTTCGTCTCCTTCCGTGAACTATCGTTGAAACTTGACGCTTCGGCAGCCACGCTGCGGCGCGATCTCGAACGGCTGCAGGAAGCCGGTAAGCTCAAGCGCGTGCGCGGTGGCGCTCAGATCGGCACCGAGACCGAGATTACCGGCTTTCACCTGCAAGGCGTGCCGTTCCACGAGAACGTCAGCCGTAACCGCGCCGCCAAGGAAGCAATCGGCAAGGCCGCCGCCGATCTGTGCAAGCCGGGCGAAGCGGTCATCATCGATGGCGGCTCGACCACCCTGCAGATGTGCCCGCACCTCGAACATTTGCGGCTGCAGGTGCTGACCAACTCGCTGCACATCGTCAGTGCGCTGCTGCAGCAACCCAATACCGGTGTGTCGATTCCCGGCGGCGTGGTGTTCCGTGAACAGAACATCGTGCTCGATCCCTTCGTCGACACCACAGCCCGTACCTTCCACGCCTCCCGCATGTTCCTCGGCGCCGCCGCGGTCACCCACCATGGACTGATGCAGAGCGATATCATCCTGGTACAGGCCGAGCGCAAGCTGCTCAATCTCGCCGATCAGTTGATCGCGTTGGTGGATTCCTCAAAGTTTTCAGCGTCTGCCGCGCATCAGTTGTGCGAGATGTCGCGCGTCCACGCGCTCATCACCGACGATCACATCGACGATGCGTCGGCCAAGATGATCGCAGAGCACGGCGTGAAACTGGTCACCGTCAAAATCTGATTTTGCTACCAACGCGATTGCATTTGATCGCTTCTGACCGCATTCTGCTTGCCGAAGAGAGCGCGAAAACACGCGTCCTTTCGCCAGGGAGACGGCCATGAACCTCATCGTCACCGATAATACGCGCTCCAACTGGGGACTGATCGGGCGGCGTCAGATTCTTTATGCCGGAACACTGGCGGTGCTGCCGTTCACTGCCGCCAGCGCCAATGCGCCCGATGCCTTCGACATCCGCAAGTTCGGCGCCAAAGGTGATGGGCGCACGCTCGATACGCTGGCGATCCAAAAAGCGATCAATGCAGCGGCTGCAGCGGGCGGCGGTACGGTATTTTTTCCGAAAGGACGCTTCCTCTCCTTCTCGCTGCGCTTGAAGAGCCACGTCACCCTCTATTTCGGATCAGGCGCGGTGCTGGTGGCGGCCGACCCTGGCAAGCACAAAGGCAAATACGATGCTGCCGAGCCGAACCAATACGAAAACTACCAGGACTACGGCCACTCCTATTTCCGTAACAGTTTGATCTGGGGCGAAGCCATCGAGGACGTCGCGATTCTCGGCCCCGGCATGATCGATGGCGAAGGCCTGACCAACGTCAGCCCCAGCGCGCCGTGGACAATCGGCATCGGCCGCGATCTGCCCGCTACACCGATGCTCCAGGCCCGGATCGCCGATCACGCCGAGGCGGTGAAGAAGATGGCGGGTCTGGGCAACAAGGCCATCGCGATCAAGAACAGCCGCAACATCACCCTGCGCGACATCACGATTTTCCGCGGCGGCCATTTCGGCATTCTGGCAACCGGCGTCGACAATCTCACCATCGACAATCTGAAAATCGATACCAACCGCGACGGCATCGACATCGACGTGGTGCGCAACTGCCGGATTTCGAATTGCTCGGTGAATTCGCCGACCGATGACGCCATCGTGCTGAAAAGCTCCTATGCGCTGGGCGAAGTGCGGCCGACCGAGAACGTTACTATCACCAACTGCTTCGTTTCCGGTTTCGCCGTGGGATCGCTGCTCGACGCGACCTACAAACGCGAGCAGTTGAAGGACATCCTGCCGCATTTGACCAGCGGCCGGATCAAGCTCGGTACGGAATCGACTGGCGGCTATCGCAACATCGCGGTATCGAATTGCGTGTTCGATTGCTGTAACGGGCTGGCGCTCGAAAGCGTCGACGGCGCGGTGCTGGAAGATGTGGTGGTATCAAACCTCGTGATGCGCGATTGCACGGCGGCACCGATTTTCCTGCGACTCGGCGACCGGCGGCGGGCGCCGAAAGGCGCGCCGATAGCGGTGCTGCGGCGCGTCTCGATCAGCGATATCGATTGCCAATTCCTCGACAAACGCTATTGCTCGATCGTTTCGGGCGTGCCCGGCGGGCTGATCGAAGACGTCGCGCTGAGCAACATCCGCACCCTCAATCCTGGCGGCGGCACGGCAGCCGATGCGGGCGTCAAGCCGCCGGAGAACGAAGGCGGCTATCCCGATCCCGATATGTTCGGCCCGATGCCGGCGTGGGGATTCTATCTGCGCCACGTCCGCGCCATCACGATGCACGCCATCGACATGCGCTGTCTCGCACCAGATGCGCGCCCGGCAGTGGTCACCGACGACGTCACGGAGCTCAAAGCCAGCGAGGTGTTCGCCTCCGCTGCCCCGGGCGCGCCACTGACGGCGGTTCAGTTGTAGGACACGCGCTTAACCATCACTGGACCGATCAGACCGGATGTGCGCAACGGCGCATCGGCGCGATAGGTTGGGATGATGGTGAAGGTGTGCTTCGCGGCACCGGGTTGAGCGTCTCCAATGAGACGATTGACCCAGAGGTTAGCGACTTTCACTTTCAAGACATTGGCGCCGGGCTTCAAGGCGGCGGTGATGTCGAGCTTGAACGGCGCCGCCCACACCGCACCCACCGCCTTGCCGTTGAGCGTGACCTCGGCGAGTTCCTTCACGCTGCCGAGATCGAGCACGTAATGCACGCCCTTGCGCTTGCCGGGCATGGTGAAGGTTTTGCTGTAGACGCCCTCGCCTGAGAAATATTTTATGGCCGGGTCGCTATTTTCGTTCCACGGCGACAGCGCCGGCAGCGTGACGGATGCGGGCGCGCCGCGGTTCGGCTGGAAGGCAACCATCCAGGCGCCGCCGATAGTGGTCACGGTGGTTTCGGTAGCAGCGCGCAACGTAACGGCCGGTTTCTTGGCGGGCTTGCGGAAGACCACGAAGACCGAACCATCAGCGGGCAGCGACAGGTTCACCGCAGTGCGGCCATCGGCGATGCGATAGGATGCGGGCGCGATCTTTCCGGTGACGGCATCCCACAACTCCGGAACTTTTCCGGCGACCCGAAAGCTGGCGGTGAAGTCCTCCGGCTTGGGCGAGCGGTTGGCAACGAAATAGAGATCGCCGTCGGCAAGCTTACGGTGAAGGTCGAGCACCATCGCGTCGGTGCCGGTGACCGCAAAATCGGGCTTGAGATCGATCGCGGCAAAAGCGTCCGCCAGATCGCCGGACGGGAATACCTTACCCTGCCCGACTTGGTGCGGCGCGGTTTCGCCCGCCTTGCCGAACAGCGCATCGGCAACGGCGGCAAAGGCTTCCGGTGTATCGGCGAGGCTGGGCGATTCCACCGGACGCTTGCCGACGATCACGGCACCAGCTTCGGCGAGTGCCCGAAGCTTGGACAACACGCTGACGGTTAAGTGATCCGACATGCCGCCGAGATAAATCACACGATAGCGCGTGCCGGACTTGGTTGCCAGCGCGCCATCAACGAACGACAGCTCCTTCAGCGCCTGACTGTTAAAAAAATCGAACGCGTATCCGTTCGGCACATCGGTGACGCGATGCTCGCCGAACAGAGACGTCAGCGGGGCTTCCTGGCCGTAGAAGTAAGCCACATCCGCGGCGAAGCGGCCCTGCTGCAACAGATAAGAGGCACGCGCAATGTAATCGAGCCAGGGCTTCGCCATTTCGGCCCAGCTTTCGTGGCGGTCGAACATCTGGCCATAGCCGAATAATGTGATACCCGGCGGCTTGTCGATCGGCTGGTGCACCGAAGTGTGAATGAAGACGCGATTGGTGCCACGCGCGAATTCCATGTCGATGTAATGCTTCAGACCAGACGGCGCCCAAGCCCAAGGCTGCAGATCGCTGGTCAGCGACTCCACCGCGACGATATTCTGGCCGAAGATATGTGCGACCGAGGCGGCACCGAGAATGTCGGCTTCGTAAGTAAGTTGCACCGGAAACTTGTCGGTGTCGTAGGTCCACATCGCCGCCATCGGCACGTCGAAATACCGGCGCATTTCCATGTCGTCGCCGAAGGTCGGGCGGTAAATCTCGAGCGCCTCGCCTTGGGTCTCAAGCCCGCGTTCGTGCGCGACTTTGGCGATTTCACCGTAATGATTGGCGGCGAGCAACTCCTCCACCGTGCGGCGGAAGTCCCACAGGAACCTGTCGGACGCGGCGGGGCTTTCCACCACCGCCCCGGTCAGTGCTGGCAGAAAGGGCGTGGGATCATAGCCACGCGCGGCTTTGAAATCGGCGATGACATTTTCGGTCCAGTTCTGCTGACCGATTTCGGTCGAACCGATTTCGATCGTGCGGATGCCGCGCTTACCGAACAGGTTCGGCCCGACGATACCCGAATAGAGGTCAAGATAGCGCTCCATATAAGCGCGCACATGGACCGCGTTGAGCTTGTCGACTTCGAGGCCGGTAGCTTCCAAAGGCGCGGGATGGTTTTCCTTGCCGACCAGCGAATAGCCGAGACGTTGCACCGTCCACTTGCCCGGCGGCGGCGTCCAATCGAGCGTGCCATCGGGTTTCATCTTATCGGAGAGATTGACGACACCGGCGGGATCGATCGCCGAACCGGGCTTGAAATCGGGCACTGCGGCAAGCGCATAGAAATCGCGCGGCGGCGCGGCAAACATCGCCTTTTTCTCGAACTCGTGCACCGTGGCAGCAGCGTGGAAGACCAACTCGCGAATCTGATACGCGCGCGTAAGCGGCGGCGGCCCCGCCATCAGCGGATTGACACTGGTTTGCGAAACGCTACCCGGCGGGATCATGCCCGGCGACGCGGACGCGGTAGGGCGATAGGACCGCAGCAACGGCTCGGCGGGCTTGAGCACAATGCGGAACATCCGCGCGGCGACGGGCGCGAAGGAAATTGTCTGCTCGCCCATCTGCATGCGCTGAAGCTGCGCTACGGGTGGAAATTCGGCGACCGAACGCCAGGCCTCACCGTCATCGCTGGCTTCCACGACCACGCGATAACCGAGCGATTTGGCCACCGTCATGCCGAGGCGGACACCTTGGATGGTAGCGGGCTGCTTGAATTTCTGTGCGATCCAGACGTCGGCATCTGGCGTGGCGGCGGTGAGCGTGACGGCCTTCGACAGATCGCCGTCGGTCAGTTGCTTGCTGTCCAGCTTACCGCCGTTCCACGTCGCTGCTACGACGACCGGCTCGGCCACCGGCGTGCGATAGGCGAGCACGATACTGTCGCGATAGAAATGCAGCGCAGCGGTTTTGGCGGTTGGTGTATCGTCACCGGCCATCGGCGCGTTCTGCAATGGGCCAATCATATCGGGCGGCTGCGGCAGGGTGCCATGGAAGGGCTTACCGCCTTCGACCGCCGTAACGCTCCACACCAACTTTTTCATGCCCTCCTGCGGGCTGACCCACGGACCGCCGGTCATGCTCCAGCCGGGCGCGCCTTCGATGGCGATCTCCATGCCGTATTTGTCGGCCATACTTACGGCATAGCGGTAGATATCTTTCCACTCGTCGGAGAGATAAGGGATGCGATGCGCCACCACCGTGGGCGTGTCGATCGCCGCGTCAACCGCAGGCATGCCGGCGATGCCGACGCGATGCATCCAGGCAAGGTCCTTAGCTATGCCATCGCGCGTGACGTTGCCGTTCATCCACGGCCAGAAGGTGCGCGGCCGGGCAGCCTGGGGCGGCGTGACGAAACCACTGACCAATGCATCGGACGGCTTGCCCCCCGCGTCCGCCGCGGCGACCAGCGCCACCGGAGAGATTAAGATAAGCCAAAACAGGCGCTTGGCGGTGGTCAACGGCATCATTTCGCTCCCGGTCCAGGGTCTTGTGACGCCCCGGTTGATGTCTGGTGTTGATCGAAATTGGAGCATTCATGTTCCAACTTGCGCACTTTAGATCACTCGTGGTAACGCAACAATGGCCCGCTCGCAGGGTGTACAAGGCGCCGCAGAGCGCTTGGGCATGGCAGGGAGGATAGCGTGGCGCGCATCAACCGTCGCGAGTTTGTCGGGATGGCCGGCGCGGCGACACTCGCCTCCGCCGAGGCCGGACCCGCTTCGCTTGCCGATATGATCGCGATCCCCGACAACGGCTGGCACCTGTGGCTCGACCGCGCGGCACCCTGGCGAGACGATGCGATTTTTCTCCCCGAGGATGCCAACCTCGCCACCCTGCCAGTGAACCCGCCGACGGGCGGATGGGGCGCCCTCAGCGGAACGGGCGTCACCCTGCCCGCAACCGTCGAGCAGCATTTTTGGGGCGCGTTCGGCAGCCGTCCGTATACGGATAGCGAATTCACCTATGCCGACACCGACACGGCACCGCAGAACGGAGCTTACGAGGGCGTGTCGTGGTGGTGGCGCGAGATCGACATTCCGGCCGCGCTGAAGGGCCGGCGGCTGATCCTGAACCTGCGCGGAGCGCGGCAGCGGGCGGAGGTTTATCTCAACCGCAAGCTGGTCGGGTACTCGATCATCGAGCAGTTGCCATTTGACTGCGACCTGACCGACGCGGCGGTGGCGGGCGGGCCCAATCTGCTGGCGATCCGCATCACCAATCCCGGTGGACGCTTCGATTGGGTCGATGGCGACACGACCCAATGGGGCAAAGTAAAAATCCAGCGCGGCCACGGTTTCGGCGGGCTGGACCGCGGGTTGACCATTTCCGCCCATCCGCTGGACGCGCGCATCACCGACGCCTGGGTGCTGAATACGCCGAAAGCGGGAACGGTGCATGCGTTCGTGAGCGTGACCGGCATTCCCGGCTTCAAGAACATTGAACGCCAGATCGCGCTGCGCATTACGGATACCAAGTCCGGCAAGCAACTGCCGGTGCACGTCATCGCCGTAGAGCATAAGAGCGAGGCGGCGGCCACGACGTTTGAATTCGAAGTCTGCGCCAAGAATCCCGCGGTGTGGGATTTGGCGACCCCACAGCTTTATAGCCTCGACGCCGCGTTGAAGACGAAGAGCGGCGTCTCGCACCAGCGCGTGACCTTCGGCTTCCGCTGGTTTACCTCAGACGGCGTCGGCAAGAACGCTGTGTTCAAGCTCAACGGGCGACGGATCAAACTCTATTCGGCGATTTCCTGGGGCTATTGGGGCGGCAACGGGATGTGGCCGACACCCGATCTTGCCGAAAAGGAAGTGCGCCAAGCCAAGGTTTTGGGGCTCAACTGCCTCGCCTTTCATCGCAATCCCGGCAAGCACGACGTGCTCGACGCACAGGATCGGCTGGGGTTGCTCCGCGCCATGGAACCGGGCGGCGGCAAATTCGCCTTCGGGCGTATTCCCGACAGCACCAAGACCGATCAGCACAGCGTCGTTATGCTGCCGCCCGAAACCGCGGCCGACAAATTCTGCCAACGTTACATGATGGCGAAAATCCGCGCCATGATGCGCGCCTTCCGCAGCCATCCCAGCCTCATCCATTGGACGCTTCAGAACGAGAACAACGCCGATTTTTCCGATCCCAACACGCTCGCGGTGTTGGAAGCGATGCGGGCGGAAGACGAAAGCCGCATCATTTTGATGAACGACGGCATGTCGTCGCCGGAATTTCATGCGGCGCAGGCATGGTATGAGCCCTACAATCCGGTGCTGCATCGTTCGGACAAGGAGCCGTGGGGCGGCTGGTGGGACGATCACCAGGGTGCCGGCGATCAATGGTATGACCGGTTCTATCAGGACCCGGAGCATTTCACTTATCGCAACACGCTGGCGGCACCCATCGTGCAATACGGCGAGATGGAGGGCTGCGCTGTTCCCGACAATCACACGCTGATGGTGGCGGAAATCCTGGCGCGCGGTGGCAAGGCCTATGACCTCAAAGACCATCAGGAAATACTGGCGGCCTATCAGGCGTTCCTGAAACGCTGGAATTTCACGGGTGCATTTCCGAGCGCCGAAGCGCTGTTCCTCTCGCTCGGGCACAAGGCCTATGCGAGCTGGCAGAACTATATGGAGAACGTGCGCATCGCTGATGCAGTCGATTACGCCGCCATTTCGGGCTGGGAAACCACGGCAATCGACAACCATTCCGGCATCGTCGACAATTTCCGCAATTTCAAATCCGATCCCAAGCTGATCGCTGGTAGTTTGTTGCCGGTGCGCCCAGTGGCTAAGCAACGGACCCTAACGATTGCGCGCGGCGAGGCGGCCGTGTTCGATCTCTATCTCCTAGACGACACCGGCAAAGCGGTGGCGGACACTCTCACCTTCACGATGACCACACCCAGCGGGCGCAAGAGCGTGCTGGCGACATTGTCCACCCCCAAGATGGACCCGGGAGAGATGCGCGCATTAGTGCGCGAAGGCTTCATGACCCCGGCATTGGCGGAGGAAGGGCTTCACCACTTCGAATTTGCGCTGACGAACGCCCCTAGCGTCACCCAGGTGCGCGACTTGTGGGTGGTGGATGCTCGCCGTGCGCCGGTCCCAGGTAAAATACTAAAGGTTGGTGTCGCGGGCGTCTGGCCGCGGCTGCGCGATCAGCTTCAGCAAATCCCCGGCATCACGGTCGCCGATTACGCCGCCGGTGGAACATTCGATGTGGTGATCGCTTCCGGATTGACCGACACCTCCACGCCTGGCCAGAAGATTGGCGGCGACGACGGCCTCACGCTAGATAAAAAATCCGCAATCGCGCCGGTTCCGGGCGCCCTGCCCGTTGAATTGATCGCCGCTGCGAAGAACGGATTGCCGCTGTTGTTGTTGCCACAGGAAGATGGTTTGGCCGACGGCGTGGCGCACCAGCTTGCTGCGGCAGGCGCCTTTACCTATGACGGCCAAGTCGGCCGCTATCGCGCGCCATGGATGGGCAACTGGTATTTTGTCCGCAAACACCCAGTTTACGCCGGATGCCCGGTGAACCGCGCCATGGACGGCTTCTTCCAGGCCCGCGGACGGCTCGCCAACGGCCTGATTGTCGACGGCCCCAATGTGGAAGTGTTTGCCGGTTACAGCCGCGATCACGACCGGCGCATCGGTGCCGGGACCTTCACGGCGCGTCTCGGGTCGGGCAAACTCCTGTTCCACCGCGTACCGGATTTTGCGGCCCCGATGCAGCTTCGCTTCCTGAGCAACGCCCTGCAATGGCTCTGTGCCTGATTTGGAGAACGACATGCCGACCATCGCTACCATCCGCCTCAACCCGAACGACAACGTCGTCGTCGCGGTGGCCGCCATCGCTCCGGGCACCGAACTCGTGGCGGAAGGCGTGACGACGCGCGATCCCATTCCGTTCGGCCACAAGGTTTCCACGCGCGAGATCAAAGCGGGCGAGCCGGTGCGCAAATACGGCCAAGTGATCGGGGTGGCGACCGAAGACATCGCACCCGGCCGCCATGTCCACGTCCACAACCTCGCGTTTTCGGATCTGCGCGTTGCGGCGGATGTGGCCCCGGCGTTCGAAGCGCATGAACGACCGCGCACCTTCCTCGGCTACAAACGGGCGAACGGCAAAGTGGCAACTCGCAATTACATCGCCATTCTGACATCGGTGAACTGCTCGGCGACGGTCGCCCGGCATATCGCCGATGCGGCGGAGAAAAGCGGCCTGCTTGCCGATTATCCCAATGTCGACGGCGTGGTGGCTATCACCCATCATTCCGGCTGCGGCATGGCGACAAAGGGCGAAGGCTATGATTTGCTCACGCGCACCTTATGGGGCACGGCGTGCAATCCCAATTTCGCCGCGGTGCTTCTGGTCGGGCTCGGCTGCGAAGTGATCCAACTCGCCCGCTTCAAGCAGGAGTACGGGATCACAGATAACGAGCATTTCCAGTCTTTTACCATTCAAGACACCGGTGGCACAAAGCGCGCCATCGCCGAAGGGCTGGAGCGGCTGAAGGCAATGTTGCCGATCGTCAACGCCGCGACGCGCACGCCGCAGCCGGCGAGCGAACTCGTGATCGGCCTGCAATGCGGCGGTTCCGACGGCTGGAGCGGCATTACTGCCAATCCGGCGCTGGGCAATGCCTCCGACCGGCTGGTGTCGCTGGGCGGCACCGTGATCTTGTCGGAAACGCCGGAAATCTATGGCGCCGAGCATCTGCTTTATGCGCGGGCCGAGACGCCGGCGCTGGTGGAAAAACTCCGCGCGCGGATCAAATGGTGGGAGGCCTACACCGCGCTCCATAACATGGAGATGAACAACAATCCCTCGCCGGGCAACAAAGCGGGCGGGCTCACCACCATTCTGGAAAAGTCCCTGGGCGCAGTCGCCAAGGCCGGCACTTCGCCACTGGTGGACGTGATCCAATATGCCGAGCCGGTCGGCAAGCACGGCCTCGTCTTCATGGACAGTCCCGGCCTCGATCCCTGTTCGGCGACCGGGCAGGTCGCATCAGGCGCCACCATGATCGCCTTCACGACGGGACGCGGATCGGCCTATGGCTGCAAACCGTCGCCGTCGATCAAACTCGCCACCAACAGCGAGATCTACAAAAAGATGCCCGACGACATGGACCTCAACTGCGGCACCATTGCCACCGGTGGCTCCACGGTGGCGGAAAAAGGCGCGGAAATCCTCGGCTATATGCTCGACGTGGCATCCGGAAAGAAGTCGAAGAGCGAAGATCTCGGCTACGGCGACATGGAATTCGTGCCCTGGCACATCGGCGCCGTGATGTAGGGTTCTCCACGCAGGCCGCAGGCAGGCCCGCACAGGGGTGCCCAGCGCCTCGGCAAGCTGATTTTAAGCGGCGGCAGCGGCAGCGCGGCGCTGAATGGCTGCGTGAACCTCGGCATAGTCGGCGCCAACCGAATCTACGAACGCGTTATGGACGTTGCGTTCCTGCGCCATAGTGTACATGCTGCCGAAATCTTCGAGCATGTCGACCAGCGGATCTTCGATCCCCGACGCATCCTGTGGCGCGCACGCAGCCCGCTTGGTCAGCGCTTCGGCGACGGTTTCCAGCGTCTCGCCGATCTCTTCGCGGAAGGCCAGACGCGTGGTCGATGAATCGATCACCGCGAGCAACTCCTCGCCGCGCAAAACCAGAGTTCCGACTTCGGCTTCGGTGCGCTGACGAGCATCCCGGATGAGATTGGCGGCAACACCTAGCGCTTCGGCGGCCGACAGACGGCCTTCGCCATTACGCACTGTCGCGAGCGATCCGGCCGCGCCGGTGAGTTCATCGAGTTCCGACAATCCCGCTGCGGCCGCGTCTTCGAGGTGACGGCCATGATCGCGCAGCTCGATGGCGATCACCGACAACGGCCGGGCCGCATCGCCGATCTGAGCGCATTTGATCGTGGTGTTGAGCGCCATGTACTGAACATCATTCTTGAGCGCCTGCACGGCTGCGATGCGCTTGCCGAGTTGGTTCGCCGCCGACGCGGTTTCCTGCCCCGTGCGCAAAGCCGAGCCGTCGGCCTTTTCGATTTCGTTGACCAGCACGAAAGCCTGGTCGATGCGCGCGCCGAGATCGTCGAGGAACCCGCCGCCGTTCTTGCCGCCATAGGCCATGTCGCGCAGCTTGAGCAATTCGCGCGAATGGGTCCCCATATCGGCCATTGCCGCTTCGACTTCCGTCACTTCCTGGTGGAACTCATCGATGGTCGAGAGAAGCTGCTGCTCAAGCAGCCCGTAACCGAGCGCCATCAGCCGACCCTCATACCCCTGAAGGGCGGGATCGGTCTGGAGCCGGCGAATGGAATCCTGAACGTGCTCGATGCGTTGACGCGTGATGTCACCGATCTGTAGCGCCTGCAACACGCGCACGACGCGCTTTTGGATGTTGCGTGCAATCCCAGCCACATCGCCGGCCACGGCTGACACGCGGGCGTAATGCTCGCCCATCAAGCCGGCACTTTCCGACAGCTCGTTGGGCAGCACCGGCAACAGCGTGTTGATGCGCGAGGACAGCGTCGCACCTTGGCTGAGCGCCGAGGCGAGACCTTCCTGCAAGCCCATGAGTTCGTCTTCCATCTGGCGAAGCTGCTCGCGGCCACTCTCGATGCAGTCGGAGATTTCTTGGGCGAAGGATTCAAAGGTGGAGCCGGCTTCGGCAATGCCGCTCGACACGATCTTGATGTTGACCGTGAACGCCCGCATGTAGGCCAGGCTGGCGCGCATGTCGGCGACGTATTTGGCCAGCGTTTCGCGATGGTGGCCGAGATCATCGATCGCCTTCTGGCGCGTGTGGTGATTTTCGGCGAGATCGTTGAGGCTCTGTGCGGCAGCACGCAAATCGCCACTCGCGGCGGCAACTGCCTTGGCGTCAAGTGCCTCAACCAGCTTTTCCAGCGACGCGACGAGCGCATCGATGCCCTCGATCGCCTGGGTGAGCATCTTGCCCGCCGTCAGGAAATGCCTCTCTATAACCCGGCGCGCCGATTCAAGCTGCGCTGCCAGATCGGTATTCATACCGACTACTACAATATGACTCATCTGCGGGACGCCCCACCTGTGAAGCCTCATTGTGCAGCCGAAGGAGCAAAATAGAAGTAAACAGAAATGCAAACCGGTTAAGTTGTTCGCTGGACATCTCGCCACGCCATTCCGGCAAACGTAAATGTATCGTTAGGACTTTATCGCACAGCGGGAGAGCGGGACGCCCGGCTCGCCTCAGGGAGGCGAAGCAGCTATAAGACGGGCATGCGCCACGTTCTCCATCCGCATCCCGATTTCCCTTGCGCGGCTGTGTCCGCGATCGCGGTCGATGTGTCGCGCGGGATCACCGGAAATCTGCTTGTGCACTATTATATCAGCGGCGACGCCAGTCTTGTTGTGCCCTCGCTCTTATCCTCCGCAACGCGGCAACGGGCCGATGAGCTGTGGCAGCACACCTGCTTCGAAGCCTTCGTAAAACCAGCGGGCAGTGAGGCCTATTGGGAATTCAATGTCGCTCCGACCTGCGACTGGCAGGTCTACGCTCTCAGCGGCTATCGCGCCGGGCGCACTCCGGTGGAGGCCATCGGCACGCCGTCGGCCGAAGGGCGCTATGGGCGCGAAAGTTGGGAACTGCGGGCACACTGGGCGCTTGGCGGGACCGTGCCGAGCAATGTGCCGTGGCGGCTCGGCCTTTGCGCCGTGATCGAAGACACGGGCGGCGCGCTATCGTATTGGGCGCTGCAGCACCCCCCCGGCAAACCCGATTTCCATCACGATAGCGCCTTTGCGCTCGACCTTGCGGTGACGCTATGAAATTCGGCATCGATCGATTGCTTTCCGAGCCCGAGCTGCGCCGCCCCCTGGCGGGAAAACGCGTGGCGCTGCTGGCCCATCCGGCATCGGTAACAGCAAACCTAACGCATAGCCTTGATGCCTTGGCGATGCTGGGCGACGTCAAGCTGACGGCAGCGTTCGGACCACAACACGGGTTGCGCGGCGACAAGCAGGACAACATGATGGAGTCGCCGGATTTCTTGGACCCGGTACACCACATTCCGGTGTTCAGCCTTTATGGCACAACGCGCCGCCCGACCGACGCGATGATGGACACGTTCGACGTGTTGCTGGTGGACCTGCAAGACCTCGGCTGCCGCATCTATACCTTCGTGACGACGCTGCTGTATGTGCTGGAGGCTGCCGCCAAACACGGCAAAGAAGTATGGGTGCTCGACCGGCCCAATCCGGCGGGGCGGCCGGTCGAAGGCACCATTTTGCGCCAAGGCTGGGAGAGTTTCGTCGGCGCCGGACCGCTGCCGATGCGCCATGGGCTTACCATGGGCGAGTTGGCCTTCTACTTTGTTGCCGCATGCAAGCTCGACGTCGATTATTGTGTGATCGATATGGAAGGCTGGCAGCCGGACGACGCGCCTGGCTATGGCTGGCCGCTCGGCGAACGCATTTGGGTCAATCCGAGTCCCAATGCGCCGAACCTGTTCATGGCGCGCGCCTATGCCGGAACCGTGATGCTGGAAGGCACCACACTATCGGAAGGACGCGGCACGACGCGGCCGCTGGAACTGTTCGGCGCCCCCGATATCGATGCGGCGGCGGTTCTGGGCGAGATGTGGGCGCTGGCGCCCGAATGGATGGAGGGCTGCAGCCTGCGCGAATGCTGGTTCGAACCAACCTTCCACAAACACGCCGGTAAACTCTGCCACGGCGTGCAGATTCACAGTGAAGGACCAAGCTACGATCACGCCGCGTTCCGGCCCTGGCGCTTGCAGGCGTTGGCGTTTAAGGCGATCCGGCATCTCTACCCCGATTATCCGTTGTGGCGCGATTTCGCTTACGAATACGAAACCGGCAAGCTTGCCATTGATGTCATCAACGGCGGCCCAAGTTTGCGCGAATGGGTGGACATGCTGGGCGCCCAGCCCGGCGATCTCGATGATCTGGCGGCGCCGGATGAGAAAAAATGGGCGGAGGAACGCCGGGCGTTCCTCCTTTACGACTGATTACTGCGGCAGCGACTGTTCGCCTTCGATCAAGAGCGGGACCGAGGCAATCGCTTTGGTGAAGCCCGGCTGGCCACCGCCGACGCTGAGTGTGTAGGCGCCCGGCTGCACCTTGATGTCGCCGATCTCGGTCACACTGGAAAGATCGCGCGGCTTAAGATCGAAATGCACGTTGCGGCTTTCGCCAGGCTGGAGATTGACGCGCGCAAGGCCTCTAAGCGCCAGCTTCGGCATGCCCGGTGTGCCAGGATAACTGAGATAAAGCTGAGCCGCTTCATCGCCTGCCACCTTGCCAGTGTTCTTGACCGCAACATCGACGCCAAGAGCGTCACCCGCCTTCAGCGCCACGGCGGATAGCTTGAGTCCGCTGTAAGTGAAGCTGGTATAACTGAGGCCGTAACCGAACGGGTAAAGCGGTTTTCCGGTGAAGTAACGATAGGTGCGGCCCGCCATCGAATAGTTTTCGAAGGCCGGCAGGTCCTTGACGCCGGTGTAGAACGTCACCGGCAGACGGCCCGACGGACTGTAAGCGCCGGAGAGAATGTCGGCGATGGCGGTACCAGCCGCCTGCCCGCCGTACCAGGACTCCAGGATCGCATCGGCGTGCGTCGCCGCCCAGTTCACGCTCAGCGCCGAACCATTATAAAGCACAGCGATCAGTGGCTTCTTGGTCGCTTTGCGCGCGGTTTTGAGCAGGTCTTCTTCAGGCGCAGGCAGATCGAGACTGGTGCGGTCGCCGCCGACAAAACCGGGCACATCGACCTGCATCTCCTCGCCTTCGAGCTGCGGCGTGATGCCGACCACGGCGACAACCGCATCGGCTTTCTTGATCGCAGCCACAGCGCGCTTCAGGGCGTCCGGAATTTGCTTGGCCCAGACGAAGTGGATCGACATGCGCGGCTCGTAGCCGCGTTCGATCTTCACGGCGTAAGGATGACCAGCCTCGAGATGCAGCATGACCATCTTGGCGGACTGATCACCGGAGCCCAGACTGACGATCTCCTTGCCGTCAAGCCACAATCTTCCGACGCGCGCATCCAGCCCGATGGCGTAATCGGCGGTTTCCGCCGGCGTCAGCGTACCCGTCCAGCGTACGGCATATTGCGGCAAGGCCGGCAACTCAGCGACCTTCAGATTGACGCGGCCGCGCTCGTAATCGATTCCGGCATCAACGCGCGTCAATACCGGCGCGCCGCTGAAATCCTCGCTGGCAAAGAACTCGGCGGTGAGGCCGGGCTTGCCATCGGGCGTCTTCAGTGCCGACGCCGGAACAGCCGTGCCCGTGCGCAGGAAATTGGTGCCCGGCTCGTATACGATCTCGGCATTGGGGAACTGTTGCTTGAGCCCTTCCAGCGCCGAGACGGGCGCCAGCGGCGTGCCGTTGTAATTGCCGTAAAGCGGCACCACCTGATCGGCCAGCGGCCCAATCACTGCGATGCGCCGAATCGTTTGCTTCAGCGGCAGCGCGCCGTTGTTCTTGAGCAGCACCATCGACTCGCGCGCCGCCTGTAAGGCGAGCTGGCTGTGCGCCTCAGAAGTGAGGGCGCTTGCCGGAACCTGCCCGTAAGGCACCGCGCTTTGCGGATCGAACATGCCGAGTTTCATGCGGGCCATGAACAAACGCTTGAGCGACGCATCGACCACGTCTTGCGACACCAGACCCTGCGTCATCGCCTCGACGTAACGCCGGTAATCGGCATCAGTCTTGACGTTGATCGTCCAGGTCGAGCAATCGTTATCGACGCCGTGTTTGAGCGACGCGGCAGCGGCTTCGGCGACCGTCTTGGTGAAATGATGGCCATTCGCGATGTCTTCGATAGCGTCGCAATCCGACACTACCACGCCCTTGAAGCCCCAGGCTTGGCGCAGGGTGTCGTTTAAGAGAAAATCCTGGGCGCAGGCGGGCTGGCCGTTGACGCGATTGTACGCACACATGACGGACCCGGCGCCGCCATCGACGATGGCGCTGCGGAACTGCGGCAGATAAGTGTCGACCATGTCGTGCTTGGAAGCTGCCACATCGACGCTGTGACGCGTCGGCTCGGGGCCGGAATGCACCGCGAAATGCTTGGGCGTGGCGATGGCGCGCAGATATTTCGGATCGTCACCCTGCATGCCGGTAACAAACGCCTTACCGAACTGGCCGGTGAGCCACGGGTCTTCGCCGTAGGTTTCCTGGCCGCGGCCCCAACGCGGATCGCGGAAGATGTTGACGTTCGGCGACCAGAAGGTCAGGCCCTGATAGATGCCATGATCCTTGTCGTAACCGGTCTCGTTGTATTTGACGCGCGCTTCGGTCGAAATCACCACGCCCATGTCATGCACCAGCGCTGGATCGAAGGTGGCCCCCATGCCGATCGCTTGCGGGAAGACGGTGGCGACACCGTTACGCGCCACGCCGTGCAGCGCCTCGCTCCACCAGTTGTAACCGGGAATGCCGAGCCGCGGAATCGGACGCGACCAGTTGCCAAGTTGCGAGGCCTTTTCTTCCAGCGTCAAACGCGAAACCAAATCATCGACCCGCTGCGCAAACGGCAACGCCGTGTTGGTGTAGGCCGGCGGCGGCGGGATATTATTGTTACCGCTATCATTCCAGGGCCAGTCAAAAGCCCCCGCGCTGTTTGCACTGAGCACCATGAGCGCTGCGGCCGCCGTGGCCGTGCGCAGCATCGAGACCGACGTCATGAAATCTCCTCCCGGGAGCGTTGTTCTTGTAGGGAACACATTAATCCAGAGCATGTGGCGGCTGCAAACCGTCCGTCGTGGCTTGCTTTCACTTTTTAGCGCGTCATTGGGAGGCCAAGAATTGTCGACCTCACGCCCGCTTAATTCAGCGCCTTCAGTACTTCACCTTCGGTCAGGATCTGCGGCAGGATTTTCGGCTCCGCCGCGCCCGGCGCGTAATAGAGATAAAGCGGCACGCCGGAGCGGCCGTGCGATTCCAAAAGCGCAGTAATTTCGGGATTGCGGTTGGTCCAATCGGCGACCAGGAGCGCGATGTGCTTGTCCTTGAACGCGGCGTGGACCGACGGCCGCGACAGCGCCGCTTCTTCGTTGACCAGGCAGGTGATGCACCAGGATGCGGTGGCATCGATGAAAACGGGACGGCCTTCTTTGCGCAACGCCGCGAGACGTGCCGGGCTGTAAGGCTCGGACGCCATGCCGGCATGGGTGGCGACGGTCACCGGTGCGGGCGGGTTGGCAGCGGCGACAATGCTGAGGGCGTAAGCACCCGCGGCGAAGAACACTGCGATCCCGGTCCATCCAACGATTTTGATCCAACCGGACTTCATCTGGATGCGGCCATAAATTCCCGCAATGATCGCGAGCGCCACAACCGCCACAACCGCGGCGATCAGGCCGTTGCGATCGACCTGTTGCGCCAGAACCCAGATCAGCCAAGCGGCGGCGGCATACATCGGCAGCGCCAGCAGCTTTTTCAGCCGTACCATCCACGCCCCCGGCTTGGGCAGCAGCTTGTGCATCGCGGGCATGAGACCGAGAAGAATAAACGGCAATGCAAATCCCAAGCCTAGCGCGGTGAAGATGCCAATCACGACGAGTGGGTCTTGGGTGAAGCCGTAGCCGATGGCCGTTGCCATGAACGGCGCCGTGCAAGGGGCCGCCACGGCCACCGCCAGAACGCCGGTGAAAAAGGCGCCGCGCAGTCCGCCGCGACGGGCAAGGCCCTCACCAGCCGAGATCGGCGCAATCTCGAACACGCCCGACATATTGAGACCGACGGCCACCATCAACAGCGCCAGCACTGCGACGACGATCGGCTCCTGTAACTGGAAGCCCCAACCGATAGCGGCGCCACCGGCGCGCAAACCCATCACCAACAATCCGAACGCAACGAAACTGAGCACCGCGCCCAAGGCATAAGAGAAGGACTCGAGGCGCGCATGCGCGCGATCGGCACCGGCGTGCCCCGCGAGCGCCAGGGCTTTCATCGCCAAAACCGGCAGCACGCACGGCATGATGTTGAGAATCAGACCACCGAGTGCGGCAAACAGCAGCGCCAGCCACAGGCTAGGTTCGTCCGCCGTCTTGACCGCGGGCACGGCGCCGGGCGCGGCATGCACCTGAAGCGCCTGCACCGATCCATCGGCGGAGGTCAGCACCAAAACACCGCTCAGCGCTTTGACTTTGGCGATCCCGGCGCCCGGCTGTAGTTGCACCACCAAACCATCTTTGGCGAAGCCGAAGGTCTGCGGCGCAGCATCGGTCACGGCACCGCCAGCGGCCGGAAAAAACTGGACGCTAGCAGGGCGCGCGACGCTGGCAAGCGCCGGAGCATTGACGAACAGGCGCAAATCCTTACCCAACGCATAGCGCATCGGCCAGGGCGAAGCGGCCGGAATCTTCGCACGCGCGGCAGCAAAATCGCCAGCGCTGGCGGCGGCGGGGCCACTCGCGGCGGAATCGATCACGATCTTCGCCTGCACCGTGGCATCTTCAGGAATGCAAACTTCGCGGCAAACGAGATATTGCACCAGCGCATCGAGGCTGACGGTTCCGGCGGACGCACCGGCGGGCACGGTCAAATCGACCAGCAGCCAGACCTTGCCCTCGTAGCCGTAATCCATCAGCGGGCCGACCGGCAGGCGCACTGGATACGGCCACTCAATCGGCCCGGCCTTCCAGCCCGGCGGCAGGGTCCATTTCACCACTGTCGGCTGCCCTGCCTCGCCGGGATTGGACCAATAAGTGTGCCAGCCCGATTCAATGTCCTGCTCGACCGCGACGGTGAAGGTCGCGCCCGGGCGAACCGCATCGCGGTCGGCGATCACCTGAACGTGGACCTTGGGCGCACCGCCGGCAGGCGGCAGGGTGTCGGCCCATGACGGCGCGGAGAGGCTGAACAGGGCGATAAGGCAGGCGAGGACGTGGCGCATGGGGGTAAGCCTACCGTGCCAGACCCCTTTACGCCAACAGGCTTAGATCGCTATAGCGGCGGCAGCGGAGAATTAAATATGCGCATCACGGCAGGACTTTACGGTGGGCGAACCTTGGCGACACCGTCCGACTATCGGGTGCGGCCAACCGCCGACAAGGTGCGGCAAGCCGTATTCAACATCCTGATGCACGCCGATTTTGCCGTGGCGTTGGAAGGGGCGCGGGTGACCGATTTGTTCGCCGGAACCGGCGCCATGGGGATTGAGGCGCTCAGCCGCGGCGCCGCCTTCTGCCTGTTCGTCGACGATGCCGCCGAAAGCCGTGCCCTCATCCGCGAAAACGTGGAGATGTTGAACCTGACTGGGGTCAGCAAAATCTGGCGGCGCGATGCCACCTCACTTGGCGACATGGCGGCGGTCGCAGGTGGACCGTTCGAGCTGGTGATCCTCGACCCGCCCTATCACAAAGCCCTGATCGAACCGGCGCTGGCAAGTTTGCTGCGCGGCGGCTGGCTGGCAGAGGGCGCCGTGGTGGTGGCCGAAACGGCAGAGGACGAAAGAGTGGTGGGTGACGGGTACACACGCGTCGACGAGCGCACCTATGGCGAAACACGGGTGACGTTCTTGAAGGGTTAGCGCCGTCCGAATAGCTTTTCGATATCCGCCAGTTTCAGTTCGACGTAGGTCGGGCGGCCGTGGTTGCATTGGCCGCTGTGGGGGGTGCGTTCCATTTCGCGCAACAGCGCATTCATCTCGTCGGCATTGAGGCGGCGCCCGGCGCGCACGCTGGTGTGACAGGCGAGCGTGGCGGCAACGGTTTCGAGACGCTCCTTGAGCGACAGCGCGGCGCCGGATTCGGCGATGTCGTCGGCGAGATCACGGAGCAAGCCCTTCACGTCCATCTGGCCAAGCATGGCGGGGGTTTCGCGCACCAGCACGGCATCAAGCCCGAACGGTTCGATGACGAGGCCGAATTCGGCCAGCTCGGCAGCACGGCCGGTCACGCGTGCCACTTCCGCCGGATCGAGATCGACCACCTCGGGCACGAGCAGCGGCTGACGGGCGATGCCGCCCTCCTCCATCTGCTTTTTCATGCGCTCGTAGGTGAGGCGTTCGTGGGCGGCATGCTGATCGACGATGACGATGCCGTCAGCGGTTTGCGCCACGATGTAGGTCTCATGCAATTGGGCGCGGGCCGCGCCTAAGGGCGCGTCGGATACGGTTTCGGCGGGTGGCGGCGTCTCGACCCGGGCGGCGGGCGTGAAGGGCGATTGGAAAGTTCGGCTCGCCTCATAAGCGGCAGCGGGGACGTGATAACTATCAACCGGCAGCGACGGCTGCACCGAGTAGCCGGTGTGGGACGCCATTGCAGCCAACGCATCGGAAGCAACCGTGGTGGACGCCTGATGACCGGCTTCATGAATTGCGTTTTTCAAGGCGGAGACGATCAGCCCACGGACCAATCCGGCATCGCGGAACCGCACTTCGGTTTTGGCGGGGTGAACGTTGACATCGACGAAGGCCGGATCGCAGGCGAGGAACAGCGCCAAAGCGGGATGGCGGTCGCGCGCCAGAAAATCGGCATAAGCGCCGCGCACCGCGCCAATGAGAAGCTTGTCGCGCACCGGGCGGTTGTTGACGAACAGGAATTGCATTTGCGCATTGGCGCGGTTGTAGGTCGGCACGCCGGCATAGCCGAACAGATGCAGGCCCTCGCGCCCGGCTTCGACCGGCACCGCATTGACACCGAATTCGCGCCCCATGATGCGAGAAAGCCTTTTTAGTTGGCCTACCGCTTCGCTACTTGAGGCCGGACCACTTTCGGCGGGTAATTCGAGCACCTGTTTGCCGTCCAGCGTCAGCATGAACGCCACTTCGGGCCGCGCCATGGCGAGGCGCTTGACCACGTCGAGCATGGCAAGGTCTTCCGAGCGCGCCGACTTCATAAACTTGAGTCGGGCGGGCGTGGCATAGAACAACTCGCGCACTTCCACCCGCGTACCGGACTGCCCTTGCGCCAGAAAACCGGCGGGCATCGGGCCAGAGGTGCGTCCGGCATCGACCCGAACCTCATGCGCTTCGCTGTTTTTGGTGCGGCTGGTGATGGCGAGGCGTGCCACCGCGCCGATGGAAGGCAGTGCCTCGCCGCGGAAGCCCATGGTGACGATGTGGGATAGATCGTCGGCCGGTAGTTTCGAGGTGGCGTGACGTTCGACGGCGAGCAACAGATCATCGGGGGCCATGCCCTCGCCGTCGTCTTCCACCAGAATAAAATCGGCGCCGCCATTGGAAGCCGACACCACGATACGATGCGCCACGGCGTCGAGCGCATTCTCGATCAGTTCCTTGACGGCGCTGGCCGGACGCTCGACCACCTCGCCTGCGGCGATGCGGTTGACGGTGCCTTCGGTGAGACGGCGTATTTTCATAAAAGGAGTGTAACGGATTCGGTTGGGTTACGGCGAATCCGCCGGTTCGGTGTTGCCGGTGGGCAAAGACCCGGCCACGACGATGGTCAGTTTGTCGGGATCGAACAGGCGTTTGGCGGCGCGGCGCACATCGGCGAGGCTGACGGCAGCGATCAACCCGGCGCGGCGGTCGAGGTAATCGAGCGGCAGGCCGAGATCCTGGAACACGTTAAGCTGAGCGGCGATGTCGGCGTTCGACGTGAACGACAGCGGGAACGAGCCGTTGAGGTACTGCTTGGCATCGGCAAGTTCCTGCGGGCTAGGGCCGTCAGCGGCGAACTTGCGCATGGTCTCGCGCACCACCGTAATGGCCTGGCGCACGGCGCTCCGCCGCGTTTGCACGGTTCCGAGCATGAGCCCGGCGCGACGATACGGCACCAGATCGGTGACGACGTCATAGGTGAGCCCGCGGTTCTCGCGCAATTCGCGGGTCAGGCGCGAGCCCGATCCGGCGCCGCCGAGAATGTAATTGGCGATCATCGCCGCAATGTAATCGCGGTCGCTGCGCACCGGTCCTGCTTCTCCGAACACAACCGCGGGCTGCGGCACATCCATCGCCAAAATGTGCAAGCCCGGCGCGCCGGGACGCACAGGGGCGGCAGGTGCTTGTGGCGCGGCCGCTGGCAAGGTGCCGAAGGCGGACTGGATCAGCGGCGTCAGCGCGGCAGCGGTGATGTCACCTGCCACCGCAATGCGCAGACCGTTCCGGACCCAATGCGTCTTGGCGAAGGCGCGCAGCTCAGGCGCGGAAATCGAGGCCAGGGCACGGGTCTCGCCATCGACCGGGCGGCCATAGGTATAAGGGCCGAAATAGAGGCTATGGAAGCCGCGCTCGGCGACGGTGGCGGGGTCTTCGCGGCCCTGATCGAGCGCTTGCATCATTTGCAACCGCACCCGTGTCACGGCGTCGAAATCAAATCGCGGCTTGTTGAGAGCAAGACCCAACAAGCGGAATGCCTCTTTGGCATTCGACGACAGCGTGATGAACCTGACTGTCATGGTATCGCGCGCCGGCAACACCTCGAGCTTGATGCCGTGCAGCGCCAGGTCCGCCTGAAAGCTTTCCGCGTTCAGCGGACCAGCCCCTTCGTTCAGAAGATAGCCGGCGAACGCGGCCATGCCGGTCTTGCCAGGTGGATCGTAAGCGGAACCGGCAGGGAATGAGGCACTGAGGGCGACGACCGGAATGGTGTGGTCTTCGCTATGCCACAACACCACGCCGGGGACAACCGACACCGGGACCACCTTGGCGCCGAACGCCGGCTGCAACACCAGCAGCGCGAAAACGAAAGCGGCGAAGTGCCTGATCATGGCCGTGGCAGGAGGTAAGCCGTCACCGCTTCGTTGCGGTTGAGGCTGGTCGCGGCGGCGTCCTGCAGCGCCTTGGGTTTGACGGACTGGATGCGCGCTGGCCATTGCTGCACGTCAAAACCGGTGAGACCGACTGCGAGCGCGCGGGCGTAGGCCGACGCCATCTCGAACTGGCTGTCGCGCATGAACGCCGCGCCGGCAACGAGCTGCGCCTTGGCCCGCGCCAGCTCAACTTTGGAGGGCTGATGATGGGCGTAAGTGCTGATCACCTCGTCGACAGCGCGTTCGATGGCCTCAAGCGACACGCCAGGCCGCGGCGTGGCCCTGATGCTGAACTGGCCGGAATCACGGGCGTAACCGTCGTAGCTGGCGGAGACATCGGTCGCCAAACGCCGTTCCACGACCAAGCGATGATAAAGTACCGAGGTCGTATCGCCGCCGAGGAGCCGCGCGAGAACTTCCAGTGCTTCGGCCTCGCCCGGTGCGCCTTCGGCATAGCTTTCGACGCGATAGAGGCGAAGGAACAACGGCACTTTGGCGTCCTTGCGGTTTACCACAATGCGGCTTTCACCCATCCGCCGCGGTTGGGCGTAATCGACCCGCGCCCCCAGTTCGCGCGCCGGCAACGGACCGTATTCGGCTTCGGCGATCTGACGCACTTCCTCCGGCGTAACGTCGCCCGCCACGATCAGGATGGCGTTGTTGGGGGCGTAATGGCGGCGATAGAAATTCTCGGCTTCCACCCGGCCGATACGGCGAATCTCGTCGGGCCAGCCGATTACCGGGCGGCCGTAAGGATGGGAGAGATAAAGCGCGGCCTCGGCTTGCTCCAGCACCAGTGCCTGCGGATCGTTGTCGATGCGCATCCGCCGTTCCTCGCTCACCACATCGCGCTCGCTCATCACCGCACCTTCGGAGAGATCGAGACCGGCCATGCGGTCGGCTTCGAGACGCGCCGCCAGCCTCAGCTTGTCCTTGGCGATCTGCTCGTGGAAGACGGTGTAGTCGTGGGTGGTGAAAGCGTTATCATCGCCGCCGCTACGGGCAATGGATTGCGAATAGCCGCCGCCCGGCACCGCCTTGGTGCCGCGGAACATCATATGCTCGAAAAAGTGCGCCAACCCCGAAATGCCAGGCGGATCGTCAACCGCGCCGACCTTGTAGACCACCATCTGGGTCACGACCGGAGCGCGGTGATCAGGCACCACCACGACCTGCAGGCCGTTCTGCAACACAAACTGGAAGGTCTTGCCCGACAGCACGGGTTTGACATTGTGGCCTTGCGCCACCGCGGGCAGGCACAGAAGCGCCAGGGCGAGAAACGCCGCCCAAACGCTCCTCCTGTCAGACATGGCGCACCGCATCAGAATCGTTCCCGGAAGGACGTCCCGTTGTGGTAGCGCAAAACGCCGCTCCACAGAACGGTGATTTACGGCCACACATCTCACGTCAAAGACTCAGAACCAGTCGAACCAGCCGTCAAACCAGCCCGATTTCTCCGGCGGCGGAGGCGGCGGATTGCCAGCACCGGGCATCGGCGCCTGACCAGCGCGCTGCCCGTCGATTTTCTTGGCTTCCTTATCGGCATCGAGCGGCTGGCCGGTGTCGGGTTTCGGCTTCTGCCAGAACAAGATGTCGTTGGTGAAGCCGTCGTCGGCCCCGAGCATGTTCTTGTAGTCGGACGCCAGATTCTGGCGAATTCGCGGATCGATGTTCTGCACCTTGGCATTGGCCAGGAGCATCTTCTCGGTCTCGCTGTAGGTGCTGGGCAACTGGGCGGCGATGGTCGCCGGGTCGTTGCCGAACAGCGCATTCTCGGCAGAATCCGTCGGATCAACCTGATTGGTCGGCACCGCACCAGGGCGCGGCGGCTGCAGATTGTAATCCGGCGGAATCACCAGCGGCGCCTTGGTGGTCACCGCGAATTCGTCAGGTGCACTCTTGTCCATGCCAGCGGCACTGCGGAGCGTATCGCAGCCCGACAATGCAACCGCAGTCACCGCAATCAGCAGGGCCGCGCGCAGCGAACCGTTTTTCATCACCTACTCCTCCTGTCCGTGGTCCGGCTGGCGGGGGGCCACCTCGGGCTTCATCAAGGCATCATACAATAGAGCAACCACGCCAAAGGTAATTGCGGCATCTGCGACGTTGAAGACGTAAAAACTGTAACCAAATGCATGAAGTTGGATGAAATCCGCCACTTTGCCGTAAACCAAACGATCGATCAGGTTGCCGAGCGCCCCGCCGATCACCATGCCGAGGCCGATCGCCACTGGCGCCTTATGCGCGGACCACAACCACCAGCCCAAAACACCCACCGCAATCATCTGGAACGTCGCCAGGAACACGGTACCTTCCACGCTGGAAGCCGGAAACAAACCAAGACTGATGCCGGGATTCCAGAGCATCACCAGATTAAAAAACGGCAATACCGAAATCCCCGCTCCTGGCGGCATATGAATGAACCCGGCACCATACAAAAGCGCCATCTTCGAGACCTGGTCGAGTGCAAAGGTCACTCCAGCAACCAGCAGCCCAGCATCGCGCTTGTTCATTCGGCCCCCTTACACCGCATCGCTGCAACGATGGCATAGATCGGGATGATCCGGCACTTTCCCTACTTCCGGTAGAATCATCCAGCAGCGCGCGCATTTGTCGCCCTGGGCCTTGGCGAAAACCACAGCAGCACCATCAACATCGGCGAGGGTAAACACACCGCCAGCCCAAATGAGCTGCTTGCCCGCAGGAAAGTCGACCTGCGCCAGCTTGGCAAGGTCGGATTCATCTGCGTCGCCAAATTTTATGTCCGCGGTGGGGGGGAGACCCTTCTGAACCGACAACCCAGAGGTAATGCAAATTTCAGGCAGATCCAGCCCCTCGACTAATGCGAAATCGCTATCGTTGGAGAGATACAGAGTCGGTGCCGCCTCCAGGCTGGCACCGATCACCTTGTCGCGGCGGGCTACTTCCAAAGCGCCGGTGACGACACGGCGCAAGGTGCGAATCCGGTTCCACTTCTCGATCAGCGCCGGATTGGCCCAGCCGGCGGGCGTTTCCGGGAAAAGTTGCAGGTGGACGCTGTCGCCTTGGTAACGCAGCGTCCAGGCTTCCTCCATGGTGAAGCATAGGATCGGTGCCAGCCAGGTGACGACGCGGCGGAAGAGTTCCTCCGTAACCGTGCGCGCAGCGCGGCGGCGGACGCTGTCGGCCCGGTCGCAATAAAGCGCATCCTTGCGGATGTCGAAGTAGAGCGCCGACAGCTCGTTGGTGCAGAAACTGAAGACCGTGTTGAAGACGCGGTTGAAGTCGTATTCCGCATAGCCCTTCTTCACCAACGCATCGAGTTCGGCAAGCTTGGCGAGGATGTAACGCTCCAGCTCCGGCATTTCTGATGGCGCAATGCGTTCTTCTTCCGAAAAGCCCGCGAGGTTGGCCAGCATGAAGCGGATGGTGTTGCGCAAACGACGATAGGCATCAGCATTTGCTTGGATAACGTCGTTGCCCATACGCAGATCTTGCGTGAAGTCGGACGACGCCACCCAAAGGCGGAAGATGTCGGCGCCGTTCTTGTCGGCGATGGTCTGCGGCAGGATCACATTGCCGACAGACTTCGACATCTTGTCGCCCTCGCGGTCGAGCACAAAGCCCGCAGTCAGCACCTGATCATACGGCGCGCGGCCGCGCGTGGCGCAGCTTTGCAGCAGCGAGGACTGGAACCAGCCGCGATGCTGGTCGGAGCCCTCGAGATAGAGATCGGCGTGATCTTTCTGCGGCCACGACGGCTCAATCGGCTGTTCTACTGTAAAGACGTAGGTGCAGCCGGAATCGAACCAGACATCCAGGATATCGCGCACCTGCTCATACCCGGCAGGATTGTGACGTCCCAGGAACCGCTCGGCGGCTCCCGCCTGGAACCAGGCATCCGCGCCCTCGGCTTTGAACGCCGCGATGATGCGCGCGTTGACGTCCGGATCCTTGAGGATTTCGCCCGATTTCTTCTCGACGAAGATCGCAAGCGGCACACCCCAGGCGCGCTGGCGCGACAGCACCCAGTCCGGGCGGCCTTCCACCATCGAGCCGATGCGGTTCTCGCTAGCCTTCGGATACCACTTCGTGTCGCGAATCGCCTGCATTGCGATCTGGCGCAGCGTTCGGTTGTTCGAGCCGGCGAACGGCTTGTCCATCGCCGCGAACCACTGCGGCGTAGCGCGGAAGATCACCGGCGCCTTCGACCGCCACGAATGCGGGTATTGGTGACGCAGCGTGCCTTTGGCGAGCAACTTGCCGGACTCGATCAATTGTTTGATGACCGCACCGTTAGCATCGCCCTCTTTCTTGCCATCGCGCGAAAGAATGTATTTGCCGGCAAAGATCGGAACATTCGGCGCAAAGGCGCCATCGGCGGTGATAACCGCAAAGGCATCGGGATGCTTGGCGGGATAATCCTTACCCAGCTTTTCCAGCACGATCTCAAAGTCATCTTCGCCGTGACCCGGCGCGGTATGAACGAAACCGGTGCCGGTATCGGCGGTGACGTGATCACCAGAGAGCAGCGGAACATCGAAATCGTAATAATCGGCCAGCCCGCGGAACGGATGGGCGGCCACGATTGCGCCGGGCTTCTTCACCGGACCGACGCGGTTCAGTTTGATTTTGGCGTGGCTCGCGGTCTGATCAGCCAGCAAATCTGCGAGCAGCAGTTTTTCGCCAACTTGGGCGAGCGCACCCTCGACCGCTTCCGTCACTTCATAGACGGAGTAATCCATGGTCGGCGAATAACAGATGGCGCGGTTGCCCGGGATCGTCCACGGCGTGGTCGTCCAGATCACAACAAACGCATCACCCACCGCATCTTCGGCAGCGTGCTTCACCACCGGGAACTTCACATAGATCGTCGGTGAGGTTTTCTCGTGGTATTCGATTTCGGCTTCGGCCAGTGCGGTCTTTTCCACCGGCGACCACATCACTGGACGGAAACCGCGATAGAGAAGTCCGTTGGCGACGAATTTGTGCAGCTCGGCGGCGATCACTGCCTCGGCGCGGAAATCCATCGTGGTGTAGGGGTGAGCCCACTCGGCCATCACACCCATGCGCTTGAACTGGCCACGCTGCACGTCAATCCACTTCAGCGCAAACTCGCGGCAGTCCTTACGGAGCTGGTCGATCGGAACCGAATCCTTCGACTTGCCCGCAGCGCGATATTTTTCCTCGATCTTCCATTCGATCGGCAGGCCGTGGCAGTCCCAGCCCGGAACGTAGGGCGCGTCCTTGCCCATCATTGTCTGCGAGCGGATGACGAAATCCTTGAGGATCTTGTTGAGACCGGTGCCAGAGTGGATCTCGCCATTGGCGTAGGGCGGGCCATCATGCAG
>DBUB01000014.1:28329-43476 GCA_002307725.1 Alphaproteobacteria bacterium UBA1301 | reverse complement strand
ATCGGCAGGCCGTGGCAGTCCCAACCCGGAACGTAAGGCGCGTCTTTGCCCAGCATCGTCTGCGAGCGGATGACGAAATCCTTGAGGATCTTGTTGAGGCCGGTGCCGGAATGAATCTCGCCATTGGCGTAGGGCGGGCCGTCATGCAGGATGAACAGCGGCCGGCCCTTGGCCGCGGCGCGGATGCGGCCGTAAAGGTCGCTCTCCTCCCACTTGGCCAGCCACTTGGGCTCGGACTGGGGCAGGCCCGCCTTCATCGGAAAATCGGTCTGGGGCAGGAACAGAGTGGCGCGATAGTCTTTCGCGCCGGTCGGGTCAGAATCTTTGGACATTTTTCGGCCTTGGCGATGTTCAGGTTAAGGGTGCGGCGTCCCGGCCTCCGTTAAGTCACGGAGCCGGGCGGCGAATTCGCTCTTTTTGCTGCAATCCCAACACGAATTTCCGCCTTCCTACGGTAGGCGGGCCTTCTAGCAGGGGGGACCAGGCCGGTCCAGGGCCGCAATCACCTCCCTTTCGGGGAGGTTAAGAGGAGCGCAGCACCCGCTTGGCATCAACGACGTCTTCGGCGATCTGGGCCTTCAGAGCCTCAACAGAGGCGAACTTAGCCTCGGGGCGAAGGTAGGAGACCAATTCCACGGCCATCTGCTTGCCATAGAGGTCGCCGGAAAAATCGAACAAATGGGTCTCGAGCAGCGGTTCTTCGGCGAGGTACATCGGCCGAATGCCCAAATTGGCAACGCCGTCATAGCGGGCCACCACCGCGTCGTCCTCGACCAACGAGGTCCGCACCGCATAAATGCCGAAGGCCGGATGGAGGTAGCCATCAAGGTGCATGTTGAGCGTCGGAAAGCCGAGGGTGCGGCCGCGCTTCTCGCCATGCTCCACCCGGCCCTCGATCATGAAGGGGTGGCCCAAGAGACGCGCGGCCTCTTCCGGATGACCGGCCCGGAGCTGGGCGCGTATCAAAGTAGAGGAAATCTTCTCATCCATGCCCGCCATCACGGTGGGGAAAATTTCTACGCCGAACCCTTCCATCTCGCCCATGTAGGACAGGACGGCGCCATCGCCCGAGCGCGCGGTGCCAAAGCGGAAGTCGGAGCCGACCACCACGCAGGAAACCCGAAGACTGCGGACCAAAAGATCGAGCACGAAATCCTGCGCGCCCTGGTGGGCGATCTCGGCGTTGAAGGGCGGCGCGAACATCGCGTCGAGCCCGAGCTTGGCCAGGATATGCGCCTTGGAGCGGAACGGCGTCAGCCGGATCATCTCCGCGCCGGGACGGAAAAATTCGCGGGAGGTCGGCTCGAAGGTCAAAACCGCCGCGGGCGCATCGAGCACTTCGGCATGGCGCATGGCGCGGCGGATCAACGCCTGGTGGCCGAGATGCACACCGTCAAAATTGCCGATAGCCACCACCGCACCCTGGTATTCGCAGGGAATACTAGCGATGTGACGGAATATTTTCATTGGCGGCAACTTACGGTCTGGCGGGTGCCAAGGCGAGGGCCTCGCCCTCCATCACCACCTTCTCGCCAACCTTGCAGACGAAATCGAGCCAGACGCGGCGCTTGGGCAGAACTTCGCGAACAGTACAAATGGCGGTGACGGTATCGCCGATACGTACCGGCGCCTTGAAGCGAGTCGTCAGTTCCAGGACGGCGGTTCCGTGTCCGGGCAGCTTGGTGCCGACGAGCGCAGACAAATAGCTCACCGTGATGGCGCCATGGGCGACGCGGCCGCGGAAGATGGTTTTCCTGGCGTAGGCTTCGTCAAAATGAACGGGATTCATGTCGCCGGTCACTTCGCCGAACAACTCGATGTCGCGTTCGCTCACCTGCTTGGTGAAGCTGTCGCTCATGCCGGGTTTCAGTTCGTCATAATAAACAGTCATTCTCTCACCACTTGAGGACGTCGACGGCGGCGCACGCCTTGAGATCGTGACGGGCGAACAGTGCGGCGAGGTTGGCGTCGGAAAGATCACCAAGTTCTTCCTTGTGCAAGCCATGGGCAACGAACAATGCGTCGAGGCCCATCGCATCGGCGCCGGCCATGTCGGTTTCAAGCGCGTCGCCGATGACGAGGATGCGCTGGTCCTTGCCGCCCGCCGCCGCAATCGCGGGTTCGTAAATCGGCGGCTCGGGCTTGCCGTAATAGACGACCGGCCCGCCGATTTTCTCATAAGCCCGCGCAATGCCGCCAGCGCAAGGCACCAGCACGCCGGCGCGGGGCGCGAACAAATCGGGATTGGCGCAGATCATCGGTAGCTCACGCGCCTTCAGCGCCTTCAAAATATCGGCATAATCGTCGGGTGTTTCGTGGTCGTCGTCGAACAGGCCGGTGCAGAGCACGACCTCGGCCTTATCAGGACCGACAAGCACGATATCGAGGCCTTGGAACACGGTCTCGTCGCGTTCGGGGCCGATGTGCATCATCTTCAGCGGGGCGCCATGGGCCCGGCGGATGAGTTCTTCGCGCGCCGAACCGCCGGAACTCACGATTTCATCATAGGCGTCGTCGGGCACACCGAAGCCGCGCAACGAAATGGCAATATCCGCGGCCGGCCGCGGTGCATTGGTCAGCAGCACGACGCGGCCGCGTTCCTTGCGAAAACGCGTCAGCGCTTCCACAGCCGGCGTAAAAGCATGCGCACCGTCGTGCAGAACGCCCCAGACGTCGCAGATCACGGCATCGTAATCGCCGGCAATCGCGGAAAGGCCGGACACAAGGACAGGAGAACCGTTCATCAATCCACAGCTTGGCTTACGCGCAACACAGCGCGAGATATCTTTGGTTGCGCGTCTGATCCGAAAACCGGTGCCCACTTTTCGGGAAGCGCTCCCCCGAAGCCTATAGCGGGAACTATCCGCGCCCTCAAGGCACGACCGCAGATGTGACGAAAACGCCTGAAATCAGGCCGACCGGCGCAAGGGGATGACCGGCGCCGACGGCTTGTCGATCTCCTTGATGGTCTCGCCGCGAACCGCACGCGGCTCGCCAAACAGATACCCTTGCGCGAAATCGACCGCATAATCGAGGAGTTGCACGACGGTCTTCTCGTCTTCGACGCGCTCAGCGATGAGGTTGAGCCCGTGGCGCGAGAGCAAGTTCTTGAAGTCTTCAGCGGCGACCGACGCGCCAGCGGCGTTCATGCCCTTGGTCAGCATGTCGGCGCGAACCTTGAGGTACGAGAAACCGGTGTTCTTGAGCTTGCTGTAATCGAGCGCCAGCGTCTTGATGTTGTCCATCGACAAGGCAAATCCGAGAGCGTTGAGCGCCTTCAGATTGGCTTCGCCCGAGCGCCCCGCCCGGAGCACGGCGTCCTGCGCGAACTCGAACACGATCTGCCCCGCCAAGTCGCGGTTGTGCTGCATATAGTCGAGGAATTGCGGGAAGAACTCGGCGTCGCGCAGCGTGTCACCGGAAATGTTGCAGAACACGCCAATACCGCGATTCTTGTTCATCAGACGGCGCACGATCTGCACGCAGCGGAACAACAAAAGGTTGTCAACCACACTCATCAAACCTGCGGGTGCAGCAATCTTGATGTACTGGGCCGGCATGATCACCGAGCCGCTTTCGGAGCGCAAGCGTGACAGCGCCTCGTAGAAACGGACCTTGCGCTGCGGCAGACTGACGGTCGGCTGCAAATAGAGATCGACGCGATTTTCTTCCAGCGAGGCGCGGATCATCTCCAGCAGCTCCGGCTCGGCGACGGATTCCAAGTCGGCCGGCACACCGGCAGGACGACCGCCCGCTTCGTGGCGCGCCTTGTCGGAAATTTTCGAGGCGAATTCCTTCATCAGGCTCTCGAGCACCTGCAGCTCGGAGACGATTTTCTTGTTTTGAGCGTGGGAGCGCGCTTCCATGGCCTTGCCGACGGCATCCATCCGCGCCTGGGTCTCGGCCAGCGCCTTCTGAACCACCGCGCCGGACTTCTTCAGGCCTGCGATCTCCTTCTTTTGCTGCCTAACGAAACGGCGGCGGAGCACCGCGCCGTCGATCTGGCACAACAGCAGGAACGAGATGAACCCGCTGGCGATGCCGATCGGCAGAGTCTGCATGATGCCGGCGAGACTGCCAATTGTGGCGCTCGCTAGCACGTAAATAACGATGAGAAGAATCCTGACCATGGCCCGCTACCGGAATTAGACCGGCAACCATTGCCTACTGCCCGTTTCGAAGTCGTTAACCAAGGACGGAATTACGAGCGGTTAAAAGTCCCGGTGTTTCAACAGGTGGGCGGGGATGGCCAGCCCAGCCCCAATAGCTGCCAAGGTAAACAGGACGCGCAACAAATACTCGATGGCGGTCAGGATCACGGCGGCGTTTTCGGGGTGCGGCGTGGTGACCGCCAGCGCTCCCAGGATGGCCTGCCCGAAGAAGGCGCCCGGCACCATCGGGATGCACCCGGTCAGCGCCACGGCACTGCCGCGAGGGCCCAGCGGGCGGCGCAGGACGTTGGCACAGATGCTGGCCGCCAAGGCCGCCACGAAGGAGGCCGCCTCCAGGCTCCATTGGAGGTCTTGACCCAGCGTGCGCACACCCAAGGCCAAGGCGCCGGCGGCCGCGCACCAAGCGAGCGAGCGCAAGCCGACGTTGAACAAGACGCCGAATCCGGCGGCGGCAATGGCGCCGAAGAAGGCTTGGTGCAACAGGTGCAGTTCGTCGAAGGTCAATGGGGGCATCAGTGTACCCCCAACAAGGTTTCGGCCAGCCAAACGCCGCAGGTGGCGAAGATCATCACCATCAGCACCGACACGGCGCGGGCGCTGCCCATAGAAGGATAGCCGTCCATGATATCGGTCTGGGCATTGGTGGCCGGAACGCCCGGTACCAGCAGCAGGATCGCGGCCATCATGGCGAGGTTGAGCGTGGTCGAGCCGACCAGACGGGCCCCTGCCCCGGCCGTACCCGCCGCCACAAAAGCGATGGCGGCCGCCACAACATAGCTGTTGACGCCCCGCCGGTGCAGGAACATGCGCAGCGCCTGGCCCAGCACGCCACCGAAAAACACCGGGCCGAACGCCAGCCAGTCGATGCCGAGCAGACGCCCGAAGGCGGCACACGCCATACCCACGGCCAATGCCACCAGCCAGAGCGGATGGCGCGGCGTGGTTTTGGCCAGGCGATCCATCTCGGCTTCGACTTCATCGACCGTCATGCCACCCTTGGAGACGCGCGCGGCGAGCGCGCGCATGGCGTGGTCGAGGCGGTGGTTCACCCCGTGCGGACCAATGGTCATCATGCGGGTGATGGTGTTGGCGCCGCTCCGAACCGTGATTTCCTGCGAGGCGTAACCGGTGCGAAGACCGACCGGCTCGACCCCAAGGCCGCGCGCCACCAGCGTTGCACCCTGATGCACCACGCGCACGCGCGCACCGCACTCGACCAGGACGCGCGCCATCCTGAGCGCGGCCATCGCGATCTTCTCAAGCTGGCGATGTTTCAGGCGAACGGGATCGTCGGTCATCGAAATTCTGACGTCATGGCGCCTTCGAATAGCTCTTCGTCCGCATGGTCACAAGTTCTTCGGCGGCGGACGGGTGCAGCGCTACGGTGGCGTCAAATTGGGCTTTGGTTGCCCCCATTTTCATCGCCACCGCCACGATCTGCACGATTTCCGAGGCGTCAGGCCCGAACAGATGACAGCCGAGCACCTTGTCGGTCTTCTGATCGACGATCAGCTTCATCATCATGCGATCGCCACCGCCCGCGAGCGTGAACTTCATCGGCCGGAAGGTGGATTTGTAGACGTCGATGGCGTGGCCGTGGTTGAGCGCAGTCGCTTCGCTGATGCCGACGGTGCCAATTTCTGGGGTCGTGAACACGCCGGTGGGCACCAGCGCGTGATCGGGATGCGTCGGCGTATCCTGGAACACCGTTTTGACGAAGCACATCGCCTCGTGGATTGCCACCGGTGTGAGCTGCAAGCGATCGGTGACATCGCCCACCGCGAAGATGTTCGGGGCCGTGGTGCGCGAATACGAATCGACTTCGACACGGCCGTTCTTGCCGGTGATCACGCCGGCGCGTTCGAGGCCAAGACCTTCGGTGTTCGGACTACGGCCCCAGGCGAGGAGCAACTTGTCGGCGACAAGATGCTCGCCGCTGGTCAGTGTGGCGACGATCTCGTCACCTGAGCGTTCGACCGACGCGAAATGGCGTTCGGACAATAGCGTCAGGCCGCGACGCTCCATCGAGGCGGTCAGCGCATCGCGCAGATCCTCGTCGAAGCCGCGCAATACCTTGGCGGCGCGAATGACGACCGTCACCTCGACGCCCAAGGCGTGGAGAACATGCGCCAGTTCCACCGCGATATAACCGCCGCCGGCCACGATCAAGCGCTTGGGCAGTTCCGCCCACGCGAAAACGTCGTCGGAAACGGCGCAAAGCCCGGCGCCCAGAACGCCGTCCAAATCGCGCGCCGTACGGCTGCCGGTGGCAATCAGAACTTTCTCGGCGGTAATGGTGCGGCCACTCGAAAGGCGGATGGTGTGGGCATCCTCGAAGTTGGCATGTTCGTGGAAAACGGTGCCACCGGCGCCCTCAACGCCTTTCGTGTACAGCCCTTCGAGGCGAGCAATCTCGGCGTTCTTGTGGGCTTGCAGCGCCGCCCAATCGAAGCGTGGCTCGCCGATGCTCCAGCCGAAGCTGGGCGCGAGTTCAAAATCCTCGCCAAAACGACTGGCATAAACGTAGAGCTTCTTGGGCACGCAGCCGCGGATCACGCAAGTGCCGCCCATGCGCGAGGCTTCCGCCAGCCCGACCTTGAAGCCCAGCGCCGCGGTCAGCCGCGCCGCCCGCACGCCGCCAGAGCCGCCACCGATGACAAACAGATCGAAATCGTAACTGGCCATCGCAAATTCCCGGCTTGCCACCCCTCGCATAAAGGAGGTTTGATGCACCTTCAACGCTGGAGGGGGCCTTGAGGCGCATATTGGCCATGCTGGGGCTTACCGTCGTGCTCGCGGGGTGCGCGATCGACGATTCCGGCCCGGTGCGCTCGGTCTGGCGGCCTGCGGATGGAAATTCCACTTACAGCGACGTGGTTTACGTCACGGATCGCGAACCGGACGCCACCGCGGCGGGCGGCTACGCCACGCGCTGGGCGGGCAAACCCTCGTGCGGCACCGCCCAGACCATCGTGCCGGCAGCCCTGGTGGCGGGCGAGGAGCCCAAATGGGGCTATGTCGCCAAATCCAACCCGACCGGCTGCACCGTGGGCAAAGCGCGGCTCGGCGGCGCCATCGCTTTGATCGAAGCCCAGGCCAAAGCACGGCATTGCCGCTCGGTGCTGTTGTTCGTGCACGGCTTCCATAACGGCTTCGACGGCGGGGTGCTGCGCGCCGCCCAGATCGCCCACGACGCTCAAACCGGCTGCGCCGTGGCAGCGTTCTCTTGGAGCGCCGAGATCAATGTCGACCGCTATGTCTCCGACCTCGAGCATAGCGATTATGCCCAGCCGCTGCTCGCCGAGTTCCTGCGCGAACTCGCCGAAAGCCACCTGCGCGTCACAGTGCTCGCCCACAGCCTCGGCAGCCGGCTGACACTAATGACCCTGTCCGGGCTCGGCCAGGACCGCGAGCCGCCGCCGCAAGGATTTATCGACGAACTGGTGCTGGCGGCCGCCGATGTCGGCATCGATCCCAAGAACAACGACTTCGACAAACTGATGGCGGGCGCGGCGCCGTTTGCCAAGCGCACCACGATCTATGTTTCGGCGTATGACACAGTGCTGGAGATTTCCCGGCGCGAACATGGCGGCGTGCCGCGGCTGGGGGTGGGGACCAATCTTGCCTTCAAGGCCGACGACAACACCCATGTGGTCGACATCATCGACGCTTCCACAGCGAAGGCCGACCGGCTGGATCACAGCTATTATTCGATGTCGCGCGAAGCGGTCGCCGACATGACCGAGGTGCTGAACGGCGTTCCTGTGGAAACCCGCCTCAAAGCCGCCAATGGCGGATCAGCGACGCTGGCCTGTGGTGCCAAATGCGCCCCCAATTACCGGCTCAAGACCGACGGCAGCCCGCGGTTCGTCACCCGGCTGATCCTCAATCTTCTGCCTATCGTTCCGCTGATTAAGTAGTTGTCGCGCGGCCGATCGGAAAACCGTTTCACACTTTTCCAGTCGCGCTCCGGTCGATGATCTCGATGCCTTCAGGGCGGGCGACGATCAGGGTTGAGGCGATGCCGATATAAAGCCCATGCTCGACCACGCCGGGCACGCAAGAAAGCGCGGTCGCCAGCTTGGCGGTTGCGGACATCACTGGCCCGAAGGCGGCGTCGTAAATCACGTTGCCATTGTCGGTCTTGTAGACCGCATCGTTCTTCCGGCGCAGGACCAGCGGCACGTCACCGTAACCCTGCGACTTCACCACCGCAGCGATCCGCTTGGCGGTTTCGCCGTGACCGAATTCGATCACTTCCAACGGCAACGGAAAGGCGCCCATCTTTTCCACCAGCTTGGGGCCGTGGATCATCACGATGAACTTCTTGGCCGAGGCCGCGACGATCTTTTCGCGGAGCAGCGCGCCGCCGCCGCCCTTGATGAGGTCGAGGGCGTAGTCGGCCTCGTCAGCGCCGTCGATGTCGAGATCGAGTGGGGCCAAATCGTTCAGATTGCCGAGCGCGATGCCGAGCGAGCGGGCAAGCTGGGCGGTCCGCTCCGACGTCGGCACACCGATGATATCGAGGCCGCCGCGCACCCGGGCGCCAAGAAGATTGATGAAGGCCTCGGAGGTCGAGCCGGAGCCCAGCCCTACCTTCATACCGCTGGTGACGTAGTCGACGGCCCGCGCCGCCGCTTGGTGTTTCAGATGGTCGATATCAGTGCTGGGTGTCGTGCTCATGGGAGCGGAATGAACCCGATCCGGACGCGTTCGTCCAGACATATCGCCGTCGATTCGCGCGGCCTGTGGCAGCATGCGCGCCACGTTTTAGACTTTCAAATTATTCCAAACAGATACAAAATGCCTGTCAGATGGCGCCGAACGGGAACCGGTTCGGCCGGACGCACACCACAAAAGGATTGGACGATGGCGAAGAAAGAAAACAACGGCCCAGTGATGGACATCGGAATCGACGAGAAGGAACGCAAAGCGATCGCGGAGGGCTTGTCGCATCTGCTCGCGGATTCCTACACGCTCTACCTCAAGACCCATAACTATCACTGGAACGTCACTGGCCCGATGTTCAACACCCTGCATCTGATGTTCGAAGCGCAGTACACCGAGCTGGCGCTGGCCGTGGATCTGGTCGCCGAGCGCATCCGCGCCTTGGGCATTTATGCGCCGGGCAGCTACAAGGCGTTTGCCAAACTGTCGAGCGTCGAAGAAAGCGAAAAGGTGCCGAGCGCAACCGACATGATTGCCGATCTCGTCAAGGGCCAGGAAACCGTCGTGCGCACCGCCCGCAAAATCTTCCCGCTGGCCAACAAGGCGGACGACGAAGCGACCTGCGATCTGCTCACCCAGCGCATCCAGCTCCACGAAAAGACCGCGTGGATGCTGCGCAGCATGCTGGAATAGAGGTTGCGAGAGCCGCAATTTTGGCGCGGGGAGCCGGGCAAGCGCTCCCCGTTGGCGTTTCCGGATGCCGCAAAACCGTATGTTCTGAAAACAATTCAGCAGGATCAGTCGACGACCGGAACCATCAGTTCAATGCCGCCCTTGCCGGCGGCGGGATCGAACCGCCAATCGTAGCGCTCGATGAATTCGGGAACTTCGGGCCCGCCAGGGACCGGCTTGAGCCCGTTCTTCGCCAGTTCGGTGCCGAACACGGTGTGCAGGAAACTGCGAAACTGGGTGACATGGCCGTCGAACGGAAACACTGCCCAGGTCAGCGCCGGCACGGTTAGCGCGACGAAACCGGCAGGCGTCTCGGGCGGCTCGGGGGGCGGGGCGCCGCAGAAGTACGAGAGCGCGGTGTCGCCATCGGCCATCCGGAGCATGACGCCGTAGCGCCAAGCCTCAGGACTCCAGGGCGGAGCGACGCGGCGGATCATATAATCCGTCCACTGACGACCTATCCCCTGCACCATATCGTAGGTTTCCTGCTCGCGGTTGTGCGCGCCGAGCAGTCCAATCAAAGAAAACGGGCCCGGGCGCTCCAGGCACGGTGAACCAGTCATCGCAATCGTACCTTCCCCAAAAAGGTAGCGTCGCTATTCCTACTCCCGTCGAGCGCGGCCTGCCAGAGTCAGAAATAGGTTTCGTCACACCTCGACGGGGACCAGCACATCGATGCCGCCGAGACCTGTCGCAGGCTCGAAGCACGCGCCATAGCGCTGGATGAACTCGATCGGCGACTCGTCGGCGGCCTCGCGCGGGAAGGCCAATTCTGCTATGTTTGTCCAATGAACGTGGACCCCAAACTCGGCCGGGATTTCGGCAAAGTCGCTTCCGCCCTGGGCGAAAACCTGTCGGACGAGGAGATGGATGCTCTGCTCGCGGCGCGGCATGACGAAATCGAGACCCTCCTCGAGGGCGCGCGCCAAGCCAAAGCGCGCGGCGAGACGGCAGCCTTGGAGCCCTTGCACGCATTTCTCCGCCGCGCCCGTGAGCGTTTTCAATCGCGTTAAGCAGAGGCCATGGCCGAACGCATCACAATTTCACGTCCGGCAAAAAACGACCTTGACGCGATCTGGGACTATCTAGCGCACGAGGGATCACCGGAAATCGCCGATTTCGTTATCGCCCGTCTGTTTGAAGCGATGAACCGGGCGGCAGAGAACCCCGGCCTATATCCCAAGTCCGAATTCCGGGGAAACCCGCGACGCATCAACGTTTCCGAATACGCCGTGTTTTGTGAGTCCGCGACGGAGCACAGCATCTGCGTCCTGCGCGTCATCCACGGCCGCCGCAATATCGGCCGAAAATCAGCTCTTGAAAGGCCACACTCCGCCGCTGCCTATTCCACCGTCACGCTCTTGGCCAGATTTCTCGGCTGGTCGACGTCGGTGCCTTTGGCGATGGCGGTGTAGTAGGCGAGGAGTTGAACCGGCACGGCGTAGAGCAGCGGCGCGATGAAGGCGGGCGCGGCGGGGACTTCGATCATCTGCCAAATTTGCGCGCCCGCCGCGGCGATGCCGGCCTTGTCGGAAATAAGCAGCACCTTGCCGCCGCGCGCCATCACTTCCTGCATGTTGGAAACGGTCTTTTCGTAAAGCCCGTCGTGCGGGGCGATGACGATCACTGGCACCTTCTCGTCGATCAGGGCAATGGGGCCGTGCTTCATCTCGCCGGCGGCATAGCCTTCGGCGTGGATGTAGGAGATTTCCTTCAGCTTGAGCGCGCCTTCAAGGGCGAGCGGATAGTTCACACCGCGGCCGAGATAGAGCACGTCGCGAGCCTTGGCGATGTCCTGGCCGAGGCGCTCGATGCGCGGTTCCTGCTTGAGAAACTCAACGATGTGGCGCGGGGCTTCGAGCAGTGCGGCGCAAAGTTTCTTCTCACCATCGGCATCGAGATGGCCACGGGCGCGGGCGGCGGCAATGGCGAGCGGGGCGAGTGCGGAAAGCTGACAGGTGAAGGCCTTGGTGGAGGCGACCCCGATCTCGGGTCCGGCAAAGGTCGGCAGCACGATGTCGGCTTCACGTGCGATAGTCGATTCCAGCACATTGACGACGGCGATCGTGGTCTGGCCGTGCGCTTTGGCATCGCGCAGCGCCGCCAGCGTGTCGGCGGTCTCGCCCGATTGGCTGATGAAGAGCGCGACGCCGTTGTCCGGATAGACAGGATTGCGATAGCGCAGTTCCGAGGCGACATCGATTTCCACCGGCAAGCGGGCAATCTGCTCAAACCAGTATTTGCCGATCAGACCAGCGTAGTACGCCGTTCCGCAGGCCGAGATGGTCAGACGCGAGGCTTCGGCCAGCGCCTTGGCCAGACGCGCCTCCTGGAGGCGCACACAGGGCACATCGGGATTGAGATAATGCGCCAGCGTGTGGCCGATGACGTCCGGCTGCTCGTGAATCTCCTTGGCCATGAAGTGGCGGTGACCGGCCTTGTCGACCAGACCGGCGGAGGCGTTGGTGATCTTGATCTCGCGGATGACCGGGCGGTCCTGGATGTCGGTGATCTTCACTTCGGGCCCGCGGATCACCACTACATCGCCGTCGTCGAGATAAGAGACGCGGTTGGTGAAGGGAGCGAGCGCAAAAGCGTCGGAGCCGAGATAGGCCTCACCCTCGCCGTAACCGACCGCCAGCGGACTGCCCATGCGGGCGCCAATCAGAAGGCCTTCTTCGCCGGCAAAAATCATGGCGAGCGCATAGGCGCCGCTCAGGCGCTTGATCGCGGTCTTGGCGGCCTGTTCCGCCGGCAGCCCCTCGTCGAGATAGGCGCTGATCAGATGGGCGCAAACCTCGCTGTCGGTCTCGGATTCGAACTTGTGACCCTTGGCGATCAGTTCGGCCTTGAGTTCGCGGAAGTTCTCGATGATGCCGTTGTGGACGATGGCCACTTTGCCAGTGGCGTGCGGGTGGGCATTCGCTTCCGACGGCTTGCCATGGGTGGCCCAGCGGGTGTGGCCGATGCCGGTATGCCCGGGCAGCGGACGATCTCTGAGAACCGCATCCAGCGCCGCGAGCTTGCCCAGCGCCCGGCGGCGGTCAATCTTACCATGTACCAGCGTGGCAATGCCGGCGGAGTCATAACCGCGATATTCCAGCCGCTTCAGCGCATCGACAATTGCGCCAGCCACGTCCTTGGTTCCCGCGATGCCAACGATGCCGCACATAGTCCGTCTCCTTCGGCTCTACCGAGCAAATTTACGCATAAATCGCGCCCTTAAGGCTTCTTCGCAGCCTTCTCGGCCTTTTTGCGCGTGCGGAAGGCTTCGGCCCAGCCGGGTCGCTCGACCTGTGGACTGCGCGTCACCGCCAGCGCATTGGCGGCGACATCTTTGGTGATCACCGAACCCGCGCCGGTGATGGCGCCGTCGCCGATCTTGACCGGTGCCACTAGCGCGGTGTCGGAGCCGATGAAGGCCCCCGCCCCGATGTCGGTCTTGTGCTTGAAGACGCCGTCGTAATTGCAGGTGATGGTACCGCAGCCGATATTGGCCCCTGGCCCCACCCGCGCATCGCCGAGATAGGTGAGGTGATTGGCCTTGGCGCCCTTCTCGATGCGAGTGTTCTTGAGTTCGACGAAATTGCCGACGTGAACGTTCTCTTCCACCACCGTACCAGGGCGCAGCCGCGCATAAGGCCCAATGATGGCGCCCTCGCCGACCACGGCGCCTTCCAAATGGCTGAAGGCGCGGATATGAGCGCCGGACTTCACCGTCACGCCAGGCGCGAACACGACAAAAGGTTCGACAAGGCAATCGGGCTCCAAGACCGTGTCGTGGCTGAAGTACACCGTCTCCGGCGCCACCAAGCCGACGAAGTTCGCCAGCGCCTTGGTGCGCAGCCGCGCCTGCATGGCGGCTTCGGCCTTGGCCAGTTCCGCCCGGCTGTTGACGCCCATCATCTCGACCTCATCGGCTTCCACGATGGCGCAACGCACGCCATCGGCGCGGGCCAGCGTGGGAACGTCGGTGAGGTAGTACTCGTGCTGAGCATTGGCGTTGTCGAGCTTGCCCGCCCAATAGAAGAATTCTTTGGTCGCTGCCGCCAAAATACCGGCGTTACACAGCGTCACCGCCCGCTCTTCGGCATTGGCGTCCTTGAACTCGACAATGCGGTCCAACAGGCGGGCGCGATCCAACATCATACGGCCGTAGGCACCCGGATCGGCGGGGCGAAAACCAATCATCGCCATGCCGGTCTCGGCCTGGGCCGCAAACGAAGCCTCGAAGGTCGCGGCCGTCACCAGCGGCATGTCGCCATAGGCGACAATCACCGTCCCCGGAAGATCCTTGAGCAGAGGCCCCGCACAGGCCGCGGCATGGCCAGTGCCCAATTGCGGGTCTTGGATCACGCTTTCGGCACCCAATTTGGCAGCAAAGGCGCGAACCGCCTCGCCCTCCTTGTGGGTCACGACCACAATCCGCTCGACTCCGGCGCCGCGCATCGCCGCAATCACGTGCCCCAACATGGGCAGCCCTGCGACCGCATGCATCACCTTGGGAAGCGCAGATTTCATCCGCGTCCCCATTCCCGCCGCCAATATTACCCCTGCGCGCGCCATGCTTGCTGGATAGCTCACAGCCCTCTATGGGTAAAGTGACGAATTACAACTCATTATTGCCGAAAAGACGCATGAAACGCACTCTTGTCTTCGATCTCGACGGAACCTTGGTCGATACCGCGCCGGATTTGCTCGCGACCATGAACACGCTGCTGCAGCGCGACGGCCGCCCGCCGCTGGCTGCCGAAATTTTGCGCAAATTGGTCGGACGCGGTGCCCGCAACCTGATTGCCGACGCGTTCACGGTTGCCGGCGCGGCGGTGGCGCCCGAGCGGCTCGAGACGCTCTATGCCGATTTCCTCAAGGACTACGCCAGTCACATCGCGGCCGCGAGCCGGCCGTTTCCGGGGGTGATGGAAACGCTGGCGGCGCTGAAGGCCGAGGGGGTCACGATGGGCGTCCTCACCAACAAGCCGCACCCCAACGCGCTGCAACTGGTGACCGAGCTTGGTCTTGCGGGCTTCTTCAGCGCGGTGACCGGCCAGGGCAAATTCCCTTGGCTCAAGCCCGACCCAAAGCTGTTTGCGGCCGTGCTGGCCGAACTCGGCGGCGGCCCCGCGGTGATGATCGGCGACAGCATTACCGATGTTCAGACCGCCCGCGGCGGCGCGGCACCAGTGATCCTGATGAGTTATGGCTATACCCCGGAACCAGCCGCCACCCTGGGCGCCGACCTGGTGCTGGACGACTTTCGCGAGGTCCCCGCGGCGGCGCGGCGGCTGCTTGCTGTTTCCTGAGCTTTTTTTGTTGGTCGCGCAGCCGGACGGAAAACCGCTCCACACTTTTCCTGGCTGCGCTTAGGGGGCCGACTTGCGCCCGGCCACGGCGGGCTTTATAGGCAGTCCCCCCGAGGCGCGGGGCCGTTTGCCCTAGGCGCCGAAACTGGCCCGGGCGATTAGCTCAGCGGGAGAGCACACCCTTCACACGGGTGGGGTCGCAGGTTCAATCCCTGCATCGCCCACCACCCTTCGCTGCGCAACGGCGGAGACTGCCACGGCGAAGCGCAACA
>DBUB01000014.1:0-27908 GCA_002307725.1 Alphaproteobacteria bacterium UBA1301 | reverse complement strand
GGCTGAGACTGCCACGGCGAAGCGCGACAGCGCGAAAACGAGCTCACTGGGAGTGCGCGGCTACGCCTTGGCAAGCCACCCTTCGCCGCGCAGCCCAACTTTGGATGCTTATGGTATTCGAAGCCTCAGCTACTGGGTCTGCCCTGGCCGTCGGCGCTGGAAGATCGATTCCCCGCATCGCCGTGGCGATCGGAAACACTGCCATCCCCTGCATAGATCTTCTGAGCGAGCAGGAGTTTCAGGTTTTGGTCGTTTTGACCGGCGCCTTGCCAGATGAGCTGACGTTCCATTCTGTCATTCGTTCGTAGGGCGATAACCCGGTTGTCCCCGCCGACAGGGTGGAGCACGCCGTAGGCAGCAGCCACCAAAATAAATGCGATGGCCAATTTGGTAAGTCTGCGCATACCAATTCCTCCACGCGTTTTGCGGCTCGGGATTGCTCGAACAACCGACGCGAGAGTAGTTGACAGCGATAACACTGCGGTAGGTTCGGAAACTACTTAGAAGGCGCCACAAAGTTCGCGGGCCCATCTCAGCCCAGGTGGAAATCGACGTGCTGGTCATCAAACGGTGCGATCTTGGCTCCCGCGGCAAACATACAGGCTTGGCCGGGCTCTCGGTGCGCAGGGGCACCCACTATGAAATACCGTGTACGGACTATTTTTTGGCTGAGAGATGCTCACGATTGCTTGAGCGGTTTGATATGCAGCACTCACGAAACCTTGATGGAAAACGGGCGCAGAGGCGCCGTTTCGGGCAGATAATCGCGAAGCTGTGAACGGTAGCGCGGGAAGAGACGTGCGAAACTCGCTTCGCTCTTCAGGGAGGACCACCCATGCGGACAACAGCAAAACACGTCACCACCGTCCTCACGTTTTCGGTTATGCTGACAGCCTCTCCCGCCGCCGCCGGGCACATGACGGATTTCGATCTCAACAAGCTCGATAACTGGTCCGACGCCATCGCGGTCTGCGACGTCACCAGATTCCTCCTCACCGATCCCGATACGTCGGCGGACGTCATCCTGGTCGCCGGCCGCGACAATAGCCACGTCGCACTCTACAAGCCGTTGTTCGCGCCGCCGACCAACTTCTTTTCCCAAGTGATGCGCGAGACCTTCGACCGCGTGCAAAAGGCCGGTTTGGTCACGCGCGACTCCTACAGCCGATCGCGCCTGCACTTCGCCAACCAGATGATCAGCGCCTATGCGGGCGCTACGCTGGCCGACAAGCGCACCATGGCTGATCAGATGGAGCTCTGCTACCATCTTGCCGTGCGGGCGGGCGTAAAACTGACCCCGACGATGCGGGCCAAGCCGTAAGTCTCGAATGGAATTATCGCAGTAATTGGAGATCCGAACGACACTCCCCAGCACCTGGGCTCCAAATCCGCGGCCATAATCAATCCTTTGTGGCCACATTTTTGAATTCGAATTTCACCAAACCGGCCCATGGCTCGAATTCGCCGCAGCGAACAGCCTTGTTAACCCTCCGGCCGTAACAATAATCGCGGCAGTTTTGCATCCGAGCAGGGGTCTTTCATCATGCGTGGCCGGTCGTTTGGCGTTGTTTTGTTTTGTCTCGGTGCGACGGCGGCGTTCGCCCAACCCGGTCAACCTTGGATGAACACTGCGCTATCGCCCGATTCGCGCGCCGATATTCTCCGGCAACAAATGACCCGCGACGAGGAACTGATCCTAGTCGACGGCTTTCTCGGTGTTGCCTATCAGCCCGGCTTTCACGAACCGATTCCGGCGTGGATGAAACCACTGCTCCCCGTCAGTGCAGGATATGTACCCGGCATCGCACGCCTCGGCATTCCGGCGCTGACCGAATCCGATGCCAGCCTTGGCGTCGCCAATGGCGGCAATATGCGACCCGGCGACACCGCCGTGGCGCTGCCCTCGTCGCTTCTGACCACCGCAACGTTCAGTCCGACACTGGCGTTCGAAGGCGGCGCGATGGTGGGCCGCGAAGCGCGCGCGAAGGGCTTCAACGTGATGCTGGCGGGCGGCGTTAACTTGGCCCGCGAACCGCGCGGCGGCCGCACCTTCGAATATGCCGGCGAAGACGCCTGGCTCGCCGGGGTCATGGTGGGCGAATCCATCAAGGGCATCCAAAGCCAAGGGATCATATCCACCGCCAAGCATTTCGCGCTCAACGATCAGGAAACCGCGCGCACGGTGATGAGCGTCACCATCGACGAGGCCGAAGCGCGCGAGAGCGATTATCTCGCCTTCGAACTGGCGCTAGAGCGCGGCGATCCGGGCGCCATCATGTGCTCGTACAATCGCATCAAAAATGTCTATGCCTGCGAGAATCCAAACCTTCTCACCGACATGCTGCGCAGCGACTGGGGCTATAAAGGTTTCGTGCTGTCGGATTGGGGCGCGGTGCATTCGACGGTGGCCGCGGCAACCGCCGGTCTCGACCAGGAATCGGCCAACGGCTCCGACCGCAGCGATTTCTTCGGCAATGCCTTGCGCGATGCGATCGTGGCCGGACAAGTGCCGGAATCGCGGTTGCATGTGATGGTGCACCGGATTTTGCGCACCATGTTCGCCAAGGGCCTGTTCGACCGGCCGGTGGTGAAAGGCCCGATCGACGTCTATGGCGATCTCGCGGTGGCGCAGAGGGATGCCGAAGAAGGCATCGTGCTGCTCAAGAACGCCCCTGCAAAAAATGGGTCGGCGCTGCTGCCGCTGAATGCCACCAAGCGCCAGAAGATCGCGGTGATCGGCAGCTTTGCCGATAAAGGCGTGCTGTCGGGTGGCGGCTCCTCGCAGGTGCATGGCATCGGCCACACCGAAAGCATGGTCGTCAGCCTTGGCGGCGGCACCAAAGTGATCGACGGCCGGCGCTGGCAACTGCCGCAGGACAAAGCGGTACTCCATGCCACGGCGCCGCTCGCCGAGATTCGCAAACTGGCCCCAAAGGCCAAGGTCACATTCGTCAGCAGTTCGGCAATCGCGGCGGCAGTGGCTGAGGCCAAAAAGTCCGACGTCGCCATCGTGTTCGCTTGGCAGTACATGCACGAAGGTGTCGACGTGATCGACCTCGCGCTGCCCGGCAATCAGAACGAGCTGATCGCCGCGGTGGCGGCGGCTAATCCCAACACCATCGTGATCCTGGAAACCGGCGGGCCGGTGACCATGCCTTGGCTCGACCGGGTGTCCGGCGTGGTGGAGGCGTGGTACCCCGGCAACGGCGGCGCCGCCGCGATCGCGCGCATCCTGTTCGGCGAAGTCAATCCGTCGGGCAAGCTGCCAGTCACCTTTCCGATGGCCGAAAGCCAGTTGCCGCATCCGATCATCACCGGCCAGCGCCCCGACGGCAGGATCATACCGACAAGCGGATCGCCGACGGCCTATGACGTGATCTATCAGGAAGGCGCCCGCGCCGGTTATCGCTGGTTCGACGACCAGAAACTGACGCCGCTGTTCCCATTCGGCTATGGGCTTTCCTATACGACGTTCAGCTATGAAAACCTGAAACTCCTCGGTGCGTCCACCATCAAGGCCGAGTTCGATGTCAAGAACACCGGCACGGTCGCGGGCAAGACGGTGGCGCAGGTTTACGTCAAACCGCCGTTCGGGCCGTCACGCCTGATCGGCTTCCAGAAGGTGGATCTGGCGCCGGGCGAAACTAGGCACGTCACACTCTATGCCGATCAGCGCCTGATCGCGATGTTCGATGCCGATGCCAATCTCTGGCGCGTCGCCGACGGCGATTACGTGGTGCGGCTGGGCAGTTCGGCCACCGATAAAGCGGCGGTGGCGACCGTGCACGTTAATGCGGGGACGGTGAAGCCGTAAGGCGCACGTCGATCCACGTCACGACGTCTTTCCAGTAGTCGGGGCCGTGCAGGTCACGCAGCAGCATGTGATAGCCCTTAGGATAGACGTGCTCGGTGAAATTCGCGTGCGCGCCCAGCCCCGTCGCGGCGGTCGCAGCGGACCCGGGCGGAATCACCTGATCCTTTGCGCCGTGCAGCATTAGAATCGGCGGCGGGTCCTTGAGCGCGCCAGCCGCAACCCTTGCATTGTCCATCAGATTGGCGAGGCCCCAGATGGCATCGGTGCGCGTCGCCTTGATCACCAAGGGATCGCGCGAGAACTCGCGTAGCATGTCGATGTTATCGGACGGCCATATCTTGAGGCCGCGCCCGGTAACGGTCATCCACGGCACGGTATGGGCCGTGAGCCACATGGCGCCGCGGTAATAGAACGGCATGTCGGCGCGCGACCACACCGCGGGCGACACCAGGATGATGCCGTCGACGCGCGGCGGCCGTTCCTGCGCGAAAGCGGTGAGCACCACCGCGCCGCCCATGCTCTCACCGAGCACAAACAGCGGCAGCCCCGGATGGCGGGACCGTATCGCGGCGATACAATCGCCAAGATCGCGATCCAGCGCCGCTTGCCCGGGCCACAAGCCGGCTTGAGGCGCCCGGCCAAAGCCGCGCTGGTCATACGCGTAGGTGGTGATTCCCTGCTCGGCCCAATACGGGGCTGGCATGGCAAAGGCGTTGGAATAATCATTCATGCCGTGCAGAGCGAGAATCACTGCGCGCGGACTCGCGGCGTCCCAATGGCGGAGCGGCAGCGCGAGGCCGTCATGTGTCGTGAAAAAATCGTTAGAAATCGCCGGTGCGGAATCGGTAAGCCCTTGCGGCGCGGTCATAGGCGCACAAGCAGCCAGAATGACGCAGACGAGAAGGACGGCCAATCTGGCCATCGCGCGGCCTTTCGGTGTTAGAACATTTCACCATTTCACGGAAACGATGAAATGCTCTAGATTCTTTGCTTGTCGCGCTTTCGGACGGAAAACCGGATTCCACTTTTCCTGAAAGCGCTAAATTCTTTGTCTGTCGCGCTTTCGGACGGAAAACCGGATTCCACTTTTCCTGAAAGCGCTCTAGTCGGTCAAATTCCGCGTCAGAGAATAACGAGGTACCGGGAATGGACAAGTCTGCTGCCGCCTTGATAGGTGCCGCCCTCGTGCTGGGGGCCTGCGCCGCACTGCCGCTGCCGCCCCCGCCGCCGGTGGTCGCCGTCGTCAAGGCCGAGCACAAATTCCCGCCCAAACCGCTGACCTTGCTCTACACCACGTTCCAGGATCACGCGGTATTGCAACGTGACAAGCCGCTGCCGCTATGGGGCCAGAGCAGCCCGAATGCCACTGTGGAGATTTCCTTCGCTGGACAAGCCGCAACCGCGACAGCGGATGCGACCGGGCATTGGACTGTGGTGCTACCGGCAATGAAAGCGGGCGGACCCTATCTGCTCGGCGCCAAATCGTCGGACGGTGAGACCCAGGTTGTGAAAGACGTGATGGTCGGCGATGTCTATCTCTGCTCCGGCCAATCCAACATGGAACTGCCGCTGCGCCTCGCCACCAATTACGACAGCGAGATGCGGAGCGCCACCAACCCCAACATCCGCCTCTTCCACGTGCAGCGCTTCACCAGCCCTCGCCCGCGCGATGTGTTCGGTTCCGATGCGAGCTGGGCGGTGACCAGCCCGGAGACCGTGAAGGAATTTTCAGCCACCTGCTATTATTTCGGCAGCAATGTGCAGCCGGCGGCAGGCGTGGCGGTGGGATTGATCGAAGACGCGTGGGGCGGCTCGGCGATTCAGGCCTGGATCAGCAACAACAAGCTGGCGAGCCTCGGCGGTTATGGCGACACGCTCGACATCGTGAAAACTTATGCCGTGGCGCCGAAGGACGGCGATCGCAAATACCGCGCCCTGGTGCATGCTTGGTTCGATGCCCACGATCCGGCGATGAAGAAAGCAACGCCGTGGTTCGATCCGGCGCTGGATGACTCCGCATGGGATGAACTGGTCGCAACCGGCGGCTGGCGTCCGTGGCCGAAGCTGGCGAAATACGACGGTGTCGTCTGGCTGCGCAAAAGCGTGGAGCTTTCCGCGACCGAAGCTGAAGGCGGCGCGACACTGACACTGGGCCAGATGAGCGACTACGATCTCACCTTCGTCAACGGCCAAGAAGTCGGTGCCGGCGAAGGTTATGACGTGGTGCGCGCCTACACCGTTCCGGCAGGGACGCTGCACGAAGGCAAGAACGTGATCGCCGTGGGCATCCAGATGGGCGGCGCCTTTCTCGATCCCGCCGAGAAGATGAGCCTCAAGCTGGCAAACGGCACGGCAAAGCCGATTACCGGTGCGTGGAAATGGAAAACTTCGGTGGCGACGGGCGGACTGCCGCCAATTCCGCATCAGTCCTGGCTTAACCAATTCGGCGTTTCGACGCTGTATAATGGCATGATCCTGCCGTTGGGGGGCACGCAAATCCGCGGCATCGTCTGGTACCAGGGCGAAACCGACAGTGGCCAACCGGCGGAATACCGGCGCCTGTTGAAAGCGCTGATCGAGGATTGGCGGGCGCGCTTTGGCGCCGAGACGCCATTCTATGTTGTGCAACTGCCCAGCTTCGGCCCGCGGCGCACCGCACCGGGATTCTCGAACTGGGCGGTAACGCGCGAAAGCCAGCGGTATGTGACCGATACGACCACGAATACGGGATTGGCGGTGACGGTCGATCTCGGCGTGCCAGACAACATCCACCCGCAGATGAAGCAGGAAGTGGGACGGCGGCTGGCGCTGCTGGCCAAACAGCAGATCTACGGTCTGCCGGTGGAAGGATCGAGCCCGTCGCCGCTGGCCGCGGTGCGGCAAGGCAATACCGTAACCGTCAGCTTCGCCCATATTGGCGCGGGACTTGTCGCGCATGAATGGGACAAGGCGATCGGCTTCAGCCTGTGCAGCGCGGACGGCGCCTGCCATTGGACCGACGGCCTCATCAACAAAGATACGGTGAAGCTGGAGGTGCCCAAAGCGGCGGCCAAAACGATGACGGTCCGGTTCTGCTGGGCCGACAGCCCCTTATGTAATCTTTACAGCGCCGAAGGTTTGCCCGCCGTGCCGTTTGAGATTGCGATTACCGCGGCGGGGAAGAAGACGAGGAAGTAGTCGGCCTTAAGGCCTGCTTCACCCTTCGCCGCAGATACGGCAACAACTCAGCGGCGAACCAAGGGTTCTTCGCAAGCCACGCATTGTTACGCCAGGACGGATGCGGCAACGGGATGATGGCAGGGGTGTAGTCGCGCCACGCCTTCACCGTTTCGGACACGTTCTTCTTGGCGCAGCCTTTGAGGTGCCAATCAAAGGCGTAAATCCCGATCAGCAGCGTGAGATCAAAGACGGGAAGCGCGGCAAAGAGTTTGTCTTGCCAGGCTTCGGCGCATTCTTTGGGCGGCGGCAGGTCGCCGCCATGGACGTCGTAGCCGGGAAAGCAATGTGCCATGCCGATGATGGCGACTTTGTCTTCGTCGTAAAACACGTCGCGGCCGATCCCCATCCATTCGCGCAAACGGTCGCCGGAGGGATCGTTAAATGAAATGCCGGTCTCGTGCACGCGAATGCCGGGCGCCTGGGCGACAATGCAGATGCGGGCGCGGGCACTGGCGTGAATCACCGGGCGTACGCCGTGAGACAGGTGCCTTTCGCAGATCCGACAGGCCCGGATGTCGGTGAGGAGCTTGGCGAGTTTGCGGTCCGATGCGGCCATGCGGTGCGCCTTCCTTAAACTGTAACATCCGTAAGGGCGGCATTTATTTCCTGCCATTGCACTGACGATTCGGCAAGCAAACTGGCGCAAAAACCAGGGAATTACTTACGTTACGGGTAGCAACCCGATCATCGAAGCCGTAAGCCCGCTCGCCATCGTGCCGGCGAGGAGCGCGCGCATTACCAACGGCACCACCTCGTCGCGGCGCTCTGGCTCCAGCGCACTCATGCCAGCGATGACGATGCCGACCGACGAGAAATTGGCAAAGCCGCACATGGCGTAAACGCAGATCAGCATCGAACGCGGATCGAGCGCGCCAGGCGGCAGCTTGGTGAGATCGATATAAGCGATCAGCTCGTTGAGGATGGTCTTGGTGCCCAAGAGGCCGCCAGCGGTGGTTGCCTCGCTCCACGGCACGCCGTACAGCCAGACGATCGGCGCGAACACCCAGCCAAGCACGCGTTGCAGGGTGAGCGGGGTGCCGTAAACCGGCGGCAGATGGGCCATGACCATGTTGGCCAACGCCACCAGCGCCGTCACCACGATCAACATGGCGATGATCTGCCAATAGATCTTGAGGCCGACTTCGGTGCCGTGGCTGACCGCATCCATGCTGGAGCGGTATTTCATCTCGCTGTCCGAGACAGTGTCGGTCGCCGCTTCGCCTGGGATCATGATGCGCGCGATCACGATGGCGCCGAACAGACTCATCATCGAGGCGATCAGGATATGGCCGAGAGCACTGGGCAAGACGGGCTGCAAAATCGTGGCGTAAAGCACGAAGACGGTGCCGGCCACGACGCTCATGCCGACGGTGAACATGATGAAAAGCTCGGAGCGGTTGAGCTTGCCGAGGTAAGGACGGATCACGAGCAGGCCTTCGACATTGCCGAGGAACACAGTGGCGGCGCCGCCCAATCCGACCGCTCCGCCGATGCCGAGCACGCGGCGCAGCACGACGGCGATCCCCTTCACCACCAGCGCCAAAATCCGCCAATGCCACAACAGCGCCGACAGCGCACTGATGACGATGATCAACGGCAGAACGCCGAAGGCGAAATTGATGAAGGCTCCGGCATTGGTGATGGCAAACGGCGCCTCGCCCCGCCCGACGAAGCCGAACACGAAAGAAGTACCCGCCGTGGTCGCCTCGGTCAGAGCAGTGACAACGCTGTTGAGCGCGAACAACCCGTCACGCGCCACCGGCACCCTGAGGAGCAGCAGCGCCAGGGCAACCTGCACGGCGAGTCCGGCCACCACAGTGCGGACCGGGAAGGCCCGGCGTTTTTCGGAGCATAACCAAGCCAGTAAAATGATGAAGCCGATGCCCAGCAGGGATTGCGGATGTACAACTTGCGAAAGTGGAGAAAGAAACTGAAATTGCGACACGCTCACCCCCGTGGTGGTTCCGGCCGGTCCGGAGAGGTCAGTAGAGTGTAAGCCCCGAAGGGATGCCAATGGCCTGGACAGAATTAATTGCCGCAGCACTGGGCCTCGTCAACGTCTGGCTGGTGGTGAGGCGCAGCGTCTGGAACTACCCGTTCGGGCTCGCCATGGTGACCCTGTACGGCTTCGTTTTCTATGATGCGCGGCTCTATTCCGACACGATTCTGCAGGGCTACTTCTTCGCCGTGCAGCTTTTCGGCTGGTGGTACTGGCTGAAAGGCCGTGGCGACGACGGCTTGGTGCGCCCCGAAATCTTGGGGACGAAAGGCTGGTTTGTGGCCGCGGGCGCTACGGTGGCCGGTACTGTGGCGACCGGCTGGTTCTTCGCCACCTACACCAATGCCGCCGCGCCCTGGTTCGACGCCTTCATCGCGGCGGCCTCGGTGACAGCCCAGACCCTGCAATCGGCCCGTAAGATCGAGAGCTGGATGCTGTGGATCGCCGTCGATATCGTCGCGGTGGGCGTCTACGCGTGGAAAGGTCTCTATCCGACGACGGCGTTGTACGCGATATTCTTAGGGATGTCGGTCGCCGGTCTGATCGCCTGGCGGCGGCAGTTGCAGCATGAGGTTGTGGTGCAGGCATGACATGCGGGTTTCTGCTGGGCAAATTCATGCCGCCCCATCGCGGCCATCTCATGCTGTGCGATTTCGCGCGGAGCTATTGCGACGAACTGACGGTGCTGGTTTGCTCGCTGCCAAGCGATCCCATCGACGGCGAGGCCCGCGCCGCATGGATGCGCGAGTTGGTGCCAGGTGCGCGCATCATCCATTTCAACAAGAACGTGCCACAGGAATCAGGCGACCATCCTGCTTTCTGGCGTATCTGGCGCGAGATCGTGGCATCGGTTCATCCCGAGCCGATCGATTTCGTCTTCACCAGCGAGCCTTACGGCGGGCGGCTGGCGGAAGAACTCGGCGCCCGTCACGTGCCGTTCGATCCCGACCGCACCGCGGCGCCGGTGTCGAGCAGCGACGTGCAGCGTAATCCGTATCTCTTCTGGGATTACCTGCCCGCCCCGGTGCGCGCCCATTACGTCAAGACGGTGTGCTTGTTCGGTCCCGAAAGCACCGGCAAGTCGACGCTGGCCAAGCGCTTGGCGGCCCATTTCCATACCATCGCGGCGCCAGAATACGGCCGCACCTATTGCGAAATTTTCGGCACCTACTGTAAGGCCGACGATTTGCGGAACATCGTTAAGGGCCAAGCTGCCCTCGAATTTGCCGCCAAGCGACAGGCGAACCGGCTTCTCATCCTCGATACCGACCGGCTGATGACGGCGCTGTGGGCCGACATGCTGCTCGGCGTGCGCCCGCCCGATCTCGATGCGGTGACCCAAACCGCCGATCTTTATCTCCTTGCCGAAATCGATATTCCGTGGGCGGACGACGGCACCCGCTATTTCCCCAGCGACAGCGCCCGCCAGCGCTTCTATCGCATCTGCCGCGAGGAACTGGAAAAGCGCGGCCTGCCCTTCGAAATCATCTCAGGCGACCGTGACGCCAGACTGAAGGCCGCGGTCGATGCGGTGAACCGGCATTTCTCCGAGCTTGGTGGCCCATGAGCAAACGCGCCGTCGAGATCAAATCCCTGGCCGGGGCGCGAGCCTTTCCGCCGCTGATCCTGGTGCTGTTCCATTTCTGCGAAGGCCGCAGCTATCGCGGCATGGACGAAGCCATTTGCAGCACGAGCTGGTGGCATTACTTCTTCACCTGCAGCAAATGGTTCGATCTGCCGGTGAGCCGCGGTTACGTGTGGGTCGAGTTCTTCTTCGCGCTGTCCGGTTTCATCCTGGTCTATGTCTACGACGCGCGGGCGCGGGATTTTTGGAACGGCGGCGCTTATCTCAAATTCCTGAAAGCCCGGTTGGCACGGCTTTATCCGGTGCATTTTGTGACGCTGATCACGATGCTGCTGTTGATGTGGACGCTGAACCAGTTGTCCTATTGGGGCGGCTATCTGTCGATCTATCACCAGCCGTGGCCGCCGATTAACACCTGGCCGAGTTTCGTCGCCAGCCTGCTGCTGGTGCAAGGCTGGAATCTGTTTCCATGGCTGACCTGGAACGGCGCATCGTGGTTCGTGTCGGTCGAATTCGCGTTGTGCCTGTTGTTCCCGCTTTACGTGATGCTGTCGCGCGGGCGCTGGTGGTTGGGCCTGGTGCTGATCGGCTTCGGCATTTCCTGGCTGACGTGTCTCGCCGTGACGTCCAGGCACGGCATCGACATCACCTATCACGATGGCGTTTTCCGTGGCATGGCCGGATTTGCGGTCGGCGTCGGCCTGGCAATGCTGTACCGGCAAGCGAAGAAATCGGGCGTCGACGAATTACCCGAATGGGTCTTTCACGCCGCGCAAATCGCGGCGCTGGTCTATCTGTTGTGGGCGACCTATGGCACCGGCTGGTCGCATACGGTGAACGATCTGTGGCTGGCGACCGCGCTGTATGTTCTGATCTTCGTCATCGCCTTCGATCGCGGCTTCCTGGCCAAGGCGCTGGCGACCAAAGTGCCGCTGCGGCTCGGCGAATGGTCCTACGGCGTCTACATGGGCCAAACTTTCTGGCTGCAAGCGATCCGCTATTTTGAACAGCGCTGGTATCCGCCCGGCGACACCATGATCCTGGGTGCGCGTTTTTCCGATCTGATGTGGTGGGCCGAGCCATTCCTACTGATCGTCATTTGCATCGTGTGGGGCGCCGCACTGACGAAAGCCATAGAACACCCGGCCGCCCGCCTGTTGCGCCGGAAATAGCCATGCGGATTCGCCTTATGGGCGTAACCCTGGAACGGTGCGAGCATGACGGGCACCGCGTTTTTTCGGGGGGACCGTATGCGCGCGATTTGCTTTGTCCTGGCCTTGGCGGCCTTCAGCGTCAGCGCCCGTGCCGACGACATGCCCGATCCGCCCGGCTGCAACGACTTCGGCGGCGAAACGTCCGTCGCCGAGGCGGCCTGCGGCGCGGCCATCGCCAAGGAAGCCGATCCGACCGCCAAGTCGGTCCTGCTCTACCGACGCGCCTACGAGATCATCGACCAGCACGATTTCAAAACCTATCCCGCGGCGATCGCGCTTCTCAGCCAAGCGATAACGCTGTTTCCCGGCAACTACCGGGCGCTGCACGAACGCGCCTATGTCTACAACGAATTCGGCCACTGGGCCGATGCGCTAAAGAACATCGATCAGCGCATCACGCTGCAGCCGCAGGAATACGATGGCTATCAGGAACGCGCCGAGGCAAAGCTCAATCTTCATGACGTCGAGGGCGCACGCAGCGACGACCTGATCAAGCAACTGAAAGACGCCGGCGTGCCAGTCCCGCCGCCGGACGATCCGCCGATGAAGTGAGGGCCGATGCTTAGGTGCGATAAGAGGGCCTGGCTGCGGCCGGAGATCCCGACAAAGCGAAACGGCCAGCAAGATCGTGCGCGAAACCTTGGCGCAATGCGACCGGACGATAGCTTAATCCATCGCGTCAACGGCCGCGGTAACAAGGACACATCTGTTCGGCTTGCCAGGGGCAGGTCTTGGGGCGACAGTGCCGCCGCGTCAGAACCAACGGGGCAGACCGTGAGCATTGCCGAACAGCCAAAACCGCAGCGCACCTTCCTGGGCCATCCCATCGGCTTGTTGTGGCTGGCGGCTAGCGAATTTTGGGAGCGCTTCTGCTACTACGGCATGCAAGCGCTGTTGACGCTGTACCTGTTCAAATACCTCTTGCAGCCCGGCCATATCGAACAGGTATGGGGCTTCGAGACGTTCCGGCAGGGGCTCGACTGGCTGATCGTCTGCCTGCCGATGATCTTCCACAAAACCGACATGGCGTACGCGTCGTACACCTCGCAGCTCTATGCCGGGCTGGTCTATGTCACGCCAGTGATCGGGGGGCTGGTCGCCGACCGCCTGCTCGGGCGGACTCTGACCGTGACGCTGGGGTCGGTCTTGATGGTGATCGGCACCTTCTTGCTCGCCTTCAACCAAACTTTCCTGTGGGGTCTGGCGGTGCTGCTGGTGGGCATCGGTTGTTTCAAAGGCAATATCGCCGCGCAGGTGGGAGATCTCTATTCCAAGACCGACAACCGCCGGGCCGACGCCTTCCAGATTTACATGATGGGCATCCAGTTCGCGGTGGTGTTTTCGCCCATCATCTGCGGCGGACTCGGCCAAAAGGTCGATTGGCACTTGGGGTTCATCGCCGCTGGCGTTGGCATGGCAATCGGATTGACGACCTACCTGCTCGGCCGCAAGACCTTCCCGCCCGAACCGGTGAAGCGAGCCGGACCCAAGGAAAAGCGCGAGCCTTTCACGGCACGCGACTGGGCGGCGCTGGTTCTGCTGGTACTGTTGTTACCGGTGTTGGCGTTCTCGATCGTCGGCAACCAGCAGATCTTCAACGTCTATCTCGTCTGGTCGGAAGCGAACTACCAGCTGACATTTTTTGGTTGGACGGTTCCCAGCACCTGGATGATGTCGTTCGACGCCGTGTTCAGCTTCGTCACTATGATCGCCGTCATCAGTTTCTGGCGCTGGTACGGCAAGAAGCGCAAGGAGCCCGACGAACTCACCAAGATCATCATCGGCGTCTTGATCAGCATGTTCGCGCCGATAGCGCTGGCTGGCGCTTCCGACATAGTCGCCCAGACTCATCAGCCGGTGGGCCTCATCTGGGCCGTGGCCTTCCACCTCATCAACGACACCGGCTTCGCCATGGTGCTGCCGGTCGGCTTGGCGCTTTATTCGCGTGCCGCGCCCAAGGGCCTCGGCGGAACGATGCTGGGCGTCTATTACTGGCACCTGTTCATCGCCAACACGTTCCTGGTCGGTATCCTGGGCGGCTTCTATAAGACGATCCCGGATAGCCAGTTCTGGATGCTGCACGTCTACCTGATGGTAGGTGCCGCGGCAGTGCTGATCGTGGTGAAACTTCTGTTCGGCCACCTCTTGGCGCCGAAGGCGGCGGAAGCGGGGGCGTGACCGGTTGCTCATGACACTACTGTTAAGTACCGACTAGGTAACGCCGGCTGATTTTCAAGGTTTGCGACCATGCGGCGCGCGCATAGCCGTCCCTTGTTGCAGTGCAGCATTCGAAACATTGTTGTCCGGCCAAAGGCACCTATCTCTTGGACGTAGCCGGGACGAGTACAGTCCGCAGTGGACCGTCCCTCCTGGCTGACTACCAAAGGAGAGGGCTATGTCCTTGAGTTTCAAAAAGATTGCCGGTGCCGGGTTGCTTACCTTGGCGGTTGTCGGTGGTACCGCCACCTACCTCAACAGCACGCTGATGACCGCGCCAAGCGCCACGGTCGCCATGGACGGCGTCACCAGCGAGCAGAGCCAGACGAGCGTCCGCCATGCGGAAGTGATCGTCACCGAGGGGCAGGCTTCCTAAATCCTGCCTCGCGGCCCGGCCGCCCGGAAGGACCGGATAGCCGCTGAAATTGCCGAAGCCATGCCAGAAGTGCATGGCCCATAATTCGGCAAGTTTCCGGAATACCATTGTGGCGCAAATGTGGCAGGCGTATTGTCTCCCCTGAGGCTGGTTAACGTGCGGCGCTAATAAGCCGTCGGCCAGCCCAGGATGGAGACAGCCATGGATGAATCCTATTCGTCGACCCTGAAGTCGATCGGCGCCATTGTTCTCACCCTCGCTCTGTTCCTCGGTGTCGGCTACTACGTCTACGAATCCTTGTTCGTAGGCCCCGCGCCGCAGCAGAACGAAGATGTTGTGGCGACTGCCCCAGCAGCCCAGCCGGCGACCACCGACCAGAAAAATCCGTCATAGCGTACACGCGTTCGTCAGCGACTTCCTCGAGCACGGCGTCGTGACTCCACAGATGCGTGATGGGCGTGACCACCATTTTGTTGGTGGCGCCGAAACGTCATGATGTGTCTTGTGCTCGAGGAATAGTGTCCGGTCTTTCTTGAGATCGGCACGGCTAGACGGACTTCGTCGATCAGTTTCGGCGACAGGAACTGGCGGCGAATGCCGGCCACCATCCGCCTTCCCTTTGGGCAAGCTTGCGGCACAGCGCTCATTCGCGCGGCAAACGAACGTTAAAGCCTGTCGCAATCCGCGCGAATCTTGCCGCGTTGCCTGCCGCAGAAACGGTCATTCATCTTTGTCGCCATCACCAACCCACGCGCAACACTGACAAAAATAATCTATGAAGCGCTTGCGAGGCCACCGGGATCGCGCAAAGCTTCTGTCCATGACAAACCTCGCGCTACAGATCAGATTGGCGCGGCTTGATGATGCCGCTGATGTGGGGCAGGTCTATATCGACTCCTGGCACGACACCTATCCCGGCGTCTTACCAACCGCGTTACTGCGCGCGATGACGCCGCGCGGGCAGACGGCACGCTGGGAAGCAGCGATCCGCAGCCCAGGCCGCGAGACGGTGCTGGTAGCCGACAGCCGTCACGGCATCATCGGCATGGCGAGCCTCGGCGCAGTGCGTGACCGCGAACTCGGCTTCGATGGCGAGATTTATACGCTCTATGTCGATCCGGCTTACTTCGGGATGGGCGTCGGGCGGGCGCTGCTCAAAGGCGCGTTTGCGTCCCTGCGGCAAAATGGGATGTTGGGCTGCGTGATTTGGGCCCACGCGAAAAACCACGCACGCTTTTTCTATGAAGCCATGGGCGGGCGGCTGATCGCCGAGCGTACCGCCACACTGATGGGCGAGCCCTGCCCGGAAGTGGCCTTCGGTTGGCGCGTATTGGCCCTCGCCGAGCGCACCGCCGCGCGGTCTTGAAAACACATCCTTGAAAACACGGGCCTGAAAAAGGAAAGCGGCGCCCTTCGAAAAGGAACGCCGCTCCGTCCTTGTCGCGCGAAGCTGCGGTTACGACGGATTGAATTTCACCGGAACCTTAATTGCGCCAGTGCGAGTTCCGATCGGTAACACTTCGGCAACGCACATCGCGGCCTTGTCGAAGCCGTTGGCTGGCGCTGGTGCTTCGAGCACCTTGCAGTCACTAAGCTTGCCCTCCGCGGCCGTGCATTCGAGCATGACCGTGGCGGCCAATTTCGGATTGGCAAATTTCGCGGCACAGGCCGCAAACTGCTCGCTGAGGCCCCCGGCCGACGAGGCCGCCGTGAACGCAATGACCGTTGCCGCCACGGTCAAAACCGTTTTGATCGTCTTCACTGTTATACCCCTTAATTGGTTTTCTACCCAGGACTGTTATCGGGTTAAACACCCGGTATGTGAGGGAGTAGACCAGCCGTCCTTAACGGCTACTTGCCCAATAAGGGTTCATTTGTGACGCTTCAATGAGTGGGTAATAAAAAGAAAACGGAATTGTCCGCGTTTGAACGGACCGCCCGTTATGCGGGTTTTCCGGGTCATTCCGGGCCGCGAAAGTCACGCGGGCGCACGAAGTTCTGCAACTCGCCCTCGCCGCGTTCGATGGCGCTCCAGATGTCGACATCAAATTCGAACACTGCCACGGCCGCGGTAGGATATTCGCTCTGCAGCAACTGATGCAGCTTGCGGGCCTTGGTGTCGCCCGGCGGCCGCGCCAGCTTTTTGGCGCATTCCTCAAGGCCCGGATTATGACCGACGATCATCATCGTGTCGGCTTTCTCGCGCACCTGGCGCACCAGATTCACAATCGTTAACCAACGGGCGAGATAAAGCTCGGGGAGCAGACGCGTGACCGGTGCCGCGCCCAATTGCGGCACGACGAGATCGAGCGTTTCGCGCGTACGCAAGGCTGTGGAGCACAACACCAACTCCGGCACGCAACTTTCTTCCTTGAGGAACTGCCCCATGCGGATGGCATCGGAACGGCCGCGATCGGCCAGCCGCCGGTCGCGATCGTCCAAATCCGGCGCCGCCGGAATGGCCTTGGCATGACGCAGAAGAACCAGTCGCTTCACGATATCTGATACCGGGCGCGCGCACCGCGTTCGAGCGCGGCAGCCACCAATTTATCCAATCCCAGCGCGTGGCGGAGCGTTTCAATCACCCGGATCTCTTCCAACGCAATGCGGTGGTCGGTCAGCGCCAGTTCCAGCGCCAGCCAATAAGCGGTTTCGCGCAAGGGCCCCGACAACGCATCGACAACCAGCCCGAGAACGGCCGAAAGGCCTTCTTCTTCCTGTAGAATGGCACAGCAATCTTCCACTGTGGCACCCAGCCGGTCAGGATCGAACCCCCGGAACGCCGGCAACCGGCGCGCCAGATCTCCGATCACCGTCAACTCGCGTTCGTGCATCGCACCGTCGGCGGCGGAGACAACCACCATGACATAAATAAGCGCAGCGTGAGGACTGATAGTTTTCATGTCTGGAATCGCGATCAAATTCGAATGCAGTGTTTACGGGAACTTGACCCATCCCGGCAAGCGCGCAACAACATCAGTACGATGACGACACAAAAGAACCCGGAAAACTGGCGGCCGCGGACCCTGGCCGTGCGCGGCGGACAGATTCGTACCGCCTTCCAAGAAACCTGTGAACCACTGTTCCTGACCTCCGGCTACGCCTACGACTCGCCGGAAGAGCCGGAATCCCGCTTCAAGGGCGAAGCCGAGGGTTACACTTACACCCGCTACGGCAATCCCACCGTGTCGGTGTTCGAGGCCCGAATGGCCGCTCTGGAAGGCGCCCCTTGCGCCCGCGCCACCGCCAGCGGCATGGCGGCGATCTCGGCGGTGTTCCTGGCGTCGCTCAAAACCGGCGACCATGTGGTCGCCGCCCGCGCCATGTTCGGCGCCTGCCGCTTCGTGGTGGAAGACATCCTGAAGCGCTTCGGCATCACCTCCACCATCGTCGACGGCACCGATCTCGATGCCTGGCAGAGCGCAATCACGCCAGCGACCAAGATGCTGTTCCTGGAGACGCCGGCCAATCCGACGCTGGCGATCGCCGATATCCGGGCCATCGCCGACATCGCGAGCGGGTGCGGCGCGCGGCTGATGGTCGACAACGCCTTTGCCAGCCCCGCGCTACAACGGCCGATGCAATTCGGCGCCCATATCGTGGTGCATTCCTCGACCAAATACATCGACGGCCAGGGCCGCGCGATGGGCGGCATGATCCTGTGCCAGCCTGATTTCCTCACCGAGCATCTGCAAACCTTTTTGCGCAACACGGGGCCGACCATCAGCCCATTCAATGCCTGGGTGCATTTGAAGAGTCTGGAGACGCTAGACCTCAGGATGCGGGCCCATTGCGAAAATGCGGCGACAGTGGCGGATTTCCTCAGCGCCCAGAAGGGCGTGACGCGGGTGCTCTATCCTTTCCGCGACGATCATCCCCAGCATGAACTTGCCAGAACGCAGATGGATGGCGGCGGCGGCATCGTGACCTTCGAAATCGACGGCGGCAAAACCGAAGCCTTTGCGCTCGAACGGGCGCTGAAGCTGATCGACATCTCGAACAATCTCGGCGACGCCAAGAGCCTGATCACGCACCCAGCGACCACCACCCACTCCAAGCTGGCGCCGGAAGCGCGCGCTGAGCTCGGCGTGACCGACGGGCTGCTGCGCATCGCGGTGGGCCTCGAAGATCCTGCCGATCTCTGCGACGATCTTGCAGAGGCCCTGTGGGCAATGCGGAAATAGCGTTACCCCGTTAACCTCCGTGAACAGAACGCTTGCCCTTTCGTGCGGCGACGGGCTTAACTCTGGCCATGTACGAGCGCGTGACGCGGGGGATTCGGGTAGCGGTCGAGTCGGCCTACCTGGATGACCAATCTGACCCCGAAGAGGGACAATACCTCTGGTCTTATACGGTAACGATCGAGAACAACGGGCCGGAGCCGGTTCAGTTGCTGTCGCGCTATTGGCACATCACCGACGCGATCGGACATAGCCAGGAAGTGCGCGGACCGGGCGTGGTCGGCGCCCAGCCAGTGATCGCCCCCGGCAAAAGCTTCCAGTACACCAGCGGCTGCCCGCTTACGACATCCTCGGGTCATATGGTCGGGCGCTATCAGATGAAGGCGGCCTCGGGCGAGGCGTTCGAAGCGGAAATTCCGCCCTTCATCCTTGAAAGTCCGTACGAGCGTCGCCAAGTCCATTAATATGAGCATGGTCCGGATTCACTTGCGGCGGCTCGCCCCGGTCACCGTACGAAAGGTGTTGTCATGACGGAAACGCGCAACCTCAATGCCAATCGTCCTTCTCGCGAACAAGCCGAAGAGGCCGTCCGCACGCTGCTACGCTGGGCTGGCGACGATCCCACGCGCGAAGGACTGATCGATACGCCCAAACGCGTGGTGAAGGCCTATGAGGATTGGTTCTCGGGTTATTCCGAAGACCCGGAGGAATACCTCAAACGCACCTTCGAAGAAGTCGAAGGCTATGACGACATGGTGGTGCTGAAGGACATCCGCTTCGAAAGCCATTGCGAGCACCATTTGGCGCCGATCATCGGGCGGGCGCATATCGGCTATATGCCCAATGCGCGCGTGGTGGGCATCTCCAAGCTGGCGCGGGTGGTCGACACCTTCGCGCGCCGCTTCCAGGTGCAGGAAACCATGAACGCGCAGATCGCCGATTGCATCCAACGCGTGCTCGATCCCAAAGGCGTGGCGGTGGTAATCGAAGCGACGCATCAATGCATGACAACGCGCGGCGTCCACAAGCCGGGCGTGACCATGGTGACCTCCACCGTCCACGGCGCCTTCCGCACCAACCCGTCAACACGGCGCGAATTCCTGCATGTGATCGGGAACCCGACGAACCGGAATGAAGGCTAACGCACCGTCGCTTCGCCGATCTCATGTACCGTGCCGCAGAATTCGCATTTGGCACGGATGATTCCGTCTTCGTCGGCGAGGGCGGCGCGATCGGCGTCGGTGTAGGACTGGAGCACGGCGGCAATGCGCTCGCGATCACAATCGCAGCGAAAGACGATCGGTTCGGCCGGCTGCACGCGCACCTCTTCCTGACTGAAGAGACGCCACAACAGCGTTTCCACAGGCAGCATGGTATCGAGCAGTTCGAGGTCTTCCACCGTGGCAGCGAGCGTTGACAGGCGCTCCCAATCATCGGCAGCCCGCGGTGCACCGGGCGTGGTCTGCAGCAGCAAGCCGCCAGCGCGCCACTGCGGCTCTTTCGAACCGGGCGTGAAGACAGGTGCGGCGGCCAAGCGGATCAGCGTCGGCAATTGCTCGGACTGCTCGAAATAGGTTTCCGCTGACGCCGCGATGCCCTTAGGCGACAGTTCGACGATGCCTTGATAACTCTGTCCGCCGCGCACCGGCTCGATGGTGATGGCGAGCGACCCCGCACCCATCAGGTCCGTAAACAAAGGCTTATCGCCGAGCTTTGCTGCCGCATCGAAACGGGCGAAACCGCGCACGCCCTTTGGCTTGCCCTCGATGGCACCATAGTAATCGGCAGCGACAAGATCGAGCGGACCATCGGTTTTGGTCTGCACCGTCAGGCGGCCGTCAAGTTTCAACGCGGTGCCGAGTAAGGTCGCGAGCGCCAGCACCTCGGCAGTGACGCGCGCTACTGGTTCGGGCAAGGTGTGAACGCCGAGGGCCTGCGCACTGGTTGCGTCGAGCCGCACAAAACGGCCGCGGACACCGGCCTCCACCACATCGAACGGCAGGACAAAATCGCCTGCGGGGGCATGTTGATAGTTTTCCATGATCGAAGGGATATAGGGGTTCGATGACGAAATTCAATCGGCGGCAGGGGCACTCAGGATTTGGGCCGCCGTAAAGATGCCCGCGAAGCGGTCGCCAAGGGCAGCCAGTTCCGCCTCGTGGATGGTGCGGGCCGGGACGACGCCGTTCGGGCCGGGCAGATCGCGGCTAGCGCAGGCATCAGCGACCACGGTTGAGGCGTAGGAGAAATCGAGCGCATCGCGCACCGTGGTCGAGACGCACATATGGGTCATGAAGCCCATGAAGATGACCGAGCGGCCGCCGGCGCCAATCTGGATCGCCAGATCGGTCTGGTAGAAGGCGGAGGGGCGCGGCTTTTCGATGACGGCTTCGATCGACACCGGTTTGAGCTGCTCGATCGGCTGACCTCCCCACCCCTCGCGGTCGAACAAGCCGCCGGAGGAGCCCTTTTGCAGCACATGAATGATGCGGCTGCCGGCAACGCGCGCCGCCTGCAACACGCGCTCGGCCGCGGCGATGGCGGACGCCGCATCGGGCAATTCCAGTGGCCCCTTCAGGTATTCGTTCTGGTAATCGATCAAAACCAGCGCGGAACTCGCCAACTTCGGCAGTGCGGGCGTGTGGCCTGAGAGGGAGAGAAGGGTTTGCACCATAGTCATCTCCCCCGCTGGGCCGTTACACGCTTACAACTTTCCCAAACACCATTGCATGATCGCCTTTTGGGCGTGGAGGCGGTTTTCGGCTTCGTCCCAGACGGCGCTTTGCGGGCCGTCGATGATGTCGTCAGTCACCTCTTCGCCGCGATGCGCCGGCAGGCAGTGCATGAAGATCGCGTCCTTGGCGGCGGCCGCCATCAGGTGTGGATTGACCTGATAAGGCCTGAGCAGATTGTGGCGTTTGGTCGTGTCCTCGTCGCCCATCGACACCCAGGCGTCGGAAACGATGCACTCGGCCCCGTCGACGGCTTCTTCGGCATTGGTGGTGAACTGAACCTTGCCCTCGTGAGCCTTGACCCACTCCTTCAGAGCCGGACGCGCCTGCAATTCCGGCGGCGCCGCGACGCGCAAGGTGAAGCCCAGCTTCACCGCGGCATGAACCCACGAGGTGCAGACATTGTTGGCATCGCCGCTCCAGGCGATGGTGCGCCCCTTGATCGGGCCCTTCTTCTCTTCAAAGGTCAGCAGGTCGGCGATCACCTGGCAAGGATGCGACAGCTTGGTGAGGCCGTTGATGACCGGAATGTCGCCACTGGCGGCGAGGTCCTGGACCATCTCATGATCCAAAAGGCGGATCATCACGATGTCGACATAGCGCGACAGAACGCGGGCGGTGTCGGCGATGGTCTCTTCGCGGGCGAGCTGCATCTGCGCGCCGGTCAGCATGATGGTGGTGCCGCCGAGCTGGCGCATGCCGACATCGAACGAAATGCGGGTACGGGTCGACTGCTTGTCGAAAATCATCGCCAGGATGCGGCCCTCGAGCGGCTTGTCGGCATCGGGCACGCCCTTGGGCAGGCCTTTGCGGGCTTCTTTACGCCGTTTGGCTTCGTTCAGGATGGCAGTCAGGGTGGCGGAATCGTGATCGGAAAGATCGAGAAAATGTCTAACGGCGCTCATGGGGCAGCCTCTATTTGGATTTGGCTTCGAACGTCTGGGCGGCGGCGGAAAGCTTTTCCATCGCTTCGCGGACGTGACTCTCGGTAATGATCAGCGGCGGCAACAGACGCACGACATTGTCGCCAGCGCCGACCACCAGCAAACCCATTCGTCGGGCGGCCGTAACGAACTCGGTGTTGGGCACCTTGAGCTTGAGGCCGAGGAGCAGACCCTGCCCCCGGATTTCCGCAACCACATCGGGATGATCGGCGACGAGCCGACCGAGCTGCTGCTGCAGATAGTTGGCGATGGCGCCCACGTGCGGCAGGAAGTCGGGCTCCATCACCATGGTCAGGGCCTCGATGGCCACCGCCATGGCGAGCGGATTGCCGCCATAGGTGGTGCCGTGGGTACCAGGCGTCATGCCTTTGGCCGCTTCGGCGGTGGCGAGGCACGCCCCGACCGGGAAGCCGCCGCCGATCGCCTTGGCGATGGGCATGATATCAGGCGTGATGCCGGTCCACTCATAAGCGAACAGCTTGCCGGTACGGCCCATGCCACACTGCACTTCGTCGAAAATCAAAAGCAGGCCGTGCTGGTCGCAGAGCTTACGCAAGCCCCGCAAGTATTCCGGCGTCATGACGCGCACGCCGCCTTCGCCCTGGATGGGCTCGATCAGGATCGCAGCGGTTTGGGGACCGATAGCGGCTTCCACCGCTTTCAGATCGCCCGGCGGGATGGTGTCGAAACCTTCCACCTTGGGGCCAAAGCCTTCGAGGTATTTCGGATTTCCGCCTGCCGCGATCGCCGCCATGGTGCGGCCGTGAAAAGCGCCTTCAAAGCAGACGACACGGAAGCGCTCGGGATGGCCGCTGACGTACTGATAGCGGCGGGCCATCTTCCAGGCGAGTTCGCAGGCTTCCACCCCCGAATTGGTGAAGAACGCCGTGTCGGCAAAGGTGACTTCGCAAAGCCGCTTGGCGAGCGCCTCTTGCCCGGGCACGCGGAAAAGATTGGACGTGTGCCAGAGCTTGCCCGCCTGGGCGGTGAGCGCGGCGACGAGGCGGGGATTGGCATGACCAAAGGCGTTGACCGCAATACCAGCCGTGAAGTCCAGATATCGCTGCCCGTCCTCGGCGAAAAGGTAAGGCCCTTCGCCCCGAACGAACGCGACGTCCGTCCGATTGTAGGTTGGCAGCACTTGCGGAAACACTTGAGCCTCCTGACGAGTCGAGAGATGTGGATAAAGGAACCGGGGCTTTAGCGGCTTTGCCCCCAGGTCACAAGCAAAGTCGTGTCACAGCGCCCGGATACGCACTTATCCAATTGACCGTGCTGCTAAAATTTTTGTGCACAGGGTTCATTTGCCTGCTGAGTCGGTTCCTGTGGACGAAGGGCTAGTGGTTAAGCCCCATGTCTTGTGCGAGGTCCTGGAGCCGCTACGATAGGTGGTGGCAAATGGCCGAAAGGAGCAACCGCATGACCCAGGCCAATTGGACTGATGACCGCGTCGACCAGCTCAAATCTCTCTGGACCGAAGGGCTTTCGGCCAGTCAGATCGCCCGCGCTTTGGGCGGCGTAACGCGTAATGCCGTAATCGGCAAAGTCCACCGTCTCGGCCTAGCTGGACGGGCGAGCCCGAGCCGCGTCGAGCGTCCGCGCCTGCCGGCGACACCGCGGGTGTCAATCCGCGCCCATGTTCCGCCGGCCCCGATCGTGGAAGAGGACCCGCTGACGCTGGACGACGGCAACTTCGCGACCGTCCTGACGATCAACGACCGCATGTGCCGCTGGCCGATCGGCGATCCATCCGAGAACGAGTTTCACTTCTGCGGCCGCAAGCCGAAGTCCGGCTCACCTTATTGCGAAGCCCACGCCCGCAAAGCCTACCAGCCGCAGCAGCAGCGCCGGGACAAGATCGCAAGCTGATTGGCGACACAAACTTATTGCTGAGGAGCGCCGCAAGGCCTCCCCAGCATGGGGCGTGTGTGATATAGAGCGCGGATGAAAAAACGCGTCGAAAAACCAAAAGTGAAGTCCGCAAAACCCGAAGCGGCGAAGAACGAGACGGCGCGCAAGGCGCCGGTTCTCGTTGCCAGCCCGCATGATGCGCTGCACAACCTGTTGCGCGGCGCCCACGCACACAAGATCTGCCGCTAGGGCCTGGCTTTCAGCCGAAGCGAAAAGCTCGCGACTGGTGCCGCGGGCTGGTTTCGCTTGCTTCGCTGTTGGCGCGGTTTACACCGCCGGAACGGCGGCGTCTTCCAGCGCGTAGCCGGCCGAGCGCACAGTGCGGATCGGATCGCCGATGTTGTCGATGTTGAGCGCCTTGCGCAGGCGGCCGACATGGACATCGACCGTGCGCGCCTCGACATAGACATCCGAGCCCCACACCGCATCCAAGAGCTGCTCGCGCGAAAAGACGCGACCAGGATGCTGGATCAGGTGATCGAGCAGCTTGTACTCAGTTGGCCCCAGATGCACCTCGCGACCGGAGCGGCGCACCCGGTGGGCGGCGCGGTCCATCTCGATGTCGCCGACCGTGACGATATCCTCAGCCAAACTCGGACGAATGCGGCGCATCACGGCGCGAAGCCGCGCCAGAAGCTCCATCATCGAAAACGGCTTGGTGAGATAATCATCGGCGCCGGTATCGAGGCCACGGATGCGGTCCGATTCCTCACCGCGCGCGGTCAGCATGATGATCGGGACGTTACGGGTCTCCTGACGGCTGCGCAGGCGGCGGCACACTTCGATGCCGGAAAGCTGCGGCAGCATCCAATCCAGGAGCACGAGATCGGGCTTTTCTTCGGCGGCGACGAGAAGCGCCTCTTCGCCGTCCATCGCTTCCAACACGCGATAGCCCTCACGCTCCAGATTGTATCGGAGCAGGGTGACTAGGGCGCTTTCGTCCTCGGCCACGAGCACCGACGGTTTCATAGCCTAATCCTTCTTCTCGAAGCGTGCGCTAGCGGTGGTGTCGCCCTTGGGGCGGTCGAGCGCCAGATGGCCGCCGGTCACCATGTTGAAGACAACTTCGGCGATGTTGGTGCAGTGGTCGCCCGCCCGCTCGATGTTCTTGGCGATGAACAGGAAGTGCGTGCATAGCCCGATCGTGCGTGGGTCTTCCATCATGTAGGTGAGAAGCTCGCGGAACAGGCTGTTGTACATCTCGTCGATTTCGCCGTCCTGCTTCCACACCAGTTCGGCGGAGTCGGGATCGCGATCGGAATAGGAATCCAGCACCGCTTTCAGCTGCGCCAGCGCCTGACTGCCCATGCGGGCCAAACTCTGAGCCAAGCGAATCGGCGGCTCGCGGTTGAGGACGATGGCGCGCTTGGCGATGTTCTTGGCGAGGTCGCCGATACGCTCAAGCTCACCAGCGATCTTGATCGCCGCCAGGGTCTCGCGCAGATCCACCGCCATCGGCTGGCGCAGCGCCAACACCTTCAGCGCCTGCTCTTCGATCTGCTGCTGCAGCTCGTCGACCTTGCGGTCACCCGCAACGACACTCTCGGCCCGTGCCGTATCGCGCCGCGCGATCGCGTCAATCGAATCGGCCAGTTGCGCTTCGGCGATACCGCCCATCTGCGCGACACTCGAGGCCAGCGCCTCAAGCTGTTCCGTAAAGGCTCGTACTGTGTGGTCTGCCATGGCGCCTGCCCGCTTCCTCGTTTCCGGAACCATTCACACCGGCAACGCAATCGGTATGCGATGGTTTTATAACAGTTCCGTGACAGGCGCGTCCGCCTGCTTCTTGGCGGCGGGCAGAATGATCGTAAACGTCGATCCCTCGCCCGCCCGGCTTTCGATCTGCAGCCGCCCATTGTGCCGATTGACGATGTGTTTGACGATCGCCAGACCGAGACCGGTGCCGCCGCGCTCCCGGCTGCGCTTCACATCGACGCGGTAGAAACGCTCGGTCAGACGCGGGATCGCTTCGGCCGGAATACCCTCGCCGTCATCGGTAACGGCCGCAATCAGCAAGGTTTCCGGCCCGCGCCGTCCGGTGGAGGCCTGTTGCCGTAGCGAAATTTTCACCTCACCGTTGTCGCGGCCGTACTTGATCGCGTTGTGGATCAGGTTCTGGAACAGTTGAACCAGCTCGTCGCGCTCACCGGCGACCGGCGGCAAACCTGCCGCAACGTCCACAACGATGGTGATGCCGTCGGCCTTAGCCAACGGTGTCAAAGCCGCTGACGCCTGCTGGACCACCGCTTCGAGCGACACTTCGCCCCGCGGCGGCACATGTTCGTTAAGCTCGATCCGGGTCAGCGACAACAGGTCCTCAATCAACCGGCGCATGCGCTCGCCCTCAACGGCCATGATGTCGAGGAATTTGTCGCGCGCCTCGGCGTCGTCACGGGCCGGGCCTTTCAGGGTCTCGATGAACCCCGTCACCGCCGCCAGCGGCGTGCGCAGTTCGTGGCTGGCATTGGCGATGAAGTCGACCCGCATCTGTTCGGTACGCTTCATGGCCGTGAGGTCATGCATCAACAGCATGACCACCGACGGGTCGCTTGAGATGCGAGCGGTGAAGGCTTGGTAATTGCGTTCGATCGGAACCCTAATGGTGAATTCAATCGAACCGGGCTCACCGGTATGTGCCGTACGTTGCAAGGCTTCGAGGACAGACGGTGTCCGCAGCACCGCCGACACGTGCTTGCGCTCAACGCCGACACCAATCACCTCGCGCATCGCGCCGTTGGCGAACAGCACGCGGTCGCCGCCATTAACCAGCATCAACGGGTCCGGCAGGCGCTCCAGCATCTCGCGGGCCAACGGCGACAGCACAGCCAAATCAGCCGGCGCGGGTGTTTCGGTAACGGCGCGCGACGGACGGCGTTCGCCGATGCCAGCGGAAATGGCCGCCGCGCTGGTGACCACCACCGCCGCCGCGAGGCCCCGCGGACCCAACCATAGGTATGCCGCAGCACCGGCAAGCAAAGCCGCCGCCACCGCCCACAAGATCCGCCGAAGCTCGGCCCAGAACGCGGCGTCCTTGGTCATTCCGTACACCGCATATTGATTCGCGTTTTCTGACATCATAGCGGCAATTTGGCCTCGAACTGCGACGGTTCGGTAACGGAGCGCGGAATTAAGCAACGATTCTCGGCAAATACCGAACCAGTTCCGACGCGGCAACCGCGGTCGGACCAAGCCCGTTGACGGCGGAGCCCGGTGCAGATTAGCACTTACCCCACGTGCACGGTTTTGGAAACGCGAAAGCGGCTGCCCCCGCCACTGTAACCGGTAAGGAAGTTTCCATGTGCCACTGAGGTAAAAGCCTTGGGACGGCGGAAACGGACAAAGACCCGGGAGCCAGGAGACCTGCCTTGCGCCGTCGTCCTGCGGGAGCTACGCGGCGTTCGAGTTCGGCGCGGCGGCGAATTACATTCTCACCAATTCGATTTCGGCCGACGATTCGCGCAACGGCAACAAGGAAGCCGACGGCGATCCGCCGCCGAACTATTCGCTGGGAGACACGCACCAATACGGCGACAACGAACTGCTGGCGCTGTACGGCGGCATCAATACGGCGCTCCGGGGCGGGCGTTGTTCGGCGGGATACGGACGAAACTGTGATTATTTGACTAGCGAGAGGCGCCGCACCCGCGCCGGCCTCGACTTGTAGAAGAGTCCTGGTGGGCCGTCGGCCGGGATGTAGCCAAGGGCATAGCCGTGCG
>DBUB01000015.1 GCA_002307725.1 Alphaproteobacteria bacterium UBA1301 | reverse complement strand
GATGGCAATGGAAGAGAACCTTCGCTTCGCCATCCGTGAAGGCGGCCGCACCGTCGTTTCGGGCGTCGTCGCAAAGATCATTAAGTAAGGCGCGTAGAGGACGGTTTTTGAGGGTTATATAAGATGCAGGGTCAAAACATTCGGATCAGGCTTAAGGCCTTCGATCACCGCATCCTCGACAATTCGACGCGGGAGATTGTCAACACGGCGAAGCGCACAGGCGCCCAGGTACGCGGACCTATCCCGCTGCCGACCGGCATTGAGCGTTTCACTGTGAACCGTTCCCCGCACATCGACAAAAAGAGCCGCGAGCAGTTCGAAATCCGGACCCACAAGCGCCTCCTCGACATTATCGATCCTACACCGCAGACGGTTGATGCTTTGATGAAGCTCGACCTTGCGGCCGGCGTTGATGTCGAGATCAAGCTTTAAGGAGTGAGCGCGATGCGCACAGGCGTCATCACGCAGAAGGTTGGCATGACCCGCCTCTTTTTAGAGGACGGCAAGCATGTGCCCGTTACGGTTCTGAAGCTGGATGGCTGTCAGGTCGTGGCGACACGTTCGGACGAGAAGGATGGCTACACCGCCGTTCAGCTCGGTTCGGGCTATGCCAAACCCAAGCGTTTGACCAAGGCCGACCGTGGCCAATTTGCCAAGGCCGAAGTTGAGCCCAAGAAGAAGCTGGCGGAATTCCGTGTGGATGCGGACAACCTGCTCGCCGTCGGCGACGTGATCCTCGCGGACCACTTCGTTCCCGGCCAGAAGGTGGACGTCACCGGCGTCACCATTGGTCGCGGTTTTACCGGCGCGATGAAGCGCTGGAACTTCCGCGGTCTTGAAGCGACCCACGGTGTGTCGATCTCCCACCGTTCGCTCGGTGGTACCGGCGGCCGCCAGGATCCGGGCAAGACCTTCAAGAACAAGAAGATGCATGGCCATTACGGCGTCGATCGCATCACCACGCAGAACGTGGAAGTCGCCAAGGTGGATGTCGAGCGCGGTCTGATCATGATCCGCGGCTCGGTGCCGGGTTCCAAGGGCGGTTGGGTGTTCATTCGTGACGCCGTCAAGCGTGACCTGCCCAAGGACGCGCCCCGGCCGGCATCCGTGAAGAAACCGTCGGCGGAAACGCCGGCCAGCAAGGTGGAGGGCTGAACGTATGAAGACCCAAGTCCTCAACCTTGAGAACAAGGCGAACGGCGAAGTCGAGCTTTTGGACTCGATCTTCGGCCTCGAGCCGCGTGCCGATCTGATCCAGCGCGTCGTGGTTTGGCAGCTTGCCAAGCGCCGCTCCGGCAACCACCAGATTCTGACCCGCGGTGAAGTCAACCGCACCAAGAAGAAGTTCGGCAATCAGAAGGGTGGCGGCGGTGCCCGTCACGGCCAGCGTTCCGCGCCGCTGTTTGTTGGTGGTGCCAAGGCGATGGGCCCGGTGTCGCACAGCCATGAGTTCGACCTTCCCAAGAAGGTGCGGGCGCTCGGTCTGAAGCATGCGCTCTCGACCAAGGCCAAGCTCGGCGCCATCGTCATTCTCGACGAAGCCAAGTCGGCAGCGGTCAAGACGGCGGTGCTGGCCAAGCAGCTCGGCGGCCTCGGCGCTTCCAATGCGCTGGTGGTGGACGGCGAGTTCGACGCCAACTTCGCGAAGTCGGCCCACAATCTCGCGGCCGTGTCGTTGCTGCAGGTCGTCGGCCTCAACGTCTACGACATCATGAAGCGCGATAAGCTCGTGCTGACGACCGCCGCTCTCAAGGCGATCGAGGAGCGCCTCGCATGACCACGACCAATCATGACGTCATCCTTTCGCCGGTCATCACCGAGAAGGCGACCAAGCTGACCGACCACAATCAGGTCGTGTTCCGCGTGCCGCTCGATGCCACCAAGCCTGCGATCTCCAAGGCGGTGGAAGAACTGTTCAAGGTCAAAGTGAAGGCCGTGAATACCGTCCGCGTAAAAGGCAAGACCAAGGCATTCCGCGGCACCCACTTCAAGCGTTCCGATTTCAAGAAAGCGATCGTGACCCTGGAAGAGGGCCACCAGATCGACATCACGACGGGGCTGTAAGATGGCGCTTAAACATTACCGGCCCACGACGAACGCGCAGCGCCAATTGGTGCTGATCGACCGTGAAGGCCTTTACAAGGGTGGTCCGGTCAAGTCGTTGACCGAGGGCCAGACAAGGCACGGCGGCCGCAACAACACGGGCCGCGTCACGGTTCGTTGGCAGGGCGGCGGTCACAAGCAGCGCTATCGCATTGTCGATTTCAAGCGCCGCAAATTCGACGTCGCCGCCGTTGTCGAGCGCATTGAATACGATCCGAACCGGACCTCGTTCATCGCCCTCATCAAATACAAGGACGGCGAGCTTGCTTATATCGTGGCACCGCAGCGTCTTGCGGTCGGCGATGCCGTGGTGTCGGGTGACAAGGTCGACGTGAAGCCGGGCAACGCGATGCGTTTGTCGGGCATACCGGTTGGAACCATCATCCACAACATCGAGATGAAGCCGGGCAAGGGTGGCCAGATGGCCCGTTCCGCCGGCACCTACGCTCAGTATCTCGGCCGCGACGCGGGCTATGCGATCCTTCGCCTGAACTCGGGCGAGACGCGCAAGGTTCGCCTCGAATGCATGGCCACGATCGGCGCGGTGTCGAACCCGGATCATATGAACGAGGTTATCGGCAAGGCCGGCCGCAACGTGTGGAAGGGCAAACGCCCGAACGTCCGCGGCACTGCCATGAACCCGATCGATCACCCGCACGGTGGTGGTGAAGGCCGTACCAAGGGTGGCCGCAATCCGGTCACGCCGTGGGGCAAGCCGACCAAGGGCGCCAAGACGCGCAAAAACAAGCGTACCACGAAGTACATCGTGCGTTCGCGCCACGGTAAGACGACGCAGGGATAGTGATATGACACGTTCGGTTTGGAAGGGTCCGTTTGTCGACGGTTATCTGCTGAGGAAGGCGGAAACCGCCCGGTCGTCCGGGCGCAAGGACGTGATCAAGACCTGGTCGCGCCGCTCGACGGTGCTGCCGCAGTTCGTCGGTCTCACCTTTGGCGTCTACAACGGCAAGAAGCACATCCCGGTGCTCGTCACCGAAGATATGGTCGGCCACAAGCTCGGCGAGTTCTCGCCGACCCGCACCTTCTACGGTCACAGCAGCGGCGGCGGCGGCGACAAAAAAGCGAAGAGGGCCGACTAATGGGCAAGGAAACACGCGCCCGCATTCTTGCGGATACGCAAGCCACGGCAATCGGCCGGTTGATCCGCGTCAGTCCCCGCAAGCTCAATCTTGTGGCGCAGTCGATCCGCGGCAAGCGGGCCGAGGCGGCTCTGAACGAGTTGACCTTTTCGCGCAAGCGTATCGCTGGGGCCGTCAAGAAGGTCCTGCAGTCGGCGGTCGCCAATGCCGAGAACAACCATGACCTCGATGTCGACAATCTGGTGGTTACCCAGGCTTTTGTCGGCAAGAACATGGTGATGAAGCGCTTTCATGCGCGTGCCCGCGGTCGCGGCGCAGGGATTGAGAAGTTCTTCAGCCAGATCACGATCGTGGTCGAGGAACTGAAGAAGGACGCCGCCGAGAAGAAGGCCAAGGGCAAGAAGAAAGCCCCCAAGAAAGCCGACTCCAAGAAGGCTGCCCCGAAGAAGACGAATGCGGCCGTCGAGACCGCATCTGCCGAGGAGAATGCGTAATGGGTCAGAAAGTTAATCCGACCGGCCTTCGGCTTGGCATCAACCGGACCTGGGATTCCAGGTGGTATGCCGGCAAGAAGGAGTACGGCAAGCTCCTGCAGGAAGACATCAAGATCCGCGCCCACCTGATCGAGCGCCTCAAGGCTGCTGGTATCAGCCGGGTCGTGATCGAACGCCCGCACAAGAAGTGCCGCATCACCATTCACTCGGCGCGTCCGGGTGTAGTGATCGGCAAGAAGGGCGCCGACATCGAGAAGCTGAAGGCCGACGTACAGAAGTTCACCACCGATGAGGTGCATCTGAACATCGTCGAGATCCGCAAGCCCGAGATCGACTCCAAGCTGGTGGCCGAGAACATCGCCCAGCAGCTCGAGCGTCGCGTCGCCTTCCGCCGCGTGATGAAGCGGGCGGTGCAGTCGGCGATGCGTTTGGGCGCTCTGGGCATCCGCATCAATTGCGGCGGTCGTTTGGGTGGGGCGGAAATCGCCCGCATGGAGTGGTACCGCGAAGGTCGCGTTCCGCTGCACACCTTGCGCGCCGACATCGACTACGGTGTCGCCACGGCGAAGACCACTTACGGCACCTGCGGTGTCAAAGTCTGGATCTTCAAGGGCGAGATCATGGAGCACGATCCGATGGCCGTCGAAAAGCGGAATGCGGAGAACACGGACCAGGGCCGCGGCAGCCAGCAGAAGCAGGACAATCGTCCTGCGGCGCCCACCCCGGCCGCTGAATAAGACGGAAAGAAGACCGCCATGCTTCAACCTGCACGCACCAAGTTCCGCAAGCAGCACAAAGGCCGTATCCACGGCGCTGCCAAAGGCGGTACCGAACTCAATTTCGGCGAATACGGCCTCAAGGCCCTTGAGCCGGAACGCATCAACGCTCGTGAGATCGAGGCTTGTCGCCGCGCGATCACCCGCGAGATGAAGCGCGCCGGCCGCGTCTGGATCCGCGTTTTCCCGGATGTGCCGGTGTCCAAGAAGCCCGCCGAAGTGCGCATGGGCTCGGGCAAGGGTGCTCCGGAATTCTGGGTCGCCAAGATCAAGCCGGGCCGCATCCTGTTCGAGATCGACGGCGTCGATCTGACCACGGCTAAGGAAGCCATGCGTCTGGGCGCTGCCAAGCTCTCCATCGCGACGAAGTTCGTCGCCCGTAACATTTGAGGCCGCCGATGGCTGAGAAAAAGTCCAAGAAGGTCGCGACCGCGAAGACCTCGTCCAAGGCGGACGATTTTCGCACCAAGTCGACCGACGAGCTCACCGATCAGGTGGCCAAGCTGAAGAAGGAGCAGTTCAACCTGCGCTTCCAGAAGGCCAACGGTCAGCTCGAGAGAACGGCCCGTATCCGTGTCGTGCGCCGCGACATCGCGCGGATCGAGACGATTTTGGCCGAACAGCGCCGCAAGGCCGGTTGAGGAGAATAGAACATGCCTAAGCGCGTGCTGCAGGGCGTCGTGGTCAGCGACAAGAATGCGAAGACCGTTGTGGTCAACGTCGAACGCCGCTTCACCCATCCAATGATGGGCAAGACCGTTCGCCGTTCGAAGAAATATCACGCTCACGTCGAAACCGGCGAATACAAGGTCGGCGACATTGTCCGAATTCAAGAGTGCCGTCCGGTCTCCAAGCTGAAGAGCTGGGAAGTGGTCGAACGCGTCTCCGGTAAATAGGACAGGCGGGCATCGGGAGTAGAATGCAATGATTCAAATGTCCACCGAGCTTGACGTGGCCGACAACTCCGGCGCGCGCCGCGTGATGTGTATCAAGGTGCTGGGCGGTTCGCATCGGCGCTATGCCGACGTCGGCGACACCATTGTGGTCAGCATCAAGGAAGCCATTCCGCGTGGTCGCGTGAAGAAGGGCGAGGTCGTGAAGGCCGTTGTGGTGCGTACCGCCAAAGGCGTGCGCCGTCCGGATGGCAGCTTGATCCGCTTCGACGGCAACGCCGCAGTTCTGGTCAACAACCAAAACGAGCCGATCGGCACCCGTATTTTTGGACCGGTGACGCGCGAGCTTCGTGCGAAGAACCACATGAAGATCATATCGCTTGCGCCGGAGGTGCTCTGATGGTTGCGAAGATCAAGAAGGGCGACCGGGTGATCGTCACCACGGGCCGCGATAAGGGCAAGAAGGGCGAAGTGCTCAAGGTTCTCCCCAAGGAGAACAGGGCTGTCGTCAACGGCGTCAATACCGCCAAGCGCCACCAGAAGCAGACCCAGAAGGCGCAGGGCGGCATCGTCAACAAAGACTTGCCGATCGAATTGTCGAACCTCGCGCATATCGACCCCAAGTCGGGCGAGGCCACGAAGGTCGGTTGGAAGGTGCTGGGCGACGGGCGCCGCGTGCGTTTCGCCAAGAAGTCCGGTGAGGTCATCGATGTCTGACGCAGGAAAGAAGCCCAAGACCGATAAGGGTGCCAAGACCGAAAAGGGTCCCAAGGGCGGCAATCCCATTGAGAAGGCCAAGGCCGAGGCCAAAGCCGACAAGAAAGCCAAGAAGGGTGCCGACAAAGCCGCGGGCGCGGCTGTTGTCGTCGGCGAGGCCGAGAAGGATCCGAACTACGTACCGCGCATGAAGCAGCGGTACCTCGAGGTCATCCGCCCGGCGCTGATGAAGGAGTTCGGCTACAAGAACGGCTTGCAGGTTCCGAAGATCAACAAGATCGTGCTCAATATCGGCGCCGGCGAAGGCTCGCAGGACACCAAGAAGATCCAGGCCGCGCAGAATGACCTGACGGCGATTGCTGGCCAGAAGGCCGTGATCACCAGGGCCAAGAAAGCGATTTCGACCTTCAAGATCACCGCCGGCCGTCCGGTCGGCGTCAAGGTCACACTGCGCCAGGACCGTATGTACGAATTCCTGGACCGCTTGGTCACCATGGCCCTGCCGCGTCAGCGCGATTTTCGCGGCCTGAACGGTAAGAGCTTCGACGGTCGCGGCAACTACGCGCTCGGCCTGAAGGAGCACATCATTTTCGTCGAAATCGACTACGACAGGACGGAAACGGTGTGGGGCATGGATATCATCATCAACACCTCTGCGAAGACCGACGATGAAGCTAAGGCGCTTCTCAAGGGCTTCCAGTTTCCCTTCACGAATTGACGGCGAGGCGTTATGGCGAAGATTTCCCAAATCAATCGCAATTTGAAGCGAGAGAAGATGGTAGCCCAGTATGCCGTCAAGCGCGCAGCGCTGAAGGCTACGGCAAAGGATCCGGCGGTTCCGGCCGAGGAGCAGTTTGCAGCGCGCTTAAAGCTGTCAAAGCTGCCGCGTAATTCGTCGAAGACGCGCGTCAAGCATCGGTGCGAAATGTCGGGACGTTCGAAGGGCTTTTACCGCAAGGTCAAGCTGTCGCGTATTGCGCTTCGTGACTTGGCGAATTTCGGCCAGATCCCTGGCATGACCAAGGCGAGCTGGTAAGGAGAAACGGGACCATGGCGATTTCCGATCCCATTGGCGATTTGTTGACGCGTATCCGCAACGGGCAGCTTCGCGGCAAGTCGAAGGTGACCTCGCCGAATTCGCGGTTGCGCACTAGTCTGCTCGACGTGCTGCAGACCGAAGGCTTCATCCGCGGCTATGCCGAGGTGGAGTTCAAGGACGGTCTGAAAGAGCTCGAGATCGAGTTAAAATACCACGAAGGCCGCCCCGTCATTCGCGAACTCAAGCGCGTCTCGACACCGGGCCGCCGCGTCTATGCCTCGGTGAAGGAACTTAAGCCTCATCGCCAGGGCCTCGGCGTGTCGATTGTTTCCACGCCGCAAGGCGTCATGACGGATAGCACTGCCCGCGAGAAGAACGTCGGCGGCGAAGTCCTCTGCCAGGTGTTCTAGGAGAAGCCCATGTCTCGTATCGGCAAGAAGCCGGTTCCGCTACCGAAGGGGGTTATCGCCTCCATCGATGGCCAGACCGTCAAGGTCAAAGGTCCCAAGGGCGAACTCTCCGTCACGCTGGTGGAAGAGGTCGCAGTGAAACAGGACGAGCACGGCATTGTCGTGACCCCGCGCGAAGGGTTCGATCGCGCCGACCAGATGTGGGGTTTGTCCCGCACGCTGGTGAACAATCTGGTCCACGGCGTCACCGAAGGGTTCTCGGCGAAGCTGGAAATCCAGGGCGTCGGCTATCGCGCCGCGGTGCAGGGCAAAACCCTGCAGTTGCAGCTCGGCTTCAGCCACGACGTTAATTATCCGATCCCGGAAGGCATCACCATCGCGGCCGAAAAGCCGACGTTGCTGACCATTTCCGGCATCAACAAGCAGTTGGTCGGGCAGGTTGCGGCCGAGATCCGCTCCTGGCGTCCGCCGGAACCTTATAAGGGCAAGGGCGTGCGTTATGCGGGTGAGTATGTCCGCCGCAAGGAAGGCAAGAAGAAATAGCCATGTCGACGAATCTTTTCGACCGCCGCAAGCGGCGCAACCGCTATCGTCTGGTGCAATGCTCGAACGGACGTCCGCGTCTGTCGGTCTTCCGTGCTGGCCGCCACATTTATGCGCAGGTGATCGACGATCTCGCCGGCGCAACGGTGGCCTCCGCCTCGACCAACGAGAAGGGCACCAAAGTCGCCAAATCGTGGAACATCGAAGCCGCCAAAGTGGTGGGCAAGCTTATCGCTGAGCGGGCCGCTGCCAAGGGCATCAAGCAGGTGGTCTTCGATCGTGGCGGCTACATTTATCATGGGCGTGTCAAAGCGCTCGCAGACGCCGCCCGCGAAGGCGGACTTGAATTCTAATGGAAGGAACAGCACGTGGCGCGTGAAGGCAGAGACCGCGGCGATCGCGACGACCGCGACAGCGAGTTCGTAGATAAGCTGGTCCACATCAACCGTGTCGCCAAAGTGGTGAAGGGCGGCCGGCGTTTCGGTTTTGCAGCCCTGGTGGTTGTTGGCGATCAACGCGGCCGGGTCGGTTTCGGCCACGGCAAGGCGCGTGAAGTGCCGGAAGCGATCCGCAAGGCGACCGAAGAGGCCAAGAAGTCCTTGATCCGCGTGCCGCTGAAGGATGGCCGTACGCTGCATCACGATAGCTTCGGCCATCATGGCGCCGGTAAGGTCGTCGTGCGTCCGGCTCCGGCCGGTACCGGCATCATCGCCGGCGGCCCGATGCGTGCGGTGTTCGAAGCCCTCGGTGTTGGTGACGTTGTCGCCAAGTCGATCGGCACTTCGAATCCCTACAACATGGTTCGCGCGACATTTGATGCCCTCAAGCTGCAGCAGTCGCCGCGCCTTGTCGCGCAGCGCCGTGGCCGCTCGGTTGCCGAGATCATCTCGCGCCGTGAAGGCCAAAAGGGCGCTGCCGAAACTGCGGGCGCATAAGGAAACACGACTATGGCCGACGAGACCGAGAAGACCCTGCCAAAGAAGACGTTGGTTGTGCGGCAGATCCGCAGCGCCAATCGCCGTCCCGCCATTCAGACGGCGACGTTGAAGGGCTTGGGGTTGGGCAAGATGCATCGCACGCGTACGCTGGAGGATACGCCCTCCGTGCGCGGCATGATCCGCTCCATCCAGCACCTGGTCGAGATTGTCGAAGAGAGCAAGTGATATGAAACTCAACGAAGTCCGGAACAATCCCGGCGCGCACAAGAGCAAGACCAAGGTTGGCCGCGGGTCGTCCTCGGGCCTGGGCAAAACTTGCGGGCGCGGCGTCAAGGGCGCCAAGGCGCGTACCGGTAATGCCGTGTACGGCTTTGAAGGCGGCCAGATGCCGCTCCATATGCGCATGCCGAAGCGCGGCTTCAACAACATCTTCGGCACCGATTTCGCCGAAGTGAATCTCGGCCGGCTTCAGAAGGCCGTCGACGACAAGAAAGTCGACGCCGCGGTCAAGGTCGACCTCGCAGCGCTCAAGGCGGCCGGGTTGGTCTCCAAGAGCCGTGACGGCGTGCGTCTGCTCGCCAAGGGCGAAGTGACGGCGAAGCTGGAGATCGAAGTCGCCGGCGCCTCCAAGTCGGCCGTGGAAGCGGTTGAGCGGGCGGGCGGTTCGGTGACGATCACCTACAAGAAGAAGGTCACCACCAATAAAAAGGGTGAGCCCGGCAAGCGTCAGCAGCGGCGCATCAAGGCCACCGCCAAGCGGGCCGCGCAGAACGGCTAGGGTGATCCTATATAAGGGTCACCGCCGATTGGGAGTGAACGATGCCGTCAGCCGCTGAACAACTTGCCGCCAACTTCAATTTTAGCAACTTCGCCAAGGCGAAGGAGCTGCGGCAACGCGTTATGTTCACGCTGGGGGCATTGATCGTCACCCGCCTGGGAACCTACATCCCGATGCCGGGCATTGACCCGGAGGGAATGGCGCGGTTCATCAACCAGCAGGGCGGCGGTCTCCTCGACATTTTCAACACCTTGGCCGGCGGCGCGGTGTCCCGCATGGCTATCTTCGCGCTGGGCATCATGCCCTACATCTCGGCGTCGATTATCATGCAGTTGATGACGACGGTGTTCCCCGAGCTGGAAGCGCTGAAGAAGGAAGGCGCCGCGGGCCAGAAGGTCATCAACCAGTACACCCGTTACGGCACGGTCGTGCTGGCGGCTGTACAGGCCTTTGCGATTGCCGTCGGCCTAGAACACGGGCAGGGGATCGTGCTCGACCCCGGCATTTTCTTCCGCCTGACCACCGTTATTACGCTGACCGGCGGCACGATCCTGTTGATGTGGATCGGCGAGCAGATCACCAGCCGCGGCGTTGGCAACGGTATTTCGCTGATCATCTTCGCCGGCATTGTCGCCCGCTTCCCGCAGATTTTGGGCCAGGCGTTGGAAGGGGCCCGCACCGGGGCGTTGAATCCACTGGTGCTGGTGTTCTTCCTGGCGTTCGCCGTCGTCCTGGTCGGCGTCATCGTTTTCATGGAGCGCGCCCAGCGCCGCCTCTTGGTGCAGTATCCCAAGCGCCAGCAGGGCCAGCGCATGTTCGGCGGTGAGTCCTCGCATCTGCCGCTCAAGCTCAACGTCTCCGGCGTGATTCCGCCGATTTTCGCCTCGTCGATCTTGCTGATGCCGATGACGGTGGCGCAGTTCAATGCCCAAAGCCTTCCCGAATGGGCGACGACGCTCATCCAGCTCATTAGCCGCGGCCAGCCGATCTATCTGATCCTGTACGGCGCGATGATCATCTTCTTCGCGTTCTTCTACACCTCGATCGTCTTCAATCCGGAAGAGACGGCTGAGAACCTGAAGAAGTACGGCGGGTTTATTCCGGGTATCCGTCCCGGCAAGAAGACTGCGGAATACATCGACTACGTGCTCACGCGTTGCACCGTCATCGGGGCCCTTTACCTCGCGGTCGTGTGCCTGATCCCTGAGTTCATGTGGCAGAACAACATTTCCTTCGCCCTCGGCGGCACTTCGATCCTGATTGTGGTTTCGGTGACGATGGATACCGTGGCGCAGATTCAGAGCCATCTGATCGCGCAGCAGTACGAAGGGTTGATCAAGAAAGCCAAGTTGAGGGGAGCACGTCGTTGAATCTCGTTGTTTTTGGGCCTCCGGGCTCCGGCAAGGGCACGCAGGCCAAACTGCTTCAGGAAACCTACGGCTGGGTTCAGCTTTCAACCGGCGACATGCTGCGCGCGGCGATTGCGGCGGGCACCGAGTTGGGCAAGAAGTGCCAGGCGATCATGGCGGCGGGCGAATTGGTTCCCGACGAAGTCGTCATCGGCATTATTTCCGAGCGCTATGACCAGCCCGATTGCGCCAAGGGCGCCATCTTCGACGGTTTTCCGCGGACCATTCCGCAGGCCCGCGCCCTCGATTCGATGCTGAAGCTGCGCGAGAAGCAGATCGATCTGGTGATCGAGCTCAAGGTTGACGACAAGGTTCTGATCGACCGCGTCAAGGCTCGTATCGCCCAGTCGGGCGGCGTGGCCCGCGCCGACGACAATCCGGAGACGCTGCAAAACCGTCTCAACGTCTATTACCAGAATACCGCTCCGCTGCTTGAGTACTACAAGCGGCAGGGCAAGCTCACCACCGTCGACGGCATGCTGCCGATCGCTCAGGTGACGAGTGCTGTTGCAGAAGTCATAAAGAAGGCCGGCCACAAGGGCTGTTTGGGGATCGGCTAAGAGTGCTTCCCGGAAAGTGGGTTTGCGGTTTCCGGGCCAGAAGCGCGAGAAGTAAGGCATTGGAATACCCCAGGAATGGGGCCGGTTGACTGGAGGGCGCGCATCCCTATAATCCGCGCCCCTGCGGTCGAGAAATACAGGCTTCTCAAGGGCTTGGCGCTAGCGCTTCGGTTTTTGAGGGGTCTTTTTGCAGACGATTGAACACTGAACTGCGGGCACAGGCCCGTTTGGAGAAGCCCCGTGGCACGCATTGCCGGCGTTAACATTCCTACCCAGAAGCAGGTCTGGATCGGCCTGCGCTATATCCATGGCATCGGGCCGCAGAAGGCCAAGGAGATTTGCGATAAGACTGGCATCTCTCCGACTCGTCGGGTCCATGACCTGACCGATTCCGAGGTCATCCAGATCCGTGAAGTGATCGATCGCGATTACCTCGTGGAAGGCGACCTGCGCCGCGAAGTGGCGATGAATATCAAACGTCTGATGGATCTGGGCTGCTACCGCGGTCTGCGCCATCGCAAGAATCTGCCGGTTCGCGGCCAGCGCACGCACACCAATGCGCGCACGCGCAAGGGTCCCGCCCGCGCTATCGCCGGCAAGAAGAAGGTGACGAAGTAAATGGCCGCTCCCGAGACCAAGAAGGCGCCTCGCGCCCGCAAGAAAGAAAAGAAGAACATCGTCGTGGGCGTGGCCCATGTGGCGGCGACCTTCAACAACACGATCATCACCATCACCGACACTGCCGGAAACGCGATTTCCTGGTCGAGCGCCGGCATGATGGGCTTCAAGGGTTCGCGCAAGTCGACCCCGTATGCGGCGCAGGTTGCGGCCGAAGATGCGGGCAAGAAGGCCGTCGAGCACGGCATGCGCACTTTGGAAGTGGAAGTATCGGGCCCGGGTTCGGGCCGTGAATCTGCGCTGCGCGCGCTGCAGACCGTTGGTCTTGTCGTAACGTCGATCCGCGACGTGACGCCGATCCCGCACAACGGCTGCCGTCCGCCGAAGCGCCGTCGCGTTTAGTAGTGCCTTAGGTTCGGAACCTAGCGTACCCGTCGCACGAAATGGGCGTGATCCGACACGTCCGGGAAACGATGAGGAAAAATGTTTCAGAAAAATTGGCAAGAACTGATCAAGCCGCAGAAGCTTCGTATTGATACCACGGGGTTGGATGCCAGCCGTTTTGCGACGATCATCGCGGAACCGCTGGAACGCGGTTTCGGCCTGACGCTGGGCAATGCGCTGCGCCGCGTGCTGCTGTCGTCGCTCCAGGGTGCCGCCGTGACCTCGATTCAGATCGAGGGCGTGCTGCATGAATTCTCCTCGATCGCCGGTGTGCGCGAGGACGTGACCGACATCGTCTTGAACATCAAGCAGGTCGCGCTGCGCATGCATGCCGAAGGTCCCAAGCGGCTCGCGCTCAAGGCCACCGGCCCTGGCGAAGTCACCGCGGGCCAGATCCAGGCCGTCGCCGACGTCGAGGTCCTCAATCCGGATCTCGTGATCTGCACGCTGGACGATAAGGTCGAGTTCCGCATGGAACTGACGGTCGCCAACGGCAAGGGCTATGTCCCGGCCGACCGCAACCGTCCGGAAGATGCGCCGATCGGGCTCATTCCGGTCGATAGCCTGTATTCGCCGGTCAAGAAGGTCTCCTACAAGGTCGAGAACACCCGCGAGGGCCAGATTCTCGACTACGACAAGCTGACGCTGTCGGTCGAGACCAACGGCGCCATCACGCCGGACAATGCCGTGGCTTATGCTGCGCGCATTCTGCAAGACCAGTTGCAGGTCTTCATCAATTTCGAGGAGCCGCGCGAGCGCGTTACCGAGGAAGCCAAGCCCGATCTCGCCTTCAATCCCGTTCTTCTCAAGAAGGTCGACGAGCTGGAACTGTCGGTGCGGTCCGCGAACTGTCTCAAGAACGACAACATCGTCTACATCGGCGACCTCATCCAGAAGACCGAAGCGGAAATGCTCCGTACACCGAACTTCGGCCGCAAATCGTTGAACGAGATCAAGGCGGTGCTCGCCGAAATGGGCCTGCATCTCGGCATGGAAGTGCCGGGTTGGCCGCCGGAAAACATCGAAGACCTCGCCAAGCGGTACGAGGACCAGTACTAATCGCTATTCGCTCTCGCCCCACGCTGGGGCGAGGGCGGTTTGTTTTTGAAGGTAGAGAAAAATGCGCCATCGCAATTCCGGACGGAAGCTCAACGTTACGGCATCCCACCGCACCGCCATGTTCGCGAACATGATGGCCGCGTTGATCAAGCATGAGCAGATCACGACGACCCTGCCCAAGGCGAAGTCAATTCGCCCGGTGATGGAGAAGCTGGTGACCTTGTCGCGGCGCGGCACCGCCGATGTCTTCGCCCGTCGCTTGGCAATTTCCCAGGTTCGCGACATCGCGCAGGTCAAGAAGTTGTTCGATGTTATCGGGCCGCGTTATGCCACCCGTCCCGGCGGCTATACCCGCGTGTTGAAAGCGGGTTTCCGGTTCGGCGACAACGCTCCGCTCGCGATTATCGAATTCGTCGATCGCGATCCGGAAGCCAAGGGCAAAGATTCCGGACCGGTGATGACGGCGGATGACGAAGGCGCGGAAGCGTAAAATTTGCGCGGTTTCACGAATTTTCATACGAGGGCGGCCCGGCGACGGGGCGCCCTTTGTCTTTTGGGTCACACGTTTGCATTTGCGTAATTAGGCGAGGGCGCCGGCTTGCGCGATAATTCTGAGAATGGGATTGCGAACCGATCTGGGACGATCGTGGCGTGGATCATGGAGGCAGTGAAAATGTATCGCAGCGGGTTGATTGGGGTCGCCGCGTTTGTTGTTTTGGCAGGTGCGCTTTACAGCGTCACCGCGCCCGCCGCGACGGCGAAGAAGCCGGGTGCGGCCGTCGAACAGACGCTGGCGCCGAGCCGCGAAATGCCGCGCGACATGCGCCAGGTCCAGCTCACCTTCGCGCCAGTGGTGCGGCGCATCGCGCCCGCCGTGGTCAACGTTTATTCGCGCAGCGTGGTCCAGGCGCCGGTCAACCCGTTCTTGAATGACCCGTTTTTCCAGCGTTTCTTCGGCCTCAATCCGCAGCAGCAGAAGCGCGTGCAACAGTCGCTGGGCTCTGGTGTCATCGTGCGCGGCGATGGGCTGATCCTGACCAACAACCATGTCATCCAAGGCGGCCAGGACATCGTGGTGTCGCTCAATGACAAGCGCGAGTTCAAGGCTAAGGTGCAACTCGCCGATCCGCGCACCGATCTCGCAGTGCTCAAGATCGACACCAAAGGTGAGCGCCTGCCGGCGATCGAATTCGGCAATTCGGACGCGCTGCAGGTCGGAGACGTCGTGCTCGCCATCGGCGATCCCTTCGGTGTTGGCCAGACCGTGACCATGGGTATCGTCTCGGCCCAGGCGCGGGCCAATGCTGATGCCTCCAACTACCAGTTCTTCATCCAGACCGATGCCGCCATCAATCCGGGCAATTCCGGTGGTGCGCTGGTGACGACCGACGGCAAGCTCGCCGGCATCAACACCGCCATTCTGTCGCCGTCGGGCGGCAATATCGGCATCGGTTTCGCCATTCCAGCCAATCTGGCGCGACGCGTGGTGGAAGGCGCGTCCGCGGGCGGGGTGCACTTCCCGTGGGCTGGGGCCGACGGCCAGCCGGTGACCAGCGAGATCGCCAACGCCATGAAGCTGGGGCGGCCGCAGGGCGTGCTTTTGAAAACCGTCTATCCGAATGGTCCGGCAGCGCAGGCGGGCTTGCACACCGGCGACGTGATCGTGTCGGTGGACGGCGCCGATGTCGACGACATGCAGTCGCTCAATTATCGCGTCGCTACCCACAAGGCTGGTGACACCGTGAAAGCGAAAGTGGTGTCGGATGGGCACTGGCGCGAGGTGACGCTGAAGCTCACCCTGCCGCCGGAAAGCCCGCGCCGCAATTCCACCACCATCGGCGGCCGCAATCCGCTCGCCGGTGCGCGAGTGGAGAATTTGTCGCCCGCCGTCGCGCTCGATCTGCAGATGAACCTGTTTGCTAAGGGCGTCGTGGTCCGTTCGGTTGCTGGCAACGGCTTTGCCGCCCGCTACGGCTTTCAGCCAGGCGATATCGTCCGCTCGGTCAATGGCAGGAACGCCGGCGACGTCGGCCAGCTCAAAAACCTGCTCGACGGCGCCCGCGGCCACTGGGACCTTGTCATCGAACGCGCCGGCCGGCGGCTCAGTTTGACGGTGGATGGCTGAGAAACGAGCGAATGGGGAGTAGCGAATAGGGGGTCTGGAACAACTTGTCCCTACTCGCTATTCGCTAATCCCTATTCGCTGTAGAATGTCCCCATGCCCGATCTCTTCCAATCTGCTGGCCTTGACGATGGTGCGCCGCGGCCGCTGGCGGACCGGTTGCGCCCGAAGACGCTGGCCGAAGTCGTCGGGCAGGATCACATCATCGGCCCCGACGGCCCGATCGGGCGGATGGTGGCGGCGAACCGGCCGCATTCGATCGTGTTCTGGGGCCCGCCCGGCACCGGCAAAACCACCATCGCGCGGCTGCTTTCCACCGCCTTCAACCTACATTTCGAGCAATTGTCGGCGGTTTTTTCCGGCGTTGCCGACCTGAAGAAATCCTTCGAATCCGCCCGCCAGCGCCGCCGCATCGGGCAGGGCACGCTGCTGTTTATCGACGAGATCCACCGTTTCAACCGCAGCCAGCAGGATTCGTTTCTGCCGGTGATGGAGGATGGAACCGTCATCGTCGTTGGCGCCACCACCGAAAACCCTTCCTTCGAGCTCAATGGCGCGTTGCTCTCCCGCACCCAGGTTCTGGTCCTGCGCCGCCTCGACGACGCCGCGCTCGAAACCCTGCTGCAGCGCGCCGAGCAGCATTTCGGTGAGAAACTTCCGCTTACTGACGACGCGCGCGATACGATCAAGGCGATGGCCGATGGCGATGGGCGTTATCTTCTCAACCTGGCCGAGGAAACGGCGTCGCTCAAGGTCGTCAAGCCGCTGGATTCCGCCGCGCTGGTAGAGGCGGTGCAAAAGCGTGCGCCGCTCTACGACAAGAGCCGCGAGGAGCATTACAATATCATCTCGGCGCTGCACAAATCGATCCGCGGTTCTGATCCCGATGCGGCGCTGTACTGGTTGGCGCGCATGCTGGCGGGTGGCGAGGCGCCGTTATTCATCGCCCGCCGCTTGGTCCGCGCCTCGGTGGAAGACATCGGTCTTGCCGATCCGCAGGCCATGGTGCAGGCGCTCGCCGCCAAGGACTATTACGATTTCCTCGGCAGCCCCGAAGGCGAGATCGCGCTGGCGCAATGCGTGATCTATCTGGCGACAGCGCCAAAATCGAATGCGGTCTATAAGGCGCTCGGGGCCGCCAAGCGCCTCGCGGCGGAGCACGGTTCGCTGATGCCGCCGGCGCACATTCTCAACGCCCCGACCAAGCTGATGAAGAACCTCGGTTACGGCGCCGGCTATCAATACGACCACGACGCCGAAGACGGTTTTTCCGGCCAGAATTATTTTCCCGACGAGATGACGCGCGAAAGCCTCTATCACCCGAAGGAAACCGGCTTCGAACGCGAGATCGCCAAACGCCTGGAGTATTGGGCCAAGCTGCGCGCCAAGAAGAGCGGGGAATAACCGCTCCGCCGGTACGTTCACCATCCGGAAACCATTAACATCCTACGGTCGCCGAACTGCCGGGAGGGACATATGCGCGTCGCCTTGTTGAAGGGGCTGAGCCAGTACGGCGTTCTGCGCGATTTTGTCGACGAGATTGCCGCGGGATTTGTGCGGCGCGGCTGGGATGTCCAGGTTCTGGATTTTCCGGAAAAGTGCGATTTTCCCGTAGATTTGCCGCGTGCCCTGGCGGGGTCTGGCCCGCTGGACCTCGTCTTTTCGATCAATGCCTTTGCCGAATACCGCGGCAGTACGGGCCGCACGGTTGCCGATCTTGCCGGTGCACCGCATGTCCTCGAATACGTCGATTACCCGCTGAATTTCGTCGAGCGCTTCCGCAATATACCGCCCGAGACGGCGGTACTGCTGGTCGACCGCAGCCATATCCGCATGGTCGACGCCCTGTTCGGCGCGAACCGGTTTGCTTATCTGGGCTTCTGTCCGCATGGCGGTTTGGGCACGCCCGCGCCTATGCCCGCGACGGCGGCCGCGTGGGTGGCGGAGCGGCCGATTGCGGTGCTGTTTGCGGGGACGAATTATCGCGCTGACCGTGCCGGCTGGGCCGCACTGCCGGAGCAAGTGCGTGCCCTGTTTCAGGCGGCCGTCGACATGGCGCTCGCGACCGAATGGATTTCGCCGCTCGAAGCGGTGGATTGCGTTCTGACGGCTTGCGGGATCGATCCCAACAGCCCGTCGCTCGGCGCGGCGGAGCGCGACGACTTGCGGCAAGTCCGCCTGCTGACGGTGCTGGTGCAAGAGGCCGTGCGCTGCGAGCGCCGTCAGCGCTTTTTGAATACAGCCCGGAAAGTGGGCCTGCCGCTCACCGTAGTGGGCAATCTCTGGGACGGCGTGCCGGGAGTCGACAATCGGGGTCCGGTCGAGATCGCCGAATGCCTGCGGTTGATGCGCCAGTCGCGCCTAGCCTTCAGCCTCAGCGGCAATTTCGGCGAGGGCAGCCATGAGCGGCCGCTCAGTGCGATGCTCGGCGGTGCCGCGGTGGCGTGTGATCGCACCGGCTTTTACGAGAGCGCCTTTGTTCCGGGCCGCGACATCGCGTTGTTTCGCTGGACGGCACTTGAGGAAGACCTTGCCGGGATTGCGGCGTTATTGCGCGATCCCGAGGCATTGTTTGCCATGGCAGCAGCCGGGCATACCGCAGCGGTGGCGGCGCATCGCTGGGACCATCGCGTCGATACCATCATCGCGGCGGGGCGCGCGGCCGCCCGCAAACTCGGTCACACCGGCGCGCTGGCCGCTTAGAGCGCTTCACCGAAAAGTGGAATCCGGTTTTCGGCCATGAAGCGCGACAATCAAAAAACCTAGAGCATTTCGTCGTTTCCGTGAAACGGCGAAATGTTCTAGCGAAAAAAGTTCACCCACTGTCATCCCCTTCGCCCGAGGCGGGCTGAGGCTAGGCCGGCTTGGTAAGGTCTTCGACGCCGTAACGCAGCACCGTGACCTTCTCGAGAGTTACCAAGCCCGAGCCCATCATCGGTTCGATCACCGGCCAGAAGGCGTCGATCTTGTCCTCGGAGTCGACAATTTCGATCACCAGCGGCAGGTCTTCGGACAGGCGCAGGATCTTGGCGGTGTGCAGGCGGCTCGATTTGCCGAAGCCCATCGGCCCGCGCAGCACCGTGGCGCCGTGCAGGCCTAGCTCGCGCGCCTTCAGCACGATGGCTTCATAGAGCGGACGGCCGTCGAAACGGGCGGACTCGCCGATGAAGATGCGTAGGAGTTTCGCGTCGGAAGGCAGCTTGGTCATGTCAGGCCCCCTTAAGCTGGTTGATGAGGTTCGCTGTGATCGAGCCGAGCCACACCCCCAGCATGCACAGCGTCACCGAGCCGAGGATGTTGCCGCCTGCCGCCATCCACTCGCCGTCGCGGATCAGGTTGAGGGTCTGCAGCGAGAACGAGGAGAAGGTGGTGTAGCCGCCGCAGAAGCCGGTCATCACGAACTGGCGGGTGCCGCCGGAGACCATCAGCCGTCCGTCCGGGGAGGTCAGGGTAAAGAAGAAGCCGATCAGGAACGAGCCGGTGATGTTGATAATCAGCGTCCCCCACGGGAAGGTCTCGCCGATGCTGGAGGCAACCAGGCCCGAAATCGCATAGCGGGCGCCGGTCCCAAGCGCGCCCCCGGTCATCACGAGCAAAAGCAGGGGCATCGGTGGCATCGGCAAACTCCAGGCACTGGCGGAATCTTCAGGAGGCTACTAGAACCCCACCGGCACCCCACGGCAACCCAAAATGGACCGCCAGCAACGCATCGAACGCGACGACGACGGCATCCGGCTGGATCGCTGGTTCAAGCGCCATTTCCCGGCGCTGACCCACGGCCGGTTGGAAAAGCTCCTGCGCACAGGCCAGGTGCGAGTCGACGGCCGGCGCGCCAAGTCCGCCGACCGGCTTGCCGAGGGCCAGATGCTCCGCCTGCCGCCGCTGGTCACCGAAGGCGATCTGACCGAAAAGCCGCGTCCCGCCGCCCCGGTGATGCAAGGCTCCTTGCAGGATTACGTCCTCTACATGGACACCTCGGTGATCGTGCTCAACAAGCCGCCGGGGCTAGCGACGCAAGGCGGTTCGGGCCTCACCAAGCACATCGACGGCATGCTGGATTCCCTAACCTACGAAAAGGGTCAGCGCCCGCGTCTGGTGCACCGGCTCGACCGCGACACCTCGGGCGTCTTGGTGATCGCGCGCACCGTGCCCGCTGCCGCGGCCCTGTCCAAATCGCTGGCCAGCCGCGACGCGTCGAAAATTTATTGGGCGCTGACCAAAGGCGTACCGGCCAAGAAGAAAGGCACCATCAAAGCGGCGCTGCTGAAGGAAGGCGGCTTTGGTCCGCACGGCCGCGACGAGAAAATGGCCGTCCGCGACACCGACGACTCCAAGCACGCCATTACTGATTACATGGTGCTGGGCGAGGCGGGCGAGGAGTTCGCGTTCGTCGCGGCCAAGCCAGTCACTGGCCGCACCCATCAGATCCGCGTCCATCTCGCGTTTCTCGGCACGCCAATTGTCGGCGATTTTAAATACGGCGGTGACGCGGCCAAGGGCACCGGCGTTATCGCTGATAAGCTGCATCTGCATGCCCGCTGCATCGACATCGCCCATCCCGATGGCGGCCGATTGCAGGTGACCGCGCCGCTGCCGCCGCACATGCGCGAAAGCTTCGAGGCCCTCGGCTTCGATCCCGATGCCGAGCCCAAGATTTTCTCCTTCAAGCCCGCCAAAAAGCCCGAACCGGCCAAGCCCGCATTCGAGCGCAAGAAGCCCGGCACCAAGAAACCCGCCCCCAAAAAGAAATCGGCCGGAAAAATGCGGCCGCGCAAGTCATGAAGCGTTTCTACAAGGAGGTGACGGTTTCCGCCGCCCCATTCCAAATCCTGCTCGATGGCCGCCCGTTAAAAACACCGATGAAGGCCGCGCTCACCCTGCCGACGCTCGCGCTGGCCGAAGCGGTGGCCGACGAATGGCGCGGGCAGGGTGATGACATCGCGCCTCAATTCATGGTGCTGACCAAGCTCGCCAACACGGCGCTTGATCGCGTCGCGCCGCTGCAAGACGCCGTGGCCGGGCAGGTGATGCGTTACGTCAACGATCTTCTGTGTTATCGCGCCGATCACCCGGCGGCCCTGGTGGCGCGCCAGTCGGGGGAATGGGACCCGCTGCTCGATTGGGCGGCAGCATGCTACGGGGCGCATTTGCAGACCCGCACCGGGCCGGTTCATTTCGCCCAGTCCGATGAGGCCGTGGCCGTGCTCCGCCAAGCGGTGGCGGCCTATGACCCGTTCCAGCTTACGGCGCTCGCCACCGCCGCACCGATCCTTGGTTCACTGGTGCTGACCTTGGCGCTGGCCGAACGCCGCCTCGACGCCGAAGCCGCCTTTGCCCTCAGCCAGCTTGACGAGCGCTTTCAGGCCGAACACTGGGGCGAAGACCAAGAAGCCACCGACCGCGCCGCCGCGCTTCTGGTGGAACTGAAAGCGGTGGAGAAGTTTCTGAGATTGGCAAAATAACGGCTGTCATCCCCGGCCGACCCGCCGTAGCACGCAGTGCGAAGGCAGGGAGGGGAAGGGGACCCAGGTCGTGGTGTTTCTCCTACAACAAAATGGTGGCACAGCGTTTCTTGTGACGGCGGACCTCAGCGACCACCTGGGTCCCCTTCCCCTCCCGCTCTTCGCTATGCTCAGAGCGCTCGGCCGGGGATGACAGTTTCCCGTCCCCGCTCTACCATTCCTCGTTCGCCGCGGAGCCTCGCCCATGAAGCACGTCATCCAGGAACTTGAAGCGCGCCGCGTGCGCGCCCGGCTCGGCGGTGGTGAAGCCAAGATCGAAGCCCAGCACAAAAAGGGCAAGCTGACGGCGCGCGAGCGCATCGAACTCCTGGTCGATCCCGGTTCGTTCGAAGAGTTCGACATGTTCGTCGAACACCGGGGTCACGATTTCGATTCCGCCAAAACGCGCATCCCAGGCGACGGCGTCGTCACCGGCTGGGGCACCATCAACGGCCGCATGGTTTATGTCTTCGCCAAAGACTTCACCGTCTTCGGCGGTTCGCTGTCGGAAGCCCACGCGCAAAAAATCTGCAAGCTGCAGGACATGGCGTTGCAGAACCAAGCGCCGATCATCGGGCTGTACGATGCCGGCGGTGCCCGCATTCAGGAAGGCGTCGCTTCACTGGCCGGGTTCGGTGAAATCTTCAAGCGCAACGTCATCGCCTCGGGCGTGATCCCGCAGATTTCGGTCATCATGGGCCCTTGCGCCGGTGGTGATGTTTATTCCCCGGCACTGACTGATTTTGTTTTCATGGTCCAGGGCACCAGTTACATGTTCATCACCGGCCCCGACGTCACCCGTGCCGTCACCCATGAAGAGGTCACCGCGGAATCGCTCGGCGGCGCCAAGGTGCACACCACCAAAACCTCGGTCGCCGATGGCGCCTATGAGAACGACATTGTGGCGCTCGAGGAAATTCGCCGCCTCTACGATTTTCTGCCGCTGAGCAATCGCGAGAAGCCGCCGCATTTTCCCACCGAGGATGTTCACGACCGAGTCGAGCCGTCGCTCGATACCCTGGTGCCGGAAAATCCCAACAAGCCTTACGATATGAAAGAGCTGATCCTGAAAATCGCCGACGAGGGCGAGTTCTTCGAGATCGCTGAGAAGTTCGCGCCGAATGTCATCACCGGCTTCGGCCGGGTGGAAGGCACCACGGTCGGCTTCGTCGCCAACCAGCCGCTGATCCTGGCGGGCGTGCTCGATAGCGATGCCTCCCGCAAAGCCGCGCGCTTTGTGCGCTTCTGCGATTGCTTCAACATTCCGATTGTGACGTTCGTGGATGTGCCCGGCTTTTTGCCCGGCACCGCGCAAGAGCACGGTGGCATCATCAAGCACGGCGCCAAGCTCTTATATGCTTACACCGAAGCCACGGTGCCGAAGGTCACGGTCATCACCCGCAAGGCGTATGGCGGTGCATATCTGGTGATGGCCTCAAAGCACCTGCGCGGCGATGTCACTTACGCTTGGCCGTGGGCCGAGATCGCCGTGATGGGGGCCAAAGGCGCGGTGGAAATCATCTTCCGCACCGACAAAGACCCCGCCGCCATTGCCGCCCGCACCAAAGAATACGAAGACAAGTTTCTCAACCCGTTCGTGGCGGCGTCGCGCGGCTGGGTCGACGAAGTCATCCGCCCCCACAACACGCGCAAACGCGTGGCCGGCGCGCTGCGCATGCTGCGCAACAAACAAGTCGAGCCGGTGTGGAAAAAGCATGGGAATGAGCCGCTATAGGGGTTGTAGTCAGGAGGGGAAATGAGTGTCGCCACAGCACAGCATTCTGTCGTTCAAGCTCAAAAAGATGTTGCTAGCATACATCAAAAATTATCTGACAAAAGTCGAAAAGAAGCGGATATCACGGGACGAATCGGCAGGATCACAGGTGACCTAAATGGCCGGTTGAGTGCGTCTTCTATACAGTCGAAGATGAGAGACCTGGAGCGCGCGCAGAAAGAATTGTCCGATATACAGCGTGAAAAGTCGAAGCTACACGACGAATTGGCCCGCAAGAGCGATGATTTGCACCGGCGGCAAATGGCGCTTGCTCATGAAGAAGAACGAGAACGTAAGCGAGTAGACGATCTTGACAAGCGCCAGCATAGGGAGCGACTGCAAAGAGAGAGAGAACTTCGTCGCGAGTTTGAAACCACTAAGATAGCTGTTGCGGCGCACGACGCAAATATACCATATACCACGGGGATATCTTCAGTGACGAAGGAATACGACTTCTTCATTTCTCATGCCAGTGAAGATAAGAACGAGTTCGTTCGCCCATTAGTGCAGGAATTGGAAACACGCGGATGCCGAGTTTGGTATGACGAGCAACAGCTCAGCGTCGGGGATAGTTTACGTAGAAAAATCGACCATGGCATTTCACGATCGCGTTTTGGCGTTGTAGTGCTTTCGGATAAGTTCTTTGCTAAGGAATGGCCACAAAGAGAACTGGATGGACTGACTGCAATTGAAGTCGGAGGCCAAAAGGTGATCTTGCCAATATGGCACCATGTGACAAAGGATGAAGTTGCAGCAAGAAGTCCGACCCTCGCTGACAAAGTTGCACTGAATAGTTCGCTGAAGACAGTTAAGGAAATTGCGGAAGAACTCGCTTCACTTTTGTGAAGAACGCCTAATTGGGGTCAAAGTAAAAACTCCCAGTGTAACGCGGGCAGAAGAATTTTCACGCAGAGTCACGGAGCGGGATGCCTGTTTCGTCTCTGCGGCTTGCTTGACCGGCACCATCGTTCTCCAGGAAACGCAGGCCGCTCCGCGCCTCCACGTGAATCAATAATGCGCACCATGCTCGACATCTCGACAATCTGAATGTTGCCTCTTGCGGTTTCGCCCCGCCGTTCCCATATCCGTAAGACGCCCCGTTCGGCGCCGCTGTTTGATCCTGCATATCGGTCGCGAAGACCCTCACCTTAGAGCTATTCGATTTTGATTCCGGCAGTTTGCTCGCCGTGCCGGTCCGTTTGCCGGGGGGTGGGGGGAGGCAGGTTTTCGCGGATTCCGGAAAACAAAGATCAACCGCTTGCGCTGGTCGCTTTCACGCGGTCCTATAGCTTGAACGCTCCGGTTAACACCCAACGCTGAAACCACCATGTCGATCGCCGATCTTGCCATCCCGACTCTTGAAACCGAACGCCTGATCCTGCGCGCCCATCGCGAGGCTGATTTCGCGGCCATGCTGGCGGTGTGGCAAGACCCCGACGTGCGGCGCCATTTCCACGGCGGGCCGATGAGCCGCGAGGAAGCCTGGGGCCGGTTCCTGCGCGGCTTCGGCATGTGGGCGGTCAAGGGCTATGGCATGTTCGCGCTCGAAGAGAAGGCCACCGGTGCGTATGTCGGTATGATCGGCACCTTCGAGGTGAGGCGCGAGATGACCCCGCGTATCGAGGATATGCCGGAGGCGGGCTGGACTTTGGCGTCGCGCTTTCACGGCCGCGGGTTGGCCACCGAGGCGGCCAAGGCGGCGCTCGCCTGGACCGATGCCAAGCTCGGCAATCCGGCGATGTTCTGCATCGTGGCGCCAGCGAATTTCGCCTCCGTTCGCGTTGCCGAGAAATGCGGCTTCAAGAGCTGGTATGAAACAATCTATGAGGACGAACCCACGCTTGTCATGAAGCGGCCGCCGGGCGGCGCAAGGTAAGCGTTAGCACGGCTCGGAAAATTGACCGGCACATCAGTTGGTCCGCGGTATCTTTGCCGCTAAGGCCGCCACGCGATCGGCAGTGCGTTCGATGTGGATCAGCCGCCGTGTCAGCGATACCATGGCGTTGTGGCCGCCGAGGCTGGCGCCCAGGCTGCGCCGCGACAGCCGGTCGCTGCGGGATTGCTTGGCGGTGCGGGCCTCCAGCGTGGCGTCGATATTGCTCCGCGCCGTGGTAAGTAGCTTTTCGGTGGCGTCGGGATCGAGTTCACTCTTGCGGGTACGGAACAACACCCGCATCGAAGCGAGGTCGGAGGCCAGCAGATAGTTCGCGGTGATGAGGTCGTTGAGACCCGCCAGTACCTTGCGGTCGATCTTGGGCTCGTCGGCGAGGCGGCGCACCGTCATCGCGAGATTGGCGGCGCTGTCATTGGCGCGCTTGCGGGCCAGCCGGAAGTCGTGGTCGTTGTGGCGGCGCGCCAGCGACAGGGCGGCATAAGCGCGGTCGGCACCGATCATCGTATTTATCAGCTTGGGCACGTTCTTCCATTCCCAGCTCGGCAGCAGATAGCTGAAGCCCCACGCCAGTCCCGCACCGGCGAGCGTATCGGCCAGCCGCTCCAGCACCAGTATGGCCCCCGGCGCGACGTCGGGTCCGAAGAAATGGAGCTGCAACAGAGCGGTGATCGAGGCGCACAAGGCGGTGACGCGGAAATCCACTGTGGCAAAGGCGTGGGCGCCACCGACCGTCAGGATCACCGGCAGGAACAGGTAATCGCGCGGTATGTAATGCACCAAAAGGGCGGCGACGATGCAGCCGACGGCGGTGCCGACGATGCGGTCATTGCGGCGCTGCTTGGTGACGCTGTAGTTCGCTCGCATGATCAACATGGTGGTGAGCAGAACCCAGCCGCCGTGTAACATCCCGGGCAGTAACAGTGTGAGAAGGTAGCCGCAGGTCATCGCGCCCGTCAGGCGGATGGTGTAGCGCAGCACTGGCGAGCTGAGTTTGAGCTGGGAGGCAAGCACGCGCGGGTCCATGCGGTCGCGATGGACGAAGGCTTCGAGATCGACATCGGGCAGGATGGTGCGGGCATCGGCGTCAGGGTCGGCGGCTTGCGCCAGCCGTTCCAGGCGGGCGATGCCAAGCGCGATCTTGTGTCCTGTCGAACGGAAGGCCGAGGTCGCCAGCGTCTCGCGCCCCCAGCTTGTCGCCGCCAGTTGCTCGACTTCGGCTTGTAAAGCTGCGATCTCGTCGGCATGGGCATTGAAGTCGAACCGCATGCCCGGCGTCGTCAGCGCCAGCGCCAGTTCCTCGCAATCCTCGGCGAACGCGGCGGTGAGGGTCTTGAGCCGCACCAACAGGCCGGTGATCCCGGAATTGCGCAAAGTCTCAATATCGGCATCGCTCGAAACGATGGTGTCGAAGCAATCGAGCAGGGCGAGCAAGGCCGCCATCCAGCGCCGCCGCGCCGCCGACTTGCGCCCCAGGAAAATGAAATCGCGCGCCGCCTGAAGCTTCTCGATAAACCCGGCATGCGCCGCGACCAGCGCCCGCAGCGCCTGATCGGTTTCGGTGCCGGGGTCATAGAGGTCCGCCTTGGCCGAGAGGTAAGCGGCGAAGGCGTGCACGGCCTCGCTGAGGAAGGTGCGGCGGTTGCGATCGTCGAGTACGGCCGAGGCGCCCAGCGCGAACAGCGCATAGGCGATACCGCCGCTGGCGAAGAAGGTCAGGTAACCGGACATCGGCAGCAGTGCCGTCTGATTGGCCACCATGCCGAACAAGATAGCCAAAATGGCGGCAACGCCAAGCCCGATCGCCCGCTGGCCGTAGGCCGACACTAGGCCTGACACGACGCTCATGGCCGCTACCAATAGGCCCATCATCACCGGGCGCCCGTTCGACGCCATGGTGAGGAAGGCCAGGGTCGTCGCGCCCGCCACCGCCAGGGTGAACATGCGGGCTTTGACCGGCAGCGGGCCGGGCCGGTCGACAATGGACGCGCACAAGGCCCCCGATGCCGCCAGGACGGCGTCCGTCCGCCCGAAGGCGAGGGCAAAGGCGCCCCCCACCGCCGCCATGCCCAGGGAAACAAACACCCCGTTTTCAATGTGCATGCGAAACAAATTGAGGCCGAGGCGGCGGGGCACGGCCGCAAGCTGGGTGCTGAGGAGAGTTAGAGCTAGCATGGGTTTACCTCAGCCTCTTGAGCACCTAAAAGCAACAGGACAGAGAGAATGCAGTTCACGCCCCGAAAAATCGAGCCGGGTAGAGGGACGCGTGTTCAAGAAAATTCTGATTGCCAACCGGGGCGAGATCGCCTGTCGAATCATTAGGACCGCCCGGCGGATGGGAATCGCCACAGTGGCGGTCCATTCCGATGCCGACCGCGGCGCCTTGCATACCGAACTGGCCGACGAAGCCGTCGCCATCGGACCGGCTCCCGCAGCCGAGTCTTACCTCAACACCCATGCCATTCTGGAAGCGGCCCGCGCCACTGGCGCCGAGGCAATTCATCCCGGCTATGGCTTTCTGTCGGAGCGCCAGGCGTTTGCCGAAGCCGTCACACGCGTGGCAGGGCTCGCCTTCATCGGGCCTTCGCCCGAGGCCATCGCGCGTCTCGGTGACAAGATCTATTCGAAGAAGCTCGCCAAGGCGGCGGGTGTCGTCACCATCCCCGGTTATGTCGGTGAAGTGATCGACGTTTCTCATGCCGCCCGCATTGCGTCGGAGATCGGTTATCCGGTGATGGTGAAGTCTTCGGCGGGCGGCGGCGGCAAGGGCCTGCGCATCGTCAGAAGCGAAAAGGATTTGCGCCAGGCGCTGCTATCTTCGCACAACGAGGCGCGCACCAGTTTCGGCGACGACCGTTTATTCCTTGAGAAATATATTTCGCCGCTGCGCCACATCGAAGTGCAGGTGATCGGCGACCGCCACGGCCATGTCATCCATCTCGGCGAGCGCGAATGCTCGATTCAACGCCGCTATCAGAAGGTGCTGGAGGAAACCCCGTCGCCCTTCGTCGATCCCAAGATGCGCGCCGCGATGTGTGCCGCTGCGGTGGCCCTCGCCAGGAGCGCTGGCTACGACAGCGCCGGCACGGTGGAATTTGCCGTCGACAAGGACAAGAACTTCTACTTCCTCGAAATGAACGCCCGCCTGCAGGTGGAGCATACCATCACTGAAATGGTGACCGGCCTCGATATCGTCGAGCTGATGATCCGTGCCGCCGCGGGCGAGGAACTGCCGCTGGCGCAGCCAGACGTCAAATGGCAGGGCTGGGCGCTGGAAGCGCGCATCTATGCCGAAGATCCGGCGCGTGGATTTTTACCGTCGTCGGGGCGGCTGGTTCATTATTACGCGCCGGAGGAGGGCATGATCGGCGCCGCGACCTTGCGCATCGACACCGGCGTGCACGAAGGCGACGACATCACCATCTATTACGATCCGATGATCGCCAAGGTCTCCACCCATGCGCCGACGCGGGTGGAAGCGGTCAATGCCATGAGCGTGGCGCTCGACGAATTCGTCCTCTCCGGCATCAAGCACAACGTCGCCTTCTTGAGTGCGCTGACCCACAACGCCCGCTTCCGCGAAGGCCGTCTTTCCACCGCCTTCATCGCCGAAGAATTTCCCCAAGGATTCAAAAGCCGCGCCATGGACGCGGTGGCCAAACGGCGGTTCGTGGCGGCGGCGGTGGCGGCCAAACTGGCGCGCACCAAACGCGCCAGCGGCATCTCCGGCACCCTCAATGGCCCATTCCACGGCTCGGAGAAGTTCACGGTGGCGCTTGAGGCCGAACAGTTCGCAGTGGATGATGCCTTTCTCACCGGCGGAAAACTGTTCTGCAAGATGGGCGGTGCCGATTACAGCGCTGGGATCAACTGGCGTCCGGGCCAGCCGGTGCTGCGCCTCTGCGACGAGGGTCAGGAATACGCCATCCAGCTCACGCGTCTGCCCGGTGCCTATCGCCTCAGTCAAGGCGGCCAACAGGCGCTGGTCGCGGTGCGGGCGCCGCGGGCGGCGGAACTTGCCAAATTCATGCCCAAGCGCGCCAAACCCGACACGTCCAAAAAGCTGTTCTGCCCGATGCCGGGGCTGGTCGTTTCGATTGTCGTCGACCGCGGCCAAGAAGTGAAAACCGGCGAGCCACTGGCGGTGGTGGAAGCCATGAAGATGGAGAATGTGCTGATCGCCGAACGCGATGGCGTCATCGGCGAGATCAAGGTCAAGCCCGGCGACAATCTCGCGCTCAACGATGTCATTCTCGAATTCGTTTGAGGTCTTGCGGCAGTTTTTTGCGCATGCAAATGTCGGAGGGTAAAGGACACGCTATGACTGCCGAAGATGACCTCACCACCTTGCGCGTGAAAATCGAAGGTTTCGTGCAAGGCGTTGGTTATCGCCATTTCGCCATCATGGAAGCGCGCCGTCTCGGCCTCGATGGCTGGGTCCGCAACGTCTTCGACGGCACCGTCGAACTCCTCGTTTCCGGCCCGAACCTACAGGTGGAAGAGTTCGTCGGCTGTTGTATGCGCGGGCCGACGGGCGCCAAAGTGACCAACATCGAACTTCACCGTGCCGATCCGCCCACGCGGAAAGGCTTCTCGCTGGCCTCGACCTACTGATGCTACAAGCTTTCGTCCTCCTGCTCGGCTTCCAACTTGCGGGGGAAGTTCTCGTCCGCGTGCTGCATGTCGGCATACCGGGGCCTGTTGTCGGCATGACGCTGCTCGCCATCGGCTGCATCGCCAGTGTCCGGCTGCGCAAGATGTGCGAGGCGGCGGCGACGGTGCTACTCGGGAATTTGTCGCTGCTGTTCCTGCCGGCGGCGGTCGGCGTGGTGCAGTTCCTGCCGCTGCTCCAGAAGCAAGGCCTCGCCATCGGCGCGGCGATTCTGGGATCGACCGTTTTGGCGATCGCGGTTACGGCGCTGGTGTTTCGTTTCGTGGTCCACCACATGAAGCTGGAGGACCGCGAATGAGCCAGGATGTAGTTCGGCTTTGGGTCTATCTGTCGGCCAGTCCGCTGCTCTGGCTGTTTGCAACCCTCGCGGCCTATGTGCTTGCCGATGTCATCTCCAAGCGAACCGGCCGCCATCCGCTCGCCAATCCGATTCTGGTCGCCATGATCCCGCTGGCCGCGCTGTTGTGGTTCACTAAGACGCCCTACACGACCTATTTCGAAGGCGCCCAGTTCGTGCATTTCATGCTCGGCCCCGCAACGGTTGCGATCGCCGTACCGTTGGCGGCCGAGTTCAAGCGCATGCGCCGGCTCGCCGTTCCGATCCTGCTCGCCTTGGTCGCCGGATCGCTCACCGCCATCGTCAGCGCCGTTGGGATTGCCTGGCTGCTTGGCGCGCCCCATGTGGTGCTGGCCTCGCTGGCGCCGAAATCGGTCACCACGCCGATTGCCATGGGCATCGCCGCGCTCGTCGGCGGCTTGCCGTCGCTGACCGCCACGATGGTCGTCGTCACTGGCATCCTCACCGGCATCATCGCGCTGCCGCTCACGCGTCTGTTGCGCGTCCACGATCACGCCGCGCATGGCTTTGCCTCAGGCCTGGCCGGCCACGGCATCGGCACCGCGCGCGCCTTTCATGACAGCCAAGTCGCCGGCACCTTCGCCGGATTGGCGCTGGCGCTGAATGGCCTGCTCACCGCGGTCTTGGTGCCGTTGGTGATGAAACTGGTGCCGTAACTTCAGGCCACCGGCCCGAACACCTCTTGGAAGGCGGCCTTGAGTGCCACGTCAGCCTCGGCCATGGTTGCCTTGACGCCGAGATCGGCCAGGCTGGTCACGCCGAAGCCGTGGATGCCGCAGGGCACGATGCCACCGAAATGCGAGAGGTCCGGCGCCACATTCAAGGCGACGCCATGAAAGGTCACCCAGCGGCGCACGCGCACGCCCAGGGCCGCGATTTTGTCTTCGCGGGAGCCTCGCACCACCCAGATGCCGACCCGGCCCTCACGCCGTTCGCCTTTGACATCGAAGCGGGCGAGCGCCCGGATCAGCCACTCTTCGAGGTCGTGGACATAGCGGCGCACGTCGCCGCCACGCGAGCGAAGGTTCAGCATCACATAGCCGACGCGCTGGCCGGGGCCGTGATAGGTGAATTGCCCGCCGCGTCCGGTTTTGAACACGGGAAAGCGGGCGTCGAGCAGGTCTTCCGCGCGGGCGCTGGTGCCGGCGGTGTAGATCGGCGGGTGTTCCACCAGCCAGACCAGTTCGGAGGCGGTGCCCTCTGCGATGGCGGCGGCGCGCGCCTCCATGAAGGCCACAGCCTCGGGATAGGGCAGCAGACCCGGGCGGATGGTCCATTGTGGGGTGGCAATTAACGGTTGGGAAAGCATGGCAGCCTAAGCATGTGCTTCGCTCTCCAGGGTATGACCCATGCTGAACAATCTCCAAAGTGTCAAAGTTGAAATATCCGTAGTGCTGGGCCGGTCGGTCATTCCCATGCACCAGCTTTTGCGGATGGGCCGCGGCGCGGTGATTGAGCTTAACTCCTGCCAGGACGACCCGGTCCTGATCCTGGCCAATGATAAGCCGATCGCGCGGGGCGAAATCGTCATCCAGGGCGATAGGATCGGGGTGTCCGTGCTCGAGATCCTGCGCGGTTATAACTAAAATACATATCTCTACTGGCTTTATAGTAATTACACATACAGTTCTTGCATTTTTCCTCTAAGGCTCCTACTTCAATGTAGTTCCTTGAGGATGGGCTGTGCTTCCAATCATTTTGACTCCAAATTCGGCCAAAATCGGCCTGGCAGGCGAAGGTGAAGCCTTGGAGCGCCGCCGCGCGCTGCTGGCCGGGGCAGGTACCACGCCCATCGCAATCGGTCCTGAGGCCAATCTCGGCGGTCTTACGATCCTTTTCGTTGCCGGACTCGATGCGGAACGGTCTGAGGCTCTGGCACTGCGCGCCCGCCGGGCCGGCATTCTTGTCAATGTCGAGGACATTCCATTGCTATGCGATTTCCATGTTCCGGCCATCCTGCGCCGCGGCGACCTGTTGTTCAGCGTCTCGACCCGCGGCCGTGCCCCTGGACTGGCGCGGCGCTTGCGCGAGTGGCTGGAGCAGCATTTCGGTCCCGAGTGGGACGCGCGATCGGTGGAATTGGGTGACGCGCGTGAGCGTTGGCGCGGCGAGGGCGTTTCGGCCGGGGACATCTCCGTCCGGACACGAAAAATCATTGAAGAGAAGGGCTGGCTGCGTTGAGTGCGGTAACGGTCATCAGCGGGGCGCCGCGGGTCGGCGATCGGCGTGAAGTTCTCGACCAGACCACCGAGGTGCGTTTGAAGCGGCTTCAGGCCGAAGCCAAGGGTCGTGACGCGCAAGGCATCGTCGCGCTCGCCATAACGGCGTTTCCCAAGCGGGCGGCGCTGGTCTCGTCGTTCGGATCGGAATCGGCCGTGCTTTTGCACATGGCGGCGGAAATCGATCCCAACACACCGGTTCTGTTCCTCAATACCGGTAAGCTGTTTGGCGAGACGTTGCGTTACCGCGACCGGCTGCAGGAACTTCTCGGCCTTGGCGATTTGCGTGCTGTGGCGCCGCATCCGGCCGATCGGGCTCAGTTCGATCCCGAAGGGACGTTGTGGTCGAAGGACCCCGATGCGTGCTGCGCGTTCCGCAAAGTCGTTCCCTTGCGCCGCATGCTCGAAGGTTTCGACGCTTCCATCACTGGCCGCAAGCGCTTCCAGACCCAGGCCCGCGCCGAAATGCAAGCCGTGGAGTTCTTCGAAGGCCGCTTCCGTTTCAATCCGCTGGCCGGCTGGGCGCAAGAGCAGCTTGACGATTATCTCGCAGCCCACAATCTGCCGCGCCATCCCTTGGTTGATGACGGCTATCCCTCGATCGGCTGCATGCCATGCACGCGCCGCATCAAGGATGGCGAAAGCTACCGCGACGGCCGTTGGGCTGGTCTCGAAAAAGACGAATGCGGCATCCATGTCGGCATCGACGGCGAAGGCATTTAGCGAAGGTAAGCTTTGGTATTTTCATGCACGTCTGGCGCCGCCAGAAGCTCCGGCACGGCCATCCACTGGACCCGGCTGTGCTGCTCGTTCAGCGCAATGTCCGGGCGTGATTCCAGATTCATTTCGTATCCCAGCACCACGTAATGCGTGCCATAGCCAGGCTCGCAAAAGCGGTTGGTGTCATAGAAGTGCTCATAGGCCCCTAAGAGCCGCGCTTGGGAAATGGGGATCGACAGCCCCGTCTCGACACCAAGAATCCGCGCGAAGGCGTCCGCCAGCCTTTCGTCCTTTCCGATACGCCCGCCGGGCACAAACCAAAATCCCTTGGCTGGCTCGTTGGTACGCAAACCCACCAGCACCGCCCCCTCCGGATCGCGCAAAATGAGATCGATGGAGACAAGCGGCGTGAACCGCACCACATGAGAAAAATCGGCAGGCGGGATGAAGGTGAGGGCAGGCATGGATGATCCAAAGCAAGCGTCACCGACACCGTAGCGGCATTTACCAGCGGAGGAAATTGTTAGTGCGGATATTTTGGCTTGAATATCAGGCTAAGCGCACCGAGGTCGCCTGTGTCGCCGGCTCTGTACTTTGGCAGCGAAAAGAAGCGATCCGCTGTCGTGTGCGGCGAGCGCGTTTGAATAATCACGCGCTCGCCGCCGACTACGACATTACGTTCCGGCTAGTCCGTCGTTTTACGCAGCCGGATGCCGATGGTACGCGGCGTCACGCCGATCAAGGTCGTCTCCGAAAATACGCTCGACGGTCCACGCTCGTCCCCAAGGTTGCTCGCCACCAAAGCAAGCTCCCAGGTATCGTAGCGCACCCCGGCCGTCGCATTGGCGACACCGTATTCCGGCACCAAGATGCCCGACGACATGAACCGGTTACCGTACTGGTTCCACGAGAAATTGCCGAACAGATCAACACTGTCGGTAAGGCTTCGGTTGTAGTTGGCGTTAACCTGCCAATTGTTCCGGATGCCATTGACCAGTCGCGAACCCGGAGTGATGTAGGTCAGCTTTTCCTGAGCATAGGGGTTGACCGAGTCGAATTGGCCGTCGTTCAAATTGCCGATGAAGCCCAGCGATACGCCCTTGATCGGGGTATGCCAGTTGACTTCGAGATCGACGCCGTCGGTATGGGCGTTGCCGAAATTGGCGTAGCCGTTCACGCTATCGATGTTGGTCGCGATGCTGGTGATCAGGCCTTTCATATTGATGCGGTAGAGGTTAGCGGCGATCGACAGCTTGCCGTCGTCGGTGAGCCACTTCACACCGAATTCATAGTTGGTGAGAGTTTCTGGGTTGAGGGATGTTGAGGAGGGAACGCCGACGTCGCTCACCGCATCGGCCTGCAACTTAGATTGGATCATCCCGGACCGGAAGCCGGTCGCCGCGGTCACGAACATCGTCAGGTTTTCGTTCGGCAGATAGGACAAGTTAAGGCGCCAAGTCAGCACGTCCCGGTTCACCGGATTTTCGGACGTGGAATCGGCGTAGGCGCGTCTTTCCGTATAGAGGCGCAGGCCGGCCAGCGGCACCAGCTTGCCATCGAGCAGATCGTAGCTGACTTCGCCGAACAGCGCTCCGTTGGTGGCAATCGAGTTATTATCAGGATGGAGTTCCACCGCCGACGTTTTCAGCGTATTCATCTGCGGACCTTCGCCATCCTGATAGGCGCCGCCGATCAACCAGTGCAGTGGGCCGCCAGACGAGTGGATGCGAATTTCTTCGCTGAAGTTGGTGGGATAGAAAAAGGATGAGAAAATGCCGCCGTCGCCGATCGGATACTGGTAGCCGAAATTACCGTCGACGTAGCTGGCAATGTTTGTGACCTCGGCGAAGCCGAAATCGACGTTGGTCGTCAAGCTGTAAAGCCGGAAGTTGCTCGACGAATAGCCGCGCACGCCACCGGTATTGATCATGTAGGACGGATCCAGAGACCGGCCGTAGCTGGCGTACTCCTGGGTCGGACGGAACTGCCAGAACTGGGCTTGGACCGACACTTTGTCCATCGGCGTCCAGAGCAGGACAGCCCGCAGGTCCTGGTTGTGAGAAAAGTTCGCGTCCTTCTGGTCCGGTTTTCCCGTCACCGTCGCGGCGGTGTCGGCGCCGTAATACACGTCGGTGTAACCGGCCGTGTAGGAGACGCCGCCACTGACCCGCAGGGCCAGTTTGTTTTCAACCAGCGGGACCGAAACAAACCCCGAGAAATCGTAGTTGAGTTCGTGCGCGCCGACCGTGCTCGACGTTTGCGCGTCGCCACCGACCTGGAATTTCTCCAAGTCCGGTTGGCGGGAGTGGAAAATCATCGTACCACCGGCCGAACCTTGGCCGTACAGCGTGCCCTGGGGACCGCGCAGGACTTCGACACGTTCGATATCGAGAAACCGGATTGGCGGTGCGATACCGAAGTTCGGGACGTTGAACGGAACGTCGTCCAGATAGTAACCGATCGGCGAGTCGCCGTTGGTGGACGTGCTCGTACCGACACCGCGAATGGTATACGACCGCGCGGAGTTCGAATTGTCCTGCCCCGGCGCGGCGCCCGGGATCGACGACATCAAGGAACCCACGTCGATGACGTTCTTGACCTTGAGTGATTCACCACTGAAGGCCTGGATGGCCAGCGGCGTAGCTTGCAGCGACTGAGTTCCAATCTTGGAGGCTGTAACGAGTACCGTTTCTATGGTCTCGGCCGAGTCGCCACTTGGTGTGGTCTGTGCAAAAATCGGAACGCTGATCGCGCCCGCTGCGAACGCTAAAACGCAGGCCGATGTAAGTAGTCCAGCTGGACGTTGCATTTGCATCTCTCCCGTTAGATTTTTTTAGATAGTCCTGGTTCTTCTTTAGGTGGAACCAAGTGATCGCTTGACCTCGGTTTTCCCGAGTTGGTAGCGATACTATTATAGTCGGGAAATTATTGCAAACGATTGCAACCGGTATTTACAAGGTGTTGCAGAAAATCAACTTTGCATACGTTGGCCCCTTGCGCCATATGCTCAAAGGCTTCGATGCGTCCAGTACCGGCCCACGATCTGCCACGCTTGATTGAAATATTAGCGCGTTCTAATATACGGGGGAAGCTAAGGAACGCGCGCGTGGCTGCAAACGGCGAAAAACAATTGCAGGCGATGGGCCGCCGGGCCGATGAGGCGGCGCGGCTGATGCGCTCGTTGTCCCATGGCGCCCGACTCAAAGTCCTGTGCGAACTCGCCTCCGGCGAGCGCAGCGCAGGCGATCTGGTGATTTCCTCCGGCCTCAGCCAGTCGGCGCTGTCGCAGCACTTGGCGCGGCTGCGCCAGGACGGGGTGGTGAACACCAGGCGCGAGGCCCAGACGATCTATTACAGCGTTGCCGATCCCAAGGTTCTGCGGATCGTCCGGCTCCTCTATAAGCTGTATTGCGGAAAGTAAGCCACAGGCGCGGCGGTTTGCCGCCCGTACCCCCCACCCCGGCGTTTTTCGGCTGAATTCCAAGCCCTTCACAAGCGCTTTGGGGTTTGCTACACCCCGCGCCCCGACGCTGCGGCCGTGGCGGAATGGTAGACGCACTAGCTTGAGGTGCTAGCGGGAGCAATCTTGTGGAAGTTCGAATCTTCTCGGCCGCACCAGTCTTTTCCCGAATTGATGTATGTCTCCAAGCTGCCCCCTGCGTTGTGCCGGGGGCATCTGATTCGTGGTCAGATTGTGGGGTCGGGGCGTTCACCACAGCGGCGCAATGCACGACCATCTGCTCCAGCAGTTTGGGATGTCGTCTACTATCGAATTGGAATAATTCTTAACTATTCCCAAAAAGCGTATAATGACACGTCACACAGGAGAGGCACGCCATGCCGTTGCTCACCTGGAACCCCGCGATGAGTGTCGGCGTCCGCGTGCTCGACGAGGACCACAAGAAGCTCATCGCGATGATCAACGAGCTGCATGCCGGTATGTTGGCCGGACACAGCAATGACGTCGTCGGCGGTATCCTGCGCCAGCTCGCCAATTACACGGTCGAGCATTTTCAGCGCGAGGAGGCGTTCTTCGCCGAGACCAATTACCCCGGTGCCGCCGCCCACAAGCGTGAGCATGAAAAGCTCAAGGCCCAAGTGATGGTTGAGATCCAGAAGTTCCAGGCCGGCACGGCCGGTCTCGGCATGGAAACGCTGAATTTGCTGCGCGATTGGCTGAAGCACCACATCCAGGAAAGCGACAAAGCCTACGGCGCCCACTTCAATTCCCACGGGGTGAGTTGAATATTCCTGTTTCGCAGCCGCATTCTGCCTGCGCGCTTCGGGCGCCGCCGCCGTTGCCGGCCATGCCGCGAAATCACGCGTCCAGGTCCGGCGCGCCGAAGCGGATGGCAATTTTGACGACGAAATCGGGCCCCTCGCGGTCCCCGGCGTCCTCATTCCTGGCTCGGAAACCGCGGTCCGGTCACGGAGCATTAAGGCCAGTGCGCGTATCGTCCCCCAGCGAGCTTCGCAATGGAGCCGTGCAGATCCCCGGTTGGGGCGGGCCGCAAATCCTCAGGTCTGGCCGGCAGAACGGTCGAGGACGTGGTCGAAGTGAATGGTTACGCTCGTACACGCGCTTAAGCGGCGCGGATGGAACAAAGGTGTTGCATCGCTCTGCATCGGCGGGGGCGAGGCAACGGCGGTGGCTTTGGAGATGATAGGCTGATGCAAAATAAGATCGATTTTCTGGTTTCGTACGACTTCGGCAAAGCTGGCGTGTGGGGCGTCGTCAAGGCGCGCACGATCGACGAGATCAAAGCCAAGTACCCGGAACTCGAAGTGGTGAAAGCGGTTCCGAACCACTTCACCTTCGACATCGACGACGAGCCGCAAGGCTGGCTCGCCGAAATGGTAGGTGAGCGCGGCAAACCCGCGTGAGGGCTTTTTGCAGGGCGGACGGCGCCTGTCTGTCAACCCTTGGTCGCGGCACCGAAACAGGCTAAGCACGACCGTTGCTTAGTTGTTTTTTCGATGTCCGATCCCTTCCGCCCGCCACAGACCCGGATTTATATCAACCCGCCGCCGTTCCTGCGCGCGATTGGCTGCGGCGGCTGCGGACTTGGCTGCGCCATCCTCTTCTTCGTCTTGTTTGTTCTCGGCGGCCTGTTGGGGGTCTTGGTGTTCGGCTGGCGCACGCTGCTCGGCAGCTAAGTTCCGCCTTAAAATCTCGTCACGTCCGAATTGAAAATGCCCGTGGTCTGTTGTCTGCTCCGGTTTGGTTAATGCTGAGGGGCAAAACGATGGACACGATCCAACATTTTCTTACGCCGGTGCTCGACCTGTTCCGGTCGGGATTCAATCAGGTCAACGTCGTGCTTGGGCTGATAATTGCCTTGATTGCATCGTTCCAGCTTTCGGCCTGGAGGAAACTTTGGGAAATGGCGCTGGCCGCGCTGGTTTTTCACATCATCGCGCTGATGCTGGCCCCGGCGATCGACCACGGCGCCCAGATTCGGCTTCCGGCGCTGCTGGACCTGACGACCTGGCACAACTGGCTAGCGATCTACGTCGGCTATGTGGTCCTGATTGTGGCGTTTTATTTCCTCAGAACCCGGCTCCTGAAAACCGTCGCCGCACGCCACTGACGCGATAGCGCTTGCGGCCGAGTTGGCGTAGACTGCTGGCTTGGGCTAGGGGGTCTAATCATGCATATCGTTACGAGCTTTCCGCCGTATTTCGTCGGATTTCTGCACAGTCTGCTGGTTTCGCCGACGTACATTTACGTCGCCGTGATCGCCTTGTTTTTCGGTCTAATCACCAACAAGTTCGCCGGTGTGATCATCATTCCGGTGCTGGCGACCGCGATATTTTTGGCGGCGCAGATCATCGGTCCGGTGATGTTGAACCACGCGGCCTTGGCCGTTCCGGCGTTCGATCTGGCGTTGGCCAAGACAGCGGTAGCGGCCTACATCGTGTTCCTGGTTTTGGACACGGTGGTGTTCGCGATCAAGAAGCTGATCCTGAAGATTATTGATTGATGGGCACAATCCGGGAAAGTGTGAAGCGGTTTTCCGGATAATTGTGCGGCCAAATGGGGCTACGCCGCGCAACTTCCGGCGTTCACCCTGTAGAAATTCCTGAGAAGGACCGCGATCTCCACGGCCTTCTCGGGCAGGATGATATTGTGTATCGCGTCGGCGGTGATTTCGAACATGCCGGCGGTGCGCGGCGCGTCTTTGGTCCAGCGATCGAAGCCCATGGTCCAGTTGCCAAACAGGCGTTCAGGCACGTCCCGCTGGAACAGGATGCGCAAGCCGGTGTGACGGTGATCGCGCGCGATTGCGCCGAAGATTTCCAGAACGGCGTCCTTCGGGCCTTCCAGGATTTGCAGGAATCCATAGTCGAGGTGCAAGAGCAGGCCGGTCACATCTAGCCGGTTGTTTTTGGCGCGCGATACTTCGAGGATGGAACAGAGATCGTCGTTCGCCATCTTCCTTGTGGCCGTCGAGACATACATCAACTGGAACATTGGCTCCTTCCGCGTTGGCGGCAATATCGCAGTGCCCCATTAAGAGCGTCTGAAGCGATACCGCCATTTTGTGCTCTCGGTTGCAACCATTCCGGGGCCGGATGGGGGACGAAGAAAAAAACTACGGGAAAATCTTGGATAAATTGCACTATGGCGGCGCTCTTCTGCCGCGATAGGTATTTTCCGCAATGGGTACTTGTGGATGCCCCTATACGCCGCCTTGGCGCGTCCGCCTGGCTTGGCTAAGAAAGGTCCATGACCGTTCATCTTGTGAAGCTTTGCGTCGGCGTGGAGTCCATCCAGGATCTGGTGGATTGGCAGGACGCCCGGATCGTAGAACGCCGCAAGAAGAAGCAGCCGCTCGAACTCGTCCACATTACTCGCATGATGCCCAAGCGGATCGACGAATTGCTCGACGGCGGCTCGCTGTACTGGGTGATCAAGGGCCACATCGCAGCCCGTCACCGCCTCATCGACTTGCGTCAAGTGACCAAGAACGGCGTGCCTCATTGCGGTATCGTCTATGATCCCGAACTCATCCAAACCGAACGCCGCTTCCGCAGTCCGTTTCAGGGCTGGCGCTATCTCGACGCGGGCGACGCTCCTGCCGACGCGCGCGAAATCAAAGGCGGCAAGAATCTGCCGGAAGCGCTCAAGATCGAACTGGCGGATCTGGGGCTGCTATAAGCGGCGCGCGCAAAGTGTGAAGCAGTTTTGGGGCGACGCGCCGCCGACATCAAGAATCACACCGCCATATTGTCGATCAGGCGCGTGTTGCCCACCGTCGCGGCGGCGAGTAGGCGCGCCGGCCGGTCGAGCGTTGCAAGTGGTGCCAGCGTCTCGGCATCGCGCACGGTGAGGTAATCGACAGTTTTGAATCCGGCGGCCAGTAGCGCGCGTTTGCCGTTGTCTTCGACGTCGGAAATCGGCGAGACGTCGCGCAATTCTGCGATTAGGCTCTGCAGTACAACATTGAGTTGCCCCGCCACCTTGCGATCGCCTTCCGCGAGATAGGCGTTGCGCGAGGACATTGCCAGCCCGTCGCGTTCGCGGATGATCGGTGCCCCCAAGATCTCGACATTGAGACCGAGGTCCGCGACCAGCCGGCGGATGACCAGGAGTTGCTGGTAGTCCTTTTCGCCGAACATCGCCACATCGGGTAGGGCCGCCAGTAGCAGCTTCGCGACCACGGTCGCCACCCCGGCGAAGAAGTGCGGGCGGGTCTCCGATTCAAGGCCAACGGCCGGACCGCCCACGTCGATGTTGGTGGCGAAACCCGGCGGATACATCTCGCCAACCGAAGGCGCAAAGATCAAATCGGTCTCGCCGCTGGCACCCAATTTCTCTGCATCGGCCATCAGGGCTCGCGGATAGCGGTCGAAATCTTCGTTCGGCGCGAACTGCGCCGGGTTTACGAAAATGCTGACGACCACCACATCGACGTGCTTTTGGATTTCTTTCACCAGCGACAAATGCCCGGCATGCAGGGCGCCCATGGTGGGAACTAGGCCGACGCGGGAATCATCCTCGCGTAGGGCAGTGACGCGGTGGCGCAATTCGGCGACGGTGGTGACAATCTGGGGAGAGTTGCTCATGGGCCGACATTAGCGGTTGAGCCAACTCCGCGCTAGAATACCGATGACACAATTACGCAAGCCCTTGCCATGGCCGATACAACACGACCGCCTCCGGCAGCAACGCAGCGTTGTTGCGTTCATCTTAGCTCCCGTACATTATCTTTCGGGAAGGCGTTGCCATGCTGATCGAAATGGCGCCGGGGGAAGTCATCGACCGGCTCACCATCCTGGAACTCAAGCTGGAAAAGATTGCCGATTCGTCCAAGCTGGCTCCGGTGCGCCTTGAACACAAATGGCTGACCGATGCGCTGGCCGCGGCGCCCATAGGCGGCATTGAGCCGCTGCGGTCTGCCCTTAAGGCTGTCAATACCGCGTTGTGGCAAGTGGAAGACGACATTCGCGATTGCGATCGTGCCAAGGATTTCGGCCCGCGCTTCGTCGAACTGGCGCGTTCGGTCTATCGCCACAATGATCGGCGCTGCGCCCTCAAGCAGCAGATCAATGAAGCGGCCGGCAGCGCGCTGACCGATGTGAAGTCCTACGCGCCCTACGAATGACGCATGATCCCAAGCTTCAGTTCGTTACACGCCCCGTCTCACGGCAGGTTCGGCACCAAAAATGCGAGGATGAAGGTCGCCGCGTTGTTGACGAGATGCACGACATAGGACGGCCTGAGCGATCCCGTGCGTGACACCCACCACGCCATCAAACAGCCGAGCAGGAAGATCTCGCCGGTTCCGACCCATCCCGACACGCCGCCGCGCGAGATAAATAGCCCGTGGGCGAGAGCGAAGATCGCGGCGCTGATGATGGTTGCCAGCCCCACGGGCGTCACGCGCTTCAGCCAGCCAAAGATATAGCCGCGGAACAGAAGCTCTTCGTAGAACGGCACGAAGGCGGCGAAGAACACCAGCACGATACCGAGCTGGCTCCAGCTTTTTGGGTTCATCGCGTCTTCGGTCTTGGCGACGTTCATCGTGATGTGCCAGCCGTATTTCAGCGCCGCTTCGAGCGCCAGGCACAGCGCCATCAGAACGATGCTCGAAAGTGCCGCCTTGAACAGCGTCGCCACCGGCACCTTCGAGAAGAAATAAGTGAGCGGCTTTTGGGTGAACCGGTGGGCGATGGCGAGCAACACCACCAGCGTGATCGCGGTGAGGAATGTGGTTAGGCCGACCACCGCATAGAAATTGGTTTGCAGGAGTTCTGCCGGATTGCCTGGCACTTTCCGCGAACTCCAGGCGATCCCGATGATGACCCCGATGACCCCGCCACCCACCACGCTGATACAGGCCGCCGCTAGCACCGCCAGGAAGGTGTCAAAGCCCCGCAACTCGCGCTCGCTCGCAGGTACGGGCGCCGCAATATTGGTCTCGCTCATGTCTGTGTCCCCTCAATCACGCACTTCGTCGTCGAAAATATCTTCCACCTTGAGGCTGAACAGCCTGGCGATGCGGAAGGCCAGTGGCAGCGACGGATCGAACTTGCCGGTTTCGATGGCGTTCACGCTCTGGCGCGCAACCCCGAGTTTGTCCGCAAGGTCCGCCTGGCTCCAACTCCGTTCTGCACGTAAGACGCGCAGCCGGTTTTTCATCCCCGTCTCCCCAGATTGTGATAGGCCCAAAACACGACAAATCCGGCCGCTTCGATCAGCAACACCGCAAGCATGCCGTCGGCGAAATAATCTTCCGGTCGCCGGAGCGGATAGGGCATCAGGTTGGGTATGGGGATCGCCTGGGCGAACACGGCTATTGCGAGCACTCCGGCAATCACCATGCCGGCTATGCCGCCCCAGAACCATGCCGTCTTGTGGGTCTGCAGGATCACTTCGTCGGCGCTGCGATAGGCCGATAGCGCCATGGTGACGGACACGAAAAGCGCCACGGCGATAATGATCAATTTGAGCAGGATCATCTGCGGCGGCAAAAACCAGAGGACCACAATGGCTGCCAGGGCCATCAGAACGATGGCTCCGGCCTGTGCTCCCCAGTAGCCCAGCTTGGAATAGTGCATGTCATGTTACCTTGTCGGAAAGTCAAGTAAACGTGACATTCTTGGGCAAGTGTGTCAAGTGAACGTGACACGCCTCGCAAAGCGGCACGAATCAGCGGCTCGGGGGTCTATCGGCTGGAAATCGCAGCGAAGCAGGTCTGGCCACGTTCGGTCAGGCGGGCGCAGATCTGGCGTGCTTCGCGTTCGGCAAAGGGACCAAAACGGGCGCGATACAGCATATGGCCGTCGACCGACTGGAACGGCACGACGATGCGCTGGGCCTGTCCAAGCACGTCCATCGCTTTTTCGGCATAGGCGGCGAGTTGGGTGCGGGCAAGGTTCAAATCGGCAAAGGCGCCGATCTGGATGGTCCAGTCATGCAGCCCGAGCGAGGCCCGCAGCGCGCCGTTATCACCGGCATCGCCTTCGCCCAGGATCACCGGCCGCATCACGGGCCTGGGTTGCGTTGCGGCGACGTTGGTTTTGGGTGGTGTCGCTGTCGCGACCACGGTCTTGGTCGCCGCGACCTTGGCTGGCCTGGGCATCGGAGTTGCGACGGCCGGGCGCTGCTGTACCGCGGTGGCAACGACGGTGGTCTTCTTCTGCTGTGGCTGTGGCTGCTGCGGCGGGGGCTTCAGCGTCACCACAGCGATAACCGGAGGTTTCGGCTTAGCCTTTGGCGGCGCAACGGGCGCCGGCACCGCCGGCAGGTCCCGTACTTCGTCGGCATCGGCCCGGCGTTCGGCAGTGTCTTCGTCGTCGGCATCCGACGGCGCGCCTTGCAGCACGTAGGCGGCCCCGGAATTGGTCAGACCGGCGTTCGGTGTGGTGTTGAGCGCCACCTGCCACGGCACCTGGGCGCGCGCCACGAGTTTCGGATCGTGCGCTGCCGCGGTGAAGGCGAGGTCGAGCAACCGTATCATTTCGCGGTCGCGCTTGATCGCCGTGCGTCCACCCATCACCACGCCGATGATGTGGGAATTGTCGCGCACCACACTCGAAACGAGGTTGAAGCCGGACGCGCCGGTATAGCCGGTCTTAATGCCATCGGTGCCGCGGTAACGGCCGATCAGGTTGTCGTGTGTCGGATATTCGGTGCCCCGGAAGCTGAACGAGGGCGTCGAGAAATAGTGGTAGTACTGCGGGAAGTCGTAGGCGAGGTGGCGGGCCAGAATGGCGAGGTCCGCGGCCGTCGTGATCTGCAGGTCGTCGGGCAGGCCAGACGCGTTATGGTAGAATGTGTTGCGCATGCCGAGTGCCCGCGCTTTGGCGGTCATCATCTCGGCGAAATGGCCTTCGGTGCCGCCCAGGGATTCCGCAATGGCAGCCGCAACATCGTTTGCCGAGCGTACGACGATTGCCTTGATGGCGAGATCGACATTGATCTGGTCGCCGGAACGCAAGTGCAGGTTGGTCGGCTTTTGGGAGGCGGCGTGAGCGGAAATGGGAATCGTGCTGTTGAGCGACACCTGTCCCTTCTTGATCGCATCGAACAACATATACAGCGTCATCATCTTGGTCAGAGACGCCGGGTGACGTTCCTCAAGCTGATTGCGGGCGTAAAGCACCTTGCCGCTGGTGCCGTCGATGATCAGGGCAGCGTCCTTGGAAGGGTCTGTCGGCGCTGAGTAAGTAGCTGAACGGCCATGCGGATGCGCCGCGGCGGCGCGGTGGCGGCGCGCATCAGCCGGCGTGGCAAAAACGATCGCCAATGAGGCCACCAGCGCCAGGACTCCCATGAGTCCGACGCTCCTCCGGCGGCGCGTTTGATCAACCATACTCAGCCCCAAAACCACTGGGTCCCTCAATTGCAACAATAGGACCAAATAGTTGTCACTTCCGCAAGTCAAGTTAGGGTTTTTGACAATTGCTTCCGGGTCCTTAACGGACGTTTCTCAGACGATACGCGTGTGGCGAATGGCAGCGGAACGGGCGGTCGCCGCCCACATCGATCCTGCATTGCATAACCTTATTGCTGCGGTGCACACTGAGTCGCTGGCGCACGGCGTCTGCTGCCCCTGTCACTTTCTTGGAAAGGCACGGTGGCCAAAAAGACACATACGGTTTACCGCTATTGCCGCGTGCGCACCAGCATTTTGACGGACGCACTGGCGGTTGCGTCGCGGGCTGCTAATGCACCGCCGCCCCGTGAAATCTCCAGCGGCACGTAAACTCTTCGGTGAGAGATCTGTTGCGAAATTGCTGGTTAATCCCAATATAATCAAATTACAGCAAGAGCGGCTGGCATGAAAGACGGACGCGACGATCAGGACAACAACGTAGGCGGTACCGGACCTGGAACCGGCGCTGTCACGAAAACGCGCCCGAAGACCAAAAGGCCGTCGCTCTACAAGGTTCTGCTCCTTAACGACGACTACACGCCGATGGAGTTCGTCGTTCACATCTTGGAGCACATCTTCAACAAGAACCGCGAAGATGCGGTTGAGATCATGTTGCACGTTCACCGTCATGGCGTCGGTGTTTGCGGCGTCTTCACATTCGAGGTAGCCGAAACAAAAGTCACGCAGGTGATTGAATTCGCTCGCCGCCACGAGCATCCTTTGCAGTGCACGATGGAAAAGGAATAGCAGTTGCCATCACTCTCCCGCAGCCTCGAGCAAGCGTTGCATCGCGCGATCAAACTTGCCTCTGATCGCCATCACGAATACGCAACGCTCGAACATCTGCTACTGTCTCTCACCGACGACGCGGATGCGGCGCAGGTGATGAAGGCTTGCAATGTCGATGTCGAGGCGCTGCGCGGCTCGCTGCTGCGCTACATCGACGACGAGTTGCTCACCCTGGTGATCGAAGACGGCGAGGACGCCAAGCCAACCACCGGCTTCCAACGCGTGGTGCAGCGCGCCGTGCTGCATGTGCAGAATTCCGGCCGCGAGGAGGTTACCGGCGCCAACGTGCTCGTCGCCCTGTTCACCGAGCGCGAGAGCCATGCCGTCTACTTCCTCCAGGAACAGAACATGACGCGGCTCGATGCGGTGAGCTACATCAGCCACGGCATCGCCAAGCGTCCCGGCATGAGCCAGCAGAAATCCGTGCGCGGCGCCGAAGAGGAAGAAGAGGCCGACCGTCCGGCGCAAAAGGGCGGCGGGGCGCTCGAGAGCTACTGCGTCAACCTCAACGAAAAGGCAAGGCAAGGCCGTATCGATCCGCTCATCGGCCGCGACGCCGAGGTCGAGCGCACGATCCAGATTCTCTGTCGCCGCCAGAAGAACAACCCGCTTTATGTCGGTGATCCCGGCGTCGGCAAGACCGCGATTGCGGAAGGCTTGGCGCGCAAGATCGTCAAGGGCGAGGTGCCGGAAGTTTTGCGTCCGTGCACGATCTATGCGCTCGACATGGGCGCGCTGATCGCCGGTACGCGCTATCGCGGCGATTTTGAGGAGCGTCTCAAGTCGGTCGTGAAGGAAATGGAAGGCCTTGCCGGCGCCATCCTGTTCATCGACGAAATCCACACCGTAATCGGTGCCGGTGCAACGAGCGGCGGTGCGATGGATGCTTCCAATCTCTTGAAGCCCGCGCTGCAGGCCGGTTCACTGCGCTGCATTGGCTCGACCACCTACAAGGAATACCGCCAGTATTTCGAGAAGGATCGCGCCCTGGTCCGCCGCTTCCAGAAAATCGACGTAGCGGAGCCGACGGTTCCCGACACCATCAAGATCCTCAAGGGTCTCAAGCCTTATTTCGAGGAATATCACAAGGTCCGCTACACCGCCGATGCGATCAAGGCGGCGGTGGAACTGGCGGCGAAATACATCAACGACCGCAAGCTTCCCGACAAGGCGATTGATGTCATCGATGAAGTCGGCGCCTCGCAGATGCTGCTGCCCGAATCCAAGCGCAAGAAGATGATCGGCGTCAAAGAGGTGGAAGAGGTTATCGCCAAGATGGCGCGCATTCCGCCCAAATCCGTCAGCAAGACGGATGCGGAATCGCTGCGCAGCCTGGAAGCCGATCTCAAGCGCGTGGTGTTCGGTCAGGACAAGGCGATTGCCGCGTTGTCGTCGGCGATCAAGCTGTCGCGCGCCGGCCTGCGCAGCCCCGACAAGCCGATCGGCTGTTATCTGTTTAGTGGCCCCACCGGCGTCGGCAAGACCGAAGTTGCCAAGCAGCTCGCCTCGATCATGGGCGTGGAGTTGCTCCGCTTCGACATGTCGGAATACATGGAGCGCCACACCGTTAGCCGTCTGATCGGTGCCCCGCCGGGTTATGTTGGTTTCGACCAGGGCGGCCTCCTCACCGACGGCATCGACCAGCATCCCCACTGCGTGCTGCTGCTCGACGAAATCGAGAAGGCGCATCAGGATTTGTTCAACATCCTGTTGCAGGTGATGGACCACGGCAAGCTGACCGACCACAACGGCAAGAAGATCGATTTCCGCAACGTGGTTCTGATCATGACCACCAATGCAGGCGCCTCGGATGCCGCCAAGGAAGCCATCGGCTTTGGCCGCGGCAAGCGCGAAGGCGATGACGAAGAGGCGATCAAAAAGCTGTTCACGCCGGAATTCCGCAACCGCCTGGATGCCACCATTGGTTTCGCCGCGCTCGGTCGTGGTTCGATCGATCGGGTTGTCGAAAAGTTCGTACTAGAGCTCGAAGCGCAACTGATCGACCGCGACGTGACCTTCGATCTGACCCCGGAAGCGACCCGCTGGCTGGGCGACAAGGGGTACGACGATGCCTTCGGCGCCCGGCCCTTGGCGCGCGTCATCCAGGACAGCATCAAGAAGCCGCTGGCCGACGAAATCCTGTTTGGCAAGCTGCAGAACGGCGGCACCGTCCGCGTGCTGCTGGACCGCTCGTCCGACAAGCTGGTGTTCGAATTCATCACCGAAGACAGCAAGCCGAAACAGCTCCCGCCGCCGAAGAAGAGCGAAGAGAACGTGTGATCTCCTCCCCCTTGTGGGCAGGTCGATCCGGCGAAGCCGGATCGGCTGGGGGGACGGATTCGTTCTCACGCCGCCCGTCGTCCTGCTTCGCGCGCCGCCGGGATTTCGATCAGGTCCCCGGTCTTCACATCGAACAGAAATCCGTGGAGGCGCACGTCGCGATCAATTCTGGTCAAGATATTCAGCCATCCATTTCTTTTCGGCATCGGACGGTTCAAATGATAGGCCCCCGTTCTTCGGCCGCCAGTACCGAGGTTTGGTGACATGTCTATACAAAACAAGCTCCGCCACAATGTAGATTAGTAGCGAAACGCCACGCATGTTGGCCCGAATAAACGGCAATGCGGAGTCTGACGGCGTATATTCCATCGTAGGCTCAAATCTGGCGTGTCCCGCACTAATATGCACGAAGTGATTGCTTAGTAACCCGTACAATGGGCCGAGTGGAGGAAATGCCCGTGTGGCAACGGAAATGCTGCGTGTCGATTTTAATTTTCCTTCGTGAAACTGCTCTAGAGCGCCTGGTTCTATGCTAATTCGCAGAATTGTGCTTAGCGCCTCAACGACCCCTCTAACGGTCGCTCCGTATTGCCTCCTGTACCCATGGCGCGCAATTTCCACACTGGCGAGGAAGGTGGTAACCGCGTAGCCCAGTAGTTGCGAACACGTTGCCTCGTATGATGTACCATCAATCTCCTTGCTCATGTAATGCGGCACAAGCAGATCCACCGTGTACGCGATCAATTCGCTTGCTGCTGTTAGATCTACAATTGCATGACTGTCGAAAGATTTTGCGATAACAGGACCATCCCGTTGAAGCTGCTTAAGCAGAAAATCTTTGCTGACCGCGACTGCGAGTTTCCTTTCCTCGTTTACACGGATCGACGCAATTTTCTCAGGGGAAATACTAGCGAGGTTTCCATGGCATTCGGCAAACGGCTTTCCGCTGCCACAATAGCAAGGTGTGCTTTTGTCATACATCGAAGGCGTGGCCCCATGAAACTTGCTAGGTTTTTGTTAGCAAACGACATGCAAGTTCCATGTCGTGCCACTTCGTGGCAAAGGTCTCGGATACGATGAACCATCTTCTACCAGGGTCGCCCACGCCGTGGTTTTGGCCCATGCATGAACACTGACACTCGTGCCCCGTTGCGTTCCAGCATGCCGGCGCACATTTCTCTTGCATTCTGAACGGCTGAATTATGTAGACCTTTCCATAGCGCTTAAGTGCGCCATTCACGAGGTCGTTGAACCAAGAAGTGGGCAGTTCCCAGTATTTCTCGTCCTTGTGCCGGATTGGATTTCGACGGCCGAAGCTGGCTAGCCACGGACGATTATCGACAGCGTAGGGAAGCCTTACCTTAAGCGGATGTCCTTTTCCGCCACGATAAAAAACAGGAATGGCCCCCTGATTCCAGACCACTCTCAAATCGTGTTCGCGAGAACTGACTTGCATCGACTCCCCCCCGAAAGCACGCCTGACAAGTATCGCTACTTTAGCGTTACTGGGGGGCTAGTGCCAACATGATGTGAATGCGGCTTCTTTCAATGCAATTTTAGCTACGCCGCCTGTCTTCCCGCTGCTCTGGCCTCGGGGATTTCGATCAGATCCCCTGTTTTCACATCGAACAGGAATCCGTGGAGGCGCACGTCGCGCGGCACCAGCGGATGGGCGCGCAGGCGCCTGACGTCATCGACGATGCTTTGCACTTGATCCTTGATCGGTAGCCAGTCGATGTAATGGCCTTCAGGCGATCCGCCCTCGCTTTGCGTGTTTTTCCAGCCGCCATCGACATACCGCGCCGGTGCCAAGCTTTCCTCCAGAAGTTCCGCCATCGCATCGTTGGTGATCGATTCCATACCGCAATCGGTATGATGAATGACGAACCACTCGGTGGTGCCGAGCAGTTTGTGGGAGAGGATCAGCGAGCGGATGGCATCGTCGCTGGCGCGCCCGCCGGCGTTGCGAATGACATGGGCGTCGCCCTCAGAAAGTCCGGCGAACTTGGCCGGATCCATCCGCGCATCCATGCAGGTCAGGATGGCGAAATGGCGCGCCGGCGGCGAGGAAAGCTTCGATTTGTCGCCGAAATCGGCGGCGTAACAGGCATTGGCGGAGAGGATTTCGTCGCGCAAGCTCATGCGTTTCTCCCTACGTCAGGCGTCCCTGTATATCAGCTAAACAGGAATTTGGAATACACCAAACAAGTCGCCGTGCCGCCGCCGGGATCGACAGTAATCGGGGGTAAAGCAGACCTCTTGTTGCCGGTGTCGCGCGCACCCACTTTCCGCGCCCGGTCCGAAATTCAAGAATTCTGCACTATGTGAAAAACGGCTTATGCGGCGGGATTTTTCGCATTTTTACCCCCAATGGCGCCGTGCATCGTATCGTGTAGCTTGACACTATACGGATGTTTTGGTAGTGTGCGCCATGAAGATCAGAAACGTGATCCATAAAGGGTTGCGCCGGTTCATCAAGGACGATGTTGTCGCCGGACTTCAGCCCGCCGTCGTGCCGAAACTTCGGCGGATGGTTTCTTTTCTTCAGGATATGGAGCGCGAGGAAGAGCTGCGGACGGTGCCGAGCTGGAAGGCGCATCGGCTAACCGGCGACCGCAAGGATACCTGGAGTTTGTTTGTCACGAAAAACTGGCGGCTGACGTTTCGCATCGACCAGTCGGAAATCGAGATCATCGATTTGGACTATGAAGATTACCATTAATCGTTCTATCGCGCATTTTATCCGAAAACCGTTCCACACTTTTCGGAAATGCGCTTTGAGGAGACGGCCGTGAAAGCGACGCAAGGCATCCGGATGAAGAACCCCGCTCATCCCGGCGGGTTTGTGAAAAGCGAAATCATCGCGCCGCTGGGGCTTTCGGTGACGGACGCCGCCGTTGTGCTTGGCGTGACGCGGGCGGCGCTGTCGGCCTTGTTGAACGCGCGGGCAAATCTGTCGCCCGAAATGGCACTCAGGATCGAAAAAGCCTTCGGCGTTTCGATGGATACGCTGATGCGGATGCAAAACAGTTACGACATTGCGTTGGTCCGCAAGCGGGCAGGCAAGATCAACGTCGCGCGCTATAAAACCGATCCTCCGCAGGCGGCGGTCTGATTTTTCCGGCATGGCGGCGGGTGCAGGTAAGGGCTGCGGTTTGCGATAAGGACGTTATCGCGTGTTGCATAATTCAAGAATTTTGCACCACCTGACGGCGGCAGGAAAATCAGCACCTTAGCTGGTGCGGAAATCCGGTGCGAATATCCGCTTCCAAGCGGCGCCTATGACCCACGCGTTGGATCATGAAGGGCAACGTCCGGTGCGCCCCGCCTTGGCCGTCGAGTTTGAATGTCGGCCTGCCGTTCACCAATTCTGTTCATGTTGGAATGCGTCTGTCTCAGAACAGCGTATCGATTGCCGCACCCCCTTGTAAGGTTCGCTACCCGTTCCCACATCGTCCGGTGACGCAAAGACTGTCCGGCGAGCGAGTCATGCCGCATTGACCCGGACATTCGAACCGAAGGAGTGCCAGGCAAGTTTCAGCGGCGAAGGCTGTTGCGCGAACATCCCGATCCGCAGTCCCGATCTTTATCGGAGCCATGAGAGCATCCAGAACCGGGCGCGATCTCTGGCGCGCACCAAAGTGGTCCGGCGTTTCGGCCACGGCGTGGGGTTCGTTGACGGAAACAGAATGTGCCTGTCGTTCGGCCGCTTGACTGCGGCGTTCGCTGGCGCCCTGATTTCCCGGGGCGGACCCCACGAAAGCGGACTGAATTTTTTATCAGCCCGCTTTCGGCGTTTTAAAGGGCTGCGCGAATCTTTGCCGCCAAGGGTTCCAGCGTCTCCGCCGGTACCATGTTGCGTTCGTGGAATTCCAGATCGATGCCGTGATGGCGCGGAATAACGTGCATGTGAATATGAAACACGCTCTGGCCAGCCGCCTTGCCGTTGAGCTGAACCAGCATCACCCCGGGTGCGCCGGTCGCTGCCTTCACCGCCTTGGCCACCTTCTGTGCCGTCTGGATGACGGCCGCCGCGCTCGCCGGGGAAAGACTGAAGATGTCCTCAGCTTCTTCCTTGGGCAACACCAGCGTATGGCCCTCGGCTTGGGGCATCACGTCCATGAACGCCAGGGTCTTGTCGTCTTCATAGATTTTCACGCACGGAATTTCGCCGCGCAGGATTTTGGCGAAGATGTTGGAACGGTCGTACGGCATGGGCACTCGCGAAACGAATTTCGACTCCTGTTGTATCAACCGGGAGCCGTCAGGTGAATGGTTTTTACGGCGTCTTCTTGAACGGTGCCGCGGCGGCGAGGCCTTCGATATCCTCGGCAATGGCCTCGCGCTCGGCTTGCAGATAGTTCGCCACCGCCTGGCGGAGGCCGTCATGGGCAATGAAATGGGCCGAATAGGTCGGCACCGGGTTGTAGCCCCTGAGCAGCTTGTGCTCGCCCTGTGCGCCCGCTTCGACCTTGGAAAGTCCCTTGGCGATGGCGAAGTCGATCGCTTGATAATAGCAGGTCTCGAAATGCAGGAACGGCACGAATTCGGTGCAGCCCCAGTTGCGCCCGAACAATACGCCCTCGCCGAATAGGTTGAGGGCGCCGGCGATGTAGGTCTTGCCCCGCCGCGCCAGGATGAGCAGAACCTGGTCCGCCATGCTGCTGCCGATGCGGCTGAAAAATTCGCGTGTCAGATAAGGATGGCCCCACTTGCGCCCGCCGGTGTCCATGTAGAAGTCGAAGAACGCATCCCAATGCGCCTCGGTGATATCGGTGCCGGTCAGCCAGTCGAATGCGATTCCTTCCGCCCGCACCGCGGCGCGTTCCTTTTTCAGGTTCTTGCGCTTGGATGACGACAACGCACCGAGGAAGTCGTCGAAGCTGCCATAGCCGTGGTTCAGCCAGTGGAACTGGCGATCGGTACGCAGCAGATAGCCCATCTGTTCGGCCGCGTGCCATTCGTCTTCGGTCGGGAAGGTGATGTGCAGCGACGAGCATTCCAGGCGCTCCACCGCCGCCGCGCCTGCGCTGAGCAGGGCCGCACGCGTGGCCGCCACATCGGCACCGTCGGCCACCAGAAGGCGCGGGCCGGTCACCGGGGTGAAGGGCACGCAGGCTTGCAGCTTGGGGTAATAATTTCCGCCAGCCCGTTCCAATGCATCGGCCCAGGCATGATCGAACACGTATTCGCCTTGCGAATGCGCCTTCACATAGAGCGGCATCAGGCCGACAATCTGCTCACCGCGCTCGATCGCCAGATGCACCGGTTGCCAGCCGGTGCGCGGTACGGCGGAGTTCGATTCCTCCAACGCCGCGAAAAACTCGTAGCGCGTGAAGGGATGTGGATCGGAGCGCCCGGAAGGATTGGCGCAAGCATTCCACGCCGCCATACCAATATCAGCGGCCCGGCCTTTCAGGCGTGCAGTGAAAGCCTCGTCCGTCACGCGATCTCGAAGACCGCTTCCACTTCGACCGCGACGTTGCGTGGCAACGAACCGGCACCGGCCGCGACGCGGGCGTGCTTGCCGGCATCGCCGAACACGTCCACCATCAGGTCGGAGGCGCCATTGGCGACCTCGGGATGCTGGCCGAAGCCAGGTGTGGCGTTGACGAATACCGCCAGCTTCACGCAGCGGGTGACGCGGTCGAGATCGCCGTCGCAGGCAGCCTTCACCTGGGCGATGAGGTTGATGGCGCACAGCCGCGCGGCTGCTTTGCCATCGTCCACCGACAGATCCTGGCCGACGATGCCGACATATTTCAGTCCGCCCTCCGCAGCCGGGATCTGGCCCGACACGAATACCAGATTGCCCGTCTTCACGGTGGGAACGTAGCTTGCCACCGGCGCGGGCGGCGCCGGCAGGTTGATTCCAAGGTCTTTCAACCGTGCTTCAATATGGCTTGTCATGGTTCACCCTCTCTCGCCCGGAAACTTATCGTGTTTGTGCCCCAATCTTCAAAGGGTTTCCGCGTAACGGTGCGCGCGCTATAGAGGATCCATGAGCCGGACGCGCGATGCCGAGACATCGGACCTAGCCGAAGAAGGTCTGACGATGCCCCCCGATTGGGCACCGCATGCACGTACCTGGATGTGCTGGCCCTGCCGCGCCGAAACCTGGGGTTCGGACGAGGTGATGCTGAACGCCAAGCAGGCGACGGCGCGGATCGCGCGGGCGATCTCCACCTTCGAGCCTGTGGTATTGGTCGCCCGGCACGAGGATGTTCCTGCTGCCAAGCTGGCAACTGCCGGCAAGGTGCAACTGTTCGCAACGCCGTTGGACGATTCCTGGGTTCGCGATACTGGCCCCACCTTCCTTAGCGGACCGGACGGGCGGCGCGCCGCGGTGCAATGGCAGTTCAATGCCTGGGGCGGTAAATATAAGCCCTATGCCAACGACGCGGAACTCGCCACACGCATCGCCGAGCACAGCGGCATCAAAGCCTTCGAGGCACCGCTGATCTGCGAGGGCGGAGCGATCCACACCGACGGCGAAGGCACGCTGATCACCACTGAGCAATGCCTGCTCAATCCCAATCGCAATCCGCATTTGGGCAAGGAAGAGGTCGAGGTCCTGCTGTCGCGTTATGCCGGTATCCGCAAGGTCATCTGGCTCGGTAGCGGTTTCTGCGACGACGAAACCGACGGCCATATCGACAACATCGCCTGCTTCGCCGGTCCCGGCAAAGTGATCGTCGGTGTGCCGTCGTCGCCGTCGCTGCCCGATGCGGGGCCGGTCAAGGAAGCCATCCGCCGCCTGAAAGCGGCGCGCGATGCGATGGGGCGCCCGCTGGACGTCATCGAACTGCCGCAGCCACGCCGCGTACGCTTCGATTGGCGCGGGCGGATCATGCAGACAAGTTACGTCAATTTTTATCTCGCCAACGGCGGACTCGTGATGCCGTCGTTCAATGACCCGAATGATGACAAGGCCGAGGCCGTGTTAGCCGCTTGTTTCCCAGGCCGCGACGTTTTGCAGGTGGAAGTCCTCGATTTGTTGCAAGGTGGCGGTGGAATTCACTGCATTTCCCTGGGAGAACCGACGGCATGAGAATCATCCACTTTGCCGCCACGCAGTTCGCCTGCTCGTGGGACCTCCGCGCCAACATCGAAAAGGCGAAGTACCTGGTGGTGGAAGCCGCCGAGCTCGGTGCCAAGGTGGTACTGCTGCAGGAGCTGTTCGAGACTCCGTATTTTTGCCAGGACCAATCGCCGGAGCATTTCAAGCTGGCGGCCCCCGCGGACGGCAATCCGCTGCTCGCCGAAATGGCCGTGCTGGCCAAGGACCTGAAGGTCGTGCTGCCGGTGAGCTTTTTCGAACGCGCCGGTCAGGCTTACTTCAATTCGCTGGCCATGATCGATGCCGACGGAACCGTCCTCGGTGTCTATCGCAAGACCCACATTCCGGCCGGGCCCGGCTATCAGGAGAAATATTACTTCACCCCCGGCGATACCGGCTTTCGCGTTTGGAAGACGGCCTATGGCATCTTTGGCGCCGCCATCTGCTGGGACCAGTGGTTCCCGGAAGCCGCGCGCGCCATGGCGCTGATGGGCGCCGAAGCGCTGTTTTATCCGACGGCGATCGGTTCGGAACCGCCGCCGGCACCACCGGTCGATAGCCGCGATCCCTGGCGCCGCGTGATGCAGGGCCATGCCGCTGCCAATGCGATGCCGGTGATTGCGTCTAACCGCGTCGGCACCGAGAAAGGCGAGGCAGGCGAACTGACCTTCTACGGTTCCTCGTTCCTCACCGACGCGACTGGCGCTATTGCGGCGGAAATGAACCGCACGGACGAGGGCGTGATCACCGCGCCGTTCGATCTCGACGCGCTCGCCGAAACCCGCGCTGCCTGGGGCCTGTTCCGCGACCGCCGCCCAGAGATGTATGGTGCGGTGACAAGGCACGGCTAAATACGCCGAAAGCGGGCTGATAAAAAATTCAGTCCGCTTTCGTGGGGTCCGCCCCGGGAAATCAGGGCGCCAGCGAACGCCGCAGTCAAGCGGCCGAACGACAGGCACATTCTGCTTCCGTCAACGAACCCCACGCCGTGGCCGAAACGCCGGACCACTTTGGTGCGCGCCAGAGATCGCGCCCGGTTCTGGATGCTCTCATGGCTCCGATAAAGATCGGGACTGCGGATCGGGATGTTCGCGCAACAGCCTTCGCCGCTGAAACTTGCCTGGCACTCCTTCGGTTCGAATGTCCGGGTCAATGCGGCATTACTCGCTCGCCGGACAGTCTTTGCGTCACCGGACGATGTGGGAACGGGTAGAGAACCCTACAAGGGGGTGCGGA
>DBUB01000010.1:916008-1022409 GCA_002307725.1 Alphaproteobacteria bacterium UBA1301 | reverse complement strand
CGGCTGGACCGGCTACTACGGAAAACCAGGCCCCATCGTCATGCTCAGAGGCCTAACCCAATTCCACGCCATCAAACACGGATGGAACCTGCGAAATGTGTGAATCCCGTAGCCTTGAGGGAGAGGAAGAAAAATCACGGCGTTAGCGGTGCTCCGTCACAATCGTCGAGCAGCGCAAAACAGGAGAGCCGCTAACCCCGATGATTTTTCAGGTGAGGGGTAACGGGGCACGCCCCCCTCACCAGCAAAATCTAGCACTTAGCTTCGCATCGGTGTGGCCTCGCGGGGTGTGCTCAGCTAAGTGCAAGATTTTGCGTCCTCTCCCACAAGGGGAGAGGGAAAGACAAAAATGTGAATCCCGTAGCTACAAGGGGGAGGTGATTTCACAATAGCTGTAACTGGTCCCCCACTTTGGGCGGGCGGGCGAACAGGTCGGTGCGAAGTTCCGTGTGCTGATCGAGGCCGAGGCGGCGGGTGGCCATGCGGAATCGGTGCGCCAGCATCTGGGCATAGGGCCCGGTGCCGCGCTGGCGCTGGGTCCATTCGGCGTCGTAATCCTTGCCGCCGCGCATTTGCCGGATCAGACTCATCACATGCCTCGCGGCATCGGGGCGGTTAGCTTCCAGCCATTCGCGGAACAGGTCTTTGATCTCCAAAGGCAGCCGCAGCAGCACATACCCGGCCGAACGCGCACCCGCGTCACGCGCGGCGCTGAGCACGGCTTCCATTTCGCCGTCGTTGAGGGCCGGAATGATCGGCGCGAACATCACCGCAGTGGGAATGCCCGCATCGCTCAGCATACGGAGCGCCTCCAGGCGTTTGGACGGCGTGGCAGCGCGCGGCTCCATCGCGCGGGCGAGGCGGCGGTCGAGGGTGGTGACCGACAGCGCCACCCGCGCCAAGCCCATCTCGGCCATCGGCCCCAGAATGTCGATGTCGCGCGCCACCAGCGCCGATTTGGTGACGATGCCGACGGGATGGCGGAAGGCGCGCAGCACTTCCAGCACTTGCCGCATGATCTTCAGCTTCTTCTCGATCGGCTGATAGGGATCGGTGTTGGTGCCGATGGCGATGGTTTTGGGCACATAGCCCGGCGCCGACAATTCCTTGGCCAGCAGCTCGGCGGCATTGGGTTTGACGAACAGCCGGCTCTCGAAATCGGCCCCCGGCGACATGCCGAGATAAGCGTGGGTCGGCCGCGCGAAGCAATAAATGCAGCCATGCTCGCAACCACGGTAGGGATTTATGGAACGGTCGAAGGAAATGTCGGGCGACTTATTGCGGGTGATGATGGTGCGGGTGGCGTCGATGCTGATTTCGGTCTGCAGCGGCGGCAGAGCGTCTTCGCCGGTGGCTTCATCCCAGCCATCGTCAATCAGCACCCGGGCATGGCGCTCGTAGCGCCCCACCGCGTTGGAAACGGCCCCCCGCCCGCGCAAGCGCCGCGGATCGGCGGTGATGTCGAGGACTGTCGTCATGGGATGGGAAGATAGTGTGTCGCAGAGAACAAAGCAAGTACAAACGCGAGGCGGGCGATCAGCCAGTATTTGACAGGAGTTAAGTGCTCACCCCTACTTTTTGTCGAACTTGGTCTCATGTGATGTTCGACTGCGGTATCTTCTCCGCGGGCAGTCGGAGTCGTCGTCTCGCGAGGAAATGCAGCGTGCGGGAATACCTCGAATATCTCGTCAGACTCGCGTGGAAAACAGACGTGTTAGGCCGCGCATCCACCATCGTCGGCGTTCTTATAGCTCTTCTATCGGCGCTATGGGCTCTTACGCACCCGCAAGATGCGCAGCCCTCGTGGATCGGGGCTGCAGTAGGGCTGGTTATTACGGCGGTTGGATTGATCTGTGTACTCACGGTACGTGCATATAAACTGGAGCAAGAGCGCAGTCCGACCATAAAAATCACCTTCGCTCCCGGGCAGCAAAACTTTGAGCACACGGAGCCTAAACACGCTCAGGGACCGGCCAAACGAATTTTTCGCATAGAAGTTCTCAATCCCGGGAGGGAACGTCTCGTAGGATGCAGTGTGAGGCTAGATAGCCTTGTGGACGCTAATAAAATCGATACGAGGGAACCACCGACGCTCGCGTTTAGACGGTCAGATGATCGCCCGATTACGCCTAGTATTATGGGGCATGAGCCGGAATTTAATTTGCCCCCGCACAACCCTGTTTTTATTGATATAGCTGAGTGCGATGAAATAAATGACGGGATGAGATTTCACCTCTGTTATGCCGCACAAGCAGGTGGACAAAATGCTTGGTCAAAAATGCCCATTGAGAAAGGGCCACATATTTTGACAATACGCGCGGTTGGTGCTTCCGAACCAACGCGCAGAAAATTTGAAATCGGAAGGACTGCCATCGGGCTTCTCTATATGAAGGATTTGGGCGAACCAGAACTGACGACAGCGCACGATCTTAGGCGTTTATAATTGCTGCGCCAAAAATATCGGCGTTCAATCGGTTGGTACGCCGAGACTGAAACTCTGCGACATACAGCGGCAGATATTTGGCGCTGACTTTGTAGAAGCTACCGATGATCCCGTTGGCCTGTGATAGCGCCTGCTCACTCTTTCCGTCATGGCCGCCCTTGAGGCGGCCATCCAGTCGGCGAGCGGGTGTGATGCTGGGAAAAAAGTCTGGATGGCCGGGTCGAGCCCGGCCATGACGGGATAGGGGGAAGCCCGGCTATGACGATCTGGGGCCCCCCGCCCGAACCTTGAGCAACAATCTTTCCTGCCCAAATATGCGACAGATTAGATATTTCGCAGGCAGCGGTCCTCCGTCATAGTGGCGTCATGATTTCTGTCGTCGTCCCCACTCTCAATGCTCAAACCGGCCTGCCGCGCTGCTTCGACAGCCTGATTGTGGCCACCGTGCGCGGCGTCGTGCGCGAGGTGATTGTCGCTGACGGCGGCTCGTCCGATGAAACCCTGCTGATTGCCGATGCGGCCGGGGCGCGGATCAAAAAAGCGGGCCGCTCGCGCGCGGCGCAACTCATCGCCGGGGCGGCGGCGGCGCGGCACGACTGGCTGCTCTTCCTGCATCCCGAAACCGCGCTCGATCCCGGCTGGGAGACCGAGGCGGAAGCTTTCATCCTGCGCTCGTCGCTGGAGCATCCGCGGGCGGCGTATTTTAAGTTCGGGGTCGATGATTTCGAAGGCGGCGCCCGCCGCAGCGAAGTTTTTGCCGCGATGCGCTGCGCCCTGTTTCAGCGGCCGTACGGCAATCAAGGCCTGCTCATCCCCAAGCGGCTGTACAAACAGCTCGGCGGCTATCGCGAGGTGGGGCGCGAAGACCTCGATCTGGTGCGCCGGATCGGCCCCAAGCGGCTGCTGATGCTGCGTTCGCGCGCGGTCAACAAACGCGCCCCGCAAGGCAGCGATCGTCTGCAGGCGCCGGTCGGTGTGACCTCGGACAGCCTCGCCGGACAAGGCTAAACTCCCCGCGACGTTTTGAAGGATTCGCCATGCGACTTGCGCTTCTGGCCGCGGTATGCGGCGCGGTTTTTGTCACCTCCGATGCCGATGCGGCCGGGACCTGCAGCGCGCAAGCGCGGTTCGCCGTCGCCGTGCATGGCGGGGCGCAGTCGAAGATGCGCGACGGCACGGCGCAGCTCGCGGCGATAAAGGCCGCGCTGACCGCGGCGCGGGCGGATTTGCAGAACGGCGCGTCTGCGGTGGATGTGGTCGAGAAAATCGTCAAGGCGTTCGAAGATTCCGGCCGTTTCAACACCGGCAAAGGCGCCATCGCCAATGCGGCCGGGCAAGTGGAAACCGACGCCTCCATCATGGACGGCAATGGCCTGCGCTCGGGCGCGGTGGCTTCCATGACAGCGCTGAAGAATCCGGTGGCGGCGGCGCGGCTGGTGATGGAGGCGGATCGTCATGTGCTGGTGGTCGGCGACCGCGGCCAGGATTATGTGCTCGGGCTCGGCGCCGTGCGCGTGACGCCGGACTATTTCAACAACACCGGCAAGCCCAAGCTGGAGCCTGTCTCCGAGAAACCGCATGGCACCGTGGGCGCGGTGGCGCTCGACCGCTGTGGTCATCTGGCGGCGGCGACCTCTACCGGCGGCTTCGATGCCAAGGTGCCGGGCCGCGTTGGTGACTCGCCGATTGTCGGCGCCGGGGTTTATGCGGCGGATGGCGTGGCGGCGTTTTCCGGCACCGGTCACGGCGAGTTCTTCATCCGCTTCAATGCCGCCAAAGACGCCGCCGACCGCATCGCTTATGCGCACACGCCGCTGGCCACGGCGATGCAACAGGAATTGTTCGACGTGTTGAAACCGGTGGGGGCGGAAGGTGGCATGATCGGCATCGACGCCAAGGGCAACGTCGCGCTGGACTACAACTCCCTCGGTATGCTCCGCGGCTTCGCGACCGATCGCAGCGAACCAGCGGTGGCGCAGTACGAAGGGACGAAGGGAACGAAGGCAGGAAAATAGGCGGCGATGGACAGGTTCGTCACATTGGCATATTATGCCAATTGAAGATTGGGAGCCGTCCCGATGCCCACACGCAACGTCGTCTTGACCGACCGCCAAGCCAAATTCGTCGAGAAGATGGTCTCGTCCGGGCGGTATCAGAATGCCAGCGAAGTCATGCGCGAAGGCTTGCGCCTGATCGAACAGCAGGAAGCCGAGAACGCGGCCAAGCTGAAGGCGCTGCGCGACGCCGTCCAACTGGGTATCGACGACATCGACGCCGGGCGGTATCGGGTATTTGACAGCGGCGACGAATTGGAAGCCCACCTGAAAGCGATCACGTCTGCGGCGTTGAAACGCAAGCGTGGGTAGAGTACGCGCGCGACGATTGCGCCTAGCATCGCGACCGGCTCGCTTAGGCCAACAGCCCTGAGGCGCGGATGCCGTCGAAGACGAACTGCACCGCAAGTGCCGCAAGAAGAACGCCGGAAATCCGTCCGATAACGTCCGAACCGGTGCGGCCCAAGAGGCGCATCAGCGGGTCCGACAGCCGCATCGCAACGTAGGTGATCGCCAGACACGCGGCCAAGCACGCGACGATTTCGATGCGTTCGACCCAGGTCGCCGCCCGGCCCATCAGCAGTACCGTCGCCGAGAAGCTGCCCGGTCCGGCGATCAGCGGAAACGCCAGCGGGAAAACCGCGATGTCGCGGCGCTGGGCGACCTCGGCCCGTTCGTGCTCGTTGATCGAGGACATGCCGGGATTGGCAAACATCAAGCTCAAGGCTTGGGTGAAAAGCAGAATCCCACCCGCCACCTGGAAGGCGGGCATCGAAACGTTGAGGACCGACAGCAAGGCGCTGCCGCCGAAGGCAAAGACCAGAAACATCACGCCGGCGATCAGCACACAGCGCAAAGCGACCCGGGCGCGGTCTTTGCGCGACATGTCGGCGGCGAGGCCTGAGAAGATCGCGGCGCCGTCGATCGGGCCAATGGTCACGAACAGCATGATGAAGGCGGGCCACAGGCCGACCGGCCATAAGATCGCAGGGAAATGCATGGCCTATTTTTCCCTCAGTCGCGGCATGATTTCGACCAAATTGCAGGGGCGGTGGCGGCTGTCGAGCTGCCACTTCAAGATTCCGTCCCAGCCGTCCTTCACCGCACCGGTCGAACCGGGCAGGGCGAAGATGTAGGTGCCGCCCGCCACACCCGCACAGGCGCGCGACTGAATCGTGGAGGTGCCGACGGTGGCAAAACTGAGCTGGTGGAAGACCGCCGAAAAACCGTCAATTTCCTTGTCGAACAGCGGCCGCAAGGCTTCCACCGTGATGTCGCGCCCCGTGAGGCCGGTGCCACCGGTGGTGATGACGACATCGATTTGCGGGTCCGCGATCCAGGCCTGAACCTGTACAGCGATGGCGGTTTTGTCATCGCGCACCAGCGCGCGGGCGGCGAGGGTGTGACCGGCCTCGGCGATGCGTTTGGCCAGCGTGTCGCCGGAGGTGTCGTTGGTCGCGTCACGGCTGTCCGAAACCGTCAGCACCGCGATGCGGACGGGCACGAACGCTTTCGATTCATCAAGACGTAGTGCCGGCGTCGTCATCCTCGTCATCCTCGTCGGTGGGTACTGGCGGCGGCGGCGGTGCGGACTGCTTCGGCGGCTGATAGATCGGCCAGCCACCGCGGGCGGTGTCGTCCAGGCTCGGGGCCGGCTTGTCGTCGCGGCGGTGGTACATCCAGTAATAGGTCAATAGCCGCTTGACGTAGGACCGCGTGTCGGGCGCCCGCATGCTCTCGATGAACATCAAGGAGTCGTCCTCCTTGCCGGCCCGCGCCGCGGTCCAGGACGAAACTTTGCCCGGACCGGCATTATAAGCGGCGGCGGTTTGCACGATGGAGCCGTGGTAGTATTTCAGCCACCGCGCGATGTAGCGCTGGCCGAGCGTCATGTTGTACTCGGGGTCGAGAAGATCGTCTTCGGCGCTGGCGCCGCCGAGCTCGCGCGCCGTCCTGGGCATGATCTGCATCAGCCCCATGGCGCCGACGGGCGATACCGCATTGGGCTGAAACCGCGTCTCGATGCGTACGAAAGCGAGCACCAGCGACGAGTCAATGGTGTAACCGCCGGTCGGCTGATACGGCGGGATCGGGAACAATCCGGTCAACGTCAGGCCGTGCGCGTAGCTGATTTCGCTAGCACGCAATTCCAGATTGGGGACACCGACGCTGCGCGCCAAGGCGGCGTAAGCGGCATCGAGCTTCAGACCGGCCGACATGCCGAAGGCGCGATTCAGTTCGGTGTTGACGAAGTAGTCGTATTTCTTGTCGGCGACCTGCCACAGCGCCACGGCACGGTGGGCCGGACCGTTCTGCATCAGCTTCGCAAAATCGCCAGGGAGCAGCACCGGATCAGCAAAGCCAGTTTGGATATCGTCCCCGAGCAGCTTCTCGGCCAGCAGGCCGTAGAAGGTCGGCTGGCTTTTCGCGGCGACGGTAAGAAGCGTGATGACGCGGCGCGCATCGCCAGCACGCATGTAGCTGCGGGCGGCCCAGAAGGCCGAGGCGCTACGGTTCCAGTTCGGGATCGCGCTGTTCATCGCCACCTGTTCGAAATGCGCGGCGGCATCGGGGAAGCGCTGCAAGCGGAAAGCAGCGAGTCCGGCGCACCAATCGAGCTGCGGCGCGGTTTGGCGACCGGTCGCGGCGGCGCCATCGCCGAGCGCAAAGGCTTTGTCGTCGAATCCTTCAGCGAGATACGACATGCAGATGCGTTGCGACAGCGCGGCGATGTCGCTCGCAGGCGCGGTATTCGCGGCGATCAGCGATTGCAGTGCGTTGTTGGCGAGATCGGGCTGGTCGGCTTTGATGTTGGCCATCACCTGTTCGAGGATGGCGCGCGCCGCATCCGAGGTGACGGGCGGATTGGGCAGGTCGGCATCCTCATAGCCGCCGCCGCGCCGCGGCGCGCCGGGCAGGCCGGGGATTTTCGTCGTCATCACCGTCACGGTGTGGCGGTGATGGCGCCTGCCGACGCGCTTTTTCACCGTGGCGCGCGCTTCGGCCAGCTTGTGAATCCGGGAGGCGATGGGAAGTTCGCCGTAATCCTTCAGCCACGCCACCAGCGTCTTGACCGGAATGCGTTTGGCCTTGGGCGAGAGATAATGCTCGGCCAGCACGTAGCCTTCGAGCGATTTGTCGTCGACTTGGTCGAACAACTCTTCGGCGATGGCGAAACTGCCGGCGCGTTCGGCGGCGATGATCTTGCGATAGCGCGTCACGTCCTGCGGTGACAATACGGCAGGTTGAGAAGCGGACGCGAGCGGTGGTGCAGGATTCTGCGCGCCCCCAGGCGACGCGGCCAGCACAAACGCAAATGCAACGACAAGACGGCGGATCATTGGTTTCCCTCCGGTCTGGTCTTGTTAGCGGACCGACGCTGTCTTCTCAAGCAACCCGAGCGACAGGATCTTTTTTTCCGCCGCCTGCAAATCACGCCATGCGAGTTTTTTATGCGAGGGTTGACGCAGCAAATACGCCGGATGCAGCGTCGCCATCACCGGGATCATTACATCGCCGACACGATACTCAAGCCAACGCCCGCGCAATTTCATAATGCCTTCGGAAAAGCCGAGCACATGACGCGCCGCAACGGCCCCGAGCAGAATGATGATCCCCGGATTCACCAGTTCAATATGGCGGCGCAGGAATGGCAGGCACATCGCGGCCTCTTCCGGCGAAGGATCGCGGTTCTGCGGCGGGCGCCAGTTGAGCACGTTGGTGATGTAGGCCGTGGAGCGGTCGAGTTCGATCGCCGCCAGCATCTTGTCGAGCAGTTTGCCGGCGCGGCCGATGAAGGGAATACCCTGACGGTCTTCTTCGGCGCCGGGTGCTTCGCCGATGAACATGATGCGCGAGAGCGGGTTGCCGTCGGCAAAAACGGTGTGGGCGCAATTTTTCTTCAGCGCACAACCGTCGAAGCCTTCCAACGCAGCTTTCAATTCGATCAGTGTCGTTGCAGCAGCGGCGAGCGTCTGCGCGGTGCCGATGGAGTCGCTCTCACCTTGAGGAACGGCCAAAACCGGCGCAGCAGGTTTCGGGGAGGGATATGTCGTGACGCTTCTTGCGGGCGGCACCGCGCTGCGCGCGGACCCCTCCCCCAAAACGCTGCGCGTTTTGGACCCTCCCTCAAGGGGAGGGTTGGGAGCGGCTGCCTTCGCCACCAGCCGGTTCACCGGTTCATTGCCGATGGTCTCGTCCGCGCCGGAATCAACCAGCCAGGCAAGGGCGGCGAGGGGATCGTCTTTCAACCGGTCCAACATGCCCCCTAGCATAGGGGAGGCTGCGGGCTGGCGCGACCCCGTTTGGTTGACCCAGGCGCCGCGGCCGCCCCATAAAGCTGTGGGGCATGGATCTGGCGATGGAAAACACCCGCGAAAGCATGGAATTTGACGTCGTGATCGTGGGCGGCGGGCCGGCCGGGCTTGCGGCCGCGATCCGGCTCAAACAGCGTGCCGGAGCGGCGGTCAGCGTCTGCGTGCTGGAGAAAGGCGCGGAAATCGGCGCCCATATCCTCTCCGGCGCGGTGCTCGATCCGGTAGCGCTGAACGCGCTGATCCCCGATTGGCGGGCCAAGGGCGCGCCGCTCGACACCCCGGTTGCCGACGACCAGTTTCGCTATCTGACCACGACCGGTTCGCTGCGCATCCCCAATTTCCTGCTGCCGCCCTTGATGAGCAATCGCGGCATGGAGATCGCGAGCCTGTCCAATCTTTGCCGTTGGTTGGGACGGGAGGCCGAGGCGCTGGGGGTGGAAATCTATCCTGGCTTCCCCGCGGCCGAGATTCTGTTCGGCGAAGACGGTGCGGTGCAGGGCGTTGTTACCGGCGATTTCGGTGTCGCCAAGGACGGCCATCGCAAAGACACTTACACGCCCGGCATGGAATTGCGTGCCAAGTACACGCTGGTGGCGGAAGGGGCGTGCGGCTCGCTGACCAAACGCCTGATCGAACGTTACGGCCTTTCGCGCGGGCGCGACGTTCAGAAATACGGCCTCGGCATCAAAGAACTGTGGGAGCTGAAGCCGGAAAATCATCGCCGCGGTTTGGTGCTGCACACCATGGGTTGGCCGCTCGACAACCGGACCGGTGGCGGCTCGTTCGTTTATCATTGGGGCGAGCGGTATTGCGCCATCGGCTTCGTGCTGCATCTCGATTACACCAACCCCTATCTGGCGCCGTTCGAGGAGTTCCAGCGCTTCAAGCGGCACCCTTCCATTCGCCCGATGCTGGAGGGCGGCAAGCGGATCGGCTACGGCGCGCGGGCCATCAGCGAGGGCGGCCTGCAATCGGTGCCCGAACTCGTCTTTCCCGGCGGGGCGCTGATCGGTTGCGGCGCCGGATTCATGAACGTGCCGCGCATCAAAGGCGCTCACAACGCGATGGCCTCGGCCATGTTGGCGGCCGATGCGGTGGGCGAGGCGCTGGCTGCGGGGCGGGCGGGTGACCGGCTGGAGGCCTATGAGGCGGCCTACCGCACCAGTGCTGTTTACGATGATTTGAAGCGGGTACGGAACGTGAAACCGCTGTGGTCGCGGTTTGGGACCATCCCTGGGGTTGCCCTCGGCGGGCTCGACATGTGGCTGGGCCAACTCTTCGGATTCAGCCCGTTTGGCACGCTTTCCCACCCCAAAGCGGACGCCGACAGCTTGGCCCTTGCTAAGGATTCGCGAGCGATTTCCTACCCCAAACCCGACGGGGTTATTACCTTCGACCGCACGTCCAGCGTGTTCCTTTCCGGCACCAACCACGCGGAAGATCAGCCGGTTCACCTCAGATTGACCGATCCTTCACTTCCCGTGCGCGTTAATTTGCCCGAATATGCCGAACCGGCGCAGCGCTACTGTCCGGCGGGGGTTTATGAGATTGTGGCGCAGGCGGACGGCGTGCGGTTCCAGATCAATGCCCAGAACTGCGTCCACTGCAAAACATGCGACATTAAAGACCCGTCGCACAATATCACCTGGGTGCCGCCGGAAGGCGGCGGAGGCCCCAGATACTCGAATATGTAATACTCGAATATGTAGGAGACAGGTTTGCGTATCCTTCCGCTGATTGCCGCGCTCTCGTTTTTGTCGTCGGCTGCCGTGGCTGCCGAGGCGAAGCCCGCCGCCAAGATCGTTGACACCGATAGCATCGCTGCCAGCCTCGGCGATTACCTGTCGGCCCGTTTCGCCGCCAACAACCACAACTATGCCGAGGCTGCCCGTCTCTACAAAGCGAGCCTCGAACGCGATCCCGACAATCCGCAGCTTCTGACTTATGCCTTCTTCTATGCCGCCAGCGCCGGGCAGATGGACGACGCCGCCAAATATGCCGAGCGGCTGGCCGCCAATTCGCCCGACGATCGCGCCGCGCGCTTGACGCTCGCTGTTGCCGCCCTGAAGAAGCACGATTACAACCGCGCCCGGGCCGAGATTGCCAAGTCGGCCAAAGGGCCGTTCACGTCCTTCACGGTCGCGCTGATCGACGGTTGGGCGGCAGGTGGTGCGGGCAACGGCGATGCCGCGAAAGCGCAATTCAAGCTACTGCACGCCCAGAAGAGCGCCGACGGTCTGGCCTATTTCAACGAAGCGATGCTGTTGGAGCTGCTTGGTGACAAGGACGCCGCCAATACGGCCTATATGGCGGCGCTGACGGCCTCCGGGCCGACGCCGCGGGTGGTGGAAGCCTATGGCAAGTTTCTGGAACGCTCAGGTCGCGCCGCCGATGCGCGTGCGCTCTATGAAAAGGTCGCAGCGGAATCCGGGTATACGATTGTGACGGCGCCGGGCCTGGCGCGCATTGCGGCCGGAACTATTCCCGATGCCTTTGCACCGCGGGCCGAAGACGGTGCTGCCGAAGCCTTGTTCGGGATCGCCTCGTCGCTGAACGACGACTCCAGCCGCGATGTTTCGGTGCTCTATCTGCGCTTGGCGCTGCATCTCAACCCCAAGCTCGACCTTGCCACCATCCTTTTGGCCAGCCGTTTCGAAGGCCTCGGCAAGTTCGATGACGCCATCGCCGTCTATCAATCGGTTGCGCCGTCCTCGCCGTTCTATCGCCTCGCAACAGTGGCGGTGGCCGTCGATCTGGCGCGCCAAGACAAGAACGACGAGGCGATCGCGCGGCTCGAAAAACTCAGCGCGCAGTATCCTGCCGATATCGAAACCTGGACGGCGCTGGGCGATTCCTATCGCGCCGCCAAGCGTTACGGCGATGCGGTGAAAGCCTACGACCGCGCGCTGCAGGCCGCGGCGCCGGCCACCAAGAAAAGCTGGCCGCTGCTCTATGCGCGCGCCGTTGCCGAGCAGGAATCCGGCAGTTGGGAAAAGGCGGAAGCCGATCTCAGGCAAGCCTTGGTGCTCAGCCCCAATGAGCCGCAAGTGCTCAACTATCTCGGTTATTCCTGGGTCGACCAGCAGCGCAATGTCAAAGAAGCGCTGACCATGCTGGAGAAGGCGCGGGCACTGTCGCCGCAGGACGGCTATATCATCGACAGCGTCGGCTGGGCCTATTACCGGCTGGGCCGCTACGATGACGCGGTGGATGCGCTCGAAGATGCGGTGCAGCTTGTGCCGGGCGATTCCACCATCAATGACCATCTTGGCGATGCCTATTGGAAAGTTGGCCGCAAGCTGGATGCGGCATTCCAGTGGCACCACGCCCTTGCGTTCGGTCCCGAGCCGGGCGAAAAGGTCAAAATCGAGAAGAAGCTCAAAACCGCCGAGCAGTGATGGCGCGCGCGCCGGCCAAGATCAATTTGTTCCTGCATGTCGGCGACAAGCGCGCCGACGGCTTTCACGCACTGCAAAGTCTGGTCGCGTTCACCGAGACCGGTGACGAATTGCAGTTCGCCGCGGGCGAAGGGGTGTCGCTTGCGATCGATGGGCCGTTCGGTGCGGGGCTTTCCGCGGGCGCCGACAACCTGATCGTCAAGGCGGCGAGGGCGTTGGGGAGCGAACGCGGCGCCCGGGTCACTCTGACGAAAAATCTGCCGGTAGCGTCGGGTATCGGTGGCGGTTCGGCCGATTGCGCCACGACCTTGCGCGGCCTCAATTCGCTGTGGGGTCTCGGGCGCGATGTGGCGGCGTTGCAAAAGATCGGCGCCAGCCTCGGCTCCGATGTGCCGGTCTGCATCACCTGCCGGCCGCAATGGATGGAAGGGCGCGGCGAAATTCTCACCGAATTGCCGCCGCTGCCGGAGCTTCCCATCGTGCTGGTCAATCCCGGCGTTGGCGTGCCGACCGGCAAAGTGTTCGCCGCCTTGACGACGCTCCGCGGTGTCGGCTTGCCGCTGCCGCCCAAGTTTTCCGGTGCTGCCGATCTCATCGCCTATCTGAAAGATACGTCCAACGACCTCGAAGCCCCCGCGCGCATCATCGCGCCGGTGATCGGCGAGGTGCTCGATTTCATCGCCGGCGAGGGCGCGCTGCTGGCGCGCATGTCGGGCAGCGGCGCCACTTGTTTTGGATTGTTTGCCAACGCTGATACCGCAGCGCGGGCCGCTGCCGCCATCCGCGCCGCCCATTCGTCGTGGTGGGCGATGGTAAGCCGCTTATTGTCCGCTAGCGGAACGATCTGTAAATAGCCGATACATTGCCGACAATATATTACTCGGAAATCCGCGACATCACTCTGGAATCCGCGGTCCCATTGGGCGATGGTCTCAGCATCAAAATGACGCGATGCAACCGCGTGACACCAGCCAACACTGCTGGAGTTCATGGGCGCCACGTGGAGCTATGTCAGTTCGAGTGATACAATCTTTACAGATTCAGCCCGACATTGCCGATGCCATTTACACCCTGCCGGATCCGGATGGGTCGTTTGCGCCGGCGCAGCAGCACCTGTTCCGCAGGCTCGGGGTCAAGCGAAAGGCGCTCGTGCTGGCATTTCCGCCTAAGGCGGCGGGCACGTTTTTGCGCGCTGCGCTGATCAAGGCCGTGGACGGACAACTCGTCCGCATCGTCCATGCGCAGGCGGGTCGCGATGCGACGCCGTACCTTCCGACACTGCTGCGCTATTACGATGGTGGCGTCTCCGACAAGACGCTGGTCACCCATGTTCACATGTTGGCGCTGCCGGCCAACCTGCATCTATTGTCGGCGTTCGGGATCAAGCCGGTCATCATGATACGGAGCATTCCGGACATGCTGGCGTCCTATTGGGACATGTTGGAGACCGACGACAACGCACTGCACGACGGCCTCAACTGCCATATTCCATGGAATTTTCGGGCGCTGACGCGCAACGCCAAGGCCGATTTCATCATCGATATATTGGCGCCCTGGTACGTGAATTTCTACGCCGGCTGGATCGGCTATGCCCGGATGGCGCCGGAAACGGTGTTGATGATCGACTATCGCGCGATGCAGCAGAACTCGGTGGCTGTGGTCGGGGACGTCCTCAAGCATGTCGGACTGCCGCGCGACACGGAAGCTTGCGAAGCGGCAGTTGCCTATGCTTGGCGACTGCGTGACAGTTTGCGCTACAACAAGGGCGAGAGCGGTCGTGGGGCCAACTATTTCCGCTCCGCCCACCTGAACCGCCTGTCGCGTATGGTGGGCCATTATCCGGTGCTGGCGGATTGGCACCAACGGTTGCTGGAACTGCACAAAGCGACGGCTTGAATTTATATCAGCTGCAGCTGGTTCGCCCGCGACCAGGGTGACTTTGCGATCGGCCATGCCCCACACGTCGTCGGGCAAAAGCATTTCCCCTCCCCAGATACACAAATGGCCCGGGACGTATTACGCCCCGGGCCATACCGCATTGGATAAAATTACCGCGGAGGAAGTCTGGTTCTTCAGTCGAAGTTCACGCCGAGACGGATACCGATTGTTCTCGGATTGGGCCCGACCACCATGGCCTTCGGGGAATCAACGGCGCGGATATAGAAAGGTCCGCGCGCGTCGGCCAGGTTTTCGCCGAACAGCTGGACATCATAGCGGCCGTAACGCACGCCGATGGCCGTGTTGTACAGCGTATACGTGGCGCTGTAGACGCCATACTGATTGATGCGCTTGGCCGTCGGGATCGCCGCCGCATTGGTGTAGAGCGTGTAACCGTCGCCGATATCCCGCTCGTACCCAATATCAAACCGGGCAGTATAGCCGGGTGTGTTGAGCAACTGCCCGCCTTTTTTGACGTCGAAGCCACTGCTGGACAGCGCCGCCACGCTGGGATCGATCTCGCCATACACGGACCTATTAATGTTGCCCGTAAAGCCGAGCGTCAGCCCGTCAAGCGGATACCAATGCAGTTCGAGGTCGAAGCCTTCCGTCCTGGCCGTACCGAGGTTGGCAAAAGCCGAAATGCCGGTCGTGGTATTCACGCCCGTCTGATAGTTCTTGTACGTGAGCCAGTAGCCGCTGAGCGCATAGTCGACATTGATATCAGACAACCGTCCCTTGAAGCCGACTTCGTAGCTGATGTCCGTGTCCGGCTTCAGCGACAGCTGACCGTCGACTCCGTCGGTCTTGAGTGCGGTCACCTGCGGTGCCGACTGCATGATCGGGCTGCGGAAGCCCGTGCCGGCGTTGAAAAACACAGTCATATCTTCGACAGGATGCCAACTGAGGTTGGCGCGCCACGTCGTGACGCTCGGCTTTACCGATCCATTGACGGTGACCGGCGATGTACTATCGGGATTGGAAGTGCTCGTGAAACTGCGGTCGTCATTGTAATATCGCAGCCCGAAGAGCGGCACTAGCTTGCCGCCGAAGAGATCGTAGCTGACTTCGCCGAAGGTCGACCAGTTGGTGGTGTTGACGTTCGTCTTGGCGCCGATGCTGAAGGCGGGGATTGTGTACCAATAGAGACTACGGGCGTCCTGGTAGTACACGCCGGCCACCCAGTGCAGTGGGCCTTTGGATGTCGATGCCAGCCGAAATTCCTGTTGGAGGCTGTAGGTGCCTGGATATTTGCCGTTCTGCGTCGCGCCGCCCTGATCCAGCGAGATTGTCGGATAGAGAGCGTAGAGGTTTTCGCCGGCGGTACGGAAATACGACGTGGCGCTGGTCAGGGTGGCCCAATCGAGATTGTACTCGAGCGAAGCCGAATAGAGGTTGCTATGTGACTTTTCGAAGCCCTTGAAATCGCCCCAGTTGGTCAAAGCGGCCGGACTGACGGACTGCATCTGCGTGCTGTAGTTTTGGAAGCCGCCGAAGGCCCAATACTGGAAGCGGGCCGAGAAGTTCTCCGTTGGCTGCCACAACAAGACGGCTCTGATGTCTTCCTGATGGACGTCGTTGGCGTGGCGGGCCAGCGGCGTTCCGGTCGCCGCACCGCTATAAACGCTGGCGTAACCGGCTTGATAGTTGTAGCCGCCGCTGACGCGCAGACCCAGCTTTCCCTCTATAAGCGGGAAGGAGATCGCGCCTTCGACGGTGGTGTTCGGTGTGTCGGTGTTCTGCATTCCCGCGACCGTCATATCGGCATTCACGGTGAGGCGGTCCAGGCTTGGGTTCTTCGTGTGGAAGATCATGGTGCCGCCCATCGCACCCGCACCGTACAGGGTACCGTAAGGTCCGCGCAGCACTTCGACACGGTCGATATCGACCATACGCAGCGACGGCGCCACCTGCGAGTTCGGAATCGCCCAGGCGGTATCGTCGATATAGTAACCGATCATCGGATCGCCGACGCCGCCGCCAGCGCCCGAACCGCGCAGCGCATAATCGCGGATGAAAATGCCGATCTGCTCTTCTTCCGACGCACCCGGAATGGCAGTGGTGATCAAGTCATGAATATCGGTGATGTGCTTCGCTTTAAGCTCGACGTCCGACAACACTTGGACCGACATCGGCGATTCGAGCAATTTCTGCGCGCCGCCTTTTGCCGCCGTAACCACAACGGTCTCAATTTCCGCTTGAGCCATCGCAGCCCCGGTCAATGCTAATATCGATGCGCACCCAAAAAGCATAAGGCGTGAACGCATATTTTCCTCCTATTGTTTTTTTGCAATCCGTCATTGCAATCGTTTGCAGATGAAATACACCGGGCCGCAATCGAGTGCAATGCTGTGGTATCGCGCGCCATCAGGCTTTGCGCATTACTTGTAAATACCGTGTCACCTGCGCAACACTTGGCTGGCCGGGAACGCATGAACGGCCGGAGCGATTCGACGACAGACCAACTATTGGCAAGATTAAATACATTATCCTAGATGTCGCCTCGTATGTGCCCAAGACAATCTTGCCGTTTGGCACGTGGGTGCGATCAGGGATTTCCTGCGAAACTTTGATTTCGTTTGAGTGGGTTTCGGCGCTGTGCGCAGCTATGTGCCATTTTATTGGCTTCGTACAATTGTTGGGCAGCGCTTGGCCGGGATGACAGGAATACTATTGTGTTTGCAGCTGTTCGCCCGCGACCAGAGTGACTTTGCGATCGGCCATGCCCCAGACCTCACCGACTTTGCGCGGGGTGGCGTTTTTCATCTCCTCGTCGCTGCCCATGTTCGGGCGGGCGATGGCGTAGTGGAGAAAGAGACTCGATCCTTTCACCGCCCAAGTGCCTTCGGTTTTCCACCCTGGACGCGTGGCCGCGAACGTGTGATCGGGCCGCCAGTAAAGGCGTGTTTCGGTGCCGTCGGGATCCTTGGCCACCACCGTATTGCCGACTCGGGACGCCGCTGCCAGCGCCGCCAAAACCTCGGGCGTAGCGGTCAATGCGCGGCCCGGCACCAGCGTGATGTGGCGGTCGCCGTGGTTCCACACGTCGCCGGCCTGATGTGGCTCCACCGGCACGCAAGCCTTCCGGCCGGAACCATTTTCGTAGGTAAGACAGAGCTTGCCGTTGTCGACTGCCCAGGTGCCGTTGCCGGAAAAGCTACCGCTTTGCAGGGCGAAGGCGTTATCGGCGCGATAGAAGACGTGGATGGTATTGCCTTGGTTATCGATCGAGATCGACGTATTGCCGATGTATCCGGCCATCGGATCTTGAGCATCCGAGGCGGCAAGCGTTGCCGTGAAGGTCAATAGCGAAAACGCGAAAACCGCAAAGCGCATGGTGCGCCCTCTTTCGTTCAATACGCCCGCTCGACGCAGAAATCGGCGACCGCCGCGAGCACTTCGCGCATCTGGCTTTGCGGCACCCGTTCGAGCGCCCGGCAGGCGAGGCTGGCGTAGCCGCGGGCCCGTTCCATGGTGTCGGCGATGGCGCCGGTCTGTTCCACCAGCGTGATGGCGCGGTCGAGATCGGCTTCGGCCTGGGGGCCGGTTTCGATCACCCGCTTCCAGAATTTCTTGGCCGGATCGTCGGCGCGCGCCACCGCGAGGATGACGGGCAGGGTGACTTTGCCTTCGCGAAAATCGTCACCGACCGATTTGCCCATCAGCGCCTGACGGCCGGAGTAGTCGAGAGCGTCATCGACGAGCTGGAAGGCGATACCGAGGTTCATGCCGTAATCGCGCACGGCGTCGGCGAAGGCGCCTTTGCCACTCGCAATCACCGCGCCGGATTCGGAAGCGGCGGCGAACAGCTCGGCCGTCTTGGCGCTGACGACACGCAGGTAATGCTCCTCGTTGACGCCAAGATCGCCGGCCGACTTCAGCTGCATCACTTCGCCTTCGGAGATCACCGCCGCGGCGCGCGACAGGATCGCCAGCACTTCGGGCTCACCAGTTTCCACCATCAGCTCGAAAGCGCGCGACAACAGGAAATCACCGACCAGCACGCTCGCTTTGTTGCCCCAGACGATATTGGCCGAGACCTTGCCGCGGCGCAGCGAGCTTTCGTCGACCACGTCGTCGTGCAGCAGCGTTGCGGTGTGGATGAATTCCACCGCCGCCGCCAGCTTGGCGTGATCGCGCCCCGCATAGCCACCCATGCTCGCCGTCGCCAGCGTTAAGAGCGGCCGCAGCCGCTTGCCGCCGGAATCAATCAGGTGCTTGGCGAGATCAGGGATCAGCGCCACGGCGCTCGATAGCCGCTCGTGAATCAGCATGTCGGTAGTACGCATGTCGGCCGCGACCAGAGCGTGCAACCGCTCGACCGGTGAAACGTCGGTTTCGGGACGGCGCAGGCGGGGCGGAACGGACATCTGGGGAAGCTTGGTCAACACAAGGATGAGATTGGTAGCCGGGGCGGCCCGGGTCAAGCACCCAAGAAAACATTTCAGTGATACAATGACTTCGACTGCGATTTGGAATCGGCCATGAAGACCATCCTGAAGACGAACGACCCCGTCCTGCTCAACTATGCCGAAGCCTTGCTGAAAGACGCCGGCATCGCCGCCGTCGTGTTCGATGAGTCGATGAGCATCATGGATGGCAGCATCGGCGTTCTGCCGCGGCGGCTGTCGGTCAGCGACTCTGACGAGGAACGCGCCCGCGAGATTTTGCGCGACGGGGTTGGTGCCGCCGAACTCGAACCCCAAGGCAAATAACAAGGCAAATAATGAGTGAAGACCGGTTTCTCGGAGGGCGGGTGATTGTGCAGCAGCCGGATGCGGGCTTCCGCGCTGGGCTCGATGCTGTGATGCTGGCCGCCGCCGTGCCGGAAGATACCGGTGAGGTTCTGGAACTCGGCGCCGGGGCGGGGACAGCCAGCCTGTGTCTGGCGGCGCGCCTGCCCGAGGTTAAGGTCTTGGGGCTGGAGATCGACGCCGATCTGGTGGCGCTGGCCACCGCCAATGCCGAAGCCAATGGGATGGCCGGACGGGTCCGCTTTGCTGAGGCGGATGTGTTCGATTTGCCAGCTGCTTACCGGCGGCCGTTCAACCAAGTTCTGTGCAATCCGCCGTTCCATGGCGAGGGCGGGCAGGCCGCTCCCGATCCGGCTAAGGCCCGGGCGCTGCAGGACGGCGGGCGGCTGGGCGGCTGGCTGGCTGGGGGGCTCAAGCGGACGGCTTCGGGCGGCAGCTTTACGGCGATCCTGCGCGCCGACCGGCTGGGCGAGGCGCTGGCGGCGCTCCCCGAACGGGGCGTGGTGGTGTTTCCTCTGTGGCCGCGGGTGGGACTGCCGGCCAAACGGGTCATTATCCAGGTCCGGCAGGGCGTGCGGGCGCCGCTTCAGATGCTGGCTGGGCTGGTGCTGCACACTGCCGACGGGACGTACACGGCCGAAGCCGATGCCGTGCTGCGGGGTGGGGCTGGGGCTGTAAATACGCGGTCTTTCCTCCCCCGCTGGGGAGGAAAGTAGCGTTGCCATCCTCGCGTGAAGCCCGTGGCATTTGCGGTGTTGTTTGACCCGGCCCCCGCCTATAGGTTCCGGCCCGCCTCGGGAGACATTGAATCGTGGCTAAAACATTCCAGGACCTGATCCTGACTCTTCAGAATTATTGGGCGGCACATGGCTGCCTGATTCTGCAACCCTACGACGTCGAGATGGGGGCGGGCACCTTCCACCCGGCGACCACGCTTCGCGCCCTCGGTCCGCGGCCGTGGCGGGCGGCTTATGTGCAGCCGTCGCGGCGGCCGTCCGATGGGCGCTACGGCGAGAACCCGAACCGGTTGCAGCACTATTATCAGTTTCAGGTGATCCTGAAGCCGGCACCGGAATATGTGCAGGACCTTTACCTGGGGTCGCTCAAGGCGATCGGCCTCGACCCCGCCAAGCACGACGTCCGCTTCGTGGAAGACGATTGGGAAAGCCCGACGCTCGGCGCCTGGGGCTTGGGGTGGGAAGTGTGGTGCGACGGCATGGAAGTCAGCCAGTTCACCTATTTCCAGCAGGTCGGCGGCATCGATTGCGATCCGGTTTGCGCCGAGCTGACCTACGGGCTTGAGCGTCTCGCCATGTATGTGCAGGGCGTCGAGTTCGTTTATGACTTGGCCTTCAACGAGCACTTCCGCTACGGCGAGGTGTTCCACCAAGCCGAACGCGAATTCTCAGCTTACGATTTCGAGTACGCCGACACCGAACTTCTCAAGCGCCATTTTTCCGACGCCGAAGGCGAATGCAAAGCGCTGGTGGAAAAAGGCGTGCCGCTGCCCGCGTACGACCAATGCATCAAGGCGAGCCATTGCTTCAATCTGCTCGATGCCCGCGGCGTGATTTCAGTGACCGAACGCGCCGCTTATATCGGCCGCGTCCGCGCGCTGGCGAAGATGTGCTGCGAAGGCTGGCTGGCCACGCCAATGGGCGCTTACGAACCGAGGTATGGCTGATGCACACAATCTGTCATCCCCGGCGACGCGCGCAGCGCGGCGGGAAGGGGACCCAGGTGGTCCCGCATTTCCGCTCTGAACGATTGCGCGCCGCTGCCCGTTCTTCGACACCGCACGAACTTCGGAACCTGGGTCCCCTTCCCCTCGCATTCGCGCCGACGCGCGATTGCTCGGCCGGGGATGACACCGTTTTTGTTTTTGGGGGCCACTGATGGCCGAATTGCTGCTTGAACTTTTCAGTGAAGAAATTCCAGCGCGGATGCAGGCGCAGGCGGCCAAGGATTTGGAACGCCTGGTGGTCGGCGCGTTGTCGGACCGCGGGTTGTTGTTTGAAGGCTCGAAGGCGTTTGGCGGGCCGCGCCGCTTGACGCTGGTGCTGGCCGGTTTGCCGGTGAAACAGCCGGACGTTTCCGAAGAAAAGAAGGGCCCGCGCGTCGGTGCGCCGGAAAAAGCGCTGCAAGGTTTTTTGCGCTCGGCGGGTGTCACGCTGGAACAATGCGAAAAACGCAGCGACGCCAAGGGCGAATTCTATGTCGCCGTGATCCATCGCAAAGGCCGCGCCACCGCCGAAGTGTTGTCGGAAATTTTACCGGAATGCTTCGCCAAATTGCCGTGGCCGAAATCGATGCGCTTTCCCGGCAGCGATGTGCGCTGGGTGCGGCCGCTGCATTCCATTCTTTGCGTGTTCGACGGCGAAGTGGTGCGATTCACCTTCGCAGGTGTGAACAGCGGCAGCCAGACCAAGGGTCATCGGTTTCTCTCGGCGGGCGTCATCAACGCCAAGACTTTCGAGATTTACCGCAGCGATTTGCGTACTGCGCATGTGATGCTGGAGGCCGCCGAGCGCAAAGAAACCATTCTGAAGCAAGCGCAAACCGCGGCGTTCGCGCTGGGGCTGGAACTGATCGAGGATCAGGGCCTGCTGGATGAGGTCGCGGGCCTCAACGAATGGCCGACGGTTCTTGTTGGCACCATCGAAGACCAGTTCATGGATGTGCCGGCGGAAATTCTGCAAACCTCGATGCGGGTGCATCAGAAATATTTTTCGCTGCGCGATCCTGCCACGGGCGAAATGGCCAGCCGCTTTGCGGTGGTCTCCAACATGGTGGCGGAAGACGGCGGCAAGGCCATCGTGGCAGGCAACGAACGCGTGCTGCGGGCGCGGCTGTCGGACGCCAAATTCTTCTGGGACCAGGACCGGCAGCATCGCCTCGACAGCCGGGTCGAAAAGCTGAAAGGCATCACCTTCCACGCCAAACTCGGCACCCAATACGAACGGGTGATGCGCATTGAAGCGCTGGCAGGCGAGATCGCGGAAAAAATCGGCGCCGATGTCGAAAAAGCCAAACGCGCCGCGCGCCTGTGCAAAGCGGATTTGACGACTGGCGTGGTCGGCGAATTCCCCGAACTGCAAGGCGTGATGGGCCGCTATTATGCGCTCCACGATCGCGAAGATGCGGAAGTCGCTGATGCGATCCGTGACCACTACAAACCGGTGGGTCCGTCCGACGCGGTGCCGACGAGTAAGGTCTCCATCGCGGTCGCACTGGCGGATAAGCTGGATCAATTGGTTGGCTTTTTTGTAGCTGGGCAAGCACCAACCGGGTCTAGCGATCCTTTTGGTTTGCGACGTGCTGCGCTCGGACTAATTCGCATTATTCTCGCAAACGAAGTTCGCTTGCCACTCTCGGCCGTTTTGACAAGTGCCGTTCACCGTTTCGCGTTTGTTTCGCGTGAAGTAGATGAGGCGGCCATCCAAAAGTTGGCACGCTTTGCTGAGAAGCTTGAAGCGAAACTAGGCGAGAATCTGAGGTTTGAGGCAAGCAAACCGTCCTTAGAGGTTGATGAAGCCTACCGTATTTCGGGCGTAACTGAATTTCTCGCCGACCGTCTCAAAGTCGCGCTGAAAGAAAAGGGCACCCGTTACGATTTGATCGATGCCGTGTTCTCGCTTGGCAACGAAGACGATTTGGTGCGGCTGGTGGCTCGCGTGGAGGCGTTGCAGTCGTTCCTCAAGTCGGAGGAGGGCGCCGATCTGCTCGCGGGTTACAAGCGCGCGGCAAACATTCTGAAAGCCGAAGAGAAGAAGGACAAAACCACCTTCGACGGCGAACCCGATCCCGATGCGTTCGTGCTCGATGAGGAAAAAACGCTGTACGTGGAATTGTCGACCGCGGCCGAATTGGTGAAGGCCGAGATCGAACACGAGCGCTTCGTGGAAGCCATGGGCGTGATGAGCCGCTTGCGGGCGCCGGTGGATGCGTTCTTCGACAAGGTCACGGTCAACGACAAGGACCCGGCCTTGCGCCAGAACCGTCTCAAGCTGCTCGCGCGCCTGCGCGCCACGCTGCACCTGGCGGCGGATTTTTCGAAGGTGGAGGGGTAACACCACTCTCGTCGTGGCCGGGCTTGACCCGGCCATCCAGAGTTTTTTCGCCTCGCCGACGCTTGGCGGCTGGATGGCCGCCTCGGAGGGCGGCCATGACGGATGTGGAACGAGGCGCGCCAATTCCTTCTCGCCGCCGGATCGCTCGCCCGCCGATTTTTGACTTTCCGCAAAAATACATCAGTGGTGCATGTTTGTCGCGCCGGGATGGTAACGCCGGGCGGAGGTGAATCATCTGTCAGGAACGGTGGGGGTAGAGCGATTCTGAGACGCGCAATCGGTCTGGCGCGAGGGTGGTCAGTGGTTGCGCGCCCCAATTTGGCCGTATTTGAAATGCCTTCAAATTAGGCTCTGACGGCGCCGCAAACGTAAGCACCGCGAGCGATGCTGAGGCCCCCTCCGGTAACCTTCGAACCCGCCCCGGTTTTTCGCGTCTAAAGCGCCAGAAAAACGGCCCGCAAAGGTGAAATCGGCGTCACCGAACCACGCGCCTGTGCCAATACGAGATTGATGACAACAGCGCGACGAAGCCCGCGTTTTCGCGCAAATATCGTGCGCGGACACCGCGCTCGCCTGTCACATTGCGTCTCGCCTTGGGGGGCTCTAATGCCCGCCATTGTAAGTAAAAGTGCCTCACTCCATTGATTGTCATGGCCCGCGTATGCAGGTCTACAGGATGCCGGTTTTTCGCGACCCCATTCGTGACGCGAAACCGCTCCGCTGCCCGGCCAAACATGCGCGGCGACCTTCATTCGCCGGCTATGACGATGTGGACGACGGATAACAACAAGCAAAGGTAGAGAGAAACGATGACGAAATGGGTCTACGCATTCGGAGACGGCCACGCTGACGGCGACGCCTCTTTAAGAAATCTGCTCGGCGGCAAGGGCGCGAACCTCGCCGAGATGAGCAAGATCGGTCTGCCCGTACCTCCGGGCTTCACCGTCACCACGGAAGTCTGCACCTACTTCTATGCCAACGGCCACAAGTATCCGACCGAGCTCAAGGCACAGGTCGAAGCAGCCGTTGCACAGATGGGCAAGCAGATGGGCGCCAAGTTGGGCGACCCCAAGAATCCGCTGTTGGTCTCCGTCCGTTCGGGTGCCCGCGTTTCGATGCCGGGCATGATGGACACGGTCCTCAACCTCGGCCTGACGCCGGAAACCATCGAAGGCGTCATCAAGCTGACCGGCAACCCGCGTTTCGCGTGGGATTCCTATCGCCGCTTCGTTCAGATGTATTCGAACGTCGTGCTCGGCGTCGAATCTTCCGAGTTCGAAGAAATCCTCGACCATGCCAAGGAAGCCAAGGGCGTTGAGCTCGACACCGGCCTTGATGCGGACGATCTCAAGGCGATCACCGCGAAGTTCAAGGAAGTCGTCAAGAAGAAGCTCGGCAAGCCGTTCCCCGACAATGTCGAAGACCAGCTCTGGGGCGGCATCGGCGCCGTGTTCGGTTCGTGGATGGTCCAGCGCGCGCAGACCTATCGCCGCCTGAACAAGATCCCGGGCGATTGGGGCACGGCCGTCAACGTGCAGGCGATGGTGTTCGGTAACCGCGGCGAGACCTCGGCGACCGGCGTGGCCTTCACGCGCGATCCTGCCACCGGCGAGAAGTACCTCTACGGCGAATACCTCATCAACGCCCAAGGCGAAGACGTCGTCGCCGGCATTCGTACCCCGCAAGCGATCACCAAGCTGGTGCGCGAGCGTCAGGGCTCGAAGCTGCCGTCGATGGAAGAGTCGATGCCCGAGATGTACAAGCAGTTGCTTGGTATCGGTCAGACGCTCGAGCATCACTTCAAGGAAATGCAGGACGTCGAGTTCACCATCCAGGAAGGCAAGCTCTGGATGCTGCAGTGCCGCGCCGGCAAGCGTACCGCCAAGGCGGCGCTGAAGGTCGCGATCGATCTGGTCACCGAAAAGCTGATCGACAAAGAAACGGCCGTTCAGCGCGTCGACCCGTCCGCTCTCGACCAGCTGTTGCACCCGACCCTCGACCCCAAGGCTCCGAAGACCAAGTACACCAGCGGTCTTGCTGCCTCTCCGGGCGCGGCCATTGGTGAAGCCGTCTTCACGGCCGACGAAGCCGAGAAGCTGGCCAACGACGGTCACGAAGTCATCCTGGTCCGTACCGAAACGAGCCCCGAAGACATTGCCGGCATGCACGCCGCAAGGGGCATTGTTACGGCCCGTGGCGGCATGACCAGCCACGCGGCGGTTGTCGCCCGCGGCATGGGCCGTCCTTGCGTCGCCGGTTGCGGCAATCTCCGCATCGACTACGACAAGAAGCAGATGGTTGTCGGCGACAAGGTCGTCAAGCAGGGTGAAGTCATCACCATCGACGGTTCGGCGGGTGTGGTCTATCTTGGCCGCGTCGCCATGCAGAACCCCGAGCTGACCGGCGATTTCAACACGCTGATGGCGTGGGCCGACGAAATCCGCAAGCTCAAGATCTACACCAATGCCGACACCCCGACCGACGCCCGCACGGCGCGTTCGTTCGGCGCTCAGGGCATTGGCCTGTGCCGTACCGAGCACATGTTCTTCGAAGGCGACCGCATCGTGTCGGTCCGTCAGATGATCCTGGCGGAATCGGTGGAAGAGCGCGAGAAGGCGCTGGCCCGCCTGTTGCCGATGCAGCGTGGCGATTTCGAAGAAATCTTCCGCGTGATGGACGGCTTGCCGGTCATCATCCGTCTGCTCGATCCGCCGCTGCATGAATTCCTCCCCCACAAGGACGTGGAATACGAAGCGGTGGCCAAGCAGGCCGGTATCTCGGTCGAGAAGCTGAAGCAGAAGAGCGCGCAGCTCCACGAAATGAACCCGATGCTCGGTCATCGCGGCTGCCGTCTTGGCATCACCTATCCGGAAATCTCGGCAATGCAGGCTCGCGCCGTTCTCGAAGCGGCCCTCAATGTCGAAGCGGAAGGCAAGAAGGTCGACGCCGAGATCATGATCCCGGTCGTCGCCTGGAAGCAGGAACTCGACTTCATCGCCGACATCATCAACAAGGTCGCCGCTGAGATCAAAAAGGAACGGGGCAAGCTCCCGACCTTCAAGATCGGCACCATGATCGAGTTGCCGCGTGCGGCTCTGCAGGCTGGCAAGCTTGCCGAGACGGCGCAGTTCTTCTCGTTCGGTACCAATGACCTGACGCAGACCACCTGCGGCATCAGCCGTGACGACGCCGGTCCGTTCCTGACCGAATATCAGGTCAAGGGCCTGTTGGTGCGTGATCCGTTCGTCTCCATCGATCGTGATGGCGTCGGCGAATTGATTGCCATCGCAGCCGAGCGTGGCCGCAAGACCCGTCCGGACATGGAAATCGGCATCTGCGGTGAACACGGTGGCGATCCGAACTCGATCGAACTGTGCCAGCAAGTTGGTCTGACGTACGTTTCTTGTTCGCCGTTCCGCGTGCCGGTGGCGCGTCTGGCGGCAGCGCAAGCGGCGCTCAAAAAGTTCGAACGTGACGTGTGATTTGAATCGTTCGACAGTCTGAACGAACACGTGACGTTCCGACTCAAGTAAATGTGGCGAGGGAATCCCCGGAAAAAACTCTAGGGATTCCCTCGTTTTTGTTTTGCAAGCGCGACGAGGTGTCACGATTCCGTATTTTTTCATTTGACCCGCCCACCGTTCTGCGGCTAGACGCGCCATGCCCCTGTTGGGGGGAGATGGGGGAGCTGTTCGAGTTCACGCCGACCAAGGTCGACCTAAAAAACCGACACAGACGAAACGAAATCCGAAGAGAGTTATTCCCGATGCAAAAGAAATCGCCAGATGTCCTGAGACGGTCCGATCGCATCCTTGTCGGTGCGCTCACCGTTGTACTCGCAGCCGTAAGTGCGGCTGTCGGGGCAGCCGCGGCGTATCGTCCGCACACGGATCAACTTCGACCCGCGGCCGTCGCCGTCGCCGCCGTTCAGCCCGTGGTGATCGCGCAGCCGGTTGCACCGGTGCAGCCGGTCGTGCCGGTGTCGGCGGAAGAGGTGCATACCTCCTCGCTGCTCGAACAGACGGTGATGAAGAAGCTGCTTCGCGAGCATCGTTGTTTGTCGGATGCGCTTTATTATGAAGCGCGCGGCGAGGGCGAGAAGGGCCAGAAGGCCGTCGCCGAAGTGATCTTCACGCGTCTGCAGAAGGGCAAGTACGGCCACTCGATCTGCGCCGTCGTGTATGAAGGCGCAGGCCTGCCCAAGTGTCAGTTCTCGTTCACCTGCAACGGCGCTCTGCGGCACGCCAAGCAGACCGCTCCGTGGATGAAGGCGCAGCAGCTTGCCGCCCGCATCCTGACCGGCGAAGAGCCGCTCAAGGGCGCCACCGGCGGCGCCATCAATTTCCACGCCGTGTCGGTCGATCCCGAATGGGCTGGCAGCCTCGCCCGCACCACCCAGATCGGCAACCACGTCTTCTACAAGAAGACCGCTTCCATTAAGCGGGATATGTGAGAAGAGGCGAATAGCGAAATCGCGAATAGCGAATAGGGAAGGGAGTGGCGAATGCGCTACGCCCTATTCGCTATTCGCGTTTTCAGAAATCCAGCGCCACATCCAGGCTGCGGGCCGAATGCGTGATCGCGCCGGACGAGATGTAATCGACGCCGGTATCGGCGATGGCGCGCACGGTTGCGAGCGTGACATTGCCCGAGGCTTCGAGCGCGGCGCGTCCGGCGTTGATCTTCACGGCGTCCCGCAGCATGTCGGGCTTCATGTTGTCGAGCAGCACGGTGTCGACGCCAAGTTCGAGCGCAAGCTGAAGCTGCTCAAGGGAATCCACTTCCACTTCGACCTTGACCATGTGACCCAGGCCGGCGAGCACACGTTCCACCGCCGGCTTGATGCCGCCTGCTGCCACGATATGGTTGTCCTTGATCAAGACACCGTCATCGAGGCCGTAGCGGTGATTGACGCCGCCGCCGCAGCGCACCGCGTATTTCTCCAACATGCGCAAACCGGGGGTCGTCTTGCGCGTGCAAACGATTCTCGCCTTGGTACCTTTGACCGCGTCGACCAGAGCACGGGTTGCGGTCGCGACCCCTGACAGATGCCCGACGAAGTTCAGGGCGACCCGCTCGGCGGCCAAAATTGACCTAGCGAAACCCTGGACGGCGAGCAGAGGCGTGCCGGCCGGCACTTGGTTCCCGTCCCTGGCCTCCAGACGGACCTTCAGGGCGCCGTCCAGGATATGGAAGGCAGACTCGGCCGTAACCAGCCCGGCAACGGTTCCGGCCTCACGGGCCACCAGGAGGGCTGTGGCGCGCTGGCCGGCTGGGAGCACCAAGTCGCTGGTAATGTCACCGGCCCGGCCCAGATCCTCTGCCAGCGCCAGACGGATGATGGGCTCGACCAGCAGGAAGTTCGGGGTACGCAGGGGGAAGGGCATCGGTCGGGTCCGGGAAAAGGGCTAGGAGCTTAGTGGGCGGCACGGGCGGGATTGGCCGGGTCGGCGGCGTCGGCTGCCGCAATCCGTTCGGCGTCGGCCAGGGTCATGAAAGTACGCGTACCGGTTGTTTCCGTGTTCTTGAAATCGCTACGGTAGTGTCCACCCCGGCTTTCGCATCGGGCCAAGGCACCAGCCACCACCATCTTGGCGGTAACGGTCATGTTGAGCAGCGAGGGCTCGTGGCCGCCAGCGCGTTCGATCTGCGTGATACGGGCGAGGGCCTCCGACAGGCCGCTCGCGTCGCGCTCGAGGCCGGCGTAGCGGGTCATCACTTCGCGCAAGGAACGGGGCACGGGCGGGGCGGCGGAACGGGCCGGTGCCGGCGGCGTGCCGCGGCTGTGCCTCGGGTGGGTGTTGGCGCGGATGTCCTCGGCCGCACGGGCGCCGAACACCAATGCTTCGAGCAACGAGTTGGAGGCCAGGCGGTTGGCGCCGTGCAGGCCGGTGCAGGCACACTCACCGATCGCCCAGAGCCCATCCAAAGACGTGCGGCCGCGCGCGTTGGAGGCGATGCCGCCCATGTGATAATGCGCGGCCGGCGCCACCGGGATCGGTTGCGTTGCCGGATCGATGCCGGCTTCGTGGCAGATTTCGTAGACGGTCGGGAAGCGGGACGCGAATTCGGCACCAACCGCCTTGCGGCAATCGAGAAACACTTTGTGCCCGGCGACGAGTTCGCGATGGATGGCGCGGGCCACCACGTCGCGCGGCGCCAATTCGGCGTCCGTATGCACCGCGGGCATGAAGCGGCGGCCGGTTTCGTCGACCAGAATGGCACCTTCGCCGCGCAGCGCTTCGGTGGCGAGCGGAGCGGGATCCTGGTTGATCGCGATGGCGGTCGGGTGGAACTGCACGAATTCCGGATCGGCGATCAGGGCACCGGCACGCGCCGCCATGCCGAGGCCTTCGCCACGGCTTTCCGGTGGATTGGTTGAGACCGCATACAATGCCCCGAGTCCGCCGGTTGCCAGCACGACCGCACAGGCGCGGATCAGGATCAGACGCTGAACCGGGCCGTGCCAAGTGCGCGCGAACAGGCCGACGACACGGCCGTCTTCGATCGCCAGTTCGATGGCATGAAAACCTTCGATGATGGTGATCGACTCTGCTTCGCGGGCACGGGCGGCCAGCGCGGCCATCACTTCGGCTCCGGCGCGGTCGCCTTTGACATGGACGATGCGGGCGGCCGAATGCGCCGCTTCACGGCCCACCGCCAGCGATCCGTCGGCGGCGCGATCGAACGGGGCGCCGTAATGGAGCAGATCGAAGATGCGGTCGGGCGCTTCGCGTGCCACCAAGGCGGCGATGGCGGGATCGCACAGACCGGCACCGGCAGCGATGGTGTCGGCGGCATGGGACTGCCAGGTATCGCCGGCGCCGACCGACGCGGCGATGCCGCCTTGGGCGCGTGCGCTCGAACCCGACACGCCGGGATGCTCGTCGGCCAGGACCACGCAGGGGAACGGCGCCATTTTCAACGCCGTGAACAGCCCCGCAACGCCGGCACCGAGGATCAAGGCCCCTTTGGTTTCGATAACGTTGTCGATATGCGAATGCATAGCAGCTCCTTACGCCGCGTGACGGGCCTTGGTGACAGGCACCGCCAGCATGCGTTCCACGCTTTTCTTGGCGCGGGCAGCAATGGCCGGATCGACCGTGACTTCCACCGTCATGGTCTCAAGGGCGTGGAGAATCTTTGGCAGGGTGATGCGCTTCATGTGCGGGCAGAGATTGCAGGGCCGCACGAATTCGGTGTCGGGGAATTCCACCGCGACGTTGTCGCTCATCGAGCATTCGGTGACGAGCACGACTTTCTTGGGCCGCTTGGCGCCGACGAAATCAATCATGCCCGAGGTCGAACCGGCGAAATCGGAGGCGGCGACGACGTCCGGCGGGCATTCGGGATGGGCCATCACCACCACGCCGGGATTGCCCGCGCGGAAATCGCGGATGTCGGCGGCGGTGAAGCGCTCGTGCACTTCGCAATGGCCTTTCCAGGTGACGATCTTTACCGGCGTCTGTTGGGCGACGTTCTGCGCCAGGAATTCGTCCGGGATCATCACGACCGTGTCGACGCCCCATTCGCGCGCGATGTCTTCCACCACGGCGCGGGCATTAGAGGAGGTGCAGCAAACGTCGCTTTCGGCTTTCACCGCGGCGGAGGTGTTCACATAAGTGACGACCGGCAGGCCCGGATGCTTGGTCTTCAGCGCCCGCACATCGGCGGCGGTGATGGACGCGGCGAGCGAGCAACCAGCGTCGGGATCGGGAATGAGCACGGTCTTTTCCGGCGACAGAACCTTCGAGGTTTCGGCCATGAAATGCACGCCAGCCTGCACGATCACGGCGGCATCGGTCTTGGCAGCGAGGCGGGCAAGTTGCAGCGAGTCGCCGACGAAATCGGCGACGCAGTGGAAGATTTCCGGCGTCATGTAATTGTGCGCCAGCACGACGGCGTTCCGCTCGCGCTTCAACGCGTTGATTGCGGCGATGTACGGTGCGTGGACCGCCCATTCGAGTGAGGGGACGACATGCGCCACCTTCTGGCGAAGCGCTTCGGTTGCGCTTGCGATTTCTGGCGTGAAGGGCAGTCCCGGCATGTCTTCGACCTGTTATGCTCTATGTGAGTATATATATAGGGCAAAAACACCGGCCTTCAAGGCCGGCCACACTCTTTATGCTACACATGAGTACAAATCCGTCAAGACAGATTCGTGAGCCCTACGAGGAATTCACAAGGCCTGGCCGCTGCAGCATATTTTAGAATTGCGATAAACTCGCAACTTACCCGAAACAGTTGAAAGTGGTATCCAATTCAGGCAAAGCCTTGCCGCAGATGCGTCCGTAAACATGCAGACGCGGAGATGCTGCTGTGCGCAGCTCCTTGGGCCCTCCTTCGGGAGGGCCTTTTTTTCCTTATACGCACCAGGTCAACGATTCCGCCGCGATTTTCGCGGGGCTCGTCACCGGCCTAAATTTCGTCAACGCACGCGGCACGTTGCGGAAATGGTGTGTCCATTCGTCAATATAAAAGGAGGCTGCGGGAACATCATAAAACATGTCTACGCCTCATGCCGCCGTGTGATCGCCACAAAGTAGCGGCAGTATTTGACAGACAAATTCGCGACCAGCGGCTTGTTGCGCGTAGTTTGTGGAGTTCTGAACGGAGGCCCTCCCAGGTATCCGAAACGGACGCTCCTCGCTCCGATGCAGCATACTGAGGGGCCTCCGTTCGGAGGCCCCTTTTTTTGGTGTTTGGGCGGTTTTTTAAGTCGCGCGCTGTCGCGCTAGACGTACGCCGGGCGAGGGGCGTTCGCGCAGGACTTCGCGGCGGAAGCGGAACAGTTCGGCCGGGCGTCCACGCGGCGGCGAATTGAATTTGCCGGTGCCTTCCACCAAACCCTGATCTTCCACCAGGCGGCGGAAATTCTGCTTATGCAGACGGATGCCGGAAATCGCTTCCACGGTGCGCTGCAATTCGAGCAACGTGAACGTGGCTGACATCAGCTCGAATACCACCGGGCGGTATTTCATCTTGCCGCGCAGCCGGGCGATGGCGGTGGCGAGGATGCGACGATGGTCAAACATCATGCGGTCGCCGAGCGGCGGCACGTGACCGGTGGCGATCCGGCCATCGCGGGCGCTTTCGGTGACGAGACCTGCTTCGTAGAGCAGTTCGTAGCGCTCCAGAACCTTTTCCTCATCCCAGCCGATGTCTTCGTCGCCGAAGCACAGCCGTACGCGATCGCGACGCAGCTCGGCGCAAGATTTGTCGGACGCGGCGGCGACGAAATCTTCAAGTGCGGGGTCGATGACCTCATCGATCACGGCCGGTTTTTTGTCGCGCCAGTCTTCCCACGGAAAATAGCGATACCAGTCGCGCCAAATGCTCTCGGGCGCATTGCGTTCGCCGAGTTGTTTGGTCAGTGCGAGATACCCCACCGACACGACGCGCATATTTTCGCCCGGCTTCAGGGTGTGACGGCCGCGATCGCCGAAGGTGTAAAGCTGTTCGACATAGCCGAGATCCAAATAGGTTTGTTCGCCCACCCAGGTGCGAAGGCCACCTTCGAGGGTGCGGTGCGAGATCGGATCGAACGGGCCGAAGGGCAGGGAGTCGTCGGCGCCGGCGGTATGCACCACCAGAACGCTGGGACTGTCGTCCACCACCGACACGATGGCGGCGGACAGCCCGATGGTGACGACGTGTTTGCCGGTATCGGTCACAGCCCCAAGTCCTTCAGCACGAACTCTACCGGCACACCTTCTTCGACGGCGACGGCGTCTCCCAATTCCTCGACGGCCTTGATCATGGCGCCGTTGCGCTTCAGCAGCGTGTCGGCGTGCCGGACCATAAGCCGGTTGGGCTGGGCATGCGGCGCGCGGGAACGGATTTCGCGCGCAATGCGATGTTCGTCGCCACGATGGCTGCGGTCGCAGAGGATGGCAAAGGCGCTCGCCATCGAACGGCTGACCCCGGCCCAGCAATGCACGATCAACGGCCGCTCGCCGTCCCAGCCGCGGGCGAAGCCGAGCAGGGCTGCGACATGCACTTCGTCGGGGACAATTTTGCCGTCTTCCGGTTCGGGGATGTCGTGCAGCCCCAGACGCAAATGCCGGTCGGCCGGAAAGTCACTTGGGGCGTAGCTCAAGTAATCCGGCGACAACAAGCTGATCAGGTGCGACGGCTGGTAAGTCCGCAGCATGTTCGGAAGAGCTGAAAGAGGTGTGACCAGAATCAGTGGCATGGCTTCACTTGTTAGCCCGCCATTATGTCACGCGAAAGCCAGCCCTGGTGCTATTTCAGTTTGTTACACCGACAGCTTGCGGAAGCGCTCGAGGAATAGGGCCTCAGCCTCGGCGGTTGGCAGCGGCGTCAGCCGCGGGGTTTTGAGGGCGGCCGGTGGGGCCCCGAAGATCTTCTTGCCTTCGTCCACCTCAAAGCCGGCAAGCTGGGTTGCTTCGTAATAGGCCGAGGCGATGTCGGCCTTTTTGAACAGCTTTTCGAGGTGGATCGGAGGCTTGGGCGGCAGCCCAAAGCGGATGTGAATGGCAGCCATAAGTTTGAGCTCTAAGCTCTTGTAACTAATGCCGACTGCGGCCTTGAATGGGCTTATGAGGTCACCGACAACATACTCCGGCGCATCGTGCAGAAGGGCCATCAGACGGGCTTCGCGGGTCAGCCCCGAGGGGCTGAGGTCGGCGCTAAGCCGCTCGACCAACACGCAATGTTGCGCCACCGAGAAGGCGTGTGCGCCCTTGGTCTGGCCATTCCAGCGCGCCACCCGCGCCAACCCGTGGGCGATGTCTTCGATCTCGACGTCCAGCGGCGAAGGGTCGAGCAGGTCGAGGCGGCGGCCACTCAGCATCCGCTGCCAGGCCCGGGGTGGTTTCGCGATCATGGCCGGGTTTTAGCACAGGTCCAAGGCGGCAGATCTCGGCTTTAGCTTAACTTCTTGAGGATAACGCTGCCGGCCGAATAGCCCGCCCCGAAGGTGCAGAGCACGCCGATATCGCCCTCAGCCAGATCGGCACTGTACTGGTTGAAGGCGATGATCGCGCCCGCTGAGGACGTGTTGGCATAGCGATCGATGATGTTGGGCGCCTCGTCCGGCGTCGGGTCGCGGCCGAACACTTTGTGGGCGAGGAAGAGGTTCATGTTGATGTTGGCCTGATGCAGCCACAGGCGTTTGATGTCCACCGCGGTCAGGCCGTTTTCCGCCAGATGTTCGGTCATGAAGTGGCTGACCAGCGGCAGCACTTCCTTGAACACTTTGCGGCCCTGCTGGACGAACAGCTTGTCGGGCAGGCCGGCGCCTTCCGGTGCGCAGCGGTTCAGGAAGCCGAAATTGTTGCGGATATTGTTGGAAAACTGCGCCTTCAGCTTGGACGACACGATCTCCCACACATTCACGCCTTGGGCGGTCTCGGCGCGTTCGATGATGATGGCGGTGCAGGCGTCACCGAACAGGAAATGGCTGTCGCGCTCACGGAAATTGGCGTGGCCAGTGAGGATTTCCGGGTTGCAGACCAGGATCGCCCGCGCCCCGCCGCTTTCGATCAGACCCTTGGCGATGTGGATGGCGTAGGTCGCCGAGGCGCAGCCGACGCTCATGTCGAAGGCAAAGCCGGTGATGCCGAGCGCCCCCTGAATCTCGATCGCCATGGCGGGATAGGCACGCTGCAAGACCGCGCAGGAGCAGATCACGCCGTCGATCCCGGACGGGGTCTTGCCCGCCGCCGCCATCGCGTCACGGGCCGCGGCCACCGCCATCTCGGCCATCACCGACAACTCGCCGTCGGGACGTTCGGGAATACGAGGGCACATTACCTCAGGATCGAGAATCCCGGTTTTGTCCAGCACGTAGCGGTTCTTAATGCCGGAGGCCTTGACGATGAACGCGCAGGAGGACTCGAGGAGGGCTTTTTTCGTCCCGGCGGCGATTTCCGCTTCGTGGGCGTGGTTGGTGCGCTGGACGTAGGTATTAAAGGAAGCAACGATTTCCTCATTACTGATTGTTTGAGGCGGCACAAACACACCCGAACCCGACACTACCAAACCCGTCAAATTCCTCATCCCTTCCAAATCCTTGGAGAAAACTGACGGATGCGGAAGGTGAAGGCAAGCGCCGGTCTCAACGCGTCGTTTAGAGTTCGTTCGTAAGATTTCCCCGACTGCGGAGAATTGTGACAGTTGAGGACAATTTTAGCGCCTATGAACGGGCCGGGCTCGCCTGAACGCCCTCGGATGACCGCCGGGGCGTGCTGGGCGTTTTTTGTTGTAGGCCTGATGTTCGGTGCTGCCGGTCAGGTGATGTCAGCGCGCGAAATTGCCACGGGCGCCGTGCTGCTGCTGGTCATCACCGTCACAGTCATTTTGTTACGCCGGCTGGCGGAGCGGTCCGACAAGACCTTGCTGGTGGGCGACTTCAGCTATCGCGGTTTTTTCGAGACGGCGATCGAAGGCATTTTCCGCACCTCGCCCGACGGGCGCTATCTCGACGTCAATCCGGCGCTGGCCCACATCTACGGCTACGAACGTTCCGAAGACCTCAAGAACGGTCTCACCAACATCGCCTCGCAGCTTTATGTCGATCCCGGGCGACGCGATGCGTTCAAGACGATCATGGCCGAACACGACGAGGTCATCGGCTTTATCAGCGAAATCCACCGCCGCGACGGCTCGACCATCTGGATCAGTGAAAACGCCCGCGCCATCCGCGACTGGAACGGCCAGATCGTCTGCTATCAGGGCACGGTCGAGGACGTCACCCAGAAATTCGCCGCCGAACGCGCCATTAAGAAGGGCCTCAAGCGCGCCGAACAGGCCAACCGCACCAAAAATGCGTTTCTGGCGATGATGAGCCATGAGTTGAAGACGCCGCTCAACGCCATCATCGGATTCTCCGAGATGATCGGCACCGAGATGCTGGGGCCGGTCGGCAACAAGGCCTATCTCGGCTACATCAACGACATTCACGCCTCCGGCAACAAGCTGCTGGCGATCATCAATGACGTGCTCGATGTGGCGCGTTTTGAAGGCCATGCGATCACCCTCAACCGCTGCGAATGCAGCGCCCAGGAAATCGCCACGGCGGCGCTCAAGCGGGCCCGCGCCCAGAGCGGCGATGGCCGCGAGGTTGTGCTCGAAATACCTGGCGACCTGCCGACCCTCAATGTCGACAAGCTCCGGCTGGCGCAGGTGCTGGCCAATCTTCTTGCCAACGCGCTCAAGTTTACGCCGCCCCCGGGTGTGGTGTTGCTCCGGGCATGGCGGACCCAAGATGGCGCTGTCCACTTTGCCGTTTCCGACAACGGCATTGGCATGTCCGAGGACATCATCGCCATGGTGCTGCAGCCGTTCCATCAGGCCGACGGTTCCTTGGCGCGCCGCTTCGAAGGGGCGGGATTGGGGCTGCCGATCGCTCATGCCCTGGCCAAGCTGCACGGCGGCGCCTTGAGCATCTCCAGCGCCGAGGGGCGGGGGACCACCGTCACCGTCGAACTGCCGCAAAGCTGCCTGTGGCAGGACAAACCCGAGACGGCGGCCGTTTCCGCCTGATCTGCCTTCCATTACCGGTGCGGTTGCTCTAAATCGCTGCCCCCATGACGGCGAAAAATTCGGCAGACAGCGCACTGGTTTTGTTTTCCGGCGGACAGGATTCGACTACCTGCCTCGCCTGGGCACTGGCGCGGTTCGCGTGGGTGGAGACGGTCGGCTTTGATTACGGTCAGCGCCATGCGGTCGAGCTTGAGGCGCGGGTCCGTATTCTGGCGGCGGTCCATTCGCGGTTTCCGCAATGGTCGGACCGGCTCGGCGAGGATCAGTTGCTCGCGCTCGACGTGTTGAAGCAGATTGGCGGCAGCGCGCTCACCGACGCGACGAAGATCGAGATGGGGCGCGACGGCCTGCCGACCAGCTTTGTGCCCGGCCGCAACGTGCTGTTCCTCACCGCGGCGGCGGCACTCGGCTACCGGCGCGGCATCGCCGATCTCGTCGGCGGCATGTGCGAGACCGATTTCTCCGGCTATCCCGATTGCCGCGAGAAGACCATCACCGCCACCGCTGAAGCTCTGACGCTGGCGCTCGACCGGCGCGTCACGGTGCATACGCCGCTGATGTACATCGACAAGGGCCAGACCTGGGCGCTGGCCGAAGAGCTTGGCGGGCGGGCGCTGGTCGACCTCATCATTGAGGAGACCGTTACCTGCTACGAAGGCGATCGCGTCCATCGTCACGACTGGGGCTATGGCTGTGGCGTCTGTCCGGCCTGCGATCTCAGGGCCAAGGGCTACGCGAGATACACCGGCGCATGACGTACGCGGTCAAAGAGATTTTCTACACGTTGCAAGGCGAGGGCGCTCGCTCCGGTCGCGCTGCGGTTTTCCTGCGCTTTGCTGGCTGCAATTTGTGGAACGGCATCGAGGATGATCGCGGCTCGGCGGTGTGCACCTTCTGCGATACCGATTTTGTCGGCACGGACGGCACCGGCGGTGGCAAATTCGCTGATGCCCAAACGCTGGCGGATGCGGTGGCAGCGCTATGGCCGAAGTGCACGTTCGCCCAGCCCTATGTCGTCTGCACTGGCGGCGAGCCGCTGCTGCAGATGGACGATGCGTTGATCGCGGCGCTGCACATCCACGATTTCGAGATCGCCATCGAAACCAACGGTACCATTCTGCCGCCGCCCGGCATCGAATGGGTTTGCGTTAGTCCCAAAGTGGGCGCCGATCTCGTGGTCGAGTCCGGGCAAGAGCTGAAGCTCGTTTATCCGCAAGCAGGCGCGCCGCCGGAACACTTTGCCGATCTTCTGTTCGATCATTATTTCCTGCAACCGATGGACGGCCCTGACCGTGCCGCCAACACCGAGGCCGCGGCGCGCTATTGTCTTGAGCACCCGCAATGGCGCCTGTCATTGCAGACGCACAAGATTATCGGCATCCGATAGCCGTTCCAGACTGTCACAATAACTTCGCAAAAACGCGGCTTTCCGGCGCGTGCCAATTAACGCGGAAAAAACCGCTCGACCATATTTTCGTTCACGCAGTTGCGGGCGAGTGACGGCCTATGGGTTCTTTTGGTAGTGCACACAACTTAACCAAGCCGGACATTGATGCCAATTGGACCGCCGGGCGTCTGGCAGTGGCATTGCCTCCAATTTCATCAGACGCCAACTGCGCGACGGTTTACGAAATGTTGCATGCGCCCGATGCAACGCGGGCCGCGGCAGTGGTTGATGCCGACGGGCATGTGCTCGGGCTGGTAAACCGGCTGCGATTCCTATCGAAATATGCCCAGCGTTTCATTCCCGAATTGTACGCCAAGCGGCCGATTATGGCGCTGGCCAATACGCATTCGCTGGTGGTCGACGAGCAAATGCGGGTGAGCGAACTCGCCACCACAATTACCGAAGATCATCCCGACGCATTGCGCGAGTGCTTCGTCGTCACCCAGGGTGGCATCTATCTCGGCATTGGCACCGGCGAAGCGTTGGTTAAGGCCAAGATGGCGCTGCTGGCGGCACACGAAATACAGCTCAATGCCGCTTTGGTCGCGGCCGAGAATGCCGACCGCACACGCTCGAATTTCCTTGCCTTGATGAGTCACGAATTGCGCACGCCGCTGAATGCCATCATCGGCTTCTCCGAAGTGATCCATAGCGAGATGTTCGGGCCACATTCGGTCAAGTGTTACGGCGAATACGCCAAGGATATTCTCGGCGCCGGGCGGCACTTGCTGGCGTTGATCAATGACATCCTTGATCTGTCGAAATGCGATTCCGGCCATTTCGAGTTGTATTCGGAGCCGGTCGATGTGGGTGCACTGCTCCGCGATTGCATCCGCTATCTCACCGGGCGCGCCGCCGACGGCAAGGTCGCGCTGCGGATTGAAATCCCCAGCGATCTGCCGGCAGTCCGGGGCGATGCGTTGCGTTTGAAGCAGATAATCCTGAACCTGCTCACCAACGCGGTGAAGTTCACACCGCCGACTGGTACGGTCACGATTGGCGCGCAGGTGGCCGCGGATGGTGGCATGGAAATCGCGATTACCGATACCGGCATTGGCATGTCGGCGGAGCAAATCCCGATCGCGTTGGAGCCATTCCGCCAGATCTCGTCACCGTTGGCGCGCAACGTCGAAGGTACCGGTCTCGGCCTGTCGCTCGCCAAGTCGCTCACCGAACGCCACGGCGGCACGCTGGCGATCGAGAGTACGCCCAATGTCGGCACCACGGTGCGCCTGCATTTGCCGCCCGGCCGCACCATCCAGCTCGACGACGACCGCGACCTCAAAACCGCGTGACGATCTTGTCCATGTCCGGCCGCACCCGTTCTTCTAGCGGCACGGCGCTGTGGCCGATGTAGATGAAGCCGGCGATGCGTTCACCCGGTTTGAGACCCAGCTTTTCCTTCACCAACGGGTGATAAGCACACCATTCCGTCAGCCAATTGGCGACGTAGCCGAGGGCGTGGGCGGCGATCAGCAGGGTCTGGCAAACGGCACCGGCCGACAGCATCTGTTCCCACTCGGGAATCGGGATCGCTTCGCGGGTGCGGCTGACGACGGCGACCACCACCGGGGCGCGCAGGAACCGCGCCGCTTCGAGCGCCGCCCGCTCGTTGGTCAGTTTTTCGGTTTCGCATAGCGCTTCCACCAGCAGCTTGCCGGCGCGCTCCCGGGCCTCGCCCTCGAACACAATGAAACGCCAGGGGAACAGTTTGCCGTGGTCGGGCACGCGGGCGGCGGCCTTCAGGATCACCGCCAGTTCGTCGGCGTTGGGGCCGGGGCCGGTCATCGCTTTGGCAGAGCCGGAACGGCGGCTGAGGAGCAGATCGATGGTGCCGGGGGCAGTGCGGTTCAGCGAATTTTCCATATATTCCTTATGGCTATTTGCGGGGATGGCGCCGGGCACCTATGTATGCCTTCAGCGGCCATGCCGTTTGGCGTGCCAGTCCCTATACGATATGCTGAGCGCAGGGAGAGGAAAATGTCCGTTTCGTTTGAAAAAGTCGCCAGCGTCGACCCCATCTGGAGCGCTTTGCGCCAGCAGGCGGAGGAATTGGCTACCCGCGAGACGGCTTTGGCCAGTTTCGTCCACGCCACTATCCTCAATCACGCCCGGCTCGAAGACGCCTTGTCCTACCACTTGGCCAAAAAAGTCGGCGGCGAGGACATCTCCCCAATGCAGGCGCGCGAAATATTTGACCAGGCGCTGACGACCGATCCGGAGATCGGGCAGGCGGTGCGTGCCGACCTGTCGGCGGTGTTCGAGCGCGACCCGGCCTGCCATTCCTACGTGGAAGCGTTCCTGTTCTATAAGGGCTTTCATGCGCTCGAATGCTACCGCATCGCCCATTGGCTGTGGATGGTTGAGCGCGAGGGCATGGGGCTGTTCTTCCAGAGCCGCATTTCGGAGCTGTTTGACGTCGACATCCACCCGGCGGCGCTGCTTGGCCGCGGAATCATGATCGATCATGCTACCGGCGTGGTGATTGGCGAGACGACTGTCGTCGGCGACGATGTTTCGATGTTGCACGGCGTGACGCTGGGCGGCACCGGCAAGGAGATGGGCGACCGCCATCCCAAGATCGGCCGCGGCGTGCTGCTCTCGATGGGCGCCAAGGTGCTGGGCAACATCACGGTGGGCGAATACTCGCGCATCGGCGCCGGTTCGGTGGTGCTGAAGTCGATTCCGGCACACTGCACCGCCGTCGGCGTTCCCGCCAAGCTGGTGAACTGCACCGGTTGCGACCGTCCCAGCCAGAACATGGACCAGTTCATCGACGAGGGCGAAGGGCTGTAAACGTTCACACCTTTCTGCATGTCGTGCACCAGGATTAGCGGCGCTCTGTCGCGGGATTTGCCAATTCGTGGCGGAAGTTGCTTGACCGGCTCCTGCGGGCGTGCGACTCCAATCGCATCCGCGATGGAGGCGATAGTGACCCGTAGCGAAATCTGGCAAGTGGAGAAGTATCTGCGGAACCTGTTCCGGCTGGATACGATCTCTTTGGTAGAGCGTCCCAAGCAGCCCGATTCCGTCGAAGTGTTGGTCAACGGCGAGTTCATCGGCGTGGTCTTCAAGGACGAGGAAGACGGCGAAGTCTCCTACGCCTTCAACATGGCCATTCTGGAGATGGATCTGCCGCCGGCCCCTGCCAGCCGCACCTGATCCAGCCATGCTCGCGGCACCGTCCGGAGCCGCCGGGTTTGTCACCCGGCATCCTACTGCCGCGCTTTCGGCCGTGCTGGTGCTCACCGGAATCATTACCGGTCCCGCGGCGGCGTTGGCCTTCAGCCAGTCGCTTTCGCTGCTCGATCCCGCCGTTTTGGCGCTCGGCGCGGTGTTGGCGGCGGGCATCAGCTTTTGGCACACGCGTCATCCCGTACTCGCCGTACTGACGGCCGTAACGCCACTGCCCGGTCTGATCTTGGCGGCACCGCTCGCCGCCGGTGCATCGTTTGGGCTGGTCCCGTTTGTCGCTTACGGTTTCGGGTTTGCGCTCGCGACGCTCACCGTCCAGCATGTGCTCGACCGCCTGTTGTGCGCGACGATGAGTGAGGCGCCCTGGCGTGCGGCGGGCGTGGTGCTCGGCCTCGCAATCCTCCTCGCGATCGTGTGGTTCAGGCACAGCGACAATGCCGACGCGGCGATGCAGGCCGTCGGCGATCTGCTGGCCGTATCGGCTTCGGTGCTGTTGCTGCTGCCGGTATTGATGGCGCGGGTTCATTTCGACGAGGCCTATGTCGCCGACGCCAACCGGGTTCACGAGCGGCGCGGCCGTACCTTTGAGCGGCTGGGCGGCGCCTCCCTTCCGCGCTGGGGTCTGTCGCTGACCGGCATCGCGATCATCTTCCTGGCGCTGGGATGGTTTGGCGCCGCGCCGGTGGTGCAGGGCGGCTGGTGGCGTTATGGCGCGACAGTCGTGCTGGTGTGTGGCGCGTTCGGCGCTTTTGCCGGCGGTTGGCGTGAAGGCCTCGGTCTCGGCTTTGTCGGCGCGGTGTCGTGTTTGGCAGCGTTATGGTGGCAGACCTACGCGCGAGTTCCGTTTGGGGCCGTGGGCGCGTTCGAGGTCGCGATGCTGGCGAGTTTCCTCAGCCTGAGCAGTGCCCGCCAGATGCGGGCGTGGCGCCGTGCCGGCGATGCGTCCGATATGGCCCGCCGCCGTGCTTTGGAAGAGCCAAGCGGCGCCATTTTTGCCACCCTCGGCGCCACCGCCGCGGCATTGCCGTCGCTGCTGCATGCCGGCGCACAGGTGATCGTTCTGGCCGTTCTCGCCGCCGGGCTTTGCGGTGCGATTCTGTTGCCCGCTGTTCTCACCGGCATCGAAGCCGTGTTTCCCCGGTGGCAGTCGCTGCAAGAGATGTACGGGAGGACGCGGCGGACGTGACGAGTCAGCGGCTGCGTAGCGTCTCGGACGGTAATTCGCCGAAGGCGCGGCGATAACGTTCGGCAAACCGTCCGGGGTCGGGGAAGCCCCAGCGGCGGGCGATCTCGAAAATCCGCGGCGCAAAGTTCACCGTTTGAAGTTCGTGCCGCACCGCTTCGAGCCGCACCTGGGTTAGATAGGCGATCGGCGTCATGCCTTTGAACGTCTTGAAACCGTTCTCCAGCGTGCGCGGTGTTACGCAGCACGCGTCGGCGACATCGCGAATGCGGATCGGCCGGCCGGCATTGACCTGCATATAGTCGACCGCCTGCTTGACGTGCCGCGGCAGGATGTGGGGATGATGCTTGCGGCCGTTCCGTTCGGCCCAGCGGCTTACGGCGGGTTCGAACAACAAGCGCAGGGCTGCTTCGTTTATCAGTTCCGATACCAGCGTCGAGGGCGGCAGTGGATTGGCCAGATCGATCGCGATGGCACTGAGGAGCCGCACGAGGACGCGGCCGCGATCGTTGTCGAGATCCTGCACTGGCTGGACGTCCAGGTCGTCGAGGCGGACATCGCCGTACACCGACGAAATGGCGTGCTGGGCTTCGCGTCGGGGCCACTTCAAAGACGTTTGCTCATGCCCTTTGGCGCTAAAAGTGCAGTTGTCGCGAACCCTCGGCTGGTTCAGGACCAAGGCCTGACCCGGGACCGCAGTGCGTTCCTGGCCGCGCTCGGTCATCTTGAGGCCGCCGTGCTCGGGCAGGGTGACGAACACGCTGTCGAGTTCGTTAGTGCTCGATGAGAAGTCCCAATCGCCGTTCGAGCGAATGCGCCATAACGCGCGACCGTGCGTTGATGCTAAGGTACCAGTCCATTTGAAGTTGTCCGGCGATGCGCAGCGTTCGATCGTTGCACATGGCAGGTAGCTTGAAAATGCTTCTGCCAGCGCGTCCGGACCTCCGCCAATATTGTGTTGTACCGTGAACATTAGCTCCTCGGAGCGAAGCGAACATACCTAGGTGTAGACCTAAGCCTTGCCTAGTGCGCAGAACTACCCATTCCCGGTTCCTTGGAAAGGGAGCAAGCATTCCCCAGAATACACAGACCGCGAAGACACTAGGCGATTTGCGAAGGAATTGTCTTTGCTACCTGGAGCAAATGGTAGACTCATTCAATATATATCTTGCAGACTATATATGTCTTACCGACTATACAGTCTGTAGTGCGTTCCAACACGTGAACAGCTTGAGGCAGATTTGGAACAGTGTCGACAAGTGTGTTGCGACGGTCGAATGGGCTCTGGCGGGATTTCTTCTGTACACTGGCTCGCCTGCGAGTTTGGCGACAAATGGAGCCTGCCAATCCTGTGCGAATTGGGCGTAGGCCCGTTGCACTTTTTGCAACTCAAGCGGGCTCTGGGATCGATTTCGCAGCGCATGCTGACGCGAACGCTGAAGAAGCTGGAACGGGCCGGTGTCGTGATCCGTGCCTCTAGCGGCGGCGCCGGTATGCAGGTTATCTATGCGCTCACGGATGGCGGAGTCGAAATGCTGGAAGCCTTCCGTGGTCTCAGTTTCTGGTTGCGTGAACACGGCTACGTGGTCGACAAACGTCAGGACGCAGCCTAAACGGAAAAAGATCTACTTGCCAGCCGGTTTGCGGAAGCTGGCGATTAGCTTGTCGGTCTTGGCGGTGATGTCCCGCCATTCGGCGAGGTGGGCGCGCTTGAAGCGCGTCGCCAGCGACACACCCGGCGCCAGCAAAGTCTCGCGCAGGCAGCTCGGGCTTGGCACGGCAGGCGACAGCTTTACGCAACGCAGTACGACCGGGCCAGCGTCGGATGGGCCGATAAACAGGTCTTCGCCCCGGTAACCGGTGTCCTGCCGGAAAGCGTATTGGCGCAGGCCGTATGGGCCGTCGGTGCCGCGGCGATCGGCGAGATAGTCGTTATAGACGCGCGCGAGTTTGTCGGCCTCTTTGAGGCCCAGCTTGTTCTTGTGAATGGTAAGATAGACCACGCGTGAATCTGCGGTGTTGCCGGCGAACTCATCCGCGGCCCAATTCGACCAGCCCGAAAAATCGGGCAGCAGCGCGAAGATGGCGATCTCGGGCCGCTCGCCACCGGTGCGGGCACTGTCATACATCAGGTAATTTGCCGGGATGCGGAACGGACGTCCGCTGACGCTCAGGACAACAGCGTCGCTGCGGGAGGTCGGCGCCGCCTGCTCATTGAACAGATCGTCGCTGCGCGGCGCCAAGTAATAGAGCAGCAGCACGGCCGACAGGACAAAGGTCACCCCGAAGAGACTCAAAGGGATCATCCAGCCGGAGCGCCGGCGGACGGTTTCGTCGTCGTTCAAACGGCCCATCGAAAAGCTCTAGTCCCCAGGTCGCGAGTCGAGATCCTCTATACTATGGGCCAACCGGAAATGGAGCGTTAGCGCTTAGCGCCAATTCGGAACGGCGTTATCCGGGACGGGTGCTTCGCTGCAGGGGACGGGGCTGACCTGTTCCATTCTGGCACAGAATTGTCGCTTAGTGCGGGCATGCCCCCTGCAGAACCACGCTCAACAACGTGGGGAAGCGGTATGCACGGCCTGACCATCATCCTTTTTGCCATCGCATTCGGGTTTACGGCCTCGGGAATCACCTCCAGTACCTACAAACTCGTGGCCAAGAAACCCGAGAGCCTGGCAGCGCGGATCGTCTATGCTGGCGTAATGGTCGTGGCCGGTCCCAACGTGCTGTTCGAGAACGCCGCCAACTCGTTCAAAGCCAAGAAGTGCTCCAGCATCGCCTTCTGGCTGGCCGCCGCGATCGCGGGCTATTGGAGCTTCGTCCTCGGCCTGCTCTTGCTCAACCTCTACATCGCGAAATAGCTCACAGCACCGTCAGCATCCCGGCCACCAGCGGGTGGCGGACGATGTCGGAATCGATGAGCCGCACCACCGCAATTTCCGGTACCGCTTCGAGCCGGTCCGCCACGTCCTTGAGCCCCGACAGGCCGGGCAAAAGATCGGTCTGGTCGGGATCGCCCGTAAGCACCATGGTGGAGCGCCAGCCCAGCCGCGTCAGCAGCATTTTGAGCTGGGTGTAGGTGCAGTTCTGCGCTTCGTCGATGACGATGAAACAGTCATTGAGTGTGCGCCCGCGCATGTAGGCGACCGGCGCAATTTCGATGACGTTTTCAGCGACCAGTGCCTTCAGCCGTTTGGTGCCGAGCCGCTCGGTCAACGCGTCGTAAAGTGGCCGCAAGTACGGCGCCAGCTTGTGTTCGAGATCGCCGGGGAGAAAGCCGAGGCTTTCACCCGCTTCGACGGCGGGGCGCGTCAGCAACACGCGGCTAACCCGTCCGCTTTCGAGCGCTTCGACGCCTTTGACGACGGCGAGATAGGTTTTTCCGGTGCCCGCCGGACCCAGCGCAACGGTCACTGCGCGCTCTTCCAGCGCATTCATTAGCCGTTGTTGCCCCGGACTCATCGCCCGGACGTTCTTCACATATTTTCGGTCACGGGGCCCGTCGTCACGCGGTTTTCCGCCGCCACGAGACGGAAACAACGGACGGACGTTTTCGTTATCTGGTAGTTCACGAGACTTGTAACGTGCAGACCGCTTGGCCATGGGTACTCCCTGGTCAAATTACAGACGCCGACAAATTTTGGAAAAGACGAAGCGTGATGGCGGCGAGGCCGTGGAAATCCGGAAATTTCAACCGTGCAACGCCGCACCACTTTGAACCCCCGCTGTGATCAATGTCGAATCACGCGAACACATGGAGGATAACAGAACAAGGCCTTCGAGCGCCGGAAATTTCGCCGCGTCACACATCTGGCATAATGCTGCATGAAGCGGCACACTCACGCGTCATTGTGCTGTCATAATAAGCAGTATTGGACCACAACAAATGCCGCTTTATTCGATCGACGGGATCGCGCCCGAACTTCCGCCTGACGGCGCCTACTTCATCGCACCGGACGCCGTGCTGATCGGACGCGTGCGCCTCTTGCGGAACGCCAGCGTTTGGTTCGGCGCGGTGCTGCGCGGCGACAACGACTGGATCACCGTGGGTGAGGAGGCCAACGTCCAGGACAATGCTGTGATCCACGCCGATGCGGGTCAACCCGTCGTGCTCGGCCGTGGCGTGACGGTAGGGCATCGCGCCACCATCCATTCAGCGACCGTCGGCGATTACAGTTTGATCGGCATGGGCGCAACGCTGCTAAACCGGTCGCGGATCGGATCGCATTGTGTGATCGGCGCCGGCGCGTTGGTGCCGGAGGACAAGGAATTTGCTGACGGGTCGCTGGCGGTCGGGGCGCCAGCCCGGTTGCTGCGCAAGCTCGACGAAGACCAGCGCAAAAGAGTGGAATTTGCGGCCCAAGGATATGTTGTGAATGGCAAAAGGTATCGCGAAGGGCTGATGGAGATACACCTGTAAGCAGTTCATACATCAAAATGTTGTTTTACCAGGCATTCAACCCTCGCGGGGTACAAGGGGGGTCCATAGAGGTTTTCCGCAACCATGACCGTGCCGTCCTCTTTTGCAGCGAAGTTCTCCGAAATGGGCAAGGCCATGCTGGTGGCAGGTTTGGCGCTGCTTGCGGCGTCCGCCATTTTGCTGGTGTCGGCCGAGCATGACCTGCGCAAGAACAATGCGGAGGTGCAGCGGTCCAATGCCGCTTTGCTGCAACTTGCCGAGATCAACTCGCTCGTCATCGGAGTCGATTATTCGGCGCGCGGTTACGCCCTAACTGGCGAGCAGTTGTTCCTTGATCACGAAAACGAGAAGCAACAGGGCCTCAAACTCGGGTTGGCAGATCTGCTCCGCTTGGCGGACCCAGAGCAGGCGGACTACATCGCCCAGCTGACGCGGCTGATCGATCACCACGCGACCGTCTATGCTCAATTTGTGAAAATGGGGCCAGGCCACGCCAAGGAAATGGCAGCGCTCATCACCAATCCGGTAGAACGGCAGAAACGCTACGACGTACTTGCGGCGCTGCAGTCGCTGCACGAAAAGTTGATGGCCGATCTACTGTCCCACCAGGCGCTGGCCGAAAAGCAGCAACGCTTCACGCTGATCCTGACCTTCATGATCGTGGCGATCGCGTTTCTCGGCAGTATTATGGAAGTCGCGGTGGAAGCGGTCTTTAGCCGTCGCAAGCGCCGGGTCCGCGGCGCCGCGATCCCGCCGAACTGACGTTATTCCGCCGCTTGACGCTGGGCTTCCTGCCAGATGCGCCGGATGCGGGCGTCATTCTCCGGGCCGTAATTGAACCACGCCGCCTTGTTGTGCGTGGCATCGACGATGAACAGCATGTCGATGCGACCTAACCGCTGGATCAGCGTGTTGCGCAATGCGTTGATGGTCATCTCGCAGTTGAGCAGCCAGGCTTGCGGCATCAATTGAACCGCCTGACCGCAGCGCATGATCTCCTGTTCAAGGCCAGTGATTGAACGCGACTTCATTTCTGCAATGATGATGAAGCGCGATTGTAGTGTCTTTTCTTGTTCGCGCACCGCATACGTCGCGCCGATATCGCCCTCCGCAGTGAAGAACACAGGACGAGGCTGCGGCGCGGCAGGCCGGAAGAGAATGGCGAGGTCGTCGAATTCGGCGGCCGGCCGGAATTGATCACTGGCGCCGGGCGCGACCACGGAATGCGGTGCGAGGCGTCCTTCGGTCACAAAGACCCGCATCTGTTCGAGCGTGTAGGGCCCGAAGCAGCGGTCATTGGCCTTGATCGTCCACGTCGATGCCATATGTGCCGGATTCCAAACTGCAGCCCATAATTTAGATTTGATTAGTTACTTATGCCTTTCACTGTTGCAAAGGCCAAAAGAAAAGGCCCGGAATTCCGGGCCTTTGAAATGCCGCTCGCCGGTAAAACCGGCGATTGGACGTTAATCGTCGAAATGCCAGTTGCCGTCGTCAAAGCGGCAAGCGGTACCGGAACGGCTGCGCGTGTTGCCGCTGCTATAGGTAGTTTCCGACCAGGAACGGCACACCTTGCGACCGCGGGTGAACTCGCGTTCGGGCGTGAAGTAGCCCCAGTTGTCGCCATGACGCCACTCGTAGCGGTGGCCGAGATCGCCATTGAGACCGCTGGCATAGGCCCGGAAGGCATAGGGATGGTCTTCGCACGGAATATCGCGACTGACGGTATTGCCGAGCAGACCGCCGAGGATGGCGCCGCCGACCACCGCGCCGCCGTTGCCATGGCTCGCCGCGCCGCCAATCAACCCGCCGGCAAGCGCACCGAACAGTGTGCCGGCAACATTATTGCCCTCACGGCAACTGTCCTCGTAATAGCCTTCGCGATAACCATCCGACGGCGGTGGCGGGCCGTAGTTGCCGTTGCCGTTGTCGTTATTGTAGCTCTGGTTTTCGTCGAAGCGGTGATACCGCCCTTTGCGGTCGTAATAGCCGTCGTGATCGGCGCGGCTGTAATAGCCGTCCGGATCGGCGCCCTGAGGCGGCCCCCAATTGGACTGCGCCAAGGCCGGCGTGGCGGCCAGAAGGGTCAAAGCGACTCCAGCCATCATCAGTCTTTTCACCAAGCGAAGCACTCCTCTGAGGCGATGTTGACGACCAGCATCGTACTCCGAGACTGAACCGCGGCTGAACAGAATTGGGCAAAATTCGGGACGTGAAAAAAGCTTTAAGGTTGGCTGATCGGGCGAGGGATCGACCGATTTGATGCCGTTCGCTACTTGATATCGTAGGTCGCCACGCGCCAAAGGCCGTTTTCCAGAACCAGGGTCACGGCCTCCTGGTACACCTTCTTATCGGAGAAGCGGGACTTGTAATGGACCACGGCGTACTGGCCCTTCGGCAGCAGCGGCGGGTCGGCGACGGACGACACCTCTTCAACATCGCGCCAGACAACGGTGCCGACCGCATCGCGGAAAATCTGTACCTTGCTCTCCCATGAGCGTTCGCTGATGCGGGCGCGGAAAATGGCCGAACCTTCGGCATAGCTGTTGGCGTATTTGCCCTTGTCCAACAGCTCAAGCCATTGCCATGCGCTCGACGTTGGCTCCTCGGTGGCTGCCTGGGCCGAAACCGCCAGCATCGCCCCGACCGTAAAAGCCGTCAGTGAGGACAAAACGCCCTTCATCTCCGCCTCCTGTTTGGAATCCGGAATCTGCCGCGTCTGTGTGACGAACCGGTGATGGGCTTGGGCCCAAGCAGGATCATGGTGAAGCAAAACTGCCAGAATCGAATTCGAAGGGTTCTAAAAATAGGCTATCACTTTGGGATAAAATGATTTTCTCTTTTTATCGATCCACAGGTACATTAGGTACATTCGTTTTCGATGTCTTCGGAGGAGGGGCCTCCGACCGGTCTGGCACAACGCCAATGCGTTCAAGGTTGCGCTCAGGCCTTGCTGCGGGCGTAACGATCCAGTCCCTCGATGATATAGCGTCTTGCCGCTTCGGCGTCGCCCCAGCCGAGGATCTTGGACCATTTGCCGGGCTCGAGATCCTTGTAGTGCTCGAAGAAGTGCTCCACCTGGTGGCGGGTGATCTCGGGCAGGTCGGTGTGGTCGTGGACTTTCTCGTAGCGCAGCGTCAGGTGCGGCGAGGGCACGGCGATGATCTTCTCGTCCTGGCCGCCGTCATCTTCCATCAAGAGAACGCCGACCGGCCGCACGTTCACGACCGCGCCCGGCACCAGCGCCCGCGTATTGCAGACCAGCACGTCAACCGGATCGCCGTCGCCCGACAGCGTGTGCGGGATGAAGCCATAATTGCCGGGATAGCGCATCGACGTATACAGAAAGCGATCGACGACGAGAACGCCCGCCTCTTTGTCGATCTCATATTTGATCGGCTCGCCGCCGATGGGAACTTCCACCAGCACGTTGACGTCGAAGGGCGGGTTCTTGCCAACGGCAATTTTGTCGATGCGCATGATATGCTCATGCATTTGTTGACGCCGGGATAGTCAACAGGCTTTGTAAGCCACGCGCCCCATACCAACGGCAATGGAGCCGAATGGTCCTCAGACGGCGGTCTTTCGTTTGAGGCCGAGTGCGCGGATCATTTTCAGCGCCGTGGCAAATTCCAGCCGCCGGTTTTCCGGCTGATGCCCCGGGCAGGGCTGCAAGATTGCTTCCTAGACCTCCAAAATGTCGCTTTGGCGACGTGACGCAATCGATTGCAATCCGGCGTTACCCGGATGTAGGCTGCTGGAGGGCTGTTGGCAGAGAAAGCGGCTCAGCGCAACAACTTGTGGTCCGCACGGACCCGCAAGTCGATGTTTCCTGTCTATTCAAACGGAGGCGATAGTGCTGATTACAAGGCGCGGAATTGGTTTAGGTGCAACCGCATTGGCGGCAGCATCGGTGTTCGGCCCTGTGGCGGCTGCCGCTGGGCGAAAGGTGGCATCCCCGGCGCTCGACCCGGCGACGTTGGTCCATCCCGAACTTCGGGAGATGGTCAAAATCTTTACCGAACGTATGCCGAACCGGCCCCCGTTCACGGCGGAGAGCCTCGCGACCGCCCGCACCTTTTCGAAGAATTTTGTGCCCAAACCTTTGCCCACACCGGCGATCGAGGAGAAGCTGATCCCGGGCCGTGCCGGATCGCCCGAGGTGAAGGTGTTTGTGATCGGCGCCAAGACCGATGGCAAGCCGCGGCCTGCGGTGGTGTTTATTCATGGCGGCGGCTACATCCTCGGCAGCGCCATGGGCGAGATCGTTTCGGCGCAGACCTTGGCCGCGGAACTCGATTGCCTTGTCGTCTCGGTGGATTATCGCCTGGCGCCAGAGACCAAGTTTCCCGGCTCGCTGGATGACAATTACGCGGCGCTGCAATGGCTCTACAGCAATGCGGAGGCGCTCGGCGTGGATAAGAAGCGGATTGCGGTCGTCGGCGGTAGCGCGGGCGGCGGACAAGCCGCGGTGTTGGCGATCGCGGCCCGTGATCGCGGCGAAATCCCGCTCTGCTATCAAGTGCTGATCTATCCCATGCTTGACGACCGGACGGGCAGCACGCGCATGCCGCCGCCGTTCATCGGCACCTATAACTGGAAGGCCGGTGACAACAAATTTGGTTGGACCGCGCTGTTGGGCGTTCCGGCGGGTTCGTCTTCCGTGCCCAAAGGCGCGGTTCCGGCGCGCGTCGAGGATTTGTCGGGGCTGCCGCCCACCTTCATCGGCGTGGGGTCTTTGGACCTCTTCGGCGAAGAGGACATGAGCTATGCGCAGCGGCTGGTCCATGCCGGTGTGCCGACCAAGCTGCTGGTTGTGCCGGGTGCGATCCATGGCTTCGACCAGATGGCGGCGGAAACACGGATTGCCAAGGAGTTCACGACCGCTTGGCGGGCGGAGCTTGCCGAACGGTTTGCCGTTCTGGCTTGACGCGGAGCTGCGCAGCGGGCGGTGCGAACGGATGGGCGTGTGTTTAAGGGAGCGAGGGTGCGTCTGCGCCCTCGCTTCGCGCGCTTGCGTCAGGCGGCGATCTTCAGTTTGAGGCCGGCTTGTTTGGTGATCTCGGCCATGCCTGCGGAACGCGCCCCGCAGGCAACTATCCGAGCGAATAGTCGGCCGTCCGCCAGGTGCCATCGGCAAGTTCGAGGATCACACTCTCTTTCAAGAGACCCTTCTCGTATTGCGCCCGGAAGTGGATGACCGCAGTGTGCAAGCCGTCTTCCGTCCGTGCGGGTTTGAACCGGTAGGCGGTCACCTCGCGCATGATCACCGCGCCGGCTTTGCCGTGCCGCTTCGCGATCGTGTCCGCCCACGCATCGCACGGCTGAACCGCCTTGAGCGACGGCGCCGCTTCGTTCCAGCCGTCGCGATACGCACCGCGGTCCATCAGCACCAGCCACTCCTTGGCGGCATTGATCGATGCGATCTTCGGATCGGGACCGGCCGAGGCGGCCGAAACCGGCTTGAGGAAGGCGAGCAGGGTGCTGAAAAATCGCTTCACGATGGGTCCTCCGGGCTGGTTTGTGTGTGGTTACATTTATGGAGATGGGGCCAGATGGGCCGAATTCAACCCCTCGCGCGGCAACCGTCCGCCTGCGGAACAGCGACATTTCGACCAGTAAAACCGGCCCTGCGCCGCATTCCCGCCAAACTGGAAACGGGATGCAATACAGCCGAATTGGAGGTGCGGCGGGGCTGCGCAGACGAACCCGCGAATCGGGCAAATCCTGTTGCGGCGCAGGAATAGGCGAATCTGCAACGGAACTGTATATTGCTGGGGCATCCACGGGCGGGGCCGACATGAGCGAGCGATGGGATCAGCATTTTTTGGCGCTGGCGGTGCAGGTGGCACGGATGTCGAAGGACCCGTCCACCAAAGTGGGCGCGGTCATCGTCGGTTCTGAGCGGGAAGTCTTGTCGACCGGGTTCAACGGTCTGCCGCGCGGCATCGCCGACACCGAGACACGCCTTAACGACCGCGACATCAAGCTGAAGCTGGTGGTGCACGGCGAGATGAATGCCATCCTGAATTCCGCCCGCAACGGCGTGCGCTTGAAGGGCTCGACGCTCTATCTCGCGGCGACGGATAAATCGGGCGCCGAGTGGGGCGGGCCGCCGTGCACGCGCTGCTGTGTGGAAATCATCCAGGCGGGGGTCGTGGAGATCGTTTCGCGACCGGAAAAGGCCGTGCCGACGAAATGGTCGGACGACTTGAAACTGGCGCGCGCGCTGCTCGCCGAAGCCCGCATCAATTACCGCGAGATTGCCGCGCCGGACCAGGCGGGGTGAGGGGAGGCGGTGGATCTGCCCCTCATCTGTCATCCCCGGCCGAAGCCGCGCAGCGGCAAAGGGGAAGGGGACCCAGGTGGTGAAGTTTGAAAGGTGCTTGGAGATTTAGCGCCGACGTTTTGCCCGTTCTTCGAAATCGGGTTGCCGTAGACACCTGGGTCCCCTTCCCCTCCCAGCCATAGCGCTTCGCGCGACGGCTGGTCGGCCGGGGATGACAGCATTTTCTATTCAGGCAGCGATCTTCAATTTGAGGCCGAGGGCGCGGATCACTTTCAGCACGGTGGCAAATTCCGGACGGCCATTTTCTGACAGCGCTTTGTACAGGCTGGGGCGGGTGAGGCCGGCGTGTTTGGCGATCTCAGCCATGCCTTCGGACCGCGCCACCACGCCCAGGGCATGGGCGATCAACGCCGGGTCGTCCTCCTCGAACACGGCATTGAGATAAGCCGTGACGTCCTTCTTGGTCTTAAGAAGGACCGCCGTGTCGTAGCGGGTGGTCTTCAACGCCATTACTCCAACTCCCATTCCGCTGCCAACGCCTTTGCTGCCGCGATATCTCGCGCTTGGCTTGACTTGTCGCCGCCACAGAGCAGCAGCACCAGCACATCACCCCTGCGAGTAAAATAGACCCGGTAGCCCGGTCCGTAAGTGATGCGCATTTCACTGACGTCGCCGCCGACCGACTTCACGTCGCCGGGATTGCCAAGCGCCAGCCGATCAATCCGCACCGCGATGCGCGCGCGGGCCTCTCGATCCCGCAGACCGGCAAGCCATTTCGCGAAAACGGCGGTCTGGCGAATTTCGATCATGACTAGGACTGTATCCCATAGAAGACAATTGGTCAAGTGCGGCTAGAATTGTGCGTTTCTGCTATCTATACTGGCGCTTGGAGATTTAGTTCTAAACATGACTTTGGCCGCATGAGGCACAGGCGGAAAGGGTGGGGGATAATGGGCGATGTTGAGGACGAGAATGCGGAGACGTCGGGTATGCCTGGAGTCGCGGGCGCGCTCGTTAACGCAGCGAATTCAAAGCCAGTTGCAGCCCTGCTTGGGCCTTTGGCAAAGGCGTACGGGGATTATTGGGGTGAACTTGCAGAAGAACGGCTTGCAAGGAAACGAGAACGGCGGAGGCAAAACACATACGAAATGATTGAACGGGTCCTTGAGGCGGAGCAGTTCTCGAAACCGGCTGACGACCAAACCGAAGAAGACGAACAATTGCAGTTTGATTGGACTACTGGTGCAGAAAAGGTAGATCCACACCGGCAACCAGAACTGGCGGCTCTTTGGCAAGGGTTATTGGGCCGTATCTTGCGAAAGGAGGATGACACGGCGGAGATGATATCAGTGCTAAAGCAGCTTACCGCTGCTGATGCGCGATTGCTTTTGATTATGCCGAAAGGCTTGCATAGACCGGAAGAAGGTCTAAATCATCGCTATGAAAAGCTAGAAAATCTGGATCTTGTTTCTAGATTCTCACCGATAAATCTTAAGCGACGAAACACGGTGATCAATATATTTTCGGCTGCGCTATTTGTAGTTTCATTTTATGGACTATTGATCGTGGCGAAGGAGCTCGCACCAAGCGCATTTAATTATAACCTGCAAGTGATCGTTCCGATTGGTTTAATATGTGTAATAATGATGGCTAATATTCCAGCATTGCTACGAATTGGGTCGTTTCAGCTAACCCCGCTTGGGCTGGTGCTCCGCGCTTCAGGTAAAAAATATATAGAAGCGGGGTCGGAGTAGACTTACCTCCCATCAATACACTCTCGCCTTCGGCGGAATGTATTCCACGTCGTTACTCAGCGTGTAGGAATGCACCGGGCGGTAATCCAGCTTCACTCCGCCGGTCTTCGCATCCAGCCAGCTCAGCGTGTGCTTCATCCAGTTGGCGTCGTCTCGATTGGGGAAGTCTTCGCGGGCGTGGGCGCCGCGGCTTTCCTGGCGGTTCAGCGCGCTGTTGATCGTGACCGCGGCTTGGGCGATCAGGTTTTCGTATTCTAGCGTTTCCACCAGATCGGTGTTCCAGATCAAGGTGCGGTCGGAGACCGCCAGTTCGTCGGAGCGGCCATAGATTTCGGCGATGCGCGCTTTGCCTTGCGCCAGCACCTCGCCGGTGCGGAACACGGCGGCGTCTTCTTGCATGGCGCGCTGCATCGCGAGGCGCATTTCCGCCGTCGGGGTTTTGCCCTTGGCGTACCGCAGCCGGTCGAGGCGGGCCAGCGCTTCGTCGCCGGCGCCTTTCGGCAGCTCGGTGTGTTTCTTGTTCTCGCCGATCGTCTTGGCCGCCTGCGCGCCCGCGGCCTTGCCGAACACCACCAGATCGATTAGCGAATTCGAGCCCAGACGGTTTGCTCCGTGGACGGAGACGCACGCCGCTTCGCCCACCGCCATCAGACCGGGGATCACCGCATCGGGATTGCCGTCTGCCAAGGTCACGGCTTCGCCCATGTGATTGGTCGGGATGCCGCCCATATTGTAGTGCACCGTCGGCAGCACCGGGATCGGCTCCTTGGTGACGTCGACGCCAGCGAAGATGCGCGAGCTTTCGGCGATGCCGGGCAGGCGCTCGTGAATGATCTTCGGATCGAGATGCGACAGATGCAGATTCACATAGTCCTTGCGTGGACCGACACCGCGGCCTTCGCGAATTTCCACCGTGATAGCGCGGGAAACGACATCGCGCGAGGCGAGGTCCTTCGCGTTGGGGGCATAGCGCTCCATGAAACGCTCGCCTTCGGAATTGGTGAGATAGCCGCCTTCGCCGCGCACGCCTTCGGTGATCAGAACGCCGACGCCGTAAACCCCGGTGGGGTGGAACTGGATGAACTCCATGTCCTGCAAGGGCAAGCCGGCGCGTAGCACCATCCCATTGCCGTCGCCGGTCTGGGTGTGGCCGCCGGTGCAGGTGAAATAGATGCGGCCATAGCCGCCGGTGGCGAGAATGACCTTGTGGGCGCGGAAGCGATGGATGGTCCCGTCGTCCAGTTTCCACGCCATCAAGCCGCGCACGGCGCCGTCTTCGACGATCAGATCGAGGGCGAAATACTCGACGAAGAAATTGACCTCGTGCTTGACGCATTGGCCATACAGCGTGTGCAGCATGGCGTGGCCAGTGCGGTCGGCGGCGGCGCAGGTGCGCTGGGCGGTGCCCTTGCCGAAATGGCTGGTCATGCCGCCGAAGGCGCGCTGGTAGATCTTGCCGTCTTCGGTGCGGCTGAACGGCACCCCGAAATGTTCGAGTTCGTAGACCGCTTCCGGCGCATTGCGGCAGAGGTATTCGATGGCGTCCTGGTCGCCGAGCCAATCGGAGCCCTTGACGGTGTCATACATATGCCAGCGCCAATCGTCTTCGCCCATATTGCCGAGCGCGGCGGCGACACCGCCCTGGGCGGCGACCGTATGGCTGCGGGTGGGGAAGACTTTCGTCACGCAAGCGGTTTTGAGGCCGAGGCGGGCGCATTCAAGTGTGGCGCGCAGGCCAGCGCCACCGGCACCGACGACGACGACATCGAACGAGTGATCGATAATGGGATAAGCGGTCATGTCAAAATCCGACGATGCGCAGGAGGGCGAAGATCGAGGCCGCGGCCAGTGCGATGGCGAAGGTGTAGTTCACCAGCATTAGGAAAAACCGGAAGCCGGGATGCGGCACGTAATCGAGGATGACTTCCTGGAGGCCTAGCACCATGTGGTAGAGGCCGATCAGCACGAAGGCCGCCATCAACACGGCGTTCACGGGATTGTTGAGGAACGTGAGCACGCCGGCATAGGACGCCCCGATAAGGCCGAGGGCGGAGATCGCGAGCCACAGCGCCAGCGGGAGCAGCGCCACCGCCGTCACGCGCTGCTTCCAGAAATGGCTGACGCCGGAATGGGCGGAGCCCATGCCTTGGGCTTTGTGCAGAGGCGTTTCCAGGCTCATTGGTAGTAGCCTCCGTGACCGGTATAGGCGAGGACGAAGACCCCGATTGCCAGCACCAGCGACAGTACAATCACAACGATGCCAGTGAGGTCGGCGGTCTTGACCGTGAAGCCGTAGCCGAGATCCCAGGCGAGGTGTCGAACCCCGTTCACGGCGTGAAAGGCCAGTGCCCAGGCAAAGCCGAACAGTACAAGCTGGCCGAGCGTGGTCTGAACAATGTCGATGAAGAAGCCGTACGCCTCCGGCCCACTGGCGGCAGCCACCAGCCACCACACCAGCACCAACAGCCCGCCCGCCAGCCCCACGCCGGTGGCGCGGTGAACGATGGAGGTCGCCATGGTGATCGGCCAGCGAAAGATGGTGACGAACGGGGAAAGCGGGCGCGCGGCCAGCTTCTGCGGGTTTTCCGCCATTCAAGTCCTCGAAGCGAAGAGAGATAAAACCAGTACGGAGCATAGATTCTAAGCGTTCTAAGTCAACCAATCCTTGGACGGTTTCCCGCTGCGGCCCCATGACGATAGCGAATAGGACATTTCGCGATTTGCTTGACCGGGGCCGCCGGGCCATTGTCCGGCCCGCGTGGAACGAGGCCCCGAATGAACGAATCGACCGTAAGACAGGCGCGTCCGGCCCGGCTGGCCGGTTGGCCGGTGCGATTCCACATTCCGGCAGCCCATATCTCGGGGTTTGGCGCCGAGGTGGCCGCGATCCTTCTGCTGACGCCGATGTTTCTTTACGCGGCGTGGTGGAACGGGTTTCCGTTCATGTTCTTCGACTCGGGCGCTTATGTGCTGGAGGGCTTCCGGCGCTTTTTCGTCCCCGAGCGCTCGCCGGTCTACTCGCTGTTTTTAGACTATGCCCACGGCCGGACCAGCCTGTGGTACGTCGCTTGGGTGCAGTCGGCGATGACGGCGTTGGTGATCGTCGAGTTTGCCCGGGCGCTGTGGCCGCGCACGACGCTGTGGATGCTTTTGCGGGTCGGGGCAATGCTGTCGGTGCTGACCAGCGTCGCCTGGTTCGCGGGGCAGATCGAACCGGACTGCTTCACGGCGGTGTTCGTGCTGGCGATCTATCCTTTGGCGTTCAAGGTCAAGCAACTGGGATGGGTCCGGGCGCTGCTGCTGATCCCGGTCGCAGGCCTCGCCATTGCCTGCCACCCCTCGCACCTCGGCACTTCCGCCGGGCTGGTGATCTGTCTCGTTATCGTGCGGCTGTTGCCGCTGATTTGGCGTAAGAGGAAGCTGCCCAAACCCAATTTGATCCTGCCGCTGCTCTGTTTTGCCACCGGCCTCGGGCTGGTGCTGCAGGCCAATCATATCCTGGTCAGGAAAAGCCCTGAGATCACCGACAAATACTTCGTCAGCCGTTCGGGTTCGTTCTTCCTGGCGGCCCGGCTGATGGGCGACGGCGTCGTCAAGAAGACGCTCACCGACCTCTGCCCAACGCAGCCGCTGGTGCTGTGCCCCTACAAGGACAATCTGCCCAAGACGGCGGATAATTTCCTCTGGGGCGAGGAAAGCCCGTTCAACAAGGTCGGCCGCTTTTACGGCCCCAAGGCCGAATACGACCTGATCGTCGCCCATAGCCTCAGCCATTACCCGGTCCAGAGCCTGGCCTGGGGTCTGTGGGGCGCGCTGCGCCAGTATTTCATGGTTCGCACCGGCGACGGGGTCGAGCCGCAGGTATGGGTCCTTCGCGACCTGTTCTACGGTTTCATGCCCAAGCAGCGCATTCCCTACATGACGGCGCATCAGCAGACCGGAAAAATCCATTTTGCGCCGGTGAATGTGGTGCACGTGCCGTTGGCGCTCCTGGCGCAGGCGTGGCTCGCCTGGGTGCTGTGGCGGGCGCTGCGGCGCAGGCGTTGGAATCTGGCGACTCTGCCCGCGTTTGTTCTCGTGGCGCTGCTCGGCAACGCCCTGGTTTGCGGGCTGTTTTCGGGGCCCCATGACCGCTATCAGTCGCGCGTGGCCTGGGTGCCGGTGCTGATTGTTCTGTTGACGGCGCGCGGAAGCGTCGAACGTGCCTTGCGGCAGCCTATCGAATCCGGCACTTAATGCGGGATTATGGGTAACATCCGCATTTCGCCGTCTATTTTGTCCGCCGACTTCGCGTGTCTGGGAGCGGAAATCGAGGCGTTGGACGCCGCTGGCGCCGACATGATCCATGTCGACGTGATGGACGGCCATTTTGTGCCCAACATCACCCTCGGCCCGCCGATCGTCAAAGCGCTCCGGTCCCACACCCAAAAGCCGTTCGACGTGCACCTGATGATTGCGCCGGTCGATCCCTATCTCGAGGCCTTCGCGGCGGCGGGTGCCGACGGCATCACCGTCCATCCCGAGGCTGGCCCGCACATCCATTCGACGCTGCAGAAGATCCGGAGCCTCGGCAAGAAGCCGGGCATCGTGCTTAATCCCGGCACGCCGATCGATCACATCGATCCGGTGCTCGACCTCGTCGATCTGGTGCTGATCATGACCGTCAATCCCGGCTTCGGCGGGCAAAGTTTCATCGTGAGCCAGCTCAAGAAGATCGAAGCTGCGGCGGAACGCATCGCCAAGACCGGCCGCGCCATCGCGCTGGAGGTCGACGGCGGAATCAACAAGACAACGGTGAAGCAGGTTATCTCGGCAGGCGCCGATACGATCGTCGCGGGAACGGCCGTGTTCCGCGGCGGGGCGACGTGTTACGCATCTAATATCACGGCCTTGCGAGGTTAAGGGGTGGCCGCAACGCGCCCATCCACAAACCGGCCGCCGCTCGCCCTCCTGCCCGAGGCGCTGAAGGTTGCACTATGGCGCGCGACCAGTGGTGTTCGCCGCTGGACCCGGCGCACTTGGCTCTACCGCCGTTTCCTGTCCGGACCGCTCGCCGACCACATCGTCTACTCCCCGGTCGACACGCTGCCGCGCAAGCTCGACGATGCCGAAGCGCTGCTCCGCGGCAAGTTCAAGTTTCAGGGCGAAACCGCCGAGGCCGGTGACCGCTCGATCTTCGACCGCCCGGCCCCCTCGGCGGACTGGCGCGAGGCGCTGGACGGTTTCGCCTGGTTGCCGCCGTTGTCGGCCGCAGGCGGCGAGGCGGCGCGGACGCTCGCGACCAACCTCGTGTCGCAATGGCTGAAGCGCTACAGCAAGTACACCGAACCTGGCTGGCAGCCGCAGGTGATCGCGCGGCGTCTGGTGGCGCTGTTCGCCAACGGCCGTTTCATCCTGACCAATTGCGACATGCTGTGGCGCTCGAAAGTGTATGTGTCGCTGCGCGAGCAGTCGCGCATGCTGGCGCGCATCGCTGGCGAGGCGCCGGACGGGCTGCCGCGGATCGAAGCGGCAGCGGCGCTGGTGCTGTCGGGCCTCTGCCTGGATGACAGTCCCAAGCGGCTGCAGCAGGGCTTGCTGCGGCTAGAACAGGAATTGGCGCGCCAGATCCTGCCCGATGGTGGGCATGTCAGCCGTTCGCCGGAAGTGCTGGTGCAGGCCTATCGCTATGTCGTGATAGTGATGGAAGTGCTGACGGCGACCGGGCAGGTGGTGTCGCTGGGCCTGCGTAGCGCGCACGACCGCATGGCACCGATGGTGCGTTTTTTTCGCCACGGCGACGGCGCGATGGCGCTGTTCAACGGCGGCGGCGAGTCGAGTGCCAAGATGGTCCACGCGCTGCTGCATCGCGACGACGTCAAAGGTCTGCCGTTCGGCTATGCGCGCCATTCCGGCTATCACCGCCTGCATGCCAATCGCACGCTGGTGCTGATCGATTGCGGGGCGCCGCCGCCCGGCGGCTTCTCGGTGAATGCGCATGCCGGATGTTTGTCGTTCGAACTGAGCGCCGGAACCCATCGCATCATCGTCAATTGCGGTACCGCCACTCTGGCCGGTCATCGCCGCTGGCAGGCGGCCTTGCGCGCCACTGCCGCCCATTCGACGGTGACGGTCGCCGACACCTCAAGCGCCACCATTCTGCGCGAGGGTTGGGTAAAGCGGCTACTTGGCGCCCGCGTCGTACACGGGCCGGAAGCGATCGAAACCCGCCGCGTCGAGACCGAGAAGGGCAACACCGTGGTGGCGAGCCACGACGGCTATCTGCGGCAATTCGGCATTCGCCACGAACGCGAACTGACGCTGTCGCCGCACGGCTTGGCGCTGACTGGCACCGATCGTCTGCTGCCGCGGGCTGACAGCAAGGAGATGCTACCGTTTGCGGTGCGCTTCCACATCCATCCCGATGTGCGCCTTTCCCACGCCGAAAGCGGCTATGTGCTGCTCAAGCTGCCGAACGGCGAGGGCTGGCGGTTCCGCGCCACGGCGCCGGTAACGGTGGAAGAAAGTGTCTATGTCGGTGGCGACGCCATCCGCCGCTCGGAGCAACTCGTCATCACCGGACAGGTCAAGAACGAACCGGTCGAAATTGGTTGGATCATCGAACAGATCGGTCAAGGCGAACCGGCGGCGCGGTGATTGCGGCAATGCCTTTCATATGTTGTTAAGCGCAATGCGCGTAGTACTACGTAGGCCCGGAACACAAACCGACGGGCACCTTGGACCTGATCGCGATGCCGTTCCAAGAACCAATCGCGAGCACGGCGTTCCCGGAAGAAACACGGGTTGAGATCGTGCCGCTGGACGAGATGACGATGCCCGTCGTCACCCAGGGTATTGCCTATTGGCAACACTTGCGCGGCGACCGTCCCTATCCGGCGCGCGAAGATATTCGGGTCCGCGATATTCCCGGTCTGCTCAAGCACATGGTGGTCGCCAAAGTGCTCGACGGCGGCGCCGATTTTGCGCTCAACATCGTTGGTGACGAGGTCTGCCGCTGCTATCGCGCGCTGCTCATCCACCGGCGCATGAGCGAGACATTCGCCGATCTGCCCAACACCGTGCAGCGCTGGTTGCCGATCTACCGCCGCGTGACCCTCTCCGGGGTTCCGATCGCAGTTGTGGTGACCGTGGGCTTGGAAATGCCAGAGGTCAATTTCACCCACGCCGAAACGGTCTGTCTGCCGTTCGGCCCGACGGGCGGGGTTCCCGACTATATCGCCACCTTCGGGCAACACACCTCGCGCTCCGGCTTTTCGCGCACCTGAGCCGGCCGGGCTTTTGCCTGGAAAAACCGCCGGGACGCGCTGTTCTGACCGCATTCCAAGGGCGTGGCGGGCGTGCTAATCCCTCTGGACGCGAACGGAAAATCGCGACCAAAGGAAAGAGGCGACCGGTGGCGCTCAACACACGTATGCCTGTGGTGAAGGGGGTCGTGTTCGACCTCGGCGGTGTCGTCATCGACTGGAATCCGATGCACCTCTACCGCAAAGTGTTCGAGGGCGACGAGACCAAGGCTGCGAACTTCCTCCAAACCATCTGCACCGCCGATTGGAACGAACGGCAGGATTCCGGACGTGATCTGATCCAGGCGACGGCCGAGCGTGTGGCGCTGTTTCCGGAGTGGGAGCGCGAGATTCGCGCCTATTACGGCCGCTGGATCGAGATGATCGGTGGCTCTATTCCCGGCACGGCGGCGTTGATGGCCGAGATCAAGGCGGCGGGGCTGCGCCTGTTTGCACTGTCGAACTGGCACCGCGAGACGTTTTCGCGGGTGCGCAACCGCTTCAAGGAACTCGACCTGTTCGAGCACATTGTCCTGTCGGGCGACCACGGCTGCGTCAAGCCGCACAAGGCGATCTACGACATCGCGCTGCGCTGCTACGGCGAGGAGGCCGAGCATTTGGTCTTCGTCGACGACAGCTGTCGCAATGTCGAGGGCGCGGCCCAGGTGGGGCTGCCCGCCTTGCTGTTCACCGGTGCCGAGAAACTGCGTCAGGACCTGATCGGCCTCGGCGTGCCGCTCAAGCCCCACGCATGAACCGGAAATCCTGACCGGGTTTTTGCGACAAGATCGTGCGCCCATGCGCCGGTGCCGTTGCTGCCATCCCGCGATGCGTCTTGCGGACCCTGGGCGCGGGGACTATCGGAATCCGTCGCGATTTTCCCAGGACGATTCCCATGAAAGCGCTTGTGAAAACCAAGGCCGCCGAGGGTATCTGGCTTGAGGATGTGCCGGAGCCGGACTACGGCATCGACGATGTGCTGATCCGCGTACTGAAGACCGGTATCTGTGGCACCGACGTGCACATCTACAATTGGGATGCGTGGTCGCAAAAAACCGTCAAGCCCGGCACCACCATCGGCCATGAATTCGTCGGCCGCATCGCTGCCGTCGGCTCGAACGTGCACGGCCATAAGGTGGGGGAACTGGTCAGCGCCGAAGGGCACATCATCTGCGGCCATTGCCGCAACTGTCAGGCGGGGCGGCGGCACCTCTGCGCCAACACCCTCGGCGTCGGCGTCAATCGCAACGGCGCCTTCGCCGAATACGTTGCGGTTCCGGCGCTGAACCTGTGGCATTGCAGCGAGAAAGTGCCGGAAGAGATTTACGCCATCTACGATCCGCTCGGCAATGCGGCGCACACCGCGCTGGCGTTCGATCTGGTCGGCGAGGACGTTCTTATCACCGGCGCCGGTCCGATCGGCATCGCCGCGGCGGCGATGGCGGTGAAAGCGGGCGCGCGCTACGTCGTCATTACCGACGTCAACGACTACCGGTTGGGGCTGGCCAAGAAGCTCGGCGCCACCGCGGCGGTGAATGTTTCCACGCAAAACCTGAAAGACGTGATGGCCGGGCTCGGCATGCAGGAAGGCTTCGACGTCGGTCTCGAAATGAGCGGCAATGCAGCCGGTTTTCGTCAGATGCTGGCGACGATGGCCAATGGCGGCAAGATCGCCATGCTCGGCCTCCAGACCGGCGACACCGCCATCGACTGGAATACGGTGGTGATGAAGGGTCTGACACTCCGCGGCATCTACGGGCGCATGTTCGGCGAAACGTGGTACAAGCTGACCAGCATGATCCAATCGGGCATGGACATCGCGCCCGTCATCACCCATCGCTACGCCTACAAAGACTTCCAGGAGGGCTTTGACGTGATGCGCTCCGGCAGGTCAGGCAAAGTCGTTCTGGATTGGAGTGAGCTATGACCGAGGCACTGGACGACTCCTTGAACGCCGATCTGGCAGCAATGGCGAAGGCGGGAACTCTCAAGTCCTTCCGCCACATTACCGGTCCGATGTCACCTGAAGTCGGCATGGCCGAGAAAGCCGGCCGCATTTTTGTATTATCGTCCAACAATTATCTCGGGCTTGCTGATCATCCCGAAGTGATCGCCGCCGGCAAAGCGGCGCTCGACAAATACGGCGCCGGTACCGCCTCGGTCCGCTTCATCTGCGGCACGTTTGCGATCCATCAGGAGATCGAAGACACGCTGGCGCGGCTGTCGCGCACCTACGCGGCGCTGACCTATGTCTCCTGCTGGGCGGCCAATACGGGCCTGATTCCGGCGGTGGCGGACGAGGGCGATGCGATTGTTTCCGACGCGCTCAACCACGCTTCGCTGATCGACGGTTGCCGGGCTTCGAAGGCCAAGCGTCTGGTCTATCGCCACTCCGATATGGACGATTTGCGCGACAAGCTGGCCGAAGTGCGCGCGCCGCGCCGCATCTTCATCGTCACCGATGGCGTGTTCTCGATGGAAGGCGATATCGCCAAGCTGCCGGATATCGTCCAACTCGCCAAACGCTATGAAGCGAGCATCATTCTCGACGACAGCCACGGCACTGGCGTGATGGGAAAACACGGCCGTGGCACGGCGGAACATTGGGGTGTCGAAGGCGAAATTGCCATCACCACTGGCACACTCGGCAAGGCGTTGGGCGGCGCGGCCGGCGGCTATGTTGCCGGTTCGGAAACGCTGGTGAAATATTTGAGCCAGGTGTCACGGCCGCAGCTTTTCTCCAACGCCCTGCCGGCGACGATTGCGGCCAGCGCCAAGAAGGCGGTCGAGATTCTGGAACGCGAACCGCAGCGCGTGACGCGGCTGCACGAACTGGCCAAGAAAATGCGGCACGGGCTGAAGCACCTCGGCTTCAAGCCGCTCGACGGCGACAGCGCCATCGTGCCGATCATCGTCGGCGACACCGCCTTTGCCATCAAGATGAGCCAGGAGCTGTTGAACGAAGGCATCTTCATCACCGGCTTCGGTTATCCGGTGGTCCCCGAAGGCACCGCCCGCCTGCGCATCCAGATGTGCGCCACGCTCACCGACGAACAGATCGCCTTCGCACTGGAGAAGTTCGCGGTGGTGGGGAAAAGGTTGGGCGTGATTTGAGCAACACAACTTTCAACTCATTCTAAGTACTGCAATTGCTTGCGTCTACCTGCCACAACGGCTTGGTTGTTCTTGACGCATCCGCCAAACCTAACCGCGCGATATACTCCGCAAAACAACGGCGCTGAGCGGTGGCTTAAGCGCGAGGGGGTAAAATGGCGAAGATTTCGGATAGCCAGCGCCCGGTCGCAGGGCATGTGGTCATTCCGCTAATTGGAATAGTGGGGTTCATCGCGATCGCTGCGATCGCATTGTGGCTTTATAACTGGGTGCCGGGCTGGACCAGCGGCCATATTCGAGAAGTGCCCAGACTTGGCGATCTTGCCAGCGCCGGGCAGTTCTTTAGCTTGGTTTTCGGCATTCCGCTGGCGTTCATCACGCTGCTCTTAGGCGTGATTGGCGCTTGGCATTTCAGTTCGTCGCGCGACGAAGTCGAAATTCTGCGCTTCTATGAAGAAAAAATCCTGACGCCATTCGGCGAGCGCCTGCAGAAGGTGACCGCGCGGGTTCAGGAACTAATCCAGTCGACGAATATCTGCCGCGACGTCTGCAACGAAGTCTGGAAGCGATACGTGAATGCTTGCGGCCCCAACCAGCCGACACCGTCCGGATTTTCCAAATGGCTGAGCCCCGAAGACCGCAGCAAGCTACTTGAAGCGGTAGGCAATATCATCGAGCCGATCCACGTTTGGGCAGATAATTATCAGGCTGTCTTGACGAGGACCTATGAGACGGCGTTGGCGTTCGATCGCATCGATCAACTATTGGCGGGAGAAAACGGCACCGCAATCGCCTACTTGTGTGCCAACCTGCCGCCGCTTCTGCAAGGCGAACTGGTAATCGAACACACGCCGATGACGTTGCAGTGCAAACCGGCCGGACGTTTATGCTTGGACGGCAATACCAATACCCGCAGCCACGCCGACGATCCGTACTTCCTGTGCCAGCGGTTGTTGTGGCTGGCCGAGCACTCCGATGAGATCGACGCCGAATTTGCCGACGTGTTCGGGGCGCCGGGCGGTCAGACGACGGTCGAGTATTTGGGCGCGCTATTATACGGTCGAACGTTCGACCTTGTCGAACCGCTCTCCCGCCCGCAGATGGGCGACGTCAAGATCAAGGGCTACATCATCAATCTCGGTGCGGCGATCGTGCTGACGCTGTTCCAGTATCTGCCCACGCGCAAATCGTTATGCCGTTCGTTCGCCAAGACGTACGGCACCCGTTCGGGGGTATCCCAGCGCTTTGTCTTAAGCTCGGGGCCGGAGCCGGCGCAGTTCTTGAGCGCCAGCGTCTATCAATCGTTGGTGTCTCAGTTGGGGCATTGGGAACGGCTGCTGTTGGTGAGAACAACGGCTGGGCTGGAGTGTTACGAGCCGGAACGGCACGGCCCGATCGCGGCCGAGGGCTATTCCAAATTTTTGACGAGGGACTAGACCATGAAGCTGTTCAAGCGATCCGTAGCAAACCAGGTCGACAAGCTGCAAGTAGTGGCCGATGCCTTGAGCAAGGGGACTGAACTCGTCGCCGCGCTGGATCTGGCAAAGGTGACGTCGAAGGAATACCTCGCGCTTTTGGCGGCGCAGGACCCCCGCAAATGGGAGGCCGACAAGGCGGCTGCCAAAGACTTTCTTCAAACCAGAGGTATGTCAAAGCGGCAGGAGATTGTCTGAGCCGGAAACTCCTGAATGAAGTCATCTTCATCACCGGCTTCGGCTATCCGGTGGCTTCCGAAGGCACCACCGGCCTGTGCGTCCCAGAGGGGGCACCCTTACTGGCGATCAGCCCCACGCTCTATGTGCCGACGAAAAAAAACAGCGCGCGTGTGGGGGCGGAAAGCTACTCTCAACTGCGACAACATTGCAGCCGCCGTCCGGCTTTGGTAAGCAGGGTGGCCCGCCGTTTCCTTCGGAGATTCAGATGGTTCAATTTGTGCTGCCGAAAGGCTCCAAGCCCGTCAAAGGCAAGACGTGGGAAGGGCCTAAGGCGGCGAACGGCAAGAAGGCCAAAGAGGTCAAGGAATTCAAAATCTACCGCTACGACCCGGCGGACGGCGGCAACCCGCGCATCGACACTTATGAGGTTGACCTGTCCACCTGCGGGCCGATGGTTCTCGATGCCCTGATCAAGATCAAAAACGAGATTGACCCGACGCTGACCTTCCGCCGCTCCTGCCGCGAAGGCGTTTGCGGCTCGTGTTCGATGAATATCGCCGGCGTCAACACGCTGGCCTGCACCAAGGCGATCACCGACATTTCGGGCCCGGCGAAGATTTTCCCGCTGCCGCATCTACCGGTGGTCAAGGACCTGGTGCCGGACCTGACGCATTTCTATGCCCAGCACGCGTCCATCAAGCCCTATCTGCAGACCAAAACGGCCGAGCCGGAAACCGAATGGAAGCAGTCGCCGGAAGAACGCGCCAAGCTCGACGGGCTTTACGAGTGCATCCTGTGCGCCTCATGCTCGACCGCGTGCCCGAGCTATTGGTGGAATTCCGACCGCTATCTCGGCCCGGCGGCGCTGCTGCAGTCGTATCGCTGGATCGCCGACAGCCGCGATGAGATGACGGGCGAGCGCCTCGACGATCTCGAAGACCCGTTCCGGCTCTATCGCTGCCACACCATCATGAACTGCGCCGCGAGCTGCCCCAAAAGCCTCAACCCGGCCGAGGCGATCGGCAACATCAAGCAGATGCTGGTGAAGCGGGGGGTGTGATCCCTGCCCGCAGTCACAGCATCCGCCAAACCGCGGCGCTCGCCAATTTGACGATCCAGCCTTGCGGGTTGGTGCCGATGGCCTTGGCGACCATGCGCGCAAGTTTATCGATGTGGCGGCGGCGGTAGACCTGCAGGCTGATGGCGGTCAGACGGCGCGAGTAGACACTACGTACATAGGGGTGTGTGGCGGTCATATGGGCGGGCACGATGGCGCAGTAATGGGCGAAGGCGATTTCGTCGTCCTCGCTTTCGCTGATGCGCCCGGCGGCGATGAAAAGCTTTTTCCAGAACGGCAGATCGGGTTCATCCTGGGTGTGAAGAGTTTCGTAGAACAGCTTGTAATGACGGTATTCGTCGGCGGCGATATGTCCGGCGATGTCCTTCAGAACCGGCTCGTTCGTGGCCTCTTTGATGGCGGTGTAATAGGACGAGGTGCCACTCTCGACGACGCAACGGGCGATCATCTCGCCGCGCCGTGATCCGCGTACCGAGGTCTCTTCCTGGCTGGCGAAATGGGCCGGACGATAACCGGCGCGGAACCGCGCGAACGCCACTTCGAGCTGGAACGAAGGGTCGGCCAGTTCCGCCCACCGGCCGAGGACGCGGCCGTGCTGCCTTTCCTCGCGGCCCCATTGCTCAATGACAGGATGGAATTCGGGGTCCGGGAACACGCGCTTCAGATAGCCGACGTAATCCGGTGCGTTGTACTCGACCAGGGCCGCCGACTTGATCACTTCGACCAGCCACGGCGCGCACCGGGATGCATCGAATTTGTCCCACGCGATATCGTCCGGTCGCCAACCCTGTCTGTATACGGGCTCCGCTGTCATTCTAGCCTCAGTTGCACCTGCAGCAGCAGATTATAACAAGACTAGAACGCAGGCGGAAATAGGGCGTTTCTTTCGCTATCAGGCGGCGAGGCGTTGTTGTGACTTGTTTTCAGGTTTCCGCGTGCGGAACTTGGCCACCAGACCGGCCAGCTGGTGCGCAAAATCGGCCAGAGCCGTGGAGGCCGCCCGGCCTTCTTCCGCCAGGGCGGCGTTCTGCTGGGTCGCCTGGTCGATCTGGCTGACCGCTAAGTTGACCTCGCTAAGGGTGAGGGCCTGCTGCTGACCGGATTCGGCGATCTCGTTGATGGCGCCGGTGATCTGGCCGACATCCTCGACGATCCGCGCCAGCTCGACGCTCGATTCCTCGACCAGGGCGACGCCTTCGTGCACCTGGCCTTCGCTGGTCTTGATCAGCGCCTTGATCAGCCTCGCCGAGTCCGCCGAGCGCTGGGCGAGCGCACGCACCTCGCTGGCCACCACCGCGAAGCCCTTGCCGGCATCGCCGGCGCGCGCCGCTTCGACGCCCGCGTTGAGGGCGAGCAGGTTGGTCTGGAACGCAATCTCGTCGATCACGCCGATGATGGTAGAAATCTCGCGGGACGACTGCTCGATGGCCGTCATGGCATCGCGCGCCTGAAGGACCACATCGCTGCCGTGTTGCGCGCGGCCTTTGGCGGTTTCGGCGGCGGAATGGACCGACTGGGCGCGGCCGGCGGATTCGTGCACGGTCTCGACGATCTGCTGCATTGCGACCGAGGTCTGTTCGAGCGCCCCGGCCTGGCTTTCGGTTCGCCCGGCCATTTCGATCGTCGCGGCGTTGATCTGGCTGGCGTTGGCGGCAATGTCCGTGACGCGTTCGGAAACGTCTCCGATCGCAGTTGAAATTGCCTCCATGGCGTTGTTGAAGTCGTCGCGCAGGTGGCGGTAGTCGCCCGGAACTTCGCTGTCGATGCGCGCCGAAAGATCGTGGTGCGCCAGTGATGCCAAACCTTGGCCGAACGAGCCGACGACCATCTCGACATTGCGAATGCGGATGCGTTCTTCGGCGGCTTCGCGCTCGATCATGCTGGTCTTGAGCTGCTGCAGGGTGGCGGCAATGCGGCCGGTTTCGTTGACGTCATCGAGGAACGGCACTTCCACCGTTTTGTCGCCAGCGTTGAGCCGCGACATCGCCGTGTCGAGACCGTGGAACCGGCGCGACAAGCCGAGGGTGACGATCAGGGTCATCAGTCCCGAGAGCAGAACCAGTGCGATGACGATGGCGATGTCGGAATAAAGCTGGTGCATCTGCTTGGCGATGCGGACATCGAGCAGGCGCGACAGCTCGGTATTGGTGGCGCGCCAGGCGGCGTCGAGTACGGCGGGGAAGGCCGTGGCGGCGTTCTGGAAGCCAGCGGCCTTGCCGTCGAGTTCGGCCTGCGCCGCGGCGATCAAGGCGTCGCTGGCGGCCTGCAGCGTGGCACGGTGCTGGCCGAGCGCCTGTTTGGTGAGGCCGGGCGCATTGTTCTTGATGCTCGCATCAAGTGAGCCATAGGCCGCATCGGCAGCAGCCTTGAAGCGATCGAGCGCCGTCGCGATCGTGATGCGGCGGTCGGCGACGGACGCGGGCGTCGCTATCGCTTTTTTGAGGGCGAGACTCATGGCGAGCAGATTCGGCAGCTTCACGGTTGATGCATCCATCGCGTAATAGCTGTCGAGATCGGGATCGAGGGTCAGGTTGGAACCATCGGCAACCGCAACAATCAGGCCGGTAACCGTGCCGACGCGATCCTCCCAAGTACCGGCCTTGGCGAACGTCGCATAGGCATCGGCGCTGGAGAACAGCGCATCGGATTCGGCGTGGCCCGCCAGAGGCGAAAGATCGCCGCTTTGCAGCGCATTCCAGATCAGCGCGTTGTAGTTCGCGCCGAGGAGTTCTTTCTTCGAGAAATCGGAGTTTTCGCTGCCGCGCTGGAACTGGATCACCGCGCTGACGGCCGCCGAGGCGATGAACAGGGCCGCGACCAGGGTCAGACGCAGACCGATAGACAGCCGTCCATTGACGAATCCAAACATTTATTTCCCCCGCAAGTGACTACCCGCATTGTGGGAATCATGAGGGAAAATACTTAGATAGTTCTAAACGAAAACAATTCCAAAGTTGCTCAGAATTTGAGCAAAGCTCATTCCCTGGGCCACCGCCCCCCGACATTTCTTGGCCGTTTGCACTAGAAATGATCAGATGTGCTGACGGAGGTGGGCGAGGGTGTCGAGCTGGGCCTGGATGGCGCCTTTTTCGGCTTCAGTCGCGGTCTTGGCGAGGCTCTCGGTGACGGTGGCGATGCGCGCGTCGAGATCGCTTGCCGGAATGGCTTCTTCGGCCAGCACCGTTACTTTGGTCTGGGTCACTTCGGCAAAGCCGCCGAAGACGATGAAGCGCTGATTGTCTTTGCCGCCAGTAACCGTGATGAAGCCCGGGCGCAGCGTGGTGATCACCGCCTCATGGCCGGCCATCACGCCCATCTCGCCTTCGGAACCCGGGATCGTGACCATATCGGCTTCCTCCGACAGCAGAAGCTGTTCGGGAGAGACGAGGTCGAAGGAAATTTTGTCGGCCATGATGATTTAGCGAATAGCGAATGGCGAATAGCGAATAGGGAACAAAAAACAAGTTCCAACTTCATACCCGCTCGACCGCCACTCCCTATTCGCTACTCCCTATTCGCTATTAGCTCGTACTTACGCTGCTTCCGCAGCCATTTTTTCGGCCTTCGCCACCGCATCTTCGATGGTGCCGACCATGTAGAACGCCGCTTCCGGCAGGTGATCGTATTCGCCGTCGATCACCGCCTTGAACGAGCGGATGGTGTCCTTCAGGTCCACGAACACACCGGGGAAGCCGGTAAAGATTTCGGCGACGTGGAACGGCTGCGACAGGAAGCGCTGGATCTTGCGGGCGCGCGCGACGATGACCTTATCTTCTTCCGACAATTCGTCCATGCCCAGGATGGCGATGATGTCCTGTAACGAACGATAGCGTTGCAGGGTCTCCTGCACCTTGCGGGCGACGTCGTAATGCTCTTGGCCAACGATGTGCGGATCCATGATGCGCGAGGTCGAGTCGAGCGGGTCCACCGCCGGATAGATGCCGATTTCGGTCAAAGCGCGTGACAGCGTGGTGGTGGCGTCCAAATGCGCGAACGAGGTTGCCGGCGCCGGATCGGTCAGGTCGTCGGCTGGCACGTAAATCGCCTGCACCGAGGTGATCGAGCCCTTGGTGGTGGTGGTGATGCGTTCCTGAAGTTCGCCCATGTCGGTGGCGAGAGTCGGCTGATAGCCCACCGCCGAAGGAATACGGCCGAGCAGGGCCGACACTTCCGAGCCCGCTTGGGTGAAACGGAAAATGTTGTCGATGAACAGCAGCACGTCCTGGCCCTGGTCGCGGAAGTACTCAGCGACGGTCAGGCCCGAGAGGGCGACGCGGGCGCGCGCACCCGGCGGCTCATTCATCTGGCCGAACACCAGGGCGCACTTGGAACCGGCAGTCGAACCCTTCTTGGGGTCTTTGTTGACGCCGGATTCGATCATCTCGTGATAGAGATCGTTGCCCTCACGGGTACGCTCGCCAACACCGGCGAACACCGAATAACCGCCGTGCTTCTTGGCGATGTTGTTGATCAGCTCTTGGATGAACACCGTCTTGCCGACGCCGGCGCCGCCGAATAGGCCGATCTTGCCGCCGCGGGAGTAGGGGGCGAGGAGGTCTACCACCTTGATGCCGGTGACCAGCACCTGGGATTCGGTCGACTGTTCGGTGAACGAGGGGGCTTCGGCGTGAATCGGACGGTGCTCGGTGGCGTTCACCGGGCCGCATTCGTCCACGGGTTCGCCGATGACGTTGATGATGCGCCCCAGCGTACACTCGCCGACCGGAACCGCGATCGGCAGGCCGGTGTCCTTCACCTCTTGGCCGCGGACGAGTCCGTCAGTGGTGTCCATGGCGATGGTGCGCACCGTGGATTCACCCAGATGCTGCGCGACTTCGAGCACCAGCCGACGGCCGTGATTGTCGGTTTCCAGCGCGTTCAGAATCTGCGGCAGATGTCCTTCGAATTGGACGTCCACCACGGCGCCAGTGACTTGGGTCACCTTGCCGGTTTTTGTGCTCGTCGTGTCGTTCATGGGCGTTACTTCCTCTCGAAACTGCTTTACGGCGCGCGCCGCGGTGATTTCGGAAGGAGGTCAGGCGGGATAATTCAGACGTTGACCAAATCGAGGCGCCGTTCGATGCGGCCGAGCCGTTCGTCGAAGCGGTCCATCCTACCGTTGAGCGCAGCAAGTTGGATTTGCTGCTGACCTAGCATGGCCTCTACAGACGACATGCGGGGTTTCAAATCCGCAATATCCTGTTCCATGCGCTCCTGAGATGCGCGCGTCCGGCGCAACAACTCCAGGACCAAGTTTTCGGTCTCTTCAGTCATAAGTCTATCTTATCCTACTTGCCTCCTTTGTTAAACCTCGTTTGTTAACCTTCAAAGAGCGGTCAAGGTGACGGGGATGTTGCCGCGCGTCGCCTTGGAATAGGGGCACATTTGATGGGCGTCTTCGAGCAAAGCCTTCACAACGGCCTTGTCCGCGCCCGGAACCTTGAGGCTGATTTCGGCGGCCAGAGAAAAACCGTCATCGCCTGCGTTCAGCGTGATCGCGACGTGAACCTGGGCGGCATTGGCGGTGTCGAGCGTGAGGCCGTGCTTCTTCGCGAGCGCAATCACCGCCTGATTGAAGCAGGCGGCATAACCGATGGCGAAAAGCTGCTCGGGATTGTGCGCATCGCCGTCGCCGCCGAGTTCCTTCGGGAAGCTCATTGACAGGGCCAGGGTGCCGCCTTCGATGCCGGCGCGGCCGGCGCGGCCGCCCTTGGAAATTGCTTTTGTCGTGTAAGCCATGATCGTGTCTCCTTTTCTAGAGCGCTTCGGCGCCCGAAATGATTTCGATCAGTTCGTTGGTGATCTTCGACTGACGCGTACGGTTGTAGATGAGGGTCAGTTTGCCGATCATCTCGCCGGCGTTGCGGGTGGCGCCGTCCATCGCGGTCATCTTGGCGCCGAATTCGCCCGCGACGTTCTCCAACAGCGCGCTGAAGATCTGCACACTGATGTTTTTGGGCAGAAGCTCGGCCAGGACTTCGTTTTCGTCGGGTTCGTATTCGTAGACTTGGCTGGGCGCGGCATCGCCGTCTTCGATTGCCGCCGGGATCAGACGCAGCGCCGTCGGCGTCTGGGTCATCACCGACTTGAAGCGGGCGTAGATCAGCGTGGCAACGTCGAACTTACCTTCATCGAACATGGCAAGCAGGCGCTTGCCGATGGCGTCGGCATTGGCGAAGCTGAGATAGCGCACGCCGGTGAACTCCACCGTGTCGATGATGAGGTCAGCGTAGAGGCGCTTAAGCTGATCGCGGCCTTTGCGGCCGACGCACAGAATCTCGACCTGCTTGCCGGCCGCCTTGAGCTCTTCGATCTTGAGCCGGGCGAAGCGGACGATGTTGGTGTTAAAGCCGCCGCACAAGCCGCGATCGGAAGTACAGACGACCAGAAGCTGACGATTGTCCTTGCCGGTGCCGGTGAGCAGCTTGGGCCCGCCGGGATTGTTCTTCATCCCGGCCGCCATGCCCGAAATCACTGCCTTCATCTTCTGGGCGTAGGGGCGGGCGGCTTCGTTCGCAGCCTTGGCGCGGCGCAGCTTCGACACCGCGACCATTTGCTGGGCTTTGGTGATCTTACGCGTCGCCGTGACCGAGGCGATGCGGTTGCGGAGCGCCTTCAGACTAGCCATTAGACAAACTCTCTCGCGTATTCGTCGATCACGGCCTTGAGCTTGCCTTCGATCTCGGCATTGAGAGCGCCGACGGTGCGGATGGCATCAAGGATGTCCTGGTGCTTGGTGCGGAACAGCATGAGCAGGCCCTTCTCGAAATCGCCGACCTTGGTGACCGGCAATTTGTCGAGATAGCCCTTCACGCCGGCGTAGATCGATACGACTTCGTCTTCCACCGGCATTGGCTGGTACTGCGGCTGCTTCAAGAGTTCGGTCAGCTTGGCGCCGCGGTTGAGCAGACGCTGAGTGGACGCGTCAAGGTCGGAACCGAACTGGGCGAAGGCCGCCATTTCGCGATACTGCGCCAGTTCCAGTTTGATCGAACCGGCGACCTGCTTCATCGCCTTCACCTGGGCCGACGAGCCGACGCGGCTGACCGAGATGCCGACGTTCACCGCGGGGCGGATGCCCTGATAGAAAAGGTCGGTTTCGAGGAAGATCTGGCCGTCGGTGATCGAAATCACGTTGGTCGGAATGTAGGCCGAAACGTCGTTGGCTTGCGTCTCGATGACGGGCAGGGCGGTCAGCGAGCCGCCGCCGTAGTCGTCGTTCATTTTGGCGGCGCGTTCGAGCAAACGAGAATGCAGATAGAAGACGTCGCCCGGATAGGCTTCACGTCCTGGCGGACGGCGCAGCAGCAGCGACATCTGGCGGTACGAAACGGCCTGCTTGGAAAGATCATCATAGATGATCAAGGCGTGCATGCCGTTGTCGCGGAACCACTCGCCGATGGCGCAGCCCGAGAACGGGGCGAGGTACTGCAGCGGTGCCGGTTCGGCGGCCGTGGCGGACACCACCACGGTGTATTCCATGGCACCTTTGTCTTCGAGCGTCTTGACGATCTGGGCGACGGTCGACAGCTTCTGGCCGATGGCGACGTAGATGCAATAGAGCTTCTTCTTCTCGTCACCGCTCTCGTTGATCTTTTTCTGATTGAGGATGGTGTCGATCGCGATCGCGGTCTTGCCGGTCTGACGGTCACCGATGATCAGCTCGCGCTGGCCGCGGCCGATCGGGATCAAGGCGTCGATCGCCTTGAGGCCGGTCTGCATCGGCTCCTTCACCGAGCGGCGCGGAATGATGCCAGGCGCCTTGACGTCGACGACGCGCTTCTCGGTCGACGGGATCGGGCCCTTGCCGTCCATCGCATTGCCGAGCGGGTCGATGACGCGCCCAAGCACGCCCTTGCCGACCGGAACGTCCACGATGGCGCCGGTGCGCTTCACCGTGTCGCCTTCTTTAATCGTGATGTCGGAGCCGAAAATCACCACGCCGACGTTGTCGTTTTCCAGGTTGAGGGCCATGCCCTTGATGCCGCCGGGGAACTCGACCATCTCGCCGGCCTGCACGTTGTCGAGGCCGTAGACGCGCGCAATGCCGTCGCCGACGGAGAGCACTTGACCGACTTCGCTGACTTCCGCTTCGGCGCCGAAGTTCTGGATCTCGCGCTTTAAGATTGACGAGATTTCGGCCGGTTGGATGTTCATCGTGTAAGTTCCTTTAGCATTTGCCGTTCTTGGGGGCAGACATTGTTTCTCGCGTTTGCGCGCGACAAATTCAGTTGGCTGTGCCTCGCATCGCGAGGCGGATGCCGTTCAGCTTCGAACGCAGCGACGAGTCGATCATGCGTGAGCCGATCTTGACCACGAGCCCGCCCAGAAGGGTGGGATCGATGTCGGATTTGAGCAGCGGGTCGCGGCCGAGGCTTGCCTTGAGGACACGCTTCAGTTCGGTAACTTGCGCATCGCTCAGCGCCCGCGCCGAGGTGACTTCGGCTTCGATCTCGCCGTTCTCGCGTTCGACCAGTGTGTTGAAATCGTGGATGATGCCGGGCAACAGGAACAGGCGGCGCTTGGCGCACAGCAGAAGCACGAAGCGCACCGTCAGTGCGTTGCCTCCCATGGCGCCCAGCAGGGCCTGCATGCCTTTGGCCTGATCGTTGCGAGCGAACACCGGCGCCGTCACCAGACGGGCGAGATCGGCGCTTTCCGCAAGGCTCGTTTTCAGGGCTTGAAAGTCCCGGCCGACGGCGTCGACCACTTTGGTTTCGAGGGCAAGCTCGAAGATGGCCAGCGCATAGCGCCCTGCGATCCCCGAAAGATGAGCTTCGTTTGCCACGCTTTGTCCGTTTCATCAGAGCCGGAGGGAGGGCCTCTGCGGCTCCATTAAACCCATGATGGGAAATGAAAATTTAACTGCGCACGCGAATCCTTAAACGTGCGCGGCGAGGGCCTTAGCATGGGAGGGGAAGGCCGCGCAATAAGTCGCCCGGAGCCTATGGTCGCGGGGTACCCCGAAGATGCCATTCTGCCGTTTTCATTGGCTGGAATGCCCCTTCAATTGCAGGAATGGCGATCCAATTGCCGGAATAACGGGCATGTGGAGCGGCACGCTATCGCACCACCCAGGGGATCAGACTCTAAGCCGTTCGTTTGGCCCGCCGCTTCACGGCTTTTTTCAACGTTGCGTTGATACGGCCTTGCCAGCCGGGACCGTCTTCCTTGAAGCCACTGACCACATCCGCATCCAGGCGAAGCGTCACCTGAACCTTGGGACGTTCAAGCTTGGGCCGGCCGCGTTTTCTGGCCCGGAGTTCTTCGGCGGCTTCCAAAATTGCCTTGTGCAACTCCGGATAGGCGCTGAGCGGCTTGGCCCGGCGGAACATCTCTTCGGTCCACTCCGGGTTGTCTGGATCATCGATCGGAGCATCGGAATAGTCAGCGGGGTCGTACTTTTTCTTTTTCATAACGCTTCACCTCCTTCCGATTTGCTCGCCGGAAACTGATGATGCGGACGTTGGCGCCACGCGTTGTGAAAACGATCGCATGGAGTGCGCCCGCATAACCGGACAGCGCGATCAGCCGTAGCTCCCCATAATCCTTCCGGTCGTCAGCGAAGGTGACGGGATCGCTCCAGTCGAACTCCTCCACATCGGCAAAGTCCAATCCGTGCTTGGCACGGTTGGTCCGGCGTTTCGCCTCATCCCATTCAAAGGCCATTTTGACAGCCTATTATTTGTAGTGCAGAAAATACCCAAAGTCAAGAATAAATGCACTACAAAATATGTGCGTGCGGCGGGCTACCGCACGCGGCTTAAGGTTCGCCGCAGCCGGAGCTGGAACGGCCAGGCCCAGATGCCACTGGCATTGACGAAATCGACTGAGGCCACCACCACCCGGGCCCGGCCGACGATGTTGGCGGCGGGCAGGAAGCCGACACCATTCTCTTCGGGGCCGACCCGGCTGTCGGCCGAGTCGTCGCGGTTGTCGCCCATGACGTACACATTGCCTGGCGGCACGACGACTTCTCTTGTGTCGTCGTAATAGGCGCCCCAGATCTTTTTGAAGATGGGATGCTCGTGGCCATTGGGCAGAGTTTCGACATAGCGGCCGGCGTCGAAATAGGTGCCGGGTGCAGCTTCGCCGGGGCCGTCTTCCACCTTGCCGCTGCCGTCGGAGCGCAACGCCAATTCGTGGCCGTTGATCCAGAGCCGGCCGTCCTTCATCTGGATATGGTCGCCGGGCAGGCCGACGACGCGCTTCACCAGGGTCTGGGCGGTGTTGCCCGGCTTGCGGAACACCACCACGTCGCCCGGCTGGGGCAGGCTAGCGAAAAGCTGTTGGGTCGGCGTCGGGCCAGAGGCAAACGGCAAGGAATAGCGGTTGTAGCCGTAGGAGAACTTGGTCGCGAGCAACAGGTCGCCGATTCCCAGTGTCGGCTGCATCGAGCCGGACGGCACGTAAAACGGCTGGGCGAGCGCGGTGGCGCCCATATAGACACCTGCAAAGATCAGCAACGGCTCCTTCACCCAGTCCCAGACCAGGCGAATTTGTGTGTTGGTCCCATGCTTCTTGATCGCCGCCCGGATACGCGCCGACGTCTCGACTAGCCAAGAATCCGCCATCAAAAGCCCTCCGACGTCCTTACCTGGGGTGAACAGCGGAAACTTTCAAGTGGGGACGCCATGTATCCAGGGTTCGTCGACGGCTTACCGCACCCGGTTAAACAGCCGCGAGAACCGGAAATTGAGTGGCCATTCCCAGATGCCGTCAGCGTTCTTGAAGTCGACCGAGCCGATCACGAGGAAGGCGCGGCCCACCAGATTGCCCAGCGGTACGTAGCCGACTCCGTTCATTTCGACCGACCAGCGGCTGTCCAGCGAGTTGTCGCGGTTGTCGCCCATCATGAAGACATGGTCGGGCGGCACGACATAGACGTCGGTGTTGTCCATCGGGCCATCCCAGACCTTCTTGAAGATTTTGTGCTCGCGGCCGCTGGGCAGGGTTTCGATGTAGGTCGGCACCATCGCTTCGCCGCCGTACTCGTCTTCGTCGGAAGCCAGGCCCGCATACTTCAGCGGCAGTTCCTTGCCGTTGATCCAAAGGTGGCCGTCCTTCATCTGGATGCGGTCGCCGGGCAGGCCGATGAGGCGTTTGACGAAAGTGATCTTGGTATCGCGCGGCAGGCGGAACACCACCACGTCGCCGGCCGTGGGCAGGCTCGCCAGCACCGGCTTGGGCTCGTGGGTCGATTTGCCGAGGAAGATGTAATCGAAGGGCAGCGCGTAGCGGGTATAGCCATAGGGGAATTTCGCGGCCAGCACGGCATCGCCGATGGCGAGCGACGGCTCCATCGATCCCGACGGCACATAGAAGGGCTGCACCACGATGGTGGTGAAGGCAAACATCAGCAGCACCGCGTAAAGCGGCTCTTTCACCCAGTCCCAAACCGCCTTGACGTCCTTGCGGGCGAAAAAGGTCGCGACCGGCGCCGGGATCAATCGTGCCGCGGTGGCACGGACCCGGGCCATAAAATTGGCCGGAGCTTTTGTCTGTTCAGGTTTCATCCGGCCGTCGCCCCTCGGTTTCCCATACGTATCTCATGGTTTTTGCTTTGATATTCAAGTCCGAATGGCAGTTGCCGTGAAGCGCCGGTCCCCCGATACTCGCAACAGGTTCGGCTTTAGAACGCGTGAAAGGAAGTACTCCATGAAGCTCGTTTTCGCCAGTATGGCGTTGATCTCGATGCTCGGTCCGGCACACGCCGCCTTGGCCGTTGGCGCTCCAGCTCCCGATTTTACGACCCAGGCCGCCATAGGTGGCAAAGAATTCACCTTCGCCTTGGCCGATGCCCTCAAGAAAGGGCCGGTTGTGCTCTACTTCTATCCGGCGGCGTTTACCAAAGGCTGCACCATTGAGGCCCACGATTTCGCCGAGGCGACCGACAAATTTGCCGCCATGGGCGCCACCGTGATCGGGATCAGCCACGACGGTATTGCCAAGCTGAAGGACTTCTCGGTCAGCGAATGCCGCTCGAAATTCGCGGTGGCGGCCGATCCGGACGGCAAGGTGATCGAAGCCTACGACACCAAGATCCCGCTGGTGCCTTATGCTAACCGCACCTCCTATGTGATCACGCCGGACCACAAAATCGCGTTTGCCTATACCGCCATGGACCCCGACAAGCACGTCGCGCTGACCCTGGAGGCGGTGACGAAGTGGAAGGGCAAACACTGATTTTCGCTGAATCGTTATGGCCGGGCTCGACCAGGTCATCCATGGCGACGATGTGCCAGATGGGGAAATGGATGGCCGCCTCAAGGGTGGCCATGACGGTTGGGGATTGGGCAGTGCTATAACTCACGCGCCGATTCACAAGAACCCCAACATGCGCCCGATCAAAACCAAGAAGATTGCACTCACCCAACTCGGCCATCGCGTGGCCATTCCGGCGTCGCCAGCCGAGGCCAAGCTGGAGGCCGTGCCCAATCCTCATCCGGATACGGACTATTTTGTGCGCCTCACGGCGCCGGAATTCACCTGCTTGTGTCCGATAACCGGCCAGCCCGACTTCGCCCATTTCGTCGTCGACTATTGCCCGAAAGCGGCGCTGGTGGAATCGAAGTCGTTCAAGCTCTACCTGAACAGCTTCCGCAACCATCCGGCGTTTCATGAAGACACGACGGTGATGATCGGCAAAAGGCTGGTGGCGGTGTTGAAGCCGAAATACCTGCGCATCGCCGGTTTTTGGTATCCGCGCGGCGGCATTCCAATTGACGTGTTCTGGCAGACGGGGCGCTTGCCCACCAACGTCTGGCTGCCTGATCTCGAAGTCGAGCCCTATCGCGGCCGCGGCTGAACCCTCGGTAGTGGCTTAGTGCGCCCCGGCGTGCGGGTCTTTTTCCCCGGCTTTCATCGCCAGCTGGATGAAATCGATCGCGACCGGGCAGTTGAAATAGCTCGAACGGGCGCAATTGGGATTGTAGGCGAAGTTGAAGTCGATCACGACCTTCGAGGGCGGGAACTTGCCGACGGGTTCTTCCACATCGACATAGCGCCCGGCGCGATAAGCACCTTTGCCAGTCAACTCATCGATGAAGAACGAGGTCATGCTCTTCACTTCGGCCGGTTTGTTCGAGTCGGCGTAGAGCGGCAGGGTGATGGGCTTGCCTTGCAACGTGAAGGTCGCATCGCCGGTGTGGAAGAATTGCTTGTCGAGCCCGCGCGAGGTGCGGAAGACGTGCGGCGCGAATTTCGGATCGGGCTTGAAGCTGGCGGTAACGCGATAGGCCGGATCATAGGGGAAGTAGTCGACGCCCTTGAACGCCTTGGCGGCTTTGTGGCCTTGATCGAACACCCACAGGCGCAGGCCGGTTTCGCCCGGAGCGATTTGCGTCGCCCCGCCGGTGACATCGATACCCGGGGCGATGTCGATGCCGGAGGTCAGCGCCTGCGGCGGTACCGGTTTGCCGGTTTTGGTCAGCACCGGCTTGCCTTTCGCAAAGCTCGCGATCAGCGCCGCATTCGGCACCTTGCCTTTGACCCAATGCCAGGTCGCTGGCTTCTTGGGGTCGCCGATCAGCGAGGTGAATTCGCCCTCATGGATGTAGGCGGCGTCGTTGATCTTGAGGAGCGCGTGCTTTTGGGTCGCCCAATCGGCATTGGCCTCTTTCAGCCCATCCTTCCACATCTCGGCGGGAGTCTTGGCTTCGGCACTGGCGATCAGCAAAACGGCGGCAGCGGCAACGGCGGCGAATTTCAGCATCAGTCCCTCTTTAGCGAACAGTTTCGGCGAGCATTTCGCATTCGCCATGGCGGCAACAGGTCACGACGTGATCGTTGACCATGCCGGTCGCTTGCGCGAAGGCATAGATGATCACCGGCCCGCAGAAATTGAAGCCGCGCTGCTTCAGGTCCTTCGCGAGACCTTGGCTCATCGGTGTTTCGGCTGGCACCTGCTTGATGGTGCGCCAATGATTGACCTTGGGCCGCCCGTCAACATGCTTCCAGATGAGATGCGCAAACCCGCCGAGTTCCTTTTCTTCGATCTCAAGCCAGAGCTGGGCGCCTTTGATGGCGGCGGCGATCTTGGCCGGGCTGCGGACGATGCCTGCGTTGGCCATCAGACGCGCCACATCGCGCTTGCCGTAACGGGCGATTTTCGCGGGCTGGAAGCCACCGAAGGCTTGGCGGAAGTTCTCGCGTTTGCGCAAGATCGTGATCCACGATAGCCCCGCCTGGAAGCCGTCGAGCACCAGTTTTTCGTACAACGCCCGGGCGTCGAACTCCGGCACGCCCCATTCCTTGTCGTGGTAGGAGACGTAAAGCGGATCGACGCCCGGCCATGGGCAACGGTTGAGACCGTCGCTCACTTCTTCTTGCCTTTCTTGGCGACCTTCTTCTTCGCGGCCTTTTTCTTGGCCGGCGCGGGCTTGGCTTTCTTGACGGCCTTTTTGGCAATTGGCTTTTTGGCAACCGGTTGGGCCGCCTTCTTGGCCGCTTTTTTCACCGGCGCGGCTTTCTTCGCTACGGCGGACTTTTTGGCAGGCGTCGCTTTCTTGGCTTTCTTCACCGCCCTTTTTACCTTTTTCGTTGCTGGTTCCGACTGCGGCAGCAGCGTGGCTTCGAGCTTGTTGCCGTCGATGTCGAAAACGAAGGCGCCGTAATAGTCCGGGCTGTAGTCGGGGCGCGGGCCGGGGGCGCCGGCATCCTGGGCGCCGAGTTCCACCGCCTTGGCGTGGAAGGCGTCCACGGCGTCCTTGGTGCGAGCGATGAAGCTGATGTGGACTCCGTTGCCCGCGGTCGCGACCTGTTGGTTGTGCGGCAGCTGGACCCAGAATTCGGGCGCGATATCGCCATACGCGACGGCATGGGGCAGGAACTCCATGACCCGCTTGTAGCCGAGCGCGCCAAGGACGGCGTCGTAAAACTCAGCGGCGCGTTCAACGTCGCGTACGCCTACGGAAACATGATGCAACATGGGTGTTCCTCCAGAACATGACAGGCGCACTGTGTTGCGCCCGGGTGATGCGTCAAGTGAAAAGCCATTCGGGTTTGATGATGAAAACGGCGGCACCGCCGACGCTGACCGGGGCCGTTGCTTCCGCCAACCGGTCGAGGCGAATGAGAGCATAACCGGCATCGCCATAGGATGACATCACGGTTCCGAGTTCGACGTCTTCCGCGGTGACCGGCGCACCGGTCGCAAGCGCGGCGCCGGGTGCGTTGACCGGCAACAGGCGTTTGCGATCGGTGCCGCGGTGTTTCATGCGCGCCGTCAGTTCCTGGCCGACATAACAGCCCTTGGTGAACGAGATCGCATGGAGTTCGTCGAGCCCGCCGTCCATGGCGAAGATCTTTTCGGTGCCGAAATCGAGCCCTTCCGGCACACCGAGGCCCCAGCGCCATTCGTGATAGGCGGCGGTCCCGTCGGCCGTCTCGAGTCCAGCGGCCACGATGCTGCGCTGGCCCAAAGTGGCAAGCCGTGGGTCGTCAGGGCCTTGGCCGGCGATGACGCTGCGGTCGTCGCGGGCCGCAATGTCGATTTTCGCCCGCAGCTTGTACATGGTGAGGCGCTTGATCAGGGCCGCGCGCACGTCCTTGTGGCAGTCGATCAGAACCGTCTCGCCCTCGGCGAACAGCAGGAAATCGAACAAGATCTTACCCTGCGGCGAGAGCAGGGCGGCATACAGCGCGCGCTCCGGCGTCAGGGTGGTGATGTCGTTGGTGATGACGCCCTGCAGGAAGCTGCGCGCCTCTGGTCCCGATAGGGCGATGACGGCGCGGTCGGCGAGGATGCAAGGGGTGCGAATCAAGATCGCCTCATGTGTGCTGTTGCCAAGAAACCCAGCCCAGCCTACTGCTTGGGAGATGGAAAGCTACGATCTTTTGCTCCGCGGAGGAATGTGTGCGACGCCGAACGGCATTGCACAAGTCGATCTTGGCATTCGCGCCGGAAAGATCGCCGCCATCGGAAACTTGCCGGTTGCGGCCGCTGCAGAGGTGTTTGACGCCAAGGGGCTCCATGTTCTGCCGGGCGTGATCGACACCCAGGTCCACTTCCGCGAGCCCGGCAACGCCCACAAGGAAGACCTCGAAACCGGGTCCAAAGCCGCTGTGCTGGGCGGGGTGACGGCGGTGTTCGAGATGCCCAATACCAATCCGCCGACCACGTCGCGCATTGCCATCGAAGACAAGCTCAGCCGTGCCGCCGGGCGGATGCATTGCGACCATGCCTTTTATGTCGGCGCCACCCCCGCCAATGTCGGTGCCCTGGCGGCATTGGAGCGCTTGCCGGGCGTTTGTGGCGTCAAGGCGTTTCTGGGCTCATCCACTGGCACGCTGCTGCTGGAGCAGGAAGAGGCGATTCTGGCGGCCCTCAAGGGCGGCACGCGGCGCCTGGCGGTGCATTCGGAAAACGAGGAACGCTTGCGCGAGAGGAAGGCGCTGGCCGTGCGCGGCGATGTCCGCACCCATCCGGTCTGGCGCGACGCCGAGACCGCCCGCAGGTCTACCGAGCGCGTCTTGCGCCTGGCGCGGCAAGCCGGGCGGCGGCTGCATGTTCTGCATGTCACCACCGCCGACGAACTGCCGCTGCTGGCCGCATCGCGCGACTTCGCGACAGTGGAAACCACGCCACAGCATCTGACGCTGGCGGCACCCGAGTGCTACGAGCGGCTCGGCAGCTTGGCGCAGATGAACCCGCCGATCCGCGAAGCCCATCACCGCGCGGCGCTGTGGCAAGCAGTGTCGGACGGCCTGATCGATGTCATCGGCTCCGATCATGCCCCGCATACCCTCGAGGAAAAGGCCAAGACCTATCCCGAGTCACCGTCGGGCATGACCGGCGTGCAGACCCTCGTCACCCTGATGCTGGATCACGTCGCGGCCGGGCGGCTGACGCTGGAGCGCTTCGTCGATCTCACCAGCACCGGCGCGGCGCGCATTTTCGGCATCGCCAGCAAGGGCCGTATCACGCTCGGCTACGACGCCGATTTCACCATCGTCGATTTGAAGCGAAAGCAGCGCATCGAAAATAGCTGGATCGCCTCGCGCTGCGGCTGGACGCCCTTCGATGGCATGGAGACCACCGGCTGGCCGGTGGCGACGATCATTCGCGGTCTTTCGGTGATGCGCGACGGCGCGCTGGTAACGGCGGGAGAGGGCAAGCCGCTACGTTTTTGGGAGACGCTTTAAGCTCTCGGGGGCATCGCCGTGAGCCACCACTTGTAACAATCTGTGTACGGATAAAGAAGAATCGGCCACCGATTGCCGCTTTGCCTCCGGCCCAATGACAGACGGCGCCAGGCCGTGCGCGCGGCAGTTCATTGCGAACAAGTCACGGTCGCGTCGTCGCGTCGCATGGAGAACGCGGCGCCGGACAGCCCATTTTGCGGGGCAGGCGGGCGTACAAATCCGAGCAAACGGCCGCAAAACAAGGTATGGGGGCAGGGAACTGCAGGCCGCCGCCAGGGGTGGGGCCGGTTTGGCCCGCGGAGAGGAAACTACCATCTCGCCGCTCGCCGGGGATATTGTCACTAGGCGGGGCGCACCCGTCAGACACAGGGGAAGCTATGATCCAGACGAAAGCGCCTACCGGACGAGCTGTCAGGATCTGATGGATTACGTAACGATCATCCTCACGGGTTGGGCAATTGGGCTCATAGCGGCGGTTCCGATCGGGCCGGTGAATTTGATCTGTATCCGGCGGACGCTTCAGTTCGGCCGGTTCTACGGATTCAGCTCGGGCCTCGGCGCGGCGCTAGGCGATGGCCTGTTTGCCTGTATTGCCGGGTTCAGTCTCACCGCCATCTCACAGCTCATCGCCGGCTATTCCATGCCGCTGCAAATTGTCGGCGGTGTCATGCTGGTGGTGATCGGCGTGCGCATGTTCTTCGCGTCGCCGCCGCCGCGCATGGCCGAAACCTACGGCCCGCTGCCATGCGGCCCTAATGGTGTGCCTCTCAACAATGGCAAGACCTGCGTTTACGGTACCAACGGCACCAACGGAACCAACGGTAAGAACGGCGGCAAGCAATCGCGCGCCAAGGGCATGGCGACGACCTTTGCCCTGACGACCACCAACCCGGCCACCTTGGCGTGGTTCTTCGGCGGCGCCGCGAGCCTTGGCGGCCTGTCGGAAGGTCTGCGCTTCTTCCAGGCGGCGTTCTGGGTCGTAGGCGTCATGCTGGGCTCGGCGACGTGGTGGTTTGCCCTGACCACAGCCGTCGGTAAGGCGCACGCGATGATCAACGACCGGGTTGTCGTCGTGATTAACCGCGTGTCGGGCGTCGTCGTGATCCTGTTCGGGCTTATCGTGTTGTTGCACGTCTCGTTCCCGGATCTGTTCGCGTTCGACCTGCCGGCCGCCGCGGCGCGTCACGCCGCCCTCCCAATTCACCGCCTGATGTGACATCCTCCTCCCGGGCAAGCGGGCGGTAAACCGCCCGGGTGTGGGGTTAGGACGATGACGTCCGAAATCGTGTTGATGAATCAACGCGCTATTACGATGGCGGCCGATTCGGCCGTGACCGTGATTGATGGCGGCAAGATCATCGTCCGCAACGAGCAGCGCAAGCTCTTCAATCTTGCCGACGGCCTGCCGGTCGGCGTGATGTTTTTCGGCGCCGCTGATCTGATGGGCCATCCCTGGGATGTACTGGCCGAGCACTACCGCACCCACGCCAAAACCGGTCCGCTGCCGCATCTGCGCGATTACGCTGAGAGTCTGTTCAACCTGCTGGACATCCTTGAGAGCTTTTTTCCGCCCGCCCGGCAGAAGGACGAATACAAGCGCCTGCTGACCTCGGTGTATCGCTTCATCATGCGGTATGCGTATTACCTGCACGAAACCGGCGCCGAAGGTCCTGACGAAGAAATTCTTGGGGTCGCGGTCGAACGCATTTGGAAGCGCTATCAGACCACGTCCGACGGGCGGTCGCGCAAGGACCTCGAATGCTTTCCGGCCGGCTTCGCCGCCACCATTGCGCGCGACTACGGCGATACGATCGAAAATTTGATCGGTTCGTTCTTCAGCGCGTTTCCGCTCGACCTCACGACCCGCGAGCGCCTGCACGAGATCGGCATTTTCTGCGTCGTCAAGGATCTGTTTCTCGAGGACATCACGGGCTTGGTCTTCGGCGGCTACGGTACCGACGAACCCTATCCAGTGACGGTGACCTATCACGTCTCGGCGGTGGTCGGTGGCATCGTCAAGCGTGCCCGCATCGACGAGACCAGGATCGACGGCGATGTGCACGCCTCTATCGGCCTCTATGCCGACAGCGAGGCGACCTATGCGTTTCTGCGCGGTATGGAATACGGCCTGGAATCGCGCGTCTACGGCGTCATTCATGCGGCCGGTCGGGAACTGGTGGACAAGGTGGTCGCCGGTTTCCACGACATCGATCCGGCTTTGCGCGAAAGCGTGCGGCGCGAGTGCCAGAGCGAGGCTGTGCCGCAGACGGTACAGAACTGCTACGAGGTGATCAACGCCTTCCAGCAGCAGGCTTACATCAACCCCATCCTTGCGGTTGTGGAAATCTCCACTCGCCAGGACCTTGCCGAGACGGTGCACGATCTGGTCGCCCTCAACATCTTCAAGAAGCGCATCACGGCGGACGATCCGACCGTGGGCGGGGCGATCGACGTGGCAGTGATCAGCCGCGATACCGGCTTCACCTGGTTTAAGCGGCAGGGAGGCTGACCATGGCGGATTCTGGATCGCGCTTTGCCGAGGCCGTCGATCGCATGGACCGGTTCATCCAAGATGTGAAGGCGCGCCAGTTTGCGGCCACCGGTGCGAAGCTGCCGCTGGCCCCGCGACCGCGTCCCGTGGTGGACCCGGACGAGGACTGGCAGACGCGCTACGCCACCCGTTCGATCCGGCCGCTCCGGCGTGGCGAATCTCCTGCGCCGATGCCGGACTTTGCCGCCCCGTTGCTGCCCGAACGGCCGCGATTCCCGGACACCCTGCCATCGAAAAAGGTCAGCGACCCGGTGCCGCGGGGCTCGCACGCCGGGCATATCGGCGCCGTTCTTGGCAAGCCGGGCAAAAAACGCGGACTCCTGGGGCGGCTATTGCGCGGCCGGGATAATTAACGGCCGCGATAATTAGGCTGGCGCACCAGGCCTGCCTATGGGTTATTCTGTGGCGCATCTGAGGAAGGGCACCGGGCGCGCGTTGCGTCCGGCTATGGTATGTCGCGTGGCCGTCGGAACGGCGCTGTCCGATTCCGGTCATGCTTCAGGGAAGAGGAATCAACATGCGTTTTGCACTGATTTTGGCGGTCCTACTCGCGGCCACGACGGTCACGGCCCAAGCGGCGGACCCCAAGCTGTCTCCGGCTGCCAACCAGGCCTTCCTGGCGAGTTGGGACGCGACGCACCTGGGCAAGCCGGGTGCGGTGATCAAACCGTCGGGCCTGCGCTACCAGATTCTGAAGAGCGGATATGGCCTGCGGCCGCGCCCGTCCGACTATGTGACCGTCTACTACACCGGCACCCTCATCAACGGCGAAAAATTCGACGGCACCGAAGAGGGCATGCCGGTCCGTTTCAAGGCCAATTCGCTGATTTCCGGCTGGTCCGAGGCGCTGACGCTGATGAAGGTTGGCGACCGCTGGCAGATCGTGATCCCCTACAAGCTCGGCTACGGCGAAGCCGGTTCTCCGCCGACGATCCCACCGCTGCAGACGCTGGTGTTCGAAGTGGAACTGATGAAGGTGACGCCGCCGCGGCTGCGTCCCTCTGATCCCAACAATCCGGACGACAAACATGCCGGCGAGGACCTGGGACCGGACGACGGCAACTAGGCGAACGCTATCGTGATTGAAAGGCTGGCTCATCTCCTGCGCGGCCGTTTGGGGGGCGGTGCGCTCAGGATTGCCGTCGCGCTGCTGCTGGTCGTTTCGGCCAGCGCGTTGTTCTGGGCCAGCCGCGACTACACGGTGATGGCGCCGGAATGGGACGGCCTCGTGCGCGGGGTCACCTATTACCCGAGCCACACCTACGACAGCGCCCAGCTCAAGCATGTTCCGCCCGAGCGCATCGACGACGACATGGCCGAGCTGTCGCGCTTCACCGGCCATATCCGCACCTACACGGTCAACTACGGCCTCGACAAAGTGCCGGAAATCGCGCGGCGCTACGGGCTGACCGTGTCGCTCGGCATCTGGATTGGCGCCGATCTCGACAAGAACGAGATCGAGATGGACAAAGCGCTCTCGGTCATTCTCGCCAACCGGCGAGTGATCGACCGCGTCATCGTCGGCAACGAAGCCGTGATGCGTGGTGACGTTTCCGGCGACCAGCTCAACGGCTATATCAAGCGCATCCGCCGCGCGCTGCCCGCCCGCATCAAGGTGACCACGGCGGAAACTTGGTCGAGTTGGCTGCTCCATCCCGAGATCGGTGAATATTGCGACGTCATCTTTGTCCACCTGTTACCCTATTGGGAAGGCGCCGACGTTCGCACCGCCACCGGGTTCCTCCAGGGCGCCTACAATCATGTCCAGGACGAGTTTCCCGACAAGCCGATCGTCATTGGCGAAGTCGGCTGGCCGAGTCAGGGTTGGACCAAAGGAAACGCCGAAGCCTCGCTCGCCAATCAGGCTTATTTTACGCGCAACTTCGTGCAGCTCGCGCTCGACAAAGGCTATGACTACTACATCATCGAAGCTTACGATCAGCCGTGGAAGGCCGCGATCGAAGGCAAGGGCGGCGGCGTCGGCGCGTATTGGGGCCTGTTCAACGCCGAAGGTAAGCCGAAGTTCAACTTCACCGGCGATGTGCGCTCGTTCCCCGAGTGGCGCAAATACACTCTGATCGCGTCGATCGTCTCGCTCTTGCTTGGCCTCTTCATTTTGGGGCGGATGCCGCGAGTGCGCTCGACCGGTTATGTCGTGATCGGCGGACTGGTGGCCCTGGTGACGACCGGCATTCTCTTGCTGTTCGATGCCGTCACGCTCAATTACGTCGATCCCGCCAACATCGCGATGATCCTGGCGATGAGCCCGTTGGTGCTGCTAGCGTCGATCGTCATCCTCACCGAAGGCATCGAACTTGCCTCGGTGCTATGGCGGGTGGACCGGCGCGCGGTACGGGCCGAGATTTCCGAAAACGCGCCAATGGTCTCGGTGCATGTGCCTTGCTACAACGAACCGCCGGAGATGCTGATCGCGACGCTGAACGCGCTGGCGCGGCTCGATTACGAGAACTACGAAGTCATCGTCCTCGACAACAACACGCCGGACGAGGAAACCTGGAAGCCGGTGGAAGCCCATTGCGCCACGTTGGGGCAGCGTTTTCGTTTCTTCCATTGCGACAACGTCAAAGGATTCAAGGCGGGCGCGCTCAATATCGCCACCTCGGTGACCGCTTCCGAGGCCAAATACATCGCGGTGATCGACAGCGACTATCATGTCGACCCCAACTGGATGCGGCTGACGCTGCCCTATTTTGCCGACGAACGCATCGCCATCGTGCAGGGCCCGCAGGATTATTCCGATGCGGCAAGCAGCCTGTTCAAGGCGATGTGCTACGAGGAATATCGTGGCTTCTTCCAGATCGGCATGGTCGAGCGCAACGAGAGCGACGCCATCATTCAGCACGGCACCATGACCATCGTGCGCAAGGACAAGCTGGAAGAGGTCGGTGGCTGGGCCACTTGGTGCATCACCGAAGACACCGAACTCGGTCTTAGGCTGTTCGAGGCGGGTTATGGCGCCGCCTATCTGCCGGTCTCGATGGGCAAGGGTCTCATCCCCGATACGCTGAAATCGTTTCAGGGCCAGCGCTACCGCTGGGTCTACGGCGCCATGCAGATCATGAAGCGGCACGCGGGCGCGATTTTTGGCGGCTCGACCAAGCTATCCTGGGCACAGCGTTATCACTTCTTGTCCGGCTGGCTGCCATGGATGTCGGACGGCCTCGGCATGATCATCACCTTCGTCGCGCTCGGCTGGAGTTTCGCGATGTGGGCGGCGCCGCGGTATGTCGATGTGCCGATGCCGGTGCTGTCCGCCGCCGCGCTGGCCCTGTTCGCCGCCAAAATGGCGAAGACGCTGCTGCTTTATCCGCAGAAGGTGCGTTCGGGCATGCGCGGCGCGGTGATGGCTTCGGTCGCGGGCTTATCGCTGACGCATGTGGTGGCCAAAGCGGTGTGGAGCGGCATCTTCACCAGCGGTACGCCGTTCTTCCGCACCCCCAAATGCGCCGACGAAGCAATGTTGAGTCAGGCCTTGCGCGGGGTCTGGCAGGAAACCACGCTGCTCGGATTCTGCGTGCTGGCGATCGTGTCGGTGATGGAAACGGGCCGCTTCGACGATCCCGCCGCGTGGCTATGGATCATCATGCTGGTGGTGCAGAGCTTGCCTTACGCCGCCACCGTGGTCACCGCCGCCATCTCGGCGCGCGGGCTGGCGAAAGATCGGGGCCTGCCGGACGAAACGCCAAAGTCACTGGTGAAAGCGGCATAAAAAAAGGCCCCGGATTGCGCCGGGGCCAGTCTCCTTTTCCGCCAGAAGGTGTTCAGAACGACACCTGCGTCCGCAGGGCAAAGGTTGACAGGTTCTGGCCAACTTGGGTGTTGGTGACTGTGCCTTTGGTACCGAGACGGTTGATGTCGATAGCTTGGTATTGCGCTTCGATCTTGACCGCGGAGACCGGATACCAGTTGATCCCCAGCGTCCAGATTTTCTGATTGCCGCCGCGCAGGCCGCCAGTGGGAAGGGCCTTGCCAGCCACGCCGGCATTGTCGTTGAAATTGAGATTGCTGAAACGCGCCGCCAATTCCCACGCGCCATAGCCGCCGCCGTTCAGCGAGAACGGAATGCGCGGCTTGGGATTGGCGAAGGCGCCGGTCGTCGCGTTGTACGGGCGGCTTTCGCCGGTCAGGATCCAAGTGGCGAGGCCGTACCAGCCGTTGAAGCCGTAAGCCGCCTTGGAGGTGCGCAGATCGATGCCATAGCGGAAATAACCGCCTTGGGCGTAAAGGCTCTTCCAATTGCCGGCCGCTTCGGCGCCCCATTGCCAGGAATGATCCGAGGCGATCGCGCCGGTGGTGACGAACTTGGTGGCGGTGTTGTCGACGGTGATTTCCGGCGCCGAACTCAAGCTGATGGTGCCGCCGCCCATCGCACCCGCAGCTGTATCCGCCGGTTTGAAGACGTACGACCCGCCAAGGCTGGCCAAGAGATTGAGATCGTCGGATTTGTAGAAGAGGCCGGCGAGGCGGCCGATGGCGGCCTGTTGCTCGTCGAACGCGCCGGAGTCTTGGATCTTGTTGCCGGAATAAGCGATCGAGCCGAAGAAGCGATCATCCGTATACACCAGCGAAACCGCATTGCGGCCGTCGCCACCGGCGAGGTTGCGTGCGGAATCGGCGGGCGCCGTGCGTTCGAGGAAGATGGTGTCGCCAGCGCTAGTGGCGTCTTCCAATCCGTTTGACGGCGAGAACGCGCCGACGCGCAGCGCGAATGGCCCCAGCCCGTCATATTGCAGCCAGACTTGCTGGATGTGGCCGGGACCTTCGGTGTTGCTGCCGCCGAAATCGTAGTTGAGGTAATACGACCAATCGCCGAACAGCTTGCCTTGGACACCGAGCCAGGCGCGGCGGAAATTGCCACCGCTCGACAGATCGGGTCCGTTGGCGGCGGCGAGTGATTTCGCACCAGCGCTTTGCGAATAATAGCCCTGGTCGTATTGCACCAGGGTGCGAATGGCGAGCGAGAAGCGGCCGTCCGACGACGTGATGGTGGGCCGTCCGCCCGCCAGACTCCACACCGGCGCCTCCTGCTTGGTCAGCCGCGCGCTGTTCTCGTCAGCCTCAAGCTGCTGGGTGAGGGCGTCGATGGCCGCCTGCTGATCAGCGACTTTGGTCTCAAGCGCAGCCGGAACGGGCGCTGGTGCGGGCGCAGGAGGCGGCAGCGCGGCGGAGGTTCCGGCAGAGGGCGCCTTGCCCTTCTTGCCGCCCATCGACTTTTTCAACGTAGCGATTTCAGACTTCTGCGCTTCGATTTGCGCCTGCTGATTTTCAATCAGCTTCTGCAGGGCGTCGAGGCGCGATTCCACCGAAGCGTTGTCGGCGAGCGCGGGAACGGCCAGCGCGGCGAAGGCGGCGGTGGCGAGGAGAATGACACGCGTTTTCATCGGTTATTTGCCCCCACGAATTTCAAAACCATATTTGACGAAGATGACGCGCGCCTGCGGGCCGCTGAGGAAATCGAGGAACGCCTTGGCGCCCGGCTTAGCGTCCTTGGTCAGCGCGGCAGGATAGACGATCGGGGCGTGCGTTTTGTCGGGGAAGGTGTCGACGATCTTGACCTTGGGATCGACGAGGGCGTCGGTGGTGTAGACGATCCCGAGCGGGGTTTCGCCGCGCGCCACATAAGCCAGCGCCACGCGCACGTTTTCAGCCTGCGCCAGACGATTGACCACCGTGTTCCAGACGCCAAGCGAGGTCAGCGCCGATTTGGCGTATTTGCCGGCCGGCACTGAATCCGGATCGGCAACGGCAAGCCGTCCGCCTTTCAGCGCGCCGAGAATATCGAAATAAGGCGCGATCTTGAGCGTGGTGGTCGATGATGCCGGAGCGATCAGCACCAGATGCGTGGAAAGCAGCGTCTTGCGGGTGGCGTGGTTCACTAAGCCGCGGCTGTCGAGATAATCCATCCAGTCCGAGTCGGCCGACATGAAGAGGTCCGCACCCGGCGAGGCTTCGATCTGGCGCGCTAGGATCGACGAGGCGGCAAAGGAGAATTTCACCGTGTTGCCGGTCTGCTGTTTGTACGCGGCGGCGATTTCCGGCAACGCGTTCGACAGCGAGGCGGCGGCGAAGAACGTCACGTCGGCGGCCCACGCCCCGGCCGAGACGGCAACCGCAACGAATGCGGCTGCGAGGAAACGCGATGCTCGAAGCAAACCCATAATGACCTCCGAATTGGTGTCGGTTTGCGGGATAGCATGTAAGCAGACGCTGTCAACGCGTAAGGGCGACATGAGTCGTGACGGCACGACAGGCGCAAACGCTTAAAACGGCGGCAACGCAGGCGTTGGAACGTATCCGAGCGCATGGGAAATCGGCAGGCGCCGGTCCGGGGTGCGCAAATCGGGAGCAGCGGCGACGCGCAAACGTGACAGTGTCGCACCACCAGGAAACTTCCCGTTGCGGCACTTACAACACACATTTGGATTCTTTGGTTGTCGCGCTTTCGGACGGAAAACCGGTTTCCACTTTTCCTGAAAGCGCTCTATGCCTGTCAGTCCGGAACCAGCTTGCCGGGATTGAGAATGTTCTTGGGGTCGAGCGTGCGCTTCAGTGTGCGCATCAGTTCGACTTCAGCCGCGCTCTTGTAACGTTTCAATGCTGCGCGTTTCATCACACCGACGCCGTGTTCGGCGCTGAACGAGCCGCCGTGTTCGTGAACGATGTCGTGCACGATCTGCTGGATCTCGTCCCAATGGGCGAGATAGGCGTCCGCGTCGGCGCCGCGCGCCATCTGGAAATTGAAATGCAGATTGCCGTCGCCAAGATGGCCGAACGGAACCGGCCGCGCGCTCGGCAGGCGATGAGTCACGGCGGCAATGGCGGTGGCGATGAAATTGGCAGCAGCGCTGACCGGCACCGAGACGTCGTGCTTCAGCGACGGGCCTTCCAGCTTCTGCGCCTCCGATAGGGATTCGCGCAGGCGCCACAGATTTTCGCGCTGCGCTTCGCTGGCGGCAATCGCGGCGTCCACCGCAACGCCGTCTTCCAGCGCCTTTTCCAGCGCGCTTTCGAACACCACGCCGATGCCGGCGATGCCCGACGCTTCGCACAGCACATACCAGGGCGAGGGCGCTGCCAGCGGGTCTTTGGCGCCGGGAATGTGCGCCAGCACCAGGTCGAGGCCGCTGCGGCTCACCAGTTCGAAGGCGTTGAGCAGGCCGTTGGTGCGGTGCTGCAAGATCGCCAGCAGGTTCGTTGCGGCATGAACATCGGGCACCGCGACGAAGGCGGTGGCGCGTTCTTCGGGCTTAGGAAACAGCTTCAACGCGGCCGCGGTGACGATCCCCAGCGTGCCTTCGGCGCCGATAAAAAGCTGCTTCAAATCGTAGCCGCTGTTGTCCTTGCGCAAAGAGCGCAGCAGATCGAGCACCCGCCCATCGGCGAGCACGACTTCGAGACCGAGCACCTGCTCGCGCATCATGCCATAGCGCAGCACATTGACGCCGCCGGCATTGGTCGACACCAACCCGCCGATGGTGGTGGTGCCTTCGGAGGCGAGCGACAGCGCCACCATCAGCTGGGCATCGTCCGCCGCCTTTTGCGCCGTGGTGAGCACCACGCCCGCTTCGGCAACCAAGCTGGCATCTTTGACATCGAGGCCGCGGATTTTGTTCAGGCGCGTCAGGCTGATCAGAATTTCGCCGTGGAACGGAATCTGGCCGCCGACCAGGCCGGTATTGCCGCCTTGGGGTACGACCGCCGTGCCGGTTTGGGCGCACAACGCGACGACCGCCGAGACTTCCTGCGTCGTAGCGGGCTTGAGCAATAGGGGCGAGCGGCCGGTATATTTGCTGCGCCATTCTTCCAGATGCGGTGCGATCTCGGCCGGGTCTTCGGTAAAGCCCTTGGGCCCAACAATGGCCTTCAGTTGGGCGAAGACGTCAGACATGAGGGCCTCGCGGCGCAGCGGCGCGCTTCAGCCGGTCGTTGATCGCTTCACCGAGGCCGTTTGCGGGAATTGGCATCACGGCAATCGCCTCCGCGGCGGCATCAAGGGCACGCAGCATGGCGAAGAGGTGCGCCGCCGCTTCGGTGAGATTGCCGGATGGGCTGAGGTTCAAAATCCCGGCAGGCGCCTCAGGCCCGAAACCGAGCAGGGCTTCGCCGGGCTCCGCGGCCGTCGCGTTGAGCCGTACGCGGGCGCGCGGCGCATAGTGGCTGCTGAGCTGGCCAGGCGAGGTCACCGGGCCGCCGGGGATAGGTGCCAGCAGCGGGCCGACGATCCGCTCAATGGCTTCGCGCGGCGTTCCGCCGGGTCGCAACATCACCGCGCCGTCGGGGCCGAAACCGATCACGGTGGATTCAACCCCGATCGCCGTCGCGCCGCCATCGAGAATGAGTACCTTGTCGCCAAAGCCCTCGGCGACGTGTTTGGCGCGCGTCGGGCTGACGGTGCCGGAAGGATTGGCACTGGGCGCGGCCAGCGGCACACCGGCTTCGGCGATCAGCGCTTGGGCAATTCGGTTGGCGGGCGCGCGCATCGCGACCGTGTCGAGCCCGGCGCTGACCAGCAGCGTCAACGGCGTGTCGACGCGGCGCGGCAAGACGAGCGTCAGCGGTCCCGGCCAGAAGGCTTCGGCAAGGTCCGCGGCCGGGCCCGAAAACACCACATGCGCGGCCGCCTGCGCCTGATCCTTGACATGAACGATCAGCGGATTGATGCGCGGGCGCGCTTTGACGGAGAAAATGCTGGCGACCGCAGTGCCGTTGGTGGCGTCGGCGCCGAGGCCGTAGACCGTCTCGGTGGGAAAGGCGACCAGCCCGCCGTCGCGCAAACGCTGTGCGGCCTCGGCAATGGCGACGGCGTTGGCTTCGCGAATGGTGGAGTTATCGTGCGGCATCGGGGCAATCTATCCTGATTAACCCGTGGTGCAAGTTATCAGACGCCGCTCCGCAACCTGGTTCCCGGCAGCATCCGCAGCAGCACGTTATCCTTGCGCAAGACGTGGTGGTACAGCCCGGCCATGATATGCGCCGGGATCAAGATAATCATCGCCCAGCCAAGCACGACATGAATGGTTTCGAACGTCTCGTGCCACCCGTGGCCGGCGGCTTTGTCGAGGCCGCCAAATCCGGGGATGGCAGGCCACGCGAAGAGCCCAAACCACGACGGCGTAAAATGGTTCACCGAGACCATCAGCCAGCCCGCCAGCGGAATGGCGATCATCAGCCCATAAAGCAAATGGTGCGTTGCGGCACCAGCGAGGCGAAGCAGCGGCGCCAGCCCTTGGGGCGGCGGCGGCACCGGATTGATCCCGCGCCACACCAGCCGCAGAATGCTCAGTACCAGGACGGTCAGGCCGAGCGCCATGTGGAACGACATTATCGCCATGTGTAGAGGGGTGCGGCCCTCGGGGGCGGCCAGCACGATGATGATGTTGAGAATAATCGCGGCGGCGATCAGCCAGTGCAGGGTCATGGCAACGGCGCCGTAGCGTGACGGCAGATCGTGGGCAGGTGTGTTCATGGCGGGGCTCGGCAGAGTCGGTGGCGGCAAAAACCCTATAGGTTCGCACCGGTGCGCGCCAAGGGTGCCGCAAGGACAGCATCCAGACCGAAACGCATTTTGCGTCGCGTCCGCAATACCGGCGGCAAGGCGGCCAAAAACCCGTAAACCAAGCGGCCGGAAACGGTGGCACGGCCGGGCAAAACGTGCAGAATGCCATTTCTCGGGTGGGGGATTGCATGCGTATCTGGTTTTTTGTGCTGGCCGCCGTCGCGCTGATGACACCTTCCTTGGCCGCGGCGCCGTCCTGTGCGGGCGATATTGAAATCGGTACGGCACACATCGTGCGGATCGAGAAAAACGGCGTTTTGGTGATGACCGACGGGCGGGCGCTGAAGCTGGAGGGCATCCGCCTTCCGGCCGGTTCGCAGGATCATGCCCCGCAGGCGATCGCCGACCGGGCCTTTGCCGAGTTGGAAAGCCTCGCCCGGGGGGGCGCACTCGATGCGCGTGCGGTCTGGCCCAAGGAAGACCGTTACGACCGCGTCCGCAGCCAGATCTTCACCCGCGACGGCGTCTGGCTGCAGCTCGATCTGGTGCAGAAGGGTCTCGCGCGGGTGGAACTCTTGCCCGACCGCGGCGAGTGCAATCGCGAGCTTTATGCGGCGGAGGCCGAGGCGCGCAAAGCCGGTCTCGGGCTGTGGGCCGATCCAGCCTACGCCACGCGTCTGATCGAGCAACTTGGGCCCGACATCGGCACCTTCCAGATTGTGGTGGGGCGGGTGGTGCGCGCGGCGGTCCATCCGCAAGGCGGCGTGTTCCTCAATTTCGGCGCCGACTGGAAGCGCGATTTCACCGTGAGCATCAGCGCCGGCGACGTGAAGACGTTCAAGACGATGGGCGTCGATCCGCTCAACTATGAAGGCAAACTGATCCGCGTGCGCGGCGTGGTGCAGGCGATGGGCGGCCCCGTCATCGCGGTGGGCAATCCGAAGCAGATCGAGTTGCTGCAATAAGGGAGCGCGACCGGAAAAGTGCGAAGCGGTTTTCCGAAAAGGCGCGCGACAATTAAAAACACCCAGTGTAGAAGCCCGGCATGAACTGTCCCCATTGCGGCGCCGCGCTTCCCGGCCGCGCCCGCTTCATCATGACGGGCTCGATCTTCATCGTACTGGCGCTGGTGCTGCTGCTGTTCGTGCACCTGCCGGTGGTCGTGCTGGCTGCGGTGTTGCTGGCGGTGGTGGGGGCGTCGCTCCTGCGTGGTTCGGCGCGGCCGAAGCGCTGCACAAGATGCGGCGCACGACACTGAGCTATTGCGGCACGAACTTCCCGGCTCAGAACGGGCGGTGGCGGGGCAGGCGGACGGTGTCGGCCAGCAGGATCAATAGCGGCAGGCCGAGCGGGATCGCCAGCACCATGCCGAGGCGATGGTCGCCGACGGCGGCGCCGATGCCCCAGCCGATAGCAAACCCGATAGCCATGGTCACGACCACTTTCACCAGCGAGCGCAGCGGGCGTTCGCCGGACAAGGCGATGGTGGCCAGAACGCCGATGCCGGAGCCGATGGCCATGGCGGGCGCCAGCGTGTCGGTCAGGGCCGCGACCAGCCAGCCGGCCAGGCATCCGAGCGCCATCGCGCCGGCCACCTTGGCCACCGAATGAACTGGACGCGTGCCGAACAAGGCCACCGTCGCCAAGAAGCCGATGGCGCCGCCGCTGATCACCGCAATCGCAACCTCATTGGTCACAGAGGCGATCAGCCATCCGGAGGCCGAACCGATTAACGCCGCAACGAGCCACTTCATGGAATCAACCCCGTGGTTGGCGGACACATTCATTGAACGCAGCGGCATTGAAAATGCCGTCGGTGATTCATATCCGAGTAAAGCAGCAAAAAACATACCAAAAGGCCCGGAGTCGCCCCCGGGCCCTTCAAATATTTGAATACACTTTCTTACAAACGCCTTAGGCCGCCTTTTTCAGCAAGGCCCCTTCAACGCGTTTGACCGCTGCCGCTTCGTCGATCTTTTCGACCGCCGCGACTTCGCGCGCCATGCGGGCCAAAGCCGCTTCATAAAGCTGGCGTTCGGAATAGGACTGTTCCGGCTGGCCGGACGCGCGATGCAGGTCGCGCACGACTTCGGCAATCGAGACGAGATCGCCGGAGTTGATCTTGGCTTCGTATTCCTGCGCCCGGCGCGACCACATCGTCCGCTTGACGCGGGCGCGGCCTTTCAGGGTGTTGAGGGCCGTGGTGACGGTGTCGGGCGATGACAGCTTGCGCATGCCGACGGCTTTCGCCTTGATCACCGGAACGCGCAGAGTCATTTTGTCTTTGTCGAAGGTGATGACGAACAGTTCGAGCTTGGTGCCCGCAACTTCCTGCTCTTCGACACGCATGATCCGGCCAACGCCATGCGTCGGATACACGACGTGGTCATTGGCCTTGAAATCCAGTTTCCGATTAGAGTTCGCCGGTACCTTCTTCACCACCGGCGCGGTGGCAACAGGAGCTTTTGCTGTGGTCATTTCGCTTTCCGTATTGCGCACTCGAACGGGCACCGACCGGGGGCAGGTCCGGCACCGCTAAATTTAACACTGTCGTGTTGCGGCGCCTCCGGACCTTCCTCTAATCCGGGTGGGGCAGCGCCATTCGAGTCCATTTCAGAACAGATGTAAGGTACCACATGTTGAGGAGAAAGGGAAGGACTCTTTCCTCAAACCTTTGAAAGATTGGGACTTCTTTGTGTTCGCGGACGCGAACTAGGCTGTCCCTGGTACCTTTGTTTTCAATCCCAACCGTCCGTTTCCGAAGGATAAATCCCGTTTCTGTGCCAGTTAGACGGTTAATTTTACGACCCTTGGCCGGGCTTCTCGGAAAAGTACTTTTCCAGCTTGCCAGTTTCATTGCGGAATTGTTCGCGGTCGGCCGGCGGCTCGCCCTTCTGGCTGATGTTCGGCCACTTCTTGGCGTATTCGGCGTTCAGCGACATCCACTTCTCGAGGCCGCTTTCGGTATCGGCCTTGATGGCTTCGGGCGGGCATTCCGGCTCGCAGACGCCGCAGTCGATGCACTCGTCGGGGTGGATGACGAGCATGTTTTCGCCTTCGTAGAAACAGTCGACCGGACACACTTCCACGCAATCCATGAACTTGCACTTGATGCAGGCGTCGGTAACGACATAGGCCATCGGGACAAGGCTCCGGTCCAAATTCTAGGCAGCGGTCTTAGGGCGCGCCGGGCCCAGGATCAACCCTGTAATGACCACTGCGGCGGATTGGGTGAGCTTCATCGCTGGCCGGACGGACATGCCTCCGACGCCTCATGCGATGCCTATCAACCGGCCACCGCCATAAAACGCTATGCCGATCCGGCGCCCGTTTCGTCTGGCCGTAGGGTCAGCACCGACACGCCGGACGCGGTGACGGCAACGGTGTGCTCGAACTGGGCGGAAAGCGAGCCATCTTTGGTTACGACCGCCCAACCGTCGGCTTCGGTTCGCACCCCCCGCCGGCCGCGGTTGATCATCGGCTCGATTGTGAAGACCATACCTTCGCGGAGGAGGAGGCCGGTTCCCGGTTTTCCGAAATGCATGATCTGCGGTTCTTCATGCATTTCGCGTCCGATGCCGTGGCCGCAGTAGTCGCGCACCACGGAATAGCCGTGCCGCTTGGCATGGCGTTCGATCGCAAAACCGATGTCTCCAAGCCGTGCGCCGGGACGAACCGCCTGGATGCCCATCCATAGGGCGTCGTAGGTGGTCTGGACGAGTCTTTTGGCGGCGGGATGCACCTTGCCCACGAGGTACGTCTTGCTGGAATCGGCGATGTAGCCGTTCTTCTCCAGTGTGATGTCGAAATTGACGATGTCGCCGTCCCGAAGCACGTCGGAGGCCGAGGGAACGCCGTGGCAGACCACCTCGTTCACCGAGGAATTCAACACGAAACCAAAGTCATATTGGCCCTTGCTCGCGGGCCGGGCCTTAAGATCGTCGACGATGAAGCGTTCGACCATATCGTTGATCTGAAGCGTCGACGCCCCGGCGAGCGGTGTTCGATCAATGCGTTCGAACACCGACGCCAACAGCCGGCCGGATTCAGCCAGCAACGCCAGTTCATGCGGCTGCTTCGTCATGCTTCATTCGCGGCCAGCGACGGAACCGAAACGCCGGCGGACGTCATCTCGCGTTCCATGATCTCCGTGAAACCGAGCGTCGGGTTGGTCTCGCAAAGCATGCCGAGCTTGATCCAATAGGCGGCTTGCGCGTTGATCGAACGGCACGACACTTTGCTCGCCCGGCGCAGTTGATCGTGCAAATCGTCGTCTATGTTGACAATGCCCATCGCGATCTCGGTATATGATTCGTGTATGATTCATATATCCGACATAGCGCAAAGCCAAGGGCAGCGTCGCACAACGTCGGTCGCTCAGTCTTCCACCGGCTCGTACAGCGTCTGGGCTTCAGGCGCTGGGCCGCGGCGGGCGGCGCCCGCCAGCACCCGGATCACCACCACGTCGCGGTTGACGGGCAGGGTGAGCACATCCCCAGGCCGGACCTCGCGTCCGGCTTTCTCCACCCGGAAACCGTTAATTCGGATATGCCCTTTGGTACACGCCGCCGCCGCCAACTCCCGGGTGCGATAAAACCGAGCGCACCACAGCCACTTATCGAGGCGGAGACGTTCTTCGCTCATTTGCCCTAACTCGTCATGGCCGGGCTTGACCCGGCCACCCAGTGCCCGAGCGTCACCGCCAGCAACATAACTCGCACCGTCTGGATGGCCGGGTCGGGGCCCGGCCATGACGATGAGGAGGAGCTAGAGCCGATCACTTGGAGAGTTTCTTGAGTTCGTGGACGATGGCGACTTCGGAGCCGGTACCGCGTTTCACCTCGTTCATATCGATGCGCATTTTAGAAACCGAAAGCACCGTTTTTCCTAAAACAATAGAGGTTCCAGCCGCTGCAACGAGCCGCCAATCCGCATTTGCCAAGCCAAGGCCAGCGATTGTCGCTCCAACGCCCTTTAGCAAATTGGAGTCGAGCAACTCGGAAAGGACTCCGGTTACGGTTATTATTCCATGTTTCTTCAGTGCCCACTCGTAATCTTCCAGCCGTTGAGAGATCGCATCGCTTATGAACGAACTTGACTTTCCGGTCAGTTCTTTATCAGCCCAATGGCGTAATCGCCTAAACTTCGACTTTGCGGTCGGATCCTTCCTGAATTCGAGGATCTGCTGAACATCGAGAGAGTTTTCGTCGACCACCTGTAATCCGTCGATAGCTGCTACCAATACCGGTGTATCGCCGGCTTGATACTCTGCATCTCTGGCTTCGGCACTGTCGTACATCGGCAATGCTCGAATGGAATGAGCCTCGAACAAGGATTCCGCGATACCCCTTGTTTGGGACAATGCTCCCCACGCTTTTGTGGTATAGGGGTAATCAACTTCTGCAACGATCTGCGTGCTGGAAATTTCCAATAATTGGGCAGCCATCCCCAAAATAGCAGGCATGTATTCCATCTGGGTGGCGCCGTAACACGTCACATCGTTCGGCAACTTCGCCACTAGCCCGGGGCACCTCCAGACACGATCAAAAAAGAGAGCTGCAGTCTTCGGCTTAAAGATCGTGACGCCAACACTTTCGTTTGGTGCAGGCAGATTGGGAGATGAAAACCTTTCAGAGAACGTTACGGCTAAATCTCGAGCCGCCTCCGCGATGTGCTGAGATTCTATCTCCCCACCCGTTCGATCAGCCATTTTCTTTGCTACGTATTCGGCAACAATGTCGAAATCGCTCATTGGCATCCCAACGGTCAGATAGGGAAATATATAACAAGAACCAACGTCGCCTACTAACGGTTGTTTGTGTATTCACTTCCCCCTGAACAAGCCTGCCAAGCTCGCGAACGGCGAATCCGGATTGACGGTGATTTTCACCTCTTCCGGCGCTTTCTTCTCGCGCGGCTGTTTGCGCTGGCGGCGGATCGGCTTGGGAATGCCGCGGCGCCAGACGTGTTTGCCGTCGGCGACTTCCAGGGTTTGCCAGGCGAGAGCGTCGAGCACCTCTTTGAGCTGGTCGTTGCCGCAGCCGAGCAGCGACACCAGCTTAGGCGTCAGTTCGTCGGTGGTGGAACCTTCCACCAGCGCCTTTTCCAGCACGTCTTCGAGCCGCTCCAGCATGTCGAGGCGGATGGCACGGCCGGCGAATTTGCGGAAGCCCGCAGCTGCGAGGAAGCCGTCCGGTGCATCGCTGTCGAAGCTGGTGAGGCCGGCGCGCGGCAGGCTCGGGATATTGTCCTCTTTCTGCCAAACGCTCCAGAGCAGCGCCAAAAGGGTTGCCGCATCGGGGCGGAGCAGCTTCGGCAAATAGACGGTCCGCCGCCCAAACCAGACGCCATAGGGGCGCAGCGCCCGCATGATGGCACCGCGATCGCCGCGCAAATCGGCGCGCGGAAAATCAATTGAGCCGAAGTTCTCCCACAGCCGATGGGCGATGCCGCGGGCGTCGCCGGGCAGGGCATCTTTGGTTCCGGGCTTGGCGTCGATGCCGCCCTGCAACGCCACCAACGGCTCCAGCTTGGCGGCGATGCGCTTGGTTAGCCAATCCTCCAGCCGGCGCTGCACGCCGTCGCGCGGGGCGCCTTTCAGGCTCTCGTCGGCCAGCAGCAGAACCGCTGGCGCCAGCGGCGAACCGCCCGCGATCAGTTTGGCGACGATGGCGCCGTCCCACCACAGCCGGCCGTGTTCGGTAAGGGTGATTTGGTCTTCGGTGGCGAACGCCAGCGTGCGGGCGCGGGTGAAGAATTCGCCTTCAAGTCCTTTCACAGCCGCAGCGTGCAAGGCCTTGGCTTCCAAGCCAGAGGCGTTTTCGGCCGGGGTAAAGCGGAAGCCTTCCAATTTGCCGATGGCTTCGCCGCCGACGGTGACGCCGCCGGAATCGTCGAGCACCAAATTCAGGTCTTCCTCACGCAAGCTCCGCATCAAGACCGAGGTGCGCCGGTCGATAAAGCGCTGGGTGAGCTTTTCGTGCAAAGCGTCGGACAAACGGTCTTCAACGGCGCGCGTCACGTTCTGCCAATGGGCGCTGTCGGCGACCCAGCCGGGGCGGTGCGCCGCATAGGTCCAGGTGCGGATGTGGGCGAGGCGTCCCGACAGCGTGGCAACATCGCCTTCGATGATGTCGAGGCGGGCGATCTGCTGGCCCAGCCACTCCGGCGGCAACACGCCCGCATCGCTCATCAGATGGCCGAAGATGGTGCGCACCAGCCGGATATGCTCGTCGGCCGAAAGTTTGTTGAAGTCTGGCATCTGGCAGCATTCCCAGAGCAGCTTGATCGCCGCGGGCGCCGTGGTGCGGTCACGGATCTCGTCCTGGGCCGCGAGCGTTCTGAGAGCAATGAGGTCGCTGGAGGGCCGCGCCTTGACCAGCCCGCGTTGCGGCGGCGGTTCGTCGAGGGCGGCGCACAGCGCGTCGAGCGATTGAAACGACAGCTTTGAATTGCGCCACTGCAGCACCCGGACCGGATCGTAATGGTGGTTCTCCACCCGGGTTACCAGTTCAGGTTCGAACGGTTCGGCTTCGCCGGTCACGCCAAAGGTGCCGTCGTTCATGTGGCGGCCGGCCCGGCCCGCGATCTGGCCGATTTCCTCCGGGCGCAGTGGCCTTGTGACGGTGCCGTCGAATTTTTCCAGCGCCGAGAAGGCGACGTGATCGACGTCCATGTTGAGGCCCATGCCGATGGCGTCAGTTGCCACCAGGAAGTCGACTTCGCCGGACTGATAAAGCTGGACCTGGGCGTTGCGGGTGCGGGGGCTGAGGGCACCGAGCACCACCGCAGCACCACCGCGATGGGTGCGGATCAGTTCGGCGATGCCATAAACGTCTTCGGTCGAGAACCCGACCACGGCCGAGCGCCGCGGCAGGCGGGTCAGCTTCTTCGGTCCGGTATAAGCGAGGTCGGAAAACCGGTCGCGGCTGATGAAATAGGCCCGCGGCACGAATTTCTGGATCGCCCCGCGCATAGTGTCGGCGCCGAGGAACATCGTCTCCTCATCGCCGCGAGCATGAAGCAGGCGGTCGGTGAAGACGTGACCGCGCTCGGGATCGGCGCAAAGCTGGATCTCGTCCACCACCAGGCAGGCGGAGCCGATTCCGACCGGCATCGCTTCCACGGTGCAGACGTAATAGGGCGCCCCGGTGGGAATGATCTTCTCTTCGCCGGTGACCAGAGCAACCTGACTGGCGCCCTTGATCCGCACGATCTTGTCATAGACCTCGCGCGCCAGAAGACGCAGCGGCAGGCCGATCATGCCGGACTTGTGCGCCAGCATGCGCTCGATCGCGAAATGAGTTTTGCCGGTGTTGGTAGGTCCAAGGACCGCCGTTACACGCGACCCAGACGTTGGTGTACGCATCGGCGGGACATTTCACCTGTGACGGCCGCCAACGCAAGGCTTTCCGGCGGGCCGCGACGGCGGACTTGGGGGTAAATGGCGTAAGCGGCGGACGGGCAACACAAATGTGCCCAATTTTCCCGAGGAGAATCATCATTGCGCGTGAGTTGGCACGAGTCACAATTAACAAATCAGAACGGCCAGAGAACGAACACGGTCCGAATCAATAACTCGGCGAAAAACAGCCTTTGTTCTCATACCATTAGGGTGCTGTCAAGACTCTCCCAACCCTACATCTTGTGCATGACTCGAATCGTGGGGTCCGAGGTACTTATCCACTGAGCCCTCCGTAGGCGGACGGTTGTGTCGGTTACCGAAAGCTTTTGTGACAGCCGTCATGCAGCTTTCGTGCTTCGCGGGCGCGTGCGAGAACCGGGGCCCGCCACGGATGATGCCGAGGGTGCAATGACGACGCCGGAAGAGTGGGCGGCACTAGCCGCCAAGGAACTGAAAACGCGTCCGCTCGAAGAACTTTCCTGGACGGCGCCGGAAGGCTTCAACGTCAAGCCGCTGTACACCGCAGACGATCTGGCGGAGATGGAGGCGGCCGGCACATTGCCCGGATTTGCGCCGTTCGTGCGCGGCGTGCGCGCCACCATGTACACCGGGCGGCCCTGGACCATTCGTCAGTATGCGGGCTTTTCCACCGCCGAAGAGTCCAACGCCTTCTACCGCGCCAATTTGGCGGCGGGGCAGAGAGGCCTGTCGGTGGCGTTCGATCTGCCGACCCACCGCGGCTACGACAGCGATCATCCGCGGGTGGCGGGTGATGTCGGCAAGGCCGGCGTCGCCATCGACAGTGTCGAGGACATGAAGATTCTGTTCGACGGCATCCCGCTCGATCGCATGAGCGTGTCGATGACCATGAACGGCGCCGT
>DBUB01000010.1:698861-915950 GCA_002307725.1 Alphaproteobacteria bacterium UBA1301 | reverse complement strand
CCGCGCCAATCTGGCGGCGGGGCAGCGGGGCTTGTCGGTAGCGTTCGATCTTCCCACCCATCGCGGCTACGACAGCGATCATCCCAGGGTGGCGGGCGATGTCGGCAAGGCGGGCGTCGCCATCGACAGCGTTGAAGACATGAAAATCCTGTTCGACGGCATTCCGCTGGACCGCATGAGCGTATCGATGACCATGAACGGCGCCGTGATCCCGATCATGGCGAATTTCATCGTCGCGGCGGAGGAGCAGGGCGTGCCGCTGGCGAAATTGGCGGGCACCATCCAGAACGACATTTTAAAAGAATTCATGGTGCGGAACACCTACATCTATCCGCCCAAGCCGAGCATGCGCATCGTCGCCGACGTGATCGCATACGCCGCGAAAAAAATGCCGAAGTTCAATTCCATCTCGATCAGCGGCTATCACATGCACGAAGCGGGCGCGACCGCGGTGCAGGAACTCGCCTACACGCTGGCCGATGGCAAGGAATACGTGAAGGCGGCGCTGAAACGGGGCCTCGACATCGACGCCTTCGGGCCGCGGCTGTCGTTTTTCTTCGGCATCGGCATGAACTTCTTTTTCGAGATCGCCAAGCTGCGCGCCGCGCGTCTCGTTTGGTGCGAGATCATGCAAGGCTTCGGCGCCAAGAAACCCGAAAGTCTGATGTTGCGCACCCATTGCCAGACCTCGGGCGTGTCGCTGACCGAACAGGACCCTTACAACAACATCGTGCGCACGGCCTATGAGGCGTTGGCGGCGGTGCTGGGCGGCACCCAATCGCTGCACACCAATTCCTTCGACGAAGCCATCGCGCTGCCGACCGAACAGTCCGCCCGCATCGCCCGCAACACCCAACTGATCCTTCAGCACGAAACCCAGGTGATGCGCACCGTCGATCCGCTCGGCGGCTCGTATTATGTGGAAGCGCTGACTGGTTCGCTGGCCGCTGCCGCGCGGGAGATTATCGCCCGGGTGGATGCGAAAGGCGGTATCGCCGCTTGTGTCGATGAGGCCAAGCTCGCCATCGAAGACTCCGCCGCCCGCCGTCAGGCCCGCATTGACAAGGGCGAAGACGTGATCGTCGGCGTCAACAAGTTCGAACCGCCGCACGACGACGATGTCGCCTATCGCGAAGTCGACAACGCCGCGGTGCTTGCGGCCCAACTGGCGCGCCTCAAGGCGGTGAAAGCCGTGCGCGACGCCGCCAAAGTCGCCGCGACGCTTGCGGCTTTGCGCCAAGGGGCCGCGGGCGAGGCCAATCTGCTCACGCTGGCAGTCGAGGCGGCACGGTCGCGGGCCACTGTTGGCGAAATTTCCACCGCCATCGAACAGATTCACGGCCGCCATCACGCCACAACGCGCGTGATTTCCGGCGTCTATGGCGGGCAGTTCACTGGCGACAATGAATTTGCCGCGCTGAAAGGCGAGGTGGAAACCTATGCCAAAACGCACGCCGGCCCGCCACGCATCCTGGTGGCGAAAATCGGCCAGGACGGCCACGACCGCGGCGCCAAAGTGATCGCGTCGGCGTTTGCCGATATCGGTTTCGCGGTCGATGTCGGCGATCTGTTTGCCACGCCGGAAGAGGTGGCCAAGAACGCCGTCGCCACTGGTGCGCGCGTGGTCGGTGTTTCCAGCCTCGCCGGTGGACACAAAACGCTGGTGCCGGAATTGATCGCGGCGTTGAAGCAAGAAGGCTCGAACGCGCTGGTGGTACTCGGCGGCGTCATTCCGCCCAAGGATCATGCCTTCCTCAAAGCCCAAGGTGTCGCCGCCATCTTCGGCCCCGGCACCAACATCCCGGAAGCGGCGAAGACGGTGCTGGATCTGTTGCGCGGCTAGAGTTCCAACGCCTCGCGCAAGGGACCGAGCCATTCCGCGTAAAGCTTCCAGCGCCCTACCGCTTCTTTGTAGAGCGGTTGTCGTACCTGCACGGCACTAGCTGTGCGCACCGCGCGCTTGGTGTTGTAGAAACGCAGACAAGCATCTTCCCAGTCCAGACCGCAGAAAGCGATCAACCGCCGCGCTTCGGCCTCGAAATTCTCCACCAATGCTTCGTAGCGGACTTCCAGCATTGATTCCGGCGAAAGGACACGCCGCCAGTAGGCCATCACCTCGGTATAAACCTTGTAGTAGCGCCCGAGTTCGCCGAGATCGTTGGCGAAAGGGGCCGTGCCCATGAATAACTGCGAGTAGCAGGAGAAGCACGTATCCATCGGATCGCGTACCATATGGATGATGCGCGCCTTGGGCAGTGCCAGATGGATCAGTCCGGCATAACAAAAATTTCCCATCGTCTTGTCGACAACGCGCGTGGCACCCGGGGCCTTCGCCGCGAGGTGTGCGGCATAGTCCGCGCCGAATTGCCGAAGGGTCTCGCCGGAAAGCGAGGCACCGATCTTTTCCAGCCGCAAGCCAAATCGCGGTTCGATGCGCCGCCGCAAATCCGGCAATTCGCCGGTACCGACCACGCCAGTGTGGCTGGCGAGAATTTGTTCAACCAGTGTAGTGCCGGTGCGCGGCATACCTAGCACGAACACCGGCAGCTCCGAAGGATCGCCAAGTCCGGCCTTCGCCTGCATAATCTCCGGCGTAAGCACGTCGACAGGCGCGCGCAAAAAAGCCAGCGCGACGGGCTCGTCGTAAATGACGCTGCGCCGTTTGCGCCGATTGCCTGCACTCAGATGTTCGAAGGCGGGGCCGGGGCGGGCCAGGTCGCGATAGGCTTTGGACAGCGCCAAATGCAATTCCACCGCATCGGCTTCCGGCAGCTTGGCTTCGTCCGCCTGCATCGCCTCCAAAGCCTTCAGCGCCGGATCGTTTTCATTGGTGACGGTTCTGACCTGGAGCAGGTGACGATAGGCGACAGGCCAGCGCGGCGCCAACGAAATCGCCCGTTCGTAGGCCGCGACCGCTTCGTTGATCCGTCCGAGAATCTGCAGGATGTCGCCGCGGCCAAGTTCCGCTTGTGCGTTCTTAGGATCGATTTTCCGCGCATCTTCGTAAGCGGCGAGTGCCTCTTCGTTGCGGCCAAGCGTGCTGAGCGGATCTGCCATGTTGACCAGCGACGCGACGAATTTCGGATCCAGACGCAGCGCTTCACGGAAGCAGGCAATCGCCTCATCGTAGCGGTGCAGTTGCACCAGTGCCAAGCCGCGGTAGTTATGGCCGGGCACGTAACGCGGCAGCAGTGCGCACAACCGCTCGAAACAGCGCAGCGCCTCTTGCGATCGACCCATTTGGCCGTAAACCACACCGAGGATCTCCCAAGCGCCGACGAAATCCGGCCGTCGCGATACTGCCGTCTCGAAAGCGGCAGCAGCCTCTTTGGGACGTCCGAGCGCCACCAAGGCCCAGCCGCGCATGCTGTGATATAGATGGGCAACCGGTGAAAACGGCATCAACCCGAGCAAGCGGTCGAGACAGCGCAGGGCATCGGCGGGGCGGCCAGTGTCGCCGTAGAGCTTGCCGAGCGCCTCCAGTGCGGGCGGCAAATCGGGGGTGATCGCCAAAGCCTTCTCGAACGAGGCGACTGCATCCGGGATGCGTTTTTGTTGTATTAGAGCAAGGCCGAGATCGCAGTGCGCCGGTGCGTGGCGGGGATTGGAGCTCAGTACCTTCCGCAGAATACGTTCGGCATCGATCGCGCGTCCCTGGCGAAGCATCTCGCTGGCGGCTGAATATCCGGATGCGTCGTCGTTCATCACTCTAGCCTTTTTTGCATTGATGACGAAGAGTGGCACCGGACACAAGTCTATGGGGGTGATTTCATCTTTGACGTGCGCGCGGCTTGCGGCAGAGAGGACCGCAATTGATCGCGGCGCTGAAAGCGGCGGGTTCGAACGCGCTGGTGGTGGGCGGCGTCATTCCGCCCAAGGATCACGCCTTCCTCAAAGCCCAAGGCGTCGCCGCCATCTTCGGCTCCGGGATGAAGATACCTGAAGCGGCAAAGAACGTGCTCGATCTGTTGCGCTAATTGGTTTTCGGCGTACCCGCTGGCGTGATGAACAGCTTCTTTTCCTTATAGGCGATGTAGACGTGCAGGTATTTCAGCACGTTCATGCCGAGCAACATTTGCTGGTTGTCGATCGGGTTCTTGGTATTGAGGTGGGTACCGATCTGCGGGCGGGTGTCGAAATGCTGGCTCATCCGATCGGGGATGATGTGGATCACTGGATTATGCACTTCGAGGCCGTCCAGCGATAGAATGGCGAATGTGTGGGCATAGGCGATGGCAGTCTTATCGCCGTTGACGGCGCCGACCTTGGTCGTGTCCGGCGTGCCGGCGACGACGTTGAACTTGTCCCGCGCGATTGTCGCCAACAGTGTGGAGTTCGATGCGCCGGTGTCGAGTGTGGCGGTGACTTCTTTGCCGTCTAGGGTCACGGGGAAAACGATGTGTGCGCCGTCGGGCATATCAAAGGGAATAATCGCGATCGGCCGCTGCGGCCAGTAGACGACTTTGCCTGCGCAATGATCGGGCGAGAGAATGTCGAGCTTATTGGTCCCGAAATCGATGGAAATGTCGTAATTTTGCAAGATGTCGCCGCCGAGTAGCCCCGCCCCGTCGGGATCGCCGTCCTCAAGGCCCTGCGGGGCCAGCGCGATGTGAATGTCGTTCCCCGTCAGGCGGCCGATGGACAAGGAGGTTATGACCTCCTGATTGGATTGGCGGCCGTTGACGTCGTAAACGATGGATCGCCGAGAGTGGCTCTTGAGACCGAAGCTGGCGGCCGAGGGCTGCCAAATCGTCGAGTTCGCTGCACCGGTGTCCAGTAACAATTTGGCAGGTTTGCCGTCGAGTTGAACCGGCACGTAATGCACGTGACCGTCGGCGGTGGATTCGAGGTCGACCGATGTCACCAGTTTCAGCGGCGAACAATCGGCCAACGCGGCATGTGCGAGTACCACCGCACCGAATGCGACAACAACAAATGAAGGTCTCATTGGGTCTCCCAAACGCAGAAGCGTTTTCGCGTTAATCGCCAATATTCTCTTTCAAGAATTTCTCCAATTCCGTCAACCAGCGGACGCGGGTGTCAGCCATTTCCATGTTGTGGGTTTCTTTCGGGATGGCGATGAAGGTCACGCGTTTGCCGGCGCGCTTCAATGCCCGCTCCATGGTTTCGCTCTGGTCGATGCGCACGGTGGTGTCGTCCGCGCCATGCATCAACAGGACTGGGATTTTGATCTTGTCGGCATTCTCGGCCGGCGAGGCGCCGTCGAGCTTGGCGGAATCGTCCCAGCGGTCGCCGATGAAGGCCTGCCAGCTTTCGATCATTTGCGAATCCCGGCCGTAGTCCTTGGCGCGGGTGGCGAGGAATTTCCGCAGGTCGTAGACGCCCGCCCAACCCGCGGCGCAGGCATAGAGATCGGGCGTGAAGGCCGCACCCGCCAGCGCCGCATAGCCGCCATAGCTTTCGCCGACGATGCAGATGCGTTTGGGATCGACGGTACCGTCGGCGATCAGTTTCTTGACGCCGTCGGTGATGTCGTCCTGCATATTGAGGCCCCATTGACCGTAACCGGCCTGCATGAATTTGCGGCCGTAGCCGCTTGAGCCGCGGAAATTGGGCTGGAACACGGCATAGCCGCGATTGGCGAAGAATTGCGCGAAGGGATTGAACGACAGGTCGTCGCGCGCCATCGGCCCGCCATGCGGGAACACGACCAGCGGCAGATTCTTGGCCGACTTGCCCGGCGGCAAGGTGAGATAAGCCGGAATGTCGAGCCCATCGCCGGCTTTGTAGGTGAAGGGCTTGACGTCGCCGAGATCGGCTTCGGTGAGGCCGCCGTAGAGCCGCCGGATCGGGGAAGCGGAATGGGTTTGGCGGTCGAGCAGGAAGAAGACCGGCGGCGTTTTGGGACCGTCTACCGCGACGATGACTTTCTGCTGGCTCGAATCCCAGCTTACGGCGTGCACCGAGACGCCGGGAAAAGCTTGCTCCAGACCATTTTGCAGCGCCTTCATCTTGGGGTCGAAATAGATGTCCTTGGGCGCATCGGCGACCACGCGCACACCGATCACGCACGCGGTCCAGGGATCGGTCAGGGTCGAGTCGATGTCGTATTGCTGGTCGAGATAGAGGCCGGTGTGGCTGTCGTCGGCCAGGCCGCGCGCCGCCAGACCCACCGTTGTGGTCTTCTCGTCGAAATAGGTCAGCGCCAGCGACTTGCCGTCTTCGGTCAGCCCGGCCACGCCCATGCCGGTATCGGGACCGGCAAGTGCGGTTTCGATTTCCTTCCAGTCGCCGTTCGGCTGGCGGACATTCAGATGATCGGTGCGCGGACTGGTGGTCTGGTCGATGCGCGCCACGACCTTGCCGTGGCCGTCCATGACCCAGTCGGTGGTGTGCATGCCGCCCTTGACGACGAGTTCCGACGTGCCGGTTGCGACATTGACCCGCCACACCGAATTGAGCATGTCGCTCATCGATTCCGTCAGATGTTCGCGGCCCGAGAAATCGTTGTAGAGCGGCATGTAGATGTGGTCGGGATCTTCGGCTGCCAGATCGAGAATCATGCTGGCGTTGCTGTTGACGTCGCGCGACTTGCGCCGGTCGGAGAACATCATCGCGAAGGCCTTGCCCTCGGTGTCGGTCGACACCAGCCGGTACCAAGCATCAACGCCCTGATGAAAGACGTCTTGATTGACGTTGATGCGGATGAGCAGACGGTTGTTGTTCGCCCACAGCACGTCCTGAATGTAGCCGTCGCCGATCGGCAGGTTTACGGCCGGTATGCCGGGCGGATCGAGCGTGAAAATACGGGCGATCGGCCGGCCGTTGTAGGGTTGAATGGTGGCAACGTGTTTGCCGTCGGGCGAGATCGACGGCCGCGCCATTGTCGGCAGCGCGCCGAAGGCTTCTACCGGCGGATGAGCCGGTGCGGTCTGAGCGATGGATGGTGTGAACGTTAGTGCTGCCGCACAGACAACAGCATACAGCCGACTTATCATGGTGTCCCCCCGGAGCTACCCGGGCAAAGTCTAGACTTGTCAGGGGCCAACGTGTAGCTGGCAGCGTTTGCAAGGCGGAGGATACGATGTCGCGCATTATCTTGATCGGGCCGGGCGCCATCGGCTGTGCCATTGGCGGCGCCCTGACGCTCGCTGGGCATGAGGTGACGTTCGGCGCCAGGAAAGCGTTCGCGCGTCTCTCGGTGCAGAAGGAGAACGAGCCGGCTTTGGTTTTTCCCGCGCGGGTAGTGACGTCGCCTGCAAACGTGCCGTCGGCCGATTGGGTTCTGTTGTGCGTTAAGGCTTATCAGGTGCCGTCCGCCGCCGATTGGCTGGCGGCTGCGGTGGGGCCGGGCACCCGCGTCGCGGTGCTGCAGAACGGCGTCGAGCAGCGGGAGAATGCCGAACCCTTCGTGCCGACGGGGACCGCGATCGTGCCGGTGGTGGTCGATCTGCCGGCGAGCCGCACTGCGCCGGGCGAGGTCAAATGGAAACGGATCGCCGCGGTCACGGTACCGCAAGGGCCGGACGGCGAGGCGTTCGCGAAACTCTTCGCCGGATCGTTCGTGACAGCGGAGACTTCCGACGAATTCGTCACCCGCGCCTGGCTGAAGTTGTGCAACAACGCCCCCAGCGGCGCGATCCTGGCACTGACCGGCCAGCGTATGCGGGTGATGCACGAGTCTGGCATTGCCGATCTGGTGCGCGCCATCCTGAAGGAGACCATCGCGGTCGGCCGCGCCGAAGGCGCGCAGCTCGACGACACGCTGATCGAGCGTCAGATGCAGTTCTTCCTTGCCGCCACCGGCGACGAAGGCAATTCCATGTACGAGGACCGCAGCGCCGGCCGCGAGATGGAATGGAACGCGCGCAATGCGGTGATTGTGCGCAAGGCGGCGCAACACGGCATCGCTGTACCCGTCAGCGCCACCCTGGTGCCGCTCTTGGCCGCAATTTCCAACGCGGCGAAGAGCGCTCGAGAGGTGTAGTGCGGTAAAATAAGGGCTGGCCTCAGAATCTCTCCTTTGGACGGCCGGCGGGTCTTGGCGTTCCTCGGGATGAACGTAGAGGCTGCTGGCAACTGCCAGACCGCGGGACAAATCGAGCTTCTCCGAACGCTCTACGCCATCCTGGTGCATTTGAAGTGCAGGTGGCGAGGATTGTCTTGCGCGTGCGGTTTGAGTTGTTTCTGGTTTCCAGAATTTATGAGTGTACGATAGCGTTCGGCCGCGAAGATGGAGTTGCAAATGAGATATTCGACGCTGTTGGTACATCTGAAGCTCGGCGTGTCAAACGAAGGCTTGCTCAAGATCACGGGTGACTTGGCAGAGCGGTTTGAAGCCAATGTGATTGGGGTCACCGTGTGCAAAGAATCATCGCAAGTCTATCTCACGATGTTGCCGCAATACACAATTCAGGGGGACGATGAGGATCTTGTCACCATCGACCGTCAAAGTACCGAACGTATGATCTCGGAAGCCGAACAGCAGTTTCGCACTGCGCTCGCGAGCCGCTCTCGCAGTCTGCATTGGCGTTCGACAATAACGAGCAACTCCCGATCCCAATATGTGGCCCGACAAGCGCGAGCCGCGGATATTTTGATTACAAGTCCGGTTTTTGACGGACCTTTCGTCGATCAGCGTCAAGAGCTAAGCGTCGGCGATATCGTGATGTATGCTGGCCGGCCTGTCTTGCTCGTACCGCCAAACGTTCAATCCATGAACCTCGATACCATCATGATCGGCTGGAAAGACACGCGAGAGAGCCGGCGTGCGATTGCGGACGCACTTCCTTTGTTGGCACTGGCCAAAAAGGTCGTGGTGGTGGAAATCGCTTCAGCGCGAGATCTGCCCGACGCAAAGCGGCACGTAACCGAAGTCATCGGTTGGCTTCAGGGCCACGAAATTGCGGCGGAATCGTACATAGAAGCCTTTAAAAAAACCGAATGGAACCAACTTGAGGGTATTGCGCGAGAGACCGGTGCAGGTCTGTTCGTGGCTGGCGCCTACGGCCATACGCGATTGCGCGAATGGATGATCGGCGGGGTCACGGAAGATCTGTTGTTACACCCGCGTCGGCCAACACTAATTTCCCATTGATGGTCTGTCCTTTGCCCGCATCCGGTGGCGAGGAGGTTGAGCAGGACGTTGGTACCGACGCAGGTAATGCCCAGGGGCTGCGTTATTTCCCGCTCTTGACCGGTTGACCGTCGATTTTCAGCGAGGTCGCCACCGCCGCGATGACGCCGTATTGGCTCTGGGCCCAGACGCGCAAGGGGACGGCAAAGCTGCGGCCAGCGACGGCGCTGGGGAATACGCCGATCCAGACATTGATTGTGGGGAAATTGGTGTCGTGCAGAACGCGCGGCTTGTAGCCCGAAATCTGTTTGTACTCGATCTGGCAGAGCAGCGCCGGGCCGTGATAGAGGCCGTTGTCCATCTTGATGTCGACCGGCTTCACCTTGGTGAGACCGACATTGTAGCGGCGGCGTCCGTCATAGACCGGGGCTTTGACCGCACACGGATTACCCGGTTCGGCGCCGACGCCCGAGGCGATGTAGATCACCGCGCTCAAGGGATCGAAGGTGCCTTTCTTTTCTTCCGGCTTCACTTCGTAGCCGGTGGTCGGATAGCTCGGATTGGCGTAAAGGCGCACCGGTTCGCCGTTTTCGAACGTCAGCGCCACTTCTTGGTGATTGGCCTTATGGCCGGTGTAGAAGGAATCGTAGCTCTGCGGCTGCATCACCTTCTTGTCGAGCCGGCCCGACGAGGTTGCTTGGATCTGCGATTGCCAGAACACGTTGACCACGCCGCTGGTCTCGAGGTTCGAGACGATGTGGTACTTGTCGCCGGTGAACTTCGCGTCCATGTCGACTTTGCCGAGGCCGAGGCCGCCCGCATAAAGGGTCATGGCGAGCGCAAGGCTGGCGCCGCCGCTAGCGGTTTCCGAAGCGGCACCGCCGGCCGCCCAGGCATTGCTAAGCGGCAAGGTCAACAGGCTCAGGCCGAGCAGGGCTGTAGGCAGTCGCATGGGACGCTCTCAAAACGGGTGTTGCGGCAACTTTACCGCATGTCTTGGTTCTAATATGACTGGGCTAGGCTTGTCGAACGACCGTTTGATGAGAATTTCGTTAAGTGGGCCAAGGGGCTGTCTTTTGGAGCCGTCCCCGGCTGTTTGTCGCTTCTGACTTGACCCAGACACTTTGCGCAATTATGAGAGCGCCTCTTTACGAATGATCCCGGGGGAGAACCCCCGTGGAACGCTAAGGATACTGCTATGGCCCGCCGCTGCGAATTGACCGGAAAGACCCTGCTGGTTGGCAACAATGTCAGCCACGCCAATAACAAGACCAAGCGGGTTTTCCGTCCCAACCTGCAAGTCATCTCGCTGGCCAGCGATGCCCTGCGCGAGACCTTTAAGCTGAAGATCTGCATGAGCGCGCTGCGGTCGATCGACCGGATTGGCGGGATCGATGCCTATCTGCTCAAGGCCAAGGATGCGACCCTTTCGCCGAAGGCGTTGCGCCTGAAGCACGCCATCGCAAAAAAGGCTGCCGCTGCAGCCGCGTAGCCGCAAAAGCGCCTTAATTTTTAATCGCTGTAAACCCTGTTTCGGCAACGAAACGGCATAGTACCTGCAATAAATCTCCCGTAATGTCTCAAAACAAGCCAGGCCGAATGGCCGGCTGACGGGGGTTGGTAAGGTGCGGGCGTATAAGCGTGATGTGATTCCGGGCCGGATTGGCGGCCTGAAGATGGCCTCGCAAGACCGCGGGCCGTACCGGTTAAGAACAGCCAGCGATGTTCCCTACTTTGGCGCCTATGGCTACGGGCGGCATGAGAGTATTCTTGAGAAATTGGGGGCAGCCGTCGCGGCGGTCGCTCGCGTGGCGGTATCGGCACTGATTCTCATCGCTTGGATGGTGGCGGTCTATCTCTATCGCGACACGCCAATGGACGTGTTCGGAATCGGTACGGGCTGGCTCACCGTGGCGCATATGCTGGTTCCAGTCGGCTTCTACTGCGTCTTCATGACCAACCGTCGCTATGGCCCGGCCTATGCTTTGGCGCAGGTCGTCGCGACGCTGGCGCTGGTTGCGGGACTGGTGCTGTTCGCCCGCGATGCGCTCAATCAGGTCCTGCCGCTTGATACGGCCCCCTCGGTACGCGAGGCGGTAGCTTTCGGCGGCGCGTTCTTCCTGGCTAGCTTCGTCGCTATCGCGGCGTTTGACGGCGCTCGCGGCCCCCATTGGTGGTCAGCGCCGCTGATCGGTTTCCTGGCCGCCGCCATCCTGTTCGCCGCCGCCTTCTTTGCCGGCCAGTTCGCCGGTTCGGACACCGCGTGGTTGAACGAAGGTCTGCAGTACATGGGTCTGATCACGGGCGAGGGCGTTGTTCTGCTCGTTCCGTTCTGGGCGATGCGCCGCATGGTGCCGCCGATGCCGGGGTTCGGCGGATATTGAAATTTACGGGGGGTGGACGCGAAAAGGGGGGCGATGAGCCCCCCTTTTTGTTGGGTTACTTCCCCTTCGCCACCGTCTCATCGGGCACATACGTTCCGCCATGCAGCAGGATGGCGAAGACCTCCTCGGAACGCAGCTGGAACGCGGCTTGTTTGTCGGGTGTGTAGTTGTTGTGCTCGGATTCGGTCATCGGGATGATTTCGTGCGGCACGGCGATCTGGTTGACCGCCGAGAGCACGCTGGCTGGCGGGCAGACGGTGTCGATGAAGCCGACCGCCGCCAGAGTCGGCGCCGTGATCTTGGCGGCGAAATTCGCCGTGTCGAAATAGCGCGCCGTTTCGGCGACGGCCGGATTGCTCACCGGCCAATTGGGATAGGCCGGCAGGCGGCCGTTGAGCGCGGCTTGGGTGTCGGCACCTGACGGCTCGTTGACGACCACGGCGGTGACCTTGCCGGGATTGAGACCGGCGGTGACCAGACTCTGATGCCCGCCCATGCTGGTGCCGGTGACCACGAGGGTTTTCTTGTTCCACTCCGGCAGCGAACGCAGCCAGTCGAGCGCGCGGGTGTCGCGCAGATACATATTGAGGAAGTAGGACGTCTCGCGATTGCTGTTGCCGATCTCAGGGTAATTCGCCGGCGTGCCGGTCGCCTGATCCGGCGGCATGTCGTGCGAGGAGACGTTGAGGCACAGCCAGCCCGCCGCCGCGCGATTGGCGCAGTTCCACGGGATCAGCGCATAAACACCGGCCCATTGATATTGGATCATCGCCGGGTAGGGGCCGTTCTTGATCGGCACCGCGAGATAGCCCTGAACGTGCGAATTCAAGCTGTCGAGCACGACCTTGTAGAGTTTTACGCCCGGCATCGGTGCGGGGATTTCCGTCAGCGCCGCTTTCATCGGCACCTTGGCGAGTTCCGCCAGCTTGGCGGCCCAGAAGGCATCGAAATCGGCCGGAGGAGGCGCGCTGACTTGGATCTTGGTGGGCGCGACGGCGGCGCCGACGATCGCGGCATGGGCCTGAATCGGCGGCAGATAAGCGGGCTTCGCCGGTGCGGCACACGGCTCGGAGATCAGGCATAGGTCCGGGTATTTGGCGAAGATCGGCTTCAGCGCCGGGTCTTTCTTCGCTACGACGGCCTTGAGGGTGGTGTTGATCTTGGCCGCTTCGGCGGGCGCCGGGCCCGGCTGCGGGGCGCGATCGATGGTGACGTAGATCATGCCGGGATGATCAAGGGTCGCGGAAATTTCGCCGCTGCCTTTGCTGAGGTCGAGTGTGCCTTTGCCGATTTCTACCGCGCCGTTGGAGCGGACCGAATAGGTGTAAACCGGGTGCGCGGTTGCGCCGGGCACCGCCGTCACCGTCCAGCCGGCTTTCTCGCCGACGGCATAAATGCCGCTGCCTTTGACCGGCGTAAAATTCAACTCGGCGGCACTGGCCCCGAAACACGAGGCGGCGACCATCAGGCCTGCAAGCAACAGCCGTACGCGAAATTTCATGATTGTTACCCCTAAAGCGCTTTCAGGAAAAGTGGACACCGGTTTTCCGTCTGAAAGCGCGACAAGCAAAAAGTTCTGACAGCGTTTTCCGAATTTGTCCGCCCGGGCTCACCGCCCGTCAAGAGTGCTTGCGGCGGCGGCCTTTGCGGGGATCGCGGCGCGACGCGCGACGGTTGTCCTCTTCGGCGAACAGGCCGATGAGCTGATCGGTCATGGCGCCGCCGAGTTGTTCGGCATCGACGATGGTGACCGCACGGCTGTAATGGCGCGTCACGTCATGGCCGATGCCGATGGCGACCAGCTCCACTGGTGTGCGGTTCTCGATGAAATCGATCACTTTGCGGAAGTGACGTTCGAGGTAATTGCCGTTGTTGACCGACAGCGTCGAGTCGTCGACCGGTGCGCCGTCGGAGATCACCATCATGATCTTGCGTTGCTCGGGCCGCCCGATAAGGCGGCTGAAAGCCCACATCAAGGCTTCGCCGTCGATGTTCTCCTTGAGCAGACCTTCGCGCATCATCAGGCCGAGATTCTTGCGCGCCCGCCGCCAGGGCTCGTCGGCGTTCTTGTAGATGACGTGGCGCAGGTCGTTGAGCCGGCCCGGTTGCAGCGGCTTGCCGTCGGCGATCCACTTTTCGCGCGACTGGCCGCCTTTCCACGCTCGCGTGGTGAAGCCGAGGATTTCCACTTTGACGCCGCAACGCTCCAGCGTACGTGCCAGGATGTCGCCGCACATCGCCGCCACCATGATCGGCCGTCCCCGCATCGAACCGGAATTGTCGAGCAGCAGCGTCACCACCGTATCGCGGAATTCGGTATCCTTCTCCATCTTGAAAGAGAGCGGATGCATCGGATCGATGACGACGCGCGTCAGCCGCGCACTGTCGAGCAGGCCTTCTTCGAGATCGAAATCCCAGGAGCGGTTTTGCTGCGCCTGCAGCAGCCGCTGCAAGCGGTTGGCGAGCCGCGCCACGACGCTTTGGGCCTGTTGCAGTTGTTGGTCGAGGAAGCTGCGCAAGCGGCTGAGCTCCTCGGCATCGCAGAGTTCGCTCGCGGCGATGATCTCGTCGAACGCCGTGGTGTAAACCTTGTAGTCCCAGCTGGCGTTGTCGCCTTCGCCCAGATCGGGGCGCCACGGTTTGACGCCTTCGTCCGGGGTTTCGGAATCACCCATCTCGGCGTCTTCGGCGCGCATTTCGGCGGCGGCTTGGTCGCTGGTCTCGCCTTCAGCCTCGCGGCGTTCGGCTTCGGATGCAGCGCCGTCGCCTTCGGACTCCTGGCCTTCGCTGCCTTCCTGGTTCTGCTCGGCGGTGTCGCTTTCGCTGCCGCCTTGCTCGGAATCTTCGTTCTCCTCGCCTTCGTCGATCAGGTCGAGATCGCGCAGCACCGAGCGGGTGCGTTTGGCGAACGCTGCTTGGTCACGCAAGGCTGGAAGCAGGTCGTCGAGCGTTTTGCCGGCGCGGCTTTCAATGTAGTCGCGCCACAATTCCACGGCGGCTTTGGCCGAGTCCGGCGGTGGCGCGCCGGTCAGCCTCTCGCGCACCAGAAGCCCGAGCACGTCGGCCAGCGGCGCCTCTTTGCGGTTGTGTGCTTTGGCCAGACCACGTTGGGCGCAACGCGCCTCGAGCCCGGCCGCAAGATTGTCGGCGACGCCTTTCATCGCCAGCGACCCGATCGCCTCGATGCGCGCCTGCTCGGCGGCTTCAAACAGCGCCACAGCTTCCTGCGCGGCGGGACGATTCTGGCCGTGAATTTTGTCGTCGTGATAGGCGAGCTTCAGCGCCTGCGCATCGGCGGTGCCGCGCAGCACCGCCAGTTCGCGCGGCGTCATCGAACGCGACGGCGCCGGCAATTGCGCTTTCTTGGGCCCGCCAGCCTTAAAGAACTTGATGACCGCCGACCACCAGACTTGCGGCTCGGTGACGTAAGTGACTTCAAGCTCGGGCTCGCCGGCAAGCGCTCGAAGCGCGCCGGACACGGCACGCTTGACGTCTTCGGTCGGGGAGTCGTCGGGTTTCATGGCGTGTTGCGCCCTGTCGCGAACCGAGTATCGGGCGAATGGCGAGTAGCGAATAGCGAATAGGGACGCCGCCAAAGTTCCCTATTCGCTATTCCCCATTCGCTATTCGCGTATTCCCTCACGCCACCAGCACCTTGGCGGCGCCTTCCGGCAAATCCTCACCGAAGGCGCGTTGATAGAACTCGGCCACGGTGCCGCGTTCGAGTTCGTCGCACTTGTTGAGGAAGGTGAGGCGGAAGGCGAATCCGATGTCGCTGAAAATTTCGGCGTTCTCGGCCCAAGTGATCACCGTACGCGGGCTCATCACGGTGGAAAGGTCGCCGGCGATGAAGGCATTGCGCGTCATGTCGGCAACGCGGACCATGGCGTCGATCTTTTTGCGCTTCTCGGGCGCCGCATAGTTCGGCACCTTCGACAGCACGATCTCCACTTCGCTGTCGTGCGAGAGATAGTTGAGCGTGGCCACGATGCTCCAGCGGTCCATCTGGCCCTGGTTGATCTGTTGGGTGCCGTGATAGAGGCCGGTGGTATCGCCGAGGCCGATGGTGTTGGTGGTGGAAAACAGGCGGAATGCCGGATGGGCGCGGATGACGCGGTTTTGATCGAGCAGCGTCAGCTTGCCTTGCACTTCTAACACGCGCTGGATCACGAACATCACGTCGGGGCGGCCGGCATCGTATTCATCGAACACCAGCGCCACCGGGTGCTGCAATGCCCACGGCAACAGGCCTTCGCGGAATTCGGTGACCTGCTGGCCGTCTTTCAACACGATGGCGTCTTTGCCGACCAGATCGATACGGCTGATGTGGCTGTCGAGATTGATGCGCACGCATGGCCAGTTGAGGCGCGCGGCGACCTGCTCGATATGAGTCGATTTGCCGGTGCCGTGATAGCCCTGGATCATGACGCGGCGGTTGTGCGCGAAGCCGGCGAGAATCGCCAGCGTGGTGTCGCGATCGAAGCGATAGGCCGGATCGAGATCGGGCACGTATTGGTTCGGTTTGGAAAAGCCGGGCACCTTGATCTTCGCTTCGATGCCGAAGGTCGCCTTCACGTCGAAGGTGGTATCGGGCACCAGGGTTGCGTCAAGACCTTCAGTCTCAGTCGTCATCGTATTGGATCCGGTAAATTGGCGAGAGAACCCGCCGCGGTGGAAGAGGTGAGGGCGCCGAACGCCCCGTTAGCTGATAATGCCCGATGCGCGTAATACGCCGTAGGCTTTGATTACCTGCTTCAGACGCTCTTCGGTGCCCCGGTCGCCGCCGTTCGCGTCGGGGTGGAAACGCTTCACAAGTTCCTTATACCTCGCCTTGATTTCATTCAAGGTTACGGAGGGTTCGAGGTCCAGGATGTCGAATGCTTGGCGTTGCAGACGCGTCAAAACCCGCTCTGGGCGCCGCGGTTTGGCGGGTTCGTCGACGTCGCCGAATACGGCATAGCCGTCCTCGACGTGATAAGCGCCCCGGAACGGGCCATCCTGGCCCTTAACGCCTGCGGCGCGCTTACCGAGCGGCCAGGTGGGGCGGTGGCCGATCAAAGCATCTTCTTGGAACCGGCTCACGTCGGCGTCGCTCATACCCTTGAAATAGTCCCACTTCTCGTTGTGCTCTTTGGCGTGGGCGAGGCAGACCCAGAGATAGGTGGAAATCTGTTCACGGCTCTTGGGCACCTTGTAGATGCCTTCGCCGCCGCAGCCCTTGATGCTGCACGCACGTATCTTCGGGGTTTGAAGGACATCCGGCTTGATCCGGATGTCCTTTTTGAACCGCGGCTCTGAGCCCTTTTTCGCCATGCAGCGATTATGAGGTTCGTCGGCGAAAAAACAAGAAAACGAAGTACTTGACAGGACGATTTGTTGCAGGCCCGATATGGCTATGAGCATGACCGCCACAATCCGGACCAAATTGACGGCCGCTTTCGCGCCGATTGAACTGGACATTGTCGATGACAGCGCGGCGCACGAAGGCCATTCCGGGCACCGCCACGGCGGTGAGACGCACTTTCACGTGAAGATCGTGTCCGAAACGTTCCTCGGCCTCAGCCGGGTCGAACGCCAGCGCCGGGTCTACGCCGCGCTCGATCACGAACTGAAAACGCAAATCCACGCGCTGCAATTGGAGACGAGGACGCCGGGAGAGTAGGCGTACTCGCGGCGCTCTATAAGCGTGTCATCCCCTCGTGCTCTTCGCTCCGCTCAGATCGCTCGGCCGGGAATGACAGTTTTTATTTGTCCGCGTCTTTACGTATTTTGACTATTTTCCCGTCGCCGGTTCCGTCTTCATCATTCCTTCCGGCGGTGTCACGCGCAGAACCGTGATCTGGTTTCTTTGCCGCCGTAGCACTTCGAACTTGAAGCTGTAGAAGGCGAAGCGCTGGCCGACTTCGGGGATCGTGCGGGCCTCATGAATCACCAGCCCGGCGATGGTGGTGGCTTCCTGGTCGGGCAGGTTCCAATCAAATTCGCGGTTGAGGTCGCGGATCGGCGTGGTGCCGTCGATCAGATAGGAGCCGTCGATCTGCGGCCGGATGCCGGGCGCGACGCGCGGCTGGCTTTCGTCGGGAATGCCGCCGAACACTTCTTCGAGCACGTCTTCGCGGGTCACAAGACCCATGATGACACCGTATTCATCCACCACCAGGGCAAAATGGGTGCGGCGCTCGCGGAAGGCTTCGAGCAGTTCTTCCACTTTCATGGTTTCGGGCACGAACCACGGCGGTGAGATCAGCGCCGCAAAATCGATGTCCTTAAAGGTGCCTTTGTTGCCGAGCACGGCGCGCACCAGGCTCCGGGTGCGCAGCACGCCGACGATGTTATCGGGTTCGTCCTTCCACACCGGCACGCGAGCATGGCGGGTGGCCATCAACTCGCGCACGATTTCTTCCGGTGGCTGGCCGATGTCGATGGTCAACATCTTCTTGCGGTGAGTCATGACGTCACCGGCCGTCAGATCGCGCAGTTCGAGGACGCCAGAAATCATGTCGCGGCTTTCGCGCTCCACCGAACCTTGGCTGTGACGCAAGTAAACCGTGCCGCGGATTTCGTCATGCACTTCGTCGGCGACGATGCCCTTGTTCTCGCCGTCGACGCCAAACGTTTGCAGCATCAGCCAGACGATTTTCTGCACTGTGCCGACGATCGGACCGAGCACGATGACGACCACTTGCGCCCCGCGCGCCACGAACAGGGCAAAGCGGTCGGTGCGCGCGATCGCCAGCGTTTTCGGCAGCACTTCGGCGAAGATCAGGATCACCACGGTCATGAGGCCGGTCGCGATCACCACCGACTGTTCGCCGAACTTGGCGTGCAACACGGCAGTAGCGATCGAGGAGGCTAGGATGTTGACGAAGGTGTTGCCGAGCAACAGCGCGCCGATCAGCCGTTCGCGCTTGGCGATCAGCTTGCTGACGCGCGCCGCGGCGAGCGAGCCGTCCATTTCGAGCTGGTGCATCCGGCCGGGCGACACGGCGGTCAGCGCCGTTTCCGTCCCCGAAAAGAACGCCGACATGACCAGCAGCACAACAACAGCACCGAGCGTGAGAAGAAGAGCGGTATCCATGGCAAACCTCTAGCGACGCACTATCATAGCGTAAATTCACAGGGCGTGGATCAAACCTGATTTGTCATCCCCGGCCGAGCAGGCGCGCGAAAGCGCGGATGCGAGGGGAAGGGGACCCAGGTCGGAACGCGGTCACACTGACGGCAAATTGGGCGTGGCTCTCCGGTGAAATCGAAGACGCGGTGGCACCTGGTTCCTTCCCCTCGCTGCGCTCGGCCGGGGATGACAGGAGTTGGGGTTACCCCAACGCTTCCCTTACCGCCGCAGCGTCGACATCGCCGGTCACGAAGGCTTGGCCGATGCCGTGGGCGAGGACGAAGATCAACTTTCCGTCTTTGATCTTCTTGTCGTGCGCCATGGCGGCCAGAAGCACGTCCGGCGATGGCCGCTCGCCGGGGATGTCGGAAATCGCCGACGGCAATCCGACGGCTTTCAGGTGTGCCACGACGCGCGCGGCATCTTCCGGCGGGCACACGCCCAGCTTCACCGACAACGCGAACGCCAGTGCCGTGCCGATGGCGACGCCTTCGCCATGGAGCAGCCGGTCGGAGAAACCGGTCGCGGTTTCCAGCGCGTGACCGAAGGTATGGCCGAGGTTGAGCAGCGCCCGTTCGCCGTGTTGCTCCAACTCGTCGCGTTCGACGATCGCCGCTTTCATGCGGCAGGCATGAGCGACGGTGTGGACGATGGCGTCATGCTCGCCGTGCAACGCGCGCGCCGCGTTTGTCTCCAGCCAGGCAAAGTATTCGGCATCGCCGAGCGCGCCGGTCTTCATCACTTCACCATAACCGGCGACGAGATCGCGCTTGGGTAGAGTGCCGAGCACATCAGTATCGGCGATCACGATCTTGGGCTGATGGAAGACGCCGACCAGATTCTTGCCTTCGGGAATATTGATCCCGGTTTTGCCGCCAACCGAGGAATCCACCTGAGACAGCAGCGTTGTCGGCACCTGCGCAAAGGCGATGCCGCGTTTCAGGATGCCCGCCGCGAAACCGGTCAAATCGCCGATCACGCCGCCGCCCAGCGCCACGATCAAGCCGCCGCGATCGACGCCGCTGGCCGTCAATTCGCCGATCAGCCTTTCCAGCCACGTAAAGCTCTTCGTGCCTTCGCCGGGATCGAGCACGATCGGCCTCGCTTGAAGTCCAGCCTGCTCCAGCCCGCCGAGAAAACGGTCCAGATGCAGATACGCGACATTGGCATCAGTGACGACCGGCAGCGGTCCGCGTGCGAAGGGCGCAATCAGGCGTCCGGCGTCTTCAAGCAGACCGGGGCCGACATGGATATCGTAGCTGCGCGGGCCGAGCGCGACGGTGATGCGTTGGTTCATGGTATCCAAATTCTGTTTTCAGTGAGTGTGGTCAGCAGCCGTTCGACGGTGATTTCGTGCGGCGCATTTTCGCTGTCGATGATGAAATCGGCCATCGCATAGGTCGGCTCGCGTTCGGCCAGGAGTTGTTCGAGGGTCGCGCGCGGATCGGGGGTCTTCAAGAGCGGGCGGTCGCCTTTGCGCTTGACCCGGGCGAACAGGATGTCGAGCGGGGCGCGCAGCCAGACGGTGACGGCGGTGTCCTTCAGGTGCGCGCGCGTCTCCGCCGCCATAAAGGCGCCGCCGCCGGTTGCCAGGATATGAGGTGGTTTCTCGGTCACGAGGCGGGAGATTACCCTTCTTTCACAATCGCGGAAGGCGGGCTCGCCATAGCTTGCGAAGATTTCCGCAATGGGGCGTCCGGCGGCCGCTTCGATCTCGCTGTCGGCGTCGAAAAACGCGACCTCCATCCGGGCCGCCAAGCGGCGGCCGATCGAGCTTTTTCCGGCCCCCATCATTCCGACAAGTGCTATGGTTCGAACCAATTGCCCCATAATCTCCGCATTACACGGGTTATGCTTCGACCGCTAGCTCGGAGTTCGAGTGTGGCAGGCAAACCCGCGGACTTGCAGCGGAAAATGGTAAGGGAGTGTGTATGCGTAGTGTGAGCAGTTCGGACGGACTCGGGGCGGGGGCTTGGTTGTTGATTCTGGTCGGCATCCTGATCCTGGCAGGAGCCGTAGCGCTGTCCATCTATGGCGGCTCCGTTGGTCCCGTGCAGCATGAGGTGGAGCAGGTACTCGCCAATGACAGGTTCCCAAGCTAGAAAATTTTTGTGCGCCGCGGCACTGGCGGCGCTGGTCGTGCCGGCCATGGCGCAGTGGATCGATTCCAAGCCTCCGGTTCTGGGTCCCGGCGATTATCCGCCGGAAGCGACCGAGGACCCGCCCGATAACCCACAAGCTAAGGCGCACGCCAAGCCCGTGCCGAACCAAGCGCCGGATCAGGCCAGCGGCGCGCCGCAATCGCTGACGCCGTCCGATCAGGGGGCCGCACCGTCCGTGGCTGTGGCTCCCTATGTGCCGCCAAAGGCCGAGCCTGGTCCGGTGGAAGTCGGCGCGCTCGGCACACCCGAAGGCCCGCCGGTGGGCACGCTTGATGCTACCAACGGTGGCATGGGCGATCACCTGTGGAGCGGTTCCGACCGCAGCCGCAGCGAAGAGCTTCTGGTGAAATCGCCGCTCGTCTCCGGCGATCCGGTGCTGCGCGATCTTGTGAGGCGCGCTGTCCTGACCAAAGCCGCCGCGCCGCCGGGCGCGGCCAAGAAGGCCTTCCTCACCCTCAGGATCGAGCGCCTGCTCGATGCCGGATTGGTGCAACAAGCGGGGGCGCTCGCGGCCCAGGCCGCGGTCTCGAACGACGATGAATTCGCCCGCGTTCAGGCCGAAGCCATCTTGCTCGCGGGTCGGGCGCAGGATGCCTGCGGACCGGCGACCGCCGCGCGCCAGACCGGCGCTGATGTGTTTTGGCTGCAGCTTCGCGCCTATTGCGCTGCGGCCACGGGCGATACGGCCACGGCCGAACTCACCAAGCAGGTGCTCAAGGCGCAAGGCCACAGCGACCCGGCCTATGACACACTGGTGCAAGATGTGTTGACCAAGAAGCCGCTGCCGCCGGGCGCCATTGCCCGTCCCAGCGCGGTGCACATTTTCCTCTACCTGCAAACCGGACTGCCGCTGCCGGAAACAATCGGCCGCAGAATGGGCACGACCGAAAACTTGCTGGTGATGCGCGACAGCCGCAACTCCGCGCGCGCCCGTTTCGAAGCCGCCGAGCGCATTGTTGCCACCGGCGCTGCGACACCGGCCGAACTGATCAGAATCGCCGAAGCGCAGGATTTGCCGCTGGCGCGCGTCGCCACTGCGGCCGCCGATGCACCGAGCCTGCCGTTCTTCATGGGGCAGGTGCTGCTGCGCCGCGCGGCCATGGTCGAGCCCCGGCCCGAGGCGAAGGCGCAGTTGGTAAGCCTGGCGCTGTCGCTGGGTGAAAAATCCCGCCTGGCGCCGCTCGCTGCCGCGCTGCAGATGGATATCATCACCAAGATGAAACCGTCGCCGGCTTTGCGCGATCATGCCCGCAGCTTCGCACGGGCGCTGGTGCTGGCCGGCAAACCCGAAGCCGCGGCGAATTGGACGGCGGGCGATCCGTTGATGAAAGTGCTGGCAGCGTTCGCCACCAACAATCCGCAGCGCATCGCGGCGGTGCGCGCCGACCTTGCCGCCTTCGCGATTAGCCTGGCGCAGAACCCGCCTGTTTCTGACCCCGATCGTTCCGCTAAGGCGCTGGCGCTTGGTTTGCTGGACGTGACCGGCATGACGCTGCCGCCTGAAGCCAAGGCCGCGGTGGCCACGGTCGAATCCGGCACCCAGGACGGCCGCCGCATTGGCCCGGACCAGATGCGCACCATCGTTGCGGTCGCGGGTTCGCCAGACCGGCGCGGCGAGGCGGTGCTGATGATCACTGGCGCGATCCACGGGATCGGTCTCAAGGATCTGGCGCCCGATGTCACCATCGAATTTGTCCGTCTACTGATGGAAATGAACGAGACCACGGCGGCGCGCGCGCTCGCGGTCGAGGCGCTGGCGGAGTACACCCCGCCGCCACCTGCATCGCCGTCGCCGCAGGCGTCGGCGCAATGACGGCATCGGCCCATCTGGTCGAGAGTTTTCTCGACATGATGAGTGCCGAGCGCGGCGCCGCGGCCAACACGCTGGCTGCCTACGCCCGCGACTTGACTGATTTCTGCGGCTGGCTGGCGGGCCGGGGGCAGGGCGTCAAAACCGCCAGCCGCGACGATATCCGCCATTATATGCAGGCGCTATCGGCGTCGGGGGCGGCGGGGACCTCGCAGGCGCGCAAGCTGTCCAGCCTGCGCCAGTTCTTCGGCTTTCTGTACACGGACGGTATCCGCAGCGACGATCCCACCGTTGCGGTGGACGCCCCCAAACGCGGCCGGCCGCTACCGAAAACCTTGACCCGCGAGGATATGGAACAGCTGATCGCCGCGGCGGGCGCGCGGGCCGCCAAAAGCGAAGAGGGCATCCGTCTCGCCTGCATTGTGGAAGTGCTCTACGCCTCGGGCCTGCGCGTCTCCGAACTTGCCACTCTGCCACTCGCCGCGGTGAAAAACCGCGACGGTGTATTGCTGGTCAAAGGCAAGGGTGGCAAGGAACGTCTGGCGCCGCTCAATCCCACCGCCCGCGACACCATCACACGCTGGCTGGCGGTGCGCGAAAACTTCCTGCCGCGCGGCGAAGCGCGGCTGGCGGCGGAGCGGTTTCTGTTTCCCTCGCGCGGCGTGGAACGCCATCTGACCCGCCGCCGCTTGCACCAGATGCTGAAGGAGCTGGCGGGGGAGGCCGGTCTCGATCCCGCCAAGCTGTCGCCGCATGTGCTGCGGCACGCTTTTGCCACCCATCTGGTCGAAGGCGGCGCCGATCTGCGCAGCGTGCAGACCCTGCTTGGCCACGCCGACATTGCCACGACGCAGATTTACACCCATGTCGCCCGCGACCGCTTGGCGGCAACCGTCGCTGCCGCCCACCCGCTGGCGCGCAAGAAACCGGGCGCCGGTTGACACCTGAGGGTTTGGTAACGCGCGCGCTATCCGCCGTTCAGCGCTTTCTTCTCCCACCGCGTCACCGCCACCGTCGCCACCGAATTGCCGACGATGTTGGTGGCGCTGCGGCCCATATCGAGCAGATGGTCGACCGCCAGCACGTAGAGCAGTCCGGTCTCGGGCAAATGGAACAAGGGCAGGGCGGCATAAATCACCACCAATGAGGCGCGCGGCACACCCGCCATGCCTTTGCTCGTCACCATCAACAGCAGCAGCAGCGTCACCTGTTGTGCCAGGGTCAGCTCGATGCCGTAGATTTGCGCGATGAACAGCGTCGCGAACGTGCAATACATCATCGAGCCGTCGAGATTGAACGAATAGCCCAGCGGCAGCACGAAACTGACGATCTGCTTGGGCAGCCCGATGCCCTCCAGCCCGGCCAAAAGGCGAGGATACGCGGCTTCGGAACTGGCGGTGGAAAACGCCAGCAATAGCGGCTCGCGGATGGCGCCGATCAGTTTGGAAATATGCCCGCGCTGGATCACCGCCGCGGCGCCGAGCAGCACCGCCCACAGCATCAACAGCGCCGCATAGAAGCCGCCGACGAAGCTGAGATAGGTCAGCAGCACGCTGGCCCCTTGCGTCGCCACGGTCGAACACAATGCCGCGAACACCGCCAGCGGCGTCATCAGCATGACATAGCCGGTGACCTTCAGCATGATGGCGGCGATCTGCTCGGTCAGCGCCAAAACCGCTGGGGTGCGTCCGGGAATGGCGGAAATCGCCGTGCCGACGAAAATCGAAAACACCACAATTTGCAGAATTTCGTTCTTCGCCATGGCGTCGACGATCGAGGCGGGCACCAGATGGGTGAAGAAATCTTTGAGCGAGAACGGCGCCGCGGTGATGGCGCCAAGCTCGGCAGTGGGCGGGGCGAGGTGCAGTCCGACGCCGGGTTGGAACACATGCACCAGGATCAGGCCCATGGTCAGCGATAGCAGCGAGGCGCCGATGAACCAGCCCAGCGTCTTAGCACCGACCCGGCCGATGTGCGCGGCACCCTCCATATGGGCAATCCCCGCCACCAGGGTGGAGAACACCAGCGGCGCAATGATCATCCGGATCAGCCGCAAAAACAGATCAGTGACGATGGAAAGCCCGAACGCCAGCGATTTGATCTGGGCGGGGTCAAGATACGCATTGGCAACCAGCCCGGCGACAATGCCCAGCACCATGGCGGCCGCAACCGTCAACGCAAAACCCCGTCGCATCAAATTTCTCCTGTGGCTTGAGCGTTTGTAGCCCGCGCGGCTCCAGCGCTGCAACCACACCTGTCATCCCCGGCGACCCGGCGAAGCGCAGCGAAGACGGGGAGGGAAGGGGACCCAGGTATCGACACCACCGCGACCCCGCAGAACCAGCCCAAACGCCAGCGCTTCTCGGCTGACGTCGTGCACGCATCAACACCTGGGTCCCCTTTCCTCGCGCCGTGCGCTAACGCGCCCGCGCTCGCCGGGGATGACAATGTTGTGTAAGCGGGAACCGCTGAGGGCGACGGGGGTGCCGACGTGCACGCCCCCGCGGGGAGGCGGTCTCACCACCGGCACGAAGACCGTGGGGGACGTGGTCGCACAGCGACCGAAGGGGCAACTCCTCTGGCGAGGGAATGATTGAGTTATGAGTGAAGGAATTCGATAGTAGGAGTACTATTCACCCGTTTGCAATTCTTCGTGGACACAAGCTTCAGCCACCGTATTCGTATATAGAAAATACTATCAGAGGCCTAAAGATGACTTGTTCAAGAGGAAGGGCTCATCCAGATGACGCAACCAGGCTGAAGCTCTTTACAGACTCAGCGGGATACTGTCAGAATCCAGGTTGTAGCACTCCACTCTTCCCAGAAGGATTTGAGAAATTCCCGCACATTGCAGAAATGGCTCACATTTTTGCCGCCACTGATGGAGGGCCGCGGACAAACGAGAAGCTTTCCAATGAAGAACGTGGCGCTTACGAGAATATCGTCCTGCTATGTGCCAGTTGCCATGCTCTTGTTGACAAAACACCAGAAGCGCATCCGCCAACACTAATGGCAACCTGGAAACGTGAGCATGTGGCTAAGATACAGCGGGTTTTTGGGTTCGCTAAGCTCGATTCAAGGAAAGAGCTGCATAACATCATTCACCAGATGCTAGCTGAAAATGCAATGGTCCACGAGCAAATTGGGCCAGATAACGACTATCGTTTTAACCCAGAAGCATCTGAGGCCGCGGTTTGGAAAGCCCGGGTCAAGCGAACGATTATCCCAAACAGCTTTAAAATCCTCATGATTTGCGATGTTAATTCAGTTCTTATCAATAAAGAAGAGGCGATTGTTCTGGAGAAATTTCGGTATCATGTTCAAGGTCTCGTTATGCGGCACCTCGAAGGGCTCAGTCTCTCCAATTCACGCTTTCCTGTCGAAATGAAACATTTCGCTGAGTGACAATATGGGGAACAACTTCATCAGAGATCAATTGATCAAAAGCGCAGATGTCTCTGCTGCTGACTGGGTGGCTGACAACATCATCGAAATTTCCCGAGGAAGGTATCCGCCATTTCAAGCCGCGGTGTTGAAGGAGAAACTCGTGACGGCTCGTCACGTCGAGCCGGTCATCAACGCGCCTGTTTCTATTGTTGTCAATTTCCCAAAAATAGGGATGTGGAGGGGAGATGCGATTGATCTGTGCGAAGCGCACGGAAAAGCGTGGGGGCAGTGGGGTGAGCTGTTGCGTGCCTTGGGTAATGAAACACCAGAAACAACTGAGAACCCCAAAATAGCCTTCAGCCGTAGAGCGCTTTCCCAGCACTCGCGAGTTAGAAGTGTGCATTTTGCTTTGGATCACTTGCTATTGGTTGAGCATGAAAATGGAACCACGCTGCGGGTGGCTTTGTTATACGAATATGATCTTTGTGGAAACGATGTGAGAAACGCAGTAGACAGGTTGGGTTCGTTTGATCTGATTTTAAAAACAAATCCTAATGGCTCGATTCTTTCTGATGCATGCGAAGTTGCTGATGAGCTTGGGATAAAAGTATTTGGCATCAGGGATACTCTTGCATACTTGGCCAGGGGAAAATTTTGAGTGTCTCTGACCTTCTGCGCGAATTTGGCGTGATGGCAATGATTGCGGAGTGCCGGGCCAAAGGTTGTATCGCCGAGTGGTTCGTCTTTGGTTCGGCTTCCAGGGGGGTAGATTTACCTTCGGACATTGATGTTCTGTGTGTTGTAAAATCCGATGGTGAAATTGAGCGGATATCTTCCATTTGTTCTTACTACCTAATGCAAGCCCCAATTCACTTGCGGCTTCTGTCTGAGAAGGATGAGGTGCAGTTGGCGTTTATCCGAAGGAGTAACGCAATTTCTGTGGGCAAGTTCCTCTTTTGAACCGTAAAAAATGGGCTGAAGACGAATGGCCGTCTCCGCGTGAACCCCTTTACCAATTCTGTTCATCTACATGAACACCTGCAACTGCATCGCGTCCGTAACAGCGTCGCGATTGCCGCACCCCCCTTGAAACTGTACGCACAGCTTCCCATTTCCCTACCGTGTTGTTTTGGAGTGTGGCCCTGACAAAGGTGCGCGGCGACGGTCGCGGCCAAGCAAAGAATTTTGCGTGCAACGTCATATCGGTGAAGGGTGCAGCGCGCGCATCCGTGGAATGATGGACAGGATTATGTGCCGGGGCTCCCGGCCGGTTCGCCGAATGCCATCACCCAGGTAGCCGAGGGAAGGAGTGGCGGTGCCGTCGCTCGCGCTCGAAGGGGCGCGCCGTGCGCCAAAGCTTTTGGAAGAGGCGGGGCCTGGGCCAGGTTCCGCCTCTTTGCGCATTTTAGGGGCCAAAATCGCCTCCCGGTTGCGGGCACGCGCGAATTTTCCGCCAGGGCATCACCAACCCTCTTGACTGTGACATTCTCCTGGAATGGCCCCGGTCGGGCCTGCGGAACTGGACACAAGGACCGGGAAACGAAAATATCTTATAATGAGTCAGGTACTTAGCCGCTCAACTGGGGTCTCGGGAGGAATTTGACTCAGGTCCCCGACATTGCCACTTTCCGCTGCCGCCTCAAGGATGCCCGATGCACGCCTATCTCGATTTCGAACGCCCGATTGCCGAACTTGAGGGAAAGATCGTCGAGTTGCGCCAGCTCGCGGCTGCCGATCCGACTATGCAGATCGATGCCGACGTGGTGCGGCTGCAGCAGCGGGCCGATCAACTCGTCAAGGATACCTACACCCGGCTGTCGCCGTGGCAGAAGGTGCAGGTGGCGCGCCATCCCGGCCGGCCGCATTTCAACGATTACGCCAAGCACCTGTTCGACGAGTTCACACCGCTGGCCGGCGATCGCGCTTTCGGCGAAGATTCGGCGATCATCACGGCGCTGGCGCGGTTCCGCGGGCAGGCGGTGGCGGTGGTCGGCCAGGAAAAGGGCAACGACACCAAATCCCGCCTCAAACACAATTTCGGCATGGCGATGCCGGAAGGCTATCGCAAGGTGCAGCGCGTGTTCCGTCTCGCCGACCGGTTCGGCCTGCCGGTGATTTCGCTGGTCGATACCTCGGGGGCTTATTCCGGCGTTGCTGCGGAAGATCGCGGCCAGGCCGAAGCTATCGCGCGCACCACCGAGGCCTGCCTCAATCTCCGCGTGCCGATGGTGGTCACCATCATTGGCGAGGGCGGTTCGGGCGGCGCGGTGGCGATCGCGACCGGCAACAAAGTTTTCATGCTGGAGAATTCGGTCTATTCGGTGATCTCGCCCGAAGGCTGCGCTTCCATTCTGTGGCGGCGGCCGGAAAAGGCGCAGGACGCGGCGGCGGCGCTGCGGCTCACGGCGCAAGATTTGGCCAGTCTCGGCGTCATCGATGCCATCATCCCCGAGCCGGTCGGCGGGGCGCACCGCTCGCCGGAAGAGGCGATGTCGACGGTCGGCGATCAAATTGCGCGGGCACTCGGCGAACTCATCCATTTGTCGCCCGACGAAATGCGCCGCCAGCGCCGCGACAAATACCTCGCCATCGGCCGCGATCTGGGGAAATAGTTTTCTGCCCCCGCAAAGCGGGGGAAGTGGCCGGCGCAGCGCAGCGAAGCCGGACGAAGGGGGCCTTGTCGTGTTGCTGCAAAAATCCGTGTTTCGTGATCCTCGCATCGTCGCGACGGCGGTGGTCGCGCTCGGCGGCGTGCTGACGCTCCTGATCAATTTCCCCGGCTCGATGGAAGACGATTCCTTCGTCCAACTCGTCGAGGCGCGTCACCAAAGTTACTCGAACTGGCATCCGCCGGTGATGAGTTGGCTTTTGGGCCTCTCGGATGCGCTGCCGGGCCCGGTCGCCGGCTGGTTCATCGGCTTCGATATGCTGCTGGCCTTCGGGGCGCTGGCGCTGGTGTTGTGGCTGCCCAAGAAAGTGTCGTGGGCCGCCGCGGGCGCCGCCGCGCTGATGCTGCTCTTGCCGCAGTTCCTGATGGAGCAGGCGGTGGTGTGGAAGGACGCGTTGTTCGCTGACGCCGCCTTCGCCGGATTCATCGCGCTCGCGCTGGCCGCCAACCATTGGCGCCGCGTGCGCCTCAGGATCGCACTGATCGCCGCCTCCGCGCTGTTGCTGGCGCTGGCGGTGCTGACCCGTCAGAACGGCGCCGTGATCGTCCCCTGTGCCGCGCTCGGGCTGGTGTTCGCGGCGCACCGGCTGGATGGCACTTGGCGCACCGGTCTCATTCATGGCGCGGCGTTGTTCGGCGCGACGCTGGTGCTGGCGTTCGGCGGCAATGCGCTGCTGCAGCTTCGCGCCGATGATTATCCGGCGCGGCAGGAGCAGTTTAAGGTCCTGCACCTTTACGACATCACCGGCATGGTGAAGCGCGACCCAAACGTGAAGCTCACCGTGCTCGATCGCGAGGCGCCGGAACTGTCGCGCACCCTCCGCACCAAGGCCGTGCCGCTGTGGTCGCCGGTCAAGAACGACACCATGGAAACCGACGAGATCATCGCGGTGAAAGACGCCGTGCCTGCCCCGGTTGTCACGCGCCAGTGGCAAGAGTTGATCGCGCACTATCCCGGCCATTACCTCGGCGTGCGGGCAGAGTTGTTCCGCTGGGTGTTCCAGCCGCCCGATGTCGGCCTTTGCCATCCGTTCCATGTCGGCGATCAAGGCGACGCGGGCGATCTCAAGGAACTCGGAATCCAGCCCCGGCTCGATGCCCGCGATATTGCGCTGTGGCACTACGGCGATTTCTTCCTTTATAAAACGCCGGTCTTTTCGCACGCGCTGTTCGCCGTGCTCGCCATCGCGGTGCTGGTCATCGTGTTACGGCGGCGTACCCCTGCCGACATCATGATCGCGGCGCTGATCGCAGCCGCCTTCGTCTTCACCGCGACCTTCGTGGTCCTCTCGATCGCTTGCGATTACCGCTATCTTTATATCATTGACCTGTCGGCGCTCGCCGGGGCGCTCTATGTGGCGGCGGACTGGCGCGCGTTGTTGCGCCGGCCATAAAAAAAGGGGGCCCGCAGGCCCCCTTCAACGTTCGATGCAATCCGGCGTTACTTCGCCAATTCGCAGATCATCGACGAAACCCAGCCCTGATTGCCCATTTCGTCCTTCACTTCCCACCAGACGCCGTCTCTATTGCCCGAGGGATAAAGCATCATTCCCGGAGTGACCTTGCGAACGATGCCGCCCTTGCCACCCGGTGCCTTGTACAGATTGCCCGGCTTCACGACATTGATCGCCTGGACCTCGTTGGCGCCCGACGCGCTGTCGGGGGCGCCGTGCAGGTCGGTGACCAGCTTGGTGTAGGCATCGATATAGGCGAGCGTCACGACTTGGCCGATCTTGGTGTGCTGATAGTTCGAGATACCCATGGCACCGCCGCCGCCGCCCCAGATGCCACCGCCGCCAACGCCAAAGCCAACGTCGGTCTTGGAACCGTGGCCTTCTTCCATCGCCACCTGCTCGGACGAGCGCACGTCGGTGACGGTCAGAATCACATCGGCGGTGCTCGAATTGATGTTGATGTTGCTGACGATGGCGCCAACCCCGCCGCCGATCAGGCCCCCGAGAATACCGCCGATGGCCGAGCCGCCGGCGTCGGAGTTCTTCGAAACGATGTCGGGAACCAGCACGTAATCGGCCGCTTTGACCTGGCCTTTGCCGATGTTCGAACCGCCGCGCAACTGCCCTCCGCTGGCCAAATCACGCTCGCGCTGGGCAACGTCGAAGCCCTTGCCTCGATCGACCAGGGTGAAGCATCCCGACCGCATCACCAGCACTTTGATCAGCGCTTCCGGCGATTCCAGGCCAAGCGGCTCCCACCAGCGGTTCTGCGGCTCATAGATCGCGACCGAACCAATTCGATGCGAACAGGTCGGAATCTGGTCTTTTGCCTTGTCCTGCTTCTCCTTGATGGAGTCGGCAAGAGCAGGCGTTGCGAGTGCTGCTGCAAGCGCAATGGCTGCGCCAACGCGCAGCGCTGTCGTAAGACGCATTATCGAATCTCCCTCTATGCCCCAAGCCTGCCGTCCGCGGACGGCAGGCGGCAATTGCATGCCGTGGATTCGAGACTAAAGCAAAGCGAGTTGTCGGTAAACGTCCGGTTGAAAAGTGTGCAATTACCGGCCGCCGAGCCAGCCATCCCCGAATTCCAGAGACGGTACCGCGGAGAGATGGATGGCCGGGTCAAGCCCGGCCACGACGCATCGCGTTACACCAGCGCTCCATGGCAGTGTTTGAACTTGCGCCCTGAACCGCACGGGCAGAGGGCGTTGCGCTGGACTTTGCCCCAAGTGGTCGGATCGTTGGGATCGACCGGGCGATCCGGCCGGTTCACGATAGTGCGCTGGCTGCGATACGGGTCCGGTTCAGCCTGATTTTCGCCAGTGGTAAAGTCGGGCTTGATTGCCTGAATCTGGCGGGGCTCGTCGCGCGGCATTTCAGGGGGCGGCTGCTCCGTGTTGATGACGATGTGCATCAACTGCCGAATCACGTCGATGCGCAGACGCGACAACAGGTTCTCGAATAGCTCGAAGGCTTCGCTCTTGTACTCGTTGAGCGGATCGCGCTGGCCGTAGCCTCTGAGACCCACATACTGGCGCAGGTGTTCGAGGTTGACGATGTGCTCGCGCCAGAGGTGATCCAGCGTCTGGAGCAGAATCGCCTTTTCGACATAGCGCATCAGATCGGGCGTGAAATTGGCGGCCCGCTCGGCGGCGCGCATTTCGACGTCCTTGGCGATACGCTCGCGCACTTCTTCGTCGGCGATACCTTCTTCCTTGGTCCACTCGACGATCGGCAGGTCGAGGCCAAAGATGTCGTCGACTTCCTGGTGCAGACCGGTGGTATCCCACTGTTCGGCGTAAGCCTTCGGCGGAATGTGCTTCTCGACCAGCTCTTCGACGACGGTGGCGCGATACTCTTTGATCTCGTCGGAGACGTCGTCGGCCTGCATGATGACCTTGCGCTGTTCGAAGATCACCTTGCGCTGGTCGTTCAACACGTTGTCGTATTTGAGGATTTGCTTGCGGATTTCGAAGTTGCGCGCTTCGACCTTCTGCTGCGCTTTTTCCAGGGCCTTGTTGACCCAAGGATGGGTGATGGCTTCACCCGGTTCGAGGCCGAGGCGCGTCAGCACCGAGTCCATGCGCTCGGAGCCGAAGATGCGCATCAGGTCATCTTGCAGCGACAGGAAGAACTTGGAGGCGCCGGGGTCGCCCTGACGGCCCGACCGGCCGCGCAGCTGGTTGTCGATGCGCCGGCTTTCGTGGCGCTCGGTGCCGACGATGTACATGCCGCCGGCAGCGATCACGCGTTCCTTATCGGCCGCCACTTGCCGGCGGATTTCCGCCGCCTTTTGCGCCAGTTCCTCTTGGTCGGTGATGTCGCCGAGTTCGGTCTTGATGCGCATGTCGGCGTTGCCGCCGAGCTGGATATCGGTGCCGCGGCCCGCCATGTTGGTGGCGATGGTGATGGTGCTGGAGACGCCAGCCTGGGCCACAATGGAGGCTTCCTGCTCGTGGTAGCGCGCGTTCAAGACGTTGTGCTTGATCTTGCGCTTCTTGAGCAGGTCCGACAGGTGTTCGGACTTCTCGATCGACGTCGTGCCGACCAGCACCGGCTGGCCGCGCTTCTGGCACTGTTCGATCAGTTTGATGACGGCTTCGTTCTTCTCGTCGTAGGTACGGTAGACTTCATCGTCGTAGTCGACGCGCTTGACCGGCAGATTGGTCGGGATTTCCATCACGTCGAGTTCATAGATGTCCATGAACTCGCCCGCTTCGGTCAGCGCCGTGCCGGTCATGCCGGCCAGCTTGTCGTAGAGGCGGAAATAGTTCTGGAAGGTGATCGAGGCGAGCGTCACGTTCTCGGGCTGGACGGTGACGTTTTCCTTGGCTTCAAGCGCCTGGTGCAGACCTTCCGAGAAGCGCCGGCCTTGCATCATGCGGCCGGTGAACTCGTCGATGATGATGACCTCGTCGCCTTTGACGATGTAGTCCTTGTCCCTCTGGAACAGCTTGTGGGCCTTCAGGGCTTGGTTCACGAAGTGGACCATCGCGATGTTATCGAGGTCGTAAAGGTCGCCGGCGGTGAGCAGTCCCGCTTCCTTGAGAAGCTGGACCATGTGCTCGTTGCCCTGGTCGGTGAGCGTGACCTGGCGCGACTTCTCGTCGAGTTCGTAGTCGCCTTTTTCTTCCGGCGGCACGTCTTTGCCCTGGCGTTTGGGCGGAATCAGGGATGGGATCAGGGCGTCGACTTTGCGATACTGTTCGGTGAGATCCTCGGTCGGGCCGGAGATGATCAGCGGCGTACGTGCTTCGTCGATCAGGATCGAGTCCACTTCGTCGACGATCACGTAGGAATGCCCGCGCTGCACCATCGTCTCGATGGAGTACTTCATGTTGTCGCGCAGGTAGTCGAAGCCGAATTCGTTGTTGGTGCCGTAAGTGATGTCGGCGGCGTAATTGGCCCGGCGTTGTTCGTCGTCCAGGCCGTGGACGATCACGCCCACCGTCATGCCGAGGAAGCGGTAAATCTGGCCCATCCACTCGGAGTCACGCTTGGCTAGGTAGTCGTTCACGGTGACGACATGCACACCTTCGCCGGCGAGTGCGTTGAGATAGACGGCGAGGGTGGCGACCAGCGTTTTGCCTTCGCCGGTCTTCATCTCGGCGATGTTGCCGTGATGCAGAACCATGCCACCGACAAGTTGAACGTCGAAATGGCGCTGGCCGAGGGTACGCTGGGCGGCTTCGCGCACGACCGCGAACGCTTCCGGCAGGATGTCCTCGAGCGTTTCACCCGCCGCGAGCCGTTCCTTGAAGGCCGGGGTCATCGCGGCAAGTTCTTCGTCGGTCATCGGCGTGAAGCGCGGCTCAAGCTCGTTGATTTCCCGGACCGTGGCCCAAAAGCGCTTGATTTTCCGCTCGTTGGCGGAACCGAACAGACGCTGCAGGATGGCGTCAAAATCAGGCATGAATGTCCTCTGTCGGGCAGGCATCATAAACCGGCCGGAAAGAACTCCCGGCTGTAGCCGCGTCGGAGAGATAAGAACGACACACCCCCTTGTCAAATCTGAAGATTCCGGCCAAACCCCCCGCCCTTACCGGGAGGGTCGTCCATAATGACGCAGCAACCTAAAGGCCGTAAGCCGGCCACCACCCAAGCCGCCAGCCGGCCCCTTGGCGTTCATCCCATTTCGCCGCTGGCGCCCAAGCGTTTCGCGCGATTGTTGCCGCTTGATGGGGTGATGTTGGCCGCGGGCGAGGCGGGGGTGCGCTACAAGAATCGCACCGACGTCATGCTGGCGTTTTTTACCCCCGGCACAAAGGTCGCAGGCGTTTTCACCAAGTCCAAATCTGCCTCGGCGCCGGTTGACTGGTGCAAGGCCTGCCTGCCGCGTGGGAGCGCCCGGGCCCTGGTGGTCAATTCTGGCAATGCCAATGCCTTCACCGGCAAAGTGGGCCTCAAGGGCGCGGCCGAGGTCGCCATCGCGGCGGCCCGTGCGGTCGGTTGCGGCGCCGACGAGGTCTACATGGCCTCTACCGGCGTCATCGGCGAGCCGATGCCGGCCAACAAGATTGCCACGATCCTGAAGGACTTGGCGGCCAAATGCGCGCCCAACCGCTGGCGCGAGGCGGCCCAGGCCATCATGACCACCGACACCTATCCCAAGATGAGCAAGGCGATCGCCCGGCTTGGCGGCAAAACCGTCCAGATCAACGGCTTCTGCAAAGGCTCGGGTATGATCATGCCGGACATGGGAACCATGCTGGCGTTCGTGATGACCGACGCCAAGCTGCCCGCCAAAGTGCTGCAGGACCTGCTGTCGGATGGCGTCAAGCCTTCGTTCAATTCGATTACGGTCGACAGCGACACTTCCACTTCCGACACGCTGCTGCTGTTTGCGACTGGCAAAGCGGGCAACAAGCCGGTGCGCTCGGCGTCCGATCCCAAGCTGCGCGATTTCAAGAAAAAGTTGAACGCGGTGTTGCTCGATCTGGCGCTACAAGTTGTGCGCGATGGCGAAGGCGCCACCAAGTGTTTCAAGGTGAGCATCCAGGGCGCCGAAAACGACGTCGCCGCCAAGCGCATCGCGCTGTCGGTTGCCAATTCGCCGTTGGTCAAAACCGCGATGACCGGTAACGACGCCAATTGGGGGCGAGTCGTAATGGCCGTCGGAAAGTCGGGCGAGAAAGCCGATCGCGACAAGCTCCGCATCTGGTTCGGCAAGCAGCTCGTGGCCGAAAAAGGCGAGCGGGCACCTCGCTACAACGAGGACAAGGCGACCAAGGAAGTCTCCAAACTGGAGACCGAGATCATCGTCGATTTGCGCCTTGGCCGCGGCAAAGCCCGCGTCTGGACCTGCGACCTGACCCACGGCTATATCGACATCAACGGCTCCTACCGGAGCTGACAGCCGCAAGTATGCGTTTTTTGCTGCACCTGCGAACACGCGGCCGCGGCAATTAATTCTGGGCAAGGAACGCGCAATTCGGGCAGCATAGGGAACCCGGGCGATGGGGCGCCGGGTTATCACGAGGCTGCGGCAATGACGGATGATCGGTTTTTTCCGAGGCGTGGTCCGTTTTCGCTGGGAGAAATCGCCAGCCATGCCAAGGTCGAACTGGCGGCAGATGCCCGGCGTGATTTGATGATCCGCGGTATTGCCGCGCTGGATCAAGCCGGGCCCGACGAGATGAGCATATTCTGCGACGTGCATCACAGCGGTGCGTTCGCGACAACCCATGCCGCGGCAGTCATCACCAGCGCCAGGCTGGCAGAGCGTCCCCACAACGGGACCGCACTCTTGGTGGCGCGCGATCCGCGTTATGTCTTCGCCATTGTCGGCTTGATGTTCTATCCGCGGGACGTCGCCGATCCGGGCGTACATGCTGGAGCCATCGTCGATGAGAGTGCGGTGATCGGCGAAGGCTGTCAGATCGATTCCGGCGCCGTTGTCGGCCCGCAGGTGCGGTTGGGTGCGCGCTGCCATATCGCGGCGAATGCCGTGCTCGGCAGAGCGGTCGAGATCGGCGAGAACGGCTTTGTCGCCAGCAATGCCACGATTTCACATGCCCTGATCGGTGCCAATGTCCGTATCGGTGCCGGATCGGTGATCGGCGGCGAAGGCTTTGGCGTCGTCCCGGGGCCGGCCGGCCTGATCTGCTCGGCCCAGCTTGGCCGTGTCATCATCGGCGCCAATGTGCGGGTGGGCTCCAACTGCACCATCGACCGCGGTGCCGTCGGCGATACCGTGATCGGCGACAACACGATGTTCGACAATCTGGTCCAGGTCGCCCACAACGTGCGGATCGGGAGCAACTGCGTTTTTGCCGGGCAGGTGGGCGTGGCCGGCAGCGCCACGATCGGCGACGGCGTGATGGTCGGGGGGGGCGTTTCGATCAGCGATCATCTGGTGATCGGGTCGGGGGCGCGCATCGCCGGCAAGAGCGGTGTGGCGCGCGACGTCGCTGCGGGCGAAACGGTCGGCGGCTATCCGGCCGTGCCGATCCGCCAGTGGCATCGCCAGACGGCACATCTGCTGCACGTTGGTGCGCGTCCCGGACACAAGCCGGAAAACTAACGCGGCGAGGGGATATGTCGATCCGTTTTGCGGCAACGTGCATCGCCGTGCTCTGCCTACTGGGCCGGGCGTGGGCGCAGACGCCGGTTGACACCGCGCGGTGTGCCGCAATGATGGCGCATCATGTGCTGCACGACGGCGCGCCGGTCGGTTGCGAACGGCTTTCTGTCGTGCGTTTTTCCTATATCGATTTTGCCGGCCGCCGCCACGATGACGGCGCTATCGTCGTGCTCGATGCCGTGGCACCTGCGGTGCAACGCATTTTTGCGACGCTGTATGCGCGCCGATTCCCCATCGCCAAGGCGCAAACCTTGGAGGCCTATGACGGCGATGATGCAGCCGCGATGGCCGACAATAACAGCTCCGGCTTCAACCATCGCGCCGTAAAGGGAACGGCACGTCTGTCGCTACATGCCTATGGCGTCGCGATCGATCTCAATCCGATGCAAAACCCGTATCTGACGCGCACGGGTGACACCGTCACCGTGGCCCCTGCGGGCGGTGTCGATTATCTCAACCGCCGCGACCATCGCCCCGGCAAAGCCGAGCGTGCGGGCATGGCGGAAGCCGTGGTGGAGGTGTTTGCCGAAAATGGATTTGTCGCGTGGGGCGGCGATTGGGATGATCCAATCGACTACCAACATTTCGACATTGGGCGCGCCGCCGCGGAAAGTCTCGTGAGCCTGCCGCCCGAGAAAGCACGCCAAGCGTTCGAAGATGCCGCCCGCGCCTATCAACATTGCGCGGCCCAGTACTCGGACAAGACGTCTGCCGAACGCCGGCAAATCTGCGCGGCGCGGCCACAAAATTAACGCTTTGACGCCGGATTGCCACAATCGGGACGTTTCTGCCCCGATAAGACCCATCTTTTGATACGCACTTGCCCAAAGCGCCCTCTATCTCCTTTGTCTCGCGAAAGGAGCAGGTAGGCATGCGTGACGAAAATCGATGTATCGACATGAACGGCGCGCGCGGAACGCTGCTCGGGGCGGCCGTGGTCGCCTTCGGTGTGATTGCTGTCGGTGCCTACAGTTTTGCGGCCAGTGGCGATCAGTCCAGACCCGTCGCGGCGCAAGAGGTCTCCACGCGTGAAATCCGCACCACGCCCGACAATGCGGGCCAGCACGAGATGCCCCCGCCGGTGGCGCCTTCGAAGACGGAATAGCGCCGACTACATCCCCAAAAACAAAACGGGCGGTCTTCGCGGGCAGCCCGTTTTCTTTGACGCTATGTCTTCAAATTAAGTGACCCCCGGGCATTGCTGCTCGGGGGCCGGTCCGCGTCCGAAAGCGGGGGGGCTGGGACGCGAACGAAGACTATGCGCGAACTAGGTTCACGACGGTGGCGTCGGTTTCCTCGGTCGTGTCTTGTCCATAGGTCTCCACATAAGCACGACCATAGTAGCTGTCGAGCAATATCTGCTTCAACTCACTCATTAGCGGATACCTCGGATTGGCGCCGGTGCACTGATCGTCGAATGCCGCTACGGCAACTTCGTCGAGCTTGGCCAGGAAGTCGGCTTCGGTGACGCCGGCCGCCTGGATCGAGGACGGAATGTCGACATCCTTCTTCAATCCTTCCAGCCAAGCGATCAGGGCGTTGACCTTGTCGCCGGTACGCAGCCCACCAAGACCAAGGTGATCGGCGATTTCGGCGTAACGGGCGCGGGCCTTCGGCCGGTCATACTGCGAGAACGCCGTCTGCTTGGTCGGATTGTCGTTGGCGTTGTAGCGGATGACGTTGCAGATCAGAAGCGCGTTGGCCAGTCCGTGCGGGATATGGTACGCGGCGCCGATCTTGTGCGCCATCGAGTGGCAGACGCCGAGGAACGCATTGGCGAAGGCAATGCCGGCGATGGTCGCCGCGTTGTGCACCTTTTCGCGCGCGACCGGATTCTTGGCGCCTTCCTTGTAGGACGACGGCAAGTAGGTCTTGAGCAACTTCAGTGCCTGCAAAGCCTGGGCGTCGGAGTACTCATTCGCCATCACCGAGACATAGGCTTCCAGCGCGTGAGTTACCGCATCGACGCCGCCGAAGGCGGTCAGCGACTTGGGCAGGTTCATCACCAGATTGGCATCGACGATCGCCATGGTCGGCATCAGTTCGTAATCGGCGAGCGGATATTTCATGCCGGTTGCATCGTCTGTGACGACCGCAAATGGCGTGACTTCCGAGCCGGTGCCCGAGGTCGTCGGGATGGCGATGAAATCGGCCTTGATGCCCATCTTGGGGAATTTGTAGATGCGCTTGCGGATGTCCATGAAGCGCAGCGCCAGATCCTCGAAGTGGACTTCCGGATGTTCGTACATCACCCAGATGATCTTGGCCGCATCCATCGGCGAACCGCCGCCCAGCGCGATGATCACGTCGGGCTGGAAGCCGACGGCCTTCTCGACGCCCTTCTTGACGATCGACAGCGTCGGATCGGCTTCCACTTCGTAGAAGACGTCAACTTCCAGGCCGTGCTTCTTCAACAGCCGCATCGGTTCGTCCACGTAGCCATTGGCGAACAGGAAACGGTCGGTGACGATCAGCGCCTTCTTCTTGCCGGCAAATTCCTTGAAGGCCTCGTTCATGGCGCCGCGGCGGAAATAGATCGACTTCGGAACTTTGTGCCAGAGCATGTTTTCTTCGCGCTTCGCAACGGTTTTGCGGTTGATGAGATGTTTGGGGCCGACGTTCTCGGAGATGGAATTGCCGCCCCAAGAACCGCAACCAAGCGTCAGCGACGGCGCCATGCTGAAATTGTAGAGGTCGCCGATGCCGCCGTGCGACGAGGGCATGTTGACCAGGATGCGGGCCGTCTTCATGCGCTTGCCAAAAGCCATCACGCGATCGGGCCGACGGTCCTGATCGGTGTAGAGCACCGATGTGTGGCCGATGCCGCCGAGTGCGACCAGTTCGGCTGCTGCATCGACGGCTGCCGCGAAATCCTTACGACGATAGAGGGCGAGGGTGGGCGACAGCTTTTCGTGGGCAAAGGCCTCGGCTTCGGTGGTCTCTTCCACTTCGCCAATCAGCACTTTGGTATTCGGCGGCACGGTGATGCCTGCCATTGTGGCGATCTTCACCGCCGACTGTCCGACCACGTTCGGGCACAAATGCCCGCCGGGGAACACGGTCTCGCGCACCATGCCGAGCTCGTTGCCGGAGAGAATGTAACCGCCGTGGCTGGCAAAGCGGTCGCGCACCGCGTCATAGGCGGAATCGACCACGACCACCGCTTGTTCGGAGGCGCAGATCATGCCGTTGTCGAAGGTCTTCGACATCAGGATTGAGGCGACGGCGCGCTTGATGTCGGCGAATTCGTCGATCACCACGGGCGCGTTGCCGGCGCCGACGCCGATCGCTGGCTTGCCCGAGGAGTAGGCCGCCTTGACCATGCCGGGGCCGCCAGTGGCCAGGATCAGGTTGATGCCGGGATGGCGCATCAGCGCGTTCGACAGTTCGATCGAGGGCTCGTCGATCCAGCCGATGATGCTTTCCGGTGCACCCGCGGCCACCGCCGCATCGAGCACCAGCTTGGCCGCCGCGACCGTCGACTTCTTGGCGCGCGGATGGGGGCTGAACACAATGCCGTTGCGCGTCTTCAAGGAGATCAGCGCCTTGAAGATCGTCGTCGAGGTGGGGTTGGTGGTGGGAACGATACCGCAGATGGTGCCGATCGGTTCGGCAATCGTCATCGTGCCGCCGACCTCATCGGTTTCCAGCACGCCGCAGGTCTGTTCGTCCTTGTACTTGTTGTAGATGTATTCCGACGCGAAGTGGTTCTTGATCACCTTGTCTTCAACGACGCCCATGCCGGTTTCTTCGGCCGCCATGACGGCGAGCGAAATCCGCGCCTCGGTGGCGGCGAATGCGGCAGCGCGGAAGATGAGATCAACCTTCTCCTGCGAAAAGCCGGCGAACTCCTGTTGCGCGGCGTTGACGCGCGCGACGAGGGCGTCCAGTTCGGGCAGGCTTGCTACAGACATATTCTGTTCCTCTTTCTCTCTTTCCTTCGGATGCCTGTCATATAAGTTCTGTCTGTGCATCTAATTAGGCAAAGAGGTATGTCGAATACGCACATGCGGCAACCTGACTGTCATGGTTGGTAACATCAATCCGTATTGGCACGGAGTGGCCGCATTATTTTTGCTTGCCGTAAGGGCAAAATGCGCATTTTGAATTCGTATTTGCGAAACTTTGCGGCATTTTCTGGAAAAGTACGTCTGCGTGTCCCGCATTGACGTGACGCTGGCCTGCGCGAGACCTTTACCCGAAACATTTCGCAATAGACGGGGAGGTTGGCATGAAGCCAATTTTGACCGCGACTGTCGCGATGATGGTGGTGGTGATTCTGGGATGCGCGGCGCATGCGGGCGCGCGCGACGAAGCCAAAGTGATCATGCCGGACAATCCGAACACGACGACGTGGGAGAGCTGGGGTTTCGGTAAGGCGATTGTTGCCGGTGACGCCGGTTTATGTTTCCGGGCTGGACAGCGGTGCTGGTCGTTCGCCTGCGCATCAATAAGATCGTAGAAGACGAGCCATTCCAACGTATTCACAAGGAAACTTTTGAATGCGTCCAAACAAAACATCAAATATGTGAACAATAAGAGAGCAAACTCTGGACATTTGCCTGCAGAAAAGCCAATATTTATTCAACTTGAGGCTGGGGGTCGCTTCCAATTCTAGGATTGGATTGACGAGAGCCGATATAACCTCAAGCGTGTACCGGGTTGACTTGCTGCAACCCAGGAGCAACCCGGTGGCGGCTCGCGGGACTTGGCCCTTTGGCTAAGTCCCGCAAGTGTTTTGGGCGCCGCGGATATTTTTGCGCACCGCAAAATTGTATCAAGATGTACAACCCTGGCGGGCGGATGCTAGCGGCTTTTGGCTAGCTTATCCGCGGTTCACAGCCGGTGGGCCTCTTTTTTCGCTCGCCACCTGAATATTCCTTAAGACAAATTGCGCGGGAACCGATGGACTTTTCCGGCCAACGCAGCTTACCAACTGTCATATGTGAGGCGCGGCGTTGCGGGGTTCGGTATGGCGGATTTGCGTTCGGTGAAGCTTTATGTGGCAACACCATGTTATGGCGGCATGGTCACGCAACGCTATATGCAGTGCACATGCGGTCTGCTGATCGCGACCGCGGCGCAAGGCGTGCAGGTGCAGCTTGAATTGTTGGGCCGGGAATCGCTGATCACGCGCGGGCGTAATGCGCTGGTGGCCAAGTTCCTCGATGATCCCAACGCGACCCATCTGATCTTCATTGATGCCGATATCGGGTTTGAACCGGCGCAGGTGTTCCGCATGTTGGAATTCGACCGGGACGTCGTGGCGGGCATGTATCCCTTGAAGGAAATCACCTGGGACGCCGCCGCCATCGCACGTGCGCGCCACGGCGAGCCGCTGGAGCATGCCTTCTTGCGCTTTGTTGGCGTCGCTTGCGAAGGGCGCGAGCGCGAAGTCGAAAACGGTTTTGTCACCGGCACCTATGCTGGCGCTGGATTCCTGATGATCAAGCGCTGTGTGTTTGAGAAGATGCGGGCGAGCTATCCCCATCTGCAGTACAAGGCGGCGCATACCACGGCTGAGCCAAGCCTCAGCGCCAATCAGTACGCCTTTTTCGATTGCATCATCGACCAAGCCTCGGGCGAATATTTGAGCGAGGATTACGCCTTCTGCCAGCGCTGGCGTGCGCTCGGCGGCAAGATTTGGCTCGATACCCAGAGCATGCTGGCGCACATCGGTCCGCACGAATTCGTCGGCTCGCCGCGCGACCGCTATCCAGGAACGGCGCCCGAGTAACTGCGGCCATAGTCGGAAAGCCTGGGACGTGGGCTTAGCGCCGGGTTAACGCTACAAATCGAATCCGAAACAGCGCTTGAACGCCGCTTCAACCGGTGTTCGCGCATACTGATGGGGATCGGACCATGCCGGTAAAGCTTGTTCTCGTCGCGGCCTGTGCCCTGATCGATCCCGACGGACGCGTGCTGGTCGCACAACGCCCCGCGGACAAACAAATGGGTGGGCTGTGGGAATTTCCTGGCGGCAAGATGGAGCCGGGCGAACGTCCGGAGGAGACCGTGATCCGAGAACTTCGCGAGGAGTTGGGGATCGAGGTCAAGGAGCCGTGTTTGGCGCCGTTCAGTTTTGCCTCACACAGCTACGCGGACTTTCATTTGCTCATGCCGCTTTACGTCTGCCGCCGGTGGGAGGGAACACCGCTGGCGTTGGAACATCAGGCCCTCAAATGGGTGCGGCCGGCGGAGTTGAAGGACTATCCGATGCCGGCTGCGGATGTGCCATTGGTGCCGATGCTCCGGGACTTGCTTTGAAGCGCAGCCAGGAAAAATGTGAAGCGGTTTTCCGCCAAGCTGCGCGACCAGAATCAACCTGTTTTTTTAGGAACACGAGTGGCGCCACGGCGATCGAATACGCCATGGTGGCGGCCTGCATTGCGATGGTAGTCGTGGCGGCCATAACTCAAATCGGCCAAAGTGTGCTGGGTTTGTTCAGTAGCATCCACTTCTAACCGTCTTTCCACTTGCACTAAGGACCACCCTCGTTAAGTTCGCGGACCATGAGCACGCGCATCCAAGCCGTTTATCGCGTCAAGGCTGAGCCTTCGACCATCGAAGCCCGTGCCCGCGGAATTTCCGTCGAGCAGAGTGTGGAAATGCCGGTCGCGCCGATCGACGATCCGTTCGTCATTAATGACATCATCGGCCGGGTGGAAGAGATCAAGGACCTCGGCGGCGGTGACTACGAAGTGCGCATCGGTCTGGCCTCGATCACCACCGGTTACGACGGCGGCCAGCTTATCAACATGATCCTCGGCAACACGTCGTTGCAGGATGGCGTGTCGCTGATTGATGCTGAGTTCCCGGCTGACATTGTGGAAGCGTTCGGCGGACCGAACCTCGGCGTTGCGGGTGTGCGCGCGCGGGTGGGGGCCAAGGGAGCGCTGTCCGCCACTGCGCTCAAGCCGCAAGGCACGCCGCCAGCCACGCTGGCGCGGCTGGCTTACGACATCGCACTGGGCGGCATCGATTACATCAAGGACGATCACGGTCTTTCCGATCAAGCCTATTGCCCGTTCTCGGCCCGCGTGCCGATGATCGCCGAAGCAGTGCACAAGGCAGGTCAGAAGACCGGCATCCCGACCCGTTATTTGCCGAGTCTCAACGGCACCACCGACAAGATGCGCCAGCAGATTGTGCTTGCCCGTTCGGTCGGTCTCGATGGCGTCTTGATTGCGCCGATGCTATGCGGCTTTTCCACCTTCCAGGCGCTGAAGCAGGAAAACCCCGATTTCCTGTTTATGACCCATCCCTCGATGGCGGGCGGGCCGATGTCACCGCGGTTTTTCTTCGGCAAGTTGATGCGGTTGCTCGGTTCCGATGCGTCGGTATTTTGCAATTACGGCGGCCGTTTCGGTTACAGCCCCGAACTCTGCCGCGCCATCGCCGGTTGGTGCCTGGAAGATGCGCCGGGCCTGAAACCCTGCCTGCCGGTGCCCGCCGGCGGCATGGAGCTGAAACGCGTCCCCGAGTTGCTCGATTTCTTCGGCCGCGACGTGATGCTGCTGATCGGCGGCAGTTTGCTGTCGGCCAAGGACAAGATCACCAAAGAGACAGAGGCGTTCTGCAACGCCGTACGGAGCTATTGATGGCTGGACCGATCCGCCGCTTTTCGGAGTTCCACTGGGAAGACACTGATCTCTTGGCCTACAAGGAAGAAGGCAGCGCGCCATTCAAGGCAATCACGCGCCAAGTCTTGTTCCGTCATCCCGCGTTGAAAAGCGAACTGCGCTACTTCGAAATCGAAGCGGGCGGCTATTCGACCCTCGAACGCCACCAGCATGTGCACGCGGTGCTGACCCTGCGCGGGGAAGGCCAATGCATGATCGGCGGCCAAGTGTTCGGCATCGGCGAGAACGATCTCGTCACCATCGAGCCGATGACCTGGCACCAGTTTCGCGCCAATGCCGGTGAGGCGCTCGGCTTTCTCTGCATGGTCAACGTCGACCGCGACAAGCCGCAACTGCCGACTCCGGACGAACGCAAAGCGTTGGCGGAAAACCCGGCCGTGAAGACGTTCTTTGGGGAATAGCTCTACAGCTTCTGTTCCTTCACCCCCAGCGCATCCGCCAATCGCATCTTGGCGCTGCCGGGGCGCAGCGGTTTGGGCTGACTTTCGTGCGGCGCCCAGCCGGTCAGGTAGATGATATCGAACGTCGCGCGGAGGCGCCCATCGGAATCGGCGTAATGTTCCTGGTAATGCGCCAGCGCCGCCGCCAGCGTGTCGCGCCTGAGGCGTCCCAGCCGTCCGGCGAGCGCATTGGTTTCGCCCATGGCGCGCAGATCCGCTACCAGCGTGAAAAAATCGCGGTAGCGTACCGTGGTGCGTTCGAGATCGGCGACCGGCATGGCAAATCCGGCCCGTTGCAACAGACTGCCGAGATCGCGCACATCCGCCATCGGTGCGACGCGCGGGGATACACCACCGATGGTCGCCGCTTCGCCCGCCGCAAAGCTGTCGCGCAGCTCGGTTAACGTCGCGCCGCCGAACACAGCCGCGAGAAATAGTCCATCCGGCTTCAACGCGCGCCGGATCTGCACCAATGCGCCCGGCAGATCGTTCAAGCTGTGCAGCGACAGAAGGCTCACCGCTAGGTCGAAGCTGCCGTCGACGGTCAACTGCTCATTGTTGTCAAAAGTTACGACCTGCCATGCCGTTGGCGCAGCTTGAAGCGTGGCGGAGGCATACCCATCTAAGGCTAGCGCGGCCCCGAAGCTGCGGTTTACGGGAGCGAGGCGGTCCTTAACCCCCTCTACCGCCTCGCGCACCAAAAACCGCTCACCCGGCAGCCGCGCGGCTCTTTGCCGGTGTAGCGCCAGTGCCTCAGCATCGAAAATCCGCGGCGGCCCGCCGGTTGGGTTAAATTGATCCATTGCGCTAAACTAGCAGAATGAGCGCAGGGCTCCAGGGCGTGTTGCAGCGGGCAGGGCGAGGATTCGTCGACCTGTTCTTTCCCCCGCTGTGCCTTCTCTGCCGCGAGCCCGTCGCTGACCCCGACAGCCTTTGTCCGGCCTGCTGGACCAACATGCAGTTCATCGACGGTCCGGTTTGTGCTCTGTGCGGCCTGCCGTTCGAAATTGACGCTGGTCCGGATACGGTGTGCGGCGCTTGCATCGCCGATCCGCCGCAATTCGATCACGCGCGTGCCATCCTGCGCTACGACGATGCCAGCAAGAAGCCGGTGCTGGCGCTCAAACATGCCGACCGCCTCGATCTGGTTCCCGCCTTCGCCAAATGGCTCGACCGCGCCGGCCGCGATCTCTTTGCCGAGACCGATATGATCGTGCCGGTGCCGTTGCACCGCATGCGGCTGTGGAAGCGCCGCTACAACCAGTCGGCGGAGATCGCCCGTGGCCTGTCGCGGCTGTCTGGTGTGCCGTTGCAACCGCTGGTGTTGGAGCGCCGTAAGCCGACGCCGAGCCAAGGCACCATGCCCTCGGCCGCAGCGCGGCGGAAGAATGTGGCTGGGGCGTTTCGCGTTCCCCAACCGGCGCGGGCCGCGGTGAAGGCCAAGCGCGTGCTCCTGATCGACGACGTCCTGACCACCGGTGCCACCGCCAGCGCTTGCGCCAGGGCTTTGAAACGGGCCGGAGCGGCGTCCGTATACGTATTAGCCCTGGCCCGCGTTGTCCGCGCCTAATCTCATCCTATATGATGAGGATCATGGCCAATGTTCGAATCTACACCACCCCGATCTGCCCCTATTGCGCCCGCGCCAAGGCGTTGCTGACCAAGAAGGGCGTCGCCTTCGAAGAAGTTGACGTCTACATGGACGCCGCTGCCCGTAAAGAGATGCTGGAGAAGTCCGGCGGCAAGCGCACGGTGCCGCAGATATTCATCGGCGAGCGCCACATCGGCGGTTGCGACGACCTCCATGCGCTGGATGCGGAAGGCGGCCTCGACCCGCTTCTGAAGGAATGATCCGCGCCGCTTGCGTTCAGCTTTGCGCCTCCGACGATGTCGCCGCAAATGTCCGCGCAGCGTCCGCTCTGATCCGTGCGGCGCACGGGCAGGGCGCAAGCTTCATCGCCACCCCCGAGAATACCGCTTTGATGGTGCCCGATGCCGGCGCCAAACTGGGAAAGACCTTTGCCGAAGACGCCGATCCGTCGCTGCCGCTTTTCCGCGCCTTGGCGGCGGAGCTGGGCATTTGGCTGTTGATCGGATCGCTCGCCATCAAGATCAGTGACAGCAAGACCGCCAACCGCTCGTTTCTGATCGCGCCGGATGGCGCCATTGCGGCGCGCTACGATAAGATTCACCTCTACGATGTCGATCTGGCCAACGGCGAGCGCTATCGCGAATCCCACACCGTCGCTGGTGGTCATGAAGCGGTCACCGCCGATCTGCCGTTTGGCCGCATCGGACTGACGGTCTGTTACGACCTGCGCTTTCCGCAGCTTTATCGCACCCTGGCGCAGGCAGGCGCCGTTCTCCTCACTGTTCCCGCCGCCTTCACCGCCACCACCGGCAAGGCGCATTGGCATGTTCTGTTGCGGGCGCGGGCAATCGAGAACGGCGCTTTTGTGCTCGCCCCGGCACAGACTGGCATCCATGCCGGTGGGCGGGAAACTTTCGGTCATTCGCTGATTGTCTCGCCTTGGGGCGAGATTCTCGCCGAAGCAGGCGAGGTGCCCGGCGTCATATTCGCCGACATTGATCCGGCTGCAGCGGCTACGGCGCGGGCGCAAATTCCCAGCCTTCGTCATGATCGCGCCTTCGCCCTACGCGATCCTACCCATCTTGCGGAAGCTTCCGTTTCGGCCGAAACTTCGCTGGAAGAGGGTTAGCGCGTGATTGTCTACAGCGTAAAATGTGCCAACGGCCACGAGTTCGAAGGCTGGTTCGGTTCGAGTTCGTCGTTCGACCGTGAGATCGCGGCGGGTGAGTGTGCGTGTCCGGAATGTGGCTCGACCAAAATCGAAAAAGCGCCGATGGCGCCAGCCGTGTCCGGAACCAAAGGTTCGACATCGGTTCCCGCCGGATGTCCGATGTCCGGCGCGTCTGAAGCGCCGCCGTGTGCCGGGTCTTGCGGTTGTTTTCCGGGGTAATGCCGTGATCGTGTACAACCTTAAGTGCGCGAATAGCCACGAGTTCGAAGGCTGGTTCGCTTCCGGTGCCGCGTTTGAGGATCAAGCCGCTGCGGGTCTGGTGGCGTGCCCGGAATGCGCTTCGACCGAGGTCGGAAAAGCCCCGATGGCGCCATCGCTCTCCGGTACCAAGAAGACCGTGTTCGCCGCTGCGGACCGCAAGAAACTGCGCCAGTTCGTGGCCGGCATGAAGAAGTACGTCAAAGAAAATGCCGATTACGTCGGCAAGGCATTCCCCGAAGAAGCACGCAAAATCCACTATGGCGAAGCCGAAGAACGCCACATCTATGGCGAAGCCAGTGTCGAGGAAGCCAAAGAGTTGATCGAGGAAGGCGTCGATATCGCCGCCCTGCCGCCGGACTTCGAAGAGGAGGTGAACTGATGATGCGTATCATTTCGGCATGCGTGGTCATGGCCGCCGTAGCTATGGCCGCTCACGGTGCGGCTGATCCGATCGCCGATGCCGGCCTCGTCGCCCGCGCCAGCGCTGTGATGAACGTCAAGGATGCTCCGGCCGATCGCATGCTGGGGATTCACAAAGGCACGTCGGTCATCGTTGACGTGCGCTGCAGCGGCGTCTGCCCGAAAAACACCGTGCGCATCATCCACTACACCGTGGAACCGGGCGCGGACTGCACCAAACTCGGCGGCGATACCGCTTCGATCATGGTGCCCGTTAGCATCACGTCGCACCCGCAGACCTTCTGCATTCCGCATGCGCTGTACTCGAAGAAACTGTATACGGATCAGCCGTACCAGCACTAAATATCCCCTCGCCCCCGCTTCGGAGGTGAGGGTTAGAATGAGAGGGCCTTCCCCGCCACCACCATGTAGTTCACGCCGGTATCCCCCGACAGGTCCCAAGACCAGCTCAGCGGGTCGAAGCTCAGGCCTTGGGTTTTGGTTACCGCCAGACCGGCGTCCTGCAGCAACCCCGTCAACCGCGCGGGCTCGACGAAGCGGTTCCAATCGTGGGTGCCGGGCGGCAGCCAGCGCAGCACGTATTCGACGCCGATCTTGGCCAGCGCCAGCGATTTCAGTGTTTTGTTCAGCGTCGCCACGAACATCAGCCCGCCGGGCTTCACCAGCTTGCCGCAGGCGTTCAGGTAGCCGGGCAGGTCGGCGACATGCTCGACAACTTCCATATTGAGCACCACGTCGAAAGTCAGCCCTGGCTCGGCCCCCGAATCAGCGAGGGATTCGGCTGTCGTCACCCGATAATCGATGCCAAGCCCCGACGCAGCGGCGTGGGTCATCGCGGTTTTGATGTTCTTCTCCGAGGCGTCGGCCCCGGTCACGGCGAATCCCAGCCGGACCATTGGTTCTGCGAGCAGCCCGCCGCCACAGCCGATATCGAGCAGGTTCAGCCCCTCGAAGGGGCGCAAACCCGTCCGCCCGAAGTGCTTTGCTGCCGTTTCACGCAAGAATTGCAGCCGAACCGGGTTGAATTTGTGCAGCGGTGCGAATTTTCCGGCCGGGTCCCACCACTCGGCGGCCATGGCGGAGAATTTTTCGACCTCGGCGGGGTCAATGGACGGAGCGGAGGGGGCTGGGTTGGTCATAGGGCACCTTATATCGCACCTCTTGGCCGCAGGGGAGGCGAAGTCGCGGGTTGAGCCCTGGGAAACGGGCGGTTATGTATGACGCAACAAACGGTTCGTGAAACGGGCAGGGCCATGGCGAAGATTGCGATGAAATTCGGCGGGACCTCGGTGGCCGACCTGGATCGCATCCGCAATGTGGCCCAGTTGGTCAAGAAAGAGGTCGACCGCGGCAATCAGGTTGCGGTGGTGGTATCAGCCATGGCTGGCGAGACCAACAAACTGGTCAAGCTGATTAACGACCTCGACAAGCATTACGACCCTAAGGAATACGACACCGTCGTCGCTTCCGGCGAGCAGGTGACCAGCGGGTTGCTTGCCATCGCGCTCGGTGCCATCGGGGTCAAGGCGCGCTCGTTTCTCGGCTGGCAGATGCCGATGAAGACCTCGGCCATGCACGCCTCGGCCCGCATCGAAGATGTGCCGCCGGAAAATCTGATCGCCTGCCTTGAATCCGGCACCGTCGCCGTGGTCGCTGGCTTCCAGGGCATCGCCGAAGGCGAGCGCATTTCGACGCTCGGCCGCGGCGGGTCTGATACCAGCGCGGTTGCGGTCGCGGCCGCGATCAAGGCCGATCTTTGCGACATCTACACCGACGTCGACGGCGTCTACACCACCGACCCGCGCATCACCGACAAGGCGCGGCGGATGGAAAAGATCGCTTTCGAGGAAATGCTCGAAATGGCTTCATTGGGCGCCAAAGTTTTGCAGACGCGCTCGGTGGAAATCGCTATGCAACACCGCGTGCCCGTCCGGGTTTTGTCGACGTTCGATCCCGACGCGGGCGGCACGCTTCTGTGCGACGAGGAAGACATCGTGGAAAAGAAACCGGTCACCGGCATCGCCTATTCGCGCGAAGAAGCCAAGATTTCGCTGATGAAGATTCCGGATCACCCCGGCATCGCCGCTGCCATTTTCGGGCCACTCGCCGATGCCGGCATCAATGTCGACATGATCGTGCAGAACATCTCCGACGACGGCAAGCGCACCGACTTAACCTTCACCTGCCCACGCACCGAACTGTCGCGCGCAATGAAGGCGGTGGAAGAGGCCGCGCCGACAATCGGCTATCGCGAGATCACGTCGGACGCCAAGCTGGCGAAGATTTCGATCATCGGCATCGGCATGCGCACCCATCCCGGCGTGGCCCAGTTGATGTTCAAAACGCTGTCGGAAAAGGGCATCAACATCTCGGTGATCTCCACCTCCGAGATCAAAGTGAGCGTGCTGATCCCCGAAGAATACGTCGAACTCGCCGTGCGGTCGCTGCACTCGGCTTACGAGCTGGACGTCGTATGACGGGAGGCGATTGACATGGCACCCGTTGCCGCCGCTGGTCCACGGACGCTGCTGCGGCGGTTGCGCGAGATCATGGCCGAGGCGACGAGCGCGCAACAGCGACTCGACAAGCTGGTCACGGTCATCGCCGCCAACATGGTTGCCGAGGTCTGCTCGATCTATCTGCGTCGCGCCGGCAAGGCCTTGGAGCTGTTCGCCACCGAAGGCTTGAATCCGGCGGCCGTGCATCACACCCGTATGAGGTCCGGTGAAGGCCTGGTCGGCCTCGTCTCCGACACTGGCGAGCCGGTCAATCTCTCCAACGCGCCGAACCATCCAAAATTCTCGTATCGCCCGGAAACCGGCGAAGACCCGTATCATTCCTTCCTCGGCGTGCCGATCGTGCGCGGCGGCCAGGTGTTCGGTGTGTTGACGGTGCAAAACCGTGCCGCTCGCACCTATGCCGAAGAGGAAGTCGAAGCGCTGCAGACCGTCGCCATGGTGCTGGCCGAGGTGGTGGCGCAGGGCGTGCTGTTCAACGTCACTGAACTTGACGAGCCCGAGTTGGCACCCGACCGGCCGCGCAAGTTCAGCGGCGAAGGCCTCTCGGACGGCGTCGCCGTCGGTCATGTCGTGCTGCATGAGCCGCGCGTCAAAGTCGAGCGCATGATTGCCGACGATCCGGCGGTGGAGCTGGCGCGTCTTGAAGAGGCGATCGGCAAGCTGCGCGAATCCGTCGATCACATGCTGGATTCCGGCGAACTCGACCTCACCGGCGAGAGCCGCGAGGTGATCGAGACCTATCGCCTGTTTGCCCACGATGCCGGCTGGCGCCAGAAGATGCGCGATGCCATCAACGGCGGGCTCACCGCGGAAGCAGCGGTCGAACGCGTGCAGGATGAAACCCGCATGCGTGTCGCGAAGATGAATGACCCGCTACTGCGTGAGCGGGCGCACGATCTCGATGATCTGGCGCGGCGGCTTTTGCGCCATCTGGTCGGCGAGATTGGTCGCCGGGGTCAAGATCTGCCGTACGATTCCGTCCTCGTTGCGCGCGGCATGGGGCCGGCCGAATTGCTCGATTATCGCCGCGACCGTCTGGTCGGGTTGGTGCTGGAAGAGGCAGCGTCCACCTCGCATGTGGCGATCGTCGCGCGGGCCATGGGTCTGCCGATGGTCAGCGACTGCAAGGGTATCACCGATGCGGCGCGTGGCGCCGACATGATGGTGGTCGACGGTGAGAGCGGCGAAGTACACCTGCGGCCGGGCGAAGAGATCGTCCACGCGTTCGTTGCCAAACGGACCTTGCGCGAACATCGCGTCGCCCAGTTCGCCACCATTCGCGAGTTGCCGGCGGAAACCAAGGACGGCATCCGCATCAAGCTGATGATGAATGCCGGCCTGTTGCTCGATATGCCGCACCTAGCAGAATCGGGCGCTGACGGCATCGGTCTGTTCCGGACCGAGATCCAATTCATGATCGGCGATAATATGCCGAAATTGTCGCACCAGATAGATTTCTACCGTGAGGTGTTGGATACGGCGGGCGATAAGCCGGTGGTATTCCGCACCCTCGACCTCGGCGGCGACAAGGTCTTGCCTTACGCTCGCTGGGAACGGGAGGAAAACCCGGCCATGGGGTGGCGAGCGATCCGCATTGCCCTCGACCGTCCGGCTTTGCTCCGTTACCAGGTCCGTGCGCTTATTGCCGCAGCAGCAGGCAGAGTGCTGCGCATCTTGTTGCCGATGATCAGCTCGGTTGCCGAATTCAATGCTGCGCGCGCGCTGGTTGATCGCGAAATCGAACGCGCGCGCCTCTTAGGCCAGCGCCAGCCGCGTCAAGTTCTGGTCGGCGCCATGTTGGAAGTGCCCTCGCTCGCGTTCATGTTGCCACAGCTCATGCGCAGCGCCGATTTTGTATCAATCGGCTCCAACGATTTGTTGTCGTTTGCTTTTGCTGCCGATCGTACCAATCCGCGAGTGTCGCGCCGCTACGACGCGCTGAACCCGGCCACGCTGACGCTGATCCGCCAAATTGTCGAAAGCGCCAAGGAAACCGGCGGGGATCTGTCGCTCTGCGGCGAGATGGCGGGCCGGGCTCTCGATGCTATGACATTGATCGGATTGGGTATTCGTTCTCTGTCGATGTCTCCTGGCAACGTTGGGCCGGTCAAGATGATGATCCGGAGCCTCAACTGCAGCGAGATTACCCAATACGTCGGAAAGTTGTGCGACCGGGCCGACCATTCCTTGCGTGCCCGGCTGATCGGTTTCGCGGCCGAACACGGCGTTATTCTGAAATAAGGAACCCGCACGCCCGTGGATGACACTGCGGTGCGAACTGGAATGGGTCACGAATGTTGCGCTCGCTCAGGGCCGCAATTTTTGTCAGCAGCGACGTGCCGCTTAAGGCACGGCAACGCGATCACGTTTGGGGCGTACTGGAACTAACCACAAAAACCTATATTTCCGTGGCTTGACTGCACAATATAAGTTACTAATCGAAGCAACAAGATAGTCACTGTTGCGCGCATTGATGGCGGCGCAGAGCGGGTGCTTTTCACTTCATGACCAAAGTTACGCGACTTACCTTGGATGATGACGGTGCTCTCGAGCGCAGGCGCATCCACTTGCGCGAAATCTCTGACGATGTGGACGCGCCGCTCGATACGGTAGGCCAGGATCTGCGCACCGCACGACTCAGGCGTGGGGATGATCTGGCGGCAGTGTCGCGCGTACTCAAAATTCGGAAAGATCATCTCGAAGCCCTCGAAGAGGATCGCATCGAAGCGTTGCCGGGCCGCACCTATGCGGTTGGGTTCATTCGTTCGTATGCGGATTATCTTGGGCTCGATGCCGTGCAATGCGTCGAACGCTTCAAGGCCGAGATCGCTGGCCGCGCCGATCCGGCGCTGACGCCGATTACGGTGATCGACGACGACGAACATCGCATGCCGCAGGGCTGGAAGATCATGGCCGGCATCGTCGTGCTGCTCGTGCTCTACGGCGCTTATCAACTTGCCGCGTCCGCCGACCGCATGCTCAACGATAAGACGGTCGAGCCGGCGCCGACGATGGTCAAGCATTCCCTCGCGTACAAGCCGATCGTGAAACCCGTCGAAACGCCGGCACCGGCCCTGGCGCAATCTGCGGCCGCTGTTCTGGCGGGACAGACTGACCCCAACGCAACTCCGGACGCTGCCGTTCCGGGGCAGCCGAATGCGGCGAAGCCCGGCGGGCAGCAGACAGCCGACGTTCCCGAACAACCCGTTGTCGCCGCGCCACCGCCGCAAGGTCAAGTCTATGGCGACGTCGGTAAGCCGGTTCGCGTTGTTCTGCGGGCCCGCGACGCCACGCGCATTCTGGTGCAAGGCCAAGGTGGCCGAATCTACCAGAACCGCATGTTGAAGCCCGGCGACAGCTATCGCGTGCCCAACATAGTGGGCCTCACATTAACCACATCGAATGCAGGGGCAGTGCAGGTCGAACTCGACGGCGCTGTGCTGGGCATAGCCGGCAAGTCCCAGGAAACGGCGGAAGAAATTTCGCTCGATCCGCAGTCGATTATGGATCGCAATGGTGGTAACCACGGCCGGTAGCGCGCTTGCCGAAAAGTTGGTATCAGTTTTCGGCTAAGAAGCGTGACAAGACAAAACCTTACAGGCTAAAGGGTTGCCATGAGCGTCCGCACCTATCGCGAAATCCATCGGCGTCAGAGCCGGCAGATTCATGTCGGGCCGGTTGCCATCGGCGGCGATGCTCCGATCAGTGTACAGACCATGACCAATACGGTCACGGCCGATGCCAAGGCGACCATCGACCAAATTCGTGCCATCGAAGAGGCGGGCGCCGACATCGTGCGCGTCTCGTGCCCTGACGAAGACGCCACCGCGGCGATGAAGGCGATCTGCAAGGCTTCTACGATTCCGGTCGTGGCCGACATCCACTTTCACTACAAGCGCGCCATCGAAGCGGCGGAAGCGGGCGCGGCGTGTCTGCGCATCAACCCCGGCAACATCGGCTCGGCCGATCGCGTTCGCGAGGTGGTGAAGGCTGCGAAAGATCACGGCTGCGCGATACGCATCGGCGTCAATGCCGGCTCGCTCGAAAAAGAGCTGATGGAAAAGTACGGCGAGCCGTGCCCTGAAGCGATGGTTGAGAGTGCCCTCAGCCATGCCCGCATCCTCGACGACAACAATTTTCGCGAATACAAGATTTCGGTGAAGGCGTCCGACGCTTTCCTGGCCGTCGCATCTTATCGCGCCCTGGCCGAAGCGATCGATTGCCCCTTGCATCTCGGCATCACCGAAGCTGGCGGCCTCATCTCCGGCACGGTGAAGTCGGCGATCGGTATGGGCAACCTCTTGTGGGGCGGCATCGGCGATACCATCCGCGTCTCACTGTCGGCTGATCCGGTGGAGGAGGTGCGCGTCGGCTTCGATATCCTGAAGTCGCTGGGTCTGCGCTCGCGCGGTGTGAACATCATCTCGTGCCCGTCTTGCGCCCGTCAGGGCTTCGACGTGATCAACACCGTCAAGACGCTGGAAGACCGCCTCAAACACATCACCACGCCGATGTCGCTGTCGATCATCGGCTGCGTCGTCAACGGCCCGGGCGAGGCGCTCGGCACCGATATCGGCTTCACCGGCGGTGGTGCCGGCAAGGGCCACGGCCAGATCTATCTCAACGGCAAGCCGGTCTACCGTATTCAGAATCCAGATCTGATCGAGCACGTCGTTGAGCTGGTGGAAAAGAAAGCGGCCGAAATCGAAGCCGCGCGCAACGATCCCACCGACTGACCACCTGTCCTGACCGTCCTCCTCGCGCAGAAATGAACTGTAGAGACATCCTGTTTCTGCTAGTGTGAACTGAGGCATCTCCGCCGCATGAGAGGTGCCCCTTGGGGGAAACACATGCAGTCCAGGATCGCATTGCCGCGCCGGCATTTGATCGGGTGCGGACTTGCTTCGCTCGCATTCGCCAAGGCCGCCTTCGCCGAAAACCAAAACGGGTTCGAACCGCTTCCGGCCCAGGTCAAGATCAAGGATCGCCAGCTCACCACAGCCGTGCGCATCAACGGTAAGGGGCCGTTCCATTTTGTCGTCGATACCGGCGCCGACCACAGCGTGATTTCGGATGATGTGGCTAAGGCGCTGCGTCTGCCGGTCGGCCATTCGGTGACGGTACAGGGCATCATCCGCGCGGTATCGGCGCCCAGCGTGCCGGTGGACGAGCTTCGTTTCGGGGCCGTGGTGCGCGACAATCTCCAGATGCCGGTGCTGCCGCGCGCGCTGCTCAAGGCTGACGGGTTCCTCGGCCTCGACGCCATCGGCAAGCATCGCGTGATCTTCGATTTCAAAAAGCGGACGCTGCGCGTCTCTGATTGTCTGCCGGCCGAGTGGGTCGATCACACGAGCACCGAGTCGCTAATTGCCGCGCCCGGCGACGACGGCCATTTGCGGTCCTTCGCCTGCCGGGTCGACAGCGTGGTGACAACCGCATTCCTCGACACCGGGGCCGAGGTTTCGGTCGGCAATGAGGCGCTGCGCCAGGCGTTAATGCGGATCGGTCCCGGTTATGCCGGTGATCGCGACATTGAGCTGACCGGGATCACCGGTGGCTCGCGCACCGGCAAAGTGGTGAAGGTGTCGACCATCCTGCTCGGCAATCTCGAATTTTCGGGCTGCGAAATCGGGATCGCTGATCTCGATATCTTCAAGATCTGGGACCTTGCCGACCAACCGGCGTTGTTGATCGGCCTTAACTTCCTGCGCGAATTCCAGACCGTGTCGATTGATTACGGTCGCAAAGAATTCCGCCTCAAGCTCGCCGCGGCGAGTCCGTGGGTGAACCGGAAGCGCCAGGGTTAGCGCAGGAACGCCTAGCACAGCGATTTCGCCGGGGACGGGGTTTCCGTGCGCCGCCCTGTCGTGGTATCTGCCACCTCTGATGATCCCGACCAACAAGCTCGAACGTCTGCTCGACCGTTTCCACGCCGTGGAGGCGGAGCTGTCGTCGGGTCTCGCCGGTCCCGCCTTCGTCAAGCTGTCGAAGGAACACGCCGAACTGGCGCCGGTGGTGGAAGCCACCACCGCCTACCGCGGGGCCCAGCGGCAGTTCGAGGATGCCGACGCTCTGTTCAACGATCCGTCCACGGATTCCGAGATGCGCTCGCTGGCGGAAGAGGAGAGGGCGGAACTGAAAGTCACGCTGGAAAAGCTTGAACACGCCCTCAAGCTTCAGCTCCTGCCCAAAGACACCGCCGACAATTCCTCTGCCATCCTTGAAATTCGCGCCGGCACCGGTGGCGACGAGGCGGCGCTGTTCGCCGGCGACCTGTTGAAAATGTACCAGCGCTATTGCCAGTTGCAGGGCTGGAAGATCGAGCTGATGAGCCTTTCCGAATCCGATCTTGGCGGCATCAAGGATGCCGTCATGGATGTGCAGGGGCTGGGCGTTTTTGCCAAGCTCAAGTTCGAGAGCGGCGTCCATCGTGTTCAGCGCGTGCCGGTGACCGAAGCGGGCGGGCGCATTCATACCTCGGCGGCAACCGTTGCCGTGCTGCCCGAAGCCGAAGACGTCGACGTCGTTATCAACGACAAGGATCTGCGCATCGATGTCTATCGCGCCCAAGGCGCTGGTGGTCAGCACGTCAACAAGACCGAAAGTGCGGTGCGCATCACCCATCTTCCCACCGGAATCGCCGTCGCGCAGCAGACCGAGAAATCGCAGCACAAGAACAAGGCCCAGGCCATGAAGCTGCTTAAGGCCCGCCTCTACGACATGGAACGCACGCGGATCGATTCCGCCCGCGCCAGCGAACGCAAGTCCCTGGTCGGCTCAGGCGACCGCTCCGAGCGCATCCGTACCTACAATTTCCCGCAAGGGCGGGTGACCGACCACCGAATCAATCTCACCCTCTACAAGCTCGATCGCATCATTTCGGGCGACGATCTCAGCGATGTCATCGATGCCCTGGTCACCGAAGATCAGGCTGGCCGCCTCGCCGAACTCGAATCGGACGAAGCGTGAGCGATCCCCGTCCCGCAGCGATCCGCCGTCTCAGCGCGGCGGGTGTCGGCAATCCCCGGCTCGATTCGCGGCTGCTCTGGGATTACGCCCAGCGCAATCCCGGCCAGTTCGAGGCCCTCGTGAAGCGCCGCCTGGCGCGCGAGCCGGTCGCCTACATCATCGGGGCGAAGGAATTCTGGAGCCTGGAATTCGAGGTCGAACCCGGCATTCTGATCCCACGCCCCGAAACCGAAACCATCGTCGAGCAGGTGCTCGACCGTTTCCCCGGCAGTTCCGCACCGCTGAAGATTCTCGACCTCGGAACCGGATCGGGATGTCTGCTTGTCGCGTTGTTAAAGGAATATCCGAACGCCCGCGGCTTAGGTATTGATGGTTCTGACCAAGCGCTTGTTGTGGCGGGGCGCAACATAGCCCGTCACGACCTTACGGCCCGCGCCGAAATCCGCCGCGGCAACTGGCTGAACGATCTGGCGGGCGGGCCTTGGGATGTGATCGTTTCGAACCCGCCTTATATCCCGTCAGGCGATATCGCGGGTCTGGAACCCGAGGTGCGCGACTACGAGCCGCTCGGCGCCCTCGACGGCGGGCCGGATGGCCTTGACGCGGTAAGAGCCTTGGCGGCCGGGTTTCGGCGCTTGGGCTCGGGAACGGCTTTTGTCGAAATTGGCGCCGGACAGGCCGAATCAGCACAATCCCTGATGGCGGCGGAAGGATTGTCGGTCCATCATGTCGCCCCAGACTTGGCGGGAATCCCGCGAGTTGTGGTTACCGGGCTTGCGGTAAGGGCACCGGCGAAAAAAGTGTTGGAATGACCCTGGCTTCCAGCTAGTTTCCAATCTTGGGGAGAGGCGCCCAGCCTGTGGCCTTAGGGCCCGGCGGATATGGCGCGTAAATCGCGCCCGGCCTCTGGCACTGCGAAAGACGTATTTCGAATGTTATTTATGCAAGGCGGCCTGCGCGCGCGCAGTGGACGTAATGGTCCACAAAGTGCGCTTCGGTCCGAACCCAAGGGGATACAGTGAAACGATCTCGGAGAGGCGGCCGCAGGCCGCAGAACGGTCATAACGGTCACATCAGTGGCGGCGGCGGCAATGGCAGCGGCGGCGGTGGTGGTGGATTCAACCCGAACCGCAGCTACGATTCGAGCGGCCCCGAAGTGAAAATCCGTGGTACCGCCTCTCATATCTATGAAAAGTACCTGCAGCTCGCCCGCGATTCGAATGCCAGCGGCGACCGCATCATGGCCGAAAGCTATCTTCAACACGCCGAGCACTACTATCGCATCATGGCCGCCGCCCAGGCGCAGCAGGCACAGTGGCAGGCCCAGCAGGCCGCCCAACAGCCGCGTCCGGTGGCTGGCGCTGGCGACCAGCCGGGCGTTCCGCCGGTGGCCGGAACCGGCAGCACCCCGTCCTTCACCTTGGCCGAGGGCGAAGATGACGGCGAGGAAGAAGACGAAGGCGACGAAGCTGAGATGACCGAATAAGGTATTTTCCTTCCCCGTGCGCGGGGGAGGAAAGTTGCCTTGAAGATCTCTCTTCCAATTCCCACATATTCTGCCGGGTACGGCGCCCAGATGGGGCCGTGCCTATTGACCGGACTCGTCCTAGGCTGCCGCATCCGCAGAGCCTGGGCCAAGGGCTTGAGAGGCAGATATGGAAATTGAGAAATTCACCGAACGGGCGCGTGGCTTCATTCAGTCGGCGCAAGGGCTTGCCCTTCGTTCCAACCACCAGTTTTTCACCCCCGAACACCTGTTGAAGGTCCTGATCGACGACGAGGAAGGGCTCGCCGCCCGCTTGATCGCCGCCGCGAGCGGACGTCCCGAGCAGGTCCGTGACGCCGTTGCCCACGCGCTTCAGAAAATGCCGCGGGTGGAGGGTTCCGGTTCGGGCCAGGTCTACATCAATCCCGAAACCGCTCGCCTATTGGAGAACGCGCAACAGATCGCGACCAAGGCCGGCGACAGCTTCGTCACCGCCGAATACCTGCTGCTGGCGCTTGCGATGTCCGCCGGCGACTCCGCGCGCATCTTGAAGGATGCCGGCGTCACGCCGCAAAACCTCAATAAGGCGATTGCCGATTTGCGCAAGGGCCGCACCGCTGACAGTGCCACGGCCGAAAACGCTTATGACGCGCTGAAGAAATATGCCCGCGACCTCACCGAACTGGCGCGCGCGGGAAAGCTCGATCCGGTGATCGGGCGCGACGAAGAAATCCGCCGCACCATTCAGGTGCTGTCGCGCCGCACCAAGAACAATCCGGTGCTGATCGGCGAACCCGGCGTCGGCAAAACTGCTATCGCCGAAGGCTTGGCGCTGCGCATCGTCAACGGCGACGTACCGGAAAGCCTGCGCGACAAACGGCTGATGGCGCTCGACATGGGCGCGCTGATCGCCGGTGCCAAATATCGCGGCGAGTTTGAAGAGCGGCTGAAGGCCGTGCTGGGCGAGATCACTTCTGCCAACGGGCAGATCATCCTCTTCATCGACGAAATGCACACGCTTGTTGGGGCTGGTGCGTCGGAAGGTTCAATGGATGCGTCCAATCTGCTGAAGCCGTCGCTGGCGCGCGGCGAACTCCATTGCGTCGGGGCCACCACGCTCAACGAATACCGCAAATACATCGAGAAAGATGCGGCGCTGGCCCGCCGGTTTCAACCGGTGTTCGTCAGCGAGCCGACGGTGGAAGACACCGTTTCGATCCTGCGCGGTCTGAAAGAGAAATACGAAGTCCATCACGGCGTGCGCATCACCGATTCCGCCATTGTCGCCGCGGCGCAGCTTTCCAACCGCTACATCACCGACCGCTTCTTGCCCGACAAGGCCATCGACTTGATGGACGAAGCCGCCAGCCGCTTGCGCATGCAGGTCGACTCCAAGCCGGACGAACTCGACGAACTCGACCGCCGCGTGGTCCAGCTCAAGATCGAACGCGAAGCCTTGAAAAAGGAAACCGACAAGGCCTCCAAAGACCGGCTGGTGCATCTAGAAAAAGAACTTGCCGAGCTGGAACAGCAATCGTCTGTTCTGACCGCGAAGTGGAAATCGGAAAAGCGATCGCTGCAAGACGTGCAGGGCCTGAAAGAAAGGCTCGAACGCGCCCGTGCTGAAGTCGATATCGCCCAGCGCCGCGGCGAATATGCCCGCGCCGGCGAGCTGCAATACGGCGTCATTCCGGGTCTCGAAAAGCAGCTGCAACAGATTGACGAAAAACGCCAGAGCGCGATGGTCAACGAGGCGGTGCAGCCCGAACACATTGCCCAGATCGTCTCGCGTTGGACCGGCATTCCGGTCGACAAGATGCTGGAAGGCGAGCGCGACAAGCTGCTTAAAATGGAAGAGGCGCTCGAAAAGCGCGTCGTCGGCCAGACCCCGGCGGTGCGTGCTATTTCCAATGCCGTGCGCCGCGCGCGGGCGGGATTGCAGGATGCGGGCCGTCCGATTGGCTCGTTCCTGTTCTTAGGGCCCACCGGCGTCGGCAAGACTGAACTCACCAAGGCGCTGGCCTCGTTCCTATTCGATGATGACAACGCCATGGTTCGTATCGACATGAGCGAGTTCATGGAAAAGCACGCCGTGGCGCGTCTGATCGGCGCCCCGCCGGGCTATGTCGGCTATGAAGAAGGCGGTGTCCTCACTGAAGCGGTGCGGCGGCGGCCTTATCAGGTGATCCTGTTCGATGAGGTCGAAAAAGCGCACCCCGACGTATTCAATGTGCTGCTGCAAGTCTTGGACGACGGCCGTCTCACCGACGGGCAGGGCCGCACGGTCGATTTCAAGAACACTGTCATCATCCTGACCTCGAACCTCGGCACCGAGATGATGAGCGGTCCCGATACCGCCGAAGTCCGCGCCGACGTGATGGCCGCGGTACGGGCGCACTTCCGTCCCGAGTTTCTCAACCGCCTCGACGAGATCATCCTGTTTCATCGCCTCAGCCGCGCCAACATGGACAAGATCGTCGACATTCAGATCGGCCGTCTCGACAAGCTTCTGGCCGATCGCAAGATCGCGATCACGCTCGACGCCAAGGCGCGCGAGTGGCTCGGCAATGCCGGCTACGATACGGTCTATGGCGCCCGGCCGCTCAAGCGCGTGATCCAGCGCCGTCTGCAAGACCCGCTGGCGGAGCTGATTCTGGAAGGCAAGATCGGCGACGGATCGGTGGTGCAGGTGAGCGTCGGCCACTCCGGTCTGACTCTCAACGGCGAGGAGTTCGCGACCCCCGATGATCTCAACTTCGAGAACGCCCCGAGCAAGGCGCTGAATTAACCCAACTTGTCGTGGCCGGGCTTGACCCGGCCACGACGGTATTGGTTGGCGCTTCACCCCACCGGCAGCACCGTCTTGCCGAACGTGGAATTGGTTACGATGGCGAAGCTGCCATAGAGCGCCAGCGTTCCGCACACCAGCCCGACCCAGCCGCCGGTTTGCGACACCGCGGGTATTACGAACAGAGAACCGGCGCCGAGCAGGAAGAACGTCATCCACAGCGTCAGAAAAACCAGGTTGACGATCCGCGTCAGCTTGAAGCTGGCGATCCACATGTAGAGCGTAAACACACCCCATAACAGCAGCGCGACGGCGATGGTCGAATGGGCGTCCTTCAAATCGAGGACGTCGGTATGGCCGAGCAGAAGCAGCAGGGCAAACCACCACCAGAACGCACCGTAAGCGATGAAGGCGGTCATGCCGAAGGTGTTGCCGAGTTTCACTTCGAAAATGCCGGCAAGGATTTGCGCCGTGCCGCCGAAGGCAAGGGCCAACGGAAGCACGACGGGTTCGCCGCCCGCGGGCAACAGCCCCGCATTGATCAAGCTGAGCAGTACGGTGGTAAGACCGAAGCAGGCTAGTCCTAAAGCCGCAGGGTTCACCTGCGGTGTGTGTTCGTTGGCCATGGAATTCACTCCCCAGATCGCCGGACGATGGGTCGGCGTTACCGGAAGTGTGCAGGATTCTCGTACGCTTTACGAACGAAAATTCGCGCGCAGAAGTTGACGTTGAGGAATCTACTTCGTCCCTGCCCGCAGCCCGGTCGACACGTCGGCGACTTTGGTTTCGAGCTTGGTGGCGGCCAGTTTGTCATCGATGTGCAAGCGTTCGGCCTGGAACGCGCGCAAATCCTTGCCGGCGAGCTTGCGCCCTTGCGCCATTTTCAAATGCAGCGGATTGACCTGCTGGTTGTTCACCAATGTTTCGTAGTGCAGATGCGGACCGGTCGACATGCCGGTATTGCCCGAATAGGCGACGACCTGTGCCTGGCGCACCTTCGAACCGACATGCAGACCAGGCGAAAAGCGCGACAAATGTCCGTAACCCGTCGCATAGCCGCTGCCGTGACTGATCTTGAGGAAGCGACCATAGCCGTTCGACCAACCGAGGAAGGCAACGGTACCGGAACCGGCGGCCATCACCGGCGTACCGATCGGAACGCCAAAATCGACGCCCTTATGCATGCGCGAGAATCCGAGCACGGGGTGGAACCGCATGCCGAAACCGCTGGTGATGCGAGCGCCGTCGACGGGCGTCTTCATCAGCATGCCTTTGACGCTTTCGCCGAACGAGTCGAAATATTCCGCCGGATCGTTGGGACTGGCCTGATAGCGATAGAGGACGATGGTTTTGCCGCCAGTCTTCATCATCGCATAGGAGATGGCGCCCTGGCGCGCCGGCATGCCTTCGGGCGTGTAGTAGTAGTCGTAGAACACCTCGAAGGAGTCGCCGGGCTGCAGATCGCGCTGGAAGTCGACCTTATAGGAAAACATCTTGATCATTTCGCCGACGACGTCGGTCGGAATGCCGGCCCGCATCGCGGAGAGATAGAGGCTGCCGTCGATCGTGCCACCGGCGCGATGGACATGGCTGACGAGTTGCTTGACGACGTCGGTCGCCTGGAAAGTGCCGTCGGCGCCCCGCGCGATGGTGATGTCGTGATCGACCGTTGGCGAAAATTTGATGGTAAGAAGCCGTGAGATCGGCTCGCCCGGCACCGCCGCACCCTTCGACATGTCGCTGGCGTCATCGTCCGCAGACGGATCGTTACTATTGGCAGCGACGTCGGGGTGCGTGTTGTAGGTAATGTCGAAGCTCTGCCCGGCGCGTAGCGCACGCGCGTTGTGAACCTTGCCGAGGGCGGCGATGGCCGCATTGGCGTCGTTGGCCGAGATCCCCGCGTTCTCCAGTGCGCCCGCCAGCGTGTCGCCGGAATCGAGCGTGACAGTGTGAGTTTCAATGGTGGATTTTGGCGCGGCACGCTCGGTGTTCAACGCACGGTCGAGACCGGACGTCTGCTGACGGTCTGCGGGCATCGACGCAACGGACGCGAACAGCGCGTTCGATCCAGAGTCGGTCAATTGCTGGAACAGGCGATAGGGTAGGAATCCGTGGCTCGCATTCTCGACGGTGCCGCCCGTGACTGGCGGCATGGTGGAGACCGCGAGCCAAGCGATCGAACCGACGATCAGCGCAGAGATCGATGTGGAGACAACGGTCCAGCGATGGTCATTGTTGAAGGCGGTCGCGTCTTGGCCGGAGACTGGCCATTCGGCATCAAAGGTAACGGGCGTCGATTCGTTGCGACGGTTCACGATTGCTCCCTAAAGGGTTGGCGCCAAGAAATCGACGCATACTTTAGTTGTCCCAGACCGTTCCGGAGCCCCCAAACGCAGTGTGCATATAGCCTCAGCGTATGCTGGCGCGTCAACCATTACTCTCCTATTAACGATAGAGATCACCACGTACGAACGATCAGCCGCACGCATTCGGTAAATCGGTCGCATGCAGTGTGTCCTGCGTGATGCAACAATGAGGCCGCAAAAGCACACAGCGCGTGATCTGTTTTGGATCACGCGCCATAGCCTGAAATCGTTGTAATGTGACTATTTGCGACAACTAGAGTCGGACCAGCAAACCTTCGGCAATCTTGCCATGAGTCCAGCCGATGAAGCGAGCCATGTGCAGCACCAGGAAAAATGCCAAGATTCCGACCGCTGCAAGCAGAACAAGTCCCGGTGCGGTGTTGAGAAAATGCTGAAGCGCCGGCACATTGGGAATCTGCACATGGCCTTCGTTCGTCGCCAAGCTCCAGATCGAGACTCCCGTGATGCCGAGCGACAGCGCCAGGCCGGTGATGCCGAGCGTGAAGTAGACAATGCCCAGCGGCAGCATCAGCAATAGGTAGAACACCGAGGTCCAGGTGCGCACGTCGCCGAGCGCATCCTTGATCTGGGGCCAGATTTTTTCTTCGACGTTGACGGCGGGCAAGCGACGCGGCATGCGCACGCCGAGTAGTCCTTCGACGATGCGTCCTTCGACGTGAGAGAGCATGCGGAACGACATCAGGAACACCAGCGCCAGCGGAATACCGATGATCAGCACGCTGGTACCGGCGGTGATCGAAATGCCCGCGACCGTCCAAACGAAATAGAAAACGCCGGTGACCAGCGATAACAGCATGTAGAGTAGGGCGCCGTAGGTACGCGGATCAGAGACGACTCCGAAGAAACCGCCGCTGCTGCCGCTCGTTTCCGCGTAGGGCTGTTTGGGGAAGGGTGTCGTGATGGCGTCTTCCATATCGCGATACTCCTCGGCGATTTCTTGTGGCGATCCGTAAGTGTCGACGACGGAGGCCATGACCGCGGCTTCATCCATGTCGGGATTCTGCGCGATTTCCATGTTGAGATGCTCTTCGCAATCGGCGAGAGCATCGGCGATCAGTCCGCGCGGGGCGCCTTTCAGCGCACGCCTGAGCTCGCTGAGATAACCGCGGACCGAGTCAGGCGGTGGGGCGATATTCATTTCCCGTCCCTCCCGGGGTGATGCCGGCTTTCAGCGCATCGTCGACGAATTCGCGCATGTCGCGCCAAGCGAATTGCCATTCGGCGAGTGCTTTGCGGCCTTCGTCGGTGATGTTGTAGTAGCGGCGTGGCGGGCCGAAGGCTGAAGCTTCCACCCGGCTCCCGAGCAGCCCCAGCGCGTTCAACGACCTGAGCACGGGGTAGATCGCCCCCTGCTTGAAGATCAGTCCGCCTTCGCCTTCGGCCTTCACGGCTTTGGCGATCTCGTATCCATACATTTCCCGTCCGGCGCGTGCGAGCACGGCCAGCAGGACCAAGGACGATAGTCCGGCCATCAGCTCTTTACGGAATTTCCGCGTGTATTGCGTTTCATCAGTCACGTCACACTCGCGTTTGCTTCCGCCCTCTCGGCTATTACGAAGTTATATCTAGCATGAACTTCGCAATATGCAAGTCCCGAGTAGTGGGGAGTTCGAACTATTTTGGAGTCCACACCCGAGACGGTTAACGAAACCTTACCAAGGCGCGAATTCGCCGTGGTACTGGTATGATGCAGGAGCATGGCTGTCTGGATGCAGCCATGCCGAAAATTTATGGCTTCGTAACGCTGGGGCAGGCTCCGGTCGAACGCATTACGGTTAATCACTGTTTTACGGCTGTCCCGCTAGGCTCGCCCTGCTTTTAGGGGCGCAGAAACATATGTGTGGAATTGCCGTTGCGATCGATTGGCCGGGGGCGCCCGAGGTCGTGAAGAGCCTGATCGAAGGTCTTCTCCCGCGCGGTGATGTTACCGATTGGCTACGCCATCCTAGCCAGAACGTCGCCATGTGCACGCGGCGGCTTCGCATCGTTGATCGCGACAATGCCATTCAGCCGCAGCCCTCTTTTGACGGCAAGCTCGCCGTCTCATTCAACGGTGAAATCTACAACTACGCCGAACTGCGGGCCGAACTCGCCGCCAAAGGCGTGCCGTTCCACACCGAATCCGACACCGAAGTCCTCGCCAATGCGCTGCGCGTTTGGGGTCATCATGCGCTGAAGAAGATTAGCGGCATGTATGCCTTCGTTGCTTACGAGCCCGCCACCGGCCAGTTCCTCGCGGCGCGCGATCCCTTCGGCATCAAGCCGCTGTACGTCATGCAGAATGGCAACAGCTTTTTGTTCTGCTCGGAAATCCGCCCCCTGCTGAATACGGTGAAAGAGGGCAACGTGCTGGCGCTGCCGCCCGGTTTCCTCCTCACCCATCACACCTGCGCGCCATTCCCGTCGCCGGTGACAGCGCCCTCGGGTGAATTCAAACCGTCCAACAAAAACGAACTCGACGCCTTGTTGCAGGATGCCGTAGAAAGCCACATTCCGCCGGATCTGCCGTTCGCGATCATGTTCTCGGGCGGCATCGATTCCACGCTGGTCGCCCATTACGCGCGCCAGGTGCGACCTGAGGTGCCCGGCTATTTTGTCGGCGGGCCGCAGAGCGCCGATTATCCCTTCGCCGCCGCGTATGCCGAAGCGACCGGCTTCGACCTGAAACAGATTCCGTTCGATCCCAACAGCGATGCGACATTTTCCATGCTGTCGGAAGCCGTCGTCACCACCGAATCCTTCGAGCCCGCCTTGGTGCGCGGCGCCGTGTGTTCGCTGCTCGTGTCGCAGGCCATTCAGAAGGACAACATCCGCGTTGCCTTGTGCGGCGAGGGCGCCGACGAACTGTTCTGCGGCTACGCTCCGCTCGAAAAAGCGTTCGGCATCGACGAGACTTACGGCCGTGCCATGCGCGAGGAGTGCCTTGGCCTGATGCACCGCATCAGCTTGCAGCGCGTCGACCGCTGCTCGATGCACCACAATCTCGAAACCCGCGTACCGTTCCTCGATCCGACGCTCGCCAATTACGCGCACCAGCTTGCCGCCAGCGATCTGGTGCGCGGCGGGACCGGCAAGGCGGCTCTACGCGACGTGTTTGATCTTTATCCCAAGGAACTGCCGCGCATCATCCGCGACCGCTCGAAGATGCTGTTCAGCGAAGCCGCCGGCCTCAAAGCCAGCCCCGAGGAATATGCTTGGGATGACCGCTTCGAAGACGCCATCACCGATATCGAATTCGTCGACGGCCTCAAGCAGTACGCGGCGTTCAACCTGCACAGCAAGGAAGAGCTGTATTACCTGCGGCTGCTGCACCAAGGCATGGACGTCTTCCGCATGCCGCAACTCAAAGGCCGCGCCCGCATCTCGGTGACGCCGCCCGCGGCTGCGAAAACGGCGTAGGCATCGTACCGGTTATTTCACCGGCGCGGTGAAGGCCATTTTTTCGACTTTGACGTAATCGGTCTTACCGGTGCCGAGCACGGGGATTTCCGCGACGTGGATGACTCGGCGCGGGATCGCCAGTTCGGCAACGCCGTGATTGTGGGCCCAGCCGACCAGTTCCAGCCGATCCGCTTCGGGGTTGGTGGTGACGAGGATAACCTGTTCGCCCTTGCGCCCGTCAGGGAAGGCGACGGCCGCATGAGCGAAGTCCGGCCATACCGCCGAGGCGCAGTTTTCCACGACGGCCAGCGACACCACTTCGCCGCCAACCTTCGCGAAACGCTTCATGCGGCCCTTGATGGCGACAAACCCGTCCTCATCAATCGAAACCACGTCGCCGGTGTCATGCCAGCCACCTGGAGTTGGTTCGATCACGCCAGGGTTTTGCGGCCGGATATAGCCGAGCATCACGTTCGGCCCTTTGAGGAAAAGTCGGCCCGCGTTGGGAATGCCTTCCACTGGCTCCAGACGCGCCTCCATGCCCGCGAGCAGGTGGCCGACGGTACCCGGTCGCATGGCGCCCGGCTGGTTGACGGCTGCCACCGGCGAGGTTTCGGTCACGCCGTAGCCCTCGAGAATTTCCATCGAATACTTGCGCCGCAGAAGCTGGCGGGTTTCGTCGCGCACACGCTCGGCACCGCACACCGCCAAGCGCAGCGAGGTGAGGTCACCTTGGTCGCCGGCGCGGGCATATTGCGACATGAACGTGTCGGTGGTCAGAAGAATGGTCGCGCCATGCGCTTTGACGCGGCGCACGATTTCGTGCGGCTGCAGTGGCGTCGGGTGATAGATCGATTTCATCCCCAACAGCAACGGCATCAGCGCGCCTGCGGTCAGACCGAAGCAATGGAAAGTGGGCAGGGGGTTGAACATCGCGTCGTTGGGATAGAGCGCGACGTGCACGCGGATCTGCTCGACGTTGGACAAAATGTTGGAGTGGCTGAGCGCCACGCCTTTGGGCAAGCCTTCCGTGCCCGACGTGAACAGGATGGCGCCCAGATCGTCGGGCGCGCCGTTGCGGGCGACGAGCCCGGGCAGATACTGACCGACACCGGCGGTCAGTTTGTCCATCACGCCAAGCTTCTCGCGCACATCTTCGAGATAGACCACCTCGGCCACGTTCGACAGTTCGGCGACCAGGCTCTCCAGCTTGGCGAGTTCGATGAAGCGGCGCGCGGTGACGACTTTTTTCACTTTCGCCGTTCGGATAGCGCTGGTCACGCCGGCCGCGCCGTTGCTGAAGTTGAGCATCGCCGGAACACGATTGAATGCGCTTACCGCAAAGAACGAAATGATTGCGCCCGCGGATGTCGGCAGCATGATCCCGACGGCATCGCGCGGCTTGGTGCCTTTCTTCAGCGCATGGCCGAGGGCGAGCGCAGCGCGGACGATGTCATCATAGGTTAGCACGCGCTCATCGCCGTCGACGACGATCGGTCGTTTGCCGCCATAACGCGTCCGGGCATCGGCGAGCGCCTGGAACAGGGATTTTTTCGTTCGAACCATGTCGAACGGCACCAACTCTTCGCCCGATGCTGCGGCGACTGTTGTTACGGCCAAATGCCCCTCCCCAGGATGGCGGCTCCAAATATAAGCGTGGTGCCTGCTCCTTGGCTGTTCTTGGGTAAACCTAACGAAACCGGGCGCTTTACGGTAGTGGCAAGTTGCCAGAGACAACCATGCCGCCGTCACGATTCCGGTGCGGCTCTCTATTGCGGAAGGTCCACAAACGCAAGCTCGGGCGTTCCGACCGATCCGTACAGTAGGTCCGTAGAGCGCTTTATGGCCTCCGGTTTTCCGTCCTAAAGCGCGGCGATCGGAGAATCTAGACCGGTTTGAGCTGGATCTTAATGAGCGTCTCGATCTTGCAGTAATCGGGCTTGCCGGTCCCCAGCACCGGAATTTCGTCGGCGTAAACGATCCGGCGCGGGACCGCGAGTTCGGCTACCCCGTGCGCCTGCGCCCAAGTGATCAAATCGGTGCGCTTGGCTTGGCGGTTGGTGGTCAAAAGGACGATCTCTTCGCCTTTGCGCTCGCCCGCGATGACAACGGCCGCGTGCATGGTGTCCGGCCACAACGAACTGGCACAATTCTCCACCACGCCGAGCGAAACCGTCTCGCCGCCAACATTGGCAAAACGCTTCAGGCGTCCGCGGATGGTCATGATGCCGTCTTCGTCGACCGAGACAACGTCGCCGGTGTCGTGCCAGCCGTTCTCTACCGGATTGATGAATCCTGGCCGGTCCGGCTTGATGTAGCCGAGCATAACGTTTGGCCCCTTGACGAACAGGCGTCCGGCACCGGGGATGCCGTCGACGGGTTCGAGGCGCGCTTCCATGCCGGGCATGATGCGGCCGATGGTGCCGGGGTGAAGATCGCCGGGCTGCTGGGCGGCGACGATCGGCGAGCACTCCGTTAGGCCGTAGCCTTCGACGATTTCGAGACTGTGCTTTTTGCTGAACAGACGCCGGGTTTCGTCACGCACCTTTTCGGCACCGCACACCGCCATGCGGACGGTCTTGAGTTCACCGGGTTCGGCGATGCGTCCGTATTGCGACATGAAGGTGTCGGTCGTAAAGAAAATGGTGGCACAGGTTTCCTTCACCCGTTGGACGATTTCGTGCGGCCGCAAGGGGGTCGGGTGCAGCACCATCTTGGTGCCGGAGACCAAGCCCAAGAGCGCGCCAACCAAGCCGTAGCAATGGAACGTCGGCATCGAGTTGAACCAGACGTCGTGCGGGTAGAACGCCTCGTGCCGGCAGACCTGCACGATATTCGTGATGATGTTTCTGTGCGACAGCGCCACGCCTTTCGGCTCGCCTTCGGTACCCGACGTGAAGAGGATCACCGCCGGCTTGTCGTGGTGGGGGCTCGACGCCACCAGCTTGGGCATGAACTGGCCGATGCCGGCGGCCAGCTTGTCTCTAAGGTCGAGCTTGGCGCGCACGTCTTCGAGATAGATGAGGTTCACCTTCTTGGAGAGCTCGGCAGCGAAGGATTCGAGCTTGGCGAGTTCGATGAACCGCCGCGCGGTGACGACGCGCTTGACCACAGCGGTCTTCATGGCGCTCAGCACGCCGGCGGCGCCGCTGGTGAAGTTCACCATGGTGGGAGTGCGGCCGAACGCCGACACCCCGAAGAACGAGATTATCGAGCCGGCCGACGTCGGCAGCATGATGCCGACATTCTCGCCGTGGGCGGTGCCCTTCTTGAGGGCGTGGCCGAGGGCGAGGGTGGCGCGGACGAGGTCGTCATAGGTGAGTTTGCGGTCATCGGAGTCGATCAGGCACACGCGCTTGCCGCCGAATTTATCGCGGGCATCGAGCAAGGCCTGGAAGATGGTCTTCTTGCACTGCAGAAGATCCTGCGGGGAGATTGGGTTGCCCGCAAAGACGGCGACGCCAGCAGAACTCACGTGGATTCTCCCGAGGGGGGGCGGGTTCAACCCGTCCTGCAATTTTAAGGGCGGCAACCTAGTCGAACCCCGGCCGCAGGGGTAGAGCAAGATTAATCTTGTCAACACCTTGGCAGCCATTCCGGCGTTCGGGCAGGTACCCTTGGACACTAGGTCCGGGGCGTCCTATATGCATATTCATGACCGTCGTCATCGACCAAAACGAGAAAGATCGCCGCGCCCAACAGCGGCACCCCGAAAAGGCGCACCGGCCGGATACGCCCGTCCAGCGCAAGCCCGAATGGATTCGAGTCAAGGCACCCGGTGGACGGGAATATACCTCGACCGAGAGCGTGGTGCGCGAACATGGACTGCACACGGTGTGCGAGGAAGCCGGCTGCCCCAATATCGGGGAATGCTGGACCCACCGGCACGCCACCATGATGATTTTGGGAGATACCTGCACACGCGCCTGTGCCTTCTGCAACGTCAAGACCGGCCTGCCGGGCCTGCTCGACGCGGGCGAACCGGGGCGTGTGGCCGAAGCCGTGGCGCGGCTGGGCCTCAAACATGTGGTCGTGACCTCAGTTGATCGCGACGATCTGCCCGACGGTGGTGCCAAGCACTTTGCTGACACCATCAATGCCATCCGTGCCGCCAGCGCCGATACCACTGTGGAAGTGCTTACCCCTGATTTCCGCGGCAAGGCGGGCGCGATCGAAACCGTGATGGCGGCGCGCCCCGACGTATTTAACCATAATCTGGAAACCGTGCCGCGCCTTTATCTGAACATTCGTCCCGGTGCGCGCTACTACGCTTCGCTCAGACTGCTCGATCGCGCCAAAGATCTGGTGCCCGACGGCTTCACCAAATCCGGCTTGATGGTCGGCTTGGGCGAAACCCGCGAAGAGATCATGCAGGTGATGGACGATCTACGTACTGCTGGCGTCGACTTCCTGACCATCGGCCAATATTTGCAGCCGACCAAGAAACACGCCGCGCTCGACCGCTTCTGGACTCCCGACGAGTTCAAGGGCCTCGAAGCCACCGCGCGCGCGAAAGGCTTCCTGATGGTGTCGGCGACGCCGCTGACCCGCTCCTCCTATCATGCCGACGCCGACTTCGCTGAGCTCAAGGCGGCGCGGGCGGCTCTAAAGTAATCCGTCATGCCGTCGCATCGCGAATCCCGCACACTGCCGTACGCGGCCGATCTCATGTACGCCGTGGTGGCGGACGTGGAAAAGTATCCGCAATTTTTGCCTTGGGTGACTGGCCTTCGCATCGTACGGCGTCTCAGCGATACCGAATTCGATGCCGAAATGCGTGTCGGCTTTGCCGGCGTCAGCGAGCGCTACATCAGTCGTGTGACCCTTGATCCCGCGGCCCACATCATCGACGTCGTGAAGACGGAATCAGGTAGCGGTAGACGGGGCCCCTTCCGCCAACTCGAAAACCACTGGCGCTTCACGGCGAAAAACGAAACCTCTTGCGAGGTGGCGTTTGCCATCGCTTTCGAATTCCGCAACCCACTGCTCAATGCCGTCGCCGGAAGGGCATTTCAAACTGTGATGATGCAAATGGCGGGCGCCTTCGAAGCCCGGGCGAGGACACTGAAGGCAGAGCGATAGCCCGCACACAAAAAACCACGCGCCGCGAATCCTTGCAGTGTTCAACACGCCAATACAGGAATCGCCCGCGCTACTTCGCGGCGGTGAAGGTTATGCTCTGATCCGTCTGTTTCTTGAACTGCAGCGTGATCTTCTCGACTTTGCCCTGTTGTTCCACGGCGATCACACGCACGGCCGTGAAGGTGGTGCGCAAAACATTGCCCCTGATGGAAACGTCGAACAGAACTTTATCGTAGAAGGTCTTGTTCTGCAGCGCCTTCTCCAGCGCGGCATGATCGCCGCCCGTTTCGAACCAAAACACCGACTTAGGGCTGGACCAGAACCAGCGCCCTGATCGGGTTTCGGTTCCCCATAGGCCGACCGGAATCCAACCCTGGTGCTGCGATTCGGCAGCGGTACCATTGATTTCGCCGATCCTCACGAAACTCCCGTCGGCGAAGGCCGGCGCGATCAGACAACTCAAAACGATGAAAGCGAACGCGGCAAAACGATGAGCGCGCATGGCGACTCCTCCGCACGAACACTTTGGGCAGTCTACGCCGGTTTGCGGCCGTTGGTAACGGAAACAATCATCGTCGATCAAAGCAGTTTGAGAAGAAGTTTAAGCGCTGCCTCAACCGTCTTCATCCGCACCCGGCTCCGCCCGATATCGCCGAAGCGATGCTCCTCATGCAGCGTTTCGCCGCTTTCGCGTGCCACCGCGATGTGGACGAGCCCGATCGGCTTGTCCGCCGTGCCGCCGCCGGGACCTGCAACCCCGGTCACCGCGACGGTTAGTTCGGCCCGCGCATGCCGGATCGCGCCTTCGGCCATGGCCCGCGCCACCGGCTCCGATACGGCGCCATGGGCGGCAATCAGCGCTTCGGGAACGCCGATCACTTCGATTTTTGCGTCGTTGGAATAGGTGACAAAGCCGCGCTCCACCACATCGGACGAACCGGGGATTTCCGTCAGCAATCCTGCGATCAGCCCGCCGGTACAGCTTTCGGCGGTGGCGATGCGAAGGCCCTTGGCGCGGGCTTCGTCAAGGACCGTGGCGGCCAGAGCAACAAGGTTGGGCGGAAACATCAGGAGCAAAATCCCAAAAGTGAGAAACGGTTTTGGGACAAATTGCGCGACAGATCAAACAAATCCCGAATAGGCGGCCAAGAACACGACGAAACCGGCGATCACGCCCGCCAGCACGTCGTCCGCCATAATACCCAAACCGCCGCGCAGGTTTTCGGCCTTTTTTACGAGCCCAGGCTTGGCAATATCGAACAGCCGGAACAACAGGAACGCGAGAACAAAGCGCGCCACGCCCGACCAAAGATCCTCCGCCGGTCCGTTGATGTTCATGATGGCGCAAGCGATCCACTGGCCGGCGAATTCGTCGATCACGCAGTCCTGCGGGTCGGCGATACCGGTTTCGAGGCCGTAACCGTCCGCCACCCAAACGCCGAATGCTGTCGTCGCGAGAGCAATCACCGCCATGCCGATCCAACCGGTGAAATACATCACCGGAACGGCGATCAGAACGGCGACAAGGCTGGCCACCGTGCCTGGCGCCTGGCGCACGCGGCCGATCCCGAAGGCTGTGGCGAATTGAGCGAAATTGGTCATGGCAGACGCACCGTGGCAATGGCTTCAGCCGCGATACCTTCGCGGCGGCCGGTGAAACCGAGACCTTCAGTCGTAGTCGCTTTCACGCTGACACGGCTGACGTCGAGTTGCAAAATCTCGGCAATGCGGGCGCGCATGGCGTCGCGATGGGCCCCGACCTTGGGCCGCTCGCAAATGATGGTCACGTCGCAATGCACGATGACACCGCCTTTTCCGCGCAGCAGGCTGGCGGCATGGGCGAGGAAGATGGCAGAGTCCGCATCGCGCCAGCGTTCGTCCGTAGGCGGAAAATGCTGGCCGATGTCGCCCAGTCCTGCCGCGCCCAGCAGCGCATCGGTCAGGGCATGCAGCCCTGCATCGGCGTCGGAATGGCCTTCCAGGCCTTGAGTGTGTGCGATCTTGAGGCCGCAAAGCCAGATATGGTCGCCGTCCTTGAACTTGTGCACGTCATAGCCGGAGCCGGTGCGATAATCGCCGAGCCGGGCGTTGAGGAACGCCTCCGCCGTGGCGAAATCCTCGGGCGTGGTCACTTTCATATTGTTGGTTTCTCCCGCCGTGGCGACGATCGCAAGGCCCGCTAGTTCTCCCAGCGCCGTATCGTCGGTCGCTTCTTCCGCGGCAAACTCGCGATGGGCGGCGAGAATGGCGGCAAAACCGAAACCTTGCGGCGTCTGGGCGCGCAAGAGTCCTTCGCGCGGCACCGTCACCCATTTGCCGTCTTCGAATTTGCGCAAGGTGTCGGACACCGCCACATGCGGCACCGCTCCGTCCGCACCCGCTTGCAGCGCCGCGATGACCCCATCGACGATCTTGCGCGAGATAAAGGGACGGGCGGCGTCGTGGATTAGCACGAAATCGGGCGCCTCGGGCTCGAGAAGCTCCAGCCCGCGCCGTACGGTTTCTTGCCGGGTGGCGCCACCGGTTCCTGGGGGTCGCAGATTCAGTCCGGCGACCGCTTCTTGGTAAAGTTCCTGCTGATCGGGCCCAATCATCACCTGGACGAGGGCTTCCGGATAATCGGCAAACGCCTCGATGGTCCAGCGCAGCATCGGCTTGCCGAGGAGGGGCGCATATTGCTTGGGCAGGGCGCCACCGGCGCGCACCCCTTTACCGGCAGCTACAATGAGAATCGCAATACGGGGCATGGGCGGGGACTCGTGGGGCAGGAACAGAGCCTTGGATACGGCATCGCCTCCGGCCTGCCTAGCCTGCGACGTTGCGATGCGGTAAAGGTAGCTCCAGCGTGTACGGCACCAGTTGCACAATTATGCAGCAAAGGTCTATGATGCTCAAGCATTAGGCATGGACCCCATTCTTGGCCGCTCCCTCTGGTTCCTTCGATCTACCCGCAACCGCCCAAATTGCCAGCGCCTTACCGATGCCGGTAATTGTTGTTGGGCCGCAGTTGCAGATTGTTTTCGTCAACCCCGCCGCCGAGCAGTTCTTTTCGACCGGCGCCGGACACCTTCTGAAACAAACGCTCAAGGACCTGATCCCGTTCGGCAGCCCAGTGTTGCAGCTTGTGGGTCAAGCGCTGGAACGCCGGGCGTCGGTCAACGAACGCCACGTCGACCTGACAACGCCGCGCCATGGTGACCATGTCGCCGATGTGAACGTCACGCCCCTCAACGAGCCCGAGGGCTTCGTCGTCATCACGTTGCAGGAACGCAGCCTGGCGCAGCGCATCGACAAGCAGCTCATTGCCCGTGGTGCGGTGCGTTCGATGCACGGAATGGCCTCGGTTTTGGCGCACGAGATCAAGAATCCGCTCGCCGGCATCCGCGGCGCGGCGCAATTGATCGAGGAGCAGCTCGCACCCGACGACCGCGAGCTGACCCAGCTCATTCAACAGGAAACCGACCGCATCCGCGGCCTGATTGATCGTTTTGAATCGTTCGGTGATACCCGTTCGTTCCCGCGCGCGCCGGTCAATATCCACGAGGTGCTCGATCGCGTCCGCCGCGTCGCGGAGACGAGTTTCGGGCGCAATGTGAAGTTCATCGAGTCATTCGACCCGTCGCTGCCGCGCGTGCTCGGCGATCACGATCAGCTCATCCAGGTATTCTTGAATCTGGTGCGCAACGCCGCCGATGCGCTGCCGGAGCAGGGCGGCGAGATCACGCTGACCACCGGCTACCGGCCGGGTGTGAAGTTTGGCGCGGCGGTTGCAGGCGAGCGGCTGAGTCTGCCGCTGGAGGTTACGGTGCGCGATAACGGGCAGGGCATCCCGGCCGATTTGATGCCCTACATCTTCGACCCCTTTGTCACCACCAAACGCGGCGGTTCGGGGCTCGGCCTTGCGCTGGTGGCGAAAGTCATTGGCGACCATGGCGGCGTGATCGAATGCGATTCCGTGCCGCGCCGGACGGTCTTCCGCATCCTTTTGCCCAAGGCGATTACCGAGGAGAACATCAATGCCTGACGGCACCATTCTGATTGCCGACGACGATTCTGCTATCCGCACCGTGCTCAACCAGGCGCTGGGACGGGCCGGATACAACGTCCGAACGACCGGCACCGCGGCGGGCTTGTGGCGCTGGGTTTCCGCCGGCGACGGCAATCTCGTCATCACCGATGTGGTGCTGCCCGACGAGAACGGCTTCGACCTCATCCCGCGCATCAAGCGCCTCAGGCCTGATCTTCCCATCGTGGTGATGAGTGCGCAGAACACCATCCTCACCGCCATTACGGCGGCCGAGCGTGGCGCCTTCGACTACCTGCCCAAACCTTTCGACCTGAAAGAGCTGACATCCGTTGTGCAGCGGGCGCTCGCCGTGCCGCAGAAAACGCGCGATGTGTCCGCCGAAGCCGAGGGTGAAGGCGACGGCTTGCCGCTGATCGGCCGCTCCGCCGCGATGCAGGAGATTTACCGCGTCATTGCGCGATTGACGCAAACCGACCTCACCGTGATGATCATGGGCGAAAGCGGCACCGGCAAGGAACTCGTCGCCCGCGCCTTACACGATTACGGCAAGCGCCGGCATGGCACCTTTGTCGCCGTCAATATGGCGGCGATCCCGAAGGAACTGGTCGAAAGCGAACTCTTCGGCCATGAGCGCGGCGCCTTCACCGGCGCCACCAATCGCGGCATTGGCCGCTTCGAACAGGCCGAAGGCGGCACGCTATTCCTCGACGAAATCGGCGATATGCCGTTGGAAGCGCAGACCCGGCTGCTCCGCGTGCTGCAGCAAGGCGAATACACCACCGTCGGTGGCCGCACCCCGATCAAAACCGACGTACGCATCATCGCCGCCACCAACCGCGACCTGCGCCAGTTGATCCAGCAAGGTCTGTTCCGCGAGGACCTTTATTACCGCCTCAACGTCGTGCCGTTGCGCCTGCCGCCGCTGCGCGAGCGCGCCGAGGACATTGCCGACCTTTGCCGCCATTTCCTGCGCAAGGCTGAGGAGGAGGGCCTGCCAGCCAAGCATCTCGATCCCGAGGCGCTCGATTTGCTGCGCCACCACCGCTGGCCAGGCAACGTCCGTGAGCTCGAAAACCTGATCCGCCGTTTGGCGGTGCTGCACTCTGGCGACACCATTCCGGGCTCGGCCATCGCTGCCGAGCTGAAGGAACCGGTCAGGAGTTCCAGCGCCGACGACGGCGAGGAACCCGTCTCGCTCAGCGCCGCCGTGGAGCGCCATTTGAGCAAGTATTTCGCCACCCATGGCGACCGCTTGCCGCCGCCGGGACTCTATGACCGGGTACTGCAGGAAATCGAGCGGCCGCTGCTCTCGATCTGCCTCGCCGCCACCCGCGGCAACCAGATTCGCGCCGCCCATTTGCTCGGTCTCAACCGCAATACCCTGCGCAAGAAAATCCGCGACCTCGGCCTGGAAGTGATTCGCGGCCTGAAGTCGGAATAACTTTCCTTAACCAACGATTTTCTATGGCCAGGACCTGACCTTCGCCCCGTCCCCGGTCGAACGCCAGCACGGATCGACTACGGCATGCTGCCGTCGCGGTTCTTCTCCCACGTCCGGGACAAGATTTTGCAGGCGCACCTTCGCCGCAAGCTCACGATTGTACCACGCTCGGAATGAACAGGCCGCTGCGCCATACCGCCGGGAAGGCAAAAGCCCCGCGTCCCCGCCACCAAAAAAGCCTTCGATTTTACCCTATCCCCACCCGCCACCATTGCATTCTTGCAACAGGTGGCGATTGCGCTACACTGGTGGTTTCCGAAGCGGTTGGCGGAGCTTAGCACCGCATCGGCTTCCAACGGTTGGGTATGGCCATAACAAACGCCGTGAAAACGTCGGGTTCGGGAACGCTTTCGGGTACCGCATGGTTAGCCATCGGTATGGCACTGCTCGCGCTGGCCTCGGGCGCCTATCTGTATTTGTCGGTCCGCGGACTGGTGCCCACCAAGCCGACACCGCCGATGCTGATCGGGGTGGGCATTCTGCTCCTGGCCTTGGTCCTCGGTCTCGGCGCGCTGGTTGCTTGGCGGCTGGTGCGGCTATGGGCGGAGCGGCGTTCGGGCCGGGCCGGGGCGCGCCTGCATTCGCGGCTGGTCGGCACCTTTTCGCTGATCGCCGTCGTCCCCACGATTCTGGTGGCGGTATTTGCCGCCGTGACCCTCAACCTCGGCGTCGAGGCGTGGTTCTCCAACCATGTGAAGGATGCCTTGGGCAGTGCGCTGCGTGTCGCCGAGGCCTATCAGGACGAAGCCGAGCGTGGCCTCGTCACCGATGCGCGCGACATCGTCAATACGCTGCAGAAAGACCCCGAGATCTTCGACTGGAAGACCGACAAGGTGGAGGTCGGCGTGCTGTTCACCAAGCTCGCCGACATGACGCGCAACCACAGTCTCAGTGCTTCGTTCGTGATCACCTCCAATGGCCACGTGCTATCTTCGACCGTGCCGATCGGAAGCCGCCAGACCGATCTCGCCAACCCACCCAAGCCGAAAGCGGAAGCTTTTGCGCTGGCCCGCGACGGGACCATCGTCATCGACGGCAATCCCGACCGCGGCATCGTCTATGCCATGGTGCGCCTGACCAGCCTCAACGATGCCTACATTATTCTGGTGCGCGTCGTGGAGCCAAAGGTCATCGGCTATTACAACCACACCTTGGACGTCACCGCCGAATACAAAGCGCTCGAGGCCAACCGCTCCAGCATCCAGCTCGTGTTTGCCGGGCTCTACGCCGCCGTGGCGCTGGTGATTCTGCTGGCGGCGATCTGGCTTGGTCTGTGGGCCGCCAACCGCATCGTGCGGCCGATCTCGCGCCTGATCGGTGCCGCTGAACGCGTTTCCGAAGGCGATTTGAAAGCGCAGGTTTTTGTCGATAAAGGCGACGACGAGCTTGCCAATCTCGGCCACGCCTTCAACCGCATGACCGAGCAGCTCGATGGCCAGCGTGGCGCGCTGATCTCCGCCAACAAGCAAATCGACGAACGCCGCCGCTTTACCGAAACCGTGCTGGCGGGCGTTTCCGCCGGCGTGATCGGCCTCGATGCCGACGGCAAGATCACCATCATCAACCGCGCCGCCGCGCGCCTGCTCAATGCCGCGCCGGAAGAACTCGAAGGCCAGCATTACGCCGAGGCCGTGCCGGAACTGGCGGTGCTGATCCGCCGCGCCATTCAGGAGCCGGTCGGCCGTTCCAGCGGCGAGGCCACGGTCAAGCGCGGCACCACCACGCGCCAGTTGTCGGTGCAAGTGACGAGCGAGCACGGCCTGCAATCGACCGGTTTTGTTGCTACCTTTGACGACATTACCGATCTCGTTTCGGCGCAGCGCACCGCCGCCTGGGCCGACATCGCCCGCCGCATCGCCCACGAAATCAAAAACCCGCTGACGCCGATCCAGCTTTCGGCCGAGCGCTTGAAGCGCAAATACATCGACGTGATCGGTGAGGATAAGGCGGTGTTCGAGCAGTGCACCAACACCATCATCCGGCAAGTCGGTGATATCGGCCGCATGGTCGACGAATTCTCGTCCTTCGCGCGGATGCCGACGCCGGTGATGCGCCGCGAATGCGCCCAAGAATTGTTGTCGCAACCCTTGTTCCTGCAGCGCGAAGCCCATCCCGAAATTGTCTTCACGACCCACATCCCGAAGGATATGGTCTATTTCGAAGGTGACGGCCGCCTCATCAGTCAGGCCCTCACCAATATCATCAAGAACGCCACCGAAGGTATCGCCTCGCGCGTTGCCGCCGGTGACGACATGCCCGGAAAAATTGAAGTTGCCATCGAAACAACAGACTCGATGGTTGCCTTCCGGGTTACCGACAACGGCATCGGTCTGCCGGCCGAGCACAGGCATCGCCTGACCGAACCGTATGTCACGACGCGCGCGAAGGGCACCGGCCTTGGGCTGGCCATCGTGCGCAAAGTCATGGAGGATCATGGCGGCGAGGTTCTCCTCGAAGACGCCGCGGAAGACGGGAAGGGCGCGCGCGTCTCGCTCGTGCTTCCCCTCAAGCAAAAAACTGTGCGTGAAAAAGGTCTAACCGATGAGCAAACACGGATTGCCTCTCGCGTCTGAAATCCTGGTCGTCGATGACGAGGAGGACATTCGCGATCTGATTGCCGGGATTCTCGGTGACGAAGGCTATGAGACGCGGGTCGCTGCCGACAGCGAAGCGGCGCTCAATGCCCTGCGCCAGCGGCGGCCGCAGGTCGTTGTCCTCGACATCTGGCTGCAGGGCAGCCGGCTCGACGGTATCCAGGTTCTCGATCACATCAAGCGTGAGCATCCCGATCTGCCGGTGGTAATGATCTCCGGTCACGGCACCATCGAGACCGCCGTCGCCTCGATCAAAAAGGGCGCCTACGACTTCATCGAGAAGCCGTTCAAGGCCGACCGTTTGATTCACGTCGTGCATCGCGCGCTGGAAGCGGCGCGTCTGAAGCGCGAAGTGCAGGAACTGAAACTCAAGGCCGGCGAAGAGACCGATCTCATCGGCCAATCCTCGGCCATGGCGCAAACTCGTCAGGCGGTCGAAAAAATCGCGCCGACCAACAGCCGCGTCTTTGTTTCCGGCCCGCCGGGCTGCGGCAAGGAACTGATTGCGCGCTTGATCCATGCCCGCTCGCGCCGCGCCGGCAATGCGTTCGTCGCGGTCAACTGCGCCACCATGGAGCCGGATCGCATCGAGACCGAACTGTTCGGCGCCGAAAACAATGAAGGCCCGCGCAAGATCGGATTCCTCGAGCTTGCCCATAACGGCACGCTGTTCCTCGACGAAGTCGGCGACATGCCGCTCGAAACCCAGGGCAAGGTGCTGCGCGTTCTGGTCGACCAGACTTTTACGCGGGTTGGCGGCACCCAGCGGGTGCAGGTGGACGCGCGCGTCATCAGTTCCACTTCCAGCGACCTGCGCGCCGAAATTGGGGCCGGCAAATTCCGCGAGGACCTTTACCATCGCCTCAACGTGGTGCCGGTACGGGTGCCGCCGCTAAGCGAGCGTCGCGACGACATTCCGCTTCTGGTGCAGCATTTCATGAAGCGCCTCAGCGCGGCGTCGGGACTTCCGATCCGCGAGATCGGTGATGACGCCATGGCGGTACTGCAAGCCCACAACTGGCCGGGCAACGTCCGCCAGCTCCGCAATGTGGTGGAACGCCTTCTCATTCTTGCCACCGACGATGCGGCACAAGCGATTTCCGCCGACCTCTTGCCGTCCGATCTCGGCGCCAATGGGCAGTGGAGCGGGGGCGGGCGGTCCGATATCGTCATCTCGCTGCCTTTGCGCGAGGCTCGCGAAATCTTCGAACGCGATTATCTCATCGCCCAGATCAACCGCTTCGGTGGCAACATCTCGCGTACCGCGGCCTTCATCGGCATGGAACGCTCGGCGCTGCACCGCAAACTGAAATCCCTCGGCGTCAGCTCCAACCTGACCGGCCGCGAAGGCGTCAACGCGTAACCAAAATCTTTCCTCCCCCGTGCGGAGAGGTCGATCCGGCATAGCGTAGCGAAGACGGGGAGGCGGTGCAGACGATGATGTCTGCCCTCCACCCGGATCGCTTTGCTCTCCGGCCTTCCCGCGCAGGCGAGGAACGAATGACAACAAGGCACCTCACATGAAATGGTCATCCCGTAATCCTGCCGGCCGGATCGCTTATGTCGACGGCCGTTATCTCGCTCACGGCGACGCCTGCGTGCATGTCGAGGACCGCGGGCTGCAGCTCGGCGATTCCATCTACGAGGTCTGCCGCATCAAAGGCGGCCGCTTCCTCGATGAGGAAGAACACCTCGATCGCCTCGAACATTCCCTTAAGGAAATCGAGATGGCGATGCCGGTCGGCCGCGCCGCGCTGAAGGTCATTATGCGCGAAGTCACCCGCCGCAACGCGGTCAGCGAAGGTCTGCTCTACCTCCAGGTCACCCGTGGCGCGACCCATCGTGATCACCCGATTCCGGACCCAGCCCCGAAGCCGACGCTGATCGTCACCGCCCATCGGCTCGACATCGCCGCCATCGCCAAGCGGCGGGCGACAGGCGTCGCGGTCCTCACCCAGCCCGATCAGCGCTGGGCCAGGTGCGACATTAAGACCACGCAATTGCTGGCCAATTTGCTCGCCAAGACGGCCGCCCGCCGGGCCGGTGCATTCGAGGTCTGGTTCACCGATTCCGACGGCTTCGTCACCGAAGGCGCCTCCACCACGGCCTGGATCGTGGACCGGGAAGGGCACCTCATCACCCGCAATCTGACCCAGGCGATCCTGCCCGGCGTCACCCGGCGGGTGCTGCTCCAGGCTGCGACGGAAGCCGGAATTCCCATTGTAGAACGGGCCTTCACGCCCGCCGAGGCCTTGGGCGCCCGCGAGGCGTTCCTGACCGCCGCCTCGGCAGCTGCGATCCCGATTGTGGTGGTCGACGGCCACCCGGTCGGCGACGGCAAGCCTGGGCCACTGACCCAGCGCCTGGCCGCGCTTTACGCCGCCAAAGCCTGAACCGGGGCGTGCGGTACTGTACGGCCCCGGCCGTCTAGTTTTCGCTTGAGGGTTTCATCTAGGTCCCCGAACCCCTTATGCTGTACCGACACGCTTCGCGGGACACGCGGGGCCAATAAGCAGACGGGTATAAAGATGAGCGAAAAACAGCAAAACCTGCAGGACACATTTCTGAATGCAGTCCGGAAGTCGAAATCCTCCGTTACGATCTTTTTGGTGAACGGGGTCAAGCTTCAGGGGAATATCACGTGGTTTGACAATTTCTGCGTGCTGCTGCGCCGCGACGGCCAGGCCCAGCTTGTCTACAAGCATGCGATTTCCACCGTGATGCCGATGGGGCCGATTCAGCTCCAGGAGCAGGAAACTGTCGCTGAAACTGTATAAGCTTTGAGCGAAAGCGAAGACCTAGCCGTACGTCCGCGTACGGCCATCGTCGTGCACGTTGAGCCGAAGTCGCGAGTCGAAACCCACGACCGCGATGCGGATGCACGCCTGGCGGAAGCGGTCGGCCTCACGGCTGCCATCGGGCTCAATGTTGTCTCGCGCCATATCGTGCCCTTGGGCCGCCCGATACCCGCAACGCTGATCGGGTCCGGCAAGGTCGAGGAGATCGCTGCCGACTGCCGGGCCGTCGAGCCCGAGGTGGTGATCGTCAACGCGCAGCTTTCGCCGGTGCAACAGCGCAACCTCGAGCAGGCCTGGAAGACCAAGGTGCTCGACCGCACCGCGCTGATCCTCGAAATCTTCGGCGAACGGGCCCGCACCCGCGAAGGCCGGCTTCAGGTCGAGCTGGCGCATTTGACCTGGCAGCGGTCCCGGCTGGTACGGTCGTGGACCCATCTGGAGCGCCAGCGCGGCGGCTTCGGCTTCCTCGGTGGCCCGGGCGAAACCCAGATCGAAACCGACCGCCGGCTGATCGGCGCGCGGCTGGCCAAGATCCGGCGCGAGATTGAGAGTGTGAAGCGCACCCGCAGTCTTCAGCGCAAGGCCCGGCGCCGGGTGCCGTTCCCGGTGGTCGCGCTCGTCGGCTACACCAATGCCGGCAAATCGACCCTGTTCAACAAGCTGACCGCCGCCAAGGTGTTCGCCAAAGACGTCCTGTTCGCCACCCTCGACCCGACCATGCGCGGCCTCAAGCTGCCGAACGGGACCAAGGTGATCCTGTCGGACACGGTGGGTTTCATCGCCGACCTGCCGCACGAGCTGGTCGCCGCCTTCCGCGCCACCTTGGAGGAGGTGCTCGAGGCCGACCTGATTGTTCACGTTCGTGACGCGGCGCACCTGGAGTCAGAAGCACAAAAGGTGGACGTTCTTAAAGTGCTAGGCGAGCTGGGGATCGAATTGGGGACAGATCGGCCGAGTATCGAGGTCCTCAACAAGATCGATCTGTTGGAACCCGAAGTGTCCGACGCGCTGCTCAACGGCCCTCATCGGCCCGGCCTGCCGGTCGCCGTTTCCGCTAAGACCGGCGAGGGGTTGAGTCGGCTTTTGGCCCGGTTTGAGGCCGATCTGTCCAATGCCAACATTCAGTTCGGCTTGACCCTGGATGCGGCGGACGGCGGAGCGCTGGCCTGGGTCTACCGCCACAGCCAGGTGCTGGAACGGACCTATGGCGACGATACCGCCGTCACCCTGACGCTTTCGGCCACCCCCGCCGAACTGGAAAAATTCGCCAATCGCTTCGGCACGAAAATGCTGCTGGAGCAGGGTGATCTAGGCGATAGTTAAAGTAAGCGAAGTGTGAGTGGCGAATAGCGAGTAGAGGACAAAAAATCCCTATTCGCTACGCCCTATTCGCTATTCGCCCTTTTCCATCCCCTTCGCCTCGACCCACAGCACTTCCATCTCCTCCAGGCTCGCCTCGGCGCAAGACCTTCCTGCCGCTTTAAGACTGGCTTCGATGTGCCCGAATCGCCTGACGAATTTGGCATTGGCCGAGCGCAGGGCTTTTTCCGGATCGACCTTCAAATGGCGGGCGAGGTTGGCGACCACAAACAGCAGGTCCCCGACTTCTTCTTCCAGTTTTTCCGGCCCGGCGCCCTCGGCTTGGGCGTCACAAATCTCGGTCGCTTCCTCGGTCAGCTTCTCCACCACCCTGGGGGCACTATCCCAATCGAATCCGACCTTTGAAGCGCGCTTTTGAAGTTTCTCGGCACGCATTAGCGCGGGCAGGGCGCGGGGCACGTCGTCGAGAATGGAGGCGTGCTTGGCGGCCCGTTCGCGCGCCTTCAGCGCTTCCCAGGCTTCGGTCTGGGCGGCGGCATTCTCGGGTCGCTCGACCTCGGCGAAGATGTGCGGGTGCCGCGCTACCATTTTGGCGACCAATGTTGCCACCACGTCCTGAAAGCCGAAAAGCCCGCGTTCCTCAGCCATCCGGGCGTGGAAAACGACCTGGAACAGCAGGTCGCCGAGTTCTTCCTTCAGGTGCGGAAAGTCGCCGTCTTCGATCGCCGCGGCGACCTCATAGGCTTCTTCGATGGTGAATGGTGCGATGGTGGCGAAGGTCTGCTCGCGATCCCAGGGGCAGCCGGTTTCGGAATCGCGCAGCCGCGCCATCAGCGCCAGCAGGCCGGGCAGGTCTTTGGTCGGAATGGTCATGACCGGGATAAAGCGGCGAAGCCCGGCGTGGGGCAAGGCTCGTCGGGAAATACGCAACGATTTTCCTGTGCCCAGTCGTAGCTGCGGTTCGTATAAGATATATTATGAGAAATCCAACATACCAGCTATGCGACACGAATTTACCCTAAGCTTGCGGTCATACACGTCGTATAATGATTATCAGCTTGAACGCAGGAGTCCCCAATGCCCAAGAAGCCCACCACTGGCGAAACCCCGGTCGAGCCCGAGCTACCCGTTGCCGAGCATCTGCACGACGAAACCAAGCGGCCCCTGAAGGCCCCGATCGGCGGCGTACCGCCAAATATCGCTGCGCAATTCCCCGGCAAAGGCGGCGGCAAACATCTCGGCGGCCAGATCGCCAACAAGGGCCGCAACTTCCGCCACCAGGGCCGGTAAAAACGGTCATTTCGTCGCCCTGCCCGCTGATTTGCGATCCGTTCTTAGCCGAAAGGTCGAGGACCGGGCAGGGTGTTGCGCCCTATCCTACTGATTTTGCGCTATAATTTCACACGACTGCGACAAACTGTGCAGCTAAGGAAAACTCCCTTGAACAATGCAGGAGGTTTCCCCATTTCCACTATATCCCAATATTTGAATCAGGACGCCTGAGACCGCTCGTGCGCGATCCAAACTTCGGCGGCCAACAGGCCCGCTGTCACGCCGACGAAGGTCCCGGCCAGAACATCGCTGACAAAGTGCCAGCTACCGGCGATCAACAGACCGCCCGCCACGGCCAGTAACCCCGCGAGCGGCAAGATACTCTTCGGGTAATGGCGCATCAGCGCGCCGGCGAAAGCCCCCGCCAGCGCCATATGACCGGATGGAAAGCAGCTCTCGACCGTGCCCTGGAGGAAGTGGGCGGTATGCGGCGAGCCATACAGAACTTGCCAAGGCGCCGGGACGCCGAACAGGATCTTCAGAACGTTGGCATTGATCGCGTAGACGCAAATCGAACTGACACAGGCGACCGCGGTCGCCCGGCCGAGCGGCGAAAGCTTGCCCCGGACAAAGCGGACGATTGCCAGTCCCAGGAACATCAGGGCTTCGAACGCCAGCAGAACAGCGCTGGCCAGCCCTTTGCCCAGCCCTTCAAAGCGGTTGGAATATGGCAACACCTTCGCCAACACGACGAGATCGACATGCTTGAACGCGAACGCCACCGCAGCAGCCGTCACCAGCATGACTGCGAACCAGATACGGGCCGCTTTGACTCGGGGTTCGGTCATGTCCAGCAGGGTCAATTCTCCGCGCGTACCGTTAAGCCGTCATAAGCCGGTTCCACCCCCGCAGGAAGGCTGTTTTTCAGGACTTCATAATCAAGATCCTGGTGCAAATTGGTCAGCACCGCCTGAAGCGGTTTCACCCGCGCGATCCATTCCAGTGCCAGTGCGACATGGGCGTGGCTCGGGTGCGGTTTGTGGCGCAGCGCGTCGACAAGCCAGACTTCGGTGCCCGCCAGTGCCGCAAACGCATTTTCGTCGAGCTTGTTGACGTCGGGCGAATAGGCCACCAGGCCGAAGCGAAAGCCGAGCGATCGAATGGAACCGTGTTGCTGCCCGAACGCCTGAACCGGAAGAGGGCCCCCTGCCCCGGCCAGCACAAACGGTGCGAACGGTTCGGCAATGATGTTGAGATTACAGATCGGCGGATAACCGCTGCCTTTGGGCTGTGTGAAGCAATAGCCGAAGCGGCTCATCAGGGTCTTGGCGGTGTCCGCATCGGCCCAAACCTCGACGCGCTTCTTGGTGTAATGCGCGATCTGGCGCAGATCGTCGAAGCCGTGAATCTGGTCGGCGTGGTCGTGGGTGATCAAGACCGCGTCCACTTGCGCCACCCGTGCCGCGAGCAGCTGGGTGCGAAGGTCCGGCGCAGTATCGACCAATACGCGGGTGACACCGCTTTCGCTCCGCCGTTCGACCAGCACTGAACAGCGGGTACGGTAGTTTTTCGGATTGGTCGGATCGCACTTGCCCCAGTCGCCGGCAAGGTCTGGTCCGCCCAGACGCGGCACCCCGGCCGAGGAGCCGCAACCTAGAACCGTGAGTACAATGTCACTCATGCCAGCACCGCCTTGGTGAACAGGCGGAAGAAGTTTTCGGTCGTCTGCGCCGCAATCGCGTCGGGCAAAACGCCTTTCAGAGTCGCCAGTGCCGCGGCCGTATGGATCACAAAAGACGGCTCGTTGCGTTTGCCCCGGTGCGGGATCGGCGCCAGATACGGCGAATCCGTTTCGACCAGCAGCCGGTCCATCGGCACCTCGCGGAAGATGTCGCGCAAGGCGTCCGCATTCTTGAAGGTGATGATGCCCGAGGCCGAAACATAAAGGCCCAGGCGAAGCCCCGCCTCCGCCAGTTTGGCGCTGCCGGAAAAGCAATGCAGCACGCCGGTAAATGGCGCCCGCTTCATCTTCTCTTCCAGCATGGCGATGGTGTCGTCTTCGGCGTCGCGGGTGTGAATGACCAGCGGCAGCCGGGTTTCCTGCGCCGCATCAATATGAACCAGAAAGTTCATCGCCTGTGCCGCCTGCGACGGCGTTGGGTAATGATAGTCGAGCCCGGTTTCGCCGATGCCGATCACTTTGGGGTGCTTGGTGTGTTCGACCAAGGCGGTGGCGTCGGTCAGCGGCTCGAGTTCGGCCGCATCGGGATGCACCCCGACCGAACACCAGACGTTGGGGAAGTGTTCCGCCACCGCCAGTGTTTTGGGAAAGGTGGCAAGCTTGGTGCCGATGGTGACACAAGCACCGACGCCGGCCGCGTGCATCCGCTCAATCGGGGCGTCGCCTTCGGCGGCAAAGCTGTCGTATTCGAGGTGGCAATGACTGTCGACGAGCATCAGACCGTTCCAGCATGCCGCGCCGTGGCGTTCAAGTCTCGCGCTGCGGCAAGCAGTGTTTGCTTGGGGTCGAGATGCAGCGCATCGGTGCGGGCAAACGAGCGGCGCAGCCGTTCCAGCGCGTCGACCCATTTGTTCATGCCGGGTTGTCCGGCCAGCGCCCGGGCGCGGATGCGGTCGGTCAGTGCCTGAACCAGGAAATCGCCGAGCATGTCGAGCCCATCGGTGATGCGTGCCAGCCGGTCGGCCAATTGGCTGAGGGCGACGATATCAGGCGCACTGGCGCGGTCGATCAGCTTTGATGCTTCCTGAGCCAGGGTGATCCCCTCGCCGCTGGCAAGCCGAAGCGCCGCGCCGAGCGATCCGCCGGCGAGTTTGACCAATGCCGCGCGTTGATCGTTGGAGGAGGCCGGCAACAGCGTGGTCAGTTCCGCCGCCATGTCGGCATCGGCAAGCGGCCGCAAGGTTAACCGTTGGCAACGCGAGCGGATGGTCGGGAGAAGTCTGCCCGGCGTGTCGGATAAAAGCAGCAACATCGCCCGCGACGGCGGTTCTTCGAGCAGTTTCAGCAGCGCATTGGCGGCGTTGTCGTTCATGTCGTCGGCGGTATCGACGATCACGACGCGCCAGCCGCCAGCGCCGGAGGTCATGCCGAAAAATGAATTGAGCCGGCTCATTTCGCTGAGGCCAAGCACCGTCATCAGCTTGCCTTCGTTGTTGACGCCGCGTTTCAGCACCAACAGGCCCGGATGCGATCCCGCCGTCATCTGCACGGCCGCCGGATCGTTCGCTGGAACCGACAAATTTTCCGGTCCTTGATCGCTGGCGCCAAACGCGAGGAGATAGCGGGCGATGCGGTAGGCCAATGTTGCCTTGCCGACGCCGGGCGGGCCGCAGATCAGCCAGGCTTGCGGTGGCCGGTGGCCGCGCAGCGCCCGTGAAACGATGTCGAGAGCCGCGGCTTGCCCGACCAGGCGGGACGTTTCGCGCGGATGCGGCGCGCCTTCCACACGGTCGAGTTCGGCGGTTTCGGTGACGCGGGTCTTCTTGGCCATGGCTTACTTTAACCGGAACCGCGTCTTGACAGTGTGCCAAACCGCGTCGGCCACGGCGTCGATGTCCTGGCCGGCATCAATCACCACGCAGCGGTCGGGATGGCGCCGCGCGATATCGAGGAAGGTCTTGCGCATGCGCTCATGGAAGGCGACGTCCATTTCCTCGAACCGGGTTTCGATGTTGCCCTGGCGCGCGATCGACCGCTTGAGGCCGATTTCAACCGGCAGATCGAGGATCAGTGTCAGCTCCGGCTTGAAGTCGTTGATGGCGATCGCCTCGATGCGCCGCACCGTTTCGCGCGCCAGTCCGCGGCCGCCGCCCTGATAGGCATAGGAGGAATCCGAATAGCGGTCGCAGATCACCCATTTGCCGTCGGCCAACGCGGGTTTGATCTTGCGTTCGGTATGGTCGGCGCGGGCGGCATAGAACAGCAGCGCTTCGGTGAGCGGATTCCACCGTGCCGGATCGCCTTTCAGCACCAGCGAGCGGATTTCTTCGGCGCCCGGCGAACCGCCCGGCTCGCGCGTAACGAGGCATGAGATTTTGCGCGCCTCCAGCGCCGCCGCCAAGCGTTTGGCTTGCGTCGACTTGCCGGTGCCCTCGCCGCCTTCGAAGGTGATGAAACGGCCAATTTTGGCCATTACTTCTTGCCCCCGAACAGCGCTTTGATGCCGCTGGCCATGCGCGCGAAAATGTTCTCGCGGCTGACGTCTTGCGTAGCATAGAGCGGCACGGTCAGGGTCGGAAAGTCCGGCGCCGCAACCGTCAGCGTGCCAACTTTCTGACCAGCCTTGATTGGCGCCGTCGCGGGCGACAGCGATTTGATTGTCACCACCATCTTGGCACGGCTGTCGACCTGCAGCGTCACGGCGAGCGGTTTGCCGGTCGTCACCGGCACAGTCTTCGTGGCGCCGCCCCACACCGGCACGGTGCCGGCGATCTCGTTGGCCTTGAACAACTGATAGGAACGGAACTCGCGGAACGCCATGCCGAGGACACGGGCGGCTTCGTCACCGCGGCGCATTTCGGCGAACCAGTCCTGCTTGGCCGGCGGCGCCTTGTCGAGATCGGGATAGCGCAGGCCGTTGAGCACCAGGATCAGGCGATGGCCGCCCTGCACCGCCGAGGCGGTGACGCCGTAACCGGCCAGATCGGTATGGCCTGTTTTCAATCCGTCGGCGCCGGGGAATTTGTTGAGCACCATGTTGCGGTTGGGCTGGGTGATCGACTTGCCCTGATCGACGGTTGTGTAACTGCGGACGCTGAAGAAATGATAATATTGCGGATAGGTGGTGATCAGGTGCCGCGCCAGTTTGGCGAGGTCGTAAGCCGTCATGGTCTGGCCCGCCGGTTCGGGCAATCCGTCCGGATTGACGAAATGCGAGCCGCCCAGGCCGATTTCCTTGGCCCGCCGGTTCATCAGATCGACGAAGCCCTCCTCCGAGCCGCCGAGCGCTTCGGCAACCACGACGCAGGCGTCGTTGCCCGACACCACGATGATGCGGTTGATGAGGTCTTCGACGGTGAGCTGATCGCCGACCCGCACAAACCCCTTGGAGCCGCCGGTGCGCCAGGCTTTTTCGGAGACCGGGAATTTGTCGGTCAACTTCACCCGGCCGTCTTTCAGCCGCTGGAACAGAACGTCCAGTGTCATCAGTTTCGACATCGAAGCCGGCGCCATCGGCGCAAAGCCATCCTTAGCCCACAGCACTTGCCCGGTTTCGCCGTCCATCAATAGGGCATGCTCGGCGCTGGTGCCCATCACGGCACTGGCCGGCGCAGCAACAAGACCAAGAACAGCAAGCATGGCGAACAAGATGCGCAAACGCGGCATAAAGAAACCTCCCGGAGCGTTTTCAGGAAAAGTGGAAACCGGTTTTCCGCCCGAAAACGCGACAAAACAAACTGGCGAAACGAAAACGGCCTATGGCTCGACGATGATGTGCGCGTCGGCACCACCAAGACTCAAAAGTCTCGACAGCGCGGCGTCGGCATCTTCGGTCGCGGCGAACGGACCCGAACGCACTCTATAGAGCGTTTGCCCACCCCGTTGAATGGCAGAAATTTTCACATCCGGCCCCAGGCGCGCCGCCAGCCGCGCCGCATTGGTGTAATTCGAGAACGCGCCAAGCTGGACAAACAGATGCGTTACTGTCGGCACCGGCACGTGCACCACCTGCCCGGACGGCAGAGCGCCCGCATCGGCGCTACCGATCGTGGCGGTTTGCGTCGGTTTGGGCAATTGGTGCAGCGGCTTTTGCGCAGCTTCGCGCGTGCCGGGAACCGCGGGCAGCGTTTCGGTCTCGACCTTGCCGGTGGTGACCTTCGGCACCGCATTCTGGACCTCTACGGGCGTACCGGCCCCGAAGGGCTGCGGCTGGCCGGTCGGCAGATCGGCGCGCGCGACGTATTGCACCCGCACCCGCGCGGTTCCTTTTTCGTAGAAGCCGAGCAAACGCGCGGCCCGCTCCGACAGATCGATGATGCGCCCTTGGGCGAACGGTCCGCGATCGTTGACCCGCACGATCAGCGATTGGCCGTTATCGAGATTGGTGACGCGGACATTGACCGGCAGCGGCAACGTCTTATGCGCCGCGGTCAGGTCCTTGGAGGTGAACAGCTCACCGTCGGCGGTGGGGTTGCCGTAGAAGCCGGGCCCATACCACGAGGCGATGCCGGTTTCGTCGTAATCGGGCTGCTCGCGCGGGTAATACCAGGTACCGCCGATCTGATAGGGCTGTCCGACCCGGTACACCCCCGAGTTCGGCGGCACGGTGACCTTGGGTGCTTCGGGCGTCGGTGTCGCACAGCCTGCCACGAGAGCGGCAAGCAACAATCCGGCACAGGCTTTTCCCGATAATCCACGCATCTTTGCGGAATCAGTCCCTCTGAAGCGCAACCCGGAAAAGTGTGCAGCGGGTTTCCGCAAGGTTGCGCGACAAAACAACAAACAAGCGCAAAATCCGACTCGCAGAGTGGATTCTGCTCCCGTGGACCAATAGGTAAAGGATGGCGCCACGATACGGAAGACCGATTGTAGGGACGTTTCAGCTTTCCTTGCGATTTCAGGCTATTGTGGTCGCCTTGCACGGCATCGCCGGCCCGGTTATCTGGATGGCGACGGATGGGTGGCAGAGCGGTTTAATGCATCGGTCTTGAAAACCGACGACCCTTCACCGGGTCCGGGGGTTCGAATCCCTCCCCATCCGCCAGTTTCATGTCTATCCATTTGCTATAGCTGAATATTTTCTGCCTTTGCATTTTGGGTCCCACATAAGGCCCCACTTCAAAAGGTCTTTGCTTCTCGAGAATGGCGCTGACACCGTTGATCCGCGTCGCGTGATATCAAGCGCGCGCCACTCACGAACGTGCAAAGGCGTGAGCGGCACTGCAACCTACTCCTCCCGCAATGCCGCCGCGATGGGCCGACGCGCCGCTCGGATGGCCGGAAACAAGCCGCCGATCAAACCCATACCGAGGGTAAGCGCCAAGGCCGTGATGACAGCGGAGGGAGTGACGGCGAAGCGGAAAGCGACCGCCCAGCGCGAAGCAATCGTCGAGGTCTCAAAGCCGTTGAGCAACAGCGCTGCCGCCATAACGCCGACCGCGCCACCAATTCCCGCGAGGACGAGCGACTCCGACAGAATGGCAGCAAGAATGGGAAGCCGCGAGAAACCCAAGGCGCGCAATACGCCCAGCTCACCGCTGCGCCTGTCGACGGTGGCGTACATCACATTGAGCGCCGCAAACACCGCGCCGACGGCCATCAGCAATGTGATGACGCCATCCACCAGCGTCAGCACCATGCGGAGTTCCTTGCCTGTGTCGCTATCGCGTTCGGAAAGACGCTGCACCTTGGCACCGATCCGGGGTTGTTTTTCGGTCGCCGCTTTGAAGGGCGCAAGAGCGCTGTGCGAAGCGAGCCGCACGAAGACAGCATCATATTTGTCTCCGACATTCATCGCGCTCTGAACCTGACGCAGATCGGCCCAGAACAGGGAGTCTTGAATATCGCTGCCGGTGGTGAACACGCCGACGATCTGCCAGCGCCGATGCTGCCAGACAATCGAATGGCCGATCGTGTATTCGGGATAAAGCCGCAAAGAGCCCTCGCCAATCACCACTTCATCGAGCCCGGGGCGGAACAACCGTCCTTGCGTGATGTGGGCATTCGGCAGCACAGCGATGTCGCTGCGGGAAATACCGATGATCGCGGCAATGTCTATGGTGTCGGGCTTGCGGTCGCGCAGCAGCATAGTGCCTTGGATCGTGCCGACGATGGAAGGCGTCTTGCCAGCGCGCGCAACACCCGGCATCTGGCCGACTGTACTCATGAGATCGGGGCCAAACTGTCCGCCAGTGGATACGACCGCGATGGATTCGGCGTCCGGACGCACCCCACTCGCGGCCAAGCCGTCGCGCGCGGCGAGAACGGAGGTGAAGACCAGCACCACGGCAAAGAAGGCGGTTACGACTACCAGAGCGCCGCCGGGGCGCTGGCGAAGGCTGCGAAAATTCCAGGCGCAAAGGGCTTTGGTTTGGGAAAGCATCGCTTAGCTCCTCCGCAACGTGTCGGCCACAGCCAATTTTGTGACCCGCCTTGCGGGCAACAATCCCGTGATTAACGCAAAGGCGAGCGCCAGCAGCGCCGCGAAGGCAAGCGCCTGCCAAGTGACGACAAACGCGGGCAAGTTCTGTGTCACCATGTCTTTCATGGCGCCATAGATCTGCCAGCCCAGCGCGACGCCAAGCACAGCCCCCGTTCCGATCAAGACTGCGGCCTCCCGCAACACCAGCGCGGCGACACGCAAGCGGGTAAACCCGAGTGCCCTGAGAAGCGCAAATTCGTGCAAACGGTCGCGAACAGAACTCGCCATGGTATTGCCGGTGACCAGCAGCATGGAGAAGAAGACCGCGGCACAGATCGCCACCAGAAGCGCGCTGATGTCGCCGAAGGACTTGAGGACGCTGCCCACCAGCAATTGATCGGGGGCCGCAAGCGTCGGCGGACTGGCGTGGGCGAAGAGCGCTTCGATACGATGGGCGACGTCGTTGACCCGGCGCGGATCATCCACCATCACCTGAAAATTGTTGGCCGTATCCTTGTGTGCAACATCGGCGAGGCCCTCATTGATATACGCATAATGGGCAATGAAGCCTTCCTGGTAGCCTTCCGGCAGATTCGGGGCGCCAAGGATGCCAACCAAATGGAAAACCCAAACCGTGCTACCGCTTTTCTGAACTGGGCCGGACTGCAGGCGAATCGTGTCGCCAACCTTCCATCCCATTTTCTTCGCAAGCACGGCTCCGGTGACGGCGCCTTGGCGGTCGGCGAGGAAAGTCTGCTTTTCGGCATCGCCCAATTTGTATTCCGGGAAGACCTTGAAATAGGCGTTGGGCTCGACGCCCATGACATAAACCCACTTCTTGGCATTGGCGTACTCAGCGGCGAAGGCTGTGAAATAGTTCACGGCCGTCACGCCTGGGATACCGGCGACCTTCGGCAGATAAGCGAGCGGCAGCCGCGCGGTTTCGCCCCAGACCATCATGCGCTGAGCATTGGCGTAATAGGTGACGCCATTGATGCCGTTATAAAAGCTAGCGAGCACAAGATAGACGGCGAAGGCGATGGTGATCGACAGCACGGTGAAGAGCGTGCGCATCATGTGACGGCGGAAGGCGCCGAAGATGAGAGAAGTATCGTTCACGTCAGGCCTCCGGTTCTTCCGACAGCACCCGGTTGTTGAGAAAGAGTGTGCGCTTGGCCCGTGCGGCGGCACGCGGATCGTGCGTCACCATCAGGATGGTTTTGCCATGCTCGGCATTGAGAATTTGCAGAAGCCGCAGCACTTCGTCACCCGTCTTGCGGTCGAGATCGCCGGTCGGTTCGTCGCAAAGAAGAATCGGCGGATCGGTGACGATGGCCCGCGCAATGGAGACCCGCTGTTGCTGGCCGCCCGATAATTCCGCCGGCTTGAACCCGGCGCGATCAGCCATGTCCGTGACAGCAAGCGCGGCGAGCGCCCGCTTCTTGCGCTCAGCAGCGGAGAGGCTCATCAGAAGCAGCGGCAGTTCGACGTTCTGACGCGCCGTCAGCGCGGGCATCAGGTGATAGAGTTGGAAAACGAAACCGATATGGCGCGAGCGCCAGTCGGCCAGCGCGCCCTCGCCCATCTTGGTCAGCGATTGTCCGGCGACGATCACGTCGCCCGCATTCGCCCGGTCGATGCCGCCGATGAGATTCAGCAAGGTGCTCTTGCCCTTGCCCGATGGTGCCATCAAGGCCAGGAAATCCCCATTCGGGACGGAAAGGTCGAGGCCTTCCAGCACATCCACCCGCTCGGACTTGCGGCGGTAGTATTTGGTGACCTTCCTGAGTTCGATGAGCGCTGCTGCAGCCATGGCATCGGCCTTCTGTTGCTGTTTCATGATTCTTGCACTTTTGTGCCGCTGGCGAGCGGACTATCTGACGACAGGATGACCCGGTCACCCTCTGACAGACCGGACAAAATCCGCATCCGGCCGCCCGGAACGGGCACCGCTTTGACCGCGATGCGTTTCGCCAAGCCGCCTTCGAGGCGCCAGACATAAGCGTGGTCCCCCGCCCCCTGCACGGCCTCGCGCGGCACCAGAAGGGAGGCGAGCGAAATATCGGCGGTTTTGCCAGCCTCGAAAGCGACCTGCGCGCTCATTTGCGGCAGCACACGCGGATCGAGATGGTCGAGCCCAACGCGGACCTTGACGGTGGCCTTCTGCTGGTTGGCCGTCGGTACAATAGTGATGATATGGGCCGGCAGCTTGAGGCCGGGATAGGCATCCAAAGTCACCACGGCGGCCTGACCGGCGGAAAGACGGGCGATAAACGCCTCGTTCACATCCACATCGACCTCCAATGAGGCCATATCAACGATAGTGCAGATGCCGGTCTGGGTGAACCCGCCCACCGCCGCAGGCGAGATCATTTCGCCGGGATGGGCGTAGCGCTCGGTCACCACGCCAGCAAAAGGCGCCCGGATTTCCATGTAGGCCAGCTGTGTGCGGTAATATTCCAGGTTGTTGCGATACTGCACGGCGAGGCCCGCGTAATAAGTCACCTGGGCCTCGGCCTGCTTGGCATCGGCAAGGGCTTGTTCAAGGGCGGCCTGACTGACTGCTCCTTCTGCGGCCAAAGCCTGCTTGCGCTTGAGATCCTTTGTCGCTCGCTCGGCCAGCGCCTTGTATTGGACAACCGCCGCCTCTCCGGCTTGGAGCTGCCCGGCCGCAGCGTCGGCTGCGGACTTCGCCGCCCGATCATCTAGCCTGGCTATAAGCTGATCCTTTTCGACCTTCTCTCCCTCGCGCACAGAGACTTCGACGATCATGCCGGTGGTCTGGGCAGCGATGGCGGCCTGCTGCTGGGCAACCACATAGCCGGAGGCCGTGAGAACCGAGCCCGCCGAGCCGCCCTCAGTTATGACATCGACCGCCTTTACCAGCACTGGCCGCGGTTGCAGGAGCCACCACACCCCACCGGCGAGCGCCACAAAAAGGACGGCGGCCACGACTATGAGCAGCCACCGCCAAGGCGCACCGGATGGTCCTGGGAGGGCCTCCGGGTCTCGTCGCAGCGCCGCCAAGCTGTCACGTTTCTCGTCAGTCGCCCGATCCACGAATCTGCCTTCTCGAAGGTGTCGAGGGGCAGTTTTCCCGGGGTTTGCTTGAGGCGGCGCGGGAAAAGTGACGAGCCGTGCCCGCCTTGGGACGAGCCGTGGGCTTTCAGGGATGGCGCAAAAGCCTTACAGCTCGCCGAGCACCGTTTTGGCGCGCTCGCGATAAGACCGACTCAGGGTCAGCTTGGTGCCGTCCCGCAGTGTCACGGCTCGGTCGCCGTTGAACAAAGGCTCAACGGACTGGACGGTATCGATGCGGACGATGGTCGAGCGGTGGATGCGCAGAAACACCCGTGGATCGAGCTGGGTTTCGATCTGGCTCATGGTTTCGCGAACCAAGTGAGCCTCCTTGCCGCAATGCAAAGACAGATAATTGCCCGCGGTTTCGATCCACTCGATCAGCCCAGCATTCACATAATCTATCCGTCCGACAGATTTGACGGCGATCCGATCCAGATAGGGCACCTCCGTGGTTTGGCGGCGGCTTAAATACACACGAACCTTTGCCAGGGCCTGAGACAACCGGTCATGGTCGAACGGTTTCAGCAAATAGTCCACCGCTTCGGCCGCAAAGGCCTGAACGGCGAATTCGTCGAAGGCGGTAATAAAGATGATAGCCGGGCGACGCTCCGGCGCGAGCCGTCCGACCAGTTCAACGCCGTTCAGCCCCGGCATCTGGACGTCCAGAAACAACACATCAGGGCGCTGCCGTTCGACCTCGACCAGCGCCTCTTCAGCGCTGCCGCACTCGCCCACCACCTCGACATCAGTCTCGTCGTTCAAATACCGCCGGACGCGCGAACGCGACAGCGGCATGTCATCAACGATCAGAGCGCGGAGCTTCACGGTAGGCGTAGCTTTCATGGAAGGGGATCACGAGTCGGGCCATTAAACCGCCGCCGGACCGTTCCAGCAACTCCAGGCGGGCCGTATCTTCATAGAGGTGGAGCAGGCGCGCGCGGATATTGCTAAGCCCGATGCCCCGCCCCGCCGGATCCTGTCTCAATCCTGGGCCCCAATCCTCGACATCGATGATGAGATCACCGTCCTGACGGGAGGCTTTGATGCTGAGCCGAGCAACACCGTCACCGCCAACACCGTGTGTCAGGGCGTTTTCCGCCAGCGGTTGAATGATCATTCCGGGAACCCGCGCATTGAGGGTGTCCGCAGCGACCTCCAATGCCACGTCAAGCCGCTCTCGCAGTAGTATCTTTTGGATGTTGAGGTAGCGCTCCAGGAAGGCGACCTCGGCGCGCAAGGCTATTTCCGTCTGTTCACTGTCGTCCAGGGACTTGCGCAACAACTGGCTAAGCTGGGTTATGACATCATCGGCCGTTTTGGGATCGTTGTAGCCAAGCTCGGAGATGGCATTCAGAGTGTTGTAGAGAAAGTGTGGATTGAGTTGTGTTCGCAGGCGGCGCGCTTCAGCGTCGGCAAGGCGGTGGTGCAATCGACGGCGATCCTTCAAAAGCCAAAGGACGACGACCACGAGCCCCGTGAAACCCGTCGATACCAGGACTGCTAACCCGGTCCCCATAACATTCAATCCGATCACTGGCCGACCACCAGCTTATACATGCTGCCGATTTCAACGTGTTGCTAGAGCACTCTGGCCAAAATTACGTCCTTTTGGGAGAAATGTTGGTTCCATATAGTATCCAAGACATCCCATTTGCAGCCTGCCCCCTTATATCATTCCCGTCGTGCCCGGCAGCAGTCGACCACGTGCAATCGGCGCACGCGCATCACGTAAAAAATCGTAGCCGCAAGCGCAACTGACGGCCCCGACATGGCTGACAGGTCTGACGCCCCTTTCACTCTGCGTCTACTTTCTCTCCCGCTACCACCCTCTTCACCCCCTTCTTTTCCAAAAGAAGGAAGGCCCCGTCAGAGGCGTCAGCCGTGACAAAAATGGTTGCGGCACAGTTGCATGCGTTGCAGCGCCCTCCGTCAGGAGCGTGTCGGCACCTGTCAGCGAGAAGTCGCTGGCGTTCATCCGCGCCGCCACGGCGCCATCAAGCCGCACAAACTGAAAGAACCGGTAGAACCGCCGCCGCACCGAGGCCGTCTGCGCCGCCGTCGCCACATGTGCCGCCAGTCGCCACAGGCAGATCGTGCCCTGCCGCATCACCAGATAGACCAGCCAACCCAGCGTTTCCTGCCTTGTCGGCGACAACCGGATGTGGCTTGATACCGCCTCGGATAAGGCGGCTGAGAAGAAATTCTGCATATCGCGATCCTTCGTTTGCCGATGAAGAACCGCTTTTCTGAATCAACTCAGCCCCTTATCCAACTGCGTCAAGTACGATGCTATGCGCGGCTTCTGTTCCGGGACCTGTACGAACTCAGAAACATCCTGTCACACGAGGTGTGGGCATCTAGCGACGTTTATGACGATGCCGTCATTTTCTCCAACTTGGACGAAGAAGCCAGATTGTTGATGGTCTCTGGAGGTATCTGGCACACGGAGAACGAGACTCCCCAAGAGGTTTTCGACGCCACGGTTCGGTATATTCGGAGCGTGAAAATCGTAGCCAGCGCTGACCTCCACGCTGCGATAGGCGATGCCAATTTGTGTTCATGGATTCTTATGCACATCGGCAATGTTCTCAACGAGCAGGATGCTACGAGAAAAGGAGTAGCGCGACAGCTTTTCCTTCAATACAAGGGAACATCGCATCTCTTTGCAGACACCCCACCCACCACTGGCACCCTAAGTTTCAACGCTTCCAGGAGCAGAAAGATTCAGGGCTAAACCGGGGACTACAAGCATTTTCGCATCTCTCGGTCGGATCGAGAGCGACGGTCAATGGAGAGAAATCTCGATGTGATCTGCCGCTTTGCAAACAGGTGGAAGTCAGATTCACACACGGATGAATTCGTTCGGCTGCTCTCGCTCGTTCGTCAAGGAGCTTAGCGCGCTAGCGAGCGGCTTTATGCCAATGTGTGCCAGGTGTTTGCAGCTCTATTTAGGAGGGCCATAGAGGGCTATAGCGTAAACGTATTGCCCGTCATCATCGTTCACGTCCCGCCAAATCTACGGCGCTTACCGCCGGCCAGCCCGCAATGCGCACTGCCGCAGAACGGCAACTCGCCCACCGAAACCCGACGATATCGGGTTCTTCCTTGGCCTACTTCACTTGGTCGTTGCTGACCAGCATCAGGGTGCGTTGATCCGATGGCAAAGCGGCAATGGCCGGGGCGGTCTGTGGGGTCTCGTACTGCCGGTATTCTGGCACTTCATCGAGCCGCACAAACCGATAGCCTTCTTCCTGCATCGCCTCGACGATGATGTCGGTCATCTCGGCCGATTTCGCATACAGCGAGTGGATCAGCACCACACCGCCGTCGGAGCGGCGGATTTCGCGCAAGTAGCCTTTGGCGCAGGTCTGCGCCGTCCATTTGTGGCGCCAGCAATCCCAGTCGGCTGCGCTCATAATGTAGCCGTCGCGCATTGAGATTTGGCCACCGATGTCCCAATAGATCGGACCAATGTAGTTGCGCAACACCGGATCGGCATTGAGAATTTTTGCATGCGCCGAACGCCAATAGCCATAAGGGGCACGGAAATAGAATTTGTCGCCCGGCTTCATGAAGGGCGCGATCTCATCATGGGTGATCCGGAGCTGGCTGATCAGGCGTTCCGGTTGGGCGTCATAAGAGCTTCGCAGCAACGGATGCGTCGTGCTGTGATTGGCGAGTAGATGGCCTTCGCCCGCGATGCGCGCCAGCGTGGCGTGATGAGTCTTGGCCGCATTGCCGACGATGAAGAATGTCGCCCGCACGTTATGCGCCTTGAGGGCAGTGAGCACATCGTTGGTGTGACCGGCCGGACCGTCGTCGAAGGTGAGCGCGATCGTGTGTGCCTCGCGCAGACCCGAATGGAAGATGCTCGAACTCTGGAACCAAGCAAGCTGGTCGTCATTGGCCAGCGCCGCGCCGAACGCCATCACGCCTGCCAAAATGGCACCAACGGTGGATAGCCTCATGAGTCCCGCACACCCCGATTTTCTACTGCGAGCTTACGGACCCCCCTTCGCGAGAGCAAGGGGCAACACCTTTATGCTTAACAGGGTCGCCGGCTCACTTTCCCGGCGCACGGGTTGCGACGAGGCCCTCAGCTTTTGCCTTCTCGCCTATTGCCCCCGCCAGTCTCGCACCCGTATCCGGGAAGTCGCTGCGTGTCAGGTAATAGACATAACGCGCCGCTTCGTCCGCTGGATCGAGGCGAGGCACGCCGGTTCCATTCTGACTTGTCGAGTGAAGCGTGAGCCCCGCGATTCTGCCGTCGGGCGCGAGCCAGGCTTCCACAACCGGACCCAGACCGCGCACTTCGGTGGTCGACACGCCGTCATAAGTCCAGAAATTTCCGAGGCTGTAGGCGATCAAGTGATCGCGATAGATTTCCAGCGCTCGCGGCACATGCGGCCCGCTGCCGAGAACGATGTCGGCGCCCGCCTCGATCATCGCATGGGCAAAGCTGGTCACGTCGCCGCGATCCTCGCCGGCAAATTCTTCATGGCCTGGCGGGATGTGGGCGTGATCCCAGCCCTCGCCGCCGCCGTGGAACCAAACGATCACCACCGCATGTGTTTTCTTCAACTCGCGCACGCGCGCGGCGGCATCATCGATGTCGTTGATATTGAGCGTACCGTCATTGGGTGCGAACCCGATCGCCGCCGCCTGCCGCCCGTCGCGCAAGGCAATCGTTGCAAAGCGGGCGCCGTCCTCATCGAGACCGCACAAGCCGATGCCGCGTTTCTTGAGTTCGGCGATGGTGGAAGCGCGCCCGGCAGTGCCGTAATCGCCGCTGTGGTTGTTGGCGAGACTGACTGCCGCGATCCGCAACGACGCCAGCACGTCGCCATAATACGACGGACTGTGGAACGAATAGCAGCGCCCGCAACCGGATTTTGTGCTCGGTTCGCTGCCGTCGTAGAGCGGCCCTTCCAAGTTGACGAAGGACATGTCGGCGCGGCGGAAGATGGCGGCCAGATCGGGTCCGATCAGCGTGGAAGCATCGACGCCGGGAACGATCGCCGGATTCAGCGCGATGTCGCGCGAGCCCATCATCACGTCGCCACCGGCCACCACACTGATGAGGTGCGGATCACCCGGTTTGTAGTCTGGGGAGAACCAAAGCTGCGTGCCGGGCGGCGGTGCGGGCTCGGAAAGAATAGCGGCCTTCACGTCGGGCGGCGGGCCGTAAGAAATCGCCTGATAGTGCGCCTGCACCACCGATGAAGTCGCCAGAACGATCAGCCCAGCGCAGAAGATCGTCGTCGCGACGGCCATGAAACGGCCGACCACGCAATTCAGATCCCACCCGCACCGATGCCCCATCGCCCTGCCCCCAGGCTTTGGCGTGGATTGTAACCGGCGGGTCCCCCAAGTCGAGGCCCGAAGACTCATCGAATTACCAGCCGATGCGGCAAAGCCACGCCCGCCAGGAACTCGGACGGCAAAAGCAGTGGTTAATTGCAGTCCGCCTACAGTTTGCTCAGAACGCCGAGCGACAGAAGCTTGCCGCCGCGCCAGACCACGACGGTTTTGATCGCCCCCTTCGCAAGTTGCCGCTGCATAGCCTCAATGCCGTCGATCTTCACGCCGTCGATTTCCAACAGAAAGTCACCCTTCTTCAGATCGATCTGTTCTGCGAGAGAACCGGCATCGACACTACCGATATAGACGCCGCTAGCCACACCGGCCTGCCGCGCTTCGTCCGGAATGAGGTCACGTACGCTGACGCCCAGCTTCACCGGCGCGCCGGCAGGTGGCGCGAGATCACCGGCAGCCAATGACGGCAACGATAGCAGGGCGTTGGCCAGGTCTGCTCCCACACCCGGCGTCCGCACCCTGAACCAATAGGACATGGTGATATTGTCGACCGGTTTCATAACGATCCTGATGCTGTACGGAAACGGCTCAAGCAAGCCGGGAAACTCGTACAACTCGACAGTGGCAATGTCGGCGACCTTCAGGGAAATACTCTTGTCCAATCCACCGCGATCGAAATCGATCTGCGTTCTGAACAAGTGGATGTTGATGATCTTGCCGAGGCTGAGATCGTTAAAGCAGCGGCCGCCAGGATTGCTGTCGGTGCACCAGTCGACATAATTGTCGGCGTGCGCCACGAAGACCTTCAGCACCGCTTCCTGAGACTGCAGCGGCTTGAGATCGAACTTCAACTGGACTGCGGTATTGCGAACCGATCCGATGTCCGCGGCATGCGCCGCACCCGCCAGGGCGAGAACGGCCCAGAATGCAGCTGCTGCTTTCCACTGTGAATGACACATTGACTATCGCCCCCCGACTCCATGCTTCAGAAGGGCGATTATAATGTCAACATTTCAGAATTACCGCACCCAAAAGGTGGTTAGACTAAATATCGGCGTAGCAGGTGACTTCCGCCTTGGCGCCCGGCGTCGTCACCGCGCCGAACCGGGCCGGTCCCACATTTTTCGAATACCGATAGAGTGCTCCCGAGGCATAAAGCGGCGCCTTCGGCTTCCAAGTCTTTTTGCGCTCGGCGAATTCGGCCTCCGACACGCTGACGTCGATCCGTCCGGTTTCGGCGTCGATGGTGATGACGTCGCCGTCTTTCAACAGCGCGATAGGCCCGCCATCGGCTGCTTCGGGACCGACATGGCCGACGCAAAGCCCACGCGTGCCGCCGGAGAAACGTCCGTCAGTGACCAGCGCGATATTCTCGACGCCTTGGCCATACAGCGCCGCCGTTGTGGACAGCATTTCGCGCATGCCGGGGCCGCCCTTGGGACCCTCGTTGCGGATGACGAGGACATCGCCCGGCTTGTAGTCGCGTTTCTGCACCGCCTCGAACGCAGCATCTTCCCCGTCGAACACGCGCGCCGGGCCTTGGTGCTTGATATGCTTGAGACCGGCGATCTTCACGATGGCGCCTTCGGGCGCGAGATTGCCCTTGAGACCGACAACGCCGCCGGTTGGCGCCAGAGCGTGATCAAGATCGACGATCACCTTTTGGTCAGGATTGAATTTCACGTCCGCCAAATTCCCGGCCACCGTCTTGCCGGTCACCGTCAGGCACGAACCGTCGATATAGCCGCCATCAAGGAGAACCTTCAGCAGCATCGGCACGCCGCCTGCTTCCCACAAGTCCTTGGCGACGTATTTGCCGCCCGGCTTCATCGACGCCAGATACGGCGTGCGCTTGAAGATTTCCGCCACGTCGAACAAATCGAAATCGATGCCCGCTTCGTTGGCCATCGCCGGCAGATGCAGCGCGGTATTGGTCGAGCCGCCAGTCGCCGCCACCAGCGCCGCCGCGTTCTCGAACGCTTTCCTGGTGCAGATGTCGCGCGGACGGATGCGCTTTTCGATCAGGTTCATCACCGCCTTGCCGGACAGCAGCGCATAGTCGTCGCGCGCCAACAGTTCGGCGGGCGGACCGGCCGAATACGGCAGCGCCAAGCCGATCGCTTCAGAGACGCAGGCCATGGTGTTGGCGGTAAACTGGCCACCGCAAGCGCCCGCACCCGGGCAAGCATGGCGTTCGAGTTCGGAAAGTTCGCACGCGTCCATCTTACCGGCCGAGTGCTGGCCGACGCCTTCGAACACATCCACAACGGTCACGTCTTTGCCCTTGTGGCGGCCCGGCATGATGGTGCCGCCGTACAGGAACACACTCGGCACGTTGAGACGCAGCATGCTCATCATCATGCCCGGCAGAGACTTGTCGCAGCCCGCGATGCCGACGATGGCGTCGTAACAATGCCCGCGCACCGTGAGTTCGACGCTGTCGGCGATAACTTCGCGGCTGACCAGCGAGGAGCGCATGCCCTCATGGCCCATGGCGATGCCGTCGGTGACCGTGATGGTGCAGAATTCGCGCGGCGTTCCACCGGCTTCCTTGACGCCTTTCTTGGCGGCCTGCGCTTGGCGCATCAGCGCGATATTGCAAGGCGCCGCTTCGTTCCAGGCCGAGACCACGCCGACGAACGGACGGTGGATTTCTTCCTCGGTGAGGCCCATGGCGTAATAGTAGGAACGGTGCGGCGCCCGCTCGGGGCCTTCGGTGACGTGACGAGAAGGAAGCGTCGATTTGTCGAATCTGGGCATGATGGAAGTCCTGGAAACCGGCCACTCAAAGTGTAGCAGTTATTTTCTACACTTGAGTAGCCGTGATTCCTGTCGCACCGCCCGTATCCGCTACAGCGCCGGGTAGTCCGTGTAGCCGTGCGCGTCGGGCGCGTGGAAAGTAGAAGCGTCCCATGCGTTGAGCGGCGCGCCGGCCTTGAACCGCTCCACCAGATCGGGATTGGCGATGTAGTCCTTGCCGAACGCGACCGCATCGGCGACGCCGTCTTTCAGCGCCTGCTCGGCACTCGCTTGGTTGAAGCCTTCGTTGGCGATAGTGGCGCCGCCGAACGCTTCCTTGAGGCGCGGGCCGATGGAATCGTCGCCGCGAAACTCGCGGGCAAACAGGAACGCCAGACCGCGTTTGCCGGTCTCGCGAGCCACATAGGAGAACGTCGCCAGCGGATCGGAATCGCCCATGTCCTGCCCGTCGCCGCGTGGCGCCAGATGCAGGCCAACGCGATCCGCGCCCCAGACCTCGGCGACGGCATCGACAACTTCCAGCGTCAGCCGGGCGCGGTTTTCAATCGAACCGCCGTATCTGTCGGTGCGCTTGTTGGTCGAATCCTGCAGGAACTGATCGAGCAGATAACCGTTGGCGCCATGGATTTCGACGCCGTCGAAACCGGCCGTCTTGGCATTCTGGGCGCCCTTCTTGTACGCGGCGATGACACCGGGAATTTCGTCAAGCGCAAGCGCGCGCGGCGTGACATATTCCTTGATCGGCCGCACCAAGCTGACATGGCCTTTGGGCCGGATAGCGCTGGGCGCCACCGGAGTCTTGCCGTCGAGATAGACCGGATCGGAAATGCGCCCGACATGCCAAAGCTGCAACACGATCCGTCCACCGGCGTCGTGTACAGCCTTGGTCACCGGCTTCCAGCCTTCGGTCTGTTCGTCGCTCCAGATGCCTGGGGTACGTGGATAACCAACGCCCATCGGATCAACGCTGGTGGCCTCGGTGAGGATCAGTCCGGCGGACGCGCGCTGGCGATAGTATTCGACCATCAAATCAACCGGCACGCGGCCGTCGGGCGTGGCGCGGGTACGGGTCAGCGGCGCCATGACGATGCGATTGGGCAATTCCAAAGCGCCCGCCTTCAGCGGCTCAAACAGGGTCGGCATAAATATCCTTTCTGGAATGGCGTCCTATTACATAGGATATATTATCTCCACTACAAGAGTGGCCTCCCCCTTCGACACGCTTAGAGTGAGGGCCTTACAGTCCTAGCCCATCCGTTTCGTCGCGTCCTTAAGCCCGAAAGCCCTTACTCGGGCTGCGCCAGATTCAGCTCCAAATAGACGCTGTCCACCCAGACGCCGCCGACCTGCCAGGTATTCTTCGCCTCGCCGGTGACGGCAAAACCGAAGTGCTTGAGAAAAGCCAGCGAGCGGAGGTTGCCCGGATCGACATCGGCGGTGAGCTTGTGCATCCCGCGCGCCCGCGCCCGTTCGATGATCGCCGCCACGGCCTCGCGTGCGATGCCGGTGCCCCAGACCTTGCGTACGAACGAGAACCCGACTTCGTCGTTCTGCCAGATGCCGGCATTGCCGACCAGTTCGCCGTCGCACAGCACAGCGAAGAAGTCCGCTTCGCCCGCATCACCGGCAGCAATCGTCTTGGCCACCACCGCCTCGGTCTCGGCTATCTCGGTATGCGGCGGCCGTGAACCATAACGCATCACTTCGGCATCGCAGAACATCGCGTGCAGCGGGACCACATCCTCCGGCACGAACCGGCGCAGCAGCAGCCGCTCGGTACGGATGGTTGAAACGTCCGTCATATCGTCACGCGCGCGATGGCCTCCTTGAGCCGTGCCGCCAGTGCTTGCGCATCGGCTCGTTTTTCCCGCTGTTCGGCGAGAACGTCTTCCGGCGCGCGGCTGACGAATTGTTCGTTGCCGAGTTTGGCTTCGAAACGAGCGATTTCGTCGTTCGCTTTGTTCAGCTCCTTTTCGAGCCGCGCCCGCTCCTTGGCGAAGTCGATGACGTTGCCGAGCGGCAGCGCCGCCACTGCTTCGCCGATCACAAATTGCGCCGATCCCGGCGGAACAATGGAGGCAACCGCGGTCGTCGACAGCCGTCCCAAAGTAGCGATCAGGCTGTGATGGGTGTCGAGCCGTTCCTTGGTCTCGGCGCTCGCATCTTTCAGCACCAGAGCGATCTTCGCCGACGGCGGCACGTTCATTTCCGAGCGGATCGAACGGATGCCCTGCACGAGGTCAATCACCCACCGCATTTCCGGGAGCGCGCCTGCATTATCCCAAGGAAGTAGCTCCAGTCCTTTCGGCCATTCTGCCTCGATCAATAGCGTCTTCCGTGGCGTCAGATGCTCGACTGTGCGCGCCCACAGTTCTTCGGTGATATAGGGCATGAATGGATGCAACAGCTTCAGCACGGTGTCGCGCACCCAAGCGGCGGTCATACGCGCTTCGGCCTTGGCGCCTTCGTCGGTGCCGTTGAGCAGCGGCTTGATGAATTCAAGATACCAGTCGCAATAAATGTCCCAAACAAAGTGATAGGCTCTAGACGCCGCATCGTTGAAACGCAACGTTTCAAGGGCTCCAGTGATATCCAAGCACGCTTGCGCCGTCTCGCCAACTATCCAGCGATTCACGGTGTGCGTGACTTTGGCGGGATCGAAATCCTCGCGGGTGTCGCAACCGTTCATCTCGCAGAAGCGGGCCGCGTTCCACAGTTTGGTGGCGAAGTTGCGGTTCACTTCCACGCGCGCCGGACCGATGCGCATGTCTTTGGTTTGCCCCGCCGCCAGGCACACGGTGAAGCGCAGCGCGTCGGCGCCGAACTGGTCGATCAGTTCTAATGGGTCGATCACGTTGCCCTTGGTCTTCGACATTTTCACGCCCTTCTCGTCGAGGACGCGATTGTGGATGTAGACGGTGTGGAACGGCACATCGTCCATGAAATGCAGCCCCATCATCATCATCCGGGCAACCCAGAAGAAAATAATGTCGAAGCCGGTGATGAGGACGTTGGTGGGATAGAACCGCTTCAGCTCCGCCGTCTCGTCCGGCCAGCCCAGCGTCGAGAACGGCCACAGCGCCGAGGAGAACCAGGTGTCGAGCACGTCGGTATCGCGCGTTAGGGTCTTGCCACCGGCCTGTTCAACCGCCTCGGCTTCGCTTTCGGCGACGTAGATGTTCCCGGTGTCGTCGTACCAAACCGGAATCTGGTGTCCCCACCAAAGCTGACGCGAGATGCACCAGGGCTGGATGTTTTTCAGCCAGTTGTAATAGACGCCGGTCCAGTTCTCCGGCACAAATTTGGTGCGGCCGTCTTCCACCGCTTTGATGGCGCGTTCCGCCAGCGGCTTCACATTGAGATACCACTGCTCGGTCAGGTACGGCTCTAGCACCACCGTCTTGGTCTTTTCATCGTGCGGCACAGCGTGGACGATCGGTTCGATCTTGTCGAACAGGCCGAGTTCTTCGAAATCGGCGACGATCTGTTTGCGCGCCACGAAGCGATCGAGCCCGCGATATTTCTCCGGCACGTTGTCGTTGAGCTTGCCGTCTTTGGTGAGAATATTGATCATCGGCAGATTGTGACGGCGGCCGACTTCGAAGTCGTCAAAATCATGCGCCGGAGTGATCTTCACCGCGCCGGTGCCTTTTTCCGGATCGGCATGTTCGTCGGCGATAATCGGGATCAAGCGGCCACACAGCGGCAGCTTCACCTGCTTACCGATCAGATGCTGGTATTTCGGATTGTCGGGATGCACCGCGACGGCGGTATCACCCAGCATGGTTTCGGGGCGCGTGGTCGCCACCGTGATAAACTCATCAGTGCCTTCCACCGGGTACCTCAGATACCAGAGGTTCCCCTTCATCTCGATGCTTTCGACTTCGAGATCGGAAACCGCCGTTTGCAGCCGCGGGTCCCAGTTGACCAGGCGCTTGTCTTTCTTGATCAGCCCCTGGCGATAGAGCGTGACGAAAACCTTCAGCACGGCGCGGGACAGTCCCTCGTCCATGGTAAAGCGAGCGCGGTCCCAGTCGGCCGAGGCGCCGAGGCGGTGCAACTGGTCAAGAATGGCGCCGCCGGATTCCTCTTTCCATTCCCAAATCTTCGCGACGAATTCTTCGCGCGTCATATCGGTACGTTTGATTTGCTTGGCGGCAAGCTGGCGTTCGACCACGAGTTGGGTGGCGATGCCGGCGTGATCCATGCCCGGCTGCCACAGCACGTCCTTGCCGCGCATGCGCTGGAAGCGGGTCACCGCGTCCTGCAACGTATTGTTGAGGGCATGACCAATGTGCAGACGCCCGGTGACGTTCGGCGGTGGAATGACGATGCAGAAGGGATCGGCGTCGGGCCGGCGGCCGACATGAAAGGCCCCCGACTGGACCCACTGCTGGTAGATCCGGCTTTCCACTTCTTGTGGGTTGAAGGTCTTATCGAGCATTTGATCCCCTCTGAAGCGGCGCGCGCAAAAGTGTGAGCGGTTTTGCGCAAAAAGCGCCGCGCAGTCATATTTCAGCCGGACAACCGGACAAAAAGAAATGTCCGGGCTGGGTGAAACCAGCCCGGACACCAATTCGTCAAGGGGTTATCCGGGCTAATCCCCGGATTAGCCTAAAATCAGCGCTTCGACCCACGCGCTTTGGCGACGCGGGCGACCTCTTCGCGTACCGCACCTTCGAGCAGGGCCGGGAAGTGCTCGTCCATCCACTCGCGGATGAGCGGCTTCATCTTCTCGATCACCTGCGGGGCATTGGCACCCAGCCAGTCCTTGACCACCGGCTCGAAGGCGTCGCGGACGGCGTGCTCGAACACGGCTTCGACCGATGACCCCGAGGGGGCGACGGCTTGAACGGGACTCGGTGCAGCGGCGACGGGCATCTCTACCTCTTCCTCTTCGTCGAGAGCGGCGAAGGCGTCATCGATCGACTGGCGGGTGTGATCCGAGAAGATGCCTTCGGGCGAAGGCGTCGGGGCTGGTGCGGGCTCATGATGTTCTTCGATCGGTTCGAACACGACGTCCTGCTCGGGTGGTGCGACTTCGGCCGCCGGCTCGTAGACCGCCGGTTCGGGCGGCGGCGCGACGGGCTCTGCGGTAACTTCCTGGGTCAGATCCAGGATGTCGGCTTCGGGCTCCGGCGCTGAGACCGGCTCCGGTTCGGGAGCGGGTTTGGCTTCTGCGACGGGAGCCGCTTCTGTTGAATCCTCGGAGATAATCTTGCGAATGGAGGCGAGGATTTCCTCCATTGTGGGTTCGTGCTGAGGACTCGAAACCATGCGAAACTCCCGACCGCCAGACTTTAACGTATTAGACCCTAGAATAGTTGATCTTGGAAGGCAAAGAACGCGTTAACGTTCAGCATGATACTTCAAAAATATGTCAATCTCCGAAACCGACCCAGCGGGTCGCGTTGTCATCGTAATGTGCTAACGGATCGTAAATCGTAACCTTTAGCCCGAGACTCTTGGCCGTGAGCAACCCGGAGGCCGCCAGCACCTGGAAGGCCGCCACGGTCGCATCACGACGCGAGGTGACCACCGCCACTTGGGCATTGAGCAGCTCCTGCTGCGCATTCAAGACGTCGAGCACGGTGCGTCCGCCGACACGCTGTTCCTTGCTGACGCCGGTGAAGGCGATCTCGTTCGACCTAGCGGTGGCTGCGTTGGAGTCAATATTGGCCAGTGCCGCCTGATAAATGTTCCAGGCCGATGCGACGGCTGCGCGCACCTGCCGGTCGGCCACCGCAGCGTTGAGCTGGGCCTGGGCATGGAGTTGCTTGGCCTGACGGACGGCCGCCTGCTCCGCCCCGCCCTGATAGATTGGAATATTGACCTGTAGCTGGGCACCGATACCCTGGGTCACCTGCCCCGCGCCGAGTGCTGAGGCGTAGGACTGCTGCGAATACTGGTAGCCAGCTTGGACATTGACTTCCGGTAGCATCGTTCCGATTGCCTCATCGACGGCGTAGTCGGCGGCCTTCTCGAATTCCTGCGCTTCGATCAACGCCGGGTTGCCGCGCGTCGCAATGTTCAGCGCGGCGTCCTCGGTGCTGGGTACGGCCGGCGGGTTGGCCGGGCGTTCTTCCAGAGTCTCGGCCGGACGACCGACCACCTGCACGAAACTGGCGCGGCTGATCGCGAATTGGCCTTCTGCCGCTGTCAGCGCCGCCTGCGCACCAGCGAGCCGGGCTTCCGCCTGGGCGACGTCGGTTCGCGTCAGCGAGCCTGCCTTGAACTCGAGCGCGGTGGACTCCTTCTGCCGGCGCAGGACATCGACATTATGGCGGCGCAGATTGACGATGGCCGTATCGCGCACGACATCCATGTAGGCAGTCGCTGCGGCCAGCAGCACGGTTTGCTCGGAAGCCTGCAGTTCAGCGCGGGCGGCACGAACATTGGCCTTGGCCTTGCCGATTTCGGCATAGGTACGGCCGCCACGGAAAAGCTCCTGGGTGAACCCGATGGTCGCACTCAGCGGATGGGTGATCGTCTTCACGCCGCCGGTGCCGCTGATCTTGGCCTCGTCATAGGCATAGGTGCCGGTGGCCGAGATGGTCGGGCGCCAATTGGCGTTGGCGATCGCGACGGTCTCGTCGGTGGCGCGCAGGCCCGCTTGGGCTGCGGCAAGTTGTGGATTGGTGGTGTAGGCGATGCCTAACGCCTCCAGCAGCGAGAACGCCTGTGGTGCCGGGTGTTCGGCGTAGGCTGTCCCGCACAGCAACAAGGTGGCCACAGCCCAGGCCAAGCGGCGCGAATGTCCCATGGTAATCCCCTCCGATTCGAATCAGGTAAGCGCCACGGACCCCAATTCGACCGTCCGGCGGCAGACCTTCGGCTGACCGGCAGAGCGGCCTGGCCTGGAAAGCCATATAGGAACCGGATGCCGGTGCGGCAACGCCCGCGCTGTTGTGTCAGCGGCATCCCGGCATAGCGTCCTGCGCAGGCATCTGATATAGCGCCTGCCCCAGAGCATTCCTCCGTTTCACAGAAACGATGGAATGCTCTAGATTCTTTGATTGTCGCACTTTCGGCCGGAAAACCGGGTTCCAGTTTCCCTGAAAGCGCTCCTGAGGCCACGTGGCGGAGTGGTTACGCAACGGTCTGCAAAACCGTGTACTCCAGTTCAATTCTGGACGTGGCCTCCACTCTCTTTTTCCAAACAAATTGTTCCAAACCGGGGCGACTGAGTCGCTCCGGGGCGCGCCCGCAATGCGTGCATTCAGAAAAATAACCTAAATAAGCAAGGCGTTAAGGGTTTGTTAACCTTATGCAGTCATCTTCCCATTGTCTTCCCTTGAAGACACCCCACCATTACCCAACGCCTTGGGGCCGGGTTCAATCCCGGCCCTTTCTTTTTGGCCCGGGTCATCGCTCTCTTCACCGCCTTGTGATGCCTTGCGGGCCTGGCGCCAGCGGCCCCAGCGCACTTCGAGCCACCTGCGACCACGCCGAATCGTTCGGTTATCGACCGAGAGCAGCAACAGCCCGAGCGGCAGAAATCCCCAACCGACCACGGGCAATAATCCTGCGGCGGTCAGACACCAACCCAGCAGCGAGCGCTTCCATCTGGTCTCGGGGACGGGGATGGCGTAACGGCCGAGTTGGATGCTGGCGCGTTTGTCGCGGGTTTCTGTCATTGAAGTGGTTTGGTAAGCGGACCCGAGTTTGATATAGGCACGCGCCACGGGATGCGCTAGAGAACGCGTCCGCAAGTGTTCCCCGGTAGCTCAGCGGTAGAGCAACCGGCTGTTAACCGGTTGGTCGGCGGTTCGAATCCGTCCCGGGGAGCCAATTCATTTCCGCAACTGACTGCGCTGCTCGGGCCCTTCGCGGGGTCTGAGTTTCCGCGCCTGCTTTGCACCTGCAGAACAATTGGAAATCGCGCAGCGTCTTATCGCAAAGGAAACGACGCGTTTTGCGAGAAACCTGAGCCCGACTTCAAAAGCTAAAAACCCCAAGGCCCGCCGGGGCGGGCGGGCCTTGGGTCTAAACCGATTCAGATTCCTTGGTGCGAACGGGGGGGCATCCGCGGGGTGAAGGAAATGGTCTGAACCGGCCCAATGGTAGTTAGGGGTGTTGCAGTGGACGTCTTACGCTGCGGCGAAGGAGGGGCACCGCAATTGCCCTCGGTGTGGGAGACGACTTTCGGTGCGCCGCCATTGCCAGACGCCGTGATCTGCACCGAACGCAGGCAGTAGGTGTTGCCCGACTTGGTCGAGGCAAAATTAAGGCCGTTGTTGCCGGCCGGCTGGCCGTCGAGCGTGGCGTGATAGAGCGGATCGGTCATCGCTGCTGCCCGCATCTGCCGGGCCTGCAGCATCATCGTCGCCATTTGGCGGTCCATCATGACCTGGATGCGCGCGATTTCCGCGAACGGCGATGCGGTTCCGAAGCCCGGTCCGAAAGCCGTCATGGCGAACGGGCTGTGCGGGCCGGAGACAAAATTCACTTTGGGCGGCACGTCACCGGTGTAGCGGATATGAGCAGTTCCGCCATCCGGCGTCGCGACGGTCATCTCGTGTATCGCGGGCCCAGCCGCGAGAGCGAGGCCCGTTATGCCGGTGATCGCCGCGCCAATGAGAAGTCCGGTTACGAGACGCATGGGGCACTCCGTTGTTACAGGAAGAGGTTTACCCCCTGCACATATCAACAGTCTGTATGTCACCTGAAAACGGCGTAAGGAACGCTGCCAACATGCGATGCCCATACGCAAAGAGGCGGCACGCCAAATCGCTCCACCACACTCCAAAAACAACACATCTCGGGAATTTGGAAGTGAACATTACAATTGCAACCAGTTGCGACAACGGCCGCGTTGTTACGGACGAGAAGCAGATGCAACCGTTCAGGTTGATGAACGGAATTGGTGAAGAGGTTTCACTCGAATTCCGCGAATGTCAGACGAAAGGAAGACGGTTACTTCTGGGCGCCACCGATCCAGGTCTTGACGTCCTCCCACAACTTTGCGGCCGGCCGTTCGGCAGCCAGTTCCGCTTTTACGGCTTGAAATCGCGGTGTGTCGAAATGGGCAGCCACGCGTTCCGGCGCCACCACCCAACAGGTGATCAGAATCGCAAACCCATAACGCAACAACTTTCCCATGACCCGCTCCGGGACAGATGCACGGCATCCCGGCTGGTTCGTGCAAATCCCGTGCTGATTTCACAGCGCGTTTTGCGCTATTCCGGAACACCTTGCGGATGTCCGGACGCGCCGGTAACGTTTACCGCTCCCTCCGGACATGCACGAAATGAACATCAAAGCAGACGCCCTCGCCGCCATTGGCAACACGCCGCTGATCCGGTTGCGCCGTGCGTCTGAGCAAACCGGCTGTGAGATTCTCGCCAAGGCCGAATTCTTCAATCCCGGCCAGTCGGTGAAGGATCGCGCCGCGCTGTATATCGTCAAGGATGCCATCGCCCATGGGACCCTGAGACCGGGCGGCGTTATCGTCGAAGGCACCGCCGGCAACACGGGCATTGGCTTGTGCGTGGTCGCCAACGCGCTCGGCTTCCGCGCGGTGATTGTCATTCCCGAGACGCAGAGCCAGGAGAAGAAGGACGCTCTGCGCCTGTTGGGGGCCGAGCTGATTGAAGTTCCAGCGGTGCCCTATCGCAATCCCAACAACTACGTGAAAATTTCGGGCCGCATTGCCGAACAATTGGCCAGAAGCGAACCGGCCGGTGCCATCTGGGCCAATCAGTTCGACAACATCGCCAACCGTCAGGCGCATGTCGAAACCACCGGACCGGAAATCTGGGAGCAAACCAACGGCCGCGTCGACGGCTTCGTCACATCGGTGGGATCAGGCGGCACACTGGCGGGCGTCGCCATCGCGCTGAAATCGAGGAGCCAGGCCGTGCGCATTGCTGCCGCCGATCCTTTGGGGGCTGCGGTTTATTCTTGGATCAAGACCGGCGAACTTACGGCGCACGGCTCCTCGATCACCGAAGGCATCGGCCAGAACCGCGTCACCGCCAATCTCGAAGGCGCGCCGATCGACGATGCTTATGAGATTCCCGACGAGGAGATGCTGCCGATCGTGTTCGAGTTGTTGCAGCACGAAGGCCTGTGCGTCGGCGGGTCGACCGGCATCAATGTCGCAGGCGCCATCCGCATGGCCAAGGAAATGGGACCCGGCCATACCATTGTGACGGTTCTCTGCGATTACGGAACGCGCTATCAATCCAAGCTGTTTAATCCCGAGTTCCTGCGGTCCAAGAACCTGCCCACCCCGTCTTGGCTTGCCAACCCTCATCCTCTCATCACGGTCCCATTCGAAAAATGAACCCGCTCGTTACGCCCTTATGGCTCGCCGAACGCCGCGCTGATCCGCAGGTCAAGGTCCTCGATTGCTCGTGGTACATGGCCGTCGCTGGGCGCAATCCCGCCGCCGAGTTCATTGCCGGCCACATCCCAGGGGCGCAGTTCTTCGACATCGATGCCCAGTCGGATCCGTCGAGCCCGTGGCCGCACATGCTGCCCGCGCCGAAGAATTTTGAAGCCGCAATGGGGGCCTTCGGCATCGGCAACGATACGACCGTGTTCGTCTACGACACCGCGCCGATGTTCTCGGCACCGCGGGTGTGGTGGATGTTCCGCGCCATGGGCCACGACAAGGTGGTGATCCTCGACGGCGGCTTCCAAGCCTGGAAGAAGGTCGGCTATCCGGTGGTGGATCGCTTGACGCCCAAAACCACGGCCACCTTCAACGCCCGTCCCAATCCGGCGCTGGTACGCAGCTTCGAGGACGTGATGCGAATCGCCTGTGACGGTTCCGCCCAGATTCTCGACGCCCGTGGTGCACCCCGCTTTTATGCCCGTGAGCCGGAGCCGCGCCCGGGTGTCCGCGGGGGCCACATTCCCGGCAGCCGTAACGTGCATTATGCCGAGTTGCTCGCCCCGGACGGTACCCTGAAACCGATTGGCGCGCTGAAGGATTTGTTCAAAGCAAAGGGCGTCGACCTTGCCGCACCCATCGTCACGAGCTGTGGATCGGGCGTTACCGCTGCCATCCTGATGCTAGCACTTGCTGTCGCTGGAGCGCAGGATGTTGCGCTATATGACGGCTCTTGGTCCGAATGGGGCGCGCGCCCCGAGGCTCCTGTGGAAACGGCCTGATTGGATTTATTCGCCATGGCGAGCTCGAGATCGAAGCGTTTTCTGCCGATGACGGTGACCTTCCTGGAGATGAAGGCGAAACCCGCCGCCGTCCCGCCGCCGCATCCGTCCACCAAGATCGCGCTCCTTCGGGCCGAAAAGCCGCCGGTTCACTTCTACCGCTATCTCTACAACACGATCGGCGAACCTTATTACTGGGTCGACCGTCGCCGCCTGGACGATTCTGCGCTTGCCAGTCTGATCCAAAATCCGGCGATCGAGATTTATGTCCTGTACGTTGACGGCAATCCCGCCGGGATGGCCGAACTCGACTTCCGCGGTCCGCATGCCGGGCTGCTCGCTTATTTCGGGCTGATGCCGGAGTTCATCGGCAAACGGCTGGGATACTATTTCCTGTACCACACGGTGCAGAATGCTTGGTCACGGGCAATTTCGACGCTTCTGGTTAATACCTGCACCCTCGATCATCCACGGGCATTGCCGCTCTACCAGCGGATGGGCTTCGTGCCCTATTCCCGTGAGGAACGCAGCGTCGAGTTGCTTTAACGTCTGTTTTGCCGCAACACTCCCGCCCCAGCGAACGACGGCGCCCGCCCCTTGAGCGAACAAGTGCGCTGCGTCGATTTGAGGGGTCCAAATGAGCAATTCCGAAACCGCCACGCCGGCCGAGTCTCAACCAAAACTCTGGCATGGCCATCCGCACCTGTTGAAACTTCTGTTCTCGACCGAAATGTGGGAGCGGTTCGGCTATTACGGCATGCGGGCGGTGTTGGTCCTGTACCTGGTCCAGCATTTCGTCTTCAGCGACAACGTCGCCAACGGGCTCTACGGCGCCTTTGCCTCGCTCGTCTACTTAACGCCGCTGATCGGCGGCTTCATCGCCGACCAGTTCATCGGTCCCAAGCGGGCGGTGAAGACCGGCGCGATTCTGATGTCGATCGGCTACATGATGCTCGCCTTCACCGGCGGCGATGCGGCTAAGCCCTATGTCACGATCGACAACCACCGTTACGACGTACAGATGGAAGGCCGCGGCGACGACGCCGTCCAGTACCTCGTCCAGAATGGTGCACGCTACAAGATCGTCGGCAACGAGGATAAGACGATTTCTATCGTCGGCGCCCCCGCCAGCATCCCCGCCAAGATCACCGACGGGCATTACAAGTTCGACGGCGAACGGAACCCGCTCAACGTCTTCCTCTTGTTCGTCTCGCTAGCGCTGGTGATCGTCGGAAACGGATATTTTAAACCGAATATTACGACCATTCTCGGCACGCTCTACGACCGCAACGACCGGCGCCGCGACTCTGCGTATTCGATTTTTTATATGGGCATCAATGCCGGCTCGATCATTTCGCAGACCTTTGTTCCGCTATTCGCAATCTGGTTCGGCTACACGTGGGGCTTCGTGTTGGCCGGCATCGGCATGTGCTTTGCCTGGGCACGCTTCCAGTTTGCCGGCCCGCAACTCGAGCCCTATGGCAACCCGCCCGCGAACGCCAAAAACATCGAATTTCTGTTCTACGTCGGCACGCTGTGCGCCATCCCGGTGGTGTGGTTCCTGCTCAATAATACGATGACCACCGCCTCGATTGCGCATCAGGTGGCTGCCGTCGGCGTTTTCGGGTTCATCGCTTCGCTGCCGGTTCTCGGCCAAGTGCTGTTCATCGCTTTTTTCGCCGCCATTATTGGCTTGCCGGTCTGGGCGATGTTTTCGGTCACGCGCGAGGAGCGCGACCGCATGATCGTTGCTTGCGTCTTGACCTGCTTCTCGGTCGTGTTTTTCACCCTGTTCGAACAGGCCGGTTCGTCGCTGACGCTCTATGCCGACCGCAACACCGATCTGGTGATCCTGGCGCCGTTCCGTGTGTTCGATCACGATCTCCATTTCTGGATGCTGACGATTCCGGCGATCTGGGGATATGTGATGCCTGCTGGACAGGTGCAGATTTTCAATCCGCTGTTCATCGTCGCCTTTGCGCCGCTGTTCACGCTGACCTGGAATTTCCTCGACAAGCACAAGTTGGAACCGAACGTTCCGGTCAAATTTGCCATCGGTCTGATCCTGGTCGGGCTCGGCTTTCTGGTCCTGGTATTCGGCTCCAAATTCCACGGCGCCGATTTCCGCGTGCCGCTGTTCTGGCTGGTGCTCGCCTATTACCTGCATTCGATGGGCGAGCTGTGCCTGTCGCCGGTCGGTTTGTCCGCCGTGTCGAAGCTGTCGATCCCCAAGCTGGTCGGCATGATGTTCGGCGTCTGGCTGATGGCCTCCGCGGTGGCGCAGTACATCGGCGGCATCGTTGCCCAGCTTGCCTCCACCGAAACGGTCGGCGGCAAGGCGCTGAACGCGCAGGTTTCGCTCGAAACCTACATGGGCGTGTTCCAAACCATCGGTATCGCCGGCATCATTGCGGGTGGTGTCGCGATCCTGCTCTCGCCGATCCTCAAGAAGGGCATGCACGGTATCCGGTAAGCTTGCACCGGACGCCTTTCCGGATTACGGCTGCCGCTTGAAGAACTTCAGGCGGCAGCCGTGAGCGAGAAATCGAAGAAACCCGAGACCATTGTCGTATCCGCCGGGCGGATGAGCGCCGAGCATTTCGGCACCGTCAATACGCCGGTCTATCGCACGTCGACTATCCTGCATCCCGATTTCGAATCTTTGAAATCCGAGGTGTCCGGGGGGCCAGCGCCGCGTTACGCCTATGGCCGTATCGGCACGCCGACGACCGAGAGTTTTGAGTGTGCCGTTGCGGAACTCGAAGGCGCCGCCCGCACCGTCAGTGTGCCCTCTGGCCTTAACGCCATCACTACGGCCATTCTGTCGGTCGTGGCGTCCGGCGACCACATCTTGATGACCGACAGCGCCTACGGACCCGCACGCCGCTTCTGCAACGGCGTCTTGAAACGCATGGGCGTTGCGACCACCTATTTCGACCCGCTCCTTGGCGCCGGGATCGAGGCGCTGTTTCAGGGCAATACCAAACTTGTGTTCTGCGAGAGCCCCGGGTCCCTCACCTTCGAGGTACAGGATATTCCCGCCATCGCCGAAGTTGCGCACAAGCACGGTGCCACCGTCGCAATGGACAACACCTGGGCGACGCCGGTCTACTTTCCGGCCCTTGCGCGCGGCGTCGATCTGTCGATTCAGGCCGCAACCAAATACATCGGCGGTCATTCCGATGTGATGATCGGTACCATCAGCGTCGGCGAGGAATACGCTGAGCGCCTGGAGACCTACGTCCACGATCTCGGCCTGTTCGCCAGTCCTGACGATTGTTTCCTTGCCCTACGTGGCCTTCGCACCCTGCCCGTGCGGCTGGCGCGCCATTGGGGCAACGGCCTCACACTGGCCCGCTGGCTTCAGGAACGCCCGGAGGTGTCGCGCGTGCTGCACCCGGCGCTCGAAAGCGATCCCGGCCACAAGCTGTGGCGACGCGACTTCACCGGCGCCTCGGGCCTGTTCGGCGTCATCCTGAAACCCATCAACGAAGCGCAACTCGCCGCCTTCATGAACAGCCTCAAGCACTTTGGCCTCGGCTATTCCTGGGGTGGCTACGAGAGCCTGATCATCCCGGCGCATTTCACGCGCACGGCGAAAAAGTTTGAGACCGAAGGCCCCGTCATCCGCATCCATGCCGGATTGGAAGACACCGGCGATCTGATTGCCGATCTCGAGGCGGGATTTGCCCAAATGAGGGCCACATGACCGACGTGATCAGCCACGAAAATTTCCTCGCTGCGGTGACGTTCAACGCCGACGGTCTGGTTCCGGTGATCGCCCAAAGCAGTTCCACCGGCGCCGTCTTGATGATGGCGTGGATGACGCGCCAAACGCTGGAAGAAACGCTCGCCACCGGCCAGGTCACTTACTGGTCGCGCGCGCGCCAGAAAGTTTGGCGTAAGGGCGAAAGCTCCGGCAACACCCAGCGCCTGGTGGAAGCCTTCGTCGATTGCGACGGCGATACCATCCTGCTGAAAGTCGACCAGACCGGTCCCGCCTGTCACACCGGCGCCATAAGCTGCTTCTTCCGGAAATTGGAGGGCTAGCCCCCTCGATCGGTCAAGATTGTGGCTAATCCAGCTGCCACAGCGCGATCCAAATCTGGACAAACCACATAGCGCCCGCTATCCGTTTTGCGTGCAGTGGCGCTGCGGGCCTTATCCAAGGTCGAAAAATTTATGCTCCTCGGCGACAGGCTGTTCGCCGCATATGGAGCTATGCCATGAATTCCTCTACCGAAAATCGCCTCGGCTACAATCGTTGGGCTTCGATCTACGACGGTTATGTCAATTCTACCGTCTTCGTCGATGATGCCGCATTTCCACCGGTTTGGGCTCATCTCAAAGACCAAAAGGTCCTGGAACTCGGGTGCGGCACAGGCCGACACACCATCCGCCTAGCTAAGGCCGGCAATGCCGTAACCGGGCTTGATCTATCGCCGGGCATGCTGGCCGAGGCACGTCGCAAACTCACTGCTTTTCCCAATGTCACGCTCATCGAAGGCGATCTGCTGGCAATGAACCTGAGCGGATATGATGCGGTGGTGACGGCTCTGGTCCTTGAACACATCGCAGACCTGAATGTGTTCTTTAGGCGGGCAAGCGGCGCCTTGGTCGCGGGCGGCACGCTTTTTCTGTCGGAGATTCACCCGGAGCGTATCGCCGGAGGAACGCAAGCCAACTTCCGCGATGGCAAAACCGGCGAAGCCGTCCGGCTAAAGAGCTTTGTTCATGTCGAAGCCGACATCCTGAATGCCGCAGCGCGGTCAGGCTTGCACTTGGCGGCCCAACAGGACGTCATCGGCGACGAAAATTTGCCACGTCATAATCCCGGCTGGGCCCGCCACGTCGGCCGCAAAATGCTTCGCATCTGGACGTTCGCGAGGCGCTAAGCGAAATACTTCGCCAAGTACTCGTTGAGGAACTTGTTCTTAGGATCGAGCTTGCGGCGCAGGGCGACGAAATCGTCGAGCTTGGGATAGTGCGCCAGCGCCTCGTCGCGCGTCATGGTGTGGAACTGGCCCCAATGTGGCCGCCCGCCATAGCTCTTCAAAATCGCCTCGCAGGCCGAGAACAGCGGTTTGGCATCGACCTTGGCGTATTGGTGCACAGCGATGGTGGCGCTATCGCGGCCGTAGAACGGGCTCAGCCAGATGTCATCGGCTTTGACCGTACGGAAGGCGATCGGGAAGCTGGTGGCCAGCTTCTTCTTGCGGATCATCGCGACGATTTCCTGCACCGCCGCAACGCCCTTGTCATAGGCAACGGCATATTCCATGGCGTTGAATTTGATAGTACGCGGTGTCGGAAACACTTCATGACTCCAGCGCACCTTCTGCTTGCGCGGCATCAAGGCGCCGAACAGCTTGTGCGCTGGCACCGTCAGTCCCGGCATCAGCCGCAGCAGCTCCGCCCCCCCAGCAAAGAGATATTCCTGCGGCCGGCGGATTTCACCGCGGGCATAAAGCGTCCGAGCACTGTGACGCGCCGGAGCATGTGCCTCGGTCTCGTTGAGCGATTTGCACACCGCCATATCGCTATGGGCGTACCAGAAGAACTCGAAGTGGCGATTGGCGCCAACCAGTCCGTCAAGTTGGCGGAACAACTCGCTCATTGGTCGAACGAAGTAGCGGCGCTGCAATTTGTAAACCGGGCGCACCGCCATATCGATTTCAGTCATCACCCCGAACAGACCGAGCGCAAGACGGCCGGCGCTATAGATTTCGGCGTTTTCGTCGGGCGAGCAGTGCAGTACTTCGCCGGTGGTGGTGAGAAGCCGGAAGCTGGCGACGTCGGCGGAAAAACTGCCGTTTTTGAGGCCGGTGCCATGGGTACCCGTGGCCACCGCGCCGCCCAGCGTCTGGCGGTCGGTGTCGCCCATGCTCTTGAGCGCGTAGCCCAGCGGGTGCAGCAACGAGCCCAGTCCCCATAGTGGCTGCGCCCCCGCGATGGTGGCCACTTGGCGTTCGGGGTCGAAACCTTTGAGGCCGGTAAAGGCGCCAAGGTCGATCAGTGTGCCGTCAGTTTGGTTAAGCGGCGAGAACGAATGCCCGTTACCGGGAAAGCGGACGTGCCCTTCCGCCTTGCGGATGGCGATGGCGAGGTCGACTTCATCCTGCGGCGCCACCACGACGCTCGGACGGAAGCTGACACTTCCCGACCAATTGGACCATTTGCCGCCGACGATTTTCATGACACCCGTTTAATCTATCAGGGCGGCGCTTTTAGCTTTTCGGTGGGCCACGTCAACGGGCGTCAAAGGGTAGCGGCAAAACCCTGTTGCATATCGGGACAGGTCGGAGACGGACGGCAATGCAGGCTGGCTTGCCAAGGCGTAGCCGCGCGAACCCAAGCAACCAGGCTTCGCGCTATCGCTCTTCACCGCGGCAGTCTCCGCCGCTCGCGCGGCGTAGACTGGTGACCCCGGCGTGACTCGAACACGCAACCTGCGGCTTAGAAGGCAGCTGCTCTATCCAGTTGAGCTACGGGGTCGGAGATCCGGTCAATGCGACCAGGGCACTTTCCTATCATAACGGAAATTGTCGGCGTAGGCCTTGGGTTTCGGCGTCGGTCTGTGCGGCTCGAACAAGTCGAACGGGATGTTGTGCGTTTTGGCGTAGGCAGTCGCCTCGTCCTTGGAATCGAACGCGAGTTGGACTTGGCTCAGCATGTCCGACGAACTCGTCCAGCCCATCAAAGGATCGACGCGACGCGGGCTGGCGGGTTCGAATTCGAGCACCCAGGCCTTAGTGCGGGCCTTGCCCGACTGCATCGCGTTCCGGGTCGGCTGATAGATGCGCGCGCGCAAGGGAGAGCCTCCTGCCAAATCCAAATCACCGCCGGCCATCCTACACAAGACTGGCGTGCTGAGCCAAAGCTCGCGATACCGGCTTGCCAAGGCGAAGCCGCGTTGTCCCAGGCGGGCCCGTCTTCGCTGCTTCGCAGCACCGCCGTGGCAGTCTCCACCGCTACGCGGTGAAGACTGGTCGGGGCGGAGTGATTCGAACACTCGACCCTCTGCTCCCAAAGCAGATGCGCTACCAGGCTGCGCTACGCCCCGCGACGGCCTTTACGCCGTACACGAAATCGAGGTCTCCCCGCAACCCTCCGCGCGACTTTATGGACCGTTTCCGAAGATCTTGGCGTGGACTTTCTCGCCCGGCGCGATACCGAGCGCCCGCGCCCGCCCGCCGTTGATCTCGAGCACCGCCTGTACCGGCTCGCTCGACGGCACCGGTTCTTCCGAATACGGCACAGTATCTTCGGCGATGGTCGAGATGGTGCCGTCGGCCTTGATGAAGATCATATCGAGCGGCAGCACCGTATTCTTCATCCAGAACGAAGCAAATTGCTCTTTGTGAAAATCAAACAGCATGCCTTCGTCGGCGCCGAGATGGTCGCGGAACATCAGCCCTATGCGGCGGCTATCGTCAGTGGCTGCGATTTCGACCGACAGCCGCTGCGCACCATACGGGGTATCGATCACAATTTCGGCTTTGGGCAGACCCGTCTGGGGTTGTTCCGCCGGCGAACAGCCCGACAGGAACACCAAGGCCGCCAGGGCCACCAGCAAACGACGCATGCCTCACCTCCTGCCGAACGAACGGAAGCGGCATACGCCAATTTTTCCGATTTCAGGAGTCCAGAATCGTGATTTCAGCGGCAAGTTCGCCCTTCGGCCCATCACCGGCACGAACCCGCACGCGCTGGCCCTGGCGCAACTCGCGGATACCGCTCCGTCGCAAAGTCTCCATATGGATGAAAACGTCCGGGGTATCCGGTCCGCGGCTGACGAAGCCGTAGCCCTTGCCCCGGTTGAACCACTTCACGGTGGCGTCGAACGCCGGCCCGCGCGGCTCGGCGGTGTAACGCGAGGCGCGTTGCGCCGAGACTTCGGTGGCCTGGGCAGTCGAATTGTCGAGCGAGAGCAACCGACGCGCCTGCAGACCTTTGGGCCCCTGCACCGCTTCGCAGACCACTTTGGCGCCTTCATAAGCTGCCTTGAAGCCGGACTGGCGCACACATGTCTGGTGCAAAAGGACGTCGCTTTGGGCACCGCTGCTAGGCTTGATGAAACCGTACCCTTTGGCGAGATCGAACCACTTGATCAGTCCGACGACTTCCAAGGGCGCCTCTGCCGTTGTTGCAGCCGCTATGTTTGTTTCCATCCCCGTCCCCGAACTTGTGCCCATTCTCATGATGGTAAAAATAAGGTTAACACAGCTGACTTAGCGAGTGAAGGCAAACTGTCGCATAGTCGACATAAATCTTCAATCTGAGATTGAACCGCAACAATCGGAAAAGACGGAACAAAATCATGGACAACACGGCGCGGTTCGAATTTTTGCCTCGCTGAAGATAGTTTTGGCTGCACCGAACGACCCGGTCGTGGTGGCTCAATACGACTTTGGCTGTAACAATTTTGGACAAATTGGATCACTAGAATTTTCCGCGGTCTTTCGCGTTGCGAAGCCTTGATTGCTGCGCCCGCTTTGCTCAAAGAAACGCGATGAAAGGCCCTGACATGGCAGACGATCCGCTCTTTGCCGCCGAAGAATGGCTCGCCGAAGGCCGCGGCGTTGCGCTCGCCACCGTCATTTCGACTTGGGGATCGGCGCCGCGTCCCGCCGGCAGTCAGATGGCGGTGCGCGACGACGGCGCCTTCGCCGGTTCGGTTTCCGCCGGCTGCGTCGAAGGCGCCGTGATCGAAGCCGCCCGCGCAGCGCTGATCGACGGCAAACTCAAGCGGCTTTCGTTCGGAGTCGCGGATTCCACCGCTTGGTCGGTCGGGCTGACTTGCGGCGGTAAAATCGAGATCCTGGTTGAACCGCTCATCAGTCAAACCGCGCGCGAGACGCTGTTGACGCTGAACGCCAGGCGTCGCTGTGAGCAACCTGCCGTGCGCGCGGTTCAACTTCAGACCGGTACGTGTCGCGTCATTGATCCGTATATGGACGAAGGCCCTGTTGCCGTCCTCGCGGCCGACGCCGCCCGCACCGATCGCAGTGGCGAAGTCATCGTCGATGGCGTGCCGTGGCTGCTCGGGGTTGCCAATCCGGCGGTCGATCTGGTGATCATCGGCGCGGTGCATATCGCCCAAGCGCTGGTGCGCATTGCCGTGCCGCTCGGCTACCGAATTCGCGTCATTGATCCGCGCTCTTCGTTTGCGACCGCGGACCGCTTTCCCGGCATCGCGCTTTTTTGCGACTATCCGGACGAAGCCCTCGCCCGCTCCCCTTTGCACCGGCGCAGCGCACTGGTGGCCCTCGCCCACGATCCCAAGATCGATGACCCTGCCCTGATCGCCGCGCTGCAGTCCCCGGCCTTTTATGTTGGCGCGCTGGGCTCGAAGAAAACCCAAGGCGCCCGTCACGAGCGGCTCAAGGCGCACGGTTTCGGCGAGAGCGATCTCGCCCGGTTGCATGGACCGGTCGGACTGCCGATCGGGTCCAGGACGCCGGAGGAGATCGCGGTCTCGATTGTCGCCGATATCATCGCGACGATGCACAAAGCCTAGCTTTCGCTGGCGCCGTGCGCTTTCGCGCGGGCGGCATGCGGCTGCAATTCCGCTGGCGTCAGCACGCCGTCATGGTTCTTGTCGATTTTGTCGAACATCGCCTCGTCCTGCGCGGCGAATTCCATCACGCGGAGAAGTCCGTCCTCGTCGGTGTCGAGGCGCCGGAACAGCCGTACATTGGCGATGCCATAGCGTTCTTCTTCGCCAGCCACGAATTGGGCCAGGTTCATTATTTGCGCGCCGCCGGAGCCTTGCGCGAAGCGTTTGGTGATCACCGCATCGAGTTCGGCGCGCGTCACCCGGCCATCCATATTGGTGTCGTTGTCGCGACAAAACCCGGAGAGCCCGCCCCGGCCGCCGGACGAACCGCCCATCGCCCGATCGCGCACCGAGCACGATACGAAACCGGCGCCCTCGCGATCCAACTGGACAAAGCGGATGCGTTGCGCCGCGCCGTATTCGGCCAGCGTTAACTTGCCGTCGCCGTTCCAATCAAGACGATGGAACATCGCTTCATTGGATTTGCGGAATTCTGCCGTGCGTTCCGCCATGAACTGTTCGAGCGACATAGTCGGGCCGTGATGAGTCGCCGACGCAAAGCGATAGCCGAGGACGTTGTTCATCTCGGCGCGGGTCACCCGCCCGTCCTTGTTGACGTCAAAATCGCGCGCCATCCGCACGGCCCCGCGCTCCGCGGAACGCTCCAGCCCCTGCATCGGTCCATCATTTTGGGCTCCGCTGTTGTTTCCGGCCGCCACAGCCGCACCCGCTATCAGCACCGCGCCCAACGCCCACGCTACCGTTTTTGTCGTGATCATTCGCCAATCCCCATGGGTTACACAGGAAATATCGCGCTCTGGTTGTCGCAGAACTTTTCCAGAACAAAAATCTTGTTTCGCAACCATGGTGCCGAACTCGCATCCGACAAACTTCGCAACAATTCTGCCTTTGCGACCCACAAGCACCTCGCCGACAATGAGACATGCTAGACTTGCCTGTGATGATCCGGGACGAATCGAAACCGCACATTCTGGTGGTGGAGGACGCGCGCGATATCCGCGAGCCTCTGGCCCGATATCTGCGCGAGAACGGCTATCGCGCCACCACGGCGCCAGACGCCGCTGCCGCCCGCAAAGTGATGAAGGGGGCAGGCATCGATCTTGTCGTGCTCGACATCATGATGCCGGGTGAAGATGGGCTATCGCTATGCCGCTCGATCCGCGAGAGCTCGCAAACGCCAGTAATCCTGCTGACGGCCCGCGGCGAGGAAGTCGACCGCATCATCGGGCTCGAGATGGGGGCCGACGATTACATGCCCAAGCCCTTCTCCCCCCGCGAACTCATCGCCCGCATCGCCGCTGTGCTGCGCCGGACCCAGGCCTTGCCGCCACGCCAGAAACCGCCGACCGCAGCCAAGATCAAGTTCGGGGACTGGACCCTGGATACCGGCCAGCGCGAGCTGATCGGACCGGAGGGCGTCGCCCTGCCGCTATCGAGCGGCGAGTTCCGCCTGCTCACCGCGCTGATCGAACGGCCCAAGATCGCCCTGTCGCGCAACCAGCTTCTCGACCTGACCAAGGGCCGCGACGCCGATCTGTTCGACCGCTCGATCGACAACCACGTCAGCCGCCTGCGCAAGAAGATCGAACCGGATCCAAAGAACCCGCGCTACATTAAAACAGTGTGGGGCGGCGGCTACATTTTCGCCGTGGACCCGGTCACCGAATGAAGATCTGGCCGCGAACTCTGGGCGTTCAGCTCATCGTGGTCATATCGCTGGCCATCTTCCTCTCGAATGCCGCGGTCGCCTTGTGGTTCGAACTTGGCGCCGAACGCCAGAATGAAGCCGACATCGTCGAGCGCATGCTCGACCGCACCACCTCGCTCTCCACCCTGATGACGTCGATCCCGCCCCGGGCGCGGGTGGCGGCGGCCGCGGCGATGGAGGGGCGGTTCTGGCGCTACCGCGTCCATACCGGCGCTCATGTCGACGAACCGATGTCGCCGGAAGAATCCAAGCTGGCCGCCAAGCTCAAGGCGATGTTGCCGGCACACCATGCCAACGGCACAGTGGAGGTGCACATCCGTTATGGGCGACCTCCCGCGGCCCAATCAGGAGATACGGCACCCATTTCCGGCCAACCGCCGCCGCCAGCCGACACCAAGTCGGTCGAGTTGACAGTCCCGGTGGTGCGCGGCACCGAGTTGATCGCAACCTTCACCAAGCCGCCCGGGCCGCCGTGGCCGACGGAGATGATCTTAGCTGCCGTGCTGGCAGTTCTGATTGCCTCTGTGTCAGGTGCCTACATTGCCCGCAGGATGGCGCGGCCACTGTCGAAACTGGCCGAGGCCGCCGCCTTGACGGCCCGGGGCGAGACCGCACCACGGGTCCCCGAAGTCGGTCCCGACGACATCCGCCATGCGGCCCAGGCCTTCAACGCCATGACCGATCAAGTCACCCGTACCCTGGAGAGCCAGCGCCACCTGCTATCGGCCGTCGGCCATGATCTGCGCACCCCGATCACCGCGATGCGGATCAACATCGAATTCGTCACCGACCCTGAGCTGCGCGACCGGCTGCAGAAGAACCTCGACGAGCTGCAAGTGTTGACCGAGGCGGTACTGTCGGCCGCCCGCGGTACCGGCGGCGAGCCCGCGCGCCAGATCGACCTCGCCGCCCTGGTGGAAAGCATCTGTGCCGACCTCGACGACCTCGGCGAGCCGGTCACTTGGGCTGGCCACGCCACTGCGCCGCTGTCCTGCCGGGCCGGTGAGCTGCGCCGGGCAGTCCGCAATCTGGTTGAGAACGCTGTGGCTTACGGCAAGAAAGCGGACGTCTCGTTGCACGCCGCCCCGGGCAATTACGAGGTATGGGTCGAGGACGAAGGTCCTGGCATCCAGGCCGAAGACCGCCAACGCGTGTTCGAACCATTCGTCCGCCTCGAAAGCTCGCGCAATCTGGAAACCGGCGGTACCGGCCTCGGCCTCACTCTGGTCAAAGCGATTGCCGAGGGCCATGGCGGCCGCATCGTGCTCGAGGATCGCGACCAAGGTCCGGGCCTGCGCGCGCGCCTGATCCTGCCGCGCCAACCGGCCATCGTCCCGCGCCCGGCGAAGGAACATTCGTGATACCGCCGCACATTGCCGCCATCGTGCTGGCTGCCGGCTGTTCGTCGCGGATGCCGGCGAACAAATTGCTGGCGCCGCAGGGCGGCAAACCGGTTATCCGTCACACTGTCGAAGCGGTATGTGCAAGCCGGGCTGGTCCAGTGATCGTCGTCACCGGTCATCAGGCGAGCCGCGTTTCTGAGGCGCTGTCAGACTTGCCTGTCACAATCGCTGAAAACGTATGCTATACAGATGGTTTGAGTTCATCTCTCATTTGCGGCGTGAAGTTCCTTCCAGCGGCTCTTGACGGCTTTCTCGTCGTGCTCGGCGACATGCCCTTCGTGCGACCACGCGTAATCGATTCGTTGATTGAAGCCTTTGACCCATCGCAAGGGCGCGACATCTGTGTTCCGGTATGCGCCGGAAAACGGGGCAATCCGGTGCTGTGGACCACGGCGCTCGTAGCTGAGTTCCTCGCTCTCACCGGTGATCGAGGTGCCAAGCATCTCATGGCATTACACAGCGATCTTCTCTATGAACTTGAAGTCGATTCCGACTCTGTTCTGACCGACCTCGACACCCCCGAAGATTTCGCCGCCCGATGAGCGACTTGCCCTATACCATCGATCTGTTGCGCCTCGCCGCCGAAGCGCATGGCGCCGGACGGCTGGAGCCGCCCTGCCGCAGCCACACCGAATCCAATCCGGTTTGTGGCGACCGCACCACGCTAGACCTGGTGGTGACCGGTGACCACATAGACGCAATTGCCCACGATACTCACGCTTGCGTCCTCACCCAGGCTTCGGCGTCGATCCTTGGCCAAGCGCTGGCGGGGCACACGACAGCGGAGTTGGCCCAGCTACGCGAAGCTGTTGCGGCGATGCTGGGGGGCGGCCCCGCCCCCGAGGGCGCCTTTGCTGCCTACCGCCACTTGGCCGAGGTCGCGCGCCACCCCGCCCGGCACCGCTGCGTGCTGCTGCCGATCGATGCGGCCTTAAAGGCGGCCGAACCAACAGGCCAGCGGTCCTAACTCCAGGCTCCCATTCGTCATCGCCGCCTCGCCGCAGCCGAGGTCGAGGGTGGTTGCCGCCCCCAACGAACGGAGATCAAACGCGACCGGCTTCCGGCTGAGGTTGAAGACGCCCAGCACCCGCGCCTGGCCCAGCTTGCGCACGAAGGCCAGGACCGGCGGGGGGGCCGGGATGAATTTTATCTCACCGGTGATGAGGGCCGGCTCGGCTTTGCGGGCGGCCAGAAAGCGGCGGGCATAAGCCAAGGTCGAACCGGCGTCCTTTTCCTGTTCGGACACCGCCAGCCGCTGGTGCGCCGGCCCCATGGGCAACCAGGGGGTGCCGGTCGAGAAGCCGTAATTGGCCGCACCCGCGTCCCAAGGCATCGGGGTGCGGCAACCGTCGCGGCCCTTGAACACCGGGTAATAGAGATCGCCGACCGGGTCGCGAAGTTGTTCCCGCTTCAGGTCTACCTCGGTCAGACCCAACTCCTCGCCTTGGTAAAGGCAGACCGTCCCCTTGATCGAGAACAGCAACGCCAGCAGCAGCTTGGCCAGGGCCGGATCGCCTTCAGGGGCGCCGCCAAACCGCGAAACCGTCCGCGTTATGTCGTGATTTGAGAACGCCACCACCGGCCAGTGCCGCGGATGGCCGGATAGCAACGCGTAATTGCCGGTGATGAAGCCGGGGCCAAGCTGGTTCTGGCGCAACATGAAGAATGTGTAGCCGCCGTGCAGCCCCTCGTCCGGTGCGGCATAGGCTCCTGCCCGCTCATAGCCCTCCGAGAATTCGCCGAACACAAAGCGGTCGCCAAAGGCTTCCACCCGCCGCCGGATCTGCTCCAGCACCAGCACATTCTCGGGCAAATTGCAGTCGAACAGGTGCTCTTGGAGGAAATCAGTGTCGGCCCAAGTGGCGTCGGTGCGCTGGTCCATCGGCACCGCCGGATTGTCCCGCAGCAGGGTGTCGTGGAGGTAGGCATTGGCGACATCGAGCCGGTAGCCGTCCACGCCCCGCTTGAGCCAGAAATCGAGCACCTTCAGACCCGCCTCGCGCACGGCCGGATGCTGCCAATTCAGCTTGGGCTGCTGGCGGAGGAATTTGTGGTGATAGTGCTGGCGCCGCGCCGGTTGATACGACCACGCCGGTCCCCCGAACGCCGACAGCCAGTTGTTGGGGGCGGTGCCGTCTTCCTTGGGGTCGGCCCAGACATACCAGTCGGCCTTGTCGCCCCGGCGCATCGAATCCTGGAACCAGGGATGCTCGTCGGAGGTGTGGCAGAGCACTTCGTCGAGCACCACCTTGAGGCCGCGGGCGTGCGCTTCGGCAATCAGTCTGTCGAAATCGGCCAAGCTGCCGTAATCGGGGTGGACGTTCTCATAATCGGAAACGTCATAACCCCAATCGCGGTTGGGCGAAGGATGAATCGGCGCCAGCCAGATGGCATCGACGCCAAGCGCCTTGATGTAGTCGAGTTTACCCGTCAGACCGGCGAAATCGCCCTGCCCGTCACCGTTGGCGTCCGCAAAGCTGCGCACATAGACTTGATAAACGACCGCGCCCTGCCACCATTTGGTTTGGCTTGGGGGCGCCCCCATCTCAGACCTCGGATGCGGTGGCGACCACCTTGGTCACCAAGCCATATTCGACCGCGGCCTCGGCGCCGATCCAGAAATTGCGCTCGGTGTCGGCGAGGACCTTTTCCAACGGCTGACCGGTTTCGCGCGCGATGATCTTGTTCAGGCGCTCGCGCATCTTGAGGATTTCCTCAGCTTCGATCGAGATGTCGGACGCTTGGCCTTGCACACTGCCGAGCGGCTGGTGCAGCAGGAAACGGGTATTTGGCAGGCAGAAACGGCTGTCTTTGTGGGCGCCGAGGAAGATATGGGCGCCCGCCGAAGCCACCCAGCCGGTGCCGATCACCTTCACCCGCGGGCCGACATAACGCATCATGTCGTGCATGGTGTCGCCGGCTTCGACATGGCCGCCGGGCGAGTTGATGATGACCTTGATGTCGTCGTTACTTTCGGCCGCCAAGGCGAGCAACTGGGCCGAGACCCGCTCCGCCATCTTCATATCGACTTCGCCGAAAATGAGGACGGTCCGCGACTTGAACAGCGCCTTTTGCACCTGCCCCGATTGCGGCTCGGCTTCTTCGGGCTTTTTCTTCTCTTCTTCTTCGTCGAGGCGAACCATGCGTGCTCCTTGGGCGGGATCGAACCGAACATCCATACAATCCCGCCAGCATGCCGTCCAGACGATTAACGGGCGGTATCCGGCTGATTCTACTAGGACTTGGGCCAAGAAACCGGCGCGCTGCCGGACGGTTTGGGGCCGGGGCCTTCTCGGCCTGCCCAATGGAACCTTCATTTTGCCACGCCCCAGGGGCCGCTGCTTGCGGCGCCGCGGCGAGAGGCCGGGGTTTGCGCACCACCGCCCGCACCCGCAGCACGACGCCGTCGCGCTCGTGCACGATGCAAATGATGTGGCGGCGGACCTTGGCCCGCGCGGCGATGATCCGTTCGGCGGCGGCAATGGCAGCCTTACTGCGCGCGATGAGTGCGTCCACTTTGGCTTTGACGGCGCGGAATTCGGCCGAGCCCGGCTTGGCGGCATTGCGGTTGCCGAAAGGGGCTCCAACCTTACCGGTGCCGGTGGATTTGGCGCGGGACTGCGCCAGTCGAGCAAGATAATTGTTATGGCGAGAGGGAGTGGGGGGCCCTCCCCCCCTCATGCAAGAATCCGTGGCGCCAACCGCTTCACCCTGTTGCAGCAGCCGCGGCACCATCGTGCGCGACCGGCGACGGCGCACCGGACGGCGCATCGCGTCGATCACAAGCGACGGGGTTTGGGAAAGGACGAGGACTTCTTCCATGCACCATCAACAAACAGACATCCGTCGATAAATGGGAAGTGGCTGCGCGATCTTCAAGACCGTTAAGGCTGTAACAATTATCACGATTTCTGAACGATGAGACGCAGGTGCAAGTGGGTGGCGTGCGGAAGGGAGATTTAGTTGCTGGAACACTATTCACCTGACTTCGCCAGCGTGGGGATTATTGCTCCTGTCATCGTATTCGCGTATTCGGGCCTAGCCTCTGGTATGAGCGCAAGAAGGTCTTCGCCGAAAAGATGATAATTCACATTGCGCATTTCGCGCGGAAACCGCTCGCCCAATACGGGCAATAACGACCAGCCCTGCTGGTCCGGCGTTTTTGCACCCATTACGGCTTCGATCCCAACTTGTGCGATAACTTGGCTTGCAATCTCCAATTCATGGGCCGATCCCAATTGCCAAGGCGTCTCTCTAAGAACCTTGGGGTCGATCCTTTTTTTCCCGAGCTCAACAAGTATCATATCATCGAGCATTTCTTTAACGCGGGGGCTAAATATGTACCAATCTTCCAAAGTCAGCACTAACGGATAGATAGGAAGTCCGTCTGGGACCCATTCCGTCTTCCCGTCCACTGCATCTTGGATGTTCCGGTAATTCTGTGCCACAGCCTCAGCAAGGACCTGTAGGTCCATTCCCAACGCGGAGGGATCGGATGAGACCCGCGCCTTGACAGTGAGCCGTTTTGTCTTGGCCTCTATAAAGGCATGCCCGGTTCCATCAGAGAAAATCCAGTCAACACCGTGGAACGTCTCGCCATGGACGATATATGGCTTCATGGCGAGCAGACTGAAGGTTGGCGGTTTGCATGTACGTTGCAATAGTTCACCGATGTAGGCCTGGAAGGAAACGCCGAAGGGATTTGGGAAATCTGAGACGTTCACCAGGTCGTAGAAAAGCCCGCCGTATGTGCGCTTAATGAGATATCGGGGAAATGGGCACACCACCCTGTCGGGATTTTCCGGATCGAATGCCACGAGCGGCTTCGACTCCAATGGGTTCCAAGTGTAATACCAATCCTGGTCGTACTGCTGTAGTCCTTTGAGTTGGCGCTTCAATTCAGGGAGCGAGATGGTTAGCCTGTCGAAAAATGCCTTGGTGGCACCAGCCGCGATTTGAATAGATGAGTAATCCTGATTTGTTGACAAGCCCCAGCTATGGTTGAAGTGCCCGGTTACCGCCATGCCAAGCCGGAAGAATTGCTTTGCTGACAAACCAAGTTCGCGCTTTGTAAGTTCGTCCAATTTGGCCGATCCTAGAATTTTGGCAGCACGCATGATGGGGAAGATGCCATTGTCGGTAAATGGAAACTGACGATGGGCTATGCGGTGAAGCTGAAAGAGTACGTCAGGTCGGCCACCATTACCCAGCTCAAACGCCTCATCGTCCAACCGTCGAATGTGATTTACTGTAGCCGCCAGATCGTTCCATCTTTGCAGACTGCGGCGTGCGACGGAGCCAGCGTTCAAGACTAGCTCACGCGCGAGAATATCTAATTCCCACGCGTGCAGAACCTCCTTTGGATCGATGCCACGGGGACGCCCTTGAATATAATTTTGTGGCAATGGGACCTTATCCATCGCCAATAACGAGTAGCGCCAGACGTGTATGAGGCTGTCCAGTACCTCAAACTGTGTCAGGAAATTCCGAAACGGTTTATATTCACGAAAGAAGTCAGGCATCGTGACCAATCCGGCTATAGATATCGGTCAGGCGAATAGGGTGACAGGAATACAGTGACAGGAGCACTATTCCAAGTTCGTCGATTGATAGACCCCCCTCCGTCTCGCAAACGCTCGGCACCTTTCCCGCTATTTCAAGAGCGAAGTGACGTCCCGGTGCGTGCAACGCGGGGGAGGAAAGTGATCGCGGCTAGCGCGGCGCGGGGGACCGCTTCATCGCTGGCTTGCGGGGCACCGGGCGGTCTTCGCGTGGCACTAATTGTTGCTTGCCCGGTCCGATCAGGTCGGCGCGGCCCATTGCCTTCAGCGCGTCGCGGAGCAGCGGCCAGTTTTCGGGATCGTGATAGCGCAGGAAGGCTTTGTGCAAGCGGCGCTGGCGCATCCCCTTCACCGCATCGACCGTCTCGGACGCCCCGCGCCGCACCGGCTTCAGCGGATTGAAACCGGTGTGATACATCGCGGTGGAAAGCGCCATCGGCGCCGCCAGATAGGTCTGCACCTGATCGGGCTTGTAGCGGTGCTTCTTCAGCCACAGCGCCAAGTTCAGCATGTCCTCGTCGCTGGTGCCGGGATGCGCCGCAATGAAATACGGGATCAGAAAATAGTTTTTGCCCGCTGCCTTGGCGGCCGCATCGAACATCTCTTTGAAGCGGTCATAAGTGCCGATACCCGGCTTCATCATCTTCGATAGCGGGCCCGCCTCAGTGTGTTCCGGCGCGATCTTCAAATAGCCGCCGACGTGATGGGTGACGAGTTCCTTGACATACTCCGGACTGCGGATCGCGAGGTCATAGCGCACACCCGAAGCCACCATCACTTTCTTGATGCCGGGGATTTCGCGGGCCTTGCGATAAAGCGCGATCAGCGCGTCGTGGCTGGTGTCGAGGTTCTTGCAGATATCGGGAAAGACGCAAGACGGCCGCCGGCAAACCGCCTCGGTTTCCTTATCCTTGCACGCCATGCGATACATGTTGGCAGTCGGCCCGCCGATGTCGGAAATGACGCCGGTGAAGCCTTCCGTCTTATCGCGCACCTGTTCGATCTCGCGCAGCACCGAGGCTTCCGAACGCGACTGGATGATGCGGCCTTCATGTTCGGTGATCGAGCAGAACGAACAGCCGCCGAAACAGCCGCGCATGATCGTCACCGAATTCTTGATCATCTCCCAAGCGGGAATTTTGGCGCCGCCATAGGAGGGATGCGGGCTGCGCGCGTACGGCAGCTCGTAAACATAATCCATTTCCTCCGTGGCCAGAGGAATGGGTGGGGCGGTCAGCCAAACATCGCGGGTGCCGTGCCGCTGCACCAGCGGCTTGGCATTGCCCGGATTGGCTTCCTTGTGCAGCACCCGGCTGGCGCGGGCATAGGCCTCGGGATCGGTGGACACCTGTTCGAACGACGGTAGCCGCACCACGACGTTGTCGCAACGAGCGCGGCCTTCATCCGTGCTGTCGAGATCATCTGCATGCGCTTCTGTCCAACCCTCGGGTAATTTCGAGCGGGCGAACGCAATGCCGCGCACATCCGAGAAATCTTGATCAATGCCGCCCGCGGCGATGCGATGCGCCGTTTCCACCAGCGCCCGTTCGGCATTGCCGTAGAGCAGCAGTTCGGCTTTGGCATCGAGCAAAATCGAGCGGCGCACTTTGTCGGACCAGTAATCGTAATGGGCGATGCGGCGCAGCGAAGCTTCGATGCCGCCGAGCACCACCGGCACGCCGGAAAACGCCTCCTGGCAGCGTTGGGCATAAACGATCACCGCGCGATCGGGGCGCTTGCCGCCCTCGCCGCCCGGCGTATAGGCATCGTCGTGGCGCAGCCGCCGATCCGAGGTGTAGCGGTTGACCATCGAATCCATGTTGCCGGCCGTGACACCGAAATACAGCTTCGGCCGCCCCAAGGCGCGGAACGGTTCCGCCGACTGCCAATCGGGCTGCGCAATGATGCCGACCCGGAAGCCTTGCGCCTCCAGCAGCCGCCCGATCACCGCCATGCCGAAACTGGGGTGATCGATGTAGGCATCGCCGGTGACGAGGATCACATCGCAGGCGTCCCAGCCCAGCGCCGCCATTTCCGCCCGCGACACCGGCAAAAACGGCGCAGCGTTCTCCTCCCGGAATTTCCGGTACGAAGATAGGGGCTTTGGGATCGGCAATTGGAGGCTCATAACCATGGTCCGCATGCCCATATCACGGAATGCGGCAACCTAGGAAACCACCCTGCCTTCTGGGGATGGTTGCTAGAGATTTCCGAATCCCTATTTCCGCCGCGGCGGTGCCGGAGGTTCGTCGCTTTCCTGTTGCAGGCTCCTGATCGCCAGCATGATATCGAGCCAAGCGGCCATGCCCTCGTCGTCGCCCATCTGTTGCATGGCAACGACCTTGCCCGCGGCGACCTCGGCGGCTTTGGCGCCATAGCTTTTGACGAGCTGATGTGCGGAACGCAGGATATCGGCTTCTTCCATACCGACGGTATAGCACAGACAGAAAGGTTGTCGTGCCAAGGCCTGTCGCGGTACATCTGCCAGGAACGGAAATGCCATGCCTTGGACCGAACTCGACACTGCCCGCTTGCCCAACGGCGAGGTGATGACCTTGCGCCAGAGTGGTGCGGATTTTGAGATTCGTGTCGGCCTTTACGAACTGATGTCGAGCAAAAACCCGGGGTCGGAGCGCGCCATGGCGAAGCTTGCGACGGCCCGGCTTGGCCGGTCCGCTGGCCGCGTGCTGATCGGCGGTCTCGGCATGGGCTACACGGTGCGCGCCATGCTTGATGAATCCGGGCCCGAGGCGCGCCTCACCGTCGCCGAATTGGTGCCGCAGGTGATCGCCTGGAACCGCGGCCCCCTCGCCGCCCTTGCCGGCCACCCGCTCGCCGATCCGCGCGTCGAGGTCGCCACGGGCGATGTCGCCGACATCATCCGGCGCCATCCTGGCGCCTTCGACATCATCCTGATGGACGTCGACAACGGCCCCGAGGCGGTGATGTTCGACGGCAACCGCCCGCTTTATTCCGCCGACGGACTATCACGGGTCATGGCGGGCCTGACACCCGGCGGCGTGCTGGCGCTGTGGGCAGCCGATCCGTCGCCGAGCTTCGAACGCGCCGCCGCCGGCGTACGGCTCGACCGCACCCAGGTCGATGTCACCGGCATTGCGCATACGATCTATCTGGCGGCGCGATGATCCCTAGAGTATTTCACCGTTTCACGGAAACGCTGAAACGCTCTAGATTCTTTGATTGTCGCGCTTCATGGCCGAAAACCGGATTCCACTTTTCGGTGAAGCGCTCTAGCTGAGGACGAAACCGACCAACGCTTCCGGCGTTACCACCCGGAAAGTGAAGGATTCAGCGAGGAACAGATTCACCGTCGTGACGTTGTGGCCGTGATAGCCGATGGCGAAGTCCTGACCGACGGTCAGTTCGGCATCGCCACCACGTCCTGCCACCAGCAGCGCATCCTTGACCGAACTGGAGAAAATAACGCTGCCGCCGATCTGTTTTTCGACAATATCGTGCAACACGCCGCCCGGTATTGCATGCGCCAGGAATTTACAAATCGCGGCATTCGCTACCAGGTACAGTGACCCAGTGACTCCAGCCGCGATGAGTTGCATCTGTGCCTCACGCACGGCATCGATCAGTGCATCGGCAGCCAACGTCAGCGGCACCGTGTGGCCGGCGACCGCCTGATGCAATCCGGCGATACCTGCCGGTTCGAGACCGTCGAACACGGCGGCTTCCTCGAAGGCCGCGGCGGTGCTGCAGGCTTCAATCACGCTATCGAGATTAATGTCTTTGGCGCCGCGCGCGAGATTGTCGAGTTCCCAGATCGGCAGATCGAAATGGACCCGGGTTTCGACCAGCGGCAGCACCGAATGAACGCCGTAGCCGAGATCCTTGCCCGAGGTATCTTTGATCACCTTGAGGCGCCCCAGCGGCGCGGCGGCATGGGCGATGCCGTGCGGTCCGTCGATGTTGACGAATTTGCGCCCCGACAGTTTGGCGCTCAGCGTGTCCTTGGCGGTGGTGTCGATAAGGCTCCAGCCTTCCGGGCTGATGGGCGCCAGTTCTCTGCGCAGAATGTCCATGATCGTCTCCCTGTCTGCCGTTATTTCTTCAGGCTGCCGACACCCAAACCGGATGCAACGGCCGGTGCGGTGCTTGTGCCGGGCTCGCCTTTGCCGAGGAATTCCTCCTCCACTTCGGCGGCACCCTGGCGATAGAAATCTTCCTCGTCGGGCTGCAGCTCCTTGAGCAGGCGCAGAAACTCACCGGCGTGGACTTTCTCTTCATCGGCGACGTCACGCAGGACCTTTTGCGCCAAGACGTTGTCGGTTGATTCCGCCAGCTGCTCGTAAAGCTGGGTCGCCTCATATTCGGCCGCAACCATGAACCGGATGGCGCGTACCAGTTCGGCATGCGTGAGCAGCCGATCGTGTTTCAAACCACTGAATGGATTGCCAAAATCTGGCATCTTCTTTTCCTTTCACGCGCCTAGCTTAGGGCCGGACGGCCCCGGCGCCGCAACGGTGTACCGCATATTCGCCGATGCGATTACGGTTAATATGCACGGCGCTGGAAATCGACATGATCAATCGCAGCACGACGGCAGCAAAGGCCGCACTCTTGGCGTCTCGGGTGGCCCGCCAATATGCCCGAGGTCGAAGGCCCAACAGGCGCTTGCAAAGCCGCGCCGCGGCCTTTATAGCCCCGACCTCCGCGGGGACACCCCGCGCCACGGACGCGCCCTTCGTCTATCGGTTAGGACTCAAGATTTTCAATCTTGCAAGAGGAGTTCAACTCTCCTAGGGCGCGCCATTTATATTTTAAAACAAACACTTAAGCCCCAGCTGGTGCGGCATCATCCAGATGCAATTGCACCCGCGCCTGGCCGTTCCATTCTTCGGCCCGCAGCCGTCCGGCGATGGCAATCTGGATCCCTCGGGCTTTGAGCAGCGCTTGCCCCAGCGGCGTATCCGCCACCCGGAAGGCGATGGCGTCGAGCCGGGCTCCGTCACCGCCGACCAGCCGCAGCCGGACATGCCCATGCCCCACCACATCAGCGAAGGCCACCCGGGCATCGGGAATGGCCAGCAGCGGCTCGGCGTTGCCCGCGCCATAAGGCCCCGCCTGTTCCAGATCGCGCGCTAAGCCGAGCGTTGCCCCGCTTGGCGAGATGGTGGCGTCGACGGTCAGTGCAGCGGTTTCGAGCGGCGTACCTTTGGCGAAGGCCTCGGCCAGAAAGACCCGGAACGGCTCGACCTGCGCCGGAGCGAGGCTAAATCCGGCCGCCATGGCGTGGCCACCGCCGCTCTCGATCACCCCCGCCGCATGGGCGGCGCGGACCATGGCGCCGACATTGATGCCCAGCACCGAACGCGTCGAACCGCGCCCTAATCCCCCTTCAAAGCCAGCGACAAAGGCGGGTTTGTTGAAGCGCTCCTTGAGCCGTCCGGCAACAATGCCAACGACGCCGGGATGCCAGCCATCGCCTGCCACCAGCACGAAGGGGCTGTCTTCCTGCTGTGCCGCCAGGCCCATGGCTTCGTCGAGGATGATCTTTTCGATCGCTTGCCGCTCGCGATTGTGGGTGTCGAGCGCCAGCGCGAACTCTTCGGCGGCGGCGGGGTCCGTCGCGGTGAGCAGATCGGCGCCAAGCCCGCAACGCCCCACCCGTCCGCCGGCATTGATGCGCGGGCCAAAAATGAACCCCAGGGTGTAGGGCGTGAACGGCGGCTTGGCCTCCGCAATGCGCGCCAGAGCGGCTATGCCGGGCCGTTCGAGGCGGCTGAGTTTGGCAAGACCGGCGCGGACGAAGGCGCGGTTGACGCCGGTCAGCGGGACGACATCGCACACGGTGGCGAGGCCTACTAGATCGACAGCGTCCATCAGGTTCGGTTCCGGGCGCGCCGTGTACCAGCCGTCTTGGCGCAACGTCCGGTTCAGCGCCACCAGGAACAGGAACGTGATCCCCGCGGCGCAAAGATGGCCAAGCCCCGACGCATCGCCACCCGCATTCGGATTGACCTGCACCAGCGCCGGAACCGCGTGCTCACTGGCGTGATGATCGAGGACAATAACGTCCAGCCCGACCTCGCGCGCTGCCGCCAGCGCTGTCTCCGCCCCCGTTCCGCAATCGACGGTGATGACGAGGCTGATGCCTTCGTCCTTCAGCTGCAACAACGCGGCGGCATTGGGGCCGTAGCCTTCGGTGAGGCGGTCGGGAATGTAGAGGCGCGGCGCCGCCGCGACGGCGGTGAGAAAGCCATGCATCAGCGCCGCCGAACACGAACCATCGACGTCGTAATCGCCAAACACCGCGATGTTTTCGCCGGACTTGACCGCCGCCACCACCCGCGCCACGGCTTCGTCCATATGTGCGAGCGTGCGCGGCTCAGGCAGCAGATGCTTCAGCGTCGGGTGAAGATAATCGAGCGCTGCCTCACGGCCGACACCGCGCGACACCAGCAGCCGCGCAATCACCGCCGGAAGGTGATGATCAAGCGCAATAGCCCGCGCCAGATCCTCGTCAACGGCGGCGAGTTCCCAGCGGCGGCCGGAGAAGGATTTTTCGACCTGCATGGCTCCCATCAGCGCCGATTCGGCTTCAGCTTGCCAGCCCTACCGCCCCGCCCGCCGCCGCGGATGTTTCGCCGTGACCCAACGCACCGTGCCCGAGGTCGAGCGCATGACGACACTGTGGGTGACGATGTAATCCGGGGTGCGATGGACGCCTTGCAGCATGGCGCCGTTGGTGACGCCGGTGGCCGCGAAGATCACGTCGCCGCTCGCCAGGTCTTTCAGCTTGTACTTGCGGTCGAGATCGGTGATGCCCCATTTGGCGGCGCGTTCGCGTTCGCCGTCGTTGCGGAAGTGGAGCCGCCCTTGCATCTGTCCGCCGAGGCAGCGCAGTGCTGAGGCCGCCAAAACGCCTTCCGGCGCCCCGCCGCGGCCGAGATAGATGTCGATGTCGGTCGCGGCCGGATCGGTGGTGGCGATGATGCCCGCCACGTCACCGTCGGTAATGAGCCGCACCGCCGCCCCGACGCTGCGAACCTTGGCGATGTGCTCGTCGTGCCGCGACCGCTCCAGGATCAGCACCGTGATTTCCCGCGGATGCACCCCCTTGGCCCGCGCCACCGAAAGGATGTTGTCCTCAATCGGCGCATCGAGATCAACGGTATTGTCCGAATAGCCCGGTCCGATCGCGATCTTATCCATATAGACGTCGGGCGCATTGAGCAGCGTGCCCGGCTCGGCGATCGCCATCACCGCCAGCGCATTGGGCAGCGCCTTGGCCGTCAACGCCGTGCCCTCCAAAGGATCGAGCGCAATGTCGACCGCGATGCCCCCGGTTCCGACCTTCTCGCCGATAAAGAGCATCGGGGCTTCGTCGCGTTCGCCCTCGCCGATCACCACCGTTCCCGTGATCGGCAAAAAGTTGAAGGCCCGCCGCATCGCTTCCACCGCGGCGGCATCGGCGGCATGTTCGTCGCCGCGTCCGATTTGATCCGCCACGGCCGTCGCGGCCGCTTCCGTCACCCGCACCGCTTCCAGCGCGAATGCCCGGTCCAACCAATTTGACAAGATATAACTCCCACAGGCGGAGAGTTACTTTGCTTCCATCGGAATCATCACCGGTGGCGCCACCACGTTGCTTGATCCCGCGATCGTCTGAAGGGCACCCTCCACGGCCGCATAGGTCGTTTCGTGTGTGATCATGACGATTGCTACAGCTTCCCCTGGGGAACGTCCGCGCTGGATCATGCTTTCGATCGAAACACGCCACTTCGCCAGATGGCTGGCGATCTCCGCCAATACGCCAGGCACATCCAGCACCTGGAAGCGTAGATAAAACGCCGACGAGGCGCTACCCGCTGGCGCCTGTGACAGCGCTGACAATAATGCGGCAGGAACGCCAAACACCGGACCGACGTTGCCGCGCGCAATATCGACGATATCAGCGATGACAGCGTTGGCAGTGGCGCATTCGCCCGCCCCGCGACCCTCAAAGAAGAACGGACCGGCCTCGTTAGCGTTCACAACCACGCCATTGAGCACGCCATCGACATCGGCCAGCGGCGTTCCGGCGCGGACCATGGCGGGCTGGACCCGCTGCGTAATTCCGGCTTCGCTCTTCTTGGCGATGCCGAGTAGCTTGATTCGGCAGCCGAATTCGCGCGCGAACGAGATGTCATCCGGCGTGATGGCGCGAATGCCCTGCACCGACACCGCATCAAGATCGGGGGCGACCCCGAAGGCCAGCGCGGTGAGCAGCGCCAGCTTGTGCGCCGTATCGCCACCGCCAACATCAAGTTCCGGATTGGCTTCGGCATAACCGAGCGCCTGCGCATCCTTGAGCACATCATCGAAACTGCGCCCGGAGGATTCCATCGTCGTCAGGATGTAGTTGCAGGTGCCGTTGAGGATGCCACGCACGGCCGAAACGCCGTAGACCATCAGGCTCTCGCGCAGCGACTTGACGATTGGAATGCCGCCCGCCACCGCCGCTTCGAACTTGAGCGCCCGGCCGTTCTTTTCCGCCAACGCCGCGAGCCGCGCGCCATGCCGGGCCATCATCGCCTTGTTGGCAGTAACGACGTGCTTGCCGGCCTTGAGAGCCTCTTCGACCAGCAGTGGCGCGGCGCCGTTCTCGCCACCGATCAATTCGACAATCAGATCGGCCTTGGATGCGACGAGCGCCTTGATGTCGTCGAGTTTGGCGGGCGCATCGAAGGCATCGCGCTTACTGGCATCGCGGTCGCAAACAGCAACCAGTTCGAGCGGCATGCCGGCGCGCGTATCCAGCTTTTTGCCATGCGCGCGCAAACCTTTGGCGACCCCGCCCCCAACGGTACCGAGGCCGGCAATGCCGATCTTCATGGCGTTCATTCTTTAGCATCCAACGCTGGTGGTTCGTTGACGCGCAGCGACAGGAATTTCTTGACGTTGCGCGCCGCCTGACGGATGCGATGCTCGTTTTCGACCAAGCCGATACGGACATAACCTTCGCCGTATTCGCCGAAACCAATGCCCGGCGACACGGCAATCTTGGCATGCACGAGGAGTTGTTTGGCGAATTCCATCGAGCCGTGTTCGCGGTACTGCTCGGGCAGCTTGGCCCAGGCGAACATCGACGCGGGCGGCGAGTCAATTTCCCACCCCGACCGGCCCATGCTCTCGACCAGGACGTCGCGCCGCGACTTGTAAATGGCGCGGATCTCATCGACGCATTCCTGCGGGCCGTTGAGCGCGGCGGTGGCGGCCACCTGCACCGGCGTGTAGGCGCCGTAGTCGAGATACGACTTGATCCGCGCCAAGGCCGCGATCAGCGTCTTGTTGCCAGCGGCAAAGCCCATGCGCCAGCCCGGCATGGCATAGGTCTTCGACAGCGACTGGAACTCGATGGCGATATCCTTGGCGCCTTCGAGCTGCAGGATCGACGGCGGCGGTTCGATGTCGAAATAGATGTCGGCATACGCCAAGTCGGACAGCACCCACATCTGGTGCTTGCGGGCAATCGCGAGCAGCTCTTTGTAGAAGTCGAGGCCGACCACCTGGGCCGTTGGATTCGACGGATAGTTCACCACCACCGCCAGCGGCGACGGGATCGAATGGCGCGCGGCACGGTCGACCTGGCGCAGATATTCTTCCGGATTGGTCGCCGGAATGTGCCGGATGGCGGCACCGGCGATGATGAAGCCAAAGGCATGTATCGGGTAAGCCGGGTTCGGCACCAGAACCACATCGCCCGGCGCCGTGATCGCCGCGGCGAGGTTGGCAAAGCCTTCCTTCGAACCCAGGGTCGCGATCACCTCGGTATCGGGATTGATCTCAACGCCAAAGCGGCGGCCGTAATAGCCCGCCATCGCCTTGCGCAACCCTCTGATGCCGCGCGAGGCGGAATAGCGGTTCGACTTGGGATCGTGGGCCACTTCGCAGAGCTTCTCGACGATATGGGCCGGCGTCGGCATGTCGGGATTGCCCATGCCGAAATCGATGATGTCGTCGCCCGCCGCTCGCGCCTGCGCCTTGAGCCGGTTGACTTCTTCGAAGACGTAGGGCGGGAGGCGTTTGATGCGGTGGAAGTCGGTCTGCATGGAAGTCCTTAGGTGTGAACCATCTCCTTGGGGATTACAGGCCAAAAACACGGCAGTTTGCCCGCCGCGTCAATGGCTTTTGAGACATTTTTGGCATGAGCGAATGCGCTAATCCCGCGCACTCGTAGTGCGAAGGCGTTGTCTGACGCAACTTCCTGAGTATCCGGCTCAGCCCTGAAGGAAAATCTCGGCCCGGCGGTTGCCGTCCTCGCCCTTCGGCATCGATTCGTAATACACCGGCTGCGTGTCGCCGACCGCCTCGACCAGCACATGATCTGCCGGAACACCGGCACGGATCAGCTCGCGGGCAACAGCATTGGCACGGTCCTGCGACTTCTTGAAGATCAGTTCCAGGTGGGCCTGGGCCGACATGTTCGGCGTGCGGCTGGACGAATGTCCGACCACCCGCACATAACCTTGCCCACCCGTGGCCCTGAATTGCTCGACGACGGCGCGAACTTGCAGCCGGGATTCGGCATTCAACCCCACCGCGTCATTTGAGAAATAGACCACGGCGGCGGCTCCGCCGGTGGCATTGGCCGCCATGCTCGACGGGGACCCGCCCAACGCGTCCAAATTGGCGACGACCTTGCCCTCCATCCGCTCCGGCCCGCCCATGACGACGCCGTTTGCCGGCTTGGCGCGGTAATGGCTGGCCCGGTGAACCGGAGTCGCCGCCGCATAGGCTGCCGGCGCACTGGGGCGCAGGCCCGCAGCCGTGGCGGTACTACGGTAACGGTCAACGATCGGCGCCGACACGAATTGCGACACCGAAGGATCGAGCGGCGGCGCGTTCGACGGCTTGAAGCCGAGTTCGGCATCGCTCGGTGACATATTGGCCGCCGACGGCTGAGGAACCGGAATGGGCTCTACCCGTGCCGGGGCGGGCGCAGTCCGTGCCGGAGTTGGCGCTCGCGGGGCGGTTGCCCGTGCTGGCGCTGGCTCTGCCGGTACCGGCGCGGGCGCTATTTCCGCCACTTGAACCGGTTTTGCCTTCTTGACCTTGGGGTTGACAGCCTTGACCGGAGCGGCCTCCGGCAATTCGGCGGTTGTCACCGGCGCGGCGGCGGCAGGCGCGACAGCGACGGCTACCGGCGTACCCGGCTGGGTGGCAGGAAGCGTTCCCGCCACGGCCGTTCCGGTCGGATCCTGTGCCATCGAATGGTCCACAGCGGCGACCTGAACCGGCGCTGGCGCCACAGGCGTCTTGGCTTTGGCAACCACCGGCGCTTCGGCTGGCTGTTCCGGGGCGATGTCGGCCGGCGGCGTGGCTGCGGGTTCAGTCCCGCCGCGCAGCGCGTCGGCGCTGTATTTTGCGTTGGTGCGGTCGCTGGCCAGCGACTCGGTGACCTCCTGCTGTTCGTCCGGTGTCGACGCGACCGGCTTGTCGGGCACGCTGGCAAGGTCCGGCGTCGGGGTGTTGTCGGCCGGTTCGTCGCTACCAAACCAAGAAGTGGGATCAACCCAATCCGGCACGCTTGGTAAGCTGGAACAGCCTGAAGCGCCCATGGCCAGAAGTGCCACAGCGGCAACGCCCATAAGTTTCATCTTGCGAACGCCCAGCGTCATGGAGTGCTCCTCGGTGCCTTGCTGGCACCGGTTTGCCATATACAAGGCCGTCATGTCCGTTCCAAGCCGTCATACCCCCGCAAGGGGATGAAATTGGTGATAAAGTTGGTGCGATAGCCCGAATGTCGCAGCAAAATACCACCCTTCTGGCGCCGAATCCGGACGAATCACCAGCCAGCTCCAAGATAAGCGATAACCGTCCGTGTGCCGCATCCAATTTGTGCACCTTATCCTGGAGGCGCGCCGTGATGCGGGCGGGTTTGGTCGTAGATCGTCGCAAAGTGACCTCGCTATACGATTTGCGAAATTCCGCCATTGCGGCGGTCAGTGCGCGGTAGCCGTGACGTGGAGCACGCTCGGTTCGGCCAGCGGCGTTGCCGTCACACCTTGCCAACGGCGCCTGAGATCAAGCTTGCCACCGTCATCGACCAAGATCTTGGCGTTACCCGCGTTGGCGTCGTAGCCGAGGACATAGATCGTGCCATGCTTCAGATAGGGCGTCAGGGAGGCCGTGAACGCAGCGTTGTGCTTCTGCAGGTACTGGATCGAGAACCACAAATCGGCATCCCGCCGGTCGGCCATATTGAGCGTGCGGTCCGCCGCCACCCGCACCAGCGCACTAGGGTAGACGGCCATCGCGTGATCGCGATCGGGCGCTTTCAAGGGCCACGCCGGAAGCAGAATCGCCGCCAGCACCACCACCACAGCAAAGCCCGGTGGCAACCACACGACGCTCTTATTCCCCAGGCCTAAGAGAGGCCGCCCTTCCAGCCGCCAAGTCGCTGTCGTCACCGCCAGGAAGGCCAGCGTCGCCGTTTCCACCTGATGGCTCGAGGTGATCCACGGCGGGGTGAAGGGCGCCGACAGCAGCACGCCGCCAATGGCCCAGCGCAGCAGCGTCTTGAAGCGATCCGCCCGTCCGCGATAGAGCGCAAGCAGCGCCGCGATGGTTGCCGCCACCCAACCAACCGCCAGCACGCCCATCGCCAGCGCGTTGAACAGGCTGTAAACGCCCCGCCCCGCAATCCAGAGATAGAGCGGCCCGACGACGCCGTATTGCGCCACCGCCGCCCGCACCGCAGCACCGTTCTCCAGCACGAAGTCGTCCGGATTGCGCCACACAAAGCCAAACAGGCCGTTAGGCGTATAAAACAGTTCGGCGAACGACCGCACAAAGCCCAGAGCCAACATTCCCGGATGCGCCAGCGCCTCGGCGATCACGATCTGCCAGGCTGCCGCCGCACGCGCTGCGCCCGCAAGCGCCGTCAACTCCGGATGCCTTTCCAGCAGCAGCGTAAAATCGCGGTGATGGATCAGCCCGAACACGATTGCCGGATAGTCGCTGAAACTCATGCCGTTCGCGGCGGTATGCAGAACGATTTCATGCACCGCAGCGCCAGCCAAGATCGCCACCACGGCGGCGCCCAATTGGCCAAGCCGCGCCTTGCGGTGCGAATACGCTGGCGCCAGATGCAGCGTACTCCAGAGCGCCAGCGCCGGCAGGATGAAGAACGCCCCTGCCCGCGCCATCAGCGCGATGGTGATCGCAAACAGCCCCGACAGCACCATCATCCGCGCCCGTGCGGAATCCGTGTCGCTGGCAGCGGTGGCGCGCCAGATCAGCGTGAAGCCGATCAACCCCAGCGGCAATCCGATGTCTTCGGTCTGGATCACGCCTGCCCAATGGCGCTCCGAAAACATCAAAATCGCAAACACGATGACTGCTGCGCGCCGACCGTGCGTCCGCCAGACCGCATTGGTTGCCAGCGCCACAGTCCACGCCGCAAACGCGGTCAACACCACCAGCGCCAGCCGCAGATTGCCGTCGAACAATCGCAGCAGTGCCGATAGCGTCACCGGGAAAATCGGCCGCTTGGCACTGACGTCGAGCAAATGGCCGTGCGCTAGCCGCAAGGCGTCGCTCAAAAAGCCAAAGGAGTCGCTCCACGGCAGGATGCCGCCGAACACTGCGCTGCGGCCTTCATAACCCAGCGTCCACAGATTGATCACCCACGACAGCACGATGACCTGGGTGACGGCGTGCAGCATCAGCACGCGCGTTGTCGCCATGCAACGGTCGAGCAGCAGAAACACCGCGACCAGCACAATAGCGAACATCAGCGCGTCGTTCAGCGGCAGCAGCTTGAACACCGCCAGCGCCACGCCATAAAGGACGGCAATCGCCAACGCGGCCGCCGCGGCTCCGCGCGAGGTCGGAAAACACTTGCCGAGGAACCGATCGAAGGTCTCGATGAAGCGCGGATGCATGCGGCGCGTCCCATTCTGCGCGAAAGGCGCGAGGATGCCTGCCGACTGCCGTCCTGCCAAGAACCGGCCCTGCGGCGGAATCGTCAGAGGAGTCCGGTCGTCTCCGGTAAACCTAACATGATGTTGAGGTTCTGCACCGCCGCCCCGCCTGCACCCTTGCCAAGATTGTCGAGCAACGCCACCAGACGCACCTGCCCGCTGGCATCGTTGCCAAACACGAACAATTTGATCCGGTTGGTACCTTTCAGCGCTTCCGCATCCAGGTTCGCCGCCTTGGTATCGGCCGCTGCGACTTCGACCAGCGCTTCGCTGCGATAGGCATCGGCCAACACCTGATGAATCGCCGCTGTCTTCGGTTGCCCCGGTAGCGCCCATGTGGCTAGCGGCAGTTCCACCAGCATGCCGCGATAAAAGCGTCCGACGAACGGCGCCAGCACCGGCGGATGGGCCAGGCCGGTGTGCACGGCCATCTCCGGCAAATGCTTGTGCGCCAGCGTCAGGGCGTAGTTGCGCACGACCGTCGCGACATATTTCGGCGAGTCCTTTTTCTCGAACTCCTCGATCATGCTCTTACCACCGCCGGAATAGCCCGAGACGCCGTTGGCCGTGACCGGGAAATCGGCCGGCAACACACCGGCGCGCACCAAGGGACGCGCCAGCGCGACGAACCCTGTCGCCCAACAGCCCGGATTGGAGACCCGCTTCGACGCCGCGATCTTGGCGCGCTGATCAGCTTCGAGTTCGGGAAAGCCATAGGTCCAGCCCGGCGCGGTGCGATGCGCGGTGGACGCGTCGACCACGCGCACGGCGGGATTTTCGATCAGCGACACCGCTTGCCGCGCCGCATCGTCCGGCAGGCACAGTACCACCAGATCGGCATCGTTCAGGGCGCGGGCGCGAGCCTTGGCATCCTTGCGATCGGCATCGCCGAGCTGCACGACCATGAGATCGCTTCGCCCGGACAGCCGCTCGCGAATTTCAAGACCAGTCGTTCCCGCTGCGCCGTCGATGAAGACCGTGTGTGCCAATGTGGTGCCACTCTCTCAGAAATTCGGGCCCCTTCTACTCGTCTTGCCCGCCGAGGCAAGTGCGATGCGTCCCGGCAAGTCAGATTTCGCCGGTTTGTGATAGAATTCAGCCGTTGATCGCCGGCACGTCGTTGGCCGCCGCGTCGGTCGGCACCGGCTTATACGCCGCAATCGCTGCATCCGCCGCTTCGCGTTCCTCCGGCGTGAGTTGTGACGCGAGCGCGGTGGAACGGATACCGGCATGTCGGTCGCCGAGGGCTGCGGCGATCGCATACCACTTGTAGGCTTGTGTGATATTACGCACGACGCCTTCGCCGCGCTCGTAAAGCACCGCCAGATCGAAGGCGGCATCGACATCGCCGCGCGCCGCCGCCTTGGCGAACCACTCCGCCGCTTTGGCGAAATCGGTACCGCCCTGCCAGCCACCGGCGTAGAGCTTACCGAGATTGGTCATCGCCTTGAGATTGCCGTGGCCCGCGGCGCCTTGGTACCAGCCACTCGCCACCGGAATATTGACCGTAACACCAGTGCCGGTCTGGTAGATGACGCCCATCAGATTTTCGGCCACGGGCTGACCACGCAGGGCCGCGCGCTCGATCCACAGCCGCGATTTGTTGACATCGACCGGCACGCCGATGCCGTTGAAATATTTCAGTCCACGGACGAGTTGGGCACGCGGGCTCCATTCCGCCTTAACCGCGCCTCGTGGCGGCACGACCGGTGCGACATTGGTCCGCACCACCGCGCCTTGCGCCGGCTGATAATGGGCAAAGACGTAGATATCGAACCACGCCACCAGCGCCGCCGCCGCTGCCAACACCGCCCAGCGCCGCTTGCCGGCGAGGCGCTGCCACAACGTTTTGCGTTTTGGCGGTGCTGCAGCCGCCAGCCGTTCGGCCGCATCATTGGCCGCGCGCCGCGCCGAAACCAAATAGTCCGCCATACGCGTCGACGGCACATCTTCTTCCACCGCAACTGGTGCAGATTCAACCGGCGCTTCAATTTCCGCATCCGCCAGAGGAACGCTCTCCAGCTCGGAAACGGCCACCGGCTCGACGGCAGGTCCGCCGTTGTGATGATCGTGCCCGAGATTGTGTACATCAAGACGGATCTGCGCCAGCGCGACGGTCTGCTTCTCCTCGAATTTCTCCAGACGCTGCCGTAGCCCATGCAGCCGCTCCGCCAACGCACCGGTTTCCACATCCAAACTTTTGAGCCGGTCACCCATCCGCTGTTCGATGGCCGCCAGCGATTTCTCAGTCACCGCCATCCGCGCATCCAGCCGCGACAGCGCCGCGTCAGTCGCATCGCGCTGGCGCGGTTTGGGCACGATCACCTGCTTGGAGAGTTCCTGCAGTGCTTCGGCTTGGGCCCGCATAAACCCATCATAACTATCACCGGCCGGCGCTTCGGCGGGCTTTTCCGCTTCCGCCGGCACCACCGCCGCGATCAACTCCTGGCGGCTGGCAAAATGCGTATAGATGACACCGCGGGCAAATTTTGCCTCGCGCGCAACCGCACTCAGCGTTACCGCATCAGCCCCGCCGCGCCGGTAGAGCGCTTCGGCTGCGGTGACAATCAACGCGCGTGCGTCCTCGCCCGTCAGTGCAGTGGCATTTGTACATCCGTCGGACAATTGCTGCCCCGACCCATATTACGCAGCCAAATTCTGAATGGCCTTGGTGAAGAAAGTCTTGGCCAAAATATCGAGTTAGGAAAGCGGTAAACAATTTCGTACCGAGAGAGTTTGGCACTGAGGCAATCAATTCGCGATCACCAGAGATGACGTCGCGAGGTGTTAGGGTGCGATCTCTCCAACACTGCGTTCTGCGTTGCGCAATGCAACAAAGCGATATTTTTCTGACACCACAGGATTATCTTAAGCAAACACTGTCCCAAATTAGCACACCTCAGACTACGTGTTTTCCCCACACAATGTCGTGCGAGTGGTGTTTTCGTATTGGTTTCATTGGCTTATTTAAGGCTGCATACATACTGGAAAGTACTAACTTTTCATAACTTGAAACTCCGTACGCGGAATTACGGGCTTTTGATTCGGTAACCATGCGCTCAACGTCGCCCCGTCGCCGGTCAAAAGAGAACTGGAATGGAAACGCCATAATACCGAACACGGCCCGCCGGCACGCAGTGCCTGTGACCGACAACCCTGGCGCCTTCGAAATGCCGAAGATCCGTTAGGAGGGTGAAGGGGCTTGATGAGTTGAACCATGCATACGGCCTTCGAGTTTATAATGGGTGCTTATCTTTCGCTCCTGACCGGCGTCGCCGGGTTGGCGGGATGGCTCACCATTTTGGGCGACGATCCCGCCCACCGCTACAGCCTCGCGGCCGTGATCATTTCTTCGCTGCTTCTGGGCTGCGGCTGCTGCATTTGGGCCGTGGTGACGCGCCTGCATTACCGGTCCTATCGCCTTGCCATGCGCGCCGCCTTGGGCCGCGCTCAGGCTGATATCCGATTCCGCGAAGCGATGATCTCCGCTTGCCCCGAGGCCATCGCCGTTCTCAGCACGGACATGAACGCGCCACTCAGCTATCGCGGCGGTGCCGGTCTGTTGCAGGCCAGTCTCAACGGACCCGATGCGGCCGCTCTCGCCGTCAAGCTGGAGGACCTGCTCGCTACCGGTACCGGGTTCATCGCCACAGTCCGTACCGCGAATTACCCGCAAGTCGATGTGCGCGGCTGCGCCGTCGGGTCGCGCGCCGCGGTGTTCTTCCATATCGATAAGACCGGTGCCGAACCTGAAGCCGATTTCGCCGCCGTGCTCGATGCATTGCCGCTACCGGTATGGGTCCGCAACAAGCACCTCGTCCTGACCTGGGCAAACCGCACGTTCCTGGCAGCCACCGGTACGGCGACGTTGCGCGATGCGCTGCTGAAGGATGCAAGCCTCGACCGCTCCGAACGCGATCTCGCACGTGCCGCCGGTGAAGGCCACGACACCACTGCCGCCAAGCGATATGCCGTATTCAATGGCGAACGGCATTCCCTCGCGCTCGACTTGAAGCGCCTGCCCGACCACTCCATCGCCGGTTTTGCACTCGACACAACGGCGCAGGCGCGTGCCGAATCCCGGCTGCAACTTTCGATCGATGCGTTCGGCGCCGTGCTCAACACCCTTGATACAGCGGTTGCGATCTTTGGCACTGATACCGGGCTTGTCGCCTACAACAACGCCTTTGTCCGGATGTGGACTCTGCCCGAGCCGTGGCTCAAGGCCCATCCGACCATGTCTGACGTGCTCGACCGGTTGCGCGAAATGCGGCGTGTGCCGGAACAGCGCAATTTCGCTGCCTGGAAGAAGGAATTTCTGCAGCAGTTCCATGATGCGAACGAGCATGCCGTGGAAACTTGGCATTTGCCGACCGGCATCAGCATCGACGTGCGTTCCGCCCCCTATTTGCCCGGTGGCACGGTCTATCTTTTCCGCGACATCAGCGAACGAATTCGCGTGGCTTCGGCTCACCAACTCCTGCTCCACACCCAGCGCGCCCTCCTCGATACGATGGATAACGCGCTCGCGCTGTTCGGACCGGATGGGCGCCTGCGCCTGCACAACAACGCCTTCGCCAGTCTTTGGGAAATCAGCGAGAACGAACTGGCGGGCCAGCCGCATCTCACCAAAATCGCCGCTCTCTGCGCCGGCCGTACAGGACGCGACGGCATCTGGAGCATGATTGCATCCGGTGTGAATTCCAGCCAGCCCGAGCGTCTCGGCGAATGGGGCGATCTGGAACGCGCCGACGGCAAAGCATTGTCGGCATCCCTCAAGCGCCTGCCCGACAGCGCCACACTGGTGACGTTCACGGACAACACCGATCTGGCGCGATTCTCCGAGATGACCGCAAAGCCGAAGCTGGTGACGGCCGCTTGAGCCTATCGTTGGTGTCCTGAATTGGCACAATGTGGGATGTGGTTATCGCGTACTTCTTTTTGTATGCGCTTATGACACCATTGCATCGGAAAGTTCCAGGATTTGTTACGCCTTGCTTACATTCCCTCGCAAACGCAGTGATTTTATCCGCTTTGCTGGCGTGTTTTGTTGGCGCTGACGCGTGGACGGAAGGCGCATTGATGACGAATGCTCATCCCATCTGCATTGTCGATGACGACGACGAGACGCGGGCATCGCTGCGTCTGCTCCTTGAAACGGCCGCGTTCACCGTCAGGGACTACGCCAGTGCTGCCGAGTTTCTGGGCGACGACGTGTTCGGTGCCGCCTGTCTGATCGCCGATCTGTGCATGCCGGGCATGGACGGGATGGCGCTTCAACGCGAGGTCGCCCGCCGCCGCGGCGACCTTCCCGTTCTCCTTGTGTCGGGCTATGGCGAAGTGGGCCTCGCCGTGCAAGCGATGAAGGCTGGCGCGGTCGACTTCCTGGAGAAACCGGTCGCTGCCGGTCAACTTCTGGCGAGTATCCGCCGCGCCATCTTCATAAGTGAGCAGAGCAGCGCAAAAAAATCCGAAGCGCGCACGGCGCGGCGCCTCTTGGGCCAGCTCACGCCACAAGAAAAGCGTGTTCTGGACGAACTCGTCGCGGGGCAATCCAACAAGGCGGTCGCGCAGAAGCTCGGCATCTCGCCGCGCACGGTGGAAGTCTACCGCGCGCAGATCATGAATAAGCTAAACGCGCACGGCCTGACCGACCTCGTTCGCACCACCATTGCCGCCCGGCCCCGCAAGTGACGCCGCACTGGCGCGCATAGGTCTTGGCTCTTCGCGGGTTCGGCGCGAGCTATGGCATTAAGGTCCGCCCACAGACGACTCAATCCGCATTTACAACAACCTGCGGTTTAGACTTCTAACAATCATTATTTCCGTGGCGTTGCCAATTGCGCTCATAAGCGTTCTTTATACGCTGCAATCGTTTTCCGCGCGACGCGACGGGAGTTTGGATGTCTCCAAAAGCAGCCAATTCAATCGACGCCTACGTGGCCGGAAGATTGCGCTCGTGCCGCAAGCAGCTTGGGCTATCCCAGGGCGAGATCGCCAAAAAGATCGGGGTGACGTTCCAGCAAATCCAGAAATACGAGGCCGGACTCAACCGAATCGGCGCCGGCCGCTTGTTCGAACTGGCGCAGCTTTACGGCATTCCGATGCAGGACCTGTTTCCGAAGAGTGCCGGTACCAGCGACGGCGTCAAACGGGCGGAAAAGCTCGATGAAGTCTCTAGTTTTGCCGCCAGCACCGAAGGCTGGAAACTGTGCGAGGGCTTCCTGCGCATCAAAGATCCGCTCCAGCGCCGTACGATTGTCAGCCTCGTCCAGGAAATGGCCAAAGATTGAGCCGCCTTCATGCTGGCCTCAGTCCACCGGCATCATGCCCGGCATCATGTTCATGTTGAGATGATACATGATCCAGAGCGAACCGATCACCAAGATGCCCACAACGATCACCGCAAAGGCGAAGGCCGCGTTGTTCCAGAGCTGACTCGAACTCCGGTTCATGTGCAGGAAGTATACGAGGTGCACGCCGATCTGAACGATGCCGACGGCGATCACCGCCGGGATCAGGATCGCCGCCGACGCGGCATGAGTCATCACCAGCGCGAACGGGATCGCTGTCAGGATCACCGACAGGACAAAGCCGGTGAGATAGGACTTCACCGTGGCGTGGCTGGCGCCGCTGGCATTGGCATTATGGTTGTCGTTCATCAGGCCGCTCCCAACAGATAGACGATGCTGAAGACCCCGATCCAAACGATATCGAGGAAGTGCCAGAACAGGCTGAGGCATAACAGCCGCGTGCGGCTCTCCGCCGTGAGCCCACGCAGCGCCAGTTGGGCAAACATTACCGCCATCCAGACCAAGCCCGAGGTCACATGCAGTCCGTGGGTGCCGACCAGCGTGAAAAAGCCCGACAGAAAGCCGGAACGGTCCGGCCCGGCCCCTTCGGCGACCAGCTTGCCGAACTCATGCACTTCCATCCCGAGAAAGCCGAGGCCACACAGAAACGTCAGCGCCAGCCAGACGAACACGGTGCGCAGATTGCCCTGCCCCGCGGCGATCATGGCAAGGCCATAGGTCAGGCTGGAGACCAGCAACAAGCCGGTTTCGATGGCGACAAACGACAGGTCGAACAGGTCGCGGCCGGCCGGCCCGCCATTCAAATTTTCGCGCAGCACCACGAAGGCGGCAAAGATCGAAGCGAACAGAACGCAATCGCTCATCAGATAGATCCAGAAGCCGAGCGGCGTCTTGCTGGCCTCCGGATGCTCATCGTGGGCAGGCGTGAAGTCTTGGGTTACGGCGGTCATTGCGCCACCTCCGTCGCCTTGGCGTTGAAGTGAAGCGCTTCTGTTGCAGCTACGGTCTCTGGCGGCACAAAATAATCGCGATGCGCGTCGAAACTATGCCAGATGGTTGCCGCCAGCATGACCAGGAACGCCCCGACGGCCATCCACCAGATGTGCCAAGTCATCGCGAATCCGAGTCCGATCGACAAGATGCCAAGGATCACACCGGTGCCAGTGTTCCGCGGCATGTGGATGCGGTCGTAGCGCGGTTCCAGTTTCGGTGCGTGACCTTCCTGCTTCATGGTCCAGAAGGCGTCGATGCCTTTGACGACGGGCAGATTGGCAAAATTGTAGAACGGCGGCGGCGACGAGGTCGCCCATTCGAGGGTGCGTCCGTGCCAGGGATCGCCAATCACATCCTTCAGCTTATCGCGCTTGATAATCGAAAGAATGATCTGCAGCACCGTCGCAGCGATGCCGATGCCGATCAACACAGCGCCGATCGCCGCCACGATCAGGTACGCATGCCAGACCGGATTGTCGACATGGCTGAGGCGGCGGGTCATGCCCATCAGGCCGAGCGCGTAGATCGGCATGAAGGCGACGTAGAACCCGGTGAACCAACACCAGAACGATACCTTGCCGAGCGTAGGATCGAGTTTGAAGCCGGTCGCCTTGGGGAACCAGTAATAGAAACCCGCCATGACGCCGAACACCACGCCGCCGATGATGGTGTTGTGGAAGTGGGCGACCAGGAACAGCGAATTGTGCAGTACGAAGTCGGCCGGCGGCACCGCCAACAACACGCCAGTCATACCGCCGATGGCAAAGGTGATGATGAAGCCGATGGTCCATAGCACCGGCACTTCCAATCGCACCCGGCCGCGATACATCGTGAACAGCCAATTGAAAATCTTCACGCCGGTGGGAATGGAAATGATCATCGTCATGATGCCGAAGAAGGCATTGACGTTGGCGCCCGAGCCCATGGTGAAGAAGTGATGCAGCCAGACGAGGAACGACAGCACCGTTATGCACATCGTGGCGTAGACCATCGAGGTGTAACCGAATAGCGGTTTGCTCGAGAAGGTCGCCGTCACCTCCGAGAAAATGCCGAAGCACGGCAATACGAGAATGTAGACCTCGGGATGGCCCCACGCCCAGATGAGGTTGACGTACATCATCGGGTTGCCGCCGCCGTCATGGGTGAAGAAGTGCATGCCGAGATAGCGGTCGAGGCCCAGCATCCCCAGCGTCACCGTCAGGATCGGGAAGGCGGCGACGATCAGCATGTTGGCGCCCAGCGTCGTCCAGGTGAAGATCGGCATGTGCATCAGCTTCATGCCCGGCGCCCGCATCTTGAAGATGGTCGTGATGAAGTTCACGCCCGTAAGAAGCGTTCCGATTCCAGAAATCTGCAGCGCCCAAATGTAATAGTCGACTCCGACGCCCGGCGAGAACGCCAGCTCCGATAGCGGCGGATAGGCCAGCCAGCCGGTATGGGCGAATTCGCCGATGGCCAGCGAAATGTTGACCAGCATGGCGCCGCCGACCGTGAACCAGAAGCTCAGCGAATTGAGGTACGGGAACGCCACGTCGCGAGCACCGATTTGCAGCGGCATGACGATGTTCATCAGCCCAATCACAAACGGCATCGCCATGAAGAAGATCATGATGACGCCGTGGGCGGTGAAGATCTGGTCGAAATGATCCGGCGGCAGATAACCGGCCGCACCGGCCGACGCCATCGCCTGCTGGCCGCGCATCAATATCGCATCGGAAAAGCCGCGCAGCAGCATCACCAAGGCGAGGATGATATACATGATGCCGATCCGCTTATGATCGACGCTCGTCAGCCATTCGTCCCATAGCCATTTCCAGCGTTTCAGATAGGTCAGCGCACCAACAACGGCGAGCGCAGCCACAACCATACCGACCACGGCACTCATGACGATGGGTTCGTGCAGAGGAATGGCATTGAGGGTCAGCCGGCCGAATATAAGGCTCTCGCGCATGGCGTCAGCTCTTCTTCTGGGATTTGGGGTCGCAGATCTTGCCCTTGGGCACCGGCCCCTTGATCTGGGACATGCTCACCGCGTCGGCCGTGCAGAGGCCACCGAGCGCGCATTGATTGAGAATGCGGTCGAAGAGCCCGGTTGCCACCGAACCGTAGCGCGCTACGGCATGCGAGCCGGGCTTGACCAGCGTACGATAAGCATCGGTATCGAGCGGCGGCGCCAGCTTGGCTTTGGCGACCCATGCCTTCAGCGCGGCAGGATCGAGCGCTTCGGCCGTGAAGTGCATGTCGGCAAAGCCGTGACCGGAATAGTTTGCCGACAGTCCCATATAGCTGCCGGGGTGATCGGCCTTAAGGTAGAGCTGCGTCTGCATGCCGGCCATGGTGTAAATTTGGCTGCCGAGTTGCGGAATGAAAAACGCGTTCATCACCCCCGACGAGGTTAGCGAAAAATGCACCGGACGCCCGGCCGGCAGCGCCAATTCGTTCACCGAAGCGACACCGTATTCGGGATAGATGAAGAGCCATTTCCAATCGAGCGAGACGACCTGCACCTCCAGCGGCTTTTCGGCGGAAGCGATCGGCTGGCGCGGATCGAGCGTATGGGTCGCAATCCAGGTCACCGTGCCGAGGATCAGGATGATCACCACCGGGATCGACCACACCACCGCTTCGATGGCGCCCGAATGACTCCACTCCGGCGCGTACGTCGCCTTGGTGTTGGAGGCGCGATACTTCCAGGCGAAGACGAGCACCATGATGATCACCGGTACCACGACGATCAGCATCAACCCGATGGCCAGGAAAATGATATTCCTCTCCGCTTCGCCGATAGGCCCTTTGGGGTCCAAAAGCACAGCGTCACAGCCGCTGAGAAAAAGGGCGGCAAACGTCAGCGTGGCGGCGCGCGCCCCACGTTTGGCCCATGCGGCCCGTTTGGATATGGGTGACAAGCTCGAATCCCAACCCGCGGCGGAGGAAAGAACGATCCCGATCCGGCCTGTCGCAGCGACCGGAGTGAGCAAGCCAAGGTCTTGACGTCATTAGAGAGTTGGCGCTGGACGCGATCAGACTTGGCCCATTGCAACTGCTCCGACGCCGCACTTTGGCATTACTCTAAACAGCGACAGCAGGTGGTCGCAAGCAATCGGCCAAAATGTCGCAAAGCCGCCTGTCCTAGCAGAACAGCCCCAAACCAAACGGCCCGCATCGCTGCGGGCCGCAGTTGTCCCTGCCCCCCTTATGCGCCCTCACCAGCCCGTCGCGCGGCACGTCCTGAGAGCCTTTTCAGCACTATTCACTTTGCTGATCTCGCGGTAGGCGATATCTGCATAGTCGGTCGGCAAAATGTCGATGGGTTCGCGTACAAGTTCGCCGAAATGAGCATAATTCCCCGTCATCGTCATGGCGTAATCGCCGAAGAACAGCGTGCCATAGATCAGAGGAATTTTGCGCTGGCGGGCTATCTTCCACAGATCGCGGCGCTGTGCGTCGATCCCCATCCATGCCATCGTCCGGTTATCGGGTACGCCCGTTTGCCGCAATGTCTCGAAATCTGCCAGTTTTTCGAAGCTATAGATCACAGTGATGTCGGGGTCGGCATCGTGGAAAGCCTTTGCTTGCTCCGCCGAATAGACCACCACGGACGCATAGGGCTCAGCCTTGGCACTTCGCACCGCCGCAGCTACGGCCTTGTTGTCTGTGCCCTCTTTCATATCAAGTGCCACGAGACCGCGCCCCCGCATCCATTCCAGGATGTCTGCCAATGTCGGGATACGGAACGGCGTGACGGCGCCATCATTATCTTTGAGATGCAGCGTGGCCATCTTGGCCCAGGGCGTTTCACTGACCTTGCCATGGCCGGTGGTGGTGCGATCCAGGGTGTCATCGTGCATAACCATCAGAACCCCGTCTGATGACGTCCGCACATCGGTTTCGAGCAGCGCGGGCTCCTTCGCCAAGGTATTGGCAAAGGTCTCGATGGCGCTTTCCGGATAACCGGGCACGGGTCCGCCGCGATGGGCGCTGACCAGGGTGGTTTTGCCGTGCAGACAGGTGAACAATTCTGCCATCGAGGCATGCGGATTGCGGATCGGCACTTTGGGCTCAGGCAAACCTGCGCCCCATCCGGCCACAATAAATATCCCGCCGCATAGCAAGACGCGCAATAGACGTGCCGTCCCCATCTTACAGCCCCGCCTTTACGCCGACATAGAAGGCGCGGCCCGGCGAACGAAAGGTGTAAACCTCCTCATATTTTTCGTCGCCGAGGTTCTCCACGCGACCGTAGAGCTGGAACATATCGTTGATCTTCCAGAAACCACCGGCGCTAACGAGCGTGAAAGCCTTGAGATGGGCACGCCCCGTCGGCGTAACGCTGTAGTCGTAATCCTGCTGATTACCATTGTAGCGGACAGTCATATTGGCACCGTAATCGGCATTGTCCGATGCCCAGGCCAGATTGAAGCTTCCAATATTGGGCGCGCGCCGCACTTCCAGGAACCCCTCCTGACGGGCATGCAGATAGGTGTAGGCAACATCGGCGCTCCAGTTCTGGTCGAGCCGCAGCGCGATGGTGGCTTCGATGCCGCGTTGCGGTGACGAAACGACCGCATTGTATGGCGTCGAATAGTAGGAAGTGTCTGTAAAGACATATTTCGTTGCGATCTCATCGGAGAGGATGCTGCTGAAATAAGTCGTGCCGAGCTTCACCTGTCCGTCCAATAAGGTCTGCTCGAATCCTGCTTCCCAGCCTTCCGAGGTTTCTGGCTTGAGGTTGGGATTGCCGACAAAAGTCCCCGCGGAATAGCCGAACAATTCGGTCATGCCGGGACTCTTGATGCCGCTGCCCGCAGCCGCGTGCAGGCGCAAACCCATATCGAAGAGATAACTGGCTTGCAGGTGATAGGTGGTGTCGTCCTCGAAATTGTAATTCTTATCGAAGCGGACGGCGCCACCGAGCGCCAAACGATTATCGTAGACGACATTGTAGTCCGCGACCAATCCGACACTGTCGTTGTGGTGCAAATCAGTTATGGCATAGCCGCTGGGATCGGTATTGCGATAGTATTCGCGCTCAAGATCGATGGCGCCGGTTACCGTGTGCTGCCAAGCACCAGTGGCAAAATCGAAAGCCGTAACATAGGACAGCTTTTCGCGCTGGCCCTTGTCGCCAGCACTGCGTGTGTCCGCCTGATAGCCGCTATTGCCGTAAGTGTTACGCGCGGCATTGACGCCCTGGATCGTCAAGGCATGTTTCCAATGGCCATCAAGCAACGCATATTCGGCGGATGCCAAACCATATATGGCCTGATTGTGATACGAGCCGTTGCCATCGACTTCGAACCCATAGGTCGGACTGCCGTAGTTGAAGTCTTGCTCGTTGATTTTGCTGTCGGTGTTACTCAGGCGGGCTACCAACTTCAGCGTCAGATCACCGATTGCGTAGCTGAACTTTCCCGACAATGTTTTCCCCGTGGAGCCCAGGTTGCGCTTACCAAAGCGCGAATCCGGCACGCCGTCAGTATTGTAGTAGCCGCCACTTACTGCGTAATCGAGCCCGCTTACCACGCCTGCTGCGCGCAGCGAACCCTGCACGGTGCCAAAGGAGCCGCCCTCGACGCGCGCTCTGTACCCCGGCGCCTCGGTGCCGCTCGCCGTGATGTAGCTGATAACGCCACCAATGGCATCCGAGCCATATAACGCGCTCTGCTGACCGCGCAGCACTTCCACCCGCGCCGCGTCGTCGGCGATCAGCGTGGCGAAATCGAATTCACCCTGAAAAGGATCGCTCACCTTGATACCATCGATCAACACCAGCGTGTGATTGCCTTCGGCGCCGCGCATACGGATCTGCGTCAAACCACCGACCGGGCCGGTACGACTGACTTCGATGCCAGGAATGTCGCGCAACACATCCGAAACAAACTGCGTCTGTCGGATCTCAATATCATGACTGCTGAGTGTGCTGAGGGAGGAGCCGACAAAATCGGCACGGGTGTCCCCCAAAAGAGAAGCGCTCACCACTACGGTTTCGATCGTGTCGGCACTCTCCGTCGCCGCCGAAGCCGCGCTGAGTAGAAGTGAAACCGTAGCACAACCACATAGTGCCGCCTTTTTGAAACGATCCAATTTACGCACGCAAACACCCCACTCGTTTGTTCTGGAGTGCCCGCAGTACGAGCGTTGTGCGACAGACGCGTCATAAAACAGAAACAGTGCAGCGACGGTCGCGCATAAACGCACTTAGTGTCTCAGGGAAAAACGAAATCACCAGCGCGACACAATTGGGCGCATAATCGGCACAGAGACTATAAGGGGGAACGACATGACCGATGTGACAGGCAGCACATGGATAAAGGTACTGCGGCAATTTCGCAGTCACCAAGGCATCACCCAAACCGCTTTTGCCAGCATGCTCGGCGTCAACCAAACAACGATATCGCGTTGGGAATCGGGCCGGGACCTTCCCAGCCCTGCGGCACAACATCGTATTCGTGACCTCATACGCCGCAAGACTGCGGATCGGCACGATGGTGTCGTCCGCGTGCGCGTGCGCCACTCGGTATGGCCTGCTTCTATCGTCTGCAAAGGTGCCGTATTTCTTGAATGCAACCAAGGTGTCGCAAGCGCGATCGGTCGCACTGGAACCGATATGCGGGGATGGTCCGTCTACGGAAATTTTGGCCCGCAAACCGATGAAGTCACCAAACAGTGGGAAATGTCCGGCATCTTTAAGGGAGACGTGGCTCTGACCATCACCATTAACGTCTTGGATCTGGGCAACGGACAGCCGGTATACCTGCGCACCATGGATTCACCACACATGGCCTGTGACGGCGACATCTGGTCGATTTGCGAGGTGCAGCGCATCGACGAGCCGACCTATCACCGACTGCGGAACGAGTTCGGCGGCACCACATTAGTGGTCCCATTTGACGCCATGGGCTGATCCCGTCAATCGGGATAGGCCCGCTGCTGACATCAGACCAACAGACGACGTCACGACGCCTCGGCCAAATCGGCCTCTTCGACCGACGAAGCGAATAACGTCTCGTCCGCCGTCAGCAGGTTGGGCAGATCGAACAAAACCACGAAGCCCGCATCGTTGCGAACCACGCCGGCGATGTAATCGGAGCGCCAAGCCACCCCCACGTCCGGTGCGGCTTCGATCTGTTCGGCGACGAAATTCGTCACTTCCAGGACCTTGTCGGCCACCACCCCTAGCGACAGAACGCGGTCGGAGAGCGGAACGTCCAGCACCATGATCCGGGTCGCCGGCGTCGGCGGCACTTTCGGCAAGCCCAGCTTGAGACGCAAATCGATCACCGGCGTGCCACGCCCGCGCACGTCGATCAGCCCAAGCATGTAATCCGGGCCTTCCGGAATACGGAACGTTTCACGGTAGTCCAGAATTTCGCGCACGAAAGCGACCGGCACCGCGAACATTTCCGCTCCCAGACGGAGCGTCACAAACTGGGCTTCGTCGGAAGCGTCAGTCATATCACGCGTACTCCTCGAAACCGTCGTCATCCTTATCGGCCGTTTTCTGCGACAAGTTCATGGCGAACCCCTTGACGCGGGCTTGCTGCTCGGCCACCGCATTTTTGGCCGGCCCCGACTTGCGGACAGCCGCTGACTTAGAGATCGGCCTGACCACGACATGAGATGCAGGCGAAGCAGTACGCCTGGAGAGGGCTAAGGACGGCTTCGCCTGCACGCTTCCGGACCCACTGTCGGTGCGGAAAAAGGCTATAGAGGTCTGCAACTCATCGGACTGCGATGCCAGTTCTTCACTGGTCGCCGACATCTCTTCGGACGCCGCGGCGTTCTGCTGGGTGACCTTGTCGAGCTGCTGCAAAGCGTCGTTGATCTGGGCGGCGCCGATATCCTGCTCGCGACAGGCGGCGGAAATCTCGGCAACCAGCTCGGACGTCTTGCGGATATCGGGAACGAGGCGAACCAACATTTCGCCGGCGGCTTGGGCGGCCTGGACCGTCTCGCCCGACAATCCGCTGATCTCGGTAGCAGCGGTTTGGCTGCGTTCGGCAAGCTTGCGCACTTCCGAAGCGACCACTGCGAAGCCTTTGCCATGTTCGCCGGCGCGGGCGGCTTCGACCGCGGCATTCAGGGCCAAGAGGTCCGTCTGGCGGGCGATCTCCTGCACGATGTTGATCTTTGTCGCGATCGTCTGCATCGCGATAACCGCCCGGTTGACCGCGTCCCCGGACTTCTCGGCGTCGGTGGCAGACTGCCTGGACATCTTTTCGGTCTCGTTGGCGTTTTCGGCATTCTGCTTGATGTTGGAGGCCATCTCTTCCATCGAGGCCGACACTTCCTCGGCGGCGGAGGCCTGTTCGGTGGCGCCTTGGCTCATCTGCTCGGCAGTCGACGACAATTCCTGGCTGCCCGAGGCGACGTTGCAGGCAGCCGCGACGGAATCGCCAACCACGCTGCGCAGTCGTTCGACCATCAAGTTGACCGTCGTAATGACGTCCTTCACCTCGTCGTTCGTCCGAACCGTGATAATCTGAGTCAGGTCACCATTTGCGACCGTTTCCGTCGCCTGAGAGATCATTTTGAGACCGGCGCTGACCGAAACCATGACCCAAACGGCGAACGCAATGGCCACGAGCGCGGCAACGAACGCCACCGCGAACAGGATGTTGCGTGTCGTCTGATATAATTGCCCGGCCGCGTCATTCGCCACCTTCACTTCGCCAACCGTTAGTTCGACGATCTCATCCGTCGTCTTCTGCATCGCAAGATTGGTGCGGTAGAGATCGCCGAATGCGACAGCCTTGGCCTCATCGATCCGGCCTGCCAGGGCGAATTCGGCAAGCCGTGAATCCTGCGCCTTCATGTCTTCCCACTCCTGGCGCATTCTCTCGTATTTGGGTTTGCCGATCTCGGAAGAAACGTTGTAGCCATGCTCCAATGCGGTATCCATATTTGAACGGATCTGCGTCAGCGCTTCGCCATAGGATCGCTTCTTCTGCGCGTCATCTGTCAACATCAGGTTCTTTTCGGTCCGCGCCACATCGAGAAGATCGATCTTGACCTGCTGCGCGGTTTTCATCCGCTCCACCGGACCGGCCGTCATCGCAGTCAGCGTGTCGTTCATTGTCGACAGTCCACGGATACCGTATCCGGTCGCGGCGATCAGCATGAGAACGGTGAGCCCGAAGGCCAGACCCAATTTCAGTTTGATGGTGAAGCGCATTTCTTCCTCCTGGAAGGGTAAACCCGTGTTAGGCGAAAATGCCTGCAATCTGTACACACCCGAAACTGTGGAATTGCGCGACGCTGTCGTTGTGTGGCGCATTCAGGAACTGGCGGTAAGCCGCCCTTCTCGTTTGGATGGGCGTGACACCCGCGATCATTGCGATTGCCTCCCCGCATCATTTCCCTTCCCTTGCGTTAGCAACCAGACTCTCGCGGTTACGTTGAGCGCGTGCTAATCGTACTACCGCCGCGATGGTCCGTTCGGATGATTGATGGTTATTTACAATTGCGCAGATTCTCACAAAGCACGTGCATCATACGGAACACCCAATTCAGGGCAGCACGCGACGGACCCAATATGTGCAACGGGTCGCGTTGAATTTGATACGTTTTGCCACAAGTGCGTGAGCAGGGACCATTATGACCAGCGCGGGCACAGTTACCGCTTCACCTTTCGACATCCCATGGACGCAGTGACTGATCAGACATCGCAGTTCAGCGCTGCCGTTGCGCTCATCTACGAGACCATTATTGGAGAGACAAAACGCGCCGCGATGGAACAAGCGCTCTGTGCTCTGCTGCAAGCGGACGAGCTCTTGTTCACGTTCCACAATATTCCGCATCCACGTTCCGGCCGGCGTAAAACTGCAGACGATCTGTACAATCCCAAAGCCAGCGGCCCCCAGGAAGAAGCCTCGCACGTTTCACAGAAAGTGCGTGCCGCCGGGCATATTTTGTCGATCGATGTTTTCGACCGCGGCAACGACAAGCTTAAGCTGCTTGTCCTGCGCAACCCTGGCCGCGTTCCGTTCAGCGACCACGATTTGGCGTGGCTGTCGCTGTTGCGGCCGCATCTGCGCAACGCGGCTTTCGTCAAGTCGCTCATACCGGACGACCTGCTCGGGTGCTCGGCCGGCAGTCACCTTGTCCGCTCCATGTCCGAAGGTCTGATCATCACGACCGCCGACGGCACGATCGAATGGCTCAATCCCACAGCGCAGAATATTCTCGCGGCAGGTCAAGGACTCGCCAACGTGAATGGCCGGTTGCGTGCCGCGCGCGCGTTCGAAGCGGCGCGGATTAAAATGCTGATACGTGAAGCAGTCGATGGCCGCTCCGGATCCATGTTGGTCGACCATGCCTCGATGTGGCTTCCCTACGGATTGGTCTTCGCTCCTCTCGAATTCGACTTCAGGCCAGCGACAACCACGTCGAATGCCTACCAATCGAGATCCGTGCTGGTGACGATCAAGGACATGCGCCAGCACGTCGACGTCATCGTCGAACGTCTGACGGACGTATTCGGCTTGTCGAAAGCCGAGCAGCGGATCGGGGCACTGCTGTTGACCGGCTCTAACCTGCAGGCAGCGGCCACGACTATGGGAAAGTCGATCACCACGGTCAAAAAGCAGCTTCGCAGCATGCTGACAAAAACCGGTGCGCGCAGCCAGGCGGAACTGATGAGCATGTTCCTGTCGGTTCCAAGCCTGATCTAAAAAAACAACGGCCCGCGATCGCTCGCAGGCCGCTGCCGTAATTCGTAAGCGAAAACCGTTTTAGCGCTTCGAGAACTGGAAGCTGCGACGGGCTTTTGGCTTGCCGTACTTCTTGCGTTCGACCGCACGCGGGTCACGAGTGAGGAAGCCGCCCGGCTTCAACACGGCGCGCAGCGACGGCTCATAGTTCACCAGCGCGCGGCTGATGCCGTGGCGCACCGCACCGGCCTGCCCCGACAATCCGCCGCCCGTAACCGTCACGACCACGTCAAACTGGCCGTCGCGATTGGCGGCGATCAGCGGCTGGCGCACGACCATGCGCAGCACCGCGCGGGCGAAGTAGACCTTCTCGTCCTTGCTGTTGACCGTGATGGTGCCCTTGCCCGGCTTCACCCACACGCGTGCCACCGCATTCTTGCGGCGGCCGGTCGCATAGGAACGGCCCTTGGCATCGCGCTTGCCGACCGCGGCCGCGGCCGTCTCGGCGGCGGTGGCGGGCTTCGCCTTGATCAGCGTCGTTTTTAGTTCACTGAAACTCTTAACTTCGTCCGCCATATCAGGCCGCCTTCACATGGTAATGGGTGTTCTTGGGGCTGAGCTTCGCCACGTCCAGCACGCCGGGCAACTGGGCGGCATGGGGATGCTCGGCGCCAGCATAGACGCGCAAGTTGGCGAGCTGGCGGCGGCCAAGCGGTCCGTGCGGCAGCATGCGCTCGATGGCCTTCTCGACGATGCGCTCAGGATGGGCCCCGCGCATGATGTCGCCGGCGAAACGTTCCTTGATACCGCCGATGTAGCCGGTGTGATGGTAGTACACCTTCTTCTTCAGCTTATTGCCGGTGAGAAGACACTTGGCAGCGTTGATGATGATGACGTTGTCGCCGCAATCCATATGCGGGGTATAGGTGGCTTTATGCTTGCCACGCAGGCGTGTCGCGACGAGAGCAGCAAGCCGGCCGACAACCAAACCGCTGGCGTCGATCACGACCCACTTCTTCTCGATCTCGGAGGCCTTAGCCGAGTAGGTGGTCATGGGTGGAAAATTCCTTATAGCGGACGCCGCCTATACGGGCATCTTCGCCGGAGGTCAAGCGAATGGGGCTTATTTTCCGCGATTTTCGTTGTGCGGTATTATGATACCACAACCATCTGACCGCGGCAGATCAGATTCTACCAGCCGGGTTTTGGCCTTAGACTTTTTAGTCGACTAACTCTGTTGGTGTACATCTTTTATCACCAGTATTTTTTTGTTATTTATAATATTGTCCACCGATATTGACGTACACCGCACTCCCATTATCTCATGCTCCTGTACAAATGTTGGAACCGCATTTGACCGGAGGCACGATGGACCGCAGGAACCGTAGCACGAACGCCAATCGCATGGTTTGCGCCGCGCCCATGATGTCGGCGTGTTGTATGCCGGACTAGCGCCTCCTCAACCACCGCACGTCCCCCTCTCCACCCCGGCCAGCGCCGGGGCACGGATAGCTGTTGCCGAACGCCAAGGAAAAACCGATGACCATTTCTTCCCTCCGCTTGCGCCCGCTGCTTCTCCTATCCACCTCGCTCGCCGTCACGCTCCTCACCGGCCAAGCCATAGCTGACGTGGTGGCCGACGCCCCCGGTACCGAGACAGTGATCGTCACCGGTACGCACGTTGCGGGCCGTTCGAAGCTCGATACCCTGGCGCCGGTCGATGTCGTCGCGCCAGCCGAGCTGCAGAACCGCGGCAGTACCGAATTCGCCGCCGCCCTGGCCGAAAGCGTTCCGTCGCTCACCTTCCCGCGCGCCTCGGTGGTGGACGCCACCGATTCCGTCCGCCCGGCGATTTTGCGCGGCCTGTCGCCCGACGAGACACTGGTATTGGTCAACGGTCTGCGCCAGCACGCTTCGGCGCTGGTCAACATCAACGGCTCGGTCGGACGCGGGGCGGCGGCAGTCGACCTCAACACCATTCCGACCGATGCGCTGGAATCGGTCGAAGTGCTGCGCGACGGCGCCTCGGCCCAATACGGTTCGGATGCTATCGCCGGCGTCGTCAACTTGCGGCTCAAGCAGGCGTCAAGCGGCGGCGGCGCCAGCATCACCGGCGGCGTCTATCCGACCTCGGTAAAAACGGCGCGCGGCAGCCGCGACGAACTCGATGGCGCGACCGTCACGGTCTCGGCCTGGCAAGGAATATCGCTCGGCGGCAACGGCTTTCTCACCGTGACTGGCGAATACCTGCACCGCGAGCCGACCGGCCGCTCGGACTACGATCCGCGCACGTCGGCCAATGGTAAGATCACGGCCCGCATCGGCGATCCACAAATCGATCCGCAATGGTCGTTCGTCGCCAACGCCGGATATGACCTCGACGCCGACTGGCAGGTCTACGGCTGGGTCCAGTATCAGGACCGCCAGAGCAAAAGCGCCGCCTTCCCGCGACTTTATGATAACACCAACAACGTCACCGCGATCTATCCCAACGGCTTTTTGCCCAAGATCGCCGTCGGCACGCAGGATGTCAGCACCGCCGGTGGATTGCGCGGAACGGTGCTGGGCTGGAAAGCCGATTTCAGCGTCACGTACGGCCGCAATGCGCTCGATTTTTCGACCCTCGACAGCCTCAACGCAACCTACGGCGCGTCCTCGCCGACCACGTTCAACGACGGCAGCTTAATCTACAATCAGACTGTACTCGACGCCGCCTTCAGCCGCGGCTTCGATGTCGGACTGGCCGGGCCGCTGAATTTCGCCTGGGGTCTCGAGGAGCGCTTCGAAAATTATCAGATCGAAGCCGGTCAACCCGAAAGCTATGACCGCGGCCCGCTCGGTTCCAACACGTCGCTGGCGGGTGGCGCGCAAGGCTTTGTCGGGTTCCAGCCCTCCAATGTCGTCGACAAGGACCGCAGCAATTTTGCGGCGTATGTCGATCTCGAACTGCCGGTCACCACGGCGCTGACGGTGGATGGCGCGGTGCGGTTCGAGCACTACTCCGACTTCGGCGACACCCTGACCGGCAAAATCTCCGGCCGCTACGATTTCAGCCCGAACTTCGCGTTGCGCGGCTCGTTCTCGACCGGCTTTAGGGCGCCGTCGCTGCAGCAGTCCTATTTCACCTCGACGTCGTCGGTGATCCAAAACGGCGCGGTGGTGGAAACCGGGACCTTCCCGTCCACCAGCGCGGTGGCGGTGGCCCTCGGCGGCAAGCCGCTCAAGGCGGAGAAGTCGAAAAACTACTCGGTCGGTACGGTGGTTCGCTTCGGCGGCTTCGATCTCACGGTGGATGCCTATCGCATCGACATCGACAACCAGATCGTGCTGTCGGAGTTGATCAACCGCAGCTTCTCGACCCAGGTTGCGTCCTTGCTTGATCCACTCGGCATCCAGGCGGCACGCTTCTTCCTCAACGGCGTGGCGAGCCGCACCCGCGGCATCGATGCGGTCGGTCACTACAAGCTTCCGGCCGACGCCTTCGGCGAATTCGATTTCACATTGGCCGCCAACTACAACGATGTGGCGGTCACCAAAGTCCCGACCAATTCGTCGGTGCTCAGTCCGGTGCCGACGCTGTTCGCGCGCCAACGCATCCTGACCCTGACCAACGGGACGCCCGAGTACAAAGTGACGGCATCGACGGATTGGAGCTTGGACAAATTCGGCGCCACGTTCCGGGCGACCTATTACGGCGACGTGTTGCAGCCCGCCTCTACCGCGTCGGGCGATTACTGGACCGGCAACAAAATCCTGTTCGATCTAGAGACCCGCTACCAGATCACGGACAACGTCGGAATCGCCGCCGGTGCCGACAACATTCTCGACACCTATCCCACCGCCGTGCCGGCATCTCTAAACAGCAACGGCGTACTCGGCTTTCCCTATTACTCGCCCTTCGGGTTCAACGGCCGCTACGTTTACGGCCGCCTGAACGTGAAGTGGTAATTTGTGATATTTGAAGACCTGCCGGGGGCGGTGCGAGCCGCTCCCGGTAATTTCTTATGACCGCCGCCAGGAGCCTTCCGGCACGAAACTCTCACGTGTGGTTTGCTGCAGCACTGCCGCCAGATGCGCTTTGTTCATCGGGATGCAATAGGCCGGACGTGCCCGCTCGATTTTCCAACTATCGGCCAACGTTCCCACATCGACGGTGTCGAAACCGGCGCGGTCGATGAACGTCGCCACGATTTGTTTGGTCTCACCATCATCGCCCGCGATCGGCAGTGCGCGGCGCCCAGACGTTCCGGCGGGTCGTCCATCGGTTATGATCTGCGCTGCCAAGATTGCATTAAACGCCTTCACCACGCTCGCACCCGGAAGCTGCCGCGCCAAGAGTCCGCTGGTGGTGATGGCATGGCTGTCCAGTTCGGCGACCCGACCGTCGCGCTCAGGGTAGTAATTGCCGGTATCCATCACGATCTTGCCGTCGAACAGCGCTATTGGTAGCAACGGATAGGCCTTGAGCGGAATGGCGACGGCGACAAGGTCGCCGAAAGCGACCGCTTCGACCGCGGTGCCAACCTCGCAGCCCAAAGCCGACGCCAATTCGGAAATCGTCTCTGGCCCGCGCGCATTACTCAGCATGGCGCGATACCCGTAGCGGCCTGCGATCGTCGCAATCGCCTGCCCGATATGTCCTGCTCCGACAATGCCGATGTTCATGGATGCCTCATGCGCTGATAGTGACCATTCTTCGGCGAGATCGTACCACACGGCAGTCCGGCCATGCCCACCGGCAGTGCCCCTTGGGCTTTCACTGTATTTGCCCTACATAGATACCTGAACCGGACGTGTTTTCCGCCGCCCCGCCGTAGAATTCGAGACTGAAATGCCGAGCTACCCCGACGACCTGATCAAATCGATCCTGCGTTCGAACCGCTTCATTGCCATGGTGGGGGCCAGCGGCAACGAGATGCGGCCGAGCTACTTCGCGATGAAGTATCTGCTCGATAAGGGCTTCCGGGTGCGGCCGGTCAATCCCGGCATGGCGGGCAAGACGATCCTGAACCAATCGGTCTACGCCTCGCTGAAGGACGTACCGGCGCCAATCGAGATCGTCGACATCTTCCGTGGGTCCGAATACGCCCCCGCCATCGTGGCGGAGGCCCTTAAGGAACGCGAACGCCTCGGCATCAAAGTGATCTGGATGCAGCTCACCGTGATCAGCGAAGAAGCCGCGAAAATGGCCGAGGACGCCGGTCTCACCGTCATTATGGATCGCTGCCCCAAGATCGAATACGGCCGCTTCTGCGGCGAGATCGGCTGGATGGGCATCAACCGAAAATTGATCGACAACCGCAAGCCCAAGCTGTTTTCCAAAGGCGGCGCGCTGATGATCGAAGACAAGCCCCGCACCAAAGCAAGCTGATTGTAAGCGCCGCATCTCAGACTGAATTGCAGGTACTGCGGCGCATGATTTTCTGCGTCATGCGATTTTGCACCTCTCGGTCTGCAATTTGAGATAGCATACCCTGCGATACGCAATCGGAGGGGTTCGATGAGCGAAACAGCATGGCATCGCTTTGCCGCCGACAATAAGCGCGATACCGCGCCCTACATTGTGCCCTTCATCATTCTGATCGTCGGGCTGCTTTTTCTGTTTCCGGCGTATTGGCATGTCCCCGACCGGAGCCAATACCTGATGGCACTCGGGGTCGGCCTGCTCGTTGCCGGCGGCGCCACCCTGATCGGCGGGTTGATCGGCTTTTTGTTCGGGTTGCCCCGCAAAGTTTCTGCAACCCGCACGGCCACCACAACGACCGGTGATGACGACAGTTACGACGCCAATACCAATCTCGAACAGATTTCGGATTGGCTGACCAAGATCCTGCTCGGTGCCGGACTGACGCAAGCTGGCAGCATCGTCCACTACATCGGTAATCTGGCCGAACTTGCTGGCAAGAACCTGCCGTACGTCCCCGCGGAATCGACCATTATTCTGGCTGAGTTCGCTTATTTTTCGGTGGCCGGATTCCTCGCCTTTTATTTGTGGACGCGGGTCAAGATCACCGCGGCATTTTCCGATGCCGAACGGCTGCGCAAGGAATTGTGCCAACGCCAAAAGGGCGATGCCAAGGCCAAGGCCGACGCGCGCGCCATCGATCTTGCCAAATGCCAGCTCGGCGACGGCGAGGAGAAACCTTCAAAGACGGATTTGGAACAGGCCATTCGCGACGCCAATCCGGACGTACGGGCGCTGATCTTCTTTCGGGCGCAGAAGCAACGTCTGCAGAATGAGCAAAACGCTGCCGACCGTCAGGCCTTGCTGCGGACGATCCCGGTCTTCGAGGCGCTCATCGCCAGCGACACCGACGGGGTGTATCACGCCAATCACGGCGAGATCGGCTTTGCTTGGAAAGGCGATTCCCAGTGGCAGAAAGCCATCGCGCGGCTAACCGAGGCGATCGACATCCGCAAAGAACATCCCTCGCCCAACGATCAGCCCTACTGGCATGCGTATGAAGGAGCACGGGCCGTCTGCAACATTCGATTAGACGAAGCCGTGCGCAACGGCCAACCATCGCCACCGGAGATCTGTGAACCGATCCTCAGCGATCTTTCGCTGGCATTTGACGACAAGGAAATCTGGCCAGGAATTCTTGCTCTGTCGAAAGCATGGCTGCAGCTCAACGGTAGGGCGTGGCTAAAGGCGAAAAACATTACGGTGCCGGAAAACCACCCGTAAACGAACGACTGGCTTGAAACCGCCGCGGGAATAACTAGCTCTTGATCCTAGGGAGGCGGCTGCGCGCCACGCGCTTGACCCTTGCCCACTCTCCCCCCCGGGGGTACAGCTAAATCCGAAAAAACAATGATCAAGGGCTGGCGTTTCAGCCCTTTCGGCATACCAGGAGCGGTAGATGGCAGAATATGGCTTCGACACCTTAAGTGTTCATGCGGGCGCGCAGCCTGATCCGGCGACGGGAGCCCGCGCCACGCCGATCTATCAGACCACCGCTTATGTGTTCGAAGATTCCGATCAAGCCGCGGCGCTATTCAATCTGCAGGTCTTCGGCAACATCTATTCGCGCATCAACAACCCCACCAATGCGGTGCTGGAAGAGCGCGTTGCGGCATTGGAAGGTGGCCGGGCGGGATTGGCGACGGCGTCAGGCCATGCGGCGCAAGTCGTCGCTCTCTTCACCTTGATGAGCCCCGGCAAGAACATCGTGGCGGCGCGCCAGCTCTATGGCGGCTCGATCAACCAGTTCAACCAGACCTTCGCCAATTTCGACTGGCATGTGAAGTGGGTCGACGGCACCAAGCCGGAAGAGTTCAAGGCACTGATCGATGACAACACCCGCGCGGTCTACATCGAGAGCCTAGCCAATCCCGGCGGCGTCATCTGCGATATCGAAGCCATCGCCAAGATCGCGCACGCGGCGGGCGTGCCGCTGGTCGTCGACAACACCTTGGCCTCGCCCTACCTCATCAAGCCGATTGAATGGGGCGCCGACATCGTGCTGCATTCGGCCACCAAGTTCCTCGGCGGCCATGGCAACTCGATGGCCGGCGTGATTGTCGATAGCGGTAAGTTCGATTGGGGCAGCGGCAAATTTCCGATCATCTCCGAGCCCTGCCCGTCTTATCACGGCATGCGGATGTGGGAGACCTTCGGCGACATGGCCTATGCCATCGCTTGCCGCGTGCTGGCACTGCGCGACCTTGGGCCATGTCTGTCGCCGCAAAACGCCTTTTATATCCTGCAAGGCATCGAGACGCTGCCGCTGCGCATGCAGCGCCATTGCGACAACGCGCTGGCTGTCGCGCGCTGGCTGAAGAACAATCCGAAAGTGGCCTGGGTGAACTATGCCGGCCTGGAGGACAATCCCTCCTATGCGCTGCACCAGAAGTATTGCCCCAAGGGCGCCGGTAGCGTCTTCACCTTCGGCGTCAAGGGCGGCTACGACGCGGGGCTCGGCCTGGTCAACAAGGTGCGCCTGTTCAGCCACCTCGCCAACATCGGCGACACCCGCAGCCTGATCATCCATCCGGCCTCCACCACCCATCGCCAGCTTTCCAGCGAAGACCGTACCAAGGCGGGCGCCGGCGACGACGTCGTGCGCCTTTCGATCGGCATCGAGAGCATTGAAGACATCATCGCCGATCTGGATCAGGCACTGAAGGATTAGGCGCGGCGCAGAAAAGTGGCGCTTACCCTCCCCGCAGTCCTACTGCGAACAGCAGCGCGGCATTTTCGGATGTCTGGCCTTCGTTGCTGGCCCAGGAGCCTCGCTCGCAGAGATCAAGGTAGCACTTGGCGGCGGGCGTACCGCGGGCGCTGACGGCCTGCAGCGGCGGATCGGCGCCTTGGGTGTAGGCATTGGGGCCGCCGGTCGCCCAGCCGGGTATGGCAATACCCTCGTCGCGATAGATCCAGTGCCAGGGATGTTCGACGCGTTTGGTGCCGTGGCCGGTGACAAACGTCTGCCCCAGCGCGTTGAGCCCCAGTGCGTAATCAAGAACGCGCGCACCACCGTCGCGGTATTTGGCGCCAAGGTCCAGCGCGTGCGCCATGAAACAGGCATTGGCAGCGTTGAGCGCGTCCTCGACCGAACCCCAGAAATAGACCCGCGGATTGCCGTTGCAACCATAGACATCCGACGCGGACGCGGTGATCACAGCATCAGCGGCGGCACTGATTTTCGCGATGGCCACGTCATGGGCCCGGCCCGCCGGTCCCTGCGCCAGCGCCAGAGCACCGAGGATTTGCGGCGTGATCCAGGACGACGGCACCACGCCACGGGCGTCAAATTCCTCCGCCGCGCGAACCTCCAGCGTGGAATCGATCCGCGCCATCTCGCCGAGCGCCCACATCGCTTTGGCCGGAATATCGCTGAACGCGTAGTAGGGATCGTTGGTCGCCACGGCGGGATGTGCCGTTAACCACGCCCACGCCGCCAGGGCCGCCTTGCGACAACGCTCCGCATACGGTGCATCATAAGGCTTGAAGACGCGGCTCGCCTGCGCCATCGCAGCGGCGAACACCGCCGCATCCCAGCTCTCCGCGGGCTTGGCGTGGCGCTCGCTAGTGTCGTCGGCGGGCAACACACCCCATGGCAGGTTCGGCTCGGCATCGACCTTGTGCAGCACACTGCCGTCGGTGTTCTGCATCTTTGCCATCCAGTCGAGGCCCCAGCGCGCTTCCGCCAGGATGTCGGGCAAGCCCGGCGTGGCGGGAACATTCAGCGACAAGGCGGCCGCTTCAGGACGCAATTCGAACAGCCACATCATGTGACTGACCGAAAGCGCGGCCATATGCACCCATTTGCCGAAATCGCCCGCGTTGTACCAGCCGCCGGAAAGATCGCGTTTGACGCCATCGACTGGCATCGCACCGTCGCTTAAGTGACCCGCGGCGTGGTGTACCTTGGTTACGGGATCGTCGGTCGCAGTGTTGGCGCGGATGAGCCGGTAGGCGCGTACGGCATCACGCAACAGCGGCTTGTACACATCCGTACCGATCGCAAAAGGATGCGAGCGTTTGCCGTCCACGACAATGCAATAGGTGCCAGGCGCCGTCAGCGCCGAAAAATCCGCGGCGCGTACGAACTCGCCGGCCGAAGCGGTCTGGTCGATTGGCGCGCCGTCGAGGCTCCCGCGAAATGCCACCGCACCATCGCTGCGCTCGATGGTGAACGGCGCCGCGGCAGCGTGGGCGCTCACCGTCCAGCAAAACCGCTTCAAATCGGCGGGCAGAAAACCGATCTGGTTGGTCTTGGGTAAAGCGATGATCGGATTGGCGGCGGGCTCCGCCGTGGCCGAGCCTGCCCAAAGCGCAGCCGCCATCCCGCCCAAAATGCTGCGCCGCGTCGCTCGCATGTCCGTCCCCGTCGGTAATTTGCGCCAGTATAGGTCAAAACCGTCCGAAACGGGATCGGGCCTTTGTGACCGGTCACCTTGCTACCGCTCCAACTGCGGCACCGAACGGTGACAGATCGCTGATATGGTTAGTGCGAAGTAAAGCAAGCGGGTGCCGCCGACCGCTAAAAACACCCCCAAAACCACCGTATTTTTTTCGGACAATGCGACCGATGACACCGAGCGCGCACCTAAGTGATTTACACCCCGTTAAACTCAAGCAGCCATGATCGGTCACGAGGGAGTTTGGCATGAGTGCGGTTGGCAAACCGAAGATCGTTCTGCTCGGGCAAAAGGATCCGGCAAAGGATGTCGAGCTTTCGCTCGACGAAGGGCCGTTCGAATCCTGGCTCGCTGTGGCCCAAGACATGTGGGGTCAGGGCAACCTGACGCCGTGCGACAGCGCATTCGCATCGCGCGCCATTGGCACCATCGTTCCCACCCAGGGCGGCAATTTCGGTTGCGTCTGCTATCAGCTCGGCCACCGGCTTTTCACCTTCAGCCGCGAGGCCGGCATCTGGATCGACACCTTCGAAGGCGAATCCGCACTCTCCAAATTGGAAAAGCGCCCGAAGGACAAGGTCAAGCTCGCGACCTGGAAGCCCGGCTCGGGCCAGCTCGGTTCCAATCGCCTCACCCATCTCGCGATCCTGTCGCCGTCAAAACTCGGCGGTTCGCCGCAAGCCCTCGCCGCAGAAGCCGCCAAAGCCCTCAAAAAGGAAGGACAGCTGTTCCTTGCGGACATCATTTGTGGGCCAAAGGGCAAGCCGGCGGCCGACCGCCGTCGCGTCGAGGACTGGAAGACGTGGCTCACCAATGCCGGGCTGAAATTCTATTCCGAGGTGGATATCACCACCGAAATCCGCGGCACCCTGCTGCGCGGCCTGCACAACTCCGTCAACATGGCGGCCAATGTCCGCAAGTTGCAGGAGCCATGGAAAGGTCAGCGCTTCAAGGCATTCGAGAAGGAACTCGAACAGGTCGTCGTGCTCCACACCGCGTTCGAGCGTGACCTGGCGGCGGCGGCAGGTCTCTATTTCACCAAAACCTGACGTTCCCGCGAGGCTTTCGCCCCGCGGAACGCAGACTGTGAACGCTACGCCTTCAGATTGGCGTTGGCAAAATCCCAATTGACCAGATGCGCGAGGAACGTCTTGACGTAATCCGGGCGGCGGTTCTGGTAATCGAGATAATAAGCGTGCTCCCACACATCGGCGGTGAGTAGCGGAATCTGGCCGTGTACCAGCGGGGTGTCAGCATTAGCGGTCGCCGTGATGTCGAGCTTGCCGCCGTCGAGCACCAGCCACGCCCAGCCCGAACCGAATTGCCCAACCGCCGTGGCCGAGAACTTCTCCACAAACGCGTCATAGCCGCCGAAGTCTTTTTCGATCCGCGCCGCGAGTTCGCCGGTGGGCTTGCCGCCGCCGTTCGGCTTCATCGAATGCCACAGGAAGGTATGGTTCCACACCTGCGCCGCGTTGTTGAACAGACCTTTCTTCGAGGAATCGTTGGCCGCGGCCTTGATGATCTCCTCAAGCGAGGCACCGGCAAGACCGGTACCAGCGATGAATTTGTTGGTGTTGGTGACATAGGCGGCGTGGTGCTTGTCGTGATGGAACTCAAGCGTCTTAGCGCTGATGTGGGGGCTAAGCGCGTCTTTGGCATATGGCAGGTCGGGAAGCTGAATTGTCATGACAATCTCCAGTCAAATTCCATCGGCGGCAAAAGGAGGCCGCGACTCCATAGATTAGAGGTATTACAAAATACGTCACAGAATTCAATAAAAAAGGCCGAATCCAGCCATTATTTGTGTCTCACGAAATACCAAAAGCGGCGCACGCCCTTCGGCACACCCCGCTTTTGAACACCAGAGATGGTCCCTGGTGGGTTCAGTCCGTCTCAAGCGGTCCCGGCACCACACAATCTGCGGGCGCCCGGCATTCCAACTCATGACAGAGTTTTTCGGCGTCCTTGTCCATGCCGGCCCAGCGCAGCTTGGCGATGAGTCCCTTCAGACCTTCGAGGTCATCGGGCTGAATGGCATCTTGCTTGCGCCCTTGCCTAGAACCTTGCAACATTACTGTCTCCAGATCCGCGTGTTTTGTTCGTTCTTGTTGCCGCGATCAAATGGTCGCTTGCACGCGATTTCGCGGCTTCACCCTTTTATATCAATTCGGGTCTTTACGGACGGTTGAAGCTCTGTTTGGGTTGTCACAGCACGTCTGCGGTTTCGTCATAGCGCCGCTCACAAAACAGCCTCAATTGCACAATGCTGGGAGCCATCATGAAGACAATCCTTCGCGCCACCGTTGTTGTAGCGCTTACAACCGCAGCACTGGCCGCGACCATTCCGGCGCCACCCGCAACGCCATCCGACGCCACCAGCGACGTGGTGCAAGGCGTGAAGGTCGCCGATCCCTATCGCTGGCTGGAGAATTGGTCCGATCCGAAGGTTCAGGCCTGGAGCGCGGCGCAGAACGATCGCACCCGCGCTTATCTCGACGCTCTGCCGGGTGAGAAACCTGTTGCCGCGGAATTAACCCGGCTGATCTCGACGACATCGCCGGCCCTCGTTGGCTTTATCCCGCGCGGAAAACTCGTTTTTGCCACCTACTCCGACCCCAAGCTCCAGCAGCCGGTGATCGTCACGCTGAATGCGGCGGCCAATCCGGCTTCGAAGAAAGTTCTTATCGATCCCAACATGCTCGATGCATCCGGTCATATTGCGGTGGATTGGTATGTACCCTCACATGATGGCTCGAAGGTGGCGGTATCACTGTCCAAGGACGGCAGCGAAGACGGCACGCTGCATGTCTTCGACGTGGCGACGGGCAAGGAAATCGAACCACCGATCGCGCGCGTGCAGTATCCGACCGCGGGCGGAAGCCTCGCTTGGGCGGCGGACGGCAAGGGCTTCTGGTATACTCGCTATCCCGGCCCCGACGCACCGGCCGATGACCAGCACTTCAATATGCAAGTCTATTTCCATGTCCTCGGCAGCGATGCCGCGAACGATGCGCTGGTACTCGCCGCCAAGGACGGACTCGACCGCGTCTCGGAAATCTTCCTCGATAACGAGCATAATCTGCCGACCGTGATGGCCCGCGTGCAAAAGGGCGACGGCGGCATCTGGACGTATTACGTGCTCGAACAGGGCAAACCGTCGTTACGCATCGGTGTGCCGGAGGACAACATCGTCCAGGCTGGATTCGGACCGGACGGCGCCGTCTATGCCATTTCGCGCAAGGGCTCTTCGAACGGGTTCGTGGTCAAGCTCGATCACCCGGTGGTGGACGGTCTTTCCCATGCCAAGGTGCTGGTCCCAGAATCCGAGGTGGCGATCGAGTCAAGCAATGACAGCGGCCTCACCATCACCAAAGACCGCCTGTTCGTGCGCGATATCGTCGGCGGCCCCAATCAGGTGCGCATCTTCACGCTCGACGGCAAGCCGGTCGGCACACTGCCACTGCCGGAAATCGCCGCCAACGGCGACATCATCGAGATGGCAAATGGTAAGATCCTGTTCAGCGTCTCCAGCTATCTGCGTCCCGTCCATCACGACATGTGGGACCCGAAGACCGGCAAGGTAGAAGAAACCGCGCTGAAGGTGATCTCGCCGGTGAAGTTCGATGACGCGACCGTGACCCGCGTGTTCGCGACGTCGAAAGACGGCACCAAGGTTCCGCTCAACATCATCATGAAGAAAGGCACCAAGCTCGACGGCAACAATCCGGTGCTGCTCTACGGTTATGGCGGCTACGGCGTGAACATGAACCCAGGATTCCTCGGCGCCTTCCGGCGGCTGTGGCTCGATGCCGGTGGCATCTATGTCCTTGCCAACATCCGCGGCGGTGCCGAATACGGCGAGAAATGGCATCAACAAGGTATGCTGACCAAGAAGCAGAACGTGTTCGACGATTTCGCCGCCGCCGGGCAGTATCTGATCGACAACAAGTATACCTCCCACGCCAAACTCGCGCTGATGGGTGGATCGAACGGCGGCTTGTTGATGGGCGCCGAGATCACCCAACACCCGGGCCTCGCGCGCGCGGTGGTTTCGGCGGTCGGCATCTACGACATGGTGCGGGTCGAGCTCGATCCCAACGGCTCGTTCAACACCACCGAATTCGGCACGGTGAAGAACCCGGACGAGTTCCAGGCGCTGTACGCTTATTCACCCTATCATCATGTTGTCGCCAAGACGGCCTATCCGGCGGTGCTGATGACAACCGGCGCCACCGACGGCCGCGTCAACCCCATGCATTCACGCAAGTTTACCGCCGCGCTGCAGGCGGCGAGCAGTTCCAGCCAGCCAATCCTTCTGCGGACCAACATGCATGCCGGTCACGGCATCGGCTCGTCGCTGAACGACCGCATCGCCGAACAAACCGACATGCTGAGCTTCCTGTTTGATCAGCTTGGCATGGAGTGGCATAAATCTCCCTGATAGAGTTGGGGCGGGTGATTGCGCCCGCCCCAACCGTCACTTCGAGGTGTGCGATGCGCAAAGCTTGCCTTCTTCTCGCCTTCGGAGTGATGGTCTCCGCCACTTATGCCGATTGCCCGGTGCCGCCGCCGGCGCAGCGCGACATCATCGCCGACAGCTATTACGATGATCCGCCGATCTATTCGCACATCGATCCGGTGCGCCATGCTGCTTACGAGGCAGCGGTCAAGCCGTTCGAGTTCTATCTGCACGCCGTTGCCAAGATGGCGAGCACCGGCGACAAGGCGTGCACCTTGCGCTGGCTGGTCGCCTGGGCCGAGGGCGATGCCATGCTCGGTACGATCAAAAAGGAACAGGCGCATTACGAACGCAAATGGCTGCTGGCGGGCCTGGCGCTCTCCTATGCCAAGGTGCGCGACGCGGCGACAAACGACCAGCGGGCGAGTATTGACGCCTGGCTGCAGGCGCTTGCTTATGGCGTCCGCCGCCATTCCGACGCACACAAAGGCACCCGCAACAATCACTATTATTGGGAAGGCCTCGCGGTCGGCGCCACCGGCGCGGTGACCGGCAATGCCAAAGACCTGGAATGGGCGCGTGGCGTTTTCCATGCGGCGGAAGCCGACATTACCGACGACGGCACCCTGCCCCTCGAAATGAAACGCGGTAGCCGGGCGCAGCGTTATCACCTGTTCTCGGCCGCGCCGCTGGCGATGCTGGAAAGCATTCTGGACGAGCATTCGGTGAAAATGGAAAAGCTGGTGGTGTTTTGCTTTTCCGGCCGGAAGGATATCGACTGGGTCGCCAAACATGCCGGTGTGCCGCAGATCGGCGTTCTCAACGACGATTACGATTGGGTGGCGATCTATTTCCGCCACAACCCACCGCAAACCGACGCCTGGAACATCCTGGGAATGCACACTGGGCGGCTTTATGTGACCCGCCTTGGCGGCGATCTCGAAAAGCCGAACCCGCTGGAGCATGTGGCGGGGAAGTGAGGCATTTCTCCCTACCGTCATCACCCGCAAATGCGGGTGATCCAGGTCACGCCTGTCTTGTCCTCGGAAGAAATGCCAGATGAAACCTGGATGGCCCGCAGCCGCGGGCCATGACACTATGGTTGTGGCGCCGTCCCCGACACAATCCGCACGTCGTGTTGCGGATAAGGAATGGTGATGCCGGCTGTTTTGAAGCGATCCCAAATGGCGAGCAGGACCTCGCTTTTGACATTGGCGGTGCCCTGGCGCGGGTCGTCGATCCAGAAATAAATCTTGAGATTGACTGAACTGTCGCCGAATTCCTTGACCACCGCCATCGGCGCCGGATTTGCCAGCACACGTTTGACCGAACCCGCCGCCTCTTGGCACAAGCCGATCGCCTGATGCGGATCGGCGTCGTAGGAAATTCCCACCGACAACTCCAATGCGATCACCGCATCGGTATAGCTCCAGTTCTCGACCCCGTTCTCGATAAAATAATCATTGGGGATGAGGTGTTCGATGCCGCCGAGCGTGCGCAAGGTCACATAACGCGCGCTCATGTTGGTGACCCAGCCGTAGGTGTCCTTGTACTTCAGGATATCGCCCGGCTTGATCGTCTTGCCGATGATCAGCGATAGGCCCGACACCAGATTGGAGACCACCTTCTGCAGGCCGAGCCCGACCCCGAGACCGACGGCACCGAATGCCACCGTCAAGGTCGTGAGGTCCAAACCAACAGTCTGTAACGCGATGATGATCGCCAGCGCCGGCAGGAAAATCTTGAGCAACTGACTGAGCAGCACTTGTAGCGAGGGTGTCAGCGCCGACGCCATCTCGATCCGCCGTTGCAGGAAGCGGTACAAAAGCTGCGTCAGCCACAACAGCACGACGAGGATGATCAGCGCATTGATGCCACCGAGGAGCGAGATGTGGGTCGTCTTGGCGTCGTAGACATGGACGCGCGCCAGCCATGTCACCAGCGGGTGGTAGAGATCGAGAATGCTGAGCGCCGCGACGGTGAAACCGATGATGAAGATCACCACCGAAACCACGTGGCTCTTCACCGTGAACGACAACAGCCGGATGCAAATCCAGGCGAACACCAGATCGATCGCGGCATCAAGCAGCGGCAGTTTCAGCTCGAGCACCAGCCCCGTCAGCGCGCCGAACCACAAGAGGGCGAGCCAAAGCAATGGGAACGAGACGAATTCGGTGGTGCGGATGAAACCAGATCGCCACGCCGTGGGCAGCCGCGCGGCACACCGGGTCAGCGGCCCGCGCGCCAGCCAGGCCAGCCACCACGCCAGCGCGCCCCCCACAACGATGAGTCCCGCCTGGGCGAGAAACTCCGGCGTCTGAATCTGGGCCAGAATCTTATGCGGCGTCTCCGACAGGAAACGCGCGACGTCAAAGGCTTGGAATGTGTTGTTCATGCGCATGGGCGATTCGTCCAGATGCCCATCATCCACGCCGCCGCGACCGCCATCAAGCCGACCCCAGACGCAACACCGCCGCGACCATCGCCTCGACATCGCGGATTTGGATGCGGTGATTGACGAAGGCGCAGCGGATGGCGAGCTTGCCGTTCACCGTGGTGGTGGACGGCGCCGCAATGCCGGATTCGTGCAGGTCCACGACGATTTTGGCATTGACCGCGTCGCTGCTGCCATAGCGGAAGCACACGATGTTGAGCCGCGCCGGGGCCAGGAGTTCCAGCTTCGGCTCAGCGCGCACCCGGGCTTCCAGATACTGCGCCAGTTCGCAACTGTGCTCGATGGACTGCCCGATGCGTCTGAGACCGTAAGTCTTCAGCGTGAACCAGGTTTTCAGCGCCCGGAAACCGCGCGACAGATCGGGACCGTAATCGGAGAACCACGGCGCCCCCGCGGCTAGACCCTTGGCTTGCGGCCGCAAATAGGCGGCGGGGCTGGCAAAGGTATCGCGATGCAATTTCCCGTCGCGCACCAGCACAAAACCGGCGTCGTAAGGTACCTGCCCCCATTTGTGGAAATCAAAGGCAATGGAATCGGCGCGTTCGATGCCCTTCACTAACGGCTTCAGCTTCGGCGACAGCACTGCCAAAGCGCCGAAGGCACCATCGACATGGAAGCGCAAATTTTCCGCCGCGCAGAAATCGGCGATGGCGGAGAGATCATCGATGGCGCCCGTATCAACGGTTCCGGCGGTGCCGACCACCAGGAACGGCGTCAGCCCAGCGGCCCGGTCGCACGCCACGGCGTCGGCGAGTTTTGCCAGATCCATGCGGCCGTCGGTATCGGTCGCGATCGGGCGCACCGCGGCGGAACCAAGCCCGGACAAATCCAGCGCCAGCGGAATACAGCGATGCGCTGCCGCGCTGGCATAAGCACGCAGCTTGCCGCCCGCCGCGCCAAGACCGGATTTGCGCACATCGGTGCCGAGCGCGGCCGTTCGCGCCACCAGCACGCCGATGAAATTGGCCAGCGACGAGCCGGTCACGAACAGCCCGGTGGCGCCTTCGGGAAACTCGAAAATCTGCCGCACCCAATCGACGATCTGGCGCTCGACTTCCACTGGGGCATGATCGCGGCCGCCAAGGTTGGCGTTCAGCCCGCCCGCCAGCATCTCCGCCAACATGCCGACCGCAGTGCCGCCGCCCTGCACCCATCCCATGAAACCGGGATGGACATTCCCCGCCGCATACGGAACCACGTTACGGGCAAATTCGTTATAGACCGCGCCGAGTTCGCCCGGCTCCTGGGGCAGACCAGCCCGAAACTGCGCCCGCACCGCCTCCGGAATTGGCTGCCACACCGGGCGCTCGCGGATGTCTTTGATGTAATCCAGCGTGTCGTCGAGCATGCGATGGCCTTGCGCGCGCAATTCCTCCCAGTTCTCAGGATCAAGGGTCGGCTTATCGGAAGACGGCGTCACATCGCTCATGCGCGTCTTATATAGCATCAGGTCACGCCGTCGAGCAGGAGGCCGTCATTTTGCTTCTCACGCGGCGCCAAATTGCGTAAGAGGTCCGCGCGCAGAAACAAACTGGCCGCCCGATGTCCGATAACAGCAATCCCAACAGCTACGTCTTAACCGTGTCCTGCCCGGACCGCCGCGGCATCGTTTCCACGGTGACCAAGTATCTGTTCGACAGCGGCTGCAACATCATCGACAGCGCCCAATACGGCGACCGCGACAACGGCCGCTTCTTCCTGCGCATCTCCTTCGCCTCCGAGACCGGCACCAGCGGCGATGCCATCCGCGACGGCTTTGCCCCCATCGCGCGCCAATTCGACATGACGGCAGCGATCCACGACAGCGCGGTCAAGACCCGAACGCTGATCCTGGTGTCGAAGCTCGGGCACTGCCTGGTGGACCTGCTCTATCGCCATCGCATCGGCGCGTTGCCGATCGAGATTCCGGTGATCGTCTCCAACCATCGCGATTTTGCCGACGTCGCCGCCGCGCACGGCATTCCGTTCCGCTTTCTTCCGGTCACTAACGACAACCGCAAGGCGCAGGAAAACACCCTGGCGGAAATTATCGCCGAGGAGCGCATCGATCTGGTGGTGCTGGCGCGCTACATGCAGATCCTGTCGCCGGCGATTGCCGACGCCATGCCGGGGAAAATCATCAACATCCACCACTCGTTCCTGCCAAGCTTCAAGGGCGCCCGCCCCTATCATCAGGCGCACGACCGCGGCGTCAAGCTGATTGGTGCCACCGCGCATTATGTGACGAGCGCGCTCGATGAAGGCCCGATCATCGAACAAGCGGTCGAACGCGCCACCCACGCCATGTCGGGCGACGACATGGCTGCGCTGGGTCGCGATATCGAAAACAAGGTCCTCTCCCGCGCCGTGCAATGGCACGCCGAGCACCGCATTCTGGTCAACGGCAAGCGGACGGTGGTGTTTTTCTAGAGCAACAAATGGGATCGCGGAATTCTCTTTCCTCCCCCGCGGATACATTCCTTCGCGCCGTCTGATGTTCGAATAGCGGGGGGAGGAAAGATCAATCTCGTCCGAGCGCCCACCGCACTACCCCATATACCAAAGGCGGAATCAACCGATCCCGCCTTCAGCCTCGAACCCGCCACCGCCTCCGGAGGCCGCGGTCAAGCGGCGATCGACAGGCGCATTGGTCTCATTCTACGGAGTGCTTTGGCAAACCAGCCGCCTTGCGACGCGGCCGATGCCGCCATAGCGGGCTTACTCGGGCTTACGCATCCTCGCGGGGTGTTGTTTTTGCAGCGCGTGCGGGCGCGATACTCCTGTATTTGCGCAGAATTTTTAGGCCGAAGCCGAAGACGTCTCTCCATTGTCAAACACGGCAAGAGACGTGGGTACGCGATACTAACAATTCAAGTGGGTGCGACAATCGCTACGTTGTTAAGGGCGCGATGCAAATGCATCCGTTCATGTAGATGAACAAAATTGGTGAACGCAGGCGCTCCGCGAACGGCGCCCCATTGCCGACACTCCCGCGAGTTCGGCTAGAGCCGAGATGCGCCACTTTCATCCGTTCAGCGCGGCTAACATGCGGGCTAACTTGCGTTACGCGTGCACGGGGGCGGGGCTGGAATACGAGGGCACGAGCACAATATCCCAAATCCCAAAATATTCGAGCGAGGTGAATAGCATTCTGTCACCCTATTCGCGCATACCATGACCGGCGACGACCTCGCCGCGCTCGGCCGCGACATCGAAAACAAGGTGCTGCCCCGCGCCGCGCAGTGGCACTGCCAAACACCGCATTTTGGTGAACGGCAAGCGGACAGTGGTGTTTTACTAAGGCTGCAGATGCAACTTTGCTTGAGGCATTAATCACCCACTATGCGACCAAAGTTGCACGAGCATTCTTTATCCGGCGCAGTTCTTTTTCGATACGGCGACTTTCACCGTCCGACATCCTGTGATCAATCTGAGCCTGAGCACAATAATCACCGGCCTTCGGCGACGACAGCACCTTCTTATGGGTGGCGTTGTTGAGATGCTCAATCAGTTCCCGATTAGCGGACATGGTTGACCTCTCCGTTTAGCTCTCGTGCATAATAGTGCTTTCGAGATATCCACTTAAACCCTTCATATTTGGTTATCGCGGCAATCTCAATCGGCCCGCCGATCGTCTCTGCTCGTATACCAAACTTGGCGTACCCGCACGCTGTTTCCACCAAAAACTTTGCTACATCAATGGCATCCTGAATCGGCATCGCGGGTAGTGTAGGGCTCCACCCGCTACGACGGATCACTTCAAGGAATATTTTCCTTGCTTCGTCAGCGGGCACTCCTCGCTCTGCCAGTACTTCATCTAGCGCACCCGGCACACCTAAAACCAGTCGATCCAACGGCTCGTTTTCACCGGCCCAGCGCACCCCAAAAGACTCGGTTCCCTGTATTTGATACGGCGGCAAACAATCGGCACCGACAATCGAAAACTCCCAAACCTCTGCCAACGATTGGCTCGCAGAATAACCGCATACGCGGTACCCCATCAGATACTTGGGATCCGGGTCTGGATAAGCTGCCTTATAACACTCTTCGTATAGAAACCGCCGGGCCTTTTCCGCGACTTCCTTGATTGTATAGGCGGCCAGATCGATTCCGTACTGGTCATTCTTGGAATCTGATAGTCGCGTTCGCAAATCTTTTGTGAGGGTTTCTACCGACGACGCACCAATGCTGCCGCAACCATAGACCATCGCGGCTATTGGTTGGGTCTTCACTAAGTTAAACACCTTGTTGGCGTTATTGTATATTTTGATGCGCGCCCCCGTTTCATCGAAGAATGAACTCGCGCTATCGGCGGCAAGGACAATACCATCCGTTACCTTGGCAGTCACAACTATGGTCAATATGCCCCCCCCAGGACGAGAGATTCAACTTTCTATCGAATCCCGTCTGAACGCAAGTCGTCAAGCTACTAGATCCCCTCCTTAATCCACACTTGGCTCAGAACCGGGCCATGGTTGTGTTCCACCGGGTGTTCTCCGGGAGGGCCGGCGCGGTTCATGCGGGCATAGTTCGGGATCGCCAGCAGCGGCGTGCCGTCTTGCCATTGGCCATTGATCGCCATGACGCCGCCAAGAAGATCGGGGCGCCACGCCGCCGTCAGAGGTGCCGATGACAAGACGCCGTCGATGCGCTTTTGGTCGGCGGTTTCGACGTTGTAGAGCAGCGGGCCATAGCGCAGGGCGGTCTTGCCGCGGGTGGCTTCGATGCGCTCGTCCGCCTTCACCGTCTGCACGCCGAGCGGCAGCTCGAATACGATCTTGTCGCCCTTCTGCCAACGCCGCGTGATGACGGCGTAACCGTTTTCGAGTTTGGCTTCCGAGGGCACACCATTGACGGCGAATTTCAGCAAGCCGCCGACGGACGGCGTGGCTTGATAAAGCGCGCTCGTGACACGGCTGGGCACCCGGATGCGGACGGCGAATTCCTTCGGCGCGGCGGGATTGACGGTGATCGCCACGGCGCCGTTCCAGGGATAATTGGTCTCCTGCACCATCTGCACTTTGGTGCCGGCAACCTCACCGACATCGATCTTCGAGCCGACGAACAGGTTCACATAGATGCCGGTCTTGTCCTTCACATAAGACCAGGTCGGGACCATCAAGAGCGTGCGCGGAATATTGCCGACGCAGCAGGGACAGGTGTGCCACTTGTAGCGCGGCGCGGTGTCTTCCAGCGGATTGGTGTACGTGAAGTTCTTGCCTTCCAAATCCACGGCGCCGAGCAGCGCATTATACATCGTCTCTTCATAGAGATCGGCGTAACGCGCGTCGTTATAGGAAAGGTTCAGCTTGTACTGGAAGAAGATCAGGCCGCAGCTCGAACAGCTTTCGCAATAAGCGTCGTTCTTGAGTGCATAATTTTCGCCAAAGCCTTCCGAGGTATCACCGCTGCCGACGCCTCCGGTGACGTAATATTTGCGGTCGACGAGATTGTCGCGGAGCGACGCCACGGCGCTCTGATAGCCGCGATCACCGGTCTCGGCGGCGATGTCGGCCATGCCAGAATAGAAATAAACCGCCCGCACGGCGTGACCGACCGCTTCGTATTGCTGTTGCGGCGGCAGATGACTCTGGTCGTATTCGTTGCCGCCCTGACGCGACTCCAGCAGGAACTGCGCCAACTTGATATATGGATCGCCCTTGCCGTGACCTTCCATGTCATTGACGAAACGGCCGAAGCGCACCAGCGCCTGTTCCATTTCCTGATGGCCGTCGAACCACGGCTTTTTGCCCGGCCCGATATTGGCAACCCAACAATCGGCGAGTTTCTTGGCGGCGTTGTAGAGCCGCAAATCCTTGCCGCCGGTCAGCGTGTAGTGGTTGATCGCGCTTTCGATGAAATAGCCCGAAACATAGCCTTCGTGATTGTCGCGATGCTCCGGCGACCAGCGTTCCGGCCACTGCTTGCGGTCGGCCAGCGTGTAGGCGGTTTGTAGGTAACCATCGGGATGCTGCGCTGCCAGGATGATCGGAATCCATTTTTCCAATGTGGCGCGCATAGCCGCTTGGGCGGCGAGAATTTCGGGATCGCCTTGGGCGTCGACCATCAGCGCGATGCACATCGACTCCACCGTCTGATGCACCCAGGCGTTGGAAAACACAAAACCCTTATGCTTGCCGTGCGGCTCGCCACGCAAGGCCTTGGCCGCTTCGATGAAATTGTCGAGACCGCCCTCGCCGATCGTCAGATCGGTGCGTTCGCACTGGGCGATACAATGCGGAATCCAACCCACGATCAGCGCCTTCGAGCGCGCCTTCCAGAACGGGCTGGTGATCGTGTAGGGCGTTGTGTAGACGACATCGAGGCGGTCTTGCGGCGGCGGTGCTTCCACCTTCAAGTTCAACGAAGACGTTACCGGCCCGCGCGCCGCCAGTTGCAGCGTGTAATCGCCCAGCACCGTCGCCGTCGCGGTGGTCTGGACCGCATCGGCATCGGCGATGGCAACCTCGCCGGGCCCGCTGGTCTTGCGCCAGAGCAGCGCCGGCCGTTCTCCAAGCGCACGCACCTTACCGAGGAGATAGGTCTCACTGCCCGCGATCAGGGTGCGGTCGAGCCCCGCGTCCACCACCGGCGGCAAGCCGGACGCGACGCCGTTAGCCTTCCACTGCAGAAGGGCGAAATTCTTGTTGCCGTCCGGTTCGATTTCGAGGCGCAGGCGCGTCGTCTTCACCGGCTTGAAGGTTGTGGTGTTGAACTGATCTTTGGCGATGCCGAGGCCGTTTACATTTGCCACCGGCTCGAACGCTGTGCCGTTCCAAGCGAGCACGCGCCAACGCTTCGGGGCATAGAACCAGGTGCCGGCAATGTGCCAATAAACGTCGACGCTGCTGAGCGTGACCGGCTTGGCCCAAGCATATTCCACCCATTGCAGCCCCGCCGGCTCCCAGAAGCGCAAGGCGTCGTGGCTCGAATCCGTTGAATTGGCGGGCACAAAACCGCTGTTGAGGCTGTCGCGCTCGGCTTTGCTGGTTTGGCCGGAAATCGTGATGCTCGCCACCAGCGCCAGATTCAATGGTGGATGCGCGGCGTGCTGTTTCGTGCGGGCTTCGGCTGCAACGGCGAGCGGCGCCAGCGCCGCCCCGCTTAAGAACGTGCGCCGTCCGAAACCCTTCGTTGTGCTATCCACGACAGTTCTCCTAGGCATCGCCGGTCGCAGCCGGCCCATTTTGCCGGCAGCCTAACGTGCCGTCCCTAGCGCGGCAACCAAATGTCTGATTTATATCAGCGTCAGTACCGCACATTCCCGCCCCCCGGGCCGAGATTAGGATGCGGCCCAGGCGCAAAGCGTGAAAAAACCGTTACGTCTGCTTTTTGGAGTCTGCTCATGACCTTCAATTACTTCATGCCCACCAACATCTTCTTTGGATCGGGAGCCCTGGACGAGTTGGGACGCGTACCACTGCCCGGCAAGACGGCTCTGGTGGTCATTTCGGCGGGCACATCGATGCGCAAGCTCGGCTATCTGGCGCGCGTGGAGGCCCTTCTGCACCAGAATGGCGCTGAGACCGTCGTCTACGATAAGATCCAGCCCAATCCGACCAAATCGAGCATCATGGAAGCGGCAGCGATCGCCCAGGCGCAGCATTGCGACTTCGTCGTCGGCCTCGGCGGCGGCAGCAGCATCGACGCCGCCAAGGCGATTGCCGTGATGGCCAAGAATCCCGGCGATTATTGGGATTACGTTGCCGGCGGCAGTGGCCTCGGAAAGCCCGTCATGGAAGGCGCGCTGCCGATCATCGCCATTACGACCACCGCCGGCACCGGCACTGAAGCCGATCCGTGGACGGTGGTCACCAAGGAGCAAACCAACGAGAAGATCGGTTTCGGCAACAAGCATACATTTCCGTATCTCTCCATCGTCGATCCCGATCTGATGATGTCGGTCCCCCGGGCGTTGACCGCTTATCAGGGGTTCGATGCCTTTTTTCATGCTGCCGAAGGATACATTGCGACCTGCGCCAATCCCATGAGCGACCTGTTCGCGCTCAAGAGCATCGCAACACTGGCGCGCTGGCTGCCGGTGGCGGTCGCGGACGGTTCCAACAAGGACGCACGCGCACAGGTGGCGTTGGCGAACACTCTCTCCGGTCTGGTCGAAACCACCTCGTGCTGCACATCGGAGCATTCGCTCGAACACGCCATGAGCGCCGTGCACCCCAAGCTCGAACACGGCGCCGGACTGATCATGCTGTCGCGCGCCTATTTCGGCTTCTTCCTGGGCAAGATTCCTGGCGAGTTGTATGAGGCCATGGCCAAGGCGATGGGCGAGAACGTCGAGGCGCTGCCGAAGGACAAACGCGCCGCGGCTTTCCTGACCGCGCTCGAAAAGATGAGCAAGGCCTGCGGTGTCGATAGCCTCAAGATGTCGGATTACGGCATCACCAAAGCGGAGCTGCCGACGTTGGCCAAGAACGCCCACGAAACAATGGGCGGCCTGTTCGAATTCGACCGCTACAAGCTGTCGTTCGAGGAAACGGTGGAAATCTACGAAAAGGCCTTCGCGTAAGTCGCTTTTGGGGAGATCGCCGAGCGGTCTCCCCATACCTTTTCAGTACCGCGCATTCCCCGGCGTGCGCGGGAACGGGATGGCATCGCGCACATTGGAAAGGCCGGTCGCGTAGATCAGCGTGCGCTCGAAGCCGAGACCGAAACCAGCGTGCGGAACGGTGCCGTAACGGCGCAGATCGCGGTACCAATCGTAAGCTTCTTTGACAATCCCGGTCTCATCCATACGAGCATCAAGGATGTCGAGCCGCTCTTCGCGCTGGCTGCCGCCGATAATTTCGCCGATGCCGGGTGCCAGCACGTCCATCGCCGCAACGGTCTTGCCGTCGTCGTTGACGCGCATATAGAAGGCTTTGATCGCCTTCGGGTAGTTCATCAGGATCACCGGCTTGCCGACGTGTTTTTCGGTCAGATAGCGCTCGTGCTCACTTTGTAGATCAGTGCCCCAGCTCACCGGATATTCGAATTTGGCGCCCGACTTCTCGAGAATCGCCACCGCCTCGGTGTAGTCCATGTGGACAAATTCGGAAGCGACGATGGCTTCTAGCTTCTTTGTCAGTCCCTTTTCGACGCGCTCGTCGAAGAAGGCAATATCGTCAGCACGTTCGTCGAGCAGCGTCTTAAAGACATGCTTGAGCAGACCTTCGGCCAGCGCCGCATCGTCCTTCAGCGTCGCAAACGCGATTTCCGGCTCGACCATCCAGAACTCGGCAAGATGGCGCGAGGTGTTGGAATTCTCGGCCCGGAAGGTCGGCCCGAAGGTGTAGACCTTCGACAAGGCCATACAGTAGGTCTCGACATTGAGCTGGCCCGACACTGTCAGAAAGGCTTCCTTACCGAAGAAATCTTTCGAAAAATCGATCTTGCCGTCGCCGGTGCGCGGCAGGTTGGCCAAATCCAGCGTCGAAACGCGGAACATCTCACCGGCGCCCTCGGCGTCAGAAGCAGTGATGATCGGCGTGTTGACCCAGACGAACCCTTCCTTGTTGAAGTAGCCGTGGATCGCCTGCGCCAGAGTGTGACGGACGCGCGCCGTGGCGCCGATGATGTTGGTGCGGGGGCGCAAGTGGGCGACTTCGCGTAAGTATTCGACCGAATGCGCCTTGGGCTGAATCGGATAATGATCGGGGTCTTCGACCCAGCCGATCACCGTCACGCTTTCCGCCTGCATCTCGAACGGCTGGCCTTTGGCCGGCGACGGCACAATCTTGCCGCGCGCCTCCACGGCGCAACCGGCGGTGAGTTTCAACACTTCTTCGGCGTAGTTCGCCAAAGTGTTCGGCACCACCACCTGAACCGGATGAAAACATGAACCATCGGAAATCTGCAGGAAAGAAATGCCCGCCTTGGAATCGCGCCGCGTTCGCACCCACCCTTTAACGGTAACGGTTACATCTTGCGGAGCTTCGCCTTTGAGGATCGCGCGGCCGGAATAGGTGCTCATAATTTATCCAGTGAAATAATCATGCGGATTTACAGACGGTGGTGCGATTTTGTCCAGCGATTCCCGAGCAGAGCAGCCCAGCCGCAGGGGCAGCACAACCGGTACCACCAATGATACCGCATCGGGTCGCGGCTGCGATCCTGCTGCGGGCGCCGAGGCAAACCTCCTGCTCGCATGCTGGACAGCGCGAATCTCTTGGCCGCCAAAATGTGACAACCGAGTAAAATTCCGACGTACAAACCCGTGTCACCGTTTTGTTCAGGCACGACAGGAAGACGCACCATAGCAAAATGGAATAAACCCAATAGCCCGAGTCAAACACGTTCAATACGCCTTGCATAAGCCGCCTGCGTCATCGCCAAAGCCGCGACACAGCACGCCAAAACAGGTGCTGTGCGACGGTAAAAACAACGCCTCTGGATCACGTTTTCGAACCCTTTTCGCGACTGCAGACGAGGTGTTTTTATTAGGTATTATAAACACTTACGTCAAATCTCCGAGACAAGACGTTACCATGACCAAGTCGCAATTTCGCGATTACTGAACGCATCGGCAACACCTGTTCGCGCGGCGTCGAACGCTGCACCTCATTACCCGTAGTGGTATGCATTGCCGACAGTTACACGCGTTGCACGCACCGTTCGCATTCGAAACATTGGCGAAACTGTCGCGTTGAACCGCCGCGTTATGTCGCGTAGCAAACCAATCCTCGCAAGCGTGACGCTGTTGCCAGCTTTGATCGGCATCGGATACGTTTAGCGCAGCGATTAATACCGCAGCAGGAATTTTCCCAAATATGCCTATGGAACACACCTCGACCCGGCGCGAGCGCAAGTCTGCGCCGGCACAAGAATCCGAAAAAGCAGTCCTTCGTCACAACAAACTTGACGACAATATCGGATACCAAATCCGGGCAGCCTATGTCGCCGTCCGCCGGAACTTCGAAGCCGCCATGAAAAAGCTGGATCTCACGCAAAAGCAGACCAGCGTGCTTTGGCTGATCGAAGCCAATGCTGGCGTTTCGCAGATCGCGCTCGCCAACGATCTCGGCATGGACCGCGCCTCGATGATGGCGATCGTCGACCGCCTCGAAGAGCGCGGCCTGATCGTGCGCAAGCGCTCCGCCGAAGACGGCCGCCGTCAGGAACTGAATGCCACCGCCAAAGGCAAGAAGGTCCTCGCCCAGGCCAAGACAGCGATCCACGACCATGAAAAGTGGATCAGCCAGAAGTTCACCAGGGCGGAAGTTGCCGCCTTTGTGGAAGGCCTCAAGCGCTTCGCGCGCTGATCGCCAATTACCTACAGCCTGCCGGGACGGAGGCGACAGCCTCGTTCCGGCAGTTTGATGTGCCTGCCTCGTTGCTCGCGGCGGAACGCTAGCGGCATGTGCCGTTGGGCAGCCTCCGATGTTTTGACGGGGTGTAGCGCTCCTTTCGCCGGCTTCCGCGATCCCGTGCAAAGTGACTTTGGCACCCTTTGGGCGCCACTCAGAAGCGCGCACAATCTCCAGTGGTAAATTTATTGCGACTCGGCCTATTTTTCCCTCGCGTAGGTCGTCTGGGGGAATAAATGGCCGTCTACGATGACGTGATCTTTCAAGTAGTCAAAGAATCTGGCGACGTGCTGGAAGCGCGGCTCGACGCAGACATTCTCTACTTCAATGGCGAAATCCGCATGAACCTCTTCAACTGGTTTCGCGAGATCGTCGAGAAGTTAGCGATCCGTCCGGAGAAGAAGGACGCAATAGCCATTCTCCTGACCACTCCCGGCGGGCAAGCGGAGGTCGTAGAAAAATTTGTCGAGGTTGTACGCCACCACTACAATTTGGTTCACTTTATAGTGCCAGTGGCTGCAATGTCGGCCGGTACAATATTCTGTATGTCCGGCGATACAATTTACATGGACTACTCGTCATCTTTGGGACCGATCGACCCTCAGGTTTTGGACCGCGAGGGAAAGTACTTGGTCCCCGCCCTTGGACACCTTGATAAAGTCAACCAACTCATTGAAAAATCGCAAAAAAACACGATTACACCAGTTGAGTTTCAGTGGCTTCTCTCGCAAGATATGGCCATGCTGCGCTTCTACGAACAGGCGCGAGAGCTATCCATGGCGCTATTGGAAAAATGGCTTGTGCAGTACAAATTTAAGGATTGGAAAACTCATCGCACGCACAATGTCGGGCAAGATGTCAGTGACGACGAGAAGCATGAGCGGGCTGCCGAAATTGCACGGTTGCTTTCTGACAATGACTACTGGCATTCACACGGTAGAATGATTGGAATGTCTACACTAAAGGAAGCCCGGCTCGACATCGACGACTTTGGCGAAGACAAGGAACTGCAAACAGCCGTTCGTCGTTATAGCGACACCTTGTCCGAGTACCTGGCACGATCTCGGATTGATAGGTTTCTTTTTAGCTGCCGCGTAAGCCAGGGGGTATGAGATGCCAATTGAAAGTGAATTCGAACGCTTAGCTGAGTTTGAGCGTCGGGCGCCCCAAGCATTTCGTGATCAGCTTCAAATGGCCCGTAGCGCGGGTGAGAGATTCCTCGGTAACGGTACCGGTCGGATGCCGCAGACTGGCATTGATCGCTCTCGCGAACTTCAACCTGTAGAACGTCCTGTGATTGTTCGTTGCCTGTCGGACTAAGTTCGACGGAACACGGTGACAGGCGCTCCAGCCGCATAGCTATTTTTTCGCCTTGGCCAAGCCGTAGAAGGCGGCCAGCACATACGCGCCGCCGAAGAAGAACATCGCGGCATCGACCAAGCCGAGGATGGTGCGCAAGCTGCCCGGCGTCGAAGCGAGCAGCCAGATGTCGGCAATCAATAGCACCACGGCTCCGGCAACCAGCGCCACGCCGAACGCCAGCGTGTTGCGATAGACCCTCCGGCTGTAGACCCGCATCGAACGCATTTTTTCCCTCACTCAGATGGGCGATGACGACCCACTCGCGCAACCTGCTCCGTACGGATATGGTCCGGCCCCGTCGCCCACTACGGATTAGCACATGTCCCGCCTGACGCGTATCGCCGCTTTCGCTGCGGCCAGCCTTGCTGCAACCTGCCTCACTCCCGCCTCCGCCGCCCCGTTTACCGCCAAGCTGATGGTCACCCTCGATCGCGTCGACGATCCGCGGGTTTCGCCCGATGGGCACTACGCCCTCTACGACCTGCGCACGGTCGATTACGACGCCAACAAATCGGCGCATGCGCTGTGGCTAGTGGACCTCAAGACCCACGCCACGCGGCGGCTGAAGATCTCCGAAGGCGGTACCGCCAGCGGGCGCTGGGCACCGGACGGCAGCATCTATTTCATCTCAGGCCGCAACGGCGGCATCGATCAAGTCTTCCGCACCGACGTGACGGGCGAGACCGCGGTGCAGGTCACGCATGCCGAGCTAGACGTCGGCGCCTTCCGGCTCTCGGCCGACGGCAAGGTTCTGGTGATCGCCCAAGCCGTGTTCCCCGATTGCCCCGACATCGCCTGCACCGTGGCGCGCAAGAAGGCAACGAGCGAGGCCAAGGCCACTGGCGTGGTCTACGACAAACTGTTCATCCGCCATTGGGATGCGTGGGCCGACGGCACCCGCAACCACCTCTACGCAGTGAAACTGAACGCGGCGGGCGTGGCCGACGGCGCGCCGGTGGCCCTGATGAACGGCTTCGACGGCGACAGCCCGACCAAGCCCTTTGGCGGCGACGGCGACTTCGCAATTTCGCCCGACGGAACCACGGTCGTCTTCTCGGCACGTGTGGCAGGTACGACCGAGCCCTGGAGCACCAATTTCGACCTTTTCGCCGTGCCAGTGGACGGCGCCAAGGCGCCCGCCAACCTCACCGAGGCCAACAAGGCCTGGGACGCCGCGCCTGCGTTTTCGCCAGACGGCAAATGGCTGGCCTATTCCGCCATGACCCGCCCCGGCTTCGAGGCCGACCGCTACCGCCTGATGCTGAGGAATGTCGCCACCGGCGAGACCCGCGAAATCGCGGCCGATTGGGACCGCTCGGCGGAAGCGCCGGTATGGTCGCGCGACGGCAAGCGCCTGCTTGTTGCCACTGATGACATCGGCCAGCACCGGGTGTTCTCGATCGATCCGGTAACCGGCAAAGTCACGGCCCTCACCGGCCGCGGCCATGTCGGCGCTTTCGATGTGAGCCCGAACGGGATCGTGTTCACCGAGGATAACCTTCTCGCACCGGCCCAGCTCTATGCGGCGCCCTATGGCAGCAAAGAGGTCAAGCTCACCAATCTCAACGCCGCCGCGCTGAAGGGCGTGGCGATGGGCAAGGCCGAGCAGTTCTCGTTCCAAGGCTGGAACGGCGAAACCGTCTACGGCACCATCGTCAAGCCGATGAATTTCGATCCCAGCAAGAAGTATCCGGTGGCATTCCTGATCCATGGCGGGCCGCAGGGCTCGATGGCGAACGACTTCCATTATCGCTGGAACCCGCAGGTCTATGCCGGTGCCGGTTATGCCGCGATCATGATCGACTTCCACGGATCAACGGGTTACGGGCAAAAGTTCACAGACAGCATCAGCCGTCATTGGGGCGATCGCCCACTTGAGGATTTGCAGAAAGGCTGGGCTTACGCGCTCGGCAAATACAAATTCCTCGACGGCGATAAGGCGTGCGCGCTGGGGGCGTCGTATGGCGGCTTCATGGTCAACTGGATCGCCGGAACCTGGAATACACCGTTCAAGTGTTTTGTCAGCCACGACGGCGAAGTCGATACGCGGTCGATGGGATTTACGACTGAAGAACTCTGGTTCGACGAATGGGAACGCGGCGGCACGGTTTACGACGTGCCGGAGAATTACGAAGCGTTCAATCCGTTCACGCACGTCAAGGATTGGTCGAAGCCGATGCTGATCGTCCATAGCGGACGCGACTATCGCATCAGCATTGACCAGGGCATCGGTGCCTTCACCCTGCTCCAGCGCCGCGGCATTCCGTCGAAGTTCCTCACCTTCCCGGACGAGAACCACTGGGTGCTGAAACCGCAAAACTCGGTCCAATGGCACGACGAAGTGTTGGGCTGGCTGGCGAAGTGGACGAAGTAGTAACGAGCGCTACTTGCCCTCGATCTCTTCCTTGAGCGCTTCCAGTTCCAGCCAGCGGTCCTCGGCGGCGGAGCGTTCGGATTCGGCGGCGGTGAGACGGTCGGAGAGCTTGGTGATCCGCGCCGGGTCCTTGGTGTAAAGGGCGGGATCAGCGAGGTCGTGGTGCAGGCGCGCGATTTCGGCGGTCAGCTTCTCGATTTGGCCGGGGAGCTTTTCCAACGCGTGCTTGTCGTTGAACGATAACTTGCGGCGCGACGTATCGGACCGCACGCGTTCCTTCGGCGCGGCCTTCTTAGCGGTATCACTCTTGTTACCGGCCTCCACGCCGCCACCGCGCTGGGCCACCATGTCGGCGTAACCGCCGGCGTATTCGGTGAAACGGCCGTCGCCTTCGGCGTAGAGCAGCGCCGTCACGGTGCGGTCGAGGAAATCGCGGTCATGGCTGACCAGAAGTACGGTGCCGGGATATTCGTCGATCAATTCTTCCAGGAGATCGAGAGTCTCCAGATCAAGGTCGTTGGTCGGCTCGTCCAGCACCAGCAAATTGCCCGGCTTAGCCAGCGCCTTGGCGAGGAGCAGCCGCGCCCGCTCGCCACCGGAGAGAACTTCCACCGGGGTGCCGGCCTGTTCGGGCAGGAATAGAAAGTCCTGCATGTAGCTCATGACGTGGCGCCGCTGGCCGCCGACCTCGACATAATCGCCGCGCCCGCCGGTGAGCACGTCACGCAGCGTCACTTGCCCGTCGAGCAGCGCACGGTTCTGGTCGAGCGTGACGAGCGCCAGATTGGTGCCGTGGATCACCGTGCCGGCGTCAGGCTCCAGCCGCTTGGTCAGAAGATTGAGCAGCGTCGTCTTGCCGGCACCATTGGAGCCCACCAGGCCGATGCGGTCACCTCTTAAGATGCGGGTCGAGAAATCCGTCACAACCGTTTTGTCGCCGTAGCTTTTTGAGATGTTCCGCGTTTCGATCACTCGGGTGCCGGCATTGCCTTGCTCGGTGATGGAAAAACTCACCTGCCCCAACTGGCGGCGGGCTTCGCGGTGCTCGCGGCGAAGCTCGCCCAACTGCGCCATGCGGCGGACATTGCGCTTGCGGCGCGCCGTGACGCCATAGCGGACCCAATGCTCTTCGGCGGCGATCTTGCGGTTCAGCTTCTGGCGGTCGCGCTCCTCCTCGTCGAGGAGCTGATCGCGCCACGCTTCAAAACCTGAAAAACCGCGATCGAGACGCATGGTCTTGCCGCGGTCGAGCCACACCGTAGCGCGCGACAGCCGCTCCAGGAACCGGCGGTCATGGCTGATGAGGACAAGCGCGCCACTCATCGCCGACAGCTCGCTCTCCAGCCATTCGATGGCGGGCAAATCGAGATGATTGGTCGGCTCGTCGAGCAGCAGAATGTCGGGCTTGGGCGCCAGCACCCGCGCCAGCGCCGCACGCCTCGCCTGCCCGCCGGACAACGCCGTAATCGGCTCGCTGCCGGAAAGACCGAGTCTGCCGAGCAAATAGTGGGCACGAGAAACATCGTCGCCAGGCGCCAAACCGGCCGCAACATACGAAAATGTATCAGCATGCCCGGACAGATCGGGCTCTTGCGGCAGATAACGGATGGTGGCGTCCGGCTGGGCGAAACGACGACCGCCGTCCGGCTCCAGCATTCCGGCGGCGATTTTCAGCAAGGTCGATTTGCCCGAGCCGTTGCGGCCGACGACGCACAGCCGCTCGCCAGGCTCGACGAACAATTCGGCGCCGTCGAGCAGCGGCGTGGTGCCGATCGTCAATTGGACGTCTTGAAGGGTGAGAAGCGGTGCGGGCATGCGGGTCGTTTAAGGCCCTGCCGCAAGCCTGGGAAGGACTTTGGCTCCGCTATCTCGGTGTGCGGCGCCGCAGTTCATGTTCCTGGTGCCTACGGAGTGACCAATCTTCGATCGCTGCAGTGCGTTGCTCCGCTGGTTTTGGAAACGTTATTCCGCGCCGGATGCCATCGGCTTTGGGAATCGTTCAACCCCGCCTAACCCCAGGCACCATCGGCGTGATCGCCAAAACGACATGACTTCAACAAGCGCCGCTGAGTCCCCAAAGTCGCAACGCAAATCGATATCACTTTCCAAAAAAGCGAGACGTTTTTGCAACGCATAAGATTTGTGCAGGAAGCGGCGTCAACATGCTGATTTTCGAGCAATACATACCCTCTGGGCGAACCGAAATTACCGTGAGGGAGGTTTTTTCCACCGCGCGTGTCACATCGGCGTAAATCAAATAGGATATGAAATATCAGCAACCTAGCGACAGATTCTCATATCGCCCTGAGGGCAAGGGTGCGCCTGATCCTGTTGAATTAACTAGAATGTTGGCGCGCGTAGTTCCTATGCACATAGCTTTCTATTTATAATGACACTGTTCTGTAATAGCAATTTCATTGCTTTTACGCAAACGACTTTAGCCCGGTCAGTCACCCCTTCGGGCAGTCTTGCTCAACATCCGTCCTTGCCTGCGCTGACGGCACTTTGCGGTGTACTGCTGCGTCAGGCCAAGGGTTTTGCCGTTGCGAACAAGGGGGTAAAAACCAGTGTCAACGAAAAACCAAAACCACAGAAACTCCATTAATAGCCTGCGGGCAGTGCTCCTCGGTGCCGCGGCGACTGCCTTGGCGCTGTCGTCGGCAGCATCCGCCCAGAATACGGAAACCGTCGTCGTGACCGGGTCGCGTATCGCGACATCCGCCTCCGAGGCTTTATCGGCGGCGCCGCTGTCGATCATTTCCTCGGAAGACATCACCAAGAGCAAGACCGTCACGCTTGAGCAGGCCCTGAACAAGCTGCCGGAAATGGGTCAGCAGGGTTCGAACGACCAGAACTCAATCTCTCCCGGCGGCATTTCGACGGTTGACCTTCGCGCTCTGGGTTCAAACCGTACCCTCATCCTGATCAACGGCCAGCGCATGGTCGAAACCTTCGTCAACGGCGGCCAGGGCCAGGATTTGTCGAACGTTCCGATGTCGATGATCGAACGCCTTGAAGTGCTGAAGGACGGCGCCTCGCCGATCTACGGCGCCGACGCGATCGGCGGCGTGATCAACATCATCACGCGCAAGGACTTCAACGGTCTCGAAGTGACCGGCGGCGTCGGCATCTCGGGCAAGGGCGACCACTTCACAAAGCAACTGTCGACAACGCTCGGCCTCGCCAGCGACAAGGGCAACGTCCTGATCGGCCTCGAATACTATTCGGAAGATCCGGTCCGTCAGTCCTCGCGTAGCTGGGCACACGGCAAATACTCGATCTCCTATGCGATCCCGCAAGGCCTATTCTACACGGCAAGCGGCTCCAGCGGCTACAAGATGGGCTCGGCTGGCGCATTGACGGACTGGGACGGTAACACGTTCAACACCGGCACAGAGCCGGATCTGATCCAGGGCCGCTCGGTCCTCAACGCCAACCTCACGGCGGAGTACAATCTCACCAGCGACATCACGGTTTTCGCGGAATCCTATTTCACTAACCGTAAGTCGTCGGCGCGTTTGAATCCGGAGCCGATCGGCACGTTCTATACGACCGCCAAGTACCTCACCGGTACCAGCATTCCTTCGACCAACGTAAACAACCCGTACGGCGAAGACCTGGTCATGTACAAGCGGTTGTTTGAAGTCGGCGACCGCATTTTCGGCGACAACGTCAACACCTATCAGGAACGTTTCGGCTTCAAGGGAAAAGTGTTCGGCGATTGGACGTGGGATGCCGCCTACATGTACGGCGAATCCGACGGCAACGACTACGAGCACAACGCTGTCAATATCACCCACGTGCACGAACTGGTCGGCTCGCTGCCGTGCGGTTCGGGTGCCCCGGCCGGTTGCGGCAGCGTGACTTTATTCGGCACGGATTCGCTAACGGCCGACCAAGCCGCTTACGTCCGCTTCACCTCGAGCGCCATGTCCAGGTACACGCAGCAGATTGCGTATGCGGATCTCGCCGGTGAATTACCTGCCGATCTGTTCGGCGCCGGTAATATCGGCGTCGCCATCGGTTACAACTGGCGCAGTGAGGCCGTGCTGAATGTCCCGGATGCGATTTCGCAGGCTGGTGACAATGCAGAAAGCAATTCGAAAGAAACCAGCGGCCAGTACCACATGAATGAAGTGTATGCGGAAGCAAAGATTCCGCTGGTCAAGAATGCTCTTCTGGCGAAGGACTTGTCGCTGGATATCGCAGCGCGCTATTCGCACTACAACAACTTCGGCGATGCGTTCGTCTATAAGGGCAGCGCCAACTGGGCAGTGAACGATTGGCTCCGCTTCCGTGGCGACTTCGGCACGGGCTTCCGCGCACCGCAGGTCGGCCATGAAATGTATCTCGGCGATACAGCTTCGGCGGACGGCTTCACCGATCCGTGCGACGCTGCTGCTTCGGGCACGCCGACCGGAAGCGTCCTGGCAAAGTGCCAGTCCACCTTTGCGGCCGCTGGCTTGACCTATAATTCGTCGACCTTTACTCAGAAGCTGCCGCAGTTGACGGCAATCTGGCAGGGCAATCCGGACCTGAAGCCGGAAACCTCCATCCAGTACAACCTCGGCATGGTGCTGACGCCGGATGATCTGATTCCGAACTTGGCGTTCACGGTTGATTACTACAACATCAAGATCAAGAACGTCATTTCGCAAAAGACCGTGGATCAGGGCCTGGATGATTGCTACTCGTCGGGTGATGCGGCCTCTTGCACCCTGTTCACGACGCGTTCGTCAACCGGCCAGTTGACCGGCTACTATGAGCCGTTCGTCAATCTGGGTGTGTACACGACTGACGGCGTCGACTTTGCGGTGAACTACGCGACCGATGCGATCGCCGCGCCGCTGGGTTTGCCTGACGGCTCGACACTGTCCACAAACCTGCGTACGACGTTCATGAACAGCAACATCCAGGATGGCCAGCAATATGCCGGCCTGTGGACCACCGGTGCCATCTCGACGGCCCTGCCGAAATGGAAGGGTTTCTTGAGCACGACGTTGGACATCCCCGATCTGTTCTCGTTCACCTGGGATGAACAGTTCGTCGGTCAGACCGTTGACACCCTTGGCGCGACGGCAGTTGGCCATCGCATCCCGGCTCTGTTCTTCTCCAGCCTGTCGATCGTAGTTCCGTACAAGAACTACCAAGCCATCTTCGGCATCGACAACGTGTTCGACAAAGATCCGCCCGTGGCCAACGACGGCTACGTCCAGACGGTCTCCAATCAGTACGACTTCGTCGGCCGCTACTTCTTCCTGAAGCTGAAGGCGAAGCTCTAAGTCTCTTGACATTGTGGGAACGGGCCGCAGAGAAATCTGCGGCCCTTTTCTTTTGTCCGTTCCTGCGGCCACACACCCCTCGCCGGCGACGGCAATATCGCTAGAGTGCCTGCCGCCCAACAGCAGGCAAGGAACCGTGCTTATGCAGAAGACCGTTGAGATCAACCCGCAGTCCGCCAAAGCTGCCGCGATGCACTCACAGGCCGCCCAAGCGCTGCACGGACAAGGCCGTTTCAAAGAAGCTGAGGTACACTATCTCGCCTCACTCAAGGCCGATCCCCGGCATGTCGACTCCCTGCACGGACTTGGACTCTTGTACCTCCAGACCGATCATCCCCAGAAAGCTGCTGACCTTCTGGAGCAAGCGGCGCATGCGGCCTCTGATAACGTCGCGATCCTGAGCAATCTCGGCTTTGCCCTGCTCCGGCTTAAGCGCCACGAAGACGCCATTGCCGCCTTCGCCAAGGCCATCGCGATCAACCCCGATTACGCCACCGCTCATTTCAATACGGGCATGGCATTCCGGGAACTCGGCCGGCATCAGGAGGCCGTCTCGGCCTTCGACAAAGCGATCATATTGAATCCTGGGCACGGACAGGCTCATTACCAGCGCGGCCTGTCGCTGATGGAACTCGAACGCCACGAAGAGGCCATCGCCGATTTCACCGCAGTCTATAAGCACAACCCTGCCGACTTAAACGTGCTCTATGCGCTGTGTAATGTACTGGCCGCGGCCGATCGCAAACAGGAAGCGCTGCATCTCTATGAACAAGCCCTGAAGAGCGCACCAAAATCCCCCGTGGTACACAACAACTACGGCCTGCTACTCGCACTTCTCGCCCGGCATGAAGAGGCGATCACGCATTACGAAACGGCCCTCGCGCTGGACGGCACGATGGTGCTGACATACTGCAATCTCGGCAATTCGCTGAACTTTCTGGGCCGGTCGGAAGAAGCGCTGAAGGTCTTCGCGCGCGCCCTTGCCATCGAACCCGATTCCGTGACCGCCATCATCGGCGCCGGATACTCCAAGATGTGCCTGGGCAACCTCGATCAGGCGAAGGAGGATTTCGAACACGGCCTCAGGCTCGATCCACGGTCCATCGAGTGCCATCGATATCTCTCCGAAGTCAAAACATTCCGCGAAGACGATCCGCAGATTCCGCTGATCGAAGACCTCGTGAACAACATGGCCGCGACGATCAAAGGTCAGCAAGCGGTCATGCACTTCGTCCGCTCAAAGGTGAAATCGGATCTGAAGCAATATGACGATGCCTTTGCCGAACTTCTGGAAGGCAATCGGCAATGGCGCCCGATCGCCGCTTACAAGGAAGAAAAGGAACTCGGCGTCCTCAGCGAAATGGCACGTGTGTTTACGCCGGAATTAATCCGCGAAAAATCCGGGCTCGGTGAATCGTCGACGCTGCCGATCTTCATCATCGGCATGCCGCGCTCCGGCACGACACTGGTCGAACAGATCCTGGCCAGCCATCCGCAGGTGTTCGGTGGCGACGAACTGACGGATTTCGGTTTCGGCGTGGTGGGGAGCTACGATCCCGAACCATTGCCGTTCGATGTTGCGGCCCTTTCGGCGGAAGACCTGAAACGCCTGGGCCGCATCTATGTCGACAGGGTCCAACCCAAGGCGCCCGACGCCAGACACATCACCGACAAGCGACCCGAAAATTTCCGTTTTGCCGGGCTGATTCATTTGGTGTTGCCAAATGCGCGGATCATTCACGTCAAGCGCGACCCGCGCGACACCTGTGTTTCCTGCTTCTCGCTGTTCCCGCCCGCAACATTCCGTTTTACCTACGATCTCGCGGAACTCGGACGTTATTACCGCGCCTACGAAACGCTGATGGCACATTGGCGGGCAGTGCTTCCGCAAACCGCCATGCTGGAAGTGCAATACGAAAACATCGTCGAAAACCTTGAAGAGCAAGCCAGACGCTTGGTCGCATTCTGCGGTCTCGAATGGGATCCGCGGTGCCTTGAATTCCACAAGACAGATCGCAGCGTACGAACGGCCAGCCTCGCCCAAGTGCGGCAGCCACTTTACAAAAGTTCGATGGGCCGGTGGCGCCGTTACGAAAAGCACCTGCAACCACTGCTGAACGCCTTGGACGGGAATTGATGAATTGGGAGTAGCCGCGCACGGCGGGAATCTGCGGCCGGAAAATCAGCCCTCACCCGGCTTGCCGGAAAGTGCGCGCGTGATGCGCGCCTTCAGCACCCGCCCCGCCTCAGTCAGGTAAACCAGCCGCCGGCGGCCGTCTTCGGGATGGCGGGTGACCGTCACCAACGCGCCGCCGAGATCTTTGAGTTTTCCGGCCCCCCCCTCGCCGCGCAAGCGATCGACCGCGCGCGACACCAAGCTTTCGCTATAGCCCGACAGATAAACGAGATCCTTGATCGAAATGCCGTCGCGTTCGCAGATGTGCAGGAACAGCACCACGCCCGGCAACGACACGTCGCGGCTCGACAGGCGTACCGCTTCGATCAGCGCCAGCAAGCGCGCACATTGGCCCGGTTCCGCAGCCATCATGGCCTCTTCAACCGAGATTGGTCATCGGATTCCGGCGGGTGCCGGTTCGGGCGTATGCGCCAAGCCATCATGCCGCCGCTCGCGCCGTTCACGCATGGTCAGACTGGCGCCCGGATATTGCGCCTGGATATCGCGCAGATAGTGCTGCAGCGTGTTCTGATGCTCGGCAGCCTCGACATAGTCGCCGGCATCGATGTCGACGATGATTTGCGCCCGTAACCGCATTTTGTTTGCCCCAATCTGGCTCCGGCGCGATACTACCGAACGGTTATGTATTAGCAATACGATTGTTTCAAACAGATGTCTGGATAACCAGAAATATCTGCGTTTCTGCAAGCGATGTATGCTGCAACTCATTCCTACGTTCCGGCGGACCTGCCCGCTGCGGTAGAACAGCCTCGCGGCGCGGATCTGGTTGCCCCGTCACAAAAAGAGCATGGGCGCGGGGGCACCCATGCTCGAGGAGAAGAACGGAGAAAACTTTCCGCTTACGCCAGGCCCTGCTCCAAATCCGCAATGATGTCGGCGACATCTTCGAGGCCGATCGAAACCCGCACCGTGTCTTCCGACGCACCCGCTTCGATGAGTTCCTGTTTCGAAAGCTGGCTGTGCGTGGTCGAGGCCGGATGAATGATGAGGCTGCGGGTATCGCCGATGTTGGCGAGATGGCTGAACAGCTTCGCCGAGTTTACCAGCTTCTTGCCGGCTTCGAAGCCACCCTTGACGCCGAAGGTGAAGACGCTGCCCGCGCCTTTCGGAGTGTATTTCTTGAATCGGGCATAGTTTTCGTCGCCTTCGAGACCGGCGTAATTCACCCACGACACTTGCGGATGCTTCTTCAGCCAAGTGGCGACCGTGAGCGCATTGTCGGAGTGCTTTTGGACGCGGAGCGGCAGCGTTTCGATGCCGGTCAGTATCAGGAACGCATTGAACGGCGACAGTGCCGGCCCCAAATCGCGCAGGCCGAGCGTGCGCGCGGCTATAATGTAGGAGATGTTGCCGAACGTCTCCCAGAACTTGAGGCCGTGATACGACCCGTTCGGTTCGGTCAGCGTCGGGAACTTGCCGTTGTTCCAGGGGAACTTGCCCGAGTCGACAATGACGCCGGCAATCGAGTTGCCGTGGCCGCCGAGGAACTTGGTGGCGGAATGCACGATGACGTCGGCACCCCATTCGAAGGGGCGGATGAGATAAGGCGTCGCCAAGGTGTTGTCGACGATCAACGGGATGCCGGCGTCGTGGGCAATTTTGGCGATCGGCTCCAGGTCGGTGATGACGCCGCCCGGATTGGCGATGCTCTCGACCCACAGCGCCTTGGTCTTCGGCCCGATCTGCGCTTTAAACGTCTCCGGCTTGGTCGAATCCGCCCACTTCACGCCCCAACCGAACTTCTTGAAGGCGTGATTGAGCTGATTGACCGTGCCGCCGTAGAGCTGCCGCCCGGCGACGACGTCGTCACCCACGTCGAGCAGCGGATAGAGCGCCAAAAGCTGTGCCGCATGCCCCGAAGCAACCGCCAGCGCAGCGACACCGCCTTCCAGCGACGCCACGCGGTCTTCCAGAACCGCGTTGGTGGGATTGCCAATACGCGTATAGATATTGCCGAATTCCTTGAGACCGAAACGGTTGGCGGCCTGATCGGTGTTGTCGAAGACGTAGGATGCCGTCTGATAGATCGGCGTCGTCCGCGCTTGGGTCGTGGGATCGGGTTTGGCACCCGCGTGAATGCTGCGTGTCGCAAAGCCAGGTTCGGCCACTTTTTCTGCTCCTTTATTCGATGACGATTCGGTTGGTGCTGCAGCGTCCGCTGCGCCGGAGGCAGAGGAAGACCCCCTAATATCCGATCCGCCCTTCCCCTTTTTCTTAGACTTCTTGAAGAACCATACCATTGTCGTTTTCCATGATATGACGGTTCAGGACTCTAGAACCGGATGCCAACGCCGGTGCCGATCAGCCACGGATTGATATTGACCGAAGCCGTCACTGGCGAAGCGCTGAACGATGCGTTGGTCGACAGGAACAGCCGCTTGACGTCGATATTGAAGAAGTATTTGCCATCTTCCGTAAGCGGAATATCGGTGCCGATCTGCAGCGCAAAGCCCCAATTGTCGGTGCTGCGCAGCTTGCCCAGCGGGCCGGTCGAACGGTCATAGAAGAGCGTGAAGTTCGGACCGGCACCGACGTAAGGCTTGAACGGGCCAATCTGGTCGAAATGGTATTGCACCGTAACGGTCGGCGGCAGCAGCCAGACATTCGCCAGCTTGGTCGAGCCATTGTAATAGATGGCGTGCTTGTCGGTACCGGCGATGGCTTCCACCGACCAGTGCTCGGTCAGGAAATAGGTGATGTCGGCTTCCGGAATGGTGGTGTCGGTGATCGACACCTTGCCGCCAATGCTGACAGTCGACGAAACATCCGGAACGATCTCCACCGCCCGCACGCGCAACAGGATCGTGCCCGCCTCATAGGGACCAGCAACGGCCGGTACAGTCGCGGTAGCCACAAAAGCGACGGCGAGAATTAGATAATGCAATTTTGTCATGTACATCCCCTCTACCAACGTCTTGAGGTGTACATTGTTCCTATAATGTCTACTTGAAAAGTAGTTATTTAATTTCAACACCAAACGACGTAAAATGTTATCAAACCACCGCTTGGCGCAGGAAAGCCACTAAGCCTCTAAGATAACGGATGTTTTGGCGACGATGACGGCAGCCGATGCGGGCCACGCCCACACCGATGAGTTGATCTGCCGCAGTCCACGAAGCCGTCAGAGCTTTTCCAGCACCCGCCCTAGCATCGCAATCAGGGCGTCGATGTCCGCTTCGGTCACGTCCAGCGGCGGGCGCAGGCGCACACTATAGGTCCCGGCGCCGAGCAGAAGATAGTTTTCTTCCTGCAAGGCCATTTCGATCAGCCGGCCCTTGCCCCTCGGCCCCAGCACGTTGAAGCCTTGATACAGCCCGAGGCCGCGCACATTGCACATCTTCGCCGGGAAACGCTCTTCCAGCGCATGGAGGCCGGCGACCAGCCGTTCGGTCTTGGCCGACACCTGCTCGATCAGCTTTTCGTCTTCGACGATCTGCCATTCGTGCACGAAGCGCACCATGTCACTAAGCGATCCGCCCCAAGTGGAGTCGAGCACGCCGACGTCTTGCATCGACTGGCGCATGTAAACGACGCCGTTGCCGAACTTCTTGGCGCTGGCGACGGCTTGCGGCGGATACGGAACATCGAACAGGTCGATGCAAAACACTTCGCCGGTCTGACCGCCCGAGGTCTGCACTTCGTCAAGACCCCACGGCACGTCGTATTTCTGGCACAACTCCGACAGGCCGGTATAAAAGCGCGGCGGCGCCAAGCGATGCCCGCCCGCCCCTTGCAGCGGCTCCAGGATCACGCCAGCGATTTCATCGTGATAGGTGTTGAACAGCGTCTCCAGCGATTGCAGCGAGGCGGTGACCTTCTCGTCATTTTCTTCCGCCGACAACCGGGTGTGCAGCGCCGGGAACTGGACCTGAAGATTACCGGTGATAATGCCCTGGAAATCGCGCGTGGCAATGGGATCGTTCTTCAGCGTGGTGACGTTGAGCGCAAAAACCGTGCGGCCGTGGAACGCCTGATCAAAATAGATGAAACGTGGATTGATAACCGGGCGCTGCTTCTCCGCCTGGCGGTGATGAAACAGGTTGATGAAATACTTCATCATGTTCTCGACCGCTTCAGCGCCCGAGTTCACGGCGTAGACCTCTACTCTGTCATTGCGCATGCATTTCGGCCGCAGCTTGTGCAACAAGCGGTAATAGGCGAGGCACTGCGGCGTCAGGATGTCGGGATTGGCCATCTTGGTGTTGGCTGCGATCAGCACCTCGCGCGCGTATTCGTCCGTCATCATCCGCGGGTGGTTGTAGCCGATCAGCTTCGAACCATAGATGCCGCCCCAATCGGTGATGGTATCTCCGTCGACCGTGACCATCTTGATGCCGCGGCACTTTGCGAGATCGACCACGAACGGAAACGGCTCGGTGATCACGTAATCCGCCAATTCGGCCAGCATCTGGGCGCTGCGCGGCTTGGGATAAGTCATTTCACACTCTCGGGCAATCACGGCGGCAACGAGGTACTACAGCTCAACACTCTGGTGCAACACGGGCATTTCGACCTTGGTGCTGGTCAATGCCGCGCCGAAGCTTTGCATCGCGGTTTCTTCGCCGTGAACCAGGAAAGTGCGCGCGGCTTTGGTTTTGGCGTGCCAGGCGAACAGTTGATCGCGTCCGGCGTGGGCCGAAAAGCCGTTGATGGTGTGAACTTCCGCCTCGACCTTGATACGCTCGCCGAAGATGGTGACTTCCTTGGCGCCGTCGATGATGCGCCGCGCCAGCGTGCCGCCGGCGGCGAACCCGACGAACACCACACTTGACTCCTTGCGCGGCAGATTCTGCACGAAGTGATGGCGAATGCGCCCGCCGGTGCACATGCCCGATCCCGCCATGATGATGGCGCCATGTTTGACGTCGTTGATCTTCTCCGAGGCCATGTGCTCGCGCACCATATGGACGCCGTCGAAATGGAAGGGATCGTAACCCTTGCGGATCGCGTCGGCGATTTCGGGTTTCAGCGCATCGAGATTGCGGCCCATTACCTCGGTCACCGAGATCGCCATCGGTGAATCGAGGTAAAGTTGCGTCTGCGGCGGCAGATGGTTTTCGATCATGCCGCGGCACACCATATAAAGCAGTTCCTGGGCGCGTTCGATCGCGAAGGTCGGGATCACGACATTGCCGCCGCGCTGGAAGGTTTTGATCACCACGTCGTAGAATTCCGCAACCGAGGGATTGAGGTCTTTGTGATTGCGGTCGCCGTAAGTGGTTTCCATCACCACATTCGCCACTTCCATCGGCGGCGGCGGATCGGTAAGCAACGGCCCATGCGGGTTGCCGAGATCGCCGGAGAACAGGATTTCGGTCGAGTTCGCTCCGCTTTTCGATTTCAACAGCACGCTGGCGGAGCCGAGGATATGCCCGGCATCGACGAAGATCGCCGTCAGCCCCGGCGCCAGTTCGACCACCTCGCCGTAATGGGCCGTGCGGCCGAACCGCGACGTCGCGTTCAAGGCATCGATCAGCGAATACAGTGGCGGCTTGGCATCGACGGTGCGGAAGTGGGCGCGGTTTTTCTTGGCCCGGAAGCGCGCATCTTCTTCCTGCAGGTTTGCGGCATCGACCATCACAAGGCGCGCCAGTTCGGCGGTCGCCGAGGTGGAGATGATTTCGCCCTTGAAGCCGCGCTTGACCAGTAGCGGCAATCGCCCGCAATGATCGAGATGGGCGTGGGTCAAGAGCACAAGATCGATCGCCGCGGCATCGAATCCGAACGGCTCCTCGTTTTCCTCATTCAGTTCCTTGCCGCCCTGGTAAAGCCCGCAATCGATCAGAATGCGCTTTCCCGCCGCTTCAATCATATGGCAGGAACCGGTGACGCCACGGTCGGCGCCGTTGAACGACAGTTTCACGAGCGTGTCCTCTCTTATACTGCGCTGAGCGGTGCGCCGCTCTTGTCGTACCAATGCAGGATGCCGTCCCAGATTTCCTTGGCGGTTTCGGCAAACCAGAACAGCTCAAGGTCTTCCGGCGCCACGACGCCTTCGGCGACCAGGAAATCGAAATTGACGGCGCTGCGCCAATAGGACTGCCCCACCAGCACCACCGGAATGGGCTTCATCTTGCGCGTCTGCACCAGGGTCAGCGCCTCGAACAGTTCATCGAAGGTGCCGAAGCCGCCAGGAAATGCCACCAGCGCCTTGGCGCGCTGCAGGAAATGCATCTTGCGCATCGCGAAGTAGTGGAAATTGAAGCATAGACCTGGCGTGATGTAGGGGTTGGGGAACTGCTCGTGCGGCAGGCTGATGTTGAGGCCGACCGTCTTGGCCCCCGCGTCATAAGCGCCGCGATTGGCCGATTCCATGATACCCGGCCCGCCACCGGTGATGACCGTGCATTGGGGCCCGCCCGGCTTCTTCGCCGCCTCGCTCACCAGCCGCCCGAACGCGCGCGCCACGTCGTAATAGCGCGACTTGTCGAGAATGCGTTCCGCCACCTTGAGACGGCGCTTGAGTTCCTTGTCGCGCGGATCGTCGGCCAGCGCCGCTTTCAGCGTATGCATGGTGCGGTGCGCCGCGGCCGGTTCGCAGATGCGCGTCGAACCGAACACCACAACGGTGGCGCCGATGCCGTGGTCCTGCAGCCCCAGTTCGGGTTTCAGGTAATCGAGCCCGATGCGAATGCCGCGCACCGAGCTCGACGACAGAAAATCGAGATCCTGATCGGAGCGCCGGCTCGACGGATTGTCGAGGATCGCCTTGATGCGTGCGGGCGCGCCGGGGTCTTCGGCCGGGTGCTTTGGAATCTCTTCGGGTAGCGGCTCGCGCCGCTTGATGAGAGCCACCGGCGGCACCGCCACCTCGATGGCTTGCTGGTGAATTTTTTTGACTTCTGATTTGGCGGGGGGCGCCGACTTGTTTTTTTTGATCATGGTGTTCTGCCGTACGGGTGTGCGAAGGCGTACTCCAGATATGGGAACTTATCTGCCCCACAACAAGGCGGTAAAGAGCGGGCAGGAGCGCAGCCGCCGTGCACCTCACGCGGCCTCAGCGGCAATTACGGCACGAAATCGCTGCCGAAAAGCAAATGGACGGGAAAAATGGTCGGAGCGAGAGGAATTGAACCGCCACCGCCCTGCCCCCCGTCAGTTCCACGCTATTCAATATTTGTTATTTATTTCAGTATGTTATGAAGTTTTTTGTTGGGCGTTCGGGAGTATTTTCAGGACTCTGTGGCGTGTTCGAGCGCCTCGGCGACTTCGGTATCGAGCACATGCGCATAACGCAGGGTCGTTTTGAGATCGTCGTGATTCAGGGCGCGTTGCACCAGTTTGAGGTTGCCCGTCTGCCGTAAGAGTTTGGTCGCAAGGTTGTGCCGAAGGTCATCGAAGCGGAATCCGGTCACACCCGAATAGGCGTCTTGACAAAGGACCAGCTGGGCATCTCCCAAACTGTCGCAGTGCCGTGTTTTCCAATGACATCCGGGCTTGGCGCTATTATATTCATATTTGCGTATATACGAGAATATGAGATATGAAGATTGTCATCATCGGTGGCGTGGCAGGCGGAGCAACAGCGGCAGCCCGGCTGCGGCGGAACGACGAGCGCGCTGAAATCGTGCTGGTCGAGCGCGGGCCCTATATCAGCTTTGCCAATTGCGGCCTGCCCTATCACATCTCGGGCGCCATCCCGGAACGCGATCAACTTCTCGTCACCTCCGAAGCCAATTTCGAGGCACGCTATCGCGTCGATGTACGGAGCCGCACCGAGGCGGTGGCCATCGACCGTGCCAACAAGACGGTTCTGCTGCGCAATCTCGAAACCGGCAGCGAAACCGAAGAGAATTACGACCGGTTACTGCTGTCGCCCGGCGCGGACCCGGTTCGGCCCCGTCTGCCTGGCATCGACTCGCGCCGTGTTTTCACACTACGCAATATTCCCGACCTCGACCGCATCATGGCCCATCTTGAAAACGAGAATCCGCGGCGCGCCGTGGTGATCGGCGGCGGCTACATCGGAATCGAGATGGCCGAAAATCTGCACGAGCGTGGGCTGTTCACCACGATGGTGGAAGGCGCACCGCACATCCTAGCGCCGTTCGACGATGAGATGGCTGCGATTGTGCATTCCCATCTGCGCGACAAGCACATCGAGCTTTATCTCGCCGACAAAATCGAGCATTTCGAGGACAAGACCGACCACACCGTCGTGTTCCTCGCCTCCGGGAAGCGCATCCAGGCCGATATCGTTGTGCTGGCCATCGGCGTCAAACCGGAAACCACCCTCGCTCGCTCTGCCGGACTTGAGCTCGGCAAGACCGGCGGCATCAAGGTCAATGCTTACCTGCAGACCTCCGACCCCGACATCTACGCGGTGGGCGATGCGGTCGAAGTGATCCAAACCATCAGCGGCCGCGAGGCGCTGATCCCACTGGCAGGACCCGCCAACCGCCAAGGCCGCATGGCGGCCGACAACATGCTGGCAGCGAGTAACGACAGCCGCAGCGCCTATAAAGGCACGCTCGGCACGGCGATCCTAAAGGCGTTCGACCTTGCGGCCGCCTGTACCGGCCTCAATGAGACGCAAGCCAAAGCGCTTGGCCTTCCCTATCGCGCCACCATCACGCATTCAGGCTCGCACGCCTCGTATTACCCCGGCAGCAAGCTGCTTAGCCTCAAGCTGGTCTATACGCCCGAAGGACAAATCCTCGGCGCCCAGGCGGTGGGTGCAGATGGTGCCGACAAACGCATCGATGTGATCGCCACCGCAATCAAAGCCGGTCTGAAGGTCCAGGACCTTTGCGATCTCGAACTCTCTTATGCCCCACCGTTTGGTTCGGCGAAGGACCCGGTCAATATCGCCGGCTACGTCGCCAGCAACGTGCTGAAGGGCTATCAAGAGGTCATCGACTGGCGCGAATTGCGCGATCTTCTGGCCACCACCCCCGAGGATTTGCAGCTTATCGACGTCCGCACGGCAGAAGAATTCGAGATCGTCACCCTGCCCGGCGCGCGTAATATTCCGCTGGACGCCTTACGTGAACGGATCAACGAACTTGATCCCGCCAAGCCCACCATCTTGTTTTGCCAAATCGGCATGCGCGGGTATCTGGCCTATCGCGTCTTGAAGCAGAACGGGTTCAAGAATGTCCGCAACCTCACCGGCGGCATCAAGACTTACAATTGGGCCACGGAGAAACAGTCCAATCCTGATATTTTCGATTACGAGGACATCAAGCGCCGCAGTCAGGCGGAAATCGAATCCGAGACCCCGTCCTGCGCTCTGACGCCCGGCAGCGGGCGGCACGCGCTCAATGCCGTTGGCCTGCAATGCCCAGGCCCCATCATGAAGACCTATCGCGCCATGGAGGCGATGCAGGCGGGCGAGCTTCTAGAGGTCACCGCCTCCGATCCCGCGTTTGGCCGCGACATCCGCGCTTGGGCCAAGAAGACCGGCAACGACGTTCTGAGCGTCGACAGTGCCAAAGGTCTTATCACCGTGCTCTTGCGCAAGAACCAGGCGCCGATGCCATGCGTTACAGCCGCAGCGCCGGCGCGGGAGAAGACCACGCTGGTGGTATTCTCGGGCGATCTCGACAAAGTCATGGCGGCGCTGATCATTGCCAATGGCGCGATGGCGATGGGAAAACCCGTCAGCCTGTTCTTTACCTTCTGGGGCCTGAACGTGTTGCGCCGTCCCGATGCACCAAGGCTGAAGAAAACCCTAATCGAATCCGCCTTTGGCATGATGCTCCCCAAGGGCGCTGCCAAGTTGAGCTCGCTGTCCAAGATGAATTTCGCTGGCCTGGGCGCACCGCTGATGAAGCACGTCATGGCTGGAAAGAACGTCGCCACACCGAACGAACTGCTCGGCGAGTTGATCAAAGGTGGCGCCCAGCTCATCGCCTGCCAAATGTCGATGGACGTGATGGGCATTCGTCACGAGGAACTAATCGACGGCGTCGAACTCGGCGGCGTGGCGGCTTTTCTCGCCGAGGCGCAGGAGTCGGCCACGACGCTGTTCATATAGCGCGACAATGGCGACACCTGAAATCCTGGCAGCCCTCGCCTCTGGTGTGCTTGTAGGGCTCGCTCGGCGTCATCGGCGGCGGCGGTTCCGTCTTGGCCGTTCCGCTGATGGTCTACGTGGTCGGCCTGTCCTCGCCACATGTCGCAATCGGCACCAGTGCCGTGGCCGTTGCGGCCAGCGCTTTGTCGGTCGTCTTCATCTGCGTCGTAGCCGTGGTTGGCATTTACGTTGTTGCGAAGGGCATAATCGCCGTCACGCGCTGATAACCCGGTCGTTGGATTGCCAGCTGCGCCTGGACGAGACAGCCGAAAAGGCTTCAATCGGTGGAAAACGTCGACTGCCCAATTCACCACCTTGGAAAGCGGGCGCTTGAATGCATAATCACCCCAATTGCAATTACCAGGATGAGATGAATGCCTGCATATCGGTCGAGAACGACAACACACGGACGCAACATGGCCGGCGCCAGAGGATTATGGCGTGCGACCGGCATGAAGGATGAGGATTTCGGCAAACCCATCATTGCCATCGCCAATTCGTTCACGCAATTTGTACCCGGCCACGTCCACCTTCAGAACCTTGGACAACTTGTCGCGCGCGAGATCGAACGCGCAGGCGGCGTCGCCAAAGAATTCAATACCATCGCCATCGACGACGGCATCGCCATGGGGCACGGCGGTATGCTCTATTCTCTGCCCTCACGCGAACTGATTGCGGACTCCGTCGAATACATGGTCAACGCGCATTGCGCCGACGCGCTGGTGTGCATCTCCAATTGCGACAAGATCACGCCCGGCATGNNAAGGATGAGGATTTCGGCAAACCCATCATAGCTATCGCCAATTCGTTCACGCAATTTGTGCCCGGCCACGTACACCTTCAGAACCTTGGACAACTTGTCGCGCGCGAGATCGAACGCGCTGGTGGTGTGGCTAAAGAGTTCAACACCATTGCCATCGACGACGGCATCGCCATGGGGCATGGCGGCATGCTCTATTCCCTGCCCTCGCGAGACCTGATCGCGGACTCCGTCGAATACATGGTCAACG
>DBUB01000010.1:0-698822 GCA_002307725.1 Alphaproteobacteria bacterium UBA1301 | reverse complement strand
TGCGACAAGATCACGCCCGGCATGCTGATGGCCGCGCTGCGCCTCAACATTCCAGCCATCTTCGTATCGGGCGGACCGATGGAAGCGGGCAAGACCGTCTATCAGGGCCAAGCCAAATCGCTCGACCTGATTGATGCGATGGTGATGGCCGCCGACGACAAGGTCACCGACGAAGACGTTACGATGATCGAGCGTTCGGCTTGCCCCACCTGCGGCTCGTGCTCGGGCATGTTCACAGCCAACTCGATGAACTGCCTGACGGAGGCGCTGGGCTTGGCGCTGCCCGGCAACGGCACGCTGGTCGCCACCCACGCCGATCGCCGCGAACTATTTCTGAAGACGGGCCGCCTGATCGTCGAGATCACCAAGCGCTATTACGAGCAGAACGACGAAAACGTTCTGCCGCGTTCGATTGCCAGCTTTGCCGCGTTCGAGAACGCCATGACGCTCGACATCGCGATGGGCGGCTCGACCAATACGGTGCTCCACCTTCTGGCGGCCGCGCGGGAAGCCGAGGTTCCCTTCACGATGAAGGATATCGACCGCTTGTCGCGCAAGGTGCCGCATCTGTGCAAAGTCGCGCCGTCGCGTTCCGACGTCCATCTCGAAGACGTGCACCGCGCCGGCGGCGTGATGGGGATTCTCGGCGAACTCGATCGCGAGAGTCTGGTGAACCGCGCCGTTCCCACTGTCCATAGTGCAAGCTTGGGCAACGCGATCGACCAATGTGATGTTCAGCGTACGAACGATCCCGCCGTGACGAATTTTTATCGCGCCGGCCCCGGCGGCATCCGCACCACGGAAGCCTTCAGCCAGTCGCTGCGCTATGGCGAACTCGATCAGGACCGCAAACAAGGTGTGATTCGCGATTTTGATCATGCCTATAGCAAGGACGGTGGCTTGGCCGTGCTTTACGGCAATCTGGCCGAGGACGGCTGCATCGTGAAGACCGCGGGCGTTGATCCGTCCTCACTCAAGTTCTCCGGTCCGGCGCGCGTCTTTGAAAGTCAGGAAGATGCCGTTGCGGGTATCTTGGATGGCAAGGTGAAGTCTGGCGATTTCGTCGTCATCCGCTATGAGGGACCGAAAGGCGGCCCCGGCATGCAGGAAATGCTTTATCCGACGAGCTATTTGAAATCAAAAGGCCTCGGAAAATCCTGCGCCCTTCTGACCGACGGTCGTTTTTCCGGCGGCACCTCCGGCCTGTCGATCGGACATGTCTCGCCGGAAGCAGCCGAAGGCGGCATGATCGCGCTGGTCGAAGACGGCGACACGATCACGGTCGATATTCCCGGCCGCGTGATCCGCGTAGACGTGCCCGACAGCGTACTCACCGCGCGCCGCACCGCGATGGCAGCCAAAGGCGACAAGGCTTGGCACCCCAAAGCGCGCAACCGGGTCGTGTCTGCCGCGCTGCGTGCCTACGCTCTTCTCACGACCAGCGCCGCCAATGGAGCCGTCAGAAGTTTGGAGAGAGCAGGCAAATAGCCGGTACGAAAGCGGCGTTCGGCGCTACGAGCGCGTAAGAAATACCACTGAGCGGGTGTCCCTTGGGAACTTGTGACAGGCTGAAGTCAAAAAGAACAAATGGTCGGAGCGAGAGGATTCGAACCTCCGACCCCCTGTCCCCCAGACAGGTGCGCTAACCAGACTGCGCCACGCTCCGACACTTGTACCGACCCGATGCGCCGGTCGATTTGCAGCGGCCTCGCGGCCGCCGGGGGATTGGTTCCTAGGGCGAACCCTAAGGGCCGCGGACTATAGTTGCCTGCCCCCGGAAGGGCAACCGCTCAAGCTGCGGCAATGTCCCGGGTTTTCCGTCTTTCTGCGGCGGCTCCCCTTTCCGCCAAACCCGCGTCCGTTGCGCCGGGATGCGGCGCTCTAAATCAGCCGTGGTGCGGCGCGCATCCGCGCTTTCAATTGCACCAGTTCGGCGAGGAGGATTTCCAGCGCCTCGCGTTCTTCTTCGCCAAGCGCAACACCGCGACGGCCGAACGGTACCACGGCATGATCGTCATGCGCCGGCATATGATCTTGCGGCGGCTCCTGAACGCTCTCGCGGCCGATCTCGGCGACATAGCGCGTGCTTTTGTCCTTCAGAACTTTCTGCACGCCTTTAATGGTGTAACCGTCGGAATACAGCAGCGTGCGGATGCCGCGCAGAAGATCAACGTCTTCGGGACGATAATAGCGCCGGCCGCCAGCGCGTTTGGTCGGCTTCACCTGCGCAAAACGGCTTTCCCAGAACCGCAACACATGCTGCGGTACATCCAGCTCAACAGCGACCTCACTGATGGTGCGAAACGCTTCCGGTGATTTTGTGTGCAAGGGAAACTGCGCTAACGCCGAGTACGACATCAATCGTCCTCATCCATACCGTCAGGCGGCGTCTGTCCGTTGATGACGGCCTTCAACACATGCGAAGGGCGAAACACCAGAACACGGCGCGGCGCGATCGGAACTTCATCACCAGTCTTGGGATTGCGGCCCATGCGTTGCGACTTCTGCCGAACCGCAAAGGTACCGAACGAGGAGAGCTTCACCGTTTCCCCGCGCGCGAGGGCCGCGCACAGTTCTTCCAGTATGTCCTCGACCATTTGTGCCGATTCATTACGGGACAGGCCTACAGCCTGGAATACCGCTTCGGTTAAGTCGGCGCGTGTCAGTGTCGTCGTGGTCATGGCGGTAAAACGACTCCCTGGTGCTCGCGTAAAAGTATGCGAAACAGGGATTTACCGTCAACATCAAAGGGATAGGGCAGCGCTTTGAGACTGATTACCAACGTAGGAGGCAAGCACCCCAGGTCATGCCCGCGCCGAGGGCCTCCATCAGCACCAATTGGCCCCGTTGGATGCGGCCGTCCGCCACAGCAGTAGACAGTGCCAACGGCACCGAAGCGGCCGAAGTGTTGCCGTGCAGTGCCACGGTGGAGACCACGCGCGAGGCGTCGACCTTCAGCTTTTTGGCGGTGCCGTCCAGGATGCGCTGGTTGGCCTGGTGGGGCACAAACCAGTCAATTGCGCTCACGGGCACCCCTGCGGCGGCGGCCGAAGCCTCCACCGAGGCGGCAATATTGGTCACCGCGTGCTTGAAGACTTCCTTGCCTTGCATCCGGATGAAACCAACGGATTGGTTGGTGGAAGGCCCGCTGTCGACATACAGCAGATCGTGCAGCCGCCCGTCGGAGAACAGCACGGTGTTGAGCACGCCGCGATCTTCGGACGTGCCCCCCCCCTCGCCTGCGTTTAACACGACCGCCCCGGCACCGTCGCCGAAGAGGACGCAAGTGGTGCGGTCGGTCCAGTCCAGGATGCGCGACATCGTGTCGGCCCCGATTACGAGGGCACTTTTCGCCTGCCCGGCTTTGATGAAGTTGTCGGCCACGCTCATGGCGTAGATAAAGCCGGCGCACACCGCCTGCACATCGAAGGCAAAGCCGCGGGTCATGCCGAGCTTCCGCTGCACGATGGTGCCAACCGACGGGAAGGTCAGGTCCGGCGTGGTCGTGGCGACCACCACCATGTCGATGTCGTCTGCCGTGGCCCCAGCGTTGGCGAGCGCGGCCAGAGCCGCCTTGACCGCGAGGTCGGATGTTTTCTCGCCCGGCGCTGCGATGTGGCGCTGGCGGATGCCGGTGCGGGTACGGATCCACTCGTCGCTGGTGTCCACTTTGGCGGCGAGTTCGGCGTTGGTGACGATGTTTTCCGGCAGATAGGAGCCGCAGCCGATCACGTGGGACCGGAGCACGGGACCTGTCATGACGCAACCGCCTCGGGCTTGACGCCCGCGCGGTCGGCCACGATGGAATTGTTGACGCCGCCCAAAACCATTTCGATGGCGGTGTCGAGGGCATATGCAAAACCAATGGCGTCGGTACCGCCGTGCGCCTTCACCACGATGCCGTTGAGCCCGAGCATCAGGCCACCGCCATAGGCGCGCGGATCTAGCTTGCGCCGCAAGGCCAGCAACGCACCCGAGGCGAGAATGGCACCCAGACGCGACAGGAAGGAGCGCTTCAGCGAACCTTTGAGGAAGAACGCAATCAGCTTGGCGGTGCCTTCCAGCGTCTTCAGCACAACGTTGCCGGTAAAGCCGTCCATTACCGCGACATCGACCACGCCTTCGGTAATGTTGTTGCCTTCGATGAAGCCGCAAAATTCCATCGGCAGATTGGACTGGCGCAGGATCTGGGCTGCGCCCTTCACCGCGTCATGGCCCTTCATTTCTTCCGATCCAACATTGACGAGACCGACGCGGGGCCGCGGCAAGCCGAACACAGCACGCGCCAAAGCCTCGCCCATGATGGCGAAGTCGACCAGAAGTTCGGCATCGCATTCGATGTTGGCGCCGCAGTCGAGCACGACGACCTGGCCGCGCTGGGTTGGCCACACCGAGGCGATGGCGGGGCGCGAAATGCCGTTGATGACACCAAGCTGGAACATACCCATCGCCATCAACGCGCCGGTATTGCCGGCCGAAACGACGCATTCCGCTTCGCCGGACTTCACCGACTCGATGGCGTGCCACAAACTGGAATCGCGGCGACGGCGCAGCGCAAAGCTGGGCTTGTCGTCCATCGCCACGCGCGAGGCGGCATGGCGCACGCTGACACGTCCGGCGAACTTGGACTTCCGCTTGGCAAGGAGCTGGTTCAGCACCGTCTCGTCGCCGTGCAGGATATACTTCACCGCCGGGTGACGTTGGATCGAACGCACCAATGCCGATACGACGACCGCTGGACCGGCATCGCCGCCCATCGCATCAATCGATACTGTCAATTCGCCGGCCACAGCTCCACCTGTCCTAGCAACCGCCAAAATGGGCAGTCACGGTGCTCAGGCCTTCGCCTCAGCCACGACATCGCGACCGTCGTAATGGCCGCAGGCCCCGCAAACGTGATGCGGGCGCTTCTGCTCGCCACAATTCGGGCACTCGTTATGGGTCGTGGGCGCCAGCGCATGGTGCGACCGGCGCATATTGCGCGCTGACGGCGACTTTTTTCTCTTTGGGACCGCCATGGCGGAATCCTACTCCTTCAAGGCCAGAGGGGTCCGGCCGCGTACATCAAAAGCAGGGGCGGGAGGTAGCAGGAAACCCTAGGAGGATTCAAGCTCCAATACGGCCCCAATCGAGCGGAATTAGCCGCGGTCCTTCAGGGCCTTAAGCACGGCAAACGGGCTTGACTGAGACGCTTCGGGCTCAGTCGGCGGGTTGTACGCCGCACCCGCCTTGCGGGGGTAAGGGTCTATGGCCAGGACATATTCTTCGAGCAACGGTGCCGCCAGGTCGTAATCGACGCTGGCGATGGTCTCCGGGACGTCATCGTCCCCTGCCGAAAGGGTCAGTTCCCCCGCCTCGGGCGGCAACCGGGGCGCGAGCTGCAATTCCCGAGTAATATGCCGGGAAATGCGGCTTTCGACCGGCTCAAGGGTCACGACGCAGGCCTGGACAACGTCCGCGGTCAGTTCCGCCTCGAAACTGAAACGCGATTGCGACAACCGCCGCAGGCTGACCGTCGCCATAAACCGTTTGACCGAATCGACCCCGGCCCATTCGGCCAGTCCCGGTAACTCCTCGGCCTTGGCCTTGACGGTCACCTCGGCGCCCGCTTGCGACAGGCCCCCCAGATCGAAGATGTGCTGTAACGGCGGTTCGTTGTGTTTCATGCCTGATCCTCACCCGGCAGAGGTCCGAAATCGACGTCCCCCTCCCCGATGGTCCTTAAATGCTCCTGTGCCCGCATAACATAGGTTGCGACAATAGCAGCCGCCGGCGTCGCGTTGCCGCGGTAGAGATTGCGTACCAAGGCGCCGGCCATTGCAGCCACATCAGCTGCCGCCTCGTAGGCCTCGAGACGGCCGTAGAAGGCGTCAGCGAATGTCTTCATGCGCCGGCCCAGGCCCATGTCGCCCGCCCCCATCTCGCGCAACGCCTCGTCGAAACCAACAAAAACACGGTCGACAAAGGCCTGTGCCAGCGCCGCATTGGGCTGATAACGCCTGAGTACCAGCCAAGCGTGCAAGGTGAGAAGATCGAAGCGCCCGTCGAGCGTATCGGGCACCGCCAACCTTGCGAAAAAGGCAGGTTCGCGGGATCGCGTGACCACGGCGGCATAAAGGCGTTCCGCCGCATGCCGGTGCTCCTTGCTCCTGGTGATGACGTTCAGCATGATACAGCCTTAATACCCGGTGCCCTTGCAAGCGGCGGCTGGCAAGGCTAGCACATTCACCTCGGACGAGGGCCCAAGAGTATGAACAAGCTCGTGCTTTTTGTTGCGGCGAGTGTCGCGCTGGCGGGTTGCACGCCGGTGATCAGCAGCCGTGGTTTCATTGAGAACTCCGATGCCGAAGCCGGCATTGCCGCCGGTGTCGACACCAAAACCACGATTGAAACCAAGCTCGGCGATCCGTCCGTGCAAGCCGCTTTCGGCACCGACGCTTGGTACTACATCAGCCAGATCGAACGGCAGGTGGCGTTCTTCGACGCGACCATCGAAAGCCGTCACATCCTTGCGATCTATTTCGACAAGGAAGGCAAAGTCAGCGACATGAAGCACTACAGCCTGGAAGACGGCAACGTGGTGGCGTTCGAATCGCGCACCACGCCGACCCGCGGCCGCGAAATGACATTCCTGCAGCAGCTCTTCAACGCCACCCCGGGCATGCCGGGCGCCAACCAGCAACAGGAACAGAACCCCGGCGGCGGCGGCGGCCCCGGCCACTGATTTTCTTGGGTTTGGAAGAATGCACGAACGGCCTGCGAGCGATCGCGGGCCGTTTTGGTATGAACCTTACTCCGCCACATGCAGCCGGAACGCGAACAGCGACACCGGTCCGCGGTCGCGATTGTAGGCGGGATTGACGGCGAGCTGATAATCGAGACTGGCGTGTAGCCACACCGTCAGCGGCACACTGTAATAAGCTTCCACAATGTTTTCGCGATCGTAACGAGCTAGGCTGCCGTCGCCGATCAGGATCCCTATTCCCCCGGCAGCGAGAAAGTCGCGCGCCGGACGGGCAATGCCGTTGGTGACGAACGCCACACCGGTCTCGTCATCTCCCCTGCCCCACGCCGAGCCTTTCAGCGAAACGCCAAGAGCCAGAGAATTGTTGATCTCAGTGAATTCGTAAGCTTCCTTGCTGCCGTCGTTGAGACTTAAGCGTACGAACAGTCCGGCGTCGTCGCTCACCTGCTGTTCAAGATTGATCGCGCCACCGGCCTTCGAACCATAATGGCGGACCGCCTCCATTGCGGTCGGCACCAATTTCAGGGCATCGCGATACGAGCCCATGCGCGCGCGGTTGAGAAACCCAAGCAGCTTCAGTTTTCCCGGCTGGCCCCCTACGAAAAACCGCCCCTCGCCCTCCGCCACCAGCTCAAATTGGGCGAGGCCGCGCTGCAGCGCCGTGTCGTTGGGCAGCCGCGACAGATCGAACACGCCAAGCCGCAGCGTCCACCAATCGACCGTCGCCTCCGCCGTGGCGCTATAGCTATAGCCCCAGGCATCGGCGGCATAATCGAACGCGCCGCTGTCGATCAGCGACCAGTTGAGGAAATCGCTCTTGGGATCATGAGCGTAGGCATTGGTATCGAAGACGTCGGTCACCGAGAATTTCCCGACTGTCAGCACCAGATTGTCGGCCGTGCGGGTTCCGGCAAGTTGATTGGCATCGGCCGCAACGTCCACTGCCGCGCCGCCGAAATCGAAGCTCTGGCGCAGGAACAAGCGCTGCAGCCGGCCGTAAGGCGCCGATTTGCCGACCTTGTAAGCCTCGCCGCTGACAAACCCGGCGACGCCCAGCGTATTGCTGACGCCGAAGCCCTGGTCGATCTCCGGATTGGCGTAGAGTTCACCACCGTCCCACAAGCGCACACCGGCGAAGACCGTCGCGTCGAAGGTCTCGTTGCCACGGCTGCCGGGATCAAGGCTGTTCGCACCTCGTACAAGCGAACGGAACGCCGGATGGTATTGATCAACGAAGGTCGCCTGGCCGTGCAACGACCAGTCTTCCGGCGTGTCGGCATCCGCCGCCGCCAGCGCCAGCGCGATACCGATAAAACCTGCGAGGATCCGTCGTGTCATGGCCCGCAGCTACCCTACCTGACGCGCCCGCTCAATATAAACTCCATAGCAAAAGGCGCCAGGGGTGAACCCGGCGCCTTTCGTTACGCTTAGGAACCGATGAGGATCAGCTCAGGTTCGCCAGCGCGGCCAACAGCAGCAGCGCGACGATGTTGGTGATCTTGATCATCGGGTTGACGGCAGGACCAGCGGTATCCTTGTAGGGATCGCCGACGGTATCGCCCGTCACAGCGGCCTTGTGGGCGTCGGAGCCCTTGCCGCCGTAATGGCCGTCTTCGATGTACTTCTTGGCATTGTCCCACGCACCGCCGCCCGAGGTCATCGAGATGGCGACGAACAGGCCGGTGACGATCACGCCGAGCAGCATCGCGCCGACGGCATTGAACGCATCCACCTTGTTACCGGTGATGAAGAACACCACGAAGTACAGCACGATCGGGGACAGCACCGGCAACAGCGACGGGATCAACATCTCCTTGATCGCGGCCTTGGTCAGCATGTCGACGGCACGGCCGTAGTCAGGCTTCTGGGTGCCCAGCATGATGCCCGGCATTGCCTTGAACTGGCGACGGACTTCTTCGACCACCGCACCGGCTGCACGACCCACCGCGGTCATCGCGATGCCACCGAACAGATATGGCAACAGGCCGCCGAGGAACAGGCCGACCACCACCCACGGATTGTCGAGACCGAAGGTCGGAATCGTCACGTCCTTGAAGTAGGTGAAGGTATCGCTGTGCGCCACGAAGTATTTGAGGTCTTGCGTGTACGCCGCAAACAGCACCAGCGCGCCGAGGCCAGCCGAACCGATGGCATAGCCCTTGGTCACGGCCTTGGTGGTGTTGCCCACCGCGTCGAGGGCGTCAGTCGTCTTGCGAACGTCGCCTTCCAAACCGGCCATTTCGGCAATGCCACCGGCATTGTCGGTGACCGGACCGAAAGCGTCGAGCGCAATGATCATGCCCGCCAGCGACAGCATGGTAGACACCGCGATCGCGATGCCGAACAGGCCTGCCAGCAGGAAGGTGGAAATGATGCCGATGCAGATCACGATCGCCGGCAGAGCGGTCGATTCCATCGAAATCGCCAGACCCTGAATGACGTTGGTGCCGTGGCCGGTAACGGAGGCCTTGGCAATCACGTTCACCGGACGCTTGCCGGTGCCGGTGTAGTACTCGGTGATCACGACCAGTGCGAAGGTGACGGCCAGACCGATCAGGCCGCACCAGAACAGGTCCAGACCGGTGAACGACTTGTCACCAATCGTGAGAGCCGCGGCGATACCACCGCCCGGGATCAGCTTGTCGATGAGGAAGTAGAGACCGACCAGCGACAACAAGCCGGTGACGACGACGCCCTTGTACATGGCGCCCATGATCGACTGGCTCTTGCCCAGGCGAACGAAGAACGTACCGACAATCGAGGTCAGGATCGACATGCCGTTGATCGCCAGCGGCAGAAGCATGAAGGCGGACTTCTGCTCGCCGACGAAGTAGATCGAGGCCAGAACCATGGTGGCAACCGTGGTCACCGCATAGGTTTCAAACAAGTCGGCAGCCATACCGGCGCAGTCGCCGACGTTGTCGCCGACGTTGTCCGCAATGGTGGCCGGGTTGCGCGGGTCGTCTTCCGGAATACCGGCTTCGACTTTGCCGACCATGTCACCGCCGACGTCCGCACCCTTGGTGAAGATGCCGCCGCCGAGACGGGCGAAGATCGAGATCAGCGAAGCGCCAAAGCCCAGAGACACGAGCGAGTTCTGGATCGTACGGGCCTGCTGCGGATCGTCCGTGCTGAGGCCGAGGAACTGGGTCAGCACCAGATAGTAGCCGGCAACGGCGATCAGGCCGAGACCAACGACCAGAAGGCCGGTGACCGCGCCGGACCGGAACGCCATGCTGAGGCCCGCCGCCAGACCCTGGCGGGAAGCTTCGGCGGTCCGCACATTGGCGCGCACCGACACGTTCATGCCGGCATAACCGGCGGCGCCTGACAGCACCGAACCGATCAGGAAGCCGACAGCGCTCTGCCAGCCCAGCACGAAGAATGCGATCACGAGGATCACCACGCCGACGATGGCGATGGTGGTGTACTGACGATTGAGGTAGGCGCGAGCGCCTTCCTGAATGGCGGCCGAGATTTCCTGCATACGAGCCGTACCGGCGCTCTTTGAGAGCACCGAGCGCACCGTCAGTCCGCCGTAGACCAACGCCGCTAGGCCGCATGCCAAGACGATATAAAGTTCCATGGTTTCCCCTTGCTTCCGAATTTTCGACCGACCGTAGGGCGGCCTGTTAAGTCCAGTACAGGCCGGAAACCTGCTGGGCAGAAGGCTATGGGTGTATGCCAAATGGCCAACGGAGACGCAACTTAGTGCGCGGGTCCTGACGCAGGTTTCGATGTCGCGCCTGCAGAAGAGGCAGTTTTGGCGGTCTCGCCACCCTTGCCGTCACCATTTCCTGCCCCTGTCGCAGGGGTGGTGGCCGGAGCCGGCTCCGCCGGGGCTTCCGGGGCGGTCGAATCAGGGCGGTGCAACGGCGAAAACTTGATCGCCATGAAGGTCATGTTCTGAACCTTATCGGCGCCGACGATCCGTTTGGCGGCTGCCGTCAACCGTGCATTGAGCAGATCCTTGTCGACCACCTTGGGGTCGCTGGCGAGTGCGACCGGCTTCAGATTCACCTCGCGGACGAAAGCGTCCTGAATGAAGGCCAGTTTTTGGCGCACCAAATTGCAAGCGGTGGGCGAGGAACAGATCAATTTGCTGGCAATATAGGAGTAGCCCAGCAGGTTTCCGTCCTGGGACATCGGCGCCATCAGGAACGGCATTTCCACGCTGGTCCCGGGCTCAGGCTTGGCTGGCTTCTTGCCGCCCTCGCCAGCCCAGGCGGCATTGGCTAGGCAACAGGCGAAGAAAATGAGGCTGAGGCGGCGGAGCATGGTCAGAGCCTCGCGCATCAGGGCTAAGAAAACATTACCTCCTTACGTGGAGAGGTTATTCACTTCAGAAATGTGTGAAACCGGCGCGGGTGACGGGAATTTCCCGGCCCTGGCCATCAATCAGCGCGACGCCTTGCCCCGGCTCGATGCGCCCGATTCTGGTCACGGGGGTTTGAGCGGCTGCAGCCGCCGATTCAACCGCCTTGGGTGACAGCGCCGTGAACGCAATTTCGTAATCGTCACCTGCGGTAACAGCGCGCACCACGCCATCGGGATCGATCCGGCGCAGCGCCGCCGAGCGCGGAACCGCATCCGCCGCCACAACGATTCGCACGCCCGACACCTCAGCGATGTGGCCGAGATCGGCGAGCAGCCCGTCGGAGACATCCAACGATGCCGTGGCGACACCGCGCAGCGCCAGCCCTAACCGGAGCCGCGGCATCGGCTGCTGGTAGCGCCCGACCAAATAGGCATCGTCAGCCTTGCCGTCTTGCAGCAGCTTCAGCCCCGCGCCGGCATCGCCGATAGTGCCGCTGACAAAGACGTGATCGCCAGCGCACGCGCCCGAGCGGCGAATCATCGCGCCCGCTGGAACCGTTCCCAATGCCGTGATTGCAATGGTGAGCGGCCCCGGCGTCGCGGTGGTGTCTCCGCCGAGCAGCGAAACGCCAAACACCTGCTGATCCTCGCCAAGCCCGCGCGCGAATTCAGCAAGCCACGCCTCATCGATCGATTGTGGCAAAGCCAAGGCAAGCAGATATCCCACCGGCTCCGCACCTTTCGCCGCCAAATCCGACAGGTTCACGCGCAACGCTTTGGACGCAATCAGATTCGGCGGATCGCTGGCGAGAAAGTGAACGCCTGCGGTCAACGCGTCGGCCGTCACGACCGTCTCGCGCCCAGCCTCCTGTGGCAGCACACAGGCGTCATCGGTCAGCGCCAGCGCACCGCAGTGTGTCGCCAAAGGCGCAAAATGTTTGGCGATCAAACCAAATTCAGAAAGTGCATCCGCCAAAGCTTGAAGTCCGTTTTTTTGATCCTATTTCATAACCATCGTAAACGGCACAAAAGGATGATCAAAGCGCCGCCCGCCGACCCCGATTTTGCCACGAAAATGCCCAGGCCGGCGACCACATTCCCATGCAACACGACACAACGCCGCTGCGTTACGACTTAAGTGAACTGAATCCCTTGGAGAGAGCCATGTCCCGTCCCGCCACCAACCACCGTCAATACGCCGAAGGCGGCGTTGTCCGCACGGTCGTCGTGAGCGCGCTCGGACTGCTCCCAATGGGAATCGTCTCCGGCATGATGCTGATGCAGATCTTCGGCGTCTGGACCTACTGATCGCAGGCACGTCCGCGCGGTCTTAGAGCGCTTTCAGGAAAATGTGGGCCCTTAGCGCCAGCGTCTCGGGCGGGTTCCCGTCCGAAAGCGCGCCAAACCAAAAAAAGAGCATTTCACCGTTTCATGGAAACGATGAAATGCTCCAAAATGGCTGCAGCACGGTCCGCTTACGGCCGCGAAACGGATCCCATGAGATTCAGCAGGCCGTCGACGATCGCCGTCTCGGCACAACCGGGCTTCAGATGGGTCGAAAGAACCTCGAAGGTCTCGTAGCCAAACGCTGCATCGTTGGGAATGTAACCGGCCGGGCCCTTACCGTCGGGGGACCAAGCCGCACCGTTGGTCAAAGTGGTCATCATCGTGTGCTTGAAGGGCGACTCGTGCTTGAGCCGCTGGGCGATGAGGCTGAATACTTCGCCGTCGACGCCGCCGATATAAACATCGCCGATCCGCAGTGCACTGAGGTGCAGAACCACCGGTGCACCATCAACATAGGTGCCGGCAAAACCGGCACGCCCGCTGTTGGTACGGTTGCGGCCGGGACAGGTGGCCGACGCCTCGGCACCGGCGATGACGGTGGAGTCGGTCGGGCGTTCGAGCCCTGCCCGCATCACATGCAGCACTTCTTCGCCGAGCATCTGGCCCATCGATTGGGACATGCGGCGCTGCTGGTTCATCAACGTGACGACGCGCGGATCGGCCTTGTTCAGGCCATGCCCGCCCGACGGCATGGCATTGGAGATGTCCTCACCGCGCTTGGCGAAATCTTTGATGCGGATATCACGCAGGTCATAGGTCTGCTGGAAATAGATCGGGTCCTGGTCACCTGCGGCGCCATTGGAATAGACGGCCACGGCATCCTTGCCGAGAGATTCCTCGATGTAGTCCGACGTCGCACCCTGAATGTCACCGCTGATCTGATCGAGCTGCCCGGTCACGACGCCGTGGACGGCGTAATTGTAGTAGACTGCGATCGGCTTTCCGGCCAGCGTGGCGAACCGGACGACCGCCACGGTCTTGTCGGAGGGGCCGTCGTAATTGGCGCCTTCCCACCAGCGGTGGGTGACCGGATCAATGATGTTGCGGTTGACGTTGATATACGAAACGCCGGTTCCGTAGGCCATCACGGCGGGTTCGGCGCGCTTGGCAGCTTCGTGGATCGCCGCCATGATTTGGTTTTCGAATTCCGGCCCCATCAGCATCGGCATGCTGTGCGTATGCGTAGCCGTGATGAGGACATTCCTGGCCGGGATCCGCAGTTCCTTTTCGGCACGGGCAGAAACGTTCTTCCAGGTCTGCGATGAAACGATTCCGACATCGGCCGTGATCAGGGCGGCTTTGGTCGCACCATTTTCGACGACGATGGCGCGCACGAAGACGTGATCGTTGATGCCTTCGACGCCCTTGGGCAACTTATCGGCCGCGGGGGTGATATCGACTTTGGCCGCACCAGCCTTAAAAACCTTGGCGGGGGTGGGAGCGGCGGAAGCGCTGGCCAGCATCAAGACAGCGCAGAGAGCGGCGAACACAGTTTTCATCGGGGCACCTGCAACAGACATGGCGCGATCCGGATGTGGCCGCGAGCCGACCGCAACCGAATTCGTGCGTTAAGGGCGCAGGAAGGCGGGATGCCATCCTAGACGACAGCTGGAATGCTATACTGTCCGGAGTACAAATGCAATCGATTGCACTTTTTCTGGGCAACACACCGCAGCAGCTTGCCGGCAGGATGGTCAGAATTCGCCTTCCGGCGGCGTTTCGCCAAATTCTTCCGCGCGTTTGATGTGCGCCAGTTTGTCGAGGGCAGCGTTGATGAAGGGGGTATCGCCTTCGGCTTCAAAGGCATGGGTCAGGTTGACGTATTCATCGATCACCACTTTCGCCGGCACGTCGGGACGGGCGAGCAGCTCGTAGGCGCCGGCGCGCAGGATTGCGCGCATCAGCGAATCCACGCGGGAAAGCCGCCAGTTCTTGGCAAGACACTTGGTGATGGCGGCGTCGATCTCTTTCTGCCGCTCCGGGACGCCGCGCACGATGTCGGCAAAGAGTTCCTGGTCGGGATCGCCGGGCGTCACTTCGGCCTCGCGGCCGAAGCGGAATTCGACGAACTCCGCCGTCACGTCGTCAGCGCCGTCGCCGGACATTTCCATCTGATAAAGCGCCTGCACGGCGGCCAAACGCGCCGCGTGACGGGATTCAGGCACAGCGTCGGTCATTTACGCATCCCGAGACGCTGGCGCAATCCGACCAGCGCCAGGCATGCACGCGCGGCGTCACCACCTTTGTCGGCCTGTTCGCGATCGGCGCGCATCAACGCTTGTTCCTCATTCTCGACGGTCAGGATGCCGTTGCCGATGCACAGGCCGTAGTTGATTCCAAGATCGACCAAGGCGCGGCCCGATTGTCCAGCCACGATTTCGAAGTGATAAGTCTCGCCGCGGATAACGCAGCCGAGCGCGACGTAACCGTCATAATGCTTGCCGCCGTGCTCGCCGCCCTTCATGGCGAAATGGATCGTCGGCGGAATTTCGAGCGCGCCGGGAACGGATACGCAATCGAAATACGCTCCGCCGCGTTCGAGCGCCGCCGTCGCGCCATCGATCAGCAGCCGCGAAATCTCGGGATAAAACGTCGCCTCAACAATTAGGATGTTGGGCTTGAGATCAGTCGCGTCCACGGATCGGATGTGTGCCGACGACGTTGAGGCCGTAACCATCGAGTGCCACCACTTTCTTTTCGGGGGTATCGGTGAGAAGGATCATGTTCTGAATGCCGAGGTCGAGCAAGATTTGCGCGCCAACGCCCGCTTCCTTGACGCGCCGGCGGTCTTCCTCGGAAAGCCGCTTCAAAACCATGTCGGTCACGAATGTCGGCCGTGCCTGCCTGAGCAGCACCACCACACCGCGGCCCTGATGAGCGATGATGCGCATCGATTCCGCGAGGCGATCGCGCGCGCTGTGCGCATCGGCCAGAATGTCGTTCAGCACATTGATGGCGTGCATGCGGACATAGACCGGTTCAGCAGTCGTGATGTCGCCTTTGATGAGCACGATGTGCTCGGCGTATTCGATGGTGTTGACATAGACGATCATCTTCCAGTCGCCGCCGTAGTGGCTGCGGAACACCGTCTCGGCGGTGCGCTGGATGAAGTGGTCGTATTTGCGCCGGTGCTGGATCAGGTCGGCGATGGTGCCGATCTTGAGGCCATGCAATTGCGCGAAAGTCACGAGGTCCGGCAGCCGCGCCATGGTGCCGTCGTCATTCATGATCTCGCAGATCACGCCCGACGGATTGAGACCGGCAAGCCGGGAAATGTCGACCGCCGCCTCGGTATGACCGGCACGAACCAGCGTGCCGCCTTCGCGGGCCACCAGCGGAAAGACGTGACCGGGCATGACAATGTCGTCCTGCCCCTTGGTCGGATCGATCGCCACCGCCACGGTGTGAGCGCGATCGTGCGCCGAAATACCGGTGGAGACGCCCTCCTTCGCCTCGATCGAGACCGTGAAGGCGGTCCGGTTGGGGGCGGCGTTGAACTGCGTCATCATCGGGATTTGCAGCGTCTCGGCGCGTTCTTGCGTCAACGCCAAGCAGATCAGGCCGCGGCCGAACTTGGCCATGAAGTTGATCGCTTCGGGGGTACACATCTGCGCCGGAATGAAGAGATCGCCCTCGTTTTCGCGATCCTCAGCATCGGTCAGGATCACCATCTTGCCGTTGCGCACGGTCTCGATGATCTCTTCGACATTGGAAATGTACTCATGGAACATAGGAAGGTCTTCCAGCGATTTCATCCCTTCACCAGCCTTGCCACATAGCGGGCGATGGTGTCGATCTCAAGATTCACATTCATGCCGGGCTTGAGCGTTCCGAACGTCGTCACCTCAAGGGTATGCGGAATAATGTTGACGCCAAAGCGGTGACCGTCCACTTCGTTGACAGTCAGGGAAATGCCGTCAAGCGCCACTGAGCCCTTTTCGGCGATGAAGCGCGCCAGCGATTTCGGCGCCGCAAACACCATACGAGTGCTTTCGCCTTCCGGGTACAGCTTCACCAACTCGGCCATGCCGTCGACATGACCCGACACAATATGCCCGCCGAGCTCGTCACCGACCTTCAACGGCAGCTCCAGGTTAACGGGTGTTCCGGCCTTCCAGCCACCGATGGTGGTTTTCGACAGCGTCTCACCCGAAGCGGTCACCGCGAACCATTTGTCGGCATTGGAGCCCTTGTCGACGATGGTCAGGCAGGCGCCGGAGCAGGCAACCGAGCCGCCCATCGGCAGCTTGTCCATGTCATAATGGGGAGCGATCACGATGTGCGTGTCGCCGCGCTTTTCGATCTGCCGGACCTGGCCGACATCAGTGATGATTCCTGTGAACATGATTCCACTCTTGTCGCGCGATTCGCCGGAAAACCACTGCACACTTTTCCGATCGCGCTCCTACTAGACTCTTCGGGCGTAGCTTACCAGAAGGTCCGGCCCCAGCGAGCGCCGCCCTGCCATCACGAATTGTGGCACCTCGTTGAGGCAGAGGGCCGCCAAGGCCTCGACCGAACTTAATCCCGCGGCCCCGAGAATCATGGGAGCGCTAAAAACCTCAAGCCGGTCGGCCAAAGCACCGTTCAGGAACGCCGCGTGGACCGCCGCGCCGCCCTCGACCAAGAGCCGGGTAATGCCGCGCCCCGCCAGATCGGCAAGGACCGCCTCCAGCTTAGGCCGCCCGGCTACGTCCTTGGCAACCCGGACAACCTGGACGCCGCAGGCTTCCAACGCGCCTTGATGATTAGCGCCCTCCGCCACGGTGTAGACCAGAGTCGGAATGTCCGCAGCCGATTGGGCCAGCTTGGACCATCCGGTAAGCCGCAAACGAGTATCCAGCACCACCCGCAACGGCGAGCGGTCTTCCAGACCGGGCAAGCGGCAAGTCAGCGCTGGATCGTCGGCCAGGGCGGTTCCGACCCCGATCAGGATAGCGTCATGCCGGGCGCGGAGCAGTTGGCCATAAGCCCGCGCCTGTTCGCCGGTGATCCATTGGCTTTCGCCGGTGGCGGTGGCGATTTTGCCGTCCAGGCTCTGGGCGAATTTGAGAGTCACCAGCGGACGTCCTGCCTGCACTTTGTGGAAGAACCCGGCGTTGAGCGCAGCGGCTTCTTTTTCGCAGACGCCGGTCGCGACCTCGACGCCCGACGCGCGCAGCCACGCGACCCCTTCCCCATTGACCCGCGGATCGGGGTCTTTCACCGCCACCACGACGCGGGCAACTCCGGCCCCGACCAGCGCACTGACACAAGGCGGGGTGTGGCCGTGATGCGAACAGGGTTCGAGCGTGACATAGGCGGTCGCGCCGCGCGCCGCCTCGCCAGCCTCGGCCAGCGCCTGCGGCTCGGCATGGGGACGGCCGCCCTTGGCGGTGCGCCCGCGCCCGACCACGATGCCGTCTTTGACGATCACGCACCCGACCGCCGGATTGGGCGCCACCTCGCCGAGCCCACGCGCCGCCAGAACAAGGGCGTGGCGCATATGGGCGAGATCATCGGTATTCATTTTAGCTGTCATGGCCCGCGACTGCGGGCCATCCAGTTTGGACCGCACTGTGTCTGAGATTTCGACTCAACTACACGTCTCACCATGACCAACAACCAGATGTCACCTGGATGGCCCGCAGTCGCGGGCCATGACATTTGCGGTTCACTCCTTGTCTTCTTCGATGCCACCGTGGATTTCGCCCAAAATGGCTTCAAAATCCTTAGCTTCGCGGAAGTTCTTGTAGACTGACGCGAACCGCACATAGGCGACTTTGTCCAAACTTGACAGTGCCTGCATGACCAGTTCGCCGATCATCGGCGACGGCACTTCGTTCTCGCCCATGCTTTCGAGGCGCCGGACGATGCCAGTGATCATACGATCGACACGGTCCTGTTCCACCGGGCGCTTGCGCAGCGCGTGATTGATCGAGCGTTCCAGCTTGTCGCGATCGAACGGCTCACGCCGCCCGCTCTTCTTGACCACGATCAGCTCGCGCAGTTGCACGCGCTCGAAGGTGGTGAAGCGCCCGCCGCATTCGGGGCAATGGCGCCGGCGCCGGATCGCCGAGTTATCTTCGGACGGACGACTGTCTTTGACCTGGGTGTCGTCGTGACCGCAGAAGGGGCAGCGCATGATATCCTAATCCTATTGGTAGATCGGGAAACGACCGCACAACTCACGCACACGCGCACGCACATTGGCTTCGACCTCAGGGTCGCCGTCTTCACCCTTTTTGCCAAGAGCGTCGACCACCTCAATGATCAGATTGCCAATTTCTTTGAACTCCACCGGGCCGAACCCACGCGTCGTCCCGGCCGGGGTGCCGAGCCGGATGCCGGACGTAATGGTGTATTTCTCGGTGTCGAATGGAATGGAGTTCTTGTTGCAGGTGATGTAGGCGCGATCGAGCGCCTTCTCGGCGGCGCGGCCGGTAGTGCCTTTGGGACGTAGATCGACCAGCATCAGATGCGTATCGGTGCCGCCAGAAACGATATCGAGGCCGCCAGCATGGAGCGTCTCGGCCAGGATTTTCGCATTCTCAACAATGGCTTTGGCGTAGATCTTGAACTCGGGCTTTAAGGCTTCACCGAACGCCACCGCCTTGGCGGCGATGACATGCATCAACGGGCCGCCCTGCAAACCGGGGAAAACGGCCGAGTTGATCTTCTTGCCCAGCGCCTCATCACGCGACAGGATCATGCCGCCGCGGGGCCCGCGCAGAGTCTTGTGGGTGGTGGTCGTCACCACATGGGCGTGGTCGAGCGGATTGGGATGCACCCCACCCGCGACCAAACCGGCGAAGTGTGCCATGTCGACCATGAAGTACGCCCCCACCTCGTCCGCGATTTTGCGGAAGGCAGCGAAATCGATGAAGCGCGGATAGGCCGAGCCGCCAGCGATGATGACCTTCGGCCTCACCTCTTTGGCCAGCGCGGCAACCTCGTCCATATCGATGCGGTGATCCTGGCGGCGGACCTTGTATCCGTGCGGCTTGAACCACTTGCCCGATTGGTTGACCGGCGAGCCGTGGGTCAGATGCCCGCCGCAGGACAGATCGAGGCCCATAAAGCTGTCGCCGGGCTGCATCAGGGCGAAGAATACCGCCTGATTGGCCTGGGCGCCGGAGTGCGGCTGAACATTGGCATAAGTGCAGTCGAACAACTTCTTGGCGCGGTCGATGGCGAGTTCTTCGGCCACGTCGACATATTCGCAGCCGCCGTAATAGCGCCGGCCGGGATAGCCCTCGGCGTATTTGTTGGTGAGAACGGATCCTTGAGCCTCCAAAACGGCTTTGGAGACAATGTTTTCCGAGGCAATCAGCTCAATCTTTTCTTGCTGACGCTTGAACTCGTCCTGGATTGCTTTGGCCAGGTCGGGGTCCGTCTGGGCCACGCCAAGATTGAAGAAATCGGTACGCCCGGCCAATTTTGCCTCCATCACCATCACCGCGGGGCGCCCCAGCCGTTGACCGGCGCGGCACCCCCAGTGGTCGTACCTCTAACCCTTTACCAAATCTAGAGCCAGTACGGGATGGGTCTCCTACCGCGAAGTTCCGCCGCGGCACGAGTAGCACCAGCGCCACACCTACTTACGGTCGAAAGTACAGTTCCGTCCCGTAACGAAAAAACTACTTAGAGGGGAAATAAAAGTCATAACTAGAACGATATTTGCAAAATCAAAGTAGCTATGAATATTGTTCATTACTCTGCTGACTTCGAATCGACTTGGGGCGTCGATTGGCGAGACCACGTAGGTAGCAATCAGAAGCCGAGTTACCCGGTACAAAAGCCGGCACGGCAAGGAAAGACAAATCAATGGAAAGCACGAAGGGTAGCGATTTTCTGAAGTTGGCGACCGATATCGTTTCCGCCTATGTCAGCAACAACCCTGTGCCGGTAAGTGAACTGCCGGCAATGATCAAGAATGTCTACGCCACGCTTGGAACGTTGACGGGCGCGCCCGCTGCGGAAATTGTGACCAATCAGAAGCCGGCCGTCTCGCTGAAGAAGTCAATCACCCCAGAATATCTCATCTGCCTTGAAGACGGCAAACGGCTGAAGATGCTGAAGCGCTACCTGCGCACGCGCTACGGCCTGTCGCCCGATCAGTATCGCACCAAGTGGGGCCTGCCGCAGGACTATCCGATGGTCGCCGCCAACTACGCCGCCCAACGCTCCGAATTCGCCAAAAAAATCGGCTTGGGCAGACCCGCCGCGAAGGGCCGGCGGAGAGGATAAGAAATTCGCGAATAGGGATTCCGTTTTCGCTACTCGCTACTCGCCTCTTTCTTCTTCAGCACCCACACCAGCTTCGCCACCGCGTTGCGCTTTAGCGTTTCGCGCGCGTTGGCGGGGCCAAAAACACTGACTTCGGTGCCGGTTGCAGGATCGATGGCCGAAACCTTCATCAGGCCACCGTTGAGCACGCACTCGATGTAAACGCCCGCGTCCTTGGTCGGGGCGGCGGCCATCAGGCGGCGCACTGCCGTGGCAGGGCGTGATGCTGCCAAAGGTCGGTGAGCGCGCCCACCAGCGTGTCCATCATCTGGGGCGTATGCAGCGGGCCCGGCGTGAAGCGCAGACGCTCCTTGCCGCGCGGCACCGTCGGATAATTGATCGGCTGCACATAAATGCCGTGGTCGTTCATCAGCGCGTCCGACACCGCCTTGCAGCACACCGCATCGCCGACCATGAGCGGCACGATGTGGCTGGGCGAGTCGATGATCGGCAAGCCCGCCGTCTTCATCATCGCCTTCAAGCGGCCCGCATTGGCCTGCTGGGCTTCGCGCTCGATATTGCTTTCCTTGAGATGGCGAATGGACGCGATAGCGCCCGCGCACAGGACCGGCGCCAGCGAGGTCGAAAAGATGAAGCCCGGCGCATAGGAGCGGATGGCGTCGATGATCTCGGCCTTGGCGGTGATGTAGCCGCCCATGATGCCGTAGGCTTTGGCCAGCGTGCCTTCGACGATGTCGATGCGGCCCATGGTGCCGTCACGCGCCGCAACACCGGCGCCGCGCGGGCCGTACATGCCGACCGCGTGGACTTCGTCGATATAGGTAAAGGCGCCATATTTGTCGGCCAGATCGCAAATCTTTTCGGTCGGACCGAAATCGCCGTCCATCGAATAGACGCCTTCAAAGGCAATCACTTTGGGGCGGCCCGGCTCGATCGCCTTCAGAATCTCTTCGAGATGCGCCATATCGTTGTGGCGGAATATCTTCTTCTCGGCACCGCCGTGACGGATGCCCTCGATCATCGAGTTGTGATTGAGCTGGTCGGAGATCAAGATGACGTCGGGCAGCAGCTTGGCCAGTGTCGACAGCGTGGCGTCGTTGGAGACATAGCCGGAGGTGAAGGTCAGCGCGGCTTCCTTGCCGTGCAGGTCGGCGAGTTCGTGCTCAAGCTGTATGTGATAATGGGTCGTACCGGAGATGTTGCGCGTACCGCCCGCACCGGCGCCGACTTCCTCAAGCGCCGCATGCATCGCCGCAAGGACCTTCGGATGCTGGCCCATGCCGAGATAGTCGTTCGAGCACCAGATAGTAATCGGCCGTTGCGTGCCGTCCGGACTGTAGTAGTTGGCGGTCGGAAAGGCTCCCTTGCGGCGCAGCAGGTCGGCAAACACCCGGTAACGGCCTTCGCTCTTAAGCTCCGCGACGGCTTCCTGGAAACGGGCAAGGTACGGAAATGACATGACTTTTGTTACTCCAGCCGCAACAATCAAGCACTAATAATCCGCGCAATTTTGGAACGTTTCAAGAAATTAGAACGGTTTTATTGTCACATGATAGTAGCTCGCGCGGTGGCGGAGCGCTTTCCGAAAAGTGGAATCCGGTTTTCGGCAAAGAAGCGCGACCAACCTAATGCGCGACCACTGCGTTGACCACCAGCGCGATCAACACAGTATTGAAAAAAAACGACACGATGCCGTGACCGGTCACGGCGCGGCGCATGTGCCCGCTCGCAATCTGCACGTCCGACACCTGCGCGGTCATGCCGATGACGAAAGAGAAATAGAGGAAGTCCCACAGGTCCGGCATCTTGGTGCCGGGAAAAATCAGCGCCTCGCCCGCCTTCGCGTCGCCCGGCGGATCGAAATAGAACAGGTTGGCGTAGTGAAATGCCGATATGGTATGCAATACGAACCATCCCAAGGGCGCGGCCGCCAGCACCAACACTAGCGACACGGCATCGAGCTTGCCGCCGCTGTTGAGCGCATGGAACACGCCGGTCAGGTTGACGGCGATGATCACCAGGGTGATCGCCACGACCACGAGGATGCCCTCGTCTTCCCGTGTGGCCCGGCGTTTCAGACCGTCGGTGGTATGGCCGATCAGCACAATCACGCTGCCGATCAGATACGCGAGGAAGAAAGCGTCACCCCCGGCCGCTGACGGTTCAGGCCCGCCGAGTGCGCGCATAGCTGCGTAGACGACAAGCCCCACCGCCGCTGCGACGTAGAACCGGCCGTGATGATAGACGTGGTTTCGCGGTAGGTGCATGCACCGCTCCTTCGCGGTCATGCTCGCATGAGTCGCCACATACCCCCAAAAGCACTATGGCCCGCACGAGGCGGGCCATAGCCGAACAGGGAAGCACGTTCAGGCTTAAAGCCGGAAACGAACCTGATCGATCCAGAAGCGCTCGATGCGCCGGAGAGATGCGTTCATACCTTCGAGGTCGGCGGACGCGACATTGCCGACCGCTTCGAGCGAGCCCAAATGGTGCCCGAACAGTTCGCGCAGCATGTCGCGCACGGCCTCGCCCTTTTGCGTCAAGTGGACCAACACCGAACGGCGGTCCATTTCCGATCGCTCATGATGGATGTAGTCGAGATCGACGAGCTTTTTCAGATTATAGGACACATTCGAACCGAGATAATGCCCGCGCGTCCGGAGTTCTCCGGCGGTCAATTCCTGATCGCCGACATTGAACAACAGAAGCGCCTGGACGCTGTTGATCTCGCGCTCGTCGCGCCGGTCGAGTTCGTCCTTGATCACGTCGAGAAGCTGGCGATGCAGCCTTTCCACGAGATTAAGAGTCTCGAGGTAGAATTTCGCTTGCTCGCGCGCGCCGTCCATCGCGGCCGCTACTTGCGGTCTTGCCAGTGCCGTCATCGTCTTCCCACCCTTTTTTTGGGTGCCCACCTATTATTGTAAGTTCACGGTAGCCCTCCAGCTCTTAAGGATAGGTAAAACTTGCCGCGAACACGGCGCAAAAGCCGGATTGCCCGGCGATTTTTGCCGACCGTCATGGAATGCAGCAAACAAAGCGTAAAGTTGTACCGCCTCGGCACAACGCCGCTTGGTTGCGGGAGGTGTTTTAGAGCGGCAGTTCGTCGGTGACCGGCTCGAAATAAGCCTGGATGTCGGAATCGGACACAGCGGCGAGCGTTGCGGGCTGCCAATCCGGCTTGTTGTCCTTGTCGACGATCACCGCGCGCACGCCCTCATAGAAGTCGTGGCCCTTGAGAATGCGGCTCGCAATGCGGAATTCCATCTTCATGCAGTCGTTGAATTCGAGCTGGCCTCCGGTGCGGATCTGGCCGTAGGTGAGCTTCAGCGATGTCGGCGAACGCGACCGCATCAGGCGCGCGCATTCGTGGCTCCAGTCCTTGTCGTCGCGATCGAGCAGAGTCACCATGTCTTCCACCGACGTGGTTGCGAAGATGCGGTCGATCTTGGTGCGCCGTTCCGACAGCGGCGAATTCTGCGGCCGGCGGCCCATTTCCGAAAACAGATTGGTGGGATCGTCACCGTGCGCCAGCGCATCGAGCAGTACCGGCCATTCGTCGGACGGAATCCAATGCGTCGCGATGCGGGCATAAATGGCGTCGCGGGTGTTGAGGCGATCGCCGGTTAGACCGAGATACAACCCAAGCTGGCCTGGGCAACGCGACAGGAAATAGCTGCCGCCGACGTCGGGAAAAAAGCCGATGCCGGTTTCGGGCATGGCGAACACCGCCGAAGATCCGGCGATGCGGTAAGCCCCATGCACCGACAGACCAATACCGCCGCCCATGCAAATGCCGTGGATCAGCGCAATATAGGGCTTGGAATAATGCTTGATGACGCTGTTGAGAAGGTACTCTTCGCGCCAGAAATCACGCGCATAGGACGTGCCGTCGAGGCCCGATTGGCGCAGCACCCGGATGTCGGCCCCGGCACAAAAGGCGCGCTCACCCTCGCCCCGGATCACCACACAACCCACCGCCGGATCGTTTTCCCACGCCGCAAGCTGCGCCCGCATGGCCGTGACCATGTTGAGGGTCAGGGAATTGAGTGCCTTGGGGCGGCTCAGGGTGATGAGGCCAACCATCCCACGCGTCTCAAACAGGATTTCGGGCGGGGCCGGAGCTAAGGATTCAGTGGTCATGCACCCTGATAGCCGTTGCCGCCTGAGGCCTGCAAGATGCCCAAGCGCGCCGGGGCATGAAGCAAAATTCAGTTCGCCTGCCAGGAACGCAGGCCTATGAATGGAACTGCGGCGGGCGCGAGAACGTTGCCGTTCCGGAACCGCGATCTATACTGCCTGAATTCCTAGAAGATTTGACCATGCCCCATCCCAGCTTCCCTGCCACCCGCATGCGCCGGCTGCGCGCCAATCCCTGGTCGCGCGCCCTGGTCGCCGAAAACACACTGACCCCGGCCGACTTGATCTGGCCGCTGTTCGTGGTCGACGGCGAGAACAAGCGTGTCGCCGTCGCTGCCATGCCCGGCGTCGAGCGCCTTAGCGTCGATCTGGTGGCAGAGGCAGCGGTCCAGGCGGCTGGGCTTGGCATTCCGGTGATTGCCCTCTTCCCCTTCACCAATCCAGCCCTCAAAACCGAAGATGGCCGCGAGGCGTTCAACCCCGACAACCTCGTCTGCCGCGCCGTGCGGGCGATCAAGAAAGCGGCACCCGGCATCGGCGTGTTGTGCGATGTGGCGCTTGATCCCTACACCAGCCACGGTCATGACGGCCTCATCAAAGACGGCTATGTCGTCAACGACGAGACAGTGGACGTTCTCATCAAGCAAAGCCTCGTCCAGGTCGAAGCCGGTTGCGATATCATCGCCCCGTCCGACATGATGGACGGGCGCATCGGCGCCATCCGCATGGCGCTTGAGAATACCGGCCATACCAACACGCTGCTGATGGCCTATGCCGCAAAATATGCGTCGGTGTTTTATGGCCCGTTCCGCGATGCGGTCGGTTCGGCCAAATCGCTCATCGGTGACAAGCGCACCTATCAAATGGATCCGGCCAACGGCGACGAAGCCTTACGCGAAGTGGCGCTCGACGTCTCCGAAGGCGCCGACATGGTGATGGTCAAGCCCGGCATGCCGTATCTCGACATCGTGCGCCGGGTCAAAGACAAATTCAAAATGCCGACCTTCGTCTATCAAGTCTCCGGCGAGTATTCGATGCTGGCCGCGGCGATCAATGCGGGCTATCTCGACCGTAATCGCCTCATCCTCGAAACCTTACTGGGCTTTAAGCGGGCTAGCGCCGACGGGATCCTAACGTATTTCGCGTTGGAAGCGGCAAAACTCTTGCGGGCAGGCTGACGGCGGCTAGAGCATTTCACCGTTTCACGGAAACGACAAAATGCTCTAGATTCTTTAACTGTCGCGCTTCATGGCCGAAAATCGCCCGGCGTGCTTTGCACGCCGATTCGTAAATCGCGCGCAACGCGCGCGGGCACTTTTCGGTGAAGCGCTCTTGGACTGGTAAAAGTACGTCACTCTCGACTACGTTTGCCAGATTGCGATTCCGGCATGGGGATGAAATGGCGCGCCCGAACGAATTCATCAATCGCTTCCGTTATGCGATCCTGGCGGTGCTCATCATCGCAACGATCGGCTACGGCTATTACCTCTATCGGATCTACCTTCCGGCACCGCCGCCAGCCCCGCCGCCGTCTGTTACGGTTACCGTGCTGGCCGATGGCAGCGTGCAGATCGAAGGCTTGACCTACACCACGCCTGCGGCGCTGAAGCCGAAGATCGCCGAAATCGAGAAGTCCCGCCCCGGCGCCGGCTATTCGATCAACGCGCCGCGCGGCGAGAACTTCACCGGCATTGCCAAGGCGGTCGTGCTGCTGCAATCGAGCGGCGCTAAGACGATCTGGGTAATCAACGAGCCGCAGAAGAAGAGTGACCTGGAGGCCCAACCGAAAGTGGGCTTCATCACCGAACCACGCGCAGCCGACGACAAGAAATAGCCTGTCGTTATTCCCCCCATCCGTCATGGCCTGGATTGCTTGGCCATGACGAGTTGGAGTGAATGCGTCCCTTATTCCGGCTTCACCGTGAACAGGCTGCGCAGCAGAATTTCGGCGCGCGACGGCAGCACGTCCAGGCCCGACCGGCGCTGGCCGAGGTCGATCACGTTTTCGAGGACGAGCATCGCGAGGCCATGCACCGCCGCCCACACGGCAAGTCCGAGTGCGGAGTCGTGCAGCGCCTTGCCAATCACATCGCCGATCGAATCCGCAGCCTCCGCCAGGGTGGGAAACGCCTCGCGGTTAGGTAGCTGCGGACCGAACATCAGGCGTGCCAAAGCGGGACGCCGCGCGACGAAGCGCATGTACGCGGCGCCGACGGCCGCAACGCGATCCGACTCGACACCCTGGGTGCCAGCCGCCTCGACGATCTCGCCGCGAAGTTCCGCAAAACCCTCCAAGGCCAGCTCGACCAAGAGCGCTTCGTGGTTGGGGAAGTGGCGATAGGGAGCGGCATGGCTGACCCCAGCGCGGCGCGCAACAGCGCGCAAGCTGAGGGCCGCGAGCGATTCTTCTTCCAATATGGCCCGCGCGGCGTCCAACAGGGCGTTGCGGAGGTCTCCGTGGTGGTAAGGGCGTTTTGGCCCGGCTCTAACATCCATGACTTTGTTTACCTTTGCCTCTGCCACATGTCGGGCGAACGGCGCGATGGCTTCATCGGCGGTGCGCCCTAGGTCAGAACTCGGCCCGGCTGCTGCCGCATAAACTCTCTCTACAATTCGAGCGCTGCGCCTCGGGCAAAATTAAGGCCGACCTGACGCAACGGAGGCTTTCGTATACGACGACCGCGGGACAAGAAAGCACGGGCGAACGCCTCATTCCGCTGGCTTCGGCACCGCGCCGTTCGGCATTTCGCCTTGCGACGGAACGGCTTTTTGCGCTTGTGGCGCGTTCGTGAAAGCCGGCCGATGCATCATCCAGATTAACGGGAACATTACCAGCGAAAGCCAGGACATCGCCAGAAAATCATTGGCATAAGATTCAATGGCCGCGCGAAGACTGATCATCCCATCCAACATCTTCTCCCCGGAGGGAAGCTGAATGTTGAGATAGAGCGCCGCCGCATTCTGACCGAGCGCCCGGTTGAAGGGCGAAGCGTAATGCACCAAGTCGGCGTGGATCGACTGCATGCTGTTGGTCAGGATCAACGTGCTGACCGACACGCCGATGGCGCTGCCGACGTTGCGCACGAGATTGGCAAAGGCGCTACCATCGGTGCGGAACTTGCCGGGAAGCGTGGCAAAGGTCACGAGATTGAGCGGCGCAAACACCATGCCGAAGCCGAAGCCTTGGACGATCGAGACGATCAGCAGTTCGTCGAAGCTGATCGACGGCGTCCATTGCGACATTTGCCAGAGCGAGAATGCCACGGCGGCCGTACCGACAGTCATTAGGATACGTGGATCTGTTTTGTTGCCGATCCTTCCCACTAGGATCATCGCCGCGATGGTGCCGAAGCCACGCGGCCCCAACAGCAGACCCGTTTGCAGCACGGTGTAGCCACCAAGGTTCTGCAGGAAAGGCGGCATCAGCGCCGACGACGAGAGCAGCACCGCACCGACCACGAACATGACGATCACCGACGACGAGAAATTCCGGTCGGCGAACATCTGGCGCGGCAGGAACGGTTGCCTGCCGGTGAACAGGTGGACCATGAAGAGATAGAGACCGAGTCCCGCCAGCACCGCATACAACACGATCTCTGGCGAGCCGAACCAATCCTGAGTATTGCCGCGGTCGAGCATCAACTGCAGCGCACCGATGCCCAGCGCCATGAACCCGAATCCGGCCCAGTCAAACTTCAGGTTGTCGTTCCTATGGGTGTCCTTGAACGCCAGCCACAAGCCGATGGTCGCCGCAATGCCGAACGGCGCGTTGACGTAGAACACCCAGCGCCAGCTATAGGCGTCGGTGAGAAAACCACCGAGCGTCGGACCCAGGATCGGACCAAGCATGATGCCGATACCCCAGATCGCCATGACCTGGGCGCGCTTTTCGATCGGGTAGAGGTCGATCATCACCGATTGCGACAGCGGCGCCAGAGCGGCGCCGAACATGCCTTGCAGCAAGCGGAACGCCACCATTTCGTTGAGGTCGGTCGCCGCGCCGCACAGCATCGAGGCAACGGTGAAGCCAATCATCGAGACCAGCAGCACATTCTTCTTGCCGAAGCGTGCCGCCAGCCAGCCGACCGGCGCCGTCATTATCGCAGCGGCGACGATGTAGCTCGTCAGCACCCAAGTGATCTGGTCCTGCGAAGCCGACAGCGAGCCGCGCATGTACGGCAGCGCGACGTTGGCGATGGTGGTGTCCAGTGCCTGCATCAACGTGCCGGCCATCGAGCACATCACCACGATGATAAGCTGAGCCTTTTCGTAGTGCTCGTGCCCATACCCGTGCTGATTGGCGGAAGTACCTGCCATGTCTTAGCGGTCCGAGAACAAGCGGCTCCACCGACGCGTGCCGGTGTCGATTGTCACCAACGCGCTCATGCCAGCGCGCAGCGGCGGATCGGACGGCGACACGGCACAGGTCACGCGCACCGGAATGCGCTGCACGACTTTGACCCAGTTCGACGACGCACTTTCCGACGGCAGCGCCGAGAAGGCCGTTGCCGATGCCCGGCTGATCGCATCGACGTGGCAGTTCCAGGTCTTATCCGGATAGGTATCGATGGTCACCTCAACGGGATTGCCGATCTTCACACGGGTTAGATCCGTTTCTTTCATGTCAGCTTCGATCCACACATCGGTGGTCGAAACCAGGCCCACCGCACTGGTGGTCGAGAACGACGACAGCGCCGAAATCACCAGCGTACCGGGCTGCAACGAATCGACTTCGGTGACGTCGCCTTCGAACGGGGCACGGACGGTGGTATGATTGAGCTGGCGCATGTCCTCGTCATAGACGGCCTTGGCCTGCATATAAGAAGGCGCGAGTTCCGGCGGCAGGTCGGGATTGCCAAGCAGTTTCGACAATTGGGTGGCGGAGTTCTGTTTCAGCGACGCCAGCGTCGCCTGGGCTGAAGCCAGCGTTGAACGCGCTTGATCTAGCGTCTGGGGCGCAATGGCACCGGACTTGGCCAGCGCCAGATAGCGATTATAGGTCGATTGGGCCAGATGCACCTGTGCCTCTTGCGCCGCGGCTTGTGCGTTCAGACCCTTATAGGTGTCCTCTTGCGACAGGACGTCCTGGCGGGCCGCTTCAAGCGCAGCGTGGGCGTTGGCGACGGCAATCTCGAACGGATGCGGGTCCAAGGTGAACAGCACCTGGCCTTTCTTGACATGCTGGCCCGAGCGCACGTCGACGGTCTTGACCAAGCCCGACACGTCGGGGCTCACCATCAGCTTTTGGGCGCGAACATAGGAATCGTCGGTGCCGACATAACGTCCACCCAACAGATAGGCAAACAAGGCGATGATCGCCACGACGGCGGTGCCGAAGATGATCAGTATCCGGCGCAAGCGGGCCTTGTCTTCCCACATGTCGCCGAGCCATCCCCTTGCCCGGCTGGGGCGCCGGTCAGTTCCTTGGTAAAGGTCCTCGGTCGATTCCGTGCGAACGTCCATTTTATTCTCCTGCCGTCGCCATGGCATCAGCCATAGCTTCGGATGCTATTTTGTCTTTAATCTGCAAAAGCACCCGCAAAGCTGTGTCCCAGTCCTCACCGGGAATGCCCTCGCGGAACTTCTCGACCGCGGCCGACCGAAAAGCATCGATCTTGGCCAACGCCGACTCAGCTGCGGGCAACAGATGCAGCCGGTGCATGCGGCGATCACATGGATCGGGGCGACGCTCGACCATGCCTGCCGCTTCCAGCCGGTCGATCAGGCGGACGACCGAGATCGGCTCGACTTCTATCAACGTTGCCAGTTCGCTCTGCGAAAGACCGGGCCGGCAGCGCAGCTTGATCAGGATCACGCACTGGGCGCGGGTCATACCCCAAGTCCTGGCGTGGTGGTCGAAGCGAACGTGCATCAGCCTGGCTACGTCGTGCAGGACAAAGGTCAGTTCGTTGTCGTGCGTATTCATCATCGTCCGTCCGCAAGAACAAATAAGCGTGCTTATAATAACGTTCAAGATGATAACGTGGGCTATTTTAAGGCAATATTACGAATTTCCGACATAATGTGGGACTTCGCGTTTAGTTACTGATTCAGAAAGGATTTTTAGAAATCCCCTCGTTCCAATAGCAAAGGGGCGGCCCGAAGACCGCCCCTCTTACACACCCCAAGCCTTAGACGAGAAGTATTACCAGCCCTGGATCTGTTTCCAGCTGGCCTCGATCGCCTGGACGGCGTTCGGCGGCAGCGGGACATAATCGAGGCTGAGAGCGGCGTTGCCACCGTTCTTGTAGGACCACTGGAAGAACTTCAGGGTTTCCTTGGTCGAAGCGACGTCGCCCGGCTGCTTGTAGACCAGGATGTAGGTGGTCGCCGTGATCGGCCACGCATTGGCGCCGGCCTGGTCGACCAGGATGATGTAGAAGCCGTTGTTGGCAGCACCGGCCCAGTCGGCACCGGCCGCAGCGGCCTTGAAGGTGTCAGCCGACGGAACAATCGTCTTGCCGTCTTTGTTGATCATGCGGGCATGTTTCAGGTGGTTCTGCTTGGCATAGGCGAACTCGACATAACCAATCGAGCCCGAAGTCTGCGCGACGTTACCGGCAACGCCTTCGTTGCCCTTGGCGCCGATACCGACCGGCCAATCGACCGCCGTGGCGGCACCAACCGACTTTGCCCAGTCCTGATCGACGCGCGACAGGTACGTGGTGAAAACGAACGAGGTGCCCGATGCGTCGGCGCGATGGACGACCGAGATCGCCTTCGCCGGCAGATTCACACCCGGGTTCAACGCCTTAATCGCCGGATCATCCCAGCGGGCAACCTTGCCGGCGAAGATGTCGGCAAGGACCTTGCCCGAAAGAACGAGCTGACCGGCGCCCACGCCCGGCACGTTCACGACCGGCACGACGCCGCCGATCACGGTCGGGAACTGGGCGAGACCGTACTTTTGCAGTTCGGCGGCCTTGAGCGGCGCATCCGTGGCGCCGAAGGTCACGGTCTTGGCTTTGATCTGGGCGATACCACCGCCAGAACCAATAGATTGATAGTTCAGACCGACGCCGGAAACGCCCTGATAGGCACCGGCCCACTTGGCATAAATCGGGTACGGGAAGGACGCGCCGGCGCCGTTGATGTTAGCGGCCAGGGCTCCCGTCGCGATCATGGCCACAGCGGCGACGCCGGCTACGGCCTTGATGACGGACTTCAGAGAGACGTTCATGTGTGTTCCTCTCGTGGAATTAGTTGGTGAACTGCAGGCGCATGCCGATGACGGAAAGCTTCTGGCTGGCATTCAGCCGGTCGACATCGACGTACTGATAGTATGTTCCCAGGCGGACCTGATTGTTCAGGTACCAGTTGATGCCGGTGTTGAGAATCTTCTCGTCGCCGCCATTATACTTGGTGCCGCCAGCCAGATCGGTGAGATTGGTGTCGCTATAGCGGATAACCCATTCCCAGGCGCCCCACGATTCACCATCAAGCGAGAACGGATTGGCGACCTTGGGGCCCGTCCAACCGCCGATTTCGTTGTTTTGCGCGGTGACAGTGTAGCCCTTGGTTTCGCCGGTCAGTATCCACGAACCTTCTACGTACCAGCCCGAGAAATTCGGATTGTACTGGGCCGCGGTAGTGCCCGGAACGATGGCAGTGAAATTCGCCCATTCGCCACCGATCCAGAAGTTCTCGAAATTGGCGCTGGCATCGAAGGCGTACATCAGTCCTTCCTTCGCAGTCGAGACCGCCGAGCTGACGAGACGCTCGCCGCTGACGCGAATCTGCGGACGATCCTGGAAGGTCATGCCGCGCTGATTAAAGGCGTAGGCATAGCTGGAGCCAAACACGAGATTGTTCGGACCGTCATTCCAGAGCCGATATGACAAGCGGCCGAGAGCCTGGGTGGATTCGTCGGTACCAAGCGTATGACCGGTGTTGGAAGCCGTCGTACCGCCGGTATAGGCAGCCATAAACACCAGATTGTCGTCCGGCTTGAAGAGGCCGGCGGTCTGATAGACGAATTCGATGCCGCGACGGGCATCGCCAGCACCGAAAGAATCGGCGGCGATGTTGTCAATTTCCGGACGTTCCATCCACATCAACTGCGACGAGGACGTCGTGCCTTCGAGCATGAATGCGGGCTCAATGATGCCGACATTGACGCGCACGCCGGGAATGCCGACATAGGAGACGCGGGCCAGCGACAAACCAGCGGTTTCGACGTCGGTGCCGCCCAGATTATAGCGGAATTCGTACCAGAAATCCTTGAAAGCAAAACCCTGCACACCGAGATGGGCGCGGCGCACCACACTGCCCGACGCCAAATCCTTCTTGGCGCTCGACGGCAGCGTCGTCGGGTCGTCCTGCATGAACATCGCCAAGTCGTTCTGGAAGCGGACGCGGAAGATCATGCTGAAGCGGCCGTCACCGCTCTTGATCGTGGGACGACCGTTGTCGAACGACCAGGTGGCATAGTTGAAATTCTGCTCCAGCGTCGACAGGCGGGTGTGATCCCCCTGCGCCTTGGATTCATCGGCCTGGAGCGCATCTTCCAGCGCTTGGATGCGCGCGGCGAGTTCGCTCGTGGTTGGACCAGCCGGCACCACCGCTGCCGCCGGAGCGGACGTGGCATCGGACGCTTTCTTCGCGGCGTAACCGGCTTGCATGCTCGCAACGAGCGCTACCGCGGCAACGCCTGCCATTAAGGCTGACTTCCCCGTCATAAATACCTCTCTTGTTCATCCCAGGGTAAAGAGCCGGCGTCGTTCCGCCGGGCGGTCTTTTTGCCCAGCGGAGCAATTACAGCCGCCCGCGACACGGAAGTGACGTTACCGTGAAGGTAATGTGACAGCGCCTTGCCCGTCGGAACGCGTGGCTTCGCTGTTACACTGGCGTTCTAAGAAACGCGGCAAGCCTTTGATCTATGGCAATCGCGCGCTAGCATTAGACGCATGTTGATACGCAAACGCACGGGGGGAGTATGGGCGTTTGTCGCCGGAATGTTCTCATTCCTGGTGTTTGCGGCCGTTGCTGTAGCGCACGACTCGCCAAACTTGACATATATCGTTCGCAGCGACCGTTGGTCGGAGGCGGATGAACGCGACTTTGCCAGGTTCATCGCAGCGATCGGCGAATCCGATTGCGCGACCTTGAACGCCTGCCTGCATTCGAACGCCAATCCCTATGCCGCAAGCGATCCACCGGGGCGCAAATTCGAATCCGACTGCGCCGACCTTCCCTATGTGCTCAGGTTCTACTTTGCCTGGAAACGCGGCCTGCCCTTTTCCTATACGGCGGCGGTAACCCCGCATGACGGTTCCGCGGACGACATCCGCACCTCCCGCGCCGGCAACAAGGTATCGGAGCGCGCCGACAGCTTGACCGGCCGCAATGCCATGGACGTCATCGCGCACCTGCGCGCCGCGGTCTCTTCGGCGACCTATCGCATTCATCCCGACATCGACGGTCCTTTGCCGCCTGATCTTTATTCCCCCGCGATTGCGCCCGGCGCGATCCGTCCCGGCACCATCGTCTATGATCCGGCCGGTCACGTCGCCATTGTCTTCCGGGTCGATCCCGATGGGCGGGTGCACACCTTTGATGCACACACCGATTTTTCCCTCACCCAGATGACATTCGATGTGCGCTTCGCCCGCATGCGCCCTAGCCAAGGAGCCGGGTTCAAGAACTGGCGGCCACTCCGGCTCATCGGCGCGATGCGCGCGGCCGACGGAAGTTTGCGCGGCGGTCACATCGAAATGGCCCAGAACAAGGACATCCCCGACTTTTCAACGGAACAGTTTTACGGCACCGGCAAACGCCCGGCCGATGCCGATTGGGCCAGCGGTAAGTTCGCGCTGAACGGCGAGACGCTCGACTTCTACGATTTCGTGCGAGCGCGGTTGGCCGGCGGGACCCTCGTCTTCCATCCTGTCCGCGAAGTTGCCGAAATGACGGAATCGCTGTGCAACGACCTGCACTACCGCGCCGCCGCCGTCGATCTCAGCCGCCCGTTGGCCGGCCGTGCCCATCCCGTCCGCCTGCCCCATAACATTTACGGTACGGACGGAGATTGGGAGATGTTTTCCACCCCGTCGCGCGATGCCCGCCTGAAAACCGCGTTCAAGTACCTTCGTGACACCGCGCAACGCTTCATCGAACTCGACCGCAAGGGCGACCGCAAACATCTTTCTTATACGGGCGACGACCTGCCGGGCGATCTCATGAAGGCCTATACGCGCGCCGCCAGCGCCTGCACCATCCATTACCGCCGCAGCGATGGCAACACCTTGGCGATGAGCTTCGATGAGGCCCGCGCCCGCCTGTTCGCAATGTCGTTCGATCCCTATCACTGTCCTGAACGGCGCTGGGGCGCGACCGATGCAGCCGAACTGACAACCTGCCCCGACAGCGCCGACAAACGCGTCTGGTACGATGCCGAACAAACCCTGCGCAATCAGATCGATCGCACCTACGACGCCCGCATGGATTACAGCCTCGATGAGCTGCGCAACCAGAGTAAAGGCGCCACAGCTCCGCCCGACACCGACATCCGCGGCACTCTCGAACGCATGGCCAAACAGGCTGCGAATTAACGCGGCATCACTGCCAGTTCGAACGGAACCGCCGGCAAGCGCGATGTGTCGTACAGCGTACAAACCGGACCATCGCCCCAGCAATAACGCACCCGTGTGGCCTTGAGCCCCTTCGGCACACTTAGGCGCACCGTGTCACCTTGAATCGTTGCGGCAACGAACCGGCATTTGTCGGCGCACAACTCGAACCCGATCGGTTGAAGCGCGTTCACCGCCGCGAGTTTGCCGTTGATGCCGCCGAAAGTGATCGCCACCACATTGCCCGTCAGCACCGCGCCCAGCGGCTGCGGTCCCGTTTTTTGCAATTTGTCGCCATAGATCAGCTGCGCGGCCGCCAGCGCCAGACGCCGCCCCACTTCCTGTTTGTTGCCGGGATGCAGGCCCATGTGATCGCCGATATCGATCGTCACCGTCAGCGCCGCATTGGGATCGTCGTTCACCGCCAGCCGCTGGGATTCGCGCAAAGCGGCCCAGTCCGAATTTTCCGGCGCCAACGGCGGCACACCGTAATCGGGCAATTGCACGATCAGGAACGGCAGCTTGGGCGCCTCGAACGCGCCGCGCCAATCGGCCATCCACGTTTTCATGAGGCCGCGATAGGCTTCCGCCGCACCGGTATTGCTTTCGCCTTGATACCATAGCACGCCCTTGAGGCCGTAAGGTGCCAGCGGCGCGATCATGCCGTTATAGGCAACGGTCAGACCACTTGTTGCCGCCCATGGCACACGCGGCGGCGTCAATGCCTCAAGCTCGTAACGCCATGTGCCGTCGAGAGGCACCGCGCTGCCGTCGGCAAAACGGATCGCGCGTGCTTCTGCCGGTCCAAACAGCCCGCAGCCGCGCCAGCCGCAATAGTCGTTGATGAGAATGTCGTTCTTACCTTCGTGCAGCATGCCCGCCGGCAGCGGGTATTTGCGATCCTGACCGTACCCCCAGGTGGAAGAAACGAAGTGTCCGTTGACCCAGGTCTGGTCCTCTTCGGTGATGGTGCCGAGCGCTAGTTCCGCCGCTTTCGCCGCCTCTGCCGCCGTCAGCGTGACCGAGGTACGGAACCACACCGCACCGGCATAATGCGCGAGTTGAGGAACGCCCCATTCCGTCCAGATGCCGAGGCCTTTCGGCGCCTCCGCCCATCCCGCGCTCGCGGCGGGATCGGTCCACAGCGCCTTGTGATGCTGACGCCAGAACGCTTCCACGACCTCGCCCCAGTGCGCAATGCCCGCGGCCGGATCGCCCGCATAGATTTTCAGCGCGTCGAGCTTTTGATCGTTGCCGCCCATCTTCCGCAGCGCTTCAGCACTCATGAAGCTGGTGATGTTGGCGCCCGACCACGGTGCCGCGATCAGCCCAAATGGGACGTGTACGGACTTTTGCAAGGAGCGCGCGAAGAAATAGCAAGCGGCCGAGAAGTTCGCCACGGTCTTCGGCGATGCTGCCGCCCAGACGACCGGAGTCGACAGCGCGGCGTGCGGCTCTGGCTTAGCGACATTGGCAACCGTCATCAGCCGGATGGAATTGTTGGCCGCGACCTGGATGTCAGGACCGGCATCGATTGCGCCCAAAACCGGAAAGGCCATGTTGGATTGACCGGAGCAGAGATAGACGTCGCCGACCAGGACGTCGGCGAGGGTTTGCGCGCCGCCGCTGCTGCTTGTCACTGTTACCGTGTACGGACCGCCAGCGGTTAGGGCCGGAAGTTCGACCCGCCACTGCCCGATAGCGCCCGCCGTCGTGTTCGCCGAAGCGCTGCCAAGCGAAACCTTGATGGATGCACCCGGCATTGCCGTGCCCCACAACCGGATGGGCTGATCGCGCTGCAGTACCGCATGATCCTGGAACACCGGATTAAGCAGGGTCTCGCCCTGTGCCGGCAACGCCAGCAGCACCACAAAGGCAACCGCACGGAACGGGGACATTTTCCTCTCCCTTAATATTGTTGCGGGGGAGATTGTCCCGACTCGTCGTGCCAGTCCATCGCTGAAACGGACGCGGACGCACCATTTCCATATCTCAGATCGGCGCGCCGTGGCGTCGTAACCGAAGCGACCGGACTGAGACTCGTCCGCAACTTCATCCCGGCACGCATTGGACTTCCCCGCCGCCGGTAATGTTGCGTTTGCAAGTGTCTTCCAACAGCGCAGCGATTGCCGCACCCCCTTGAATGTTCTTCTTCCGTTTTCCACATCTGTCGCGTGATGTTGGAACGAGGATTGCCGGAATATGAGCGGCGAAGGGCGCAACGCGTGCGTCCGGATCCGAGACAAACGCGAAAGCTCATACAGGGTTTGGATGCCTCAGCTCGCGTGCGTTCGATGCCTGTTGCCGAAGCAGAATGTGCCAGTCCTTCGCCGCTTGCGTGCGGTGTCTGCTGGCGCCCTGACTTCCGGGGCGTACCCCACGAAAGCGGGCTTGTGCAAACAAATCCGCTTTCGGCGTATTTAATTGGCGACTTTGTGATACGTCCCCCGGAAAAATGTCAGTGGCGCGCCATCGCGCTGGCGAAAGTGGTGAACCCGTCCGACGATGATCATGTGATCGCCACCGTCGTGCAGCGCCTCGCGGGTGCATTCGAACACCGCCACGGCCCCAGCGATCGCGGCAGGTCCAGTCTCAGACGCTTCGCAGGCAACGCCGGCGAGTTTGCCCTCGCCCGCCGTCGCAATCGTCTCGGCCGCGGCGCGTTCGTTTTCGCTCAGCACGCTGACGGTGAATTCGGTTGCGTTGGTAAACAGATCGTAGCGGCGCGAGGATTTGGCGATGCACCACAGGATCAGCGGTGGATCGAGCGCGACAGAGGTGAAGGAATTCACGGTAATACCGCGCAAATCGCGGCCTTCGCCCGCCGTCACCACGACGATGCCAGTCGGAAAACGGCCCAGGGCATTGCGAAATTCGCGCCTATCGAAGGTCATCAGGATCCCAGATTAAATAATCGGTTAAGTCAGATCAGGCATTGTGTACCAAGGTTAGGCGAGGTGGGGATAAGCCTCAAGCCGAATACCAGAAGGGTATAGACTTGTCGGACCAGCCGATTGTCATCAAGCGGATCAAGAAGGCCGACCATGCCCATCACGGTGGCGCCTGGAAAGTAGCCTATGCGGATTTTGTGACCGCGATGATGGCCTTTTTCCTCTTGATGTGGCTGATCAATACCACCACACCGGAGCAAAAGCGCGGCATTGCCGACTATTTCGCGCCCCAGTCGATCTCTCAGCAGATTTCGGGTTCGGGCGGCGTGCTCGGCGGCAAGGTGATGGGCCAAGAAGGCGCTCGCGCCGGCGGCGCCGCCTCAGTGTTCCAGAAGAACTCGCCGTCATCGAAAAATACCGCTGAGCAGTCCATGCAGAATGGCGCCAGCCAGGGCGGTGCGACGTCGACCCAGGGCTCCGCCGCGGACTCCAGAGAAGGCCAGAACACCGCAACCTCGATGCAGAACGGCGAGTTCGCCCACGCTGCCGAAGCCATTCACCAGGCCATCGCCGACAACCCCGACATTTCGGCGCTGTCCAAGCAGGTGGTGGTTGACCAGACGCCCGACGGCATGCGCATCCAGCTCGTCGATCAGGACGGCCGGCCGATGTTCCAGCAAGGCACGGCGGCGCCGATGCCCTACACCCGCACGCTGCTCGCGACGATTGCCAAGGTGATCGACCGCCTGCCCAATCGCGTCTCGATCGCCGGTCACACCGAAGGCAAGGCCTTTGTCGGCCCGAACGGCATGACGAATTGGGAGCTGTCGGCGCAGCGTGCCAATGCCGGCCGCGCCATCTTGGCAGCGGCAGGATTGGCCTCCGACCGCGTTTACGAAGTTGCCGGAAAGGCAGGCTCGGAGCCGCTTTTGCCGGAAGACCCCAATGCTTCGGCCAACCGCCGCCTGTCAATCACGCTGATGCGCGAAGCCCCGCCGGCTCCGCTAGGGCATCAACTCTAATTACAAATTCTGTCCACAAGGCTGGCGTTAACGGCTCGTTTTTTGCCATAGTTGTTTTTCGCTTGGCCGGGCAACATTCCTTGACAGATCAAAAAACCGCACGGGTTCCACAGTTCTTCCTGACTCCAGGGGGACCCTGCCCTTATCTTCCGGAACACACGGAGCGCAAAGTGTTCGCGCGCCTGACCGGCACGCTGGCGCAGCCGCTCAACGAAGCGCTCACCCATTCCGGTTTCCGCCGCAGCCAGACCATCGCCTATCGTCCGGCCTGCGATGGCTGTTCGGCGTGTGTTTCCGTTCGCATCGTGGTCGATGCGTTCGATTCCTCGCGCAATTTGAAGCGTATCGATAGACGCAATCGCGACCTCGTGCGCACCATCGTTCCGCCCGAAGCCACCCGCGAGCAGTTTGCGCTGCTGCGGACCTATCTCGACGCCCGCCACTCGGGCGGCGGCATGTCGGACATGGGCCTATTCGATTACGTCGCGATGGTGGAGGAGACCCCGGTCTCGACCCACATCGTCGAATACCGCCAACCGGACGGCAGTGAACGCGGCCGCCTCATTGCCTGTGCCCTCACCGACGAGCTGCGCGACGGGCTGTCGATGGTCTATAGCTTCTTCCATCCCGGCGAAGATGCCCGCAGCCTAGGGACCTACATGATCCTGGATCACATTCACGCCACGCGCGCCGGCGGCTTGCCGCACGTCTATCTCGGCTATTGGGTGCGCGGTTCCAAGAAGATGGCCTACAAGTCCCGCTTCAAACCGATGGAAGCGCTGACCCGCGAGGGTTGGGAACTTCTCGAACCCGATCAGAATTAGCCTTCACCGCCGAAGCGCGTTTTCCACTCCGCAAGCTGCTCGTCAGTGATCTTGGCGAACAGCATATCCGGCGGCGTGACGGCTTGCCCGGCTTCGAGTTGATCGAGGAACGCGGCCATCGGTTGATCCGGCCACGGAATGATCTCCGGTGCTGATTGAATGGCTTCGTGGATTTTCTTCGCTGCGGCCGGGATCACCGGCCACGACAGATGCCCGAACAGATGCACCAGATTGAGCCCCATGCGCACACCCACCGCCGCCTTGACGCGATCGGTCTTCACATGCGTCCACGGCGCCGCTTTGGTGAGGTACTCATTACCCGCCACCCAGATGGCGCGCAGTTCCGCCAGCGCCTTGCGGTATTCGATGTCTTCGAGATAGGCCGCGTACTGTGCCACACGCTTGTCGAGATCGGCGATCAGCGCTTTTTCTTCGTCGCCGTATTCACCCTCGCCCGGCACTTTGCCATCGAAACGCGAGACCGTGAATTTGGTGACGCGATTGACGAAGTTGCCGAGCACGTCGGCGAGGTCCTTGTTCACTACCGCCGCGAAGTGCTCCCAGGTGAAGGAGCTGTCGGCGCTTTCCGGCGCATTGGCCATCAGCCACCAGCGCCAGTAATCGGCCGGTAGCAAATCGAGCGCGGTGTTCATGAAGACGCCACGCTTCTGTGAGGTGGAGAACTTGCCGCCGTAATAGGTCAGCCAGTTGAAGCCCTTGATGCGGTCGACCAGCTTCCAGTTCTCGCCCGAGCCCATGATGGTGATGGGGAAACCCACCGTGTGGAACGGCACGTTGTCCTTGGCCATGAACTCAAGATAGGTGACGTCTTTGGCATTCTCGGGTCGCCACCACTTTTGCCATTCCGCATCGGGCAGGCCTTTTGAATCCGTCAGTTCCTTGGTGGCTCCGATGTATTCGATCGGCGCATCGAACCAGACGTAAAACACCTTACCCTTGAGCTGGCCGTCGCCGATGTCTTCCGGCACCGGGATGCCCCATTCGAGGTCGCGGGTGATGCCGCGGTCGTTGAGGCCCTCGTCCAGCCACTTGCGGGCGATGGAGAGCACCAAATCCGGCCAATCATGTTCGTGGCTGTCGATCCATGTCCGCAACTGCTCGACGAAGTTGGATTGCTTGAGGAACAAATGCGCGCTGTCACGGATTTCGATTTCGGGCGAACCGGAAAGCGCCGAGCGCGGATTGATGAGATCGGTCGGATCGAGCACCCGAGTGCAGTTCTCGCACTGGTCGCCGCGGGCGCGGTCATAGCCGCAATGCGGACAGGTGCCGATCACATAGCGGTCGGGCAAAAAGCGCTTCTCGGCGTGGGAATAGACCTGCTTGGTGGTGCGCACTTCGAGATGGCCATTCTGCCACAAGACCCGCGCCAGATGCTGGGTCAGCGCCGCGTTTTGCGGGCTGGAGGAGCGGCCGAAATAGTCCCACGACAGGCCGAAGCCCTCGCCCAAGGTCTTCTGGATAGCGTGCTGCTCGGCGCAATAGGTCGCGACATCCTGACCAGCCTCCAGCGCCGCCAGCTCGGCCGGAGTGCCGTGCTCGTCGGTGGCGCAGATGAACAAGGTCTCGTCGCCCTTGGCCCGGCGATAACGGGAATACAAATCGGCCGGGAGCATTGAGCCCACCAAATTTCCCAAGTGCTTGACACCATTGATATAAGGAAGTGCGCTGGTGATCAGATAACGGGTCATGCCTAGGTGCTTTTTGTGGGGCGACAGGAGGGTCCTTACCCCTCGCTCCGCCAGCGGTCAAATTGTGAAGGGCGCGACGAGGCGTCGTCCCGCGCTGCTGCGAACAAAGGGTGGCTTGCCAAGGCGTAGCTGCGCGGTCCCAAGCAGCCCGGCTTCGCCCTACGGGCTTCGCCGCGGCGCGTGAAGGGTGGCTCGCCGAGCCGTAGCTCGCGGCAACCGGTCCGCCTTCGCCGAACTGGCTACGGCGCGACAGCCTTCTCTCGCTCCGCGAGCGAAGGCTGGTGCCGGCTACAGGACTCGAACCTGTGACCCCCTGATTACAAATCAAAAGCCGTGGCATTTCAACCCAAAACAAATCAAAACACCACGCATCAAAAAGTCTCAGTAACCCTTGAAAAACTGCCGAATAGGCATAGCATTTCCTCCCATTAGGTAACAGGGCCAAACGCACCCTCGTGTTACCTATTGTTACCTAAGGGAGCGCCTGATTTATGAAACGTGCCCTTACCGACGCCGTTGTAACCCGCCTGAAGCCACCGGCAAAGGGTCAGGTTGATCATTTTGACCGCGGGTTCCCCGGATTGGCGCTGCGCATTTCGTATGGCGGCAAAAGGGCATGGACGCTTTTCTACCGCATCGGCGAGAAACAGCGCCGCGCGACGCTCGGAACGTATCCGGCGATGTCGCTTGCTGAAGCGCGGACTGTGTGGCGTCAGGCGCGCGCCGACATTGAAGTTGGCCGCGACCCGAACGTCACGAAACAGAATGCGCCGTCCGGCTTGTTCGCCGACGTTGTGCTGGAATGGCTTGCCAAGGATCAAGCCGAAAACCGGACCCGTGCTGAGGTCGCACGCACAGTCAACAAGGAATTGCTTCCGGCATGGGGACATCGCCAGACGAAGGACATTGGTCGCCGCGATGTTCTAGATGTTCTGGATGCAATCGTTGAACGCGGATCACCCGTACAGGCGCGGCGCACGCTGTCTTACATCCACCGGCTGTTCAAATGGGCCGCTGGGCGAGGAATCGTCGAAACAAACCCGGTGGCAAACATTCCAAAGCCCGGCACGGAAGTGAGCCGTAAGCGCGTGTTGATCGAAAAAGAGCCGTGCAAGGAGCCGTACAAGGAGTTGCTTGCCGTCTGGCGTGCAGCCCAAAAAACTGGCTACCCGTTCGGCCCTATCATCCGTTTGCTTATACTGACCGGAGCTCGCCGCGACGAAATCGCCGAATTGCGCTGGCAAGAAATCGGCGAAACCGGAATCTCACTATCTGGCAGCCGGACGAAAAATGGCGAGGCTCACGAAATTGCCCTGACGCCTCTGGCGTTGGAAATTCTTAAGACACTTCCGCGGATCAAGGGTTGCGATTTTGTCTTTTCGACAACGGGGCAAACCGCCGTATCAGGATGGTCCCGCGCCAAGGCAAATTTGGACAAACTGTCTGGCGTTTCGGATTGGCGCATACACGACCTGAGGCGCACCGTGGCGACTGGGTTGCAGCGGCTCGGTGTGCGCCTGGAGGCCGTCGAGGCCGTGCTGGGGCACGTTTCAGGAAGCCGTGCGGGCGTGGTTGGAATTTATCAGCGCTACGACTTTGAAGCCGAGGCGCGGGCTGCTCTGACAGCTTGGGGGGAACACGTTCTGCATCTTGGCGACCCTCAAAAGAGCGCTGACGTGCTGCCGATGTCGCGGGGACGGCAATGAAGCTTTCGGATATCAGGCGCCTAACTTGGGAAAATGCGATCAGGTTGGCGCGAGATGGAGACGGCCATCGGCTCGTGCCACTATTGCTTGCGGATTGCGAAATTCCTCCTTTTGTACGAGAGTTTCTTGCAGATGTAGTAGCAGGCAAGACGAAGCTGAAGCGGCGTAAAAGACGCCAATATAGTGCGGCCGAACTGGCTTATCTTGCCCAGTGCGGCCCTCGCTATCTCGTTGAGCGCAGGTGCGTCGAGTGGGTACGGTCGGAAATGTTGGCGCGCGGTCGCCAGCGCGACAAAACATTGCGAACTGCGTTGATCCGAGAATGGTGCGAGAGGGAGAAGTTGGGCATCACTTATGCCGATGTTGATCGGTACATGCGCCTTCCGAAAAAGAGACGCGAAGAGGCCATGCCGATTAGGTAGAGCTTTGATCTAACACATGAAATAAGCCCGCACTCTGCATCGCATTTTGCGGCGCTACGCCTTGGCGACGGTCCTATCACTAGCGCGAAATAACTTGAAGGAACGCGCAATGGACCAACAATCGTACCTCCCCGCTGCCGCCGTGCGCGCCCGCTTCGGCGTAAGCGACATGAGCCTTTGGCGGTGGTCCCGTGACAAGGCTCTTGGATTTCCCGCGCCGATTCGAATTAACAACCGCCGTTTCTGGCGGCTGGGCGATCTGGAGGCGTGGGAGGCCACCAGGGGGACGGCTCGCGTCGACACCGCTGCCCGTGACGGCGAGGCCGCGCAATGATCCGCCGCGAACCGCTGGCACCTGAGGCCGTGTATCACCTTGACCGCTTCGTCGGCTTCGTGACCCCGCGCCACAACGGCTACGACGCCACCACGGCAGGCGGCACCCGGTTAGGGCTGTTCAACACACAATCGGCAGCAATCGCGGCCCTTGCGGTGCGGATGTTTCCTTGTCGTGAATGCGAGGGCTAACCGATGCGCGGACGCCGGGTGGATCGGACCGGCCGCAGCATGGGCAAGGATCGGTATGTTGCGCTTCACCACTGGATGATGCGCACACCGGCCTGGCGCTCGCTCGATGCGGTTTCGAGATGCGCATACATCGAGCTATCGGCCCGATACGCGGGGCCGGGCAGCAATAACGGGCGCATCCCATGCAGTGTCCGCGAAATCAGCGATGCGCTGCACGTCAGCAAAATGACGGCCTGTCGTGCCTTCAAGAGACTTCAGGAACGCGGGTTCATCATCGAAGTGAGGCGCGGCTCTTTCGACCACAAGCTCCGACACGCCACGGAATGGCGGCTCACCGAATTTGCAGACGACGTGACGGGGGAAATGGCAACAAAGGACTTCGCACGATGGCAAGACGAAAATCAGAACGCGGTATCACCAGGAAACCCGAACGGGTTTCGACACGATACTGTACGGGTTTCGACATGATACAGGGCATCATCAATACCCCCCTCTACGGTATCGCTACGAAACCCGTCACCCGTTCTGACGGTATCACCACAGGTACACCAGTAGTTCCAGGGGGTATGGCGTCAGCGTGCGCGGCCCGCGCCCAAAGGGAGCGGCGGGCCCGCACCCGCACAACGCACCAACACACCGCAGCTCTTTTTCTTCGACCGAGCGAAGCGAGGACGCCTCAACCGCAAACGGAGTCTGAACGTGCCCGGTGATCCGTTTTATAAGACAAAGCTCTGGCGCGCCCTCTGTGCCGCCGTGCATCGTCGCTCCCGCGGGCGCTGCGAGGTATTGGGCTGCACTGCGCAGGGCAAAGTGGTCGACCACGTCCTGAGCCGTCGCAATGGCGGCGCTGATACGCTGGCGAACCTGCGCCATCTCTGCCGCGCCCATGACAACAGCATCAAAGAGCGGGCCAATGGCGAGCGCGCCAACGGCGGCAAGCTCGTGGTCAAGGGATGCGATGCGAACGGTTTGCCAATCGACCCGTCTCATGCTTGGTTCAAGGCGCAATCGTGAAAAGCAAGCACAATCAATGCCATGGGCGTTCAGTCGCTACGGCCGGGGGAAATTGGACCGCATGGGGGCATAGGAACACACTTAGTTTGGGATTTTTTTCGTCATGGGCCTGAGAGGCATCGGCGCCAAGCCCGTCAAGAAAGCGGCGGACGGCAAGAAGAAACGGCGGGCGCGCCCGGCATGGCAGCGCAAGGGCCTCACGCGGGCGCAGCGCGTCATCGCTTTCATCGAGTCCCTTAAGATCACGTCGGGCATCTTCGCCGGGCAGCCGTTCCGCCTGCGGGACTGGCAGAAAGCTATCATCGAGGCGATCTACGCCGTTGACGAAAGCGGCCGGCGTATCAAGCGGCAAGTGTTGCTCACCGTTCCGCGAAAGAATGGCAAGACACAAATCGCCGCCGCGCTCGCCCTCGCCCACCTCTGCGGCCCGGAAGCCGAGTCCCGCGGGCAGGTTTTCAGCGCTGCGAGCGACCGGAAACAGGCGGCTTTGATCTTCCGTGAGATGATCGCCTATGTCCGCGCCGACGAAGCGCTGTCCGAACGCATCATCATTCGTGAGCACAACAAGACCCTTGAGGACGTGGAAACCGGCTCGATTTACGAGGCGCTTTCGTCCGATGCGCGCAAGGCGCACGGCCTCAACGTGTCGTTTGCCGTCATGGATGAGCTGGCGCAATGGCCGAACCGCGACTTGTACGACGCCCTGACGACGGGCGGCGCGGCCCGTGCCGAACCGTTGCTCGTGGTAATCAGCACGAAAAGCCCGGACCCGAACCACGTATTGAGCGAGCTTGTCGCATATGGCGAGCGCATCTTGTCGGGTGACATTGAAGACCCGGCATTCCTGCCCGTGATCTATGCGGCGCCCGACGACGCTGACCCGTGGGACGAAGCGGTATGGTTTGCCTGCAATCCGGCCCTTGGCGACTTCCGCAGCCTGGACGAAATGCGCGTCGCGGCCGAACAGGCGAAGCGTCTGCCGGCGCGCGAGCCGACTTTCCGGCTATTGTATTTGAACCAACCGATTGACGCCGAAACCCGCTTCCTCAATCGGATCGATTGGGAGGCGTGCCGCGCTGAAATCGACGTGACGGCACTGCACGGCAAGCGCTGCATCCTCGGATTGGACCTATCGAGCACCACCGATTTGACCGCGCTTGCCGCCTATTTTCCTGAGACACACGACCTCTTGGCCTGGTTCTGGGCACCGCACGACACGCTCGAGGAAGCCGAGCGCCGGGACCACACACCCTATCAACTATGGGCGCGGCAGGGATTAATCGAGACGACGCCGGGCCGCGCGATCGACAAGAGCTTCGTGGTTCATCGCATGGGCCAAATCGTGTCCGACTTCGACGTTGAGGCTTGCGCCTTCGACCGCTGGCGCATGGACGAAGTGAAGCGCCTGCTTGTCGAAGAGGGAATCCGGCTGAACCTAATCGAACACGGCCAAGGCTGGCGCGATATGGGGCCTGCAGTTGATGCAATCGAAACCCTGGTTCTACAGCGACAGCTTCGTCACCCCGGCCATGCCGTTCTGACCATGTGCGTCGCCAACGCCGTCACGATCAGCGACCCGGCCGGCTCCCGCAAGCTCGTGAAGGACAAGAGCACGGGCCGAATCGACGGCTTGGTCGCGGCGGCGATGGCAATCGGCCTCGCCAGCCGGACACCCGCGAGGAAGCCGAGCATCTACCTCACTCGCGGCCTAATAGCGGTTTAGGACTTGACATGACACAAGGGCTTGATTTCTGACTGCCGAATCGGCAATAATGCTGACCTACCCGATGGCCCGTCGTGACGACGGTCCGGCCCAGCGCGGCGAAAGCCGCCCGAAGGAGTTTCGTTCCATGCCGAAGCTGCATGAGTTGCAGGAATCCCGCGCCGCTGCCGTCGCGGAAATGCGCGCCCTGGCGGACACCGCCGAAACCGAAAAGCGCGACCTCACCGCTGACGAAGATGCGAAATTCAGCGGCCTGAAATCCAAAATCGCAGACTTCGACAAGAAGATTGCCCGTGCTCAGACCTTGGCGGAAGCCGAGCGCAGCGCGCCCGCAATCGTTCACGGCCATATTGGTGACGGCCAATTCGAGGAACGCGCCCGCGACTTCAGCGTCGTCAAGTGCATCCGTTCGACGTTGCCGACACACGAAGGCGGCAATGTTGACATCGGGTTCGAGCGCGAAATTTCGACGGAAGTTGCGCGCCGATCCGGCAAGCAGTTCGAGGGCTTCGCCGTCCCGGACCAATATTTCCACGTCGATAAGCGCACGCTGTTGGTCGGCTCGACTGCGGCCGATCTTATCCCGAACCCGCACCGTGCCGACTTGTTCATCGACTTGCTGCGCAGCAAGCTGGTTTGCGCGCGCTTGGGCGCGACGTATCTCGACGGCTTGGTCGGAACGCCTATCGACATCCCGCGCCAAACCGGATCGGGAACCGCACAGTGGCTTCAGGAAGATGGCTCGCTTTCGGAAACCGATTTGACGGTTGACGACGTGAATCTCACGCCGAAGACGGTCGGCAGCGTCACGAGCTATTCGCGCCGGACCATGCTCAACAGTTCGCCCTCAATCGAGCAAATCGTGCGCAATGATTTGGCGGCGACAATCGCGCAAGCAATCGACGCGCAAGCGATGGTCGGACCCGGCACCGGCAACACCCCTATCGGTATCACCGCGGCGGGCGCTACCGCTGGCGGCGGCGGCGTGGCGCTGACATACGAGGAAGTGCTCGCCTATCCGTCCCTTGTGGACGCGGCGAACGCCCTCGACGGTTCGCTCGGGTGGGCGATGAATCCGTTTGTCGCGAAGAAACTGCGGTCAACCTTGATCGCCGCTTCGACCGATAGCCGGATGATTATGGAAGGGCCGAACGCCCTCGCCGGCTATCCCGCTTACACGACCACGGCCCTCGCCGGGAATCCGACCGGGCCTGTCGCGGGCACGATCATCTTCGGCAATTGGGCGAATCTATTGATCGCCTCGTGGGCCGGCGGCCTCGATATTTTGGCCAACCCATTCGAGAGCACGGCCTATCTGAAGGGCCGCATTCTGATTCGGGCGATGAAAGACGTTGACGTTGCCGTGCGGCACGCAACGAGCTTCGTCTTCCAATCGGACATCACCGTCTAATCGGAGATGTGCCGTGGACGTGATCGAACGTCGCGCTACGATTGAGCTACGGGCCGCGGGCGGTAAGACGCCCCGGCTCGTGGGCTATGCTGCGGTGTTCGATAAGCCGTCTCAGGACTTGGGCGGCTTTACTGAAATCGTCCGGGCTGGGGCATTCACGCGCACCCTGGCATCCGACCGCGACCCGTTGGCGCTCGTGCATCACATGCCGCAACTCGTGCTCGGACGGCGCTCCGCAGGGACGCTGTACCTGTCGCAAGACTCGCGCGGCCTCGCATTCGATATTCAAGTGCCGGACACAACGACCGCGCGCGACCTGCTTGTCAGCGTCGAACGCGGCGATATTCGCGGCGCCTCGTTCGCTTTCACCGTTCCGAAGGGCGGCGACGCTTGGCGCGAGGATGGCGGGAAGATGGTCCGCACGCTGACCGACGTGGACTTGCACGAAATCACCGTGACGGCAAACCCGGCCTATCTCGACACGACCGTCGCACGCCGCGCGCTCGATAGCCTGGCGCGCGCCTATCCCTTCCGCCTCGGCGCGCTGCAAAGGTTCCTGGCGACATGCTGACCCGGCTGCGAAATTTCCTCGGCATCGAAACCCGCTCCGCACCGGCGCCGTCGAGTTGGGACTTGATGCGCACGGGTGGAATTGAAACCGACGCGGGTGTGCCGGTCTCACCCCATATTGCCGAAAATCTGTCGGCTGTCTTTGCCTGCGTTCAAATCATTGCAGAAACGGTCGCGACGCTACCCCTCGTCTGCTACCGCCGCACGGGAGATCGGATTCGTTCCCCCGATCCAGCGCATCCGGTCTCCCGCCTTTTTTCCGGTGATCCGAACGAAAATCAGACCGCGCCCGAATTCATCGAAATGATGACGGCGCATTGTCTGTTGCGGGGCAATTCCTATGCGGAGATTGTCCGCGACACAGGCGGGCAACCCGTGCAGCTCGTGCCGTTCCATCCCGATTGGGTAAGCGTGGTGCGTTTCGCCGGCACGCGCCGCGTCGCCTATGACGTATCCATGCCGGAAGGCGGGACGCGGCGATTGCTCCCCGATGAAATGCTGCACCTCAAAGACCGCAGCGACGACGGCATTGTCGGCAAGAGCCGATTGCACCGCGCCCGGGAGACGTTCGGCACGGCAGCGGCAACGGAACGCTTTGCAGCTTCCATGTTCCGCAACGGCGCAGCCTTGAGCGGCGTGCTTTCCCATCCGGGCGAAATTGGCGAGGAAGCCGCGACCCGGCTCCGCAAGTCATTCGAGCAGACGTATGCGGGCTCCGATAAGGCCGGGAAAATTGCGGTGCTCGAAGAGGGCCTGAAATGGCAGGCGATTAGCGTCAGCGCAGAAGATGCGCAGATGCTCGAATCCCGCCGCCTGGGCGTCGAGAATATCGCCCGCATCTATCGCGTGCCGCCTCCCGTCCTGGGCGACCTGACCAACGGCAGCTATTCCAATGTCACGGAATTGGGCCGCTGGTTCTATGCCCACACGATTCAGCCTTGGCTCGTGCGCTGGGAAAAACTTATCGAGCGGTCGCTTTTCAGCGAAGCCGGGCGCGCTTCTTACGAAGTGGAGTTCGACACGGATTTGCTTTTGAGGGGCGACATGCTGGCGCGCTTCCAAAGCTATCGCATCGCGCGGGAAATCGGCCTCTACAACGCGAACGAGCTGCGCCAATTCGAGAAACAAAACCCCCGCACGGATCCTGCCGGTAACGAGTATTTCGCACCGGCCAATATGCAACAGGAACAAACCGGCGCCCCCAAAGACACGGGAGCGGCGAATGCGTAAGGCTGGCCTGCCTGGGTTTTTTTTCAGGGCTTTTCCCGAAGGGCTGCGACCACACGGATGGTGTCGCGGGACTCGCATTCCGAAAAACACCGTGAGCCGACGGCGGCCGATCCAGCCGCGCTGGTCGGCACAACCATAGGGACGCGCAATGCTGACCATCGTCACACCGGCCGACAAGTTCGATTTGGTTGACGTGAACACGGCCCGAACCGCGCTGGGCCTCACGGATCAGTCCGACGACGCCGCGCTTGCGGGATTCATCACGCGCGCCAGCGACGTGATCGCCCGATACTGTCGGCGCGTGTTCGCGAAAGAAGCGGTGCGAGAGCAATTTAGGCTCAACCGCCTCTGCGAAGAATTGATCTTGAGCCGCTATCCCATTTCGGAAGTCGCGAGCATCGTCGAAGGTGACAACACCCTCGTTCCCACCGATTACGAATGCGACCTCGCGAAAGGCATCGTCACGCGCCTTTCGGATGATCGGCCGTGCTATTGGCCGCCGCGTGTCGTGGCCGTCACCTATTCGAGTGGATTCGATCTTCCCCGCGCCACGCCGCCCGCGTTGGCGCAAGCGTGCGTACAGCTTGTGAAGTCCTACTACTTGGGCGCCGACCGCGACCCGGCCGTGCGCAGCGAAAGCGTCTCTGACGTAAGTGATGCGTCCTATTTCAGCGACGCATTACCACCCGAAATCGCGGGCCTTTGCGCATCGTTCCGCAACTACAGGATTACGTGACATGCTGAATCCCGGCTCGTACACATTGGCAAATCGCAACCTGACAACGGCCCTGTCTGGGGAAGCCCAAACGGCAATCGACGTGACCGGCATTCAGGCCGCGACCATCGAATGCCAATTTGGTTACACGAGCGGTGGAACCACATGCAAGGTCTGGGTGCAGGTGTCTCTCGACCGCGGGCAGACTTGGATTGACGTTGCTTGCTTCGCCTTCACGACGGCGAGCGCCACGCGAGTTGTGAACCTGTCCGGCCTCACGCCGCGCACAACGGCATTGACACCTAGCGATGGCGCTCTTGGCGACGATACCGCCGTTGATGGCGTGCTTGGTTCGCTGATGCGCGCCAAGATCACGAGCACCGGCACCTATGCCAATACCTTCGCCGCGGTACGTCTGGACGCACGATGAAGAACCGGCTGGCCGCACGACTTGAGCGACAAATCCGGCTTCGCGGCGAGCCGGTACAGTTGATCCGCGTCGTCGGCACATCCAAGCAAAGCTATGTGCGCGTGACCGTGCGCGGCGTCGTCAAGACACTGACGACGCAACAGTTGATCGCAGGCGTTTCGCAGACCAATTACTTGATCCTGTTGTCGCCCGATGAATTGCGCCGGAAGGGCTGGCCTGGCGCTCAGACAGCGACGAATCCACCCGGCACCGTTCCGCCGAATGATCCCGTCATTCCGACGACGGCGGACAAAGTGAACTTCCGCAATGCGGAAAAGGCCATTGCGCAGGCGGCGGCCGTCTATGACGGTAACGTGCCCGTGCGAATCGAGTTGCGGGTTTTGGGCTAAAACTCGGCTCAATGCATCTTTTTGATTGCTTCGCGCAAATGTGCCGCCCAAATGAGCGAAACTCCACAATCCAAACATAGCTTGAAGAAATTGTCCGAGGCTTCGTGGATTTCAATTCGGTGCCCTCTTATGAGGCGCCGCGCGAGCGGGATAAGGTCTTCCATGTCGCCCCCCGACACTGGCGAGACGCGCTCGACTTCATGCCGAAACTCGTCGATGACTTTCTCAGGCATTTCCACGCCGAGCACGAAGTAACGAAGGTATTTGAGGAAATTTGCGTGCTCGAAAATTGCCAGTCCCTTGGTTCCATTCCGCTCAAATATGTCGCGCCGTGAACCTTTCATCCGGCCGGTGCGGTACTCGGGATTGTTGAAGTATTCGAGCCGGTGTTCTGGGATTGCACCGCGTGTCAGCATTAGCTTCATGAGACGTGGAACGACGGCCGCGTTTGCCAGCCAGTCATCATGGTCATCTGGAGGAAAGATGATCTTGTCGAAAAGCGTCTGCTCTTCCGGGGTTAGTGGTATCGGACCCGTGTAGCTCATGGCCGCCTCGTTACCTACAGTGTTACCTATCCGCAGAATTGGTAGCTCGACGTTTTTACTAACCTATTGAAAATAAATGGTGCCGGCTACAGGACTCGAACCTGTGACCCCCTGATTACAAATCAGGTGCTCTACCAGCTGAGCTAAGCCGGCTCCGGCCCCCGAATACGACGGCTGCGGGCGCGACGCAACCGGCTCGCGCCGATCCTGCCGCCCGGCCAAGACGTTAGGCGAAAGGCCGTCGGCGCCCCGGCAAACCGCTTGGCGTTTGGCCTTGATCCGCGTCACCGCGCGTACCCGCATCACGACGCCGTCCCGCTCATAGATGAAGCTGGTGATGCGGCGGCGCGGCCGCGTGTTTTGGGCGATGACCAGTTCGGCGTACGCGATGGCGGCCTTCATGCGGGCGATGAGCGCGTCGGCCTCGGCTTTGAAGGCGCGGAATTCGGCCGATTCCGGCTTGGCGGCATTGCGATTGCCGAAGGGCGCCCCCGGCTTCGCCTTTGCTACGCCGGGCAAGCCAACCTTGCCGGTGTCTTTGATGCGGCGGGATTGCGCAAGATAATTGTTATGGGAGCTGGGAGGTGGGAGGTGGGGGAGGGAGGGTACCCTCCCCGGCTTTTACCACGCCGCATTCACCATCGCTTCCGATGCGCGGCAACCGCTCGCGCGAACGCCGATGGCGCACGGGACGGCGCATCGCTTCGAGCAGAAGCGACGGCGTTTGTGAGATTGCGAGTCGGAATGCTTCTTCCATGCACCAGCGAAAACAAGATTCTTTGAAAACGTGAGGACTGATGGTGCAAATTTCAAGGTGGCGCGATCAGCGCACCCAGTTTTCGACCCGAAGCGGTTTGAGGCGCTTGAATTCGCGTTCGTTGTTCGTGACCAGGATCAGCGACGCGGCAAACGCATGGGCGGCGATCCAAAGATCGTTGCCGCCGATGATCTGCCCGGCCTTTTCGAGCGCGGCGCGGCTTCCTCGCTGGCGAGGGCTGAAGAGGCCGCGCTGACCGGGATCACTTCTAGGGTTGGCAATGCCGCCCCGGTGTACGGGACCCGTGCTGACCGGTGTTCAGCCCTCTATTGAAAACTACAGCGCAAATTTATCAGTATGCAATCACTGCTCACAAAATCTGTGGACTTAGGCGCTCTTACTCGACTTCTTGGTAGCGCTCTGCACCCGACTCAGCGCCCGCTTGCGGGGAATTTGTTGGAGCGGCGTTCCGTACCCAGCCGCAGCGCCGCGCAGGGTCGTGCTCAATCGGCACTCGGTTCATCGGGCTGTATTAGTCTTGGTCGGGAGTGTCCAATGAGTGAGAATACCAAATCTAGGAGACCAAATAAACAAAAGCCTCAAATCGAGCGCTTTTCATCGCGCGAATATCGTCCATACGCGCTCGCCATAGGTCAATTGTCCCTAGCATGGAACGACCTTCACGAATCTGTCTGTGTACTGTTTAATTCAATTGCCTCGATCACAGATAATGAAAAAACACAGGCCGCTTTCCAGGCGGTTGATTCTGACCGCATAAAACGAAAAATGCTCAAGGCTGTGTTCTCCCAATTGGAGCCCGATGAAATAAGGCTAAATCCGCGAGCGATTGACGACATAAAATGGGTGTGCGGCCAAATTGATGCTCTTGAAGAAGGCCGGAATAATGCTGTGCACGGGCCACTACACTCATTCATTTATGGGCGCATTTTTGATTTGCCAGAGGGTATTCAGCCTAACGATGTTTACGGCAATACAAGAGCTGCAAAGCTGCGAAATAAGAATCTGCTTACTGAATACCGGTACGTTAGAGATGCCGCGATTGTGCTACGAGACTTCATAGACGCTATGGAGGACTCTTGGAGATGGTTGGACCGGAGGCCCTCCACATGGCCTGAAAGACCGCAATTGCCAAATCGCGGGCAGAAAAGTCGGGATCTAGCGCAGCATTCAGATCGGTCCAAAAGGGAATAGAGTCGGAGTAAGAACCATTCTTCGTTTCGCCGCAGCGCCATTTTCTGCCCGGCTCGCCAGATGCAAAAAGCTGACGCACGCACCCCTCACCCGGTTTGCCTAGCACTTACTGCACTCGCTGCGTTCGCTGTGCTCGCTGCGTTCGCTGTGCTCGCACACTTCGTAAGTGCAAGGCAAACAGCCCTCTCCCACAAGGGGAGAGGAAAAATGACGAACGAGTATAATAGCTTATAAGCTATGGACACATCATAGGCTGTGAGCTATATAGTCTCATGCCTTGGACCGTCGCCAACCATGACGCGTTCGATCCCGAATTCGACGCCTTGCCTATAGCGGTGCAGGACGCACTTCTTGCTGTCACCGCGCTCTTGGAAACCTATGGCCCGGCGCTTGGCCGTCCGCATGTCGATACGCTCGCCGGTTCCAAGCATGTCAACATGAAGGAACTTCGTTTCCGGGTAGCGAGCGGAGTGTGGCGGGTGGCGTTTGCGTTCGATCCCGTGCGGCGGGCGATCCTGCTGGTCGCCAGCGACAAGGCCGGAATGGCGCAAAAGAGATTTTACACACGGCTGGTTCGCACCGCCGATAGCCGTTTTACCGAGCACTTGAAGCGTTTGAAGGAGCGTTGAGATGGGCCGCACCCGCAAAGAGATCATGGCCAGTCTGCCGAAGGCCCGCCGGGCGCGGATCGAAAAACGCGCCGCCGAACTGCATCGCGAAGTGGAAGGGCTGAAGGCCTTGCGCCTTCTCACCGAACGCAGCCAAAGCCAAATCGCCAAAGGTCTCGGGATCAAACAGCCATCGGTCCTCAAGATCGAGCGTCAGACAGACCTTTATCTGTCAACGCTGCGCCGCTTTGTCGAGGCGGCGGGCGGCACGTTGGTGCTGCGGGTCGAACTGCCCGGAAAGGGCGTTTTGAACCTGACGGGATTGGGTGAGTTGGAGTCCTGATGCGGCCGGGAAACTGCTCCTGGCGAGCCCCTCCCCCGCGCTCTTCGCACCAAAACCTGTTGTCTTCGAGATACCCCAAACCGTCATCGCCGGCCGACCATCCGAAGCTGCGAGAGCGGCGCGGAATTGGGAAAAAATTAGGCCCGGTGTGGCGTGCACACCGGGCCCTTTTTGCAGGCGCTAAGAGACAGACGCCTCTAGTAGAGCTTATAGCCGACGCGCACGCCAAAGGTGCGCGGAGCCATACGTGTGCCCTGGGTGTCGTCCCACTTCGTGTTCAGAACCTCCCAAACAACACGGTTCTCAACATTATGGATGAAGGCTTCCACCGTCAGCCGGTCCGACGCTGCCTGATAGGTCAGGACAATGTCGGATTTGGTGTAGGCCTTGTGCAGCGCCTGTGTGTTGTTGGCGAAGTCGCTGTACGATGCATCTTGCCAGTAGAATTGGAACGAGGGCGTCAAGGTCCCATCATCGCCAAGATCGAAAACGTGCGAATAGGCTACACGTAAGGATTCTTCCGGCGCGTTCGGCAAGTGATTGCCAGTGAAGTCGTAGGACACATTGGTCGCGAGCTTGCCCAGACCGTAGGCCGCGACTGCATAGCTATTATAAATACCGTCCGGATTGACCGTTGAATTGACCGCATTCGGGAAAGAGGAGAAGCGGGCATCGAGGTAGGTGGCATATCCGGTCAAGGTATCCGCGCCGGTAATGCGCCAGGTCCATTCGAATTCCGCACCCTTGATCCGCGCTTTGGCGGCGTTGATTGTGACCGGGGTAGGATTGTCGCTCGTGTCATGCTCGATCGCACTGACCTGCATGTTCGAATATTCCATGTTGAACACGGTTGCCGAAAGTCCCAGCGAACGGTTGAGCAGTTCGCTCTTCCAGCCCGCTTCGTAGTTGACCACCCGTTCCGGCTTGTAGGTCAGATATTCTGTCGGCAACAGCGCATTGCCGGAGACACCGCCCGCGCGATAGCCCGTGGAGACCGAGGCGTAGAGCAATTGGTTCTCGGAGAGATCGTAATCGGTGCCAAGACGCCAGCTGACATTGCTGGATTTGGTCGCCTGATAAGTTTCCGTGGCCGCACCGTAAGGGACGGTACAGGAGGCACTGCTCGAGGTCACCACCACCGTGTCGAACGCGCACACGGTCTGGAGCTGATCCACATTGTGCCAGTCCTTGGTATAACGGATGCCAGTGGTCACACGCAGATCGGGAAGGACACTGTAGGTGAGCTGCCCGAAGATCGCTTCAGACTGGTTGCCGTTCTTTTTGGCAGTCTGGGCAACATCGATCAAACCATAAGAAGATGGCTCGCTGCCCACCGCGTTATTAAGGGGCGTAACCAGTGAGGAAACGTAAGTGCTCAGCGGATACGGCACAGTGTTGCCGATGTGGATTCCACCATAGCCCGTGGAGTTGTCCCAATACTGGTAGAGCCCAACCACCGCTTTGATCTTGTCGGTGTTGTAGTTGAAGTCCACTTCGTTCGATATCGACTGGGTTTCTTGGGATTTGCCGAACTGCCAGTAGACGCCCGTCGCTGCGGAGTTTCCGTTGTTCAAATAGGACGAAACGCCGGCGAGATAGGTGATGGAGAACTCGTCCGTAGCGTTCCAAGTCAGGCGGGAACGCACCGCGTTTTCCTGAATGCTCAACGAATTGTCGGTGACCGATTCTTGGTTGAACATGTTGGCGCGGGCCGCATGGCTCACACCGGTGCCGAGATTTCCGGTCGTCAGATCCGCATTGGGGTAGGTGAGATAGTTGACGGCGAAAAGATAGCGCAGCGTGCCAGTGTTTTCACTGTGCTCCACCGCAACGCGCCAAGTCAGATTATCGGTGATGTTGGCCAGAATCGTTAGCTGACCGGCAAGAAGGTCCTTGGAATTGTATTTGTTGGAAGCAGCCCCTGCCGGATAGTAACCGTCATTGGTCTGGCGCACGATGGAGGCGCGAACAGCCAATCCATCGGTGACAGGCACGTTGACCACGGCGCGGGTCGTCAGTTCATTATAATTGCCGTAGGCGATATCGCCAAACACGCGCAATTCTTTTTCCGGGTCGTTGGTCAAAATATTGACAACACCCGCTGTGGCGTTCCGTCCATACACGGTCCCCTGCGGACCGCGTGCGACTTCGATACGGGCCACATCGTAGAGACCACCATTCAACGTACCGGAATTGGCCTGATAGATTCCGTCCACCTGTGTGGCGACGACCGAATAGCTGCCGCTGTTGTTGCCGATGCCGCGAATCTGGAACTGGGTGCTGTAACCGTTCACCGAGGTCTGAAGATTGGGAACCGTCGAAACAAGGTCCTGTGCCGTCGTGATGTTGAGCTTGTCCATGCCTTGCTGGCTCACAGCCGAAATCGCCACCGGGGCTTTCGACAGGAGTTCGGCATGCTTTTGCGCCGTAACTACGACCGTTTCGATGGCCGTGCTGTCCGTGCCCTGCCCTTCGGATGCCTGGGCCAGTGCTGGAATACTCAAGGCCGATGCCGCGCCTACCAGAACGCAAGCTCGTCCAATATTTCGATGAATACGCTTCATAGATCCGTCCCTAATTCATTTGGCTTTTTGCTCTTCCGCTCAGTCTTGCATCCAATCACGATCGGTTTTCCAATCGCTGCCATGGACGCCGCGGGATTGCTTGGGAGGTTCTGCCATAGCGCCAACCGCCATACAATCGATTGCATCACTTTCACTACGTGTTTTCCCCGAAAGCGTTCCGATCATGTTATTTAAGCCACACCAGGATGACACATGGAGAATTCATTGCGCGCTCATGCATTATTCTGAAGTTTCGTGGCGCGCCGCGCATCCAGCTTTGTGATGTGCGGCATTTTAGTATTCTTCATTGCGCGCCGCCAGAACACCAGCATCAAGCAATAGATTGGCTTTCACCGGCTTGCCGGTCGCGCGTACCAGCGACACCGCCGCCAGTTGAGAACGGGTGACTGGAGCACTATTCACATTTTCTCCCCCGTCTCACCGCTTCGCGTTGATCCACCCGCCATTTCACGAGCGTGCTGTACGAGCGACTGAACGAGGTCCTTCAAAAACTGTCGTTCGATACCCCTCGTTCCGCTCACGACATTTGCGGTTCTCGACTGGGGATGACAGACGTGCGTAATGGGATCAATGCGATAAAACCAGTTCTAGCGAAGATAGCGTCCGTCGCACGGGGACAGAAAATACCGCGGCAGAGTCCACATCAATAGTGCGGACAAGGACACGACCGCTAACCTGTACGACACCATCGCCCATCAATTCCGCCGTCCGTCCCGTACGGTTGGTACCGTTAGGCCGTGAGTTCAACAATCATCAACAGCCTGATGCTGCACCCGATACCGATTGTATCTGGTCATCGCAGCCGACCCAGGCTATGGGCTGGCATCACTTCACGCAAAAAACTACAGAAAATTGACGATGAACTGCACCGTCCCATCGACATTGGCTTGTTTGCTTCTACTCGTGGAGCCCGCCGTTGCCGCCACTGAAGCGGTGATCGTGACGGCCTCCAAGCAACATGGGGCCACGCCACAAGACTTACCGCTAACGCTGAATGTATTTGGCGAAGCGCAATTGGCGTCGCGCAACGCCACTACGCTGCAGGATCTTTCTTATGCGATGCCGAATGTGCAGATCGAAGATCTGGGCACCGCACGCGGCATCGCCAACGTCTCCATTCGCGGCGTCGGCGTGAATTCCTCGATCCCGTCCGTCGACCCGGCCGTCGGTGTGTTCGTGGACGGCGTGTATGTCGGCATGAACGCGGGGACGCTCACAAATCTCCTGGATGTCGAAGCGGTGGAAGTTCTGCGCGGCCCGCAAGGCACGCTGTATGGCCACAACGTCACCGGCGGCGCCGTGCTGATCCGCAACCGTGCGCCATCGGACACGTTCGAACTCAACGGCCGCGTCACGGTGGCCTCCGGACCCGATACGTCCGGCGAAATTGCACTGTCCGGTCCGCTGGTAAAGGGCCTGCTGACAGGGCGCTTGGCGCTCACCGGCGAACACGATGACGGCTGGTTGATCAACCGCTACGACGGCAGTGCGTTCGGCAAACACGACGCCTATGGCGCGCGTGCCAGCTTTCGCCTGACGCCCGCACCGGGTTTCGACATGATGCTGCGCCTGGAGCACGGCGCCGATACCGGCGACGGACCAGCTGGCCAGAACCACGCCTTGTTCGCGCGCAGCACCTTCGATTTTTCGCTCGACAATCGCGGCTATGCCAAGACGCATTGGGACCAGATGACGCTGGAAACAAATGCCCAAACCGGGCGCGGCACTCTCACCAACATCACCGGCTGGCGCACCGTAACGGTGGCGTGGGCGGCGGATATCGACTCCACGCCGAATTTCGTGTTTCACACCCGCATTCTTAACCAGCAAAGCCAAGTGAGCGACGAACTGCGCTATGCCGCCACCTTCGGACCGGCCGATGCGGTGGTGGGCGTTTATTTCCTGGAACAGAACCTCACCTACATCGATGAGCGCAATTTCTCGCCGACGTTCCGGCGCACCGGCGGCGGCCAGGGCACGTTTCAGGATATCGCCGTCTTCGCCAATGCCGATTGGCACCTCAGCGATACGATAACGCTCAGCAGCGGCCTTCGTTTCACCCATGAGCGCAAACATTCGCGCCTCTCGCGCGTGCGCCGGGCGGCGGATGATCTTGATGGCCCAAGTGTGATAGTACCGGGCGAAGGTGTGGATGGCGGAAACATCGACGCACGCACGCTGAATTTTTCCGACACCCCGTTTTTCCAGAACTGGAACAATTTTTCGCCAAAGCTGGGCCTACAATGGCGGCCGGACGAAGCAACCAATATCTACGCGTCGTGGTCACGCGCCTTTCGCGGCGGCGGCGCCAATTTCCGCACCTCCAGCCTGGGCCTGAAACCTCTGGCCTACAATCTCGAGACCTTGTCTGCCTTCGAACTCGGCTGGAAACAGGCCTTCGGCGCGCACACGCTGAACCTCGCGCTATTCCACACCCAGATTTCAAATATGCAGCGCGAGACCAATCTGGCCGATCCGATTTCTGGCGTACAGCAACTGGTGCTGAACGCGGGCGACGCGCGGCTTTACGGCGGAGAAATCGAAGCGCGCTTTACGCTGACCGGCGATCTTGGGATTTCGCTGCGCGCTGGGTATGTGCACGGCCAATATGATCGCGTGACGGCGGATTTGAACGGCGACCTTGCCGTGACCACAGCCGACGCCCATATGCGCATTCCACGGCTGGCACCATTGAGCGCCGGAATCGATATGACTTACGGCTTTGTGGTGCCCGGCGGACGTATCGAAATGCGCTCCGGCTTCGATCATCGCGATGCCTCGTTCTACAACGACACCAATCTGGGGCGGCTTGCCGAGACCGATCTGATCGACACCAACTTCACCTTCACGCCGCAAACCGGTGGCTGGAGCGTGTCGCTCAATGGCAAGAACCTGACCAATGTTGCGACCTGGGGCGGCGACACCACCTTGCCAGAATCGTCGACGTTCGGTTATTCCGGCGGCGCGCTTCCGACCTTCTCGCCGCTCAACAAAGGCCGCGTCATTAGCGTGGAGTTGCGGGCGACTTACTAGGGTTCACAAGACGAAGACGCTCGTGCTCCCCACCTGTCTCGCTATGCGCACCGCCGTTGACGCTGGCGTGCGCCCGTTGTTCCACCAGCGTGCGCAACGTGAGCGCGAAGCCTTTAACCAGACGTTTACCAGGATAATAGACAGCGCCGTTCTGGCTCCAGTCTTTGTCGTGCAATCGTCTCCTCACCACACGTTCAACCGCACCCGGTCACGAACTGGCCACGGTTTGCGTTTGATGTGCGGCTCGGACAACCAACGCCGGAGCCATGCACCAGACTGTATTTCCCGATCGCATATCAGACGCTATTTTTAAACGGTTTGCCGTATTCATCCAAAACTATTGCGGCATCCAGATCACACCACAGAAGCGGACGATGGTGGAAATGCGGCTGTACCGGCGCATGCGGACACTCGGCGTCGAAAGCGTCGACGACTATTGCGCCGCCTTGTTTGGCGGCGACCAAGCCGAAGCCATTGCCTTCATCAACGAGATCACCACCAACAAGACCGACTTCTTCCGCGAGCCGGTGCATTTCGATTTTCTGGCGGAAAATATTCTGCCGCAGATCGCCTGCAGCGGACGCCACAATATGAAAATCTGGAGCGCCGCCAGTTCAACCGGCGCCGAGGCCTATAGCTGCGCGATGCTGCTGGAAGATTTTCGCCGCCGCCAGCGCATGGACTATTCTATTCTCGCCACCGACATCTCGACCGACGTGCTGCAAACCGGAGCCAACGCCAGCTATCCGGCGTATATGATGGACCCAATTCCGGAAACGATGCGTCAGCGCTACGTGCTCGTGCCGCGCGACCCAGCGTGCAAGGAATTTCGCATCGTGCCGGCCTTGCGCCAGAAGGTGGCGTTCCACCGCCTCAATCTGATGGACCGGTTCTATCCCATGGCGACGGACTTCGACGTCATCTTCTGCCGCAATATCCTCATCTATTTCGACCAAGCGACGCAGATCGCGGTGCTGTCGCGGCTCACCCGGCATCTGCGCACCGGCGGCTTCCTCATCACCGGCCATTCCGAAACGGTTAGAGACACCGGCCTGCCGCTGCAATCGGTCCTCGGCGGCACCATCCACCAGCGCATCGACGGCGACGTTTCCGAGGGTTTCCAGATATCGACACATCGGCGTATGAAACATTCTGGAAGCACAGCCTTCGACATCGCTTCGTAAGAGAACAGCGGGGCCGCGCGGGGGCGGAAAGAGACACCGTAATGGGCAACTGGCAGCCTCACGTCTGGAACCAGACCATACATATCGCGCCGGTTTCCTTGACGATGTTGCGGCCCGCCAGCGAGAAGAAATAGCCCGACTGCAGCGACCAGCGTGACGTCAGGCGGTGGACCAGCGAGACCTGCAGCTTGGAAAGCGCGTAAGGCTGATAGGGCGGTTTGACCGCATCGAAGGTCATAAAATTGAAGCTCTGGACCAGCACGAGATTGCGCGGGGTCAGCCGCCATCCGGCCGTCGCCTCGAAGACGCGTTCGTCGGGCCTGGGCCGCGCGATCCAGCGCTCGGCCATTTCCACATCGATGAACGCGTCGCGCTTGAAAAGCTTGAAACTGCGTCCCCACAGCAGACGCGCCTCGAACTGCCGTCCGGACTCGCCGCTCGACGATGTCGACATATCGAAGGCGCCCGCCGATTTGGCCGAGACCTGGAGTGACAGCATTCCACCTTTCGTCAACAACAAGACGCGCAAGCCCACTTCGACCGACTCCGAACGGATGGACGCGGCGCCGGTGCCGTTCATGTCGGATTGCGCCAGCACGTATTCCGGCGCGGTAAAAACCGTGACGGTGTCGGTCAAACCGTATTCCATCCAATCCTGGATCAGGAGCTTGTTGAAGGCGATGTTCTTGGATGCGCCGCCGCCACCATCGTAGCGCTGCGCCGCCGTGCTCGCGGTCGTTCCGGCGAAAATCGCAAGCTTGTGGCGATCGAGCGTCCACGCGCCGGCGTGCGCACCATCCGCAATCAACAGCAGCACGAGTACGGTGGCTGCCCTCGCGCGCATTATTGTCCCACCGCCCCGTGCGGGGTCTTTTCCCAATGGAACGGGTCGCGCAAGAGTTGCCACAACGCGCGATAGGTCGCCGCCGAAATCAAGAACCAATAAAGCGGATAGGTCAGCACAATCGCCATTTCCGGCACGCGCCAGTGCCGCCTGCCCTTCAGCATCGCCAGCGCAGCGAGAAGCACATTGGCCGCCAACAACGTCGCTCCGGATAAGCGGGCCAGAAAAGCGAGCGTTCCGCCACCGCCGGTGAGAAGCACGCCAGCAATGCAGAAAATCCAGAGCAGCGGGTTGACCAGCGCCGACCACACCGCCCCGCCCAGAAACGACAGCAGCAGCGCGAGGCCGCCCGGACCGATGTCGTGCAGCAGACGCCAGGGATTGCGCGTGTGCACCAGAAGGGTTTGCATGTACCCCTTCATCCAACGGGTGCGCTGGCGCAGCCAGGTGTTGAGACGCGTCGGCGCCTCCTCGTAGGTGGCCGAATCCAGGATCGCAACGCGATGGCCCAGCCGCGCCAAACGAACACCGAGATCAGCATCCTCGGTGACATTGAACGGGTCCCATACCCCCGCCGCGACCAGCGCCCGGGTGCGAAAATGGTTCGAGGTGCCGCCGAGCGGGATCGGCGCCTTGAGACGCGCCAGTCCCGGCAACAACACCCGGAACCACAGGGCGTAATCGATGGCGAACATCTGGGACACCCAGACCGGCGCCCGATCGATCGCAAGGCGCGCCTGAAAACAAGAGACCCCGGGATTGCTGCGGAACGCCGCCACCGCTTTGCGCAACTGGTCTGGTTCGGGGCGATCTTCGGCATCATAGACGACCATGAACTCGCCGCGCGCAAACGGCAGAGCGTAGTTGCAGGCCTTGGGCTTGGTGCGGGGCATACTTGGCGGCACGACGATCGCCCGGAGCCCTTCGGCCGCGACTGCGGTGTGGGTCGCCGCGTCGTCCGCCTCGACCACCAGCCAGATATCAAGTTTGGCGGGCGGATAATCGAGCGCGGCCAACGACCGCGCTATTTGCGGAATCATCCCCGCTTCGCGATAGACCGGCACCAGGATGGTGTAGATAGGCAGAGGCTCGTCCTGCCCCAAAGCGGCATCGGGCCGAGGCTGCCGGCCAACAACGGCGAGGCCGCATCGCAGCACCAGACTGTTGAGAAACCCGATCGACATCCCGGCCACGACGATATCGGCGGCTTGCGCAGGCCATGCCAGAAATGCCGCTAAAACAGCGGTCGCGAGCACACTGAAGAAAATGGTCTGCGCGCGCGTCACGACCTGCCGGGCCGACAGATGGGGGCGCTCTTCGGCGAGGCTCAACGTCGCGCGATGCAGCAATGCCGCCTGATCGACCGCAGCGACCAGCTTCAGCGGCGGCCGATACCGCACGCTCCGCTGCAGAGCAGTCTGCGCGCTCAAGACCAGCCCCCTTGGTCCGAGACGGTTCTCTCGACATGCGGAAACGCAACAGACCGAAAACGCAACGGCGGGCGCTTATCCGGTCTGCCGGAAACCGCGTGTTATGGGGACCCCGCCAGAACGCACCAATTAGTTGCGGGCAACTAAAACCACACCACGCACCTTTGGTTGCATTCGTAAGCTGGGGACACCTTGTCTCAGGAACCAAACCTGTACAAATCAGGCCGCATCAAAACGCTGGTTGGTGATCCCAAAGCCCAAGCCACCTGCCAGGTCTTTGGCGTGGAACGCTTGGGGGGCCTTGGTCGATGACCGTTAAAAACCAAGCGCCCATGTCAAGGACTCGTCTTGGTTTCCAGCCCGGTTAGATTAACACGCTGTTAACGCCGATTTGCTAATGCTGGCAACTGGCCATCAGGCGGTCGCGAGGGGGCAAAAAAGAGTGGGACTGACAGCCAGAGATATGAGCGATATGGACCGGCTGGCCCTGCTCGCCGCGAACCCGCAGGACACCACCCGCGAGGAAATCTATCTCGCCGTGGCGTCGCTCTATCGCGTCCAAGGCAACCATCTCAATGATCGCGAAAAAGGCCTGATGCGGGACATCCTGCAACGGCTCACCCGCGATGTCGAAATGGCCATCCGTATCGCGCTCGCCGAAAGGTTGGCGGAAGATACCTCGGCGCCCGACGATCTCATCCTGCTATTGGCCGACGACACCATTGAAGTCGCCCGCCCCATTATCTTGCGCAACCCGCTGCTCACGGACGAGGACATGCTCCGGCTGATCGCCGAGAGCGACATCGGCCATCAGGAAGCCGTGGCCGCCCGCCCCCATATCGGCGACACCGTCACCGCCGCACTTGCCAAGAGCGAAGTCGAATCCGTTCTGGTAACTTTGGTCCGCAACACCACGGCGCGGATTTCCGGGTCGACCTATGAAGTCCTGGTCGACAAATCGCGCAAGTTCGCCGGCTTACAGGAGCCCATCACACACCGTCCGGATTTGCCGCCAGTGCTGGCCAGCAAGATGTGCAACTGGGTTTCCGATGCCCTGAAGATCTACATCGTGCACAATTATCCGATCGAGCGCACCAAGCTCGACACTGCGATGGATTCCGCGGAGCACGCTATCCGAAGCACCCCCCCAGCCCCAAAACCGACGCCCGCCGAGAGCGCCCGTAAACTGGTGGAGAAGCTCTTTGCCGCCGGCCAGCTCAAGGCCGGATTTCTCCTCCGGGTGCTGCACCAGGGTCAAATCGACCTGTTCGACCTCGCCTTCGCCAAGCTCCTGGACCTGCCTCTGATCGAAGTGCGCCAGGACCTCTACGAACGCGGCCCCAAGCCGGTGGCCTTGGCCTGCCGCGCGGTCGGCATCGACCGCTGCGTCTTTGCCACAGTCTTCAAACTGTCGCGCCAGGCCCGCCTGATGAAAACGGTCCTTACGGCAACCGACCTGCAGATCGTCGACGGCGCGTTCGCGACCTACACCAAAGTCGCGGCAATCGAGGAACTGCAGACCCTGGCGAAAAAGGGCTAAAAGGCCCGCCCCTGTCCTTGATTCTTTGATTGTCGCGCGTTCGGACGGAAAACCGGATTCCACTTTTCCTGAAAGCGCTCTAGGGTCGCTCCATGATCGACCCTTTTGGCCGTGCCATCAGCTACTTGCGCGTTTCGGTGACCGACCGCTGCGACTTTCGCTGCGTTTATTGCATGGCAGAAAATCCCACATTTCTACCGAAGACCGAAGTTCTGACCTTGGAAGAGATCGAGCGTCTTTGCACGGCTTTCATCCGCCTGGGCGTTGATCGCATCCGAATTACCGGCGGCGAGCCACTGGTCCGGCGGGATGTCCTCACCCTGTTCGAACGCCTGGGGCAACGGCTGGACGGCGGCGGACTGAAAGAGCTGACACTCACCACCAACGGCAGTCAGCTTCAGCATCATGCGGCCCGCCTCGCCGCCGCGGGGGTGAAACGGGTCAATGTCTCGCTCGACACCCTCGATCCCGGCAAATTCCGCGCCATCACCCGCTGCGGCGACCTTGCCGCCGTTCTCGCTGGGATCGATGCCGCACAGTCGGCCGGTCTGAAGGTCAAGATCAACACCGTCGCCCTCAAGGACTTCAATGACAAAGAATACGAGCGGCTGACCGCATGGGCCCATGGCCGCGGCATCGACCTCACCCTCATCGAAACCATGCCGATGGGCGGCATTGATGCCGACCGCCTCGCGCAGTATCTGCCGCTGTCCGTGGTCCGCGCCGAGCTGGCGCAGCATTTCACTTTCGCCGAGACCGAGCACCGGACCGGTGGTCCCGCCCGCTATGTCCGGGTTTACGAGACCGGCGGCCTGCTTGGCTTCATCACGCCGCTGACCCATAATTTCTGCGAGAGTTGCAACCGGGTCCGGGTCACGTGTACCGGAACGTTGTATATGTGCCTCGGCCAGGAAGATGCGGCGGATTTGCGTTTGCCCTTGCGCGCGGCCCACGACGACACAATGCTGGACCAAGCGATTGCGGCTGCCATAGCGCGCAAACCAAAGGGCCACGATTTCATGATCGACCGTCGCCATGCCGCTCCGGCTGTAAGGCGCCCGATGTCGATGACTGGGGGCTAATTATGCGCTTGCACTTCGTGGCTACGCCGGGGCCGGAGGCCCAATCCGCCCTTGCCAATCTGCGCGCGCAATACGACGACAGCGGACCGGAGAAGGCCGAAATCATCATTGCGCTCGGCGGCGATGGCTTCATGTTGCAAACCCTGCATACCTTCCTCGGCCAGGACAAACCGATCTACGGCATGAATCTGGGAAGCGTCGGCTTCCTGATGAACGAGTACAACGAGGCCGAACTGCCGGAACGTCTGGCGAAGGCCGAGCGGGCCGTGATCAATCCCCTGCGCATGCGGGCGACCACCATCGACACTTGCGTCGATGGCCTCGCCTTCAACGAGGTGTCGCTGCTGCGCCAAACGCGGCAGGCGACCAAGCTCCGCATTCTGGTCGACGGTAAGGTGCGCATTTCCGAATTGATCTGCGACGGCGCCCTGGTGTCGACCCCGGTCGGCTCGACGGCCTACAATCTTTCCGCCCATGGACCGATCCTGCCAATCGATTCCGCCCTGCTGGCGCTCACACCGATCAGCGCGTTCCGGCCGCGAAGCTGGCGCGGCGCCCTGTTGCCGCGTCGCGCCAAGGTCCGCTTCGAAGCCCTCGAAGTGGAGAAGCGCCCAGTCAGTGCGGTGGCGGACGGGCTCGAGGTCCGCAACATCACAGCGGTCGACGTCGGCGAGGACCTTTCAGTGGCAATGGTGATGCTGTACGAAGCCGGCCGCAACCTCGATGAAAGAATCCTTACCGAACAGTTCCTTCACTGAAACCTGCGCGCTTCATCGAACATTAAACCCCGTTAAGTAAGCTCATGCCTCGGGCCCGGAACACGGGCGGGGGTACATGGACGGTCTTCGCTTCGACAAACTGCGTGTCCTCGTGGTCGACGATAATCAGCATATGCGCAAGCTGATTATCACCGTGCTGCAGGCTGTCGGCGTCCGCGATCTCTTCGAAGCGCCCGATGGCGAACATGCCTGGAAAACGTTGCGCGAAACCAACCCTGACATCATCATCCTCGACTGGCAAATGGACGGCATGACCGGCCTCGAATTCGCCAGTCTGATCCGCAACTCGCCGCGTTCGCCCAACGTCTACGTTCCGATTATCATGCTCACCGGTCATACCCATCTCGATCATGTGCGCCAGGCCCGCGATGCCGGCGTCAACGAATTCCTCGCCAAGCCGGTGTCGGTAAAGGCGATCCTGTCCCGTCTGATCAATGTCATCGAACATCCACGACAGTTCGTCCGAACAAAGACTTATTTTGGGCCCTGCCGCCGCCGGCGCGCCGTAGCAGCCTATACCGGCCCCGAGCGGCGCACGGAATTCACACTCGTCGATTAACGCTTGTCTGCAACAGGATCACCATGGCCATCAACGACAATGCTCGAATCTTCATGCCGCCGATCTCCCTGAAAGCAAAAGTGGGATCGCCCACCGGCACGCTGATGGTTGATCCAGATGTGCTGAAGAAAGCCGAAACGGCGATGGAAAACCTGCGCCACGAATTCTCCGGCTGGCTCGCCAAGGACATCGAGGCGCTGGCAAACGCCTTCTCCGTCTTCGCCAAGTCCCCGACCGCCGACAACGCCGGCGTTCTGTTCCGCGCTGCGCACGATCTCAAAGGCCAAGCGACCACGTTCGAATATCCGCTGATCGCGCGCGTCGCCGCATCGCTTGCCAAGCTGATGGACGGCATGACCTCGTGGGATGCCTCACCCTTGCCGCTGGTGGCGGCGCACGTCGATGCGATCGCGGTCATCCACCGCGAAAGGATCAAAGACATCTCGAACCGGACCGCGCTGGTGCTGGCCGAAGAACTCGAAGGCCGCGTCGTCAAAACCCTGGCCAAAGCCTCGCAGTAGTCAGCGGCTCCGCGACAGGGCCGTCACCGCAATCCCTGCTGCCATGGTCGCCGCGAGCAGACCATAGAAGCCACCGGGGCCCGCCGCCGCCATCACCCAACCGCAGAGCAGCGGTCCGAAGATCGATCCAATCCCGAACAACAGCACCAAACCGGACGCCGCCGCCACGCGGGTCTGTTGCGAGACGCCGTCATTCACCGTCGCAGCGGCAATGGCATAGATGGGGAACACGCAGCCGCCGGACAAGGCCACTGCGACAAGCGTTGCCACGGGACCGTGTGCGATCAGACCGAGCACCGCGGCGAGCAATCCTGATCCGAAAATCGCACCCAGCACTGGACGACGGCCGATCGTATCGGACAACCAGCCGGCCGGAACTTGGATGAGACCGCCTGCCGCCACGGCCAATCCCATGAACAGGCCGACACCGGCGCCGTCCAATCCGATGCGTTTGGCATAGACCGGCCCGAAGGCAAACAGGATCGACCAGGACAAACCCGACAGCACCGTGGCCGCCGCACCGGCGGGTGAAATACGGAACAAGGCCGCGATGCCGAGCGGTGCGGGCGGCGCACCCGACGGCGCCGATTTGCGCGACATCATGACCGGCACGATTGCAACACAGAACAACAACGCCGCCAGCACAAAGGGCGAATACTGACCGCCATGGCCGATGCCGAACAGCACCTGCGCCAGCGTCATGCCGGCAAGCTGGGCGAACATGTAGATCGAGAAAACGCGGCCGCGCAGCGCATTGGGCACCACGTCGTTGATCCAGCTTTCAACCGCGACATAGCAAAGCGATAGCGCGAAGCCCGACACCAGGCGAAAGGCCGACCACGCCGGTGCATTGACCGCGAGCGGCATCATCAGGATCACGATGGCGGCAATCAGCATCGTCACGGCGACTGTCGCGGCATGACCGACGCGCCCGATCACGACACGGCCCATCAGCGGGGCGAACGCGTAGCCGACGTAAAAAAACGCCAGCATCAGGCCAATCACACCGGATGCAAAAACCGAAGTGGCCTTGATGCCGATCAAATCGGTCTGCAGCCCGTTCCCCGTCTGAACGAAGAAGGCCACCAGAATAACCGCCCAAACGGCGGCGACGGCGTTGCGCAACAGCCCTGCCCCAGAGGAAGAAAACAGGCTTTACTTTTTGCCGTGGGTTTTCGCAACCGCCTGCAGCACGTCGAGGATCGCCGGTGTCATGGCGAAGGGTGGCGCATTGCCGCTCGAACTGTCGTCGGAGGTGAAAAAACCCTTGTGCTGCGGCCGCAAAAGCGCCGCCATCATCGCGGTGGTAGTGGAGGTGTCGAGCATGCCCATGGACAGCGAGGGAACTTCGGACTTGGCCGTGGTCGACACTGTCGGCGTCAGCCGCGAACTCGTGCCAGCAGTGGTCCAGTTGTAGACCTCGCGCACCGTCTTGGGGCTGCCATCGGCGTGATAGAAGATGTTCGGATTGGCGCTGGCCGCCGTGGGGAAAAGTTCGCACGCGGCGCTCGCGGGCGCGCCCTGGTTGGAGCGGATCAGCTTGCAGGCCGAGCTGGAGCCGAGTAGATGCGCGGCATAAAGCTCGCCGGAGGAAACCTTGCGGCCGAGTTTGTCCTCCATCTGGGACTGCGTCATTTTGGTGTACTCGCCTGCCATCATCGCGCTGATCTGCGGATCGTTCCTGAGGCGCAGAATGGCGCTGCGGTCGTCGGTGTTGCCGACGCGATAGCGGCCGTCATCCGACTTGGTAATGGCGTTGGCAAAGGAGCCGAGCCCGTATTTGGAGCCGTGATCCTTAACCAGGCCGAGCCATGTCTGCTCGACAAACTGGAACAAACCCGTCGCCGACGAGGCACCCGACTTAGCGCTCGGCTTGAGACCCGACTCCCGGATCGCAGTGCCAAGCAGGTAGTTGAAGTCGACACCCGTGGCCGCACTCGCCTTCTGCAAAGCGGTCACGACAGTAGAGGCGGCGACTCTGGCGGCTTCTGCCAGCATTCGGGTTCTCCCGACAGAGTTCTCGACGGAACGATACAGGCCAAAGTGGTTAAAATTCGTTAAACACATTCGCTTATTGCGAGTGTCGAGAGGCATATTTTGCCGCCTGCAACCACGCCGACGGCCGCGAACGTGTTGAACGATCTCAGCAATCGCTGCGAAAAAATTCGAGCTGCGGCGCTTCAAATGTGAGATTTCGCCATGTTTCTCAGAACATGTTGATCACGTTCTGAACGAAATCCTCCAGCGCTTTCGGCTCGTAAGGCACGGCTTCGCCCTTGCCCCACACCGGTCCCGGCCACGCCGCGTCACCAAGATTGCGCGCGATCACATGGATATGAAGTTGCGGCACACCGTTGCCGAGATTGGCGATATTGACCTTGTGGCACTTGGTCAGCGCCTTAAGCTGCAAACCGGCCATCGCCAGTTCTTCGATCAGCATTACGCGATCAGCGGGATCGAGATCGAAGATCTCGACAATATGCGGGCGGCGCGGCACCAGCACCAGCCAGGGATAGCGCGCATCGTCCATCACCAAGACGCGCGACAACGGCAAATCCAGCACGTGCACCGTCACCGCGACCAAGCGCTTGTCCAAAAAGAAGTCCGACATTTGTCTCGCCTTATAGTGCCGCGCTTCTCATCGGAAAACCGGAAACCGACTTTCAAGAAACGCTCGAAAAGCTCCATGGCAGCGGCAATCCCTGCTGCCACAGCAGGAACGCAAGATAGCACCCATAGGCGAGGATCAACAAAATTCCGCGTGGCCGCGACAGCCGCCAGCGCATGGCCAGAAGCGGCATCAGGATGAGCCCGATACCCGCCAGGATATAAACGTCACGGGCGGCCAACGCGGGCGGAAACGGCATCGGCCAGATCAACGCCGTAAGGCCGAGCACCAGAGTCAGGCTGAAGGCGACGGCGCCCAGCAACTGACCAACGGCGATGGTCGTGTGACCGCGCACTGCCGCCCATAAGGTCAGGAAAAGCTTGGGCGATGACAATCCGGCCGCGATGACGATGAGACCGATAGTGGTCTCGCTCCAGCCCAGTTCGGTCGCGAGATGGATGGCGCCGAGCACACTTAAGTGGGCGCCGAGAGCGAGCAGGATGAAACCGAGTATCATCAAAAAGAGCGAACCGATCGTCGACGGGATCTCGCCCTCGGAGCGGAACACGGCCCGCGCCAGCGGCACCGAATGCTCCTGCGACCGCCGCCAGTCGGTGATGAAGATGACGGCGACATACGCGATAAAGGCGGCGACCATCACGGCACCGGCCACGCGGCTAACCTCGCCCGCCAACGCACAACCGATCAGGCCGAGGCACGCCAGCAACAACGCGCCACCATCCCGGAAAACCACCTTGGGCGGCGACACCATCGGATGGATCAGAGCGCCGAGGCCCATTACGAACAACAGATTGAGGATGTTGCTGCCAATCAACCCGCCGAGCGCCAATTCGGGACGGCCCATGGTGGCGGCACGGACGGTGACGAACAGCTCTGGCATCACAGTCAGGACGGCTACCACCAGAATGCCCATGAACAGCGGCGGCACGTCAAACTGGCGCGCCACGCCGACCGCGCCTCGCATGGTCAGCTCACTGCTGATCAGAACCAGCAAAAGGCCAGCAATCAGGATCCCATGCACCATACATCAGCCTCATCGGAGACGTCGCCGTGCGGGGTCTCCGCAAGCGGCGCAGCCGGCCGTACGATTGCAATCCGTCGCAGGTCGAACGCCGGCGGGGCCGCCGTCCGCTCCAAAATGAGACGCGACAGTACTTCAGCTACCGCCAGTGCAAACAGAATGCCGTGCCCGAACCGGCCGCTGGCCACATGCGGCATCGGCCAGCTCCAAGACCTTCGTTTACACTCTCCTGGACGCCGATACGCCCGCCGCGACAAAACACAACACGCCGCCCACATAGGCGATCAAACCGAACCAGGCCGGTAACAAGGCCGCAAGAACAAACAGGATCAGAAGCTCCGCCGAGCCAATCAGGCCTCGACCGAATTTGAGCGAGACCGCCGTGTTGGCGGCAAGCCCGAACATCAGGAATACCGCCGGCAACGCCCTGACTGGCGCCTCCAGCACAAAAGCCAACGGCAAGGCGGCGAACGCTACCGCTTCGTAGATTTCCGTCAGGTCACTTGCCCGCGCACGCCCCGCAACACCAGCGAGAATTCGCGCCGCGACGAACAGTGCAAGACCGATCCAGACGAAATGCCTGGCGATCAGCGGGACGGCCGCAAGGCTGATGCAGAATGCGCCCAATTCCAGGATCGCCGCACGGCCGCCAACGGGCGCCGCAAAGCGATCCAGCACAGGCGCTGCACATCTCTCCAGAACCGCATCCAGCATCGCCAGCTACGGTCGTGGATTCGGGGGCACCCGTCAATTGACGACAATTGTAGCGGCTGCGTCGCATCGGCACAGCGTCTTCGTCAGATCATGCGCCGAGCGCATAATCCTTCAGATTATTGGCGATACGCTCGACGATCGGCAGGGACGCATCGACGTTGAAGGTCTCACCGGTGAGTTGCTGATAGATCTCGATGTAGCGGCGCGACAGTTCCGTCACCATGTCCGCGGGGGCTTCGGGCAGCACGGCATCCTTGTAGGGATCGCAGTGATCGCGGAACCAGATGCGCAGGAATTCCTTGTCGAAGTATTCGGGCTCTTGGCCTTTGGCGATGCGTTCCTCGTAGGACTCGAGCTTCCAATAGCGCGACGAATCCGGCGTGTGGATTTCGTCGATCAGCATCAGGGTGCCGTTGTCATCGAGGCCAAACTCATATTTGGTATCAACCAGAATGAGACCGTGCTGGGCCGCTACGTTCTGGCCGCGGGCGAACAGCTTGAGTGCCGTGTCGCGCACCTGATCCAACAATTCTTGGCTGACGAAGCCTTCCTTCACCAGATCTTCCTGGCTCAGGGTGCGGTCGTGGGTGTCTTCCTTGGTAGTGGGATCGAAGATCGGACGCGGCAGGCGCGCGTTCTTCGCCAGACGGCCCGGCAAGAGCAAGCCACCGAACTGACGCTCGCCGGCGCTGTAGCGGGTCCAGATCGAGGTCGACGTCGTGCCGGTGAGATAGCCGCGCACCACCGCCTCCACTGCTAAGGGCTTGACACGCTTAGCGACCGTCACATTCGGATCGGGCACCGCGATGACATGATTGGGAACGATGTCCGCGGTCTGGCGGAACCAATAGGCGCTCGACAGGTTGAGGACAGCGCCCTTGTTGGGAATATGGGCAATGATGCGGTCAAACGAGGAATGCCGGTCGGTCGCCACCAGGATCAGCTTATCGGGCTGGAAATAGATGTCGCGCACCTTTCCCGTTTTGAGCGTGCCGAGATTGTCGAAATGGGTTTCGCGCAAGATGCTGGGGATAGGCATAGTGGAACCGTCCTGGAATCGCTGGAGGCAAGCCTAGTTTCCCCACGGCGCGGGGTCAAAATAATGCCTCGCCGGGGCGGCTTTTCGTGCGCTATTCTCTCAGGAAAATTGGAGGCATTCCATGGAAAAGGCCACTTTCGGTGCGGGGTGTTTTTGGGGCGTTGAAGCGTTCTTTCGCCAGGTGCCGGGCGTTGCCGACGCGGTTTGCGGCTATGCCGGCGGCTGCATGAACCATCCGACCTATCAGAACGTCTGCAGCGACCAGACCGGACACGCCGAAGTGGTGGAAGTGACCTTCGACCCGGCCAAAGTATCTTATGAAAAACTTGTGGATGTCTTCTTCCAGAACCACAATCCGACGACGCTGAACCGCCAAGGCCCCGACGAAGGTACCCAATATCGCTCGGTCATCTTTACCCATTCCGAGGCCCAAGAAGCCATCGCGCGCGCGAAAAAGGCGGCCTATGACAAATCGGGAAAATTCACCAAGCCGATCGTCACCACCATCGAACCAGCGCCGAACTTCTGGCGCGCTGAGGACTATCACCAGCGCTATTTCGAGAAGAACGGCCTGCCGAACTGTCACGTACCGAATTGGGAGTAGCGTTGTGCGCATGAGAGGGGCGGCCGCTCTGCTTGGCGCCGCGGCATTGTTCGGGGCCGCCCTCGTCTTCCTCACGGGTTGCGGGCCGACGAAGCCGTGGCACGCAACCAACATCACCGGCGCGATGCCCGACCTGAGCTTCCGCATGATGCGGGCCAGTGACGGGCTGGCGGTGAGCCAGGAGGATTATCGCGGCCGCGTGGTGCTCGTCTATTTCGGCTACACCCATTGCCCCGACGTCTGCCCGGCGACGCTGGCCAATCTATCGGATGTGCTGAAACGGCTTGGCCGCGACGCCGAGAAGGTCCGCGCTTTGTTCGTCACCGTTGATCCCGATCGCGATACGCTGGATGTGTTGAGGCCCTATGCGCAGGCGTTTGGGCCGCAAGTCGACGGCCTGCGCGGCTCCGCGGGCCAGATCGCCGATTTGGCGCGGCGCTATCGCGTCGCCTATTCGGTCATCAAGACGCCGACTTACGAAGTGACACATACCAGTTCGGTGTTCGTATTCGACGACCGCGGCCGGGTGCGGCTGGTCGCCACCGACACCAACGATACGGCGGGGTTGGCGGATGATGTTGGGCGAATAGCGAATGGCAAATAGGGTCGCAGACTCCGCGATCCCATCAATTCCACACACGCCATTCGCTAAATATGCAGCGCCTTCTTGTCCGCGTCGAGCACGGCTTCGTGCATCATTTCCGACAGGGTCGGATGCGGGAAAACAACCGTGGCAAGATCGGCTTCGGTGGCTTCCAGGGTTTTGGCGATGCCGTAACCCTGGATCAGTTCAGTCACTTCGGCACCAATCATATGCGCCCCCAACAATTCACCAGTCTCGGCATCGAACACCGTCTTGACCAAGCCTTCCGGCTCGCCGAGCGCAATTGCCTTGCCGTTGCCGACAAACGGGAAGTGGCCAACCTTGATTTTGCGGCCGGTGGCTTTGGCTTTGACTTCCGTAAGCCCGACCGATGCGACCTGCGGATTGCAATAGGTGCAGCCGGGAACCCTCGACGGATCGAGCGGATGCACGCCTTTCACGCCGGCGATCTTCTCGGCCACAATAACGCCTTCGTGCATCGCCTTGTGCGCCAGCCACGGTGGGCCGGCGAGATCACCAATGGCCCATACGCCAGACACGCCGCTCTGGCCCCATTTGTCGATCACGACATGGGTGCGGTCGACCTTGATGCCCGCCTGTTCCAGCCCGAGATTTTCGACATTGCCGACGATGCCGACGGCGAGAATGACGCGATCAGCGGTGATGGTTTCGGTCTTGCCATCCTTGGTCTTCAGCGTTGCGGTGACGGAATTCTCGTTCTTCACCAGCTTATCGACCGTGGTGGCGACCTTGATCTTCATGCCTTGCTTGACGAACGCCTTGTGCGCGAAGGCGGAGATTTCTTCGTCTTCCACCGGCAGCACGCGATCGAGCACTTCCACCACCGTCACCTCAGCGCCAAGGGTGCGGAAGAAGCTGGCAAACTCAATGCCGATGGCACCGGAGCCGACCACCAGCAGCGACTTCGGCATCATGTTGGGAACCAGCGCTTCTTTCGACGTCCAGATCAGCTTGCCGTCGGGCTCCAGCCCCGGCAACACGCGCGGCCGCGCCCCGGTGGCGAGCACGATGTTTTTTGCCTGCACCTCTTGAGTCTTGCCGTCTTTGACAACCGCCAGCTTGCCCGGTCCCGCCAGCTTGGCCTCGCCCGCAATCACGGCGATCTTGTGCTTCTTCATCAGGAAGCCGACGCCGTTGGAGAGCTTCTCGGCGACACCGCGCGAGCGCTTGACGACCTTATCGAGATCAAAACCGACGTTCTCGGCCGACAGCCCGAACTCGGCGGCGCGCTGCATCAGGTGGAACACTTCGGCCGAGCGCAGCAGCGCCTTGGTCGGAATGCAGCCCCAGTTTAGACAGATGCCGCCGAGACGGTCGCGTTCCACGACGGCGGTCTTCAGACCCAATTGCGCCGAACGGATCGCACAAACATATCCACCCGGGCCCCCACCCACCACGACGACGTCATAGATTTCGGCCATAGGTCATCTCCGATAATCAGCCTTCCACGACGCTGGCCGCGAGTGCGAAGACCAGCGCGGGGGCGAGGAAAAACGTGGCATACACGAACGATATGCCGGCGAATTTGAAGGCGGTCTTGGCCCAGCCTTGGGCATAGAACACCTTGAGCGAGAGGAAGAAATAGAGCGACAACACGCCCCAAGCGATCAGCGCCACCCAGCCGCCCGAAATCACCTGCGCCAATACCGCCGCCACGATCAAGAGGACGAAGGCAAAACTGTGCATGGTGAGCGAAAAGATCAGATGGTCGACGAACAGGAAATCCTTGCGCTGTTTGCGGTAGAACAACGCCAGCAACAACGCGAACAACGGCAACAGCACGAACAGAATGCGTGGAATCCAAGCGGTCATCGGCCCATTCAGCGCGGCCGGATCAGTTTCAAGGCGCGACAGCGCCGTGGCGATACTCTTGACGAGCCATTGGTCTTTCGAATTGTCTTTTGCCGCCTCGTCGCGCAGCTTCGCCAAGGCATTGGCGAGCCCGGGTGGCACCGCATTCTTCGTATGATCGACCGGCTGGAAGAACTGGACGCTGCTGGAGAAGGTGGCGGATGTGGTGTGACCGTTCGCTTTCTCGTCCGGGACGACGGTTCCCGCAGCAGGATCGACGGCCGACATCTTGCCCGCGGCATCGGATTTTAGTGCTTTGACGATGCTCTTCGTGCCGTCGACGCTCATGTACACATGTCCGGCCGCGTCGTGCGAATAGACGACGACGTGCGCCCTGAGACCGAACTGCATCAGCGCCAGCCCGCTCACCGACAGGAACAGGAAAAATAGCAGCGTCACAAACAGATAGAGCCGCACCGGCGGAACGTACGGCATCGTGCGCCCGTCGCGGAAGGCGGCCGGCAACTCGCCGGGGCGCAGCAGCAGCGCGCGGGTGGTGCGCAGGATGCGGCTGTCGAAACTGACGATGTCCTTGACGAACTCGTGGGCCAGATGACGGACGCTGCGCCGGTGGGTGTTGACCGGCTGTCCGCACACCGCGCAATACGGCCCGATCAGCGGCTTGCCGCAATTGGGGCAAGGCGGTGTCGGTTCACCCTTCTCAGCCAGAGCAGAGGCTGCCACCTCCACCGCCGCCACGGCGCCGGTTTCGAGAATGGCTTCGAGTTCTTCCACGGCCCAACTCCGGATCAGAGCAGCATCGCCGCCGGATCTTCGACGAACTGCTTGAACACCGCCAGGAAGCGCGAACCGGTGGCGCCGTCGATGACGCGATGATCGCAACTCATGGTGACGCTCATCACCGTGGCGATTTCGATCTTGCCGGCGGTGACGACGGGCTTTTCGACGCCCGCACCGACCGCGAGGATGCCGGCATGCGGCGGGTTGATCACCGCGGTAAAATGCGAAATGCCGAACATGCCGAGATTGGAAATGGCAAAGGTGCCGCCTTCATATTCCTGCGGCTTCAGCTTCTTGTCGCGGGCACGCGCGGCGAGCGATTTCACCTCGTTGGAGAGGACGGCCAGACCCTTGTCTTCCGCCTGGAACACGATCGGCGTGATCAGGCCAAAATCGAGCGCGACCGCGACTCCGACATCGGCATGCTTGTGCCGCAGCACGGCGCTATCGGTCCACGACGCATTGACTTCCGGTACTTTCTTCAGCGCCAGTGCGGCGGCCTTGACCAGAAAATCGTTGACCGACAGCTTGTAGGCTGCGGTCTTGCCATCTGGGCCCTTCGGCGAAGCATCGTTGAGGCGCTTGCGCGCGGCGAGCAGCGCATCGATGCGGCAGTCGATGGTGAGATAGAAATGCGGAATGCTAGTGGTCGAAGCGGTCAGACGCTTGGCAATCGCCTTGCGCATGGAATCGTGCGGAATTTCTTCGTATTCGTCCGGCTTGAAGAAGAGGCGCGCATCGGGCAGCACGCTGGGAGCAGAGGCTTCAGACACCGCCGCAGGTGTGGAACGCGACGCGACGGGCTTGGCTGCGGCACCGGGCTGGGCTTTTTCGACGTCGGCTTTGACGATGCGGCCGCGCGGGCCGGAACCGGCCAGCGCGGCGAGATCAACACCCTTCTGGGCGGCGATGCGCCTGGCCAGCGGCGAGGCGAAAACGCGCTCGTCCTTCGAGGCGCTCGTGGCCGCACGCGCCTCAGAATGAGGGGTGGGTTCGGCCGCAGTAGGTTGCGGCGCCGGTTCGGCCTTGACGTCCTTGGCTTCGGCTGAGACTGCGGCCTTGATGCTCGACATCGCAGTGGAGATGTCCACCGGCGAATTGGCGTCTTCGCCTTCGCCCAACAGGATCGCGATTGGGGTATTGACCTTGACGCCCTCGGCACCTTCGGCCACCAGGAGCTTGCCGATGCGACCCTCATCGACGGCTTCGAATTCCATCGTCGCCTTGTCGGTTTCGATCTCGGCGAGGATGTCGCCGGAATGGACTTCGTCGCCTTCCTTAACATGCCACTTGGCAAGCTTACCCTCTTCCATGGTGGGAGAAAGCGCGGGCATCAAGATTTGTGTGGTCATCAGCGAGCCTCAAGCGGCGTGAGTTTATGAACGTTCGCTTCCCAATTCTTGCCATCGAAATTCGACACCTTGACCTTGGTAAAACCGGTGGAGTCGAGGCAGCGGAAATTCACGCTGACACCGTCGGGATGCGAACGCGGGACGTAGAAAGATTTGACTCCGCACACCGAACAGAACAGGTGATGCGCGGTCTTGGTGTTGAACTGGTAATCGGTGAGTCTGTCTTCGCCCGTGAGCAGGCGAAAGCGATCCTTCGGCACGATCAGGTGCAGGAAACCCGTCTTGGAACAGATCGAGCAGTTGCAGTCGTCGACTTCCACTTCGGGCGGTGTCAGCACTTCGAACGTCACCGCACCGCAATGGCAACCGCCCTTGTGCCAGGACATTTGAGGCGAGACCATCGTCACGACCTGTAGCAAACCGCTTTCGCTGCTGCGACCACGTCTTCCACCGTCGGCAGCGCCAGCTTTTCGAGGTTGTGGGCGTAGGGCATCGGCACATCCTTACCGGCGACCTTGGCGGGCGGCGCGTCGAGATAATCGAACGCCTTCTCCACAACTTGGGCGCAGACTTCCGAGCCGATTGAACAAATCGGCCAGTCCTGCTCCACCGTTACCAAGCGATTGGTCTTCTGGACCGAGGCCACCACGGTGTCGATGTCGAGCGGGCGCAGCGTGCGAAGGTCGATCAATTCGGCGTCGATGCCATCCTTGGCGAGTGCTTCGGCGGCTTCGAGAATGAGTGCCACGCCGAAGGAATACGAAACCAGCGTGACGTCCTTGCCGGTGCGGATGACGCGCGCCTTGCCGATCGGCAGCACGAAATCATCGAGCTTCGGCACCGGGAATGACTTGCCGTAAACGATTTCGTTTTCAAGGAAGATCACCGGATTGGGATCGCGGATCGCGGCCTTGAGCAGACCCTTGGCGTCGGCCGCAAAATACGGCGCGATCACTTTCAGGCCCGGAACACGCGCGTACCAGGCGGAATAATCCTGGCTGTGCTGGGCCGCCACGCGCGCCGCCGGACCGTTGGGACCGCGGAACACAATGGGGCAGCCCATCTGGCCGCCCGACATGTAGCGCGTCTTGGCGGCGGAATTGATGATCTGGTCAATCGCCTGCATGGCGAAGTTCCAGGTCATGAATTCGATAATCGGCTTGAGGCCGGCAAAGCCAGCGCCAACGCCGATACCAGTGAATCCCTGCTCGGTAATCGGGGTGTCGATGACGCGTTTGGGCCCAAACTCTTCGAGCAGGCCCTGGCTGATCTTGTAAGCGCCTTGATACTGCGCCACCTCTTCGCCCATCAAGAACACGTCGGCATCGCGCCGCATTTCCTCGGCCATGGCATCGCGCAGCGCTTCGCGCACCGTGATCGTAACCATCTCGGTACCATCCGGCACCTGCGGCTCGATCAGCGCGAGTTTGGCGATGGGGGCCGACGCCGTTACCTCATGTTTGGGTGCAGTGGCCGGCTCAGGCGCCCTGACCGCAGCGACGGCTTTGGCATCACCGTCTTCGGTGATCAGCTCGGCGATCGGAGCGTTGACCTTGACGCCTTCGGTGCCTTCGGCGACCAGAAGCTTACCGATGCGGCCTTCGTCGACCGCTTCGAATTCCATCGTCGCCTTGTCGGTTTCGATTTCAGCGAGGAGATCGCCGGAATGGACCTCATCGCCTTCCTTGACGAGCCATTTGGCGAGCTTGCCTTCTTCCATGGTGGGAGAAAGCGCGGGCATCAGGATTTGCGTGGACATCAGGCGAGCACATCCGTGTAGAGCTCCGAAGCTTCAGGCTCCGGCGCTTCGATGGCGAATTCCGCCGCCTCGTTGACGATGAGGCGGATTTCCTTGTCGATGGTCTTCAGATCGGCTTCCGAGGCCATGCTGCGGTCGACCAGCTTCTTGCCAAATTGATCGATCGGATCCTTGCGGTCGCGGATCGACTGCACCTCGTCGCGGGTGCGGTACTTGGCCGGATCCGACATCGAGTGGCCGCGATAGCGATAGGTCTTCATTTCGAGGATCATCGGGCCGCCGCCGCCGCGCACGAATTCCAGCGCCTTGCGCCCGGCTTCGAACACCGCTTCCACATTCATGCCGTCGACCTCTTCGCCCGGCACGTTGAAGCTGTCACCACGCTTGTAGAATTTCGGCTGAGCGCTGGCGCGTTCGACGCTGGTGCCCATGGCGTATTTGTTGTTCTCGACGATATAGAGCACCGGCAAGCCCCAGAGCTCGGCCATGTTGAAGCTCTCGTAGACCTGACCCTGGTTGGCGGCACCCTCGCCCATATAGGCCAAGCACACCGCGCCGTTCTCACGGTACTTGTTGGCAAACGCGATCCCGGTGCCGAGCGGCACCTGGGCGCCGACGATGCCGTGCCCGCCGTAGAAATGCTTCTCGGCCGAGAACATGTGCATCGAGCCGCCTTTGCCCTTGGAATAGCCGGCGGCGCGGCCGGTCAGCTCGGCCATCACGCCCTTGGGGTCCATGCCGGAAGCCAGCATGTGGCCGTGATCGCGATAGGCGGTAATCACCTGGTCGCCCGGCAACAAGGCATTCTGCATGCCGACCACCACGGCCTCCTGGCCGATGTAAAGGTGGCAGAAGCCGCCAATCAGCCCCATGCCGTAGAGCTGACCCGCCCGCTCCTCGAAGCGGCGGATCAATAGCATGTCGTGGTAGAACTTTTTCAGGGTTGCCGAACTGGGGGCCGGCATCGTGTTGACACCGTCACCTTCAGCTACACTCGGATCGCTCATGGAATATCCATCGTGTTTCGCCGCGAAAAAGCGGCCGCCAGGACTTGTGGCAAGTGAATTGGAATTTTGCAAGCTCTAAACAGTGTTTAACTCGTCCAGCGCCAGTTCAAGACTCACCTTTGCTATCATCGCCTGAATTGGTTGATTTTCACGCACTAATTCGCAGGTTCCGAACAGTGTTCAATACACGTCGAAGGCGTTGGATTTATGTGATGATTACTGGCGCTGGCGTGGAATCGCCACTTGGCCAGGGGCGCCGTCCATCAGCTTGGTCCGCGCCAATTCTTCGATCAGATCGGAATCGCCAGACTGCAGAAGCTGGATGCGATGCTCAAGCCGCATGCGTTTGTCGGTGAGCTGGGCAAGCTGGGCGTGCGCCGCGGTAAGCTGGCTGCGGGTCGACAACAGCTCGACATAGCCGCGCTCGCCGTACAGCGCGTAGGTGCCGAAGTACGCGGCCACGCCAAGCGTCGCTGGAACGGTAAGCCAGCAAATGATGCGTACAACGGACGGACGGATTCGCATGGCAGACACCGAATCACTCCTGATTCGGGCGGTCAAGCGTTTTTTGGTTAAGGGCAAAACCGGCACGTTAACAGACGTTCTCTGGAACTCCTCAGGACCCGCATCGACGGCCGGTGCGAAACTGAATCGCGGGAAGGCTCCGGGATAGAACCATGACCGTGCCATGACAAGACAAGACGGATCGTTTGACACCAAACAATCTGGAACGCCGGCAAAGCCGCGCCAAAATCAGCGAGCAAATGCCGCCGCCTCTTCCTGGAAGCCAGGATGGCGCCGCGCGCCGTGAAGGACGTGGAGGATCACCAACGCATCTCGTTCAACCCTGTAAAACACGATGTAAGGATACCGGCTCAAGGAACGCGCCATTACACCTTCCTCATCCGTTTTGCGGCTCTTCCAAGAGAAATAGCTAAGGCGTTCAATCTCCGCCTCAATCGCTGCCAATACCTTTCGGGCTGCTGGCGGATTGTCCTTGGCGATGTAGTCGAAAATCGACTCGATGTCCGAATGCGCCTTTTCAGCATATTGGACCGCCAGTGGAAACATGTTCCAAGCCCCTGAACTTCGCAGCCATCATGCCTTGCCACCGATTGCAACGGCTAGTTGGAAAGCCGGGTCATCGCGGGAAGGAGCGGGAACTCAGCCACCAGACGTTCTCGCGCGGCCGAACAATTCCGCCATTTTCTCCTTGGTGGCAAAGCGGCCGTTTGCTGCGTCGTCCAATCCGCGGCGCACACCCGTGCGCTCTTCATCGGTCAAAACGTAGATTTCGCTGTCGCCCCGTTCGAGCCAGTCGAGCAATTCGGCCACCACGTCCTGCTTTTCGGACGGCAGGGCATGTATGCGGACCGCAAGGGCTTCCAGGTCTTCTTTGGTCATAGCTGGACGTTAGCACAACCTCGGAGTTCCCTCAAAACGCAGAAAGGCCGCCACGCAGGACGGCCTTTCCAATTATTTTCCCCACACATCCGGCTTCGTTGAACCGGATGGTACCCCGATTACGCCTTGAGGACGGACTTGCCGGCGAACACGGCTTGGTCGCCGAGCTGGCCTTCGATGCGCAGGAGCTGGTTGTACTTGGCGATGCGGTCGGAACGGCAAGCCGAACCGGTTTTGATCTGGCCGCAGTTGGTGGCAACCGCGAGGTCGGCAATGGTCGAATCCTCGGTTTCGCCCGAACGGTGGCTCATCACCGCCGTGTAAGAGGCGCGCTGCGCCATTTCGACGGCTTCCAGCGTCTCGGTCAACGTCCCGATCTGGTTGACCTTGATCAGGATCGAGTTGGCGATGTGCTTGTCGATGCCCATCTTGAGGCGTTCGGTGTTGGTGACGAACAGGTCGTCGCCGACAAGCTGAATCTTCTTGCCGAGCTCGGCGGTGATTTCACTCCAGCCTTCGAAGTCGTCTTCGGCAACGCCGTCTTCGATCGAATAGATCGGGTAATTGGCGACCAGACCGGCATAAACCTTGGCCATTTCCTTCGGGGTAAGGACCTTGCCCTCGCCCTTCAGCTCGTACTTCTTGGTATCCTTGTTGAAGAATTCGCTCGAGGCCGGATCAAGGGCGATAAAGACGTCTTTACCGGGCTTGAAGCCAGCCTTCTCGATCGCCTTGACGATGAACGACAGCGCTTCGTCGGGGCTTTTCAGGTTGGGAGCAAAACCGCCTTCGTCACCGACGTTGGTGTTGAGTCCGGCAGCCTTCAGCAGGCCCTTCAGGGTGTGGAATATCTCCGCACCATAGCGCAGGCATTCCTTGAAGCTCGGCGCGCCCGACGGCGAAATCATGAATTCCTGGAAATCGATCGGGTTGTCGGCATGGACGCCGCCGTTGACGATGTTCATCATCGGAACCGGCAGGGTGTTGGCCTTGGCGCCGCCGACATACTTGTAAAGCGGCAAATTGGCGGCTTCGGCAGCGGCCTTGGCGACGGCCAGCGACACACCGAGGATAGCATTGGCGCCGAGGCGTGCCTTGTTGGGCGTGCCGTCGAGGGCGATCATCGCATGGTCGAGGCGGATCTGGTCTTCGGCTTCCATGCCGCACAGAGCATCGAAAATCTCGCCGTTGACGGCGGCAACGGCCTTCTCAACACCTTTGCCGAGGTAACGCTTCTTGTCGCCGTCCCGCAGCTCGCAGGCTTCGTGCGCACCGGTCGAGGCGCCCGACGGTACCGCAGCGCGGCCGAAAGAGCCGTCTTCCAGATGGACATCCACTTCCACAGTGGGGTTGCCACGGCTGTCCAGAATCTCCCGGCCTTCAATGTCGATAATTGCCGTCATGCGCTGCTCCTTCAGGGGGTTGGTTCGCAGGATAAATCTCGCGCCCGTTTAAGCCCTCGCCCGGCAGCCATCAAGCGGAGAACGCTGGGGCAAATTCGACTTCTGGAAAGAGCTGAGAAATACGCCCTAAGCCCAGCGAATCCCTGTATAAATGCAATTCGCGTTACCGCGCCACTTCGGGGAGAGAAGCGTCATGCAAGCGTCACCAGTCGTCCTTTGCTCCGCCTTGGTCACGATTCTGGCCATCGTGGTCTACTTTTACATGGGCGTGCGGGTCGGTCAGATGCGCGTCAAGCACGGCGTCAAGGCGCCGGCGGTAACCGGGCATCCCGAGTTCGACCGCGCCCTCAGAGTCCAGATGAACACTCTGGAACATCTGCCTGTTGTGTTTCCGCTTTTGTGGCTGGCAACGTTCTATTTCGCGTTTTTCCCGATGGCCGCGCCGGCGTTGGGGCTGGTCTGGGTCGCGGGCCGGATTCTCTACATGGACGGCTACATGCGCGCCCCGGAGAAGCGTGAACTCGGCTTCGGCATTTCTGCCTTGGCCGAGGTTCTGCTGCTCATTCTGGCGCTGATCGGAATCGTGATGGCGTCCGCGACGGTGGCTTAAGTCGGCGCCTATCGCGACAGTGGCAAGCAGCGCGGCAAGCGAACGATCAGCGGCGGGCGCAAACGTGTCCGCGACGCCCTCTACATCGCCGCGTTGTCCGCGGCCCGCTTCAATCCTCACTTCAAAGCCATCTACATGGCCTTGGTCAAAGCCGGAAAAGCCAAAAAGCTCGCCCTAATCGCCGCCGCCAGAAGGCTCCTCATCGCCCTTAACGCCATGATCCGCGACAACGCAGATTTTAAACCTGCATGACCATCAACACAGTTGCCCTTCCCCGCCCATCCGCTGCTATGCACCGAATGGGCGGCCGGGGGTGACACGTAAGGTTCAGGCCGCCCTCTTCTTGGTGATCGCATCGATCGCCAGAAGGTCGTCGAGCAGCGCCGGAAAGTCTTGCAGCCGCAGCATGTTAGGGCCATCGGAGGGGGCATGATCAGGGTCCTGGTGCACTTCCAGGAACACCGCCGCGACCCCCACCGCCACCGCGGCGCGGGCCAGATACGGCACCATGGTGCGGTCGCCACCGGTGGAGGTGCCCTGCCCGCCCGGCTGTTGCACCGAATGGGTGGCATCGAACACCACCGGCACGCCGAGGCCGGCCATGATCGGCAAGGACCGCATGTCGCTGACCAGCGTGTTGTAGCCGAAGCTGACGCCGCGCTCGCAGGCCAGAACATTGGGATTGCCCGCACCGGTGATCTTGGCGATGACGTTCTTCATGTCCCACGGCGCCAGGAACTGTCCCTTCTTGACGTTGATGACCTTGTGGGTGCGCGCCGCGGCGATGAGCAGATCGGTCTGGCGGCACAGGAAGGCCGGAATTTGCAAAACGTCGACCGCTTCGGCGACGGCGGCGCAGTGGTCGCGCTCGTGCACGTCAGTGAGGACGGGAAGCTCCAGCTGCTCGCGAATATCGGCAAAAATCGGCAGCGCTTCTTCGAGGCCGAGGCCGCGCGCGGCGTTGGCACTGGTGCGGTTGGCCTTGTCGAAACTCGACTTGTAGATCAGCCCGACACCGGCCTTGGCACAGATTTCTTTCAGTGCCGACGCCATTTCGAAGGCGTGCACACGGCTTTCAAGCTGACAGGGACCGGCAATGATCGCGAGCTTCTTCGTATTGCCGATTTCGACGGGGCCGACTTTCACAGTCGCGTTAGGAACGGTGGTCATGGGAGCAGTTTAAGGGGGGAACGGCCGCGCGTGCAATTGCTGTCATTCCTGGTTGAGCTGGCGCGCGGGGGACAGAAACCGCTATTTCAAAATGTACGCGGTCGTCGCAAACGGCGAGATCAGCGGAGCCAGCAGGGTCATCACCGTCCAATAGCCGGAACGATCGACGCGGAGCACATCGCCAGGCCGGATATGCGTGGTTTCGTCGGCGCGCAGTTGATGTTCCTTGGCCTCGCCCTGATGGCGCACATAGATGGTCGACTCCACGGCGCGATCGGTGTAGCCGCCCGCCAGCGCAATGGCGTTGGGCACCGACATGGCGTTGACATAGGGATACTCGCCGGGCTTCGACACTTCGCCGATGATGTAGAACGGCCGGTAATTGACGATCTCGACCGAGATGCGCGGGTTGAGCAGATAACCGCCATTGACGAACACTTCGCCGATGCGCGCTTCCAGCCCGAGCGTGGTAAAGCCCGCGGCAGGAACCTGCCCTACCAGCGGCAGCCGCACGAAGCCCTGCCCGTCGATGGCAAAATCGCCCGACAGATCGGTCTCGTTGAAGATCGTGACTCGCACCTTGTCGCCGGGACCAAGGCGATAGAGGGTAACATCGGACGGACGCAGACCCGCGACCGGAACCTGTTCGTTGCTCGGTGCCCGCTGCGATGCGTAACGCGGCTGGGCCGGTGGCGGCTGAGAGGACATTGCTGGCGCCGGTGCCACCGAGACCTTGTCGGTCGGTGCTGCCGCAGGAACGTCATCGGACGGCGGCGTCATCGTGGCATAACGCGGCATGCCTTCAGAGGGCCGCAAGGGCGACGGGGCCGCGGTCGCGTCGGCCTGGGCCGTGCGTGCATTCGGCAGAGCCACTTCCGTCACTTCGCGCGTGTCGGACGCCCAGGCGCCGAAGCCCAAGGCCACCAACGTCGCAAAGCCGATCAAAAGCGATTTCCAGCGCATAGGCGGGAGCCTACAGCCCACCAGTTTACGAACCGCTAAGAAATGCCATACGGATGTTGCCACCAGAACGCCCGGAGGCGCGAACCGCCCAGCCAAACACAGCAGCGGAGATGAGATGGATTGGTAAAAAGTACGTCATAAACGCGAAACTTGGGGGCGGTCACCCTCGCTCATCATTCCCGGCCGACTTGGCCTAGCCGAAGGTGAAGCCTAATCCAACAAAATCAGGCAAGCAGCCGGAAACCGTCCAGCTTGGCCGCTTTGCGGTCAAAGGTGATCGTCGCCTCACATCCATTGGCCTGATCGACCGCACCGATCAAAAGGTCCGCGAAATCGGCGCCGCTGCGCCGGTAAGCCTGCCAGGCGCGGCTCGCCGCCTCGGCATCCTCAAACAGGATTTCGCGGGTGGCAAATAACGCCGAAAATGCCGAAGCGATATCGTCGTGCTCAAGACCATAGACGCTTCGCAGAACCCAAAACGTCTCGACAAGTGCGACGTTGCTGACAAAGGCAGGACTTTCGGCGCTGCAGTTGCGTGCCAGATAGTCCTTGGCCCGGCGCGCCTGAGCTTTATCGTCATTGGTGAGCAAGCGGACGAGGACGTTGGTGTCGAGACCGATCATTTCCGCCGTGCCCGCTGATTGCGCTCCGCGACGGCCCGCGCAATTCCTTCATCCATCTCCTCCAGAGTCCGCGGCCGCATGCCCGGCCGGTGGAGAATGCCGAACAAGTCCGTGATACTGCCGCTCTTGCGACCGAGCACGATCTTGCCGTCGCGCAATTCCGCGTTAAGCTGCCCACCCGCCGTGATGCCCAACTTTTCGCGCAACGCTTTCGGCAACACGACCTGCCCCCGCTGTGAAACCGTGAGGTCATAAGACGGATTGGCGGGTGGCTGGGCGAAATAGCGCGTTCCCCGCCCCTCCCGAACCTTGCGCACCATATAGCCTTTGGCTTCGAGCCGCCGGAGTACGTTGTATTGCGGCCCGCCGGTGACGGCGATCACCTCGTCCATGGTGGCACCTGCGGGGCGCGTAAACAGGGTTTCGGCCATTTTGGTGCCGGGGATGGGGTCGTTTTTCATGGCAGTGGTTCTTATTTTTCGGTAGAATACTACTACCATATTTTCATGTTTTCAAGGAGTTGAATGGCGACGGTACGAAGAGTGTCATTCCCGGCCGAGTGATCGCCGAAGGCGAGAACGAGGGGAAGGGAACCCAGGTGCTCGCGCAAACGCGATCCCGGTGAATGTGCGCTAACCATCCAACATCGTGCCGTTGACACGACCAGGGCCCCCTTCCCTCGCGCTACGCGCTCGCCGGGGATGACAGGTTTTCGTAAACAGACACTATGTGCCCATGTAAAAGCGAACGTCAGACGCACGCATTTCTCCGCGGTGCCATAGGCTCATTACACTCAACAAAGACGCATCTTTTCTCATTTCCAAAATGAACGTCTTAAGTGCAATTTCCGCTTCGTCACCCCCGCCCCTTGCAGCCTCAAAAAACGCATTGCCTGCCGCGACAACTCTTGGAGGAGCAATGAGCCACAAATGGCGGGCTGCCACGACCGCCGCGAGTTTCATTTTTCGTATTTTGTCAGCATCGCCAGACGCTCCGACCAAAAAACCGGTCAGATTATCTATGATCGCTGCATAATACTCCGCGCGCTGCGTTTGGCGGGTCAGGGCCGTTTGATAGAGCCATGCAACAACGCCAAAAATACCGGTGATTGCCAATACCAGTATTTCCGCCATCCTACACCAACCGGCTCTGCCGCACCGCCGCTGCGATGAACGACTTGAACAGCGGATGTGGGGCAAACGGTTTCGACTTCAGTTCGGGGTGGAACTGGACGCCGATGAACCAGGGGTGGTCGGGGATTTCCATGATTTCGGGAAGCTTGCCGTCGGGCGACCAGCCGGAGACCACCAGACCGTGGGCGGCGAGTTGGTCGACGTAATTGGTGTTCACCTCGTAGCGGTGACGGTGGCGTTCGGAGATCGTGGTGGTGCCGTAGACCTCTTCCACCCGGCTGCCTTTGGTCAGCACCGCGGGATAGGCGCCGAGGCGCATGGTGCCGCCGAGATCGGTGTTGACGTCGCGCGTCTCGACCCGGTTGCCCTTTACCCATTCGGTCATCAGCGCGATCACCGGATGCTTGGGGCTGCCGTTTTCGGTGGTGTTGGCGTCGTCCAACTGGCACAGATTGCGTGCAGTCTCGATCACCGCCATGTGCAGACCGTAGCAGATGCCGAGGAACGGCACCTTATGCTCGCGGGCGAATTTCACCGCTGCAATCTTGCCTTCCACCCCGCGCTCGCCGAAACCGCCCGGCACCAAGATGCCGTTGACGCCTTCCAGGAATGCCGCCGCATCGTCGCGCTCGAAGATCACCGCGTCGATCATCTCGATCTTGACGCGCACATTGTTGATCAACCCGCCATGCGCCAGGGCTTCCGCCAGCGACTTGTAGGAATCCTTAACCTGCATGTATTTGCCGACCACGGCAATGCGCACTTCGCCTTCGGGATTCTTGACGCGATCGACCACCCAGTCCCACTTGGTGAGATCGGGCGGCGGCGCATCGGTGATGCCGAGCACCTTCAAGAGTTCCACGTCGAACCCAACGTCGTGATAGGCCTGCGGCGCTTCATAGATCGTCGGCAGGTCGAGACCCGGAATGACGCGCTCCTTCGGCACATTGCAGAACAGGCCGATTTTCTTGCGGTCGTCTTCCGGTATCGGCTTTTCGCAGCGGCACAGAAGAATGTCCGGCTGAATGCCGATAGCCCGCAGTTCCTTCACCGAGTGCTGCGTCGGCTTGGTCTTCAACTCCCCAGCGGCACCAAGATACGGCACCAGCGTCAGGTGGATGAAGGCGTGATTTTCGCGCCCGACATCGTTGCCGAGCTGGCGGATCGCTTCGAAGAACGGCAGGCCTTCGATGTCGCCCACCGTGCCGCCGATTTCACACAGCAGGAAGTCCAGATCTTCTGTCCCTGCCAGGATAAATTCCTTGATCATGTCGGTGACGTGCGGAATCACCTGCACGGTGCGGCCGAGATACTCGCCGCGGCGCTCCTTCTCGATCACCTGCAGATAGATGCGCCCGGAGGTGATGTTGTCGGCTTTCGACGACGCCACGCCGGTGAAGCGCTCGTAGTGCCCGAGATCCAGGTCGGTTTCGGCCCCGTCGTCGGTGACGTAAACCTCGCCGTGCTGGTGGGGGCTCATCGTCCCCGGATCGACGTTGAGATAAGGGTCGAGTTTCCTGAGGCGGACTTTATAGCCACGCGCCTGCAGAAGGGCTCCAAGAGCCGCGGAGGCAAGGCCTTTTCCTAAGGAAGAAACCACGCCGCCGGTGATGAAAATTAACCGCGCCATGGAAGGCCACCATGTCGAAAGAGTTGCTGAGTCACAAGCACAAACATCGAAAGATTTCCTCACCTGAAACTATGTCTCAGGCGTTCAAGTCAAGCTGCTGAATTATCTACCGTTAGTGAGGCGTCGGAACTGACGGCGTCGGCTGCGCGGGCGCCGGCTGCACCGGTTTTGGCGTCGCGGGCATGGTCCGAGTCGGAACCGGCTGCGACTCAAGCGGCGAAAGCTGCTTGTGGCTGCGAGCCACCAGAATGTTCAAAGCCAAGCAAACCACGAAAAAAATGACGGCCAGATAGGAGGTCGTGCGCGTCAGGGTATCGGCCGCTCCGCGCGGGCTGAACAGGCCGCCAAATCCGCCGCCACCGCCGCCACCGCCGCCGATGCCCAGCGCGCCGCCTTCAGAGCGCTGCAGCAGGATAAACACGATCAGAAGGATCGCGACGACGAGCTCAATGACCAACAGGAGGGTTTGCATGCCAAGACCTTAGCTGTTTTAGGGACGCGGCGCGTTCACGCAAAACCGCGCACACTTTTGCGCACGCCGCTCCCGAAGCCCGGCTTTTAGAGGAGAAAGAAGGGAATGGGAAGGCGCTCCTCCGTCTCGCCGCTGACGCGGCGCTCCCCCGTGAAGGACGGGGGAGGAAAGCCGGGGATTCAGGCTGATTCCGCCTTAAGCGCTGGGTTGTCGGCGCTGGAGCAGCCGACGGAGCGGGCCCGAATCATGGCAACCGTCTCTTCGATGGCCTTCTGGTGGCTGGATTTGGACTTTTCTGGCTGGAATAACTGGTTGAGGTTAAGAGCCGCCTGTCCCAGATCGCGCATCGCGGCGTTGCGATCGCCCCCAAATTGCAGCCCCTCCACCGCCGCCAGGATCGATTCGCATAATCGCGTGGCGGCGTCGAATTCGGCCGCCCGGCAGCGCTTGGCAATACTCTGCGTCAAATTGGCTAACTCGGTCAGATTCACGTCCGCGTCGGCATCGTCCGCCTTCTGCAGCAGCCGCCACAGGACGCAAATATGAAACCCGCCGCGACGCAGCTTCTGGGCGTTCAGGGTATCCTTAGCGGTGCGCAACTCACGCGACAGACGGGTATGAACCGCAGCAACGCTAAACCCATCCAACGCCTTCATTTTGAGCGAGTTCGGCGGCTGGAACAGCTCCCCCGTCGAGGCGCGAGCGGGGTCGCTGCGGCGGTCCGGGCCGACGTAATCATGGGTGACGACGAACTGCTTGCGGCGCTCGATATGGGAGTCGATGTGCTGGCGCAAAAGATTGGTCGAAAACGGACGCAGAATGAGGTCATCGGCACCGGAATTAAGCACCCGCTTGACAAGCGTATGCGTTTTCTCCCAGGCGGTAATGATGACCACCAGAAACGGATTGGGATACCCGGAAGTGCCCTGGCGCAGCGACTGGATTAAGTCGCACAACTCGACTTCAGCACCCATCGCCTCGCACAAGATCAGGTCCGGCGCGCCCTTCAAAAGCGAGTCGTTGAACTCCCCGAGCGTCGGCGCGGTCGCAACGTTGTGGAACCCCAGCGTATGCAAAACCGCCCGCGTCGCATCGCAATGCAACGCGACCGGGTCATAAACAAGCGTATTGGCAGTCTCGTAATTGAACTTTGGCATTCCGGCCCACCATCCTTCCCACGCCAATTTGGCGTTCGCGGGTTAAGAAATAGTGGGCCGGATTGGTTAAAAGCCTTCATTTACGCGGCTTTTTAAACCGGCCACGTCATTGCCAACCCCACCGCGCTTACGGCGCAGCGTTGATGATGGTGAGGAAATCCACGGCCTTCAGGCTGGCGCCGCCAACCAAGGCACCACCAACTTCCGGTTGTGCAAGAATTTCCTTCGCGTTCTTCGGATTAACCGAACCACCGTAAAGGATTTCGATCTTTTTGCCCGCCTCACCAAAGCGCTTCACCAGTTCGGCGCGGATGTGACGGTGCATCGCGGCAATGTCGTCGTTGGTGGGCGTGCGGCCGGTTCCGATCGCCCAGATCGGCTCATACGCGATCGCGACGATATGCGCGGCCGCATCCGCCGGCACGCTATGGGCGAGCTGGTGGCTGATCACCGCCTCGTGCTTGCCGGCAACGCGCTCGGCCTCGGTCTCGCCGATGCAAATCATCACACCGAGCCCAGCCCGCCAGCCCGCTTCGGCCTTGGAAGCGATCAACTCGTCCGACTCATGATGGTATTGGCGCCGTTCGGAGTGCCCGACGATCGTCCAAGTGGCGCCTGCGTCCTTCAGCATCTCGGCCGAAATATCGCCCGTAAACGCGCCCGAGACCTTCGGATGGCAATCCTGGCCGCCAATTCCCACCGCCGCCCCGGCCTCCTTGGCCACCCGGGCCACCAGCGTAGCCGGCGGGCAAATCACCACTTTGATACCCGGCCGCGGCTTCAGCCCGGCGATTAGGGCCTTAACCTCCTGAACCGAGGTGTCCAGGCCATTCATTTTCCAGTTTCCTGCGATCAACAAGCGCATCTCCTTGCCGTTAAGAAGGGCCCTCCCTATCATCCGCCGCCTTTTACTTCCATGCGATTTCATCGCCCAAAGAACCGGACACGCCATGCTTCAAGATATGCGGAAATTCTCCAAGTCGTGGGTAGCCAACATCTTCTTGGGGCTTTTAACGCTCTCCTTCGTGACCTGGGGCGTCGGCGACCTGGTCAGCGCCCGGCAAGACAATTCGGTCGCCAAGGTCGGAAAGACGGTCATCGACCGGACCGAGTTCAGCCGCGACTACCGCAACGCGATGCGCGAAGAAGGCATGCGCCGCGGCAGCCAGACCCTGACCGACGACGAAGCCCGTAAGCTCGGCCTCGGCACTGCCATCCTGGAACAGAAGATTTCAACCGTGGCGCTGGACAATGCCGTCCACAAGCTGGGCCTGACCGCCAGCGACGCCCAAGTCACCGCCTCGATCCAGCGCTATTCCGGATTCGCCGGCCTCACCGGTCAGTTCGACCACCAAGTCTTCCTGCGCGCCATCGACCGTTTCGGATTCACCGAACAGGGCTTCATCGAGCAAATCCGCGCCGACACCGCGCGCGGCCAGCTTACCCGCGCAGTAGAGGGCAGTTTTACCCTGCCGCCGGGCTACGCCAAGCTGCTGTTCGCCTATTTCTTCGAGACCCGCGCCGCTGATTACATCTTGGTCGACGACAAGGCGCTTGGCCCCATTCCGCCGCCACCGGATACGACGCTTACCGCCTTCATCAAAGCCCATGCCAACCAGTTTTCGACCCCGGAATACCGCGACGTGACCTATGCCTGGATCGCGCCCGCCGACGTGGTGGCGCAAATCAAGGTCACCGACGACCAGATCAAACAGGCTTATGACGAACACAAAAGCGAATACGTCATTCCCGAAAAGCGCGACGTGCTCGAACTCCTGTTCGCTACCGAAGCCGCAGCAAGGGGCGCGTTCGACAAGGCCACCAAAGGCACCAAGTTCGACGACCTCGCCAACGAAAAGGGCGAGAAGCCGACACCGCAAGTGGCAATCACCGCCGAAGATTTCGACGCCGGTGCCGCCAAAGCCGTATTCGCGTTGTCCAAGGACGGCGTCGCGCCGCCGCAGAAGACCGCGGCCGGAAAATGGGCGCTGATCAAGGTGACGGCCATTACGGCAGGCATCAACCACACGCTTGAGTCCGTGAAAGAAGATATCCGCGGCAAGATCGCCGGAGAGTTGGCCATCGCCAAGCTGACCGACATCGCCAACACCTATACTGACGAGTCGAGCAAGGGCGCCGATGTTCTCGAGGCCGCCAAGAAAGTCGGCATGCATACCGGCCGCGTCGCTGCGATCGATGCCAACGGTCTCGGCCCCGACGGCAAAAAAACCGCCGCACCGGATGATCCGGAATTCCGCAGCTTTGTTTTCCACACCGAAGCGGGCGAAGTGGGCGATCCACAGCCGACCAAGGCGAATGTTTATTATGTGGTGTCGGTCAGCGGCGCCATTCCGCCCAAGTTGAAGCCGCTCGATCAGGTGCGTGAAAAAGCGTTGGCGGCGTGGACGGCACAGGAACGCGTCGTGCTGTTGAAGAAGAAGGCGCAGGATCTGTCGGCCCAGGTCAACAAGGAAGGCTCGCTCGATGGCGCGGCCAAATCGATCGGCACTGCGATCCAGAAGAGCCCCGGCATCCAGCACGGCTTCACCGACGACACCTTTGGAATGCCGCTGGTGCAGGCGCTGTTCCAGGTCGGTCCCGGCAAGGCGGCGTTCGGCCCCAAGGCCAAGGGCGACGGCTATGTCATCGCCCGCGTCACCGGCATCGTGCATCCGCAGATCAACCCGAAGAGCCCGCAATACCAGGCCATCCTGCGTCAGGTCGCGGCCCAGGTCGGCACCACACTCAGTGAATCTTACGTCGCCGAACTGCGTGCCGATCAAAAGGTGACCTACAACAGGAAAAATATCGACAACGTGCAGGGTTCCGAGGTGCAGTAAGAAAAATGTCCATTCTTCCCGAATTTGCCGACTTTGCCGGCAAGTACAATGCCGGTGAGCCGCAAGTTCTTTACGCCCGCCTTGTTGCCGATCTGGAAACGCCGGTCTCGGCTTATCTGAAACTCGCCGAGGGCCGCCAGAACGCGTTCCTGCTCGAAAGCGTGCAAGGCGGCGAGGCGCGCGGGCGCTATTCGATGATCGGGCTGAAGCCCGACCTGATCTGGCGCTATTGGAACGGCAAGGCGGAGATCAATCGCACCGCCCGCGCCACCCCTGATTTGTTCGAACCGGATGCCGAAACCAATCCGCTCAAGTCGCTACGTCGGCTGCTCAAGGAGACCAAGCTCACCCTGCCCGACGGCGTGCCGCCGATGGCGGTGGGGCTTTATGGCTATCTCGGCTACGACATGGTGCGGCTGATCGAAAAGCTGCCCAACGTGCCGGAGGATACGCTGGGGCTGCCCGACGCCATCCTGATGCGCCCTTCCATTGTGGCGATCTTCGATACCGTGCGTGACGAAATCCTGGTGGTGTCGCCAGTGTGGCCGGAATCCGGTGTCGATGCCCGCGCCGCATATGCCCGCACCGCCGAGCGCATCAACGACACCATCGCCGATCTCGAACGGCCGCTGCCGGTGGCGCCGGTGCCCGACCATTTGCCGAGCGGACCAATTGAATCCAACATGACCCATGCCGCCTACATGGACATGGTGGCCAAAGCCAAGGAATACATCCTCGCTGGCGATATTTTCCAAGTGGTGCCGAGCCAGCGTTTCCGCCGGCCCTTCACCCTGCCCGCGTTCTCGCTTTATCGCGCGCTCAGACGTCTGAACCCGTCGCCGTTCCTCTATCACCTCGCCTTGCCCGGTTTTTCGATCGTCGGATCGAGCCCGGAAGTGCTGGTGCGACTGCGCGACGGCAAAGTCACCATCCGCCCAATCGCCGGGACGCGGCCGCGCGGCGCCACGCCGGAAGAGGACAAGCGGCTGGCAGACGAATTGATCGCCGACCCGAAGGAGCGTGCGGAGCATCTGATGCTGATCGACCTGGGGCGCAACGATGTCGGCCGCATCGCCAAGGTTGGCGAAGTCACGGTGACCGACAGCTTCTTCATCGAACGCTACAGCCATGTGATGCATCTGGTGTCGAATGTGGAAGGCAATATTCGCGACGATCTCGATGCGGTCGATGCCCTGGCGGCGGGATTGCCAGCGGGCACGTTGACCGGCGCGCCGAAAATTCGCGCCATGGAAATCATCGACGAATTCGAGAAGGAAAAACGCGGCGCGGCGTACGCGGGCGCGGTCGGCTATTTCGCCTGCGACGGCTCAATGGACACCTGCATCATGCTGCGCACCGCGCTGGTGAAAGACGGCACCATGTACGTGCAAGCCGGTGGCGGCATCGTCGCCGACAGCGTGCCGGAAAGCGAATTCCAGGAAACGGTCAACAAAGCGAAAGCTTTGATGACGGCAGCGGATGAAGCGGTGCGATTTGCCAACGCCGCCAAGCGGGGGCAGTAAAGCAAGCCGCTAACGCACAAGGGCTCGACGGAAAATCCGCCGGGCCTTTTTTTTTGCTACTTGCCCAACAAATCCGACAGCGGCACGCGGCCGTAAACCACATGCGCTTCGCTGCCGTTGCGCCAGTCGGTCCACACCGCATGCGCCGCATCGGGTCCGAGTTTCATTACGTTGATAAAGTCGCCGCGCACCGCATAGTCCGACTTGAGAGCTTCCGGCGGATGCGAGGACGTATCGCTGACGCGGACCAGCGCGCCGAAATGCTGCGCGTCCGGTGCGGCCGCCATGTAGACATCATAGCTGCCATCGGCATGCTGGCCGCGCCACATCGCGACAAGAACACCATCAGGCGTGTAAGCAATCGCCGGACGTGACAGGCGCACGACACCAGCCGGCGCGGCGACGGGATCGATCTTCGTCCAGGAAGCACCATCATCGCGTGACGTGAAGATGTTCAGCGCCGTATGATCATCGGATACCAGCGCAATGGCATAGGTGCCCTTCCGGCTCGGATCGGCGGCCAGCGGCGGATAATGCACCAGTGTGTCCATATGGCCGATCCGGGTCACCAGCGTGCGCTTGAGATCGGTGCCGTCCTTGCTGGTCGCAAACACCACGCACAGGCATTCCGGCACACCGGGCACCGCCCCCGCGATATAGGCCAGCGCCATCTTGCCAGGTGCCGCAACGATACGGCTGTCCCAGCGCTGCGGAAATTCGGTCGACCCCATAGCGTAAATCGGGCTCCAGCGCGCACCGCCGTCGTGCGACACGGCAAAGAACCGCTGCGAGCGGGCTGCGCCGTCGGGCGGTGCGGGATAGCCGCCGGCGACGTAGATGTCGCCGTTGCTGCGGTTGACGATACCGCGGGCACCGTCCCATGGCGTCTGTTTGGCAATATCGGGAACGGCCGGATTGGGGGCGAAGGCGCCTTTGGCGAACGAGCCGCTGTCGATCACACTGACCGTCGGCGCCCATGTCCGGCCGCCGTCCGGTGATTTGCGGATCACCGCACGTCCGAACGCATGCCAACCGTTGGGCGGATTGATCGGTCCCATCTCGACCAAGGTCGCTCCAACGTAAAGCTCGCCCCCGGCTCCGAAATCAACATACGGCGCATTGCAGATCGGGGTTTCGGGCATGCCCCATTCGAGGTCCCGGCGCGCGAAGGTAGCGCCGCCGTCGCGCGATTCCGCGAAATGGCAGAGGAAGGGGCGGTTCTTCCGGTCCGGCATCGCAATCTCACGCCAGATCGCGACGACATGCTTGGCATCGCGCGGATCAATGGCGACATCCGGCACCGATGCGGCCCATTCCCTGCCGTTGCCACTGAGATCGACATTGATAATGCCGGCGGGCTTGGATTGCGCGACACTCTCAACCCTGCCTTGGGCGACCTGCACCTTGGTAGCGAGCGCCGAGGCCCCGCAGGTCACCAAGCCCAAAGCCGCCGTGACAGCCAACGTCAGCCGCTTCACACCCATCTTCGTCTCCCCGCCGCATCGACGGCAACGCGCCGAGCCTTTGGCCGCAGCATAGGGCTTCCCCCCGCCCCCTACAATCGATTGTACCAGCGGTGCGGCGGCGTCGGACGCTACTCCTTACTCGCCAATTCGACGCCCATTTCCCATTCCGTCTTCAAACGGATGGCGGTGGAAACCGGCACCAGGCGGTAGCCTTTCACGTTGGCGCACCAGCGGGTGACGATGTCGAGCGTCACCGCATGGGGATGGCCGATGGCGATGGCAACACCTTGGCTGCGGGCGGTCTTTTCCAATTCGCGCAACTGTGCTTCCACCGCGGGCGACGACTGGTCGTCGTCGAGGAACACATCGCGGTCGGAACTCGGCACCCCAAAGGCGCGCGCCACCGGCACAATTTGGCTTAGCGGCGTGGTGCGGGAATCGAGAAAGAAAAGACCGCGGCCGTAGAGCGCTTCGGCCACCGGGATCAGCGCCAAGCGGTCGGCGGTGAAGACGCTGCCTTCATGATTGTTGACGCCGGCAGCCCCTCGCACGCGCGCCAGCGCCAACTCCAAACGGCGCACGTTCTCTTCGGCCGGAAGATCGCGACGCAGCGCTTGCTTGAGCGAACCGTCACGGTCGCGCGGCGCCTCCATCGGCACATGCACCAGAGTTTCGTGACCGGCCCGGCGTGCATCCTCGGCCAGACGCGGCGTGCCCTCCGGGTACGGCAGGAACGACAGCGACACCTCTTTGGGCAGCGCGATGGCGCGGCGGTTCTGCACCACGTCGCCGCCCATGTCGTCGATGACGAGCGCGATCACCGGCAGCGGGCGCGGCTTGGCCATCGGCGGAACCGGCGAGGCATCGGCAACCCTCACGGGTGCGGCTGGCGCTGCCGCCGTGGTCCCGACACCGCTGATGACGATGCGGCTCAGGGGCTGAAGGACGATGTCCTGCCACTCGGCGCTGGCCTGCGCCTCCAAAACACCAGTAGGCGTGACGACGTCAGCGAGGCTCGGCAAACCGGTCAACGCTCCGGGCCCGCCAACACCAAGCGCGAGCACGAAGATGATCCAGAACACAACTTCCAAGCCGCGCCGCGCGCGCCGATTCAGCCGTGTGCGATTCGTTTGCCGCCGGGACATGACCCAGTACCGCCCAGCAGTGCGGGAGAGTCAACGCTGCAGGCTCAGTACGCCAGCGATTCGTAGGGATCGGCCTTGCCGTCCAGCACGTCCTTCACCTTCACTTCGGGATAAGCGACCCCCAAATCGGCGCTCTTGTGCCAGGCATCGATGATCATGTCGCGCAACTCGGCGGCGCCGCGCGCCAGCTCCTTGGTGACGAAGGCGTTCATTTCCGGCGTCCGCTTGGTCAACCCGACCTTCTTCTCCAGCCGGTACAACGGCACCACTTCGCCCTGCGATGCCACAAGGTAATCGGCCATGCGGTCCCAGATCGCGCAATGGCAATCGCGATAGGCCGGCATTGCCTGCGCGATGTCCTTCTCGGTGATGTTGCCGTGGACGTATTCGCTTTCGAACGGCGAATGAATCTTGGCGTCGGTAAAACCTTCAGGGTTCGGGTACTTGCCCCAGCCGTTGTAGTGCACCGAAGCGTGCATCGGCATCGAGCCATCACCAACGAAATGCGACCAGATGCCAAGATCGTGCCGCACGATCAGCTCACGCATCACCCGGTCATGCGCGTACCAGGCGCGCGCTTCGGCAGTCTTGGCGTTTTTCTCGCCCCAGGCGTCGACGCGCCAGTAGGCAAAATCCTTGGCCAGACGCTGGAAGCCCTGCTCGATCGAATACGGCAGATAGCCCTGCTTGTATTGGGTGGTGCCAGCCTTGTTGAGCGCTTCGTCGTATTTCTCGCGGCTGACCGGCAGCGCCTTGACCGGCACGCCGGCAATGGTGAGGTCATCGCCCAGGTCGACAAAATGCGCCGGGCTGTTCTCGTCGTCGAACGACTTGCCGGCCCCGCGGACGCGGTCGGCCTCGGGACCGAGATAACCCGCCTCCTCCACCGCTTCGGCCGCACGCACAAAAGCCGGCAGCTCGTCGGGTAGCGCCTCAACCGCCACGGTGGAGATCATACGATGGCCGTCCGGCCCCCAGGCCCAGGCTCCCGATGACAGGAGAAAAGCAGCGGCCGACAGCATCAGGACCTTACGCATGACTCACCTCTGTTGGAGCGTTTTCAGGAAAAGCGTGTAGCGGTTTTCCGTTTGAAACCGCAAAATCAAATCTTATGGGCTTGTTATGACAGCCCCCCCTTATGGCTGCCAGATGACACGGCGCAAAGACCGGTTGGTAGCGCTACTACCCCGGTGTGAACGTTTCGCGCCTGCGGAAAAACGCGCGGTGCGGTGCAACATGCGATACGCCTGTACGGCTGCATTTTGGGCAGCGTTTGCCCACACTGCCGGACTGTCACAATCCTGTGGAGCGTTCATCAAGCGAACAGGAACGCGACAGAGCGAGGCCATCCGCCGGGCCAAGAAAAACCGGCCGGGAATCGCTCCCCGGCCGGTGTTCGTTATCAAAAAATGCCGTTTCTCAGTATGTGGCAACCAGCGTGACCTGGAAGGTCCGCGGCGAGCCGATGTAAGCATACGGCATGCTACTGCAGCTCGTGGTCGTGGACGTGGATTGCGGCGTCCAGCAGGTCTGCGTGTTGATCGACGAGAAGTAGTGCTTGTCGAACACGTTGTCGACATTGAACTGGAGGTACGAGCCGACCAAGCCGATATCATCCAAATCGACCGTCGCGTCGGCGTTGGCCGTCCAGTAGTCCGGGAAGCGGAACGTGTTATCTTCCGTCGCGAAGCGGCGGGCAACGTACTTCCCACCCGCACCAAGGCGGAGCCAGCCGGTCAGGTTGTAAGTGGCGCGGCCGGAGAACATCCACGGCGGTGTATCGGTCAGTTCCTTGCCCGTCGTCGGCGCATAGCCAGCCTTCGAATACCCCGGATAGGTGCCTTGGATGTCGATGTCCTTGGTAATCCGCGAGTGGTCATACGACGCGTTGGCGTACAGCATGATGTCGTCGGTCGCCTTGTAGTTGGCTTCGACGTCGACACCATCTGTGTTGGCGCCACCGATCGTGTGATCGAAATACACCTTCGAGTCCTGGTCGTACGAACTGACGATACGGTTGCGGATCTGGGTGTTCCAGAACACGACCGAAGCCTGAAGAGCTTCACCCAGGAACCGGTAGCCCAACATGTAGGTGGTCGAGGTTTCCGGCTTGGTCTGGATGAACGGCGTGTAAGCCTGCGTACCCTTCGCATTGTCCGACTTGTACAGGTTGTCGGTCTTCGGCGCCGCCATTTCCTGCGCATAGGACACGAAGAACTGGTTCTCCGGCCCCCACGGCAGGAAGGTCAAGCCGACGTGCGGCAGGAACTTGTTGTACCGGACCGTCTTGCTCACCGAAATGTCGCTCGAAGTCTTGCCGCTGCCGTCCGCCGGGCCGACATACTTCGTACCGCTTCCGTCCGCAGCGATCGTGTAGTAGTTCGACGTCGCGTTGTAATAGCCCATTTTCTGCGTGGTGCAGTATGCCGTCGATGTGCCGGCCTGCTCATAGCAATACTGATTCAAATCGCGTTCGAAGAACGGCAGACGGAAGCCGATCGAGGTCTGCAAGAAATTGTCAAACCACTTGCCTTCGTAGTCGAAGGAAGCCTGGTTCAAGATCGCTTTGGACTTGCGGTCGCGATAGCGCAGCGCCTCGCCATTCGCATCATAGATCAGATGCGACTTGTCTCTGACGCCGCCAAACGGATCGTACGGGCCGTTGACAGGATCAAGATAGGTCGTGGTGCCGGTCTGGCGATGCAGGCCGTAATCCAGTGTGTAAGCGAGCTGGAACGTGTGGTCATCGGTCAGCTTATAAATCAGCGACGAGGAATAACCCCAGCGGCGGGTGTTGGTGGTGGACGGTTGATAGGCGGCAACTTGGTCCTTGAAGTCGCCGTCGCCGTTGAGGTCGCAGCCCTTGCCCGCAACGCAGGCGTACGCCGTGGTCGTATCGGCCGTGCCGCCGGAGGTACCGGCGATCAACTGGGCAGCGTTTTCATAGAAGCTGTAGATGCCGCCACCGTTGGCCAGAACGTACTGCAACGAAGCATCCGCAGTGAACGTCAAATCCGAGGAAAGATGCCACAACGAGTGGAACCGGAGATTGCCGGTATCCGAAGGATTGAGCTTGCCCTTGTACCAGTTGGAGCAAGTCGTCATCGTCTTGTCGGCTGTGCCAGCTACTGGTGCCGTATAAGCGCAACTCGCCTGATAATCGCGATCCCAGCCGGTGCCGTCGAGCGAGTTGGTGCTCGCGGCATTGGCAACATAACCATCACCGCCGTTGATCAGGTCGGTCTTGCCGATGAGCGAGGACGAGAAGCCCGCGGTCGAGGGCGCCCATTGCATGCCATAATAGGAGTTGTTGCGATTGCCGTTCCAGTGACCGGCGAACGAGAACCAACCGCGGTCGCCAAGGTCCTGGTAGATATTGAAGTTGCCCTGGATCTTCTTCAATTTGCCCGGGCCTTTGAACTTGTCGTAGTCCTGATACGACGCCATGAAGAAGGCCTTGGTGCCCCACGGACCGATCTTGCCGGTGTCGATGCGGGCGAGATAGCGCTGCTTGGCGAACTGACCGAGCGAGATCGAGCCCATCGCGCTGAAGTCGTCATGCGGCAGGTCGCTTTGGATCGCGATCACGCCACCCATGGCCGCCGCAGTCGGGCTGTCGACGTCGGTCGTGCCCTGGTTGACGCTGATGCGGTCGACGCCTTCGGGGTCCGGCATCTGGTTGGTGTAGATGGCATAGTTGCCGGTGTCGTTCAGCGGCATACCATCGAGCGTGAGCGAGATGTGCGCGCCGTCTTGGCCGTGCAGACGGATGGTACCGCCCGAAGAACCATAGGGGTCGTTGTTGGTGAAGTTCACACCCGGCATGAAGTTGAGCGAGTTGAATACCGTCTGGCCGGCGATCTGGGTATCCAGAAACTCCTTGGTGATGATCGAACGTTCCTTGGCGATCGGCGCCGGATTCATCAGACCATTCAGATTGGCACGCACACCGGTGACGACGACGGTTTCCACGTCTTGCGTGCCGGTCGATTGCGCCATGGCCGGTGTCACCACCAGCGCCATCAGCGCGACGGGACACACGCTCGTGAACAGTAGTTTGGTAAACTTCATTATCTTCCCCTCATTTATTTGGTGGGTTACGCACCGCACGAGCGATGCACATCTCCGTCGCCGCAAACCCGGCGGCGCAATGTCGTTGCGTTATGGCCATGACGTGAATGCACGATGACACCACCGACATTTTCACGACATTCGCGTCGAAACGCATCCTTGCGCCCCCGGTTTTCCGGCCTCACCCCGAGACCGGATTTCGCAATTGCAGCAAACTGCTACGGCTATAGAATGCCTATAGGGGGTGTATCACGCTGGTTTCATGACAATGAAGTCGCTTCCCGGCCACAGTCCCCAAAAAACGCAGCAGCCGAACGCGTGTCGCAGATCAATGAAATTGAGCCTAACTCGCGTTTGCGAGTGTCATAATCATTAAGTTTCACAAAAATAAGTGTTAACGCACGATCCTGACGAGCCCGCCATGTTGCACTGCAGCAATATTTACAGCTGGCGCAGGAACGCCCGCAGAAGTTGCTCAAGGCCTTGACCTGCCCGTTCGGCGTTCGCCAAGGTTTCTTGGTGCGTCAGCGGTTCGCCTGACAGGCCGGTGCCGTAGTTGGTGACAATCGAAATGCCTGCCACTCTAATTCCGGCATGGCGCGCCACCAGACATTCGGGCACCGTCGACATGCCGACGAGGTCCGCCCCCAGTTTGGCGAACATACGAATTTCGGCGGCGGTCTCGAAATTGGGGCCGGTCACGAAAAGATAGACGCCCTTCTTCAAGAGAACACCGGCTGCTTGCGCCGCCTGTTCGAGCTTGCCGCACAGCACCGGGTCGTAAGGCGCACTCATATCGGGAAAGCGCGGCCCGAAGCTGTCGTCGTTGGGACCGATCAGCGGATTGAACTGCGCGAAGTTGATGTGATCGGCGATCAGCACCAGCGAACCGGGCGCCATCTCGAGCTGGAGCCCCCCCGCGGCGTTGGTCAGGATCAGCCACTCGACACCGAGCCGTTTCAGGATGCGGATCGGCGTGGCGATCGCCGGACCACCGTGGCCTTCATAGGCATGAATGCGCCCTTGCATGACAGCTATGCGCTGACCTTCCATCTCACCGGCGATCAAATTGCCGGAATGGCCGACCACCGTCGACTTCGAAAAGCCGGGAATATCCCCAAACGGAATGGTTGTTGCGCCCGAAACCGCATCTGCGAAATGTCCGAGCCCGCTGCCAAGCACGATGGCGGTTTTGGGGAAGTCGGCGATGCGGGCCTGAATGGCGAGGGCGCCGCTGGCGATCAGAGAGGAGGATTTTTGGGTCATGCTTTAAGAGGTAGCAGTGCGTCGCGCGCATGGACAAGAGTGGCGTTTGTTGGAACAATGACAATGCACAGAGTTCTGGCGCCGTTCTGCCGCAAACCCGCCCTCAGCCTGAGGTGCGAGCAAAGCGAGTGTCTCGAAGGACGAGGGCGGCCCACCAACAAACGATAGGTTCATGCGCGCGATTATTGCAGTTCTCGATTCCTTCGGTATCGGCTCAACGCCGGATGCTGACCACTTCGGCGACGTTGGCGCCAACACCTTCGGCCATATCTGGGAAGGCTGCGCCAAGGCGGAACGCGGTATGCTCCAGATTCCCCATCTTATGGCGCTCGGGCTCGGCCGGGCGGCGCATTTGGTGGACTCCACCCTGCCCGCCTTCGACGGTCTGCCGGTCACCGGGCTTTACGGCGCGGCGCGCGAACTGTCGAAAGGCAAGGACACGCCGAGCGGCCATTGGGAGATGATGGGCCTGCCGGTCGAAGAGGACTGGGGCTATTTCCCGCGGGCGATCCCGACCTTCCCCGCCGAACTGACCGCGGCGGTGATCCGCACCGGCAAACTGCCGGGCATCCTCGGCAACTGCCACGCCTCGGGCACCGAGATCATCGAACAGTTCGGCGAAGAGCACATTAGAAGTGGCAAGCCGATTTGTTACACCAGTGCGGACTCCGTTTATCAGATCGCTGCGCACGAAACCTATTTCGGCCTCGAACGACTGTACGAGCTCTGCCACAGCGTGCGCAAACTGGTCGATCCCTATCGCATCGGACGCGTCATCGCGCGACCGTTCGTCGGCGAGCGCGCCGGCGAATTTCAGCGCACCGGCAACCGCCACGACTATGCGACGCCGCCCACGCGCTCGACCGTGCTCGACATGGCCAAAGCGGCGGGGCGTGAGGTCATTGGCATCGGCAAAATTCCCGACATCTTCGCCCATTGCGGCATCACCCAGGAAATCACTGCCCACGCCAATGGAGCGGTGTTCGATGCCACCATCGCGCATTCGCGAAGTGCGCCGGAGGGCTCCATCGTGTTCGCCAATTTCGTCGATTTCGATACCTTGTTCGGCCATCGCCGCAATCTGCTCGGCTATGCCGGGGCGCTGGAAGCGTTCGATAAACGCGTCCCCGAGCTGAAGGCCGTGCTGCGCCCCGGTGATCTCGTCATATTCTCGGCCGATCATGGCTGCGATACGACCTGGGCCGGCACCGACCACACCCGCGAGCACATTCCGATCCTCGCCTTCGGGCCGAACATCGATACCGGCCCGATCGGCATTCGCCGTACCTTTGCCGACATCGGCCAATCCATCGCCACGCATCTGGGTCTGCCCCCGATGCCCGTAGGGACCAGCTTCCTGTGACACCCATCCTTTCCGACGACGTCGCCACCGATCTGCAACGCTGCGACAATCCCGACGCCGCGTACCGTCGTTTGGTCGAGCTTTACGACGAAGCCACCAGCGACATCGAACGCGCCTTTGCCGCGTTTGCCCGCGGCGAGGCCAAGCATGGGCCAGATCCGGTCTATCCCTATCTTTGCATCGACGTTGCCTACGATGACAGCCTCGGCACCACCCGGCTGGCATTCGGCAAAGTGACGAGCCCAGGCCGCTACGGCACCACTATCACCCAGCCCCAGCGGTTCCACAATTACCTGATCGAACAGCTCACACTACTGACCCAATTCTACAGTACCGCGATCTATGTCGGGCGCTCGAAGACGCCGATCCCGCTGACCTTTGCGGTGGAACGCGCGTCGTCGATGGAAGCCAAACAGCGGCGCAAGCTGATCGAGTTTTTCGCGCTGCCGCGGCTCGACGAAGCCCACGACCGTATCGCCGACGGCGGCGAATGGCCGGGACCGGGCCCGGCGCCGCTGTCGCTGTTCTCGGCGAGCCGGGTGGATTTCTCGCTGCACCGGCTGCGCCATTACAGCGGCACCGACCCGCGCTATTTTCAGAACTTCGTCTTGTTCACCAATTATCAGCGCTACATCGACGAGTTCGCCGTCTATTGCCAGCAGGAAGTCGCGGCAGGGCGCGCGCGGGCTTTCGTCGAACCCGGCAACCGTATCACCGAGACCGGCAAGGAGCCTTCCTGCCCGCAGCTCGCCAAGCAGCCGCAGATGCCGACCTATCATCTGGTGCAGCCGCGCAGCATGGGCATCACCCTGGTCAACATCGGCGTCGGACCGTCGAACGCCAAAACCATCACCGATCACCTCGCCGTGCTGCGCCCGCATGTCTGGCTGATGGTCGGCCATTGCGGCGGTCTGCGCGCCAATCAGCGGCTCGGCGATTACGTGCTGGCGCACGCCTATCTGCGCGACGATCATGTGCTCGACGACATGCTGCCGCGCGAAATCCCGGTGCCGCCGATCGCCGAAGTCCAGCTCGCCCTGACCCAAGCCGTCAGCGAGATCACCGGCGGCAAGGGCCAGGAGCTGAAGGAGCGCCTGCGCACCGGCACCGTGGTCACCACCGACGACCGCAATTGGGAACTGCGTTTCGCCGAACAGGCGCGCCGCTTCAACCAGTCGCGCGCCATCGCCATCGATATGGAGAGCGCCACGATCGCCGCCAACGGCTATCGCTTCCGCGTGCCTTACGGGACGCTGCTGTGCGTCTCCGACCGGCCGCTGCACGGCGAGATCAAGCTGCCCGGCATGGCCGATGCTTTCTACGAGGAGCGCGTCAGCCAACACCTGCAAATCGGCATCCGGGCGCTGGAACTACTGCGCAAAGAGGCCGAAAACGGCACGCTGCATTCCCGCAAACTGCGCAGCTTCACCGAGCCGGCGTTTCGGTAAGCCCCAGTTCCGCCAAGGATGTTGCGAGAACTTCTTGAGTCGCCCCCCGGACTCGCGCAATCCTCGGCACGGATGACTCGCAGCCGAGAATCGCCATGGGCTTGCAACGGGGGCTCACCCTAGTCGCTGGCGTTGTTCTAGGTCTCGCACTGACATTCTCCGCGGCGCACGCGGAGGACGATGCGGACGGCTATTGCCAAACCCATACCGCCGATTCGGTGACAAGCGTGTTCGGAGGTCTGGCGCACCTTTGCGGCTGGTCGGTGGGATTGTCGGATACGCCAGCCGCAAAGCCGGCACCGCCGCCCGCACCACCACCTCCTCCGCCACCCGAGCCGAAAGTCTTCGTCGTCTTTTTCGCTTTCGGCGAAATGGATTTGAACGATCCAGCGAAGTCGATCATCAACGCCGCCGTGCAAACAGCCAAGACCGGTGGCTTTGCCAAGGTCCACATCATCGGCAACACGGATACCGCCGAAGACGACGCTTACGTGCTGTCGCTGGCGCGGGCCCAAACCGTGCGCGATCAGATGCAAATCTACGGCCTCGCCGATGCGTCGTTCGCGACCGAAGGCAAAGCGGCGACGGCGCTCAAGATCCCGACGCCAACCGGCACCCAGGAAGCCTTGAACCGCCGCGTACTCATCGAGCTGGAGAAATAGGGCCCGAACGGCCCGGTAGTCGCCATGATCGCTTAACGCGCCAGATACCACTTGCAGTCGTGTCCAGTGACGTGGACGGTGCCTTCGATACGGTCCGGTTTGACGAGATGGCCCACATAGACTGTCTCATGCAGTCCGGAGTCGTAGTGCAAAGCGACGTCGTCGTCCTTCAGATCGATTTTGTTGAACGAACCAAAGGATTGTGACGTCGTGGCATCGGTGAGCGCCGAACCATCGGCCAACTGGGCAACGCGCAGACTTAGCCGCCATTTATCGAAGCGGCATTGCGCTTTGCCCGTCCAGATGCCGCCGAATTTCGTTAATGTCGGCGACGCGACAATGGGGGCAGGCTGCACCGGCGCGCGCGATGACACCACCGGTTCAGGCGGCGGCGCTTCTGCGACTGAAGGATGCATGACAACAGGCGCAGCAGCGGCTTTGACCGGCTCCGCCACTGCCGCGGGCGCATGGCATATCGCATCCCGCCACGCTGTGCATTTGCCGAGCCAGCTCAGATTGGCGCTGATGCAGGCGTCCCGTTTGGCCTTCGCCAAGGGTGCGCACAAGGCGGGACCTTCGACATAAGGCCCGCACTCGCAGAGCCCGCCAAGCGGCTTGGGCGCACCCGACCATGCGGGAACCGCAACGGCGGCCGCTAGCCCTGCCGCCACAACCCATTGTCCGCAAGATGTCATCATCCCCTCCCCATCCGGCACAGATCACTCCAAAAGATAGCAGACCGCCAGGGCATAGGGTATCCTCCACATCGGGCGGAAACGGTTGGGCTGACACCATGACCGGCCTCCTCCGGAGACGCTGTGTCGCATAAGGCGGGCGCTCCGTCGGCGTATCTTCGCCGTTCAACCTCCCGCGCCCGCCACCCGCATTGCTGCGCCTGACGCCCGCCTTTCCGGCCGTTTGTTTGCGCATGGCTCACCACGTCGAGACTCCCAAACGCCACCATTACAAAAGCCCGTTCGAGCTCAGGGTGGTCGTGCTCTGCGCCATGACCGGTGTGTTGATGCAGGCGCTCAACACCACCATCGCCAACGTGGCACTGCCGTATATGCAGGGCGGGTTGTCGGCCTCGCGCGAACAGGTCACTTGGATTCTCACCTCTTATATCGCCGCCGCCGCGATCATGACGGCCCCGGTCGGCTGGATGGCGGCGCGGTTTGGCAAGAAGAATGTCTTCATCGCCTCGCTGGTCGGCTTCACGCTTACCTCGATGATGTGCGGGGCGGCCGACAGCCTGACCGAGATGGTGATCTTCCGCCTGTTGCAAGGCGTTCTCGGCGCGGCCATGGCGCCCCTGTCGCAAGCCATCATGTTCGACCTTTATCCGCCGGAGGAACGCGGCAAGGCGATGGCCTATTTCGGTATCGGCGTGATGCTGGGGCCGATCCTGGGACCGACGCTGGGCGGCTGGCTTACCGATACCTATAGCTGGCGCTGGATCTTTTACGTCAACGTGCCGTTCGGCATTCTCGCGACGATCGGCATGGTCGCCTTCTTCAAGGACAACAAGTCGGATGCATCGCTGAATTTCGACTGGTCCGGTTTCGGCTTCATGGCGCTCAGCGTCGGCGCCCTCCAATTGATGCTCGATCGCGGCACGACGCAGGGCTGGTTCTCCTCGACCGAGATCATCATCGAATGCGCCCTGGCCGGCCTCGGCTTCTATCTGTTCGCTGTGCACATGCTGACCTACGCCAAGCCGTTCCTGCAGAAAGCCGTCTTCCGCGATCGCAATTTCGTGCTGGCGATGGTGCTGCAATTCGTCGTCGGCGCCATTTTGCTGGCCTCCACCGCTTTGATCCCGCCCTTCCTGCAGAACCTCTCCGGCTATACCGTGACGGAAACCGGCCTTTTGCTGGGGCCGCGCGGCTTCGGCACCATTGCGGCGATGCTGCTGGTGGGCAAAGTCTCCAACCACACCGATCCGCGCATCCTGATGACCATTGGCGCCAGTTTCATGCTGTGGTCGCTATGGCAGATGTCGCTGTGGACGCCTTCTGTCGAGAGCACCCAACTCTACTTCACCACCATCGTGCAGGGCTTCGGCATGGGGCTGATCTTCACGCCGCTGCAACTGGTCGCCTTCGCCACCATGACCGGCAAGCTCAGGCCCGACGGGACCTCGCTGATGAACCTGATCCGTAACGTCGGCAGCGCCATCGGCATCTCGATCACCACGACATTCCTCAGCGACACCATGCAGTCGGTTCATGCCGAGCTGACCCGCTTTGCCACGCCCTTCAACCGCGCCCTCGGCGTCAATGCCCCGTCGCTGTTCGAGAACCTGTCACTGCCGTCGACCCGCGCCGCTTATGACGCGGCCTTGAACATCCGCGCCGCCATCGATGCCTATGCCAGCGACTTCCGCTTCATGTTCTATATCTCCGTGATCGTCTTCCCGGTGATCTGGCTCATAGAACGCCCGGCCTATTCCACCAGCGGTCGCGCCGCGTCCGCTCCCGCCGAGCCGGTCGAGAAGAGTCCTACAGTGCCATCGTGAAAGGCGTGTATCACATCCCCATCACCACCACGCCCTCGGCGCTGGCGTGTCGGCCGAAGGCCCGCCTTGCACAAACGCTCAAGCGTCTCTTCGTCAAACACAGTTACCTGCACGGACGCCCCCGCTGCGACCGGCCCGGCGTCCGGCTTCAAGTGCAATGCAAACAAAAATCGATTTGTACGGTGACCCCAGTGTCATTCAAGCCCAAGTTAGGGCTTTCCTCTATACCCAGATAATTGACGCCGTAAGCCTGCGCGCAGTGCCGGCGGATGCGGGCGCGATCACGCCTTTTTTATATATTTTACATACTACTCGAAACTAGCGGGTGCAGGTCTCGAACCTTACCGAAATGATAAGTTGCGGCGGCCGCAGCTTTCCTGCTAACTTTGCTGCAATGCGGCAGAGCGGTGGACAGCGAGTTAAGGTGAACAGGGCCTCACGGCTGCTGCTGAATCTTGTCGTGTTGTTCGCCTTCAGCGTGCAGAGCTTCCTGGTTCAGACCCACCTTCACAACCTGCCGCAATCCTTCCTGACGGCAAATTCGGTGAACGTATCGGCGCCCGACACGTCTAAAGCGCCGATCGATGCCGACAAGTGCTTCCTGTGCCAGGAATACGTGCATGGCGGCATTTATCTGACGCCGGCCGCCGCCGCCGTACTGCCGCCGAGTGCGGTGGTGTCGCTGCTGCCCTTCGTGCTGGCGCCGTTCGTTGCTGCACGTTCGCATTCCCACAATTGGATAGGCCGGGCGCCACCGCGCGCCTGACCTGATGCCGTCATTTCGTGCGCGCGCCGTTTCAGCGTGGCCGCAAACGCATCTCATTCCATGTGGAGAAGTCCCTTGTATCGCAGAATCCTCCTGCTGTCCGCAGCCGCGGCAGCACTCCTGGTGCCGTCTTCGGCCCAGCAAATGTACAGCCCCGACCGGAGTTCATCGGTCGAGACCGTGGTGGTCACCGCCTCACCCATCGCCAAGCACATCGACGATACCGCCGCGATCATCGCCTTGGTCGACCGCGATTCCATCCTGTCGGCGGCAGGCGGCAATCTTGCCGATGCGCTGGCCAATGTGCCCGGCGTGACCGGATCCGGTTTCGCCGCCGGGGCCTCACGCCCGATCATCCGCGGCATGGACTCCGCACGCGTCAAACTGGTGGAGAACGGCCTTTCCAGTTCAGACGTGTCCGACGTCGGCCCTGATCACGGCGTGCCGATCGATCCCTTATCGTCCCAGAGCATCGAAGTTGTGCGCGGCGCCGCAACATTGCGCTACGGCAGCCAGGCCATCGGCGGCGTCGTCAACGCGCTCAACAACCGCGTGCCGGTCGCCCTGCCCGATCAGACGTTTTCAGGCGAAGCCTCGGCGACCTATGGTTATGCCGCCAATTCCGGCGAAGCTGCAGTGCTGGCCGACGCCGCAGCGGGCAATTTTGCGCTCCATGCCGACGCGTTCTATCGCACCGCCGGCAACTACGCGACGCCGCTCGGCACCCAGGCCAATTCGTTCTTCAACGGCAACGGCTTTGCGCTTGGCTCAAGCTACTTCTTCAACGACAAAGACCACACGGGTCTGGCGCTGATCCAATACGACGCCAAATACGGCATCCCCAGCGACACAACCTATATCCTGATGCGGCAAACCAAACTGGTCAGCCGGTCATCGTTCGACATCGGTGCCGGGCCGCTTCAGGCGCTGACCATCGACGGCTCCTACGCCAACTATAGCCACGAAGAGAAGAACCCGGACGGTTCGGTCAACACCACGTTCAAGAACAAAGAAGCCAATATCCGCGTCGAGCAGTTGATCGGTGCGCTCGGACCGTTCTCGTCGCTGGCAGTCGGTTTCGATGCGCAAAACCGCGATTATTCCGCGCTCGGCGAAGACAGCGCCTATCTGTCACCCGCCATTACCAACACCTTTGCCGGATACGTCTTTGGCGATACGCCGATCGGCCCCAAGCTCAATCTTGAAACCAGCGCGCGGGTCGAGAACGTGCATGTGACGGGCACCCCTGCGTCGGGTGTGCGCACCGCGCGTGATTTCACACCGATCAGCGCTGCGGCAGGTTTGCTCTATACCGCCACCGATTGGCTGAAGCTCGGCGTCACCGCGTCGACCGCGGGACGCGCCCCGGCCCAGACCGAACTCTTCGCCCGCGGCGGTCACGACGGGCCGCAAACCTATGAGACTGGCGATCCAACTCTGAAAACCGAACGCGCCAATGCGGTGGAAGGCACCGCGCGGGTGAAAGCGGGCAAGTTCAGCCTGGAAGCCAGTCTGTGGAGTTCGTGGTTCGACAACTACATCTATGGCGATGTGACCGGCCGTATGTGCGAAGATGACGGAACCTGTGCTGTCAACGGACCGGGCGATTTGCGCGAACTGTTCTATCGCCAAGGCTCGGCCCATTTCCGCGGCGCCGAGGGCAAAGGACGCTATCAGCTTTGGGATACCGGTGACGGCGTGCTGTCGGTCGATTTCCAGGGCGATGTCGTGCGCGCGACGCTGGCCGGCGGCTCCAACGTGCCGCGCATTCCGCCGTGGCGCGCCGGCGGCGGCCTATCATGGAACAGCGATCTCTTCGATGCCAATATCCTGGTTATGCGTGTCGGCAAGCAGAGCGATTTCGGTTCGTTCGATACGGCGACGCCGGGCTACACCGAAGTCAACGCGAGGCTCTCCTGGCAAGTAACGCCGGAATGGCAGCTCGATCTCATCGGCCACAACCTTGCCGATCAGGTGGAACGCAACGCCGCCGCCTTCAACAAGGATGTGGTGGTGGCGCCGGGCCGCGACATCCGCTTGGTGCTGCGCACGAAACTGTGATCGGAACGGCGCGCCGCATGCCTTACTCTCAGCGCGGAATTCCTGCGGGAGGAAAGCATGGGCGTGCGCCGTTTCTTCGCTTTGGGTTTGGCGGCAGGACTTCTGTTCGTTCTGCCGTCGAACGCCGGGCGCCATGATACCCAAGCGCCGGGCTGGTTTCGCTATGCGCTTGGCGATTTCATGGTCACTGCGCTGCAGGACGGCAGCATTGATCTTCCCGCCAGCGCCTATCAAGGCCTTCGTGCCGATAAGATCGAGGCGCTGACCAAACGCGCTTTTGCGCTGTCGGCGAACGGCGTGCCGACGTCGGTCAACGCCTATCTGATCGACACCGGCGCCCATCACATCCTGGTCGATGCCGGCAATGCCGACTGTTACGGCTGGAAACTGGGCGGGCTTACAGCCAATCTCAAAGCGGCAGGTTATGAACCCAAGGACATCGACATAGTCGTCCTGACCCACCTGCACGGCGATCATGTTTGCGGCCTCGCGGCGGGCGGCAACCGGCTGTTCCCGAAAGCCACGGTGTGGGCCGCGGCGGAAGAAGCCGCCTACTGGCTCGACGAAAAGAACAAAGCGACGCCGCCAAAGGCACGGGCGGCACTGGCGCTCTACGGCAAGGACTTCCGCACCTTCAAACCAAGTGACGCGATCGCGCCGGGCATGACCATCGTGCCGGCGCACGGCCATACGCCGGGACACACCGCCTTCCTGTTCGAGTCCAAAGGCGCAGCGCTACTGGTTTTCGGCGACATCGTGCATAATCACTTCGTGCAGTTTGCTCACCCCGAAGTGTCGGTGATGTCCGACGCCAACCGCGCCGAAGCGATCGCCACCCGCCAAACGATCTTCGCCAAAGCAGCGGCGGACAACACCGCCGTGGCGGGCGGACACCTTCCCTTCCCAGGGATCGGGCGCCTCATCAAAGACGGTGACGGTTACGTCTTCGCGCCGGTCGAATTCGCACCGAAGCCTTAACCCGGCCTCACATCCGTGGCTTCAGCTTCGCCGACCGCCAGGTCCGCGGCAGCGTCGGTCTCGACCTCGACAAGCTCGACGGCGGCAGGTCCGGCGACAATGCTGAGCTCGGGGCTGAACTCGGGTGCGGCGATCTCGACAGGCTCCGGCGGGACGGCGATCTCTTCGACCTTGGCCTCTGTGACGGCGGCTTCGGCTTGCGGCGCCTCTACTTCGGTGCCGGCCACGATCGCTTCGGCCGTTAGCGGCATCACCGCATCCGCCTCGACGGACTCTTCGGCGGTCGGCGCAACGCTCTCGGACAGTGCCGGCGTCGTGGCGATCTGTTCGGCAAAATCAGTATGCACTGCGGCATAGGCCTCAGCCACCGCAACGACGGATTCGCGGCCCCGCCCCATCAGCTCGAACAACATCTGCGAGAACAACGCACCCCACAGGCCGAAGCTGAACTTGACGTATTCGCGCGTCGCGTTCTTCACCACCAGATCCATCTGGATCACGAAAGAGTGCTCATCGACCGGGAAGGTGCGGGTGAAACGGAAACGCTGATTACAGAAATTGAAGTAATCCCGCGGCAGCGCGACTTTCAGTTCCAACACCGGAACAATCGTGCCGATGGCGATGTTGGAATAGCCCGGCTCGTTCGGACCTTTGAACATCACCACGGAGAACGGCAACCCACCGGGCAGCTGCTCGCCGGTCTGGGCGTTCACCACCTTCACCGAGGCGTGGATGACGGGCTTGCCGTCGCTCATGCCGCTCTCATGAATGGCAATGACGCCGGATTGTTTCATCAGCCCGACCAGATCGGCCGGTGACAGATAGGAGATGACTTGACGGTCGTTGCTCATGGCGCCCCCCGGCTCCTATTTCGTCTGCAGATCGAACGCGGCGTCGGCAGCGGCGCGCAGCCGCTCGACAGCATCCTCGGAGCCCGGCACCGTGCGGCGAAAAACAGCCGTCGGTTCGGCATTCCATATCAAGGACGCGGCACTGAAGGTCTCGCGTTCGAGACGGGCGCGGGCACGGGCGAGTTCGCCGCGCTTGTTGCTCGCCACTTCGATCGCCTTGGCCGCAAGGATGGGCATCACCTTGAAGTACCAGGGATGACCACTGGCGGCCTTGGCCTCACGGCGAACGCATTCGGCAATCTCTTTGTCGAGACGTGCCAGTTGCTCGCGGTACTTAGCGTATCGCATCACCATCCCCCATAAGTTGCGGCCTTAAGACTCTGTCTGTGCGCCGTTTCTGCGCGGCGCATTCTTAACAAATTTTGGCCCTAAACGGGACGAAATTTCCGCGACACCGTAGCCGCAGAGCAAATCGCTGCGCCAGCGAACCGAAACGTCCGCACGCCTGTCGTTCTACTTGCGGGCGAAAATCAGCAGCAAAAGTCCGAGGAGCCCCGTGGCGATAGCCGCGCACCAGCTCGCCGCCATCGGCACCGCGAAGCTGCCGACCACAACCGGAATACCACCATAAATACGGTAAAGGTGCAGCGCGGCCATCACCAAAAGCACCAGCGCCGACAGGATCACGACGAACGTTTTCACGTACAATCCTCCCCGCTCAACTCACCAAAATTATATCACGCGATGAATAATCGGTCACACCAAACCTGTGCTCTCCCTCCGCTGAGGCAAACGCTGCGGCAAGTCCTACAAGTATATTTCTGCTGGCGTGTATAAGTTGTCGCAGTCCAGTGTTCAGTTAGAGTAAGTTGAAGACGTAGCTCGTGGTGCAGCCCGTCAGCGTTTTTTTCTTCTGACGTGCATCACACCGGAGTTTACGCGGCCGGATGTCCGCCAAGGGTCGACTCGCGGTTCCACAACCGACTGGACGTGCCCATGCGCCTCATGTTCGTAACGTCCGAAGCCTACCCCCTCGCCAAGACCGGCGGACTTGCTGACGTTTCACGCGCCCTACCCGCGGCGCTGCAGCGCCAAGGTACCGACGTGCGCGTGATGATGCCGGCCTACCCGCGCGCGATGGTGCAACTGCGCGATCCCAAAATCGTGGCGCAGCTTGATCCTGCGTTCGGTATCGACGACGGCCTTCTCATCGCGGGAATGTTCCCTGACTGCGACCTACCGGTCTTTATGGTGTCGAGCACGACGCTGTTCGGACGCGCCGGCGGGCTCTATCAGGACAATGTCGGCAACGATTGGGCCGACAATGCGCTGCGCTTTGCGTTCCTGTCGAAAGTTGCCGCCGATCTCGCGCTGGGCCAAACGCCGGTTTCCTGGCAGCCCGACGTGGTGCACGCCAACGATTGGCACACCGGTCTGTTGCCGCTGTTCATCGCCCAGCACGAAGGCCCGCGCCCGCAGACCGTCTTCACCACCCATAACATGGCCTTCCAGGGCAACTTCGCGCGCGAGCAAGTTCCCGATCTCGGCACCGCGGCTGGCGCCGATTTTGAATTCTACGGCAAGATATCCTACCTCAAGGCGGGCCTTCGTTATGCCGACCGTGTCACAACGGTGAGCCCGACCTATGCGCGTGAAATTCTCTCTCCCGAATGCGGCTTCGGATTGGAGGGCGTGCTGGCGGCGCGAGGATCAGATTTCTCCGGAATTCTCAACGGCATCGACGAAACGATCTGGAACCCGGCCACCGACCGGTTCCTGCCCGCCCATTACGGCGCGCGCGATACCACCGGAAAACACGTGTGTAAACGCGAGTTGCAGCGCGAATTGGAACTGCCAATCGCGCCGGATGTGCCGCTGATCGGTTTTGTTTCCCGCCTGACCGAACAAAAAATGGCTGACACGCTGATCGAAGCGCTGCCGTGGATCGCGGCAAGGGGCGCGCAACTCGCGGTCATCGGCGAAGGCGATCACGTCATCGAAGCGGCGCTGGCCGCAGCGTCGGACAAAAATCCCACAATACTCGCCGCAACAATTGGATATGACGAGGCGCTCGCACACAAGCTGCATGCTGGTAGCGATATCTTGCTAGCGCCAGCGCGCTTTGAGCCCTGCGGACTGACGCAACTTTATGCGCTGCGCTACGGCACACTTCCGGTCGTACGCAACACCGGCGGACTCGCCGATACTGTCGTTGATACAAACAATTTATCGCTTTGTGCACGTACGGCGAGCGGTTTCGTCTTTAATGATCCAACGTCTGATGGTATGGTTACGGCGTTGTCGCGTGCACTGGCGCTTTATCGCGATCCGTTACATTGGCAGCTGGTGCAATTGCAGGCCATGACCCGCGAATTCGGCTGGGACCGGAGTGCCGGGATCTATATGGAGCTGTACCGGGAGATAACCGGTGTGGCGCCCGGGCGCGATGAGAAACTGGAGGGGGACGAAGTGGCGGCGTGACGCGCGGCAGGATGATTGTGTCTGGGAGATAAGGCGATGGGACTCGAGCAACTCATAGGCGAAGAGAAAATCCGCCTCCGCAGTCATGCAATCTGGGAAATGGAAGGACGGCCCGAAGGCCGCGCCGAAGAGCACTGGCGCCGGGCCATCGCCCAATTGATGGCGGAACTGGAACGGGATTTGCTGGCAGCACTGGACGAACGCGAACGCGCCGAGTTCGTGATACCGCGCCCGCAGGTGCATGAACCGCCGCAACACTTGCAAGCGGATCGCTGCGATCCCCACGCCCTATCCAAAGCGGCGTAATCAGTACGTGGCGTACACGGCGGCGATGTGCTTGGTTTTTTCTTCGTCGCTGAGGAAGGAGCCGGCAAAGCTGTTGGCGGCGAGCGTCACGAGATCGGCGCGCGTCAGCGGCAACGCCGCCGCAATCGCCCGGAAATTGTCGCCGACATAACCGCCGAAAAACGCCGGATCGTCGGAATTCACTGTTGCCCTTAGGCCGAGTTCCAGCATGCGCTTGATCGGGTGCTGCGTGAGGTCCTCCACGACGCAGAGCTTCAGGTTCGACAACGGACAGACGGTCAGCGTCAAGCCGTCTTTAACAATGCGCTCGACCAGTTTGGGGTCTTCGAGGCTGCGGTTGCCGTGATCGATGCGATCGACCTTGAGCACGTCAAGCGCTTCCCACACGTAATCTGGTGGCCCCTCCTCGCCCGCATGCACGACGATTTTGAGACCGGCGGCGCGCGCCGCGGCGAAGACGTTGGCGAATTTCGCCGGCGGATGGCCGACTTCGGATGAATCCAAGCCCACGGCAACGAAGCGATCAAGATACGGCTCGGCCTGTTTGAAGGTCTCGAACGCGGCTTCTTCCGGCAGATGGCGCAGGAACGACAAGATCAGCTTCGAGGTGATGCCGAATTCGGCTTCGCCGTCCTGAAGCGCGCGCCAGATGCCATCGATCACTGTCGCGAACGGCACGCCGCGGCTGGTGTGGGTCTGCGGATCGAAGAAGACTTCCACATGGCGGACGTTGTCGGCGGCCACACGCTTCAGATAGGCGTGCGTCAGATCGTAGAAATCCTGCTCGTGCAGTAGCACCGAAGCCCCGGCGTAATAGATGTCGAGAAAATCCTGCAGATTCGCGAAACGATAGGCGGCGCGGACTTCGGCGGCGGACTGGTACGGAATGTCCACTTTGTTGCGCCGGGCGATGGCAAACATCAACTCGGGCTCGAAGCTGCCTTCGAGGTGGAGATGGAGTTCGGCTTTCGGGAGTTGGGCGATGAAGTGGTCCATGACAAAAGGTGCCAGAGTCGGCGCAAGGTGGCAACAGTTCGTCAGAGATCGTCCCACTCTTCAGTGTGCTTTGGCCGCGCAGCAGCGTTGATATTTTTGCTTTTGTCGCGCTCATGCACGCATTTTCCCGCCACATAGGTCCGCGCCACGGCGCGGTCGTCGCCCAGCATGGCGAGGGCGAAGAGGCGTTCGGCGAAGGTGGTCGTATGCTCCCAGCGGCGCTTGGCGAGCGGCAGGGTCTTGACGTCGAGCACCAAAAAGTCCGCTTCCTTGCCAGAAACGAAATTTCCTATTTTGTCGTCGAGCCGCAGCGTGCGTGCCGCGCCCAGTGTGGCGAGATAGAACAGCTTGAATGCCGTGGTATGCCGCTTCTGCAATTGGCAGACCTTGTAGGCCTCGTTCATGGTGGCGAGCAGCGACAGGCTGGTACCAGCGCCGACATCGGTGCCGAGCCCGACGCGAACGCCGGCCGTTTCCGCCGCTTTCAGGTTGAACAGCCCGGAGCCCAAGAACAGGTTCGACGTCGGGCAGAAGGCGATGTTGGCACCCGACTTACCCATCCGAACCCATTCCGACGCGGTCAGGTGCAGGCAGTGAGCGAAGACGGAATGCGGCGACACCAACCCAAACTTCTCATAGACGCCGAGATAGTCGGGGCATTCGGGATAAAGGCGATGCACCGCCTCGACCTCTTCGACATTCTCCGACAAATGGGTGTGCAACTTGACGCCGGGATGATCGGCGACCAGCCGCCCGGCCAGTTCCAACTGGCGCTCGCTCGAGGTCAGCGCGAACCGCGGCGTCACCGCGTATCCTAGCCGCCCCTTACCATGCCAGTCGCGGATCAGAGCGCGGGATTCCATATAGCCGGTCTCGGCGGTGTCGGAGATGCCGGCCGGAGCGCCCACGTCCATCAGCACCTTGCCGGTGATGAGACGCATGTTGCGGCGGAAGGCTTCAGCGAAAAGCGCTTCGGCCGAGACCTTGTGGGCGGTGGCAAACACCAGCGCCGACGTGGTGCCGTTGGCGAGAAGCTGATCGAGGAAGAAACGCGCGGTCTCGGCCGCGACATCCTCGTGATGGAACCGGCTTTCGGCCGGGAAGGCATAGGCCGACAGCCAGTGCAACAGGTGGTCGCCCGGCGATGCCATCATGTCGACCTGCGGGAAATGAACGTGGCAGTCGATGAAGCCGGGGACGATCAGCCCGTCCGGGAACCGCTCGACGGGAGCGCCCTTGACCTGTGGCTGGATGTCGATCCAGGTGCCAGCCTCCACCACATGGCCGTCTTCGACCAGCAGCGCGCCGTCCTCATGAATGACGGCGGCATCGGCGCCCTGGTCGGGGTCGCCCAGCAGATGAAAAACCGTTCCGCGAAATACCTGACGGGTCATGGCGCTTCTATATCACCCGCGCGTGAACCAGGGGGCGAGCCACGGGCGCGGCATCGGCGATGGTGATGGCTTCGGCGAGGGCCGCGCAGGCCTTGGCGGCATCGGCGTCGGTTTTGGCATGGACCAGCGCCAAGGTATCGCCCGCCGCGACTTTGGTGCCGACCGGCAGGAAGCCCGACAGACCGACCCCCATATCGACAACATCCGTCGTCTTGCGGCGGCCACCGCCGAGATCGACCACGATCAGGCCAATGGCGCGGGTCTTCTCCGCCGCGATGAAGCCGGAGCGCGGCGCCTGGAACGGCACTATCACCGGCGCTGTCGCCAGATAATGCTCCGGGCGATCGAGGAAATCATACGGCCCGTCCAGCGCCGCCACCATAGCCGCGAATTTCTCCGCCGCCTTGCCGGAATCCAAAGCCGCCTGGGCTCTTAGCGCGCCTTCTTCAGGTGTTGCCGCAAGCTTGCCCAGCACCAGCATCTGACCGACCAGAGCCTTGGTGATCTCATGTAGGCGGGGCTCACGGTGCTTGCCGGTGAGGTAGTCGACGGCTTCCGCGACTTCCACCGCATTACCAGCAGTGTGGCCGAGAACCTCGTTCATATCGGTCAGCAACGCGGCGGTGGACAGCCCTGCTCCGTCTGCAATTTTCACAATAGTTTCCGCCAGATCGGTGGCGTCCTTCAGACTCTCCATGAAGGCACCGTTGCCGAGTTTGACGTCCATCACCAGGCCTTGCAGTCCGGCGGCGATCTTCTTCGACAGAATGGAGGCGCAAATCAGCGGAATGGATTCCACCGTCGCGGTGACATCGCGCACCGCATAGATGCGCTGATCGGCGGGGGCCAAATCCGCGGTCTGGCCGATGATGGCGCAGCCCACTTGCTTGACCACCGCCCGCAAGGTGGCGAGGTCCGGCTGGGCGCGGTAGCCGGGGATGGCGCCCATCTTGTCGAGGGTGCCGCCGGTATGGCCAAGGCCGCGGCCGGAAATCATCGGCACGAAGCCGCCGCACGCCGCCACCATCGGCGCCAGCATCAGGCTGATCTTGTCGCCCACCCCGCCGGTGGAGTGCTTGTCGAGCACCGGGCCGAAATCGCCCCAATCGAGCACGGTGCCTGAATGGGTCATGGCCCGGGTCAGCGCCACCCGCTCCGGGAAGGTCATGCCACGGAAAAACACCGCCATGGTGAAAGCCGAGACTTGGCTTTCGGAGACGGTTCCGGCGGTGACCCCGGCGATGAATTCGGCGATCTCGGCCTCGGACAGTTCAAAGCCGTCGCGCTTTTTGCGGATGATTTCTTGGGGGAGCATGACTTAGATACCCAATCTCCATTCCCTGCTGGCTGGGCCGGGACAGTTGCTATTCATCGGACTGGTTCGCATCCCCTAGAAGGGTATTGCGGATGACCGCTTTCAGCCGTTTGGCAGTCTCATCAAGTGTATCAAGGTTCCACCGAACCGTGTGCCGGTGATCTGTGTCGAAGTGGGTCTTCTTGGGCTCGCCGGTTTCTTTGTCGGTATCCCGGCAGATATAGATGACGGGCTTTCCTAATCCCTCAGCAAAACCCGCTTCCCAGTAGGCGCCCCGATTGTCATCTGACAAGTCTGCGAGCAGAAAGCGACAGCGACGAATTTCGTCCTCAATTATTGCATCGACCGGCCCAGCCTTCTGTGAGGCAGTCCGAAGTTCGTACCCAGTGCTCTTAACAGCATCGCGAAGACACTTCTCAAAAACGTCGTCCAGTTCGAGATTGTCGAACTGCCGAGCAAAAAACGCGAATTTTGATGCTGTTTTCGCAGACGTAATCTGCTCGAAGCGAGCCCACCCGCTCACTGTTAAGTTCACTTCTCCGGAGGCCGCGCCAAAGGCTCCATCAAGATAACCCATAGCTCGCAAGCTATCGATTACCCAACTTACATCTCTGCCAGAACAAACACCGATGGTACTGATGATCGCGCCATCATCGTAATTGAGCCCCATCGCTTCCCCAGGCATACCGTGTGTCTCCTGAGCGACAAGCACGATAAAATTATCAATCGCTTCGATTGGAGTGGGCAACGCGCGGTAACGCAGGGACTCGAAGAATTCACGACCAAGAACCGGCCTTAACGGGCCCGACTGCAGTTGGCGTATCAAATGGCTTGCTAACGCCCGCAATCTTTCGTCGGTGATTGGTGACCCAAATCCGTTGTTTTGCAGAGAATACCGCTTCTCAAAATCTCCACATTGCGAGCAATCTACAAGTTCTCCTTGCTCATTCGGAGAGCGGTTCGATTGCGTCCCACAAACGGGGCACGGCCCGGTCAATGTGTTTAGGCTAAAGGTCATCGTGACCTCCGAAAGGGAATGCAGCTATTTCCCGAGGTGCGAGGGGCCGAAGGACATCGGCAGCAGTTCGCCGAGGGTGATGGTTTGCTTGATCCCGGTCGGGTCGGCGAGATGGATCGGCAAGTCGGGCGCCGCGAACTCGCGCAGGCGCTGGCGGCAGGCGCCGCAGGGGGTGCACAGATCGCCTTCTGGGCCCATCACCAAGGCTTCCACTATGCGGGTCTCGCCATCGCCGACCATCGCGGCAATGGCGGAGGCCTCGGCGCAATTGCCGACCGGATAAGCGGCGTTTTCCACGTTGCAGCCGCCATAGAGCTTGCCATTGGCGCCCTTCACCACCGCCCCGACGTGGAAGTTCGAATAAGGGGCATAGGCTCGGGACTGCATGGTGCGGGCCAGAGTGAGCATGTCGTCGATCATCTTCTTGTCGTCCTTCTGCCGCGTCCGGATTTTCCACCCTCCCCTTGAGAGGTGCCTCCCCCCGCGGTGTCATCGCCCGCGACTGCGGGCGACCCAGGTGGTGTTGCTCCACTTCGGACCAGGGAACTCTGGCTTATCTGAAACGACCGAGCCGGTGTGACCTGGATGGCCCGCAGTCGCGGGCCATGACATGAAGGGAATAGGCCCATATGCGATACCCCAGCCCTCAAGGGGAGGGTTGCCGTTCGAGTTGCGCAACGATATCGCCCAGGAGCCGGGAGGCACCGATGCGGAACAGGTTCGGCTGAAGCCATTCTTCACCGAGCACGTCCTGCATTATGGCCTGATAGATCGGCACTTCCGCCGCTTTGGATATGCCGCCCGCGGCCTTGAAGCCGACCTTGGTACCCGTCGTCTTGCGCCAATCGGCGATCGTCCTGGCCATGACCAGGGCGAATTCCGGTGTGGCGTTGACCGACTCCTTGCCGGTGGAGGTTTTGATGAAGTCCGCCCCCGCGCTCATGCAGACGACCGACGCCTTCGCCACATTGGTCAAGTTCCCAAGATCGCCCGCGCCGATGATGGCCTTCAGATGAGCGTCACCGCAGGCTTCGCGGAAAGCGCGCACCTCGTCATAGACACCTTGCCAGTTGCCGGTGAGGGCCTTCGAACGGTCGATGACGATGTCGATCTCGCGCGCCCCGGCAGCAACCGACTCTTCCACCTCCAAAACCCGCGCGCTGAGCGGCGACAGGCCGTGGGGAAATCCCGCCGACACCGCTGCCACCGGAATGGCCGTACCGGCCAAGGCTTCCAGCGCCGTCCCAATGAAGGCGTGATAGACGCAGACCGCGGCGGTCGTCAGCCCCTCGCAGCCCAGCGCCGCCTGCTTCTCCCGGCTGAGGGGCTGGCGCGCCTTGGCGCAAAGGGCCCGGACGCGCTCGGGCGTGTCGTCGCTCGACAGCGTGGTGAGATCGATAGCAGCAATGGCTTGCACCAGCCGTGCCGCGCCGGGGGGCGGGGCTCGTCCGGCCAGCGCCGCGACCGCGCGCGCAACCTCGCCCTCGTCGACGCTGACGGCGTGGATCATCTCCGCGTCGAAGGCCGCGCCGGGATCGCGGGCGCCCTCGGGCGCGTTCGAGGAAACAGGCTGGTTCTTGAGCATTTCCGGACGCTTCCACCGGGGAAGGGTCAAGTCAAGCAGGCCGCGGCGCAGGGCTTGTGCGCGGATTCGAGGAATCGAGACGGAGCAGTACGTGGGTAAACTGACAGAGCAAAGGGTGCCCAATGCGGGCCGTGGCGGATCAGTCCAGCAGTTCCAATTCTCGGGTAGTGCCTCAGATTTACAGGAATAAATTCCAGATATACTCAAGCGGAGGCAAGTACTGAGGCCTAGTTCGCCTCACCTGCGGGTGTTGGCGAGACAGGTTCGCAAATATCGTACGGGCAAAGTTTACCAAATCCATACAGAATCCCAGCGAACCCCGCGAGGATTATGGGAACCATAGTTTCGTTAGTGATTTTTTCGACACCCGGCTGCCAAATCGTGAGAAGAAGAAGCCAACTCGACGTCATCGTGACGGCGCTATGAAGTACGTCCGTCTTTTCCCGTAGACGCCCGAAGTGGAAGGCGGGAGTCCTAGTTGTTTTTATGTCCCAGACGATGTGCCCAATCACGTAGGCAAGAATGTAGACACAATAAAAGCCTGCGAGCGTTGCCTTGTCGGTTGGCCCCAATAGAATCTTGAAGGCATAATCGCCGAAGGACAAAAACCACGCGGTCATCTATTAAGAATGATCGATGCAATAACGCCAATAACACCACCACCAGTGGCAACGGCGGGAAGCGGTATGGTGATGTAATGCATCAAATGCATCGCCGTTGCCGCAGAAATGATGTCTAGTGCTCCCAGAAGAGCTATCGCTAGACCAGCCCCAGCAATCCCGGCTTTTCCAAGCGCGATTGCCTCAAGCGCGTAGCGCCATACCTTTGGAATGTCCCGCCCCCGATAACAGGTTGTGGAGTTCATAACTCCTACACTCCAATAGTTGTTGGCATAAGTACGACGAAGTTGTCAATAAATAGTGGTGCCTAGTTAAGAGTGCCACTTAGAATTGATTGCCATGAAACGTATGATGCGCCGTTTTTTTAGCGGTTCCAATAGCAACAGCGGTTCGGAAATTACCTATACCTTCTTCATCGGTACGATAGATGGCACTGATCCGACCGCATTCAAGTAAATGGGTGACATAGGGACATTCACAGCCCAGGATCGCTACTCGAAGATGATCGTGAACTAGTTTTGCGACAAACTGAACGCGAGAAGTTTCCTTACCGGCACAGCCCGTATCAGTACTCCGGTTCAAATCTCAACCGATGCGTGGCACGGTTATGAAAGCCTGATTTTTGAGATTTCTCCAAGCGGCACGACTCACGGCCAAATCCTGAAGGTCTATATCCAAGAGGCCGGACAACGGCCCTACCCACGCGTACAGCCCGGCGTCTGCTTCTGCGCGAACATTTCAACTTCCCATGTTGAGCGCATGAACCTGATCGCCTGATACGCCCTGGAAACCGTGATTGTGCTCGGCGGTCTCAGCGCAATCTTGGGGGCAACGTTCTGGTGGCTTGCCGTCCGCAAACGGCAAGCCCGCGTCCGAATGCTCTTATTGGGATGTAGCGGATATGGGGAAACCTCCTGCATTCTACAAGGGGGTGCGGCAGTCTGTGCAAAATTGAGGGCGGACAAGCGGTTGCGCCGGAAATGGCGAGCGAGTGGTTCGCAGGGGCATGAGTTTCCGGCGGATTAAATTGGCTTCGCATCCCCCGTTCGTCCCGCGGCGTGTGCCGCGCGGAGAAAAAATGTGGCGTATTTGCACATACTTCGGGCAACATGCCTCAACAATTGCATACTATTTGTGCGACTACGATTATTGCCCGTTCTGACGGCAATGTGCCGCGTTGCGGGCGGCGCGTGTTTTTGCATCTTGCCCGCTCAATAAGCAGAAGAACTGCTGCGGGAGGGAAAAGTGATCAACGGAGCTGATACCGCCTGGCTGATGATCTCCAGCGCCTTGGTGCTGCTGATGATGCTGCCGGCCTTGGGCTTCTTTTATGGCGGCCTGGTGCAGGCCAAGAACATCCTGTCGGTGCTGTTTCAGACCTTCGCCATTGCGGCGATGGTTTCGCTGCTCTGGTTCGCCTTCGTCTATTCGGAAGCGTTCTCCGGCTCGGGCGCCTGGATCGGCGATTTGCGCGCGGTGTTTCTGCAGCACCTGCCCCGCACGGCGGCGCATCCCGGCACGACCATTCCCGAAAGCGTGTTCGTGATGTTCCAGATGACGTTCGCGATCATCACGCCCGGATTGATTATCGGGGCGTATGTGGAGCGCATCAAATTCGGCGCCGTGCTGCTGTTCTCGGCGCTGTGGCTGATCGTCGTTTATGCGCCAGTGTGCCATTGGGTATGGGGCGGCGGTTATTTCGGCGCGATCGGCACGATGGATTTCGCCGGCGGTATCGTCGTGCATCTGACTGCCGGTGTGTCGGCACTGCTGGCGGCATGGATGCTGGGGCCACGGCACGGCTTCCCTCATGCGGTACAGCCGCCCCATGCGCCGTGGATGGTGATGGTCGGTGCCGCATTCCTGTGGGTCGGCTGGTTTGGCTTCAATGCGGGCAGTGCCCTCAAAGCAGGCAGCGATGCCGGCATGACCATGCTGGCGACCCATCTGGCGGCCGCGACGGCGACATGCGTGTGGGTCGCGATTGAATGGATCAAGTACGGCAAGCCCAGCCTGGTCGGCGCGGTGACCGGTGCGGTAGCGGGCCTGGCCACCATTACCCCGGCGTCAGGCTTCGTCGGGCCGCTAGGCGCGGTCTTCCTGGGCGCCGCGGGCGGCGTGGTCTGCTACGGCGCGGTACAGGTGGTGAAGCGGATGTGGAAAGTCGACGACGCCCTCGACGTGCTGGGCGTGCACGGCGTCGGCGGCGCCCTCGGCAGCCTCTTGGTGCCGTTCGCCGCCGGGCTCGGCATCGGCGGGGTGGCCCTCGCCCGTCCGGTCTGGGCCCAGTTCGGCGTCCAGGTGGAAGCTGTCATCGCAACAGGGGTCTGGTCTGTGGTCGCGACTTTCCTCATTATCAAGCTTGTCAAAGCCACCGCCGGATGGCGGATCGACCGCGAACAGGAAATCCAGGGCCTGGATTTCTCCAGCCACGGCGAGACTGGCTACAACATGAACGGTTGAGGAGACCCCTATGAAACTCGTGATCGCGATCATCCAGCCGCACCGCCTCGATGTCGTGCGCGATGCGCTCCTCGCCACCGGCACCGAAGGCATGACCGTGTCGGAAGTGCGCGGCTACGGCCGTCAGAAGGGCCACAAGGAAGTCTATCGCGGCGCCGAATACACCATCGCCTTCATTCCCAAGCTGAAGCTGGAAGTAGCGGTGCCCGACGAGCGCCTTGACGCGGTGGTGGAAGCCATCCGCAAAGCCGCCCACACCGGCAAGATCGGCGATGGCAAAATCTTCGTCACCAACCTCGATTCCGCCTTGCGGGTGCGCACCGGCGAACGCGACAACGACGCACTCTAACGACGGCACCCTGACTGCCGGGCCCGGACAAAGCCACCGGCGGTTGAGGCTGGTCCGGCGCGCGTTGAATGTTGGAACTCCCGGAGCGCCAGCGCCTCCCCCGCCCAAAGTGCGGGCCTGCCGAGGTGGTGGGCAGCCTCCCCTTTGGCTGCCCAACCGGCCCGAATTAGCCAAAAAAAGTGGGGCGAACCCTGCCTTTACGATCGCACTGTGTGCTAGTGATGATCCGAAAGATGATACCGGAGCTGCCTTCAGGCGTGCCCGAGGGAGTAAATGCTTATGGAGCGCAGACACCCGCTGGCGCGCGATACAATGGCTTACGTTCTCGCCGGGGGACGAGGCGCCCGTCTCAATGAACTCACCGACAAGCGGGCCAAACCCGCCGTCTATTTCGGCGGCAAGGCCAGAATCATCGACTTTGCGCTGTCGAACGCGGTCAATTCCGGTATCCGCCGCATCGCCGTAGCGACCCAGTACAAAGCCCATTCGCTGATCCGCCACCTCCAGCAAGGCTGGGACTTCTTCCGCTCCGAACGCAACGAAAGCTTCGACATCCTGCCGGCATCGCAGCGCGTGACCGAAGGCCTGTGGTATCAGGGCACCGCCGACGCCGTGTACCAGAACATCGACATCATCGAGAGCTACAATCCCGAGTTCATGGTCGTCCTCGCCGGGGACCATGTCTACAAAATGGATTACGAGTTGATGCTGATGCAGCACGTCGAATCCGGCGCCGACGTGACCATCGGTTGTCTCGAAGTCACCAAGGCCGAGGCCAAGGGTTTCGGCGTGATGGCGGTCGACGACAAATCCGTGATTACCGATTTCGTCGAGAAGCCCGCCAACCCGCCGACCATTCCGGGCAAGGCCGATACCTGCCTCGCTTCGATGGGCATCTATGTTTTCCGCACCAAGCGGCTGTTCGAGGAGCTTCGGCGCGACGCCGCCACTACCGGTTCGACCCGCGATTTTGGCAAGGACATCATTCCCTACCTGGTCAAAAACGGCAAAGCGGTGGCGCACAAATTCTCCGACTCCTGCGTCCGCGCCAGTGCCGAGGCCGAACCTTATTGGCGCGATGTCGGCACCATTGACGCCTATTGGGAAGCCAATACCGATCTCACCGATGTGGTGCCGAAGCTCGATCTCTACGATACGACTTGGCCCTTGTGGACCTATGCCGAGATCACCCCGCCCGCCAAATTCGTGCACGACCTCGAAGGCCGGCGCGGCTCGGCGGTGGCCTCGCTGGTGGCGGGCGACTGCATCATCTCCGGCTCGCATTTGCGCCGTTGCCTGTGCTTTACCGGCGTGCGCTCGAATTCGTTTTCGGTCTTGGAAGACGCCGTGATCCTGCCGCGCTGCAAGATTGGCCGCTCGGCGCGCCTGCGCCGCGTCGTGCTCGACCGTGACGTCGTCATTCCGGAAGGACTGGTGGTCGGCGAAGATCCCAAGCTCGACGCCCAGCGCTTCCGCCGCACCGAAAAAGGCATCTGCCTCATCACCCAGACGATGATCGACCGGCTGACGTGAGTTTTTCATGAGCCCCCAATGAGCCTCCGAGCCCTTTCCGTCGTCTCCGAAGCCTATCCGCTGGTGAAGACCGGTGGGCTGGCGGACGTGGCGGGAGCGCTACCAGCAGCGCTGAAGCCTTATGACGTGGCGGTGACGACGCTCATTCCCGGCTACAAAAAGGTGATGAAGGCGCTGCAACGCGGCGAGATTCTGCACACCTATCCCGACCTCCTCGGCGTCGAAGCCAAACTGATCGCTGGAACCGCCGGTGGCCTCGACGTCATCGTGCTCGATGCGCCGGAGCTTTATGGCCGCGATGGCGGGCCTTATCTCGATCCCACCACCGGCAAGGACTGGCCCGACAACTGGCTGCGCTATGGCGTGCTGGGACGGGCCGCGGCCGATCTCGCCGAAGGGCGCGCCGGTGGGCTGGGTGTCGACATCGTGCACGGCCACGACTGGCAAGGCGCGCTGGCATCGGCCTATCTGCATTACGATGGATCGGCCGTGCCGAGCATCGTGACGATCCACAACATCGCCTTCCCCGGCTGGTTCCCGATCGAAACCTTTGCCCATCTCGGCCTGCCGCAACGCGCCTATTCGATCGAGGGCGTGGAGTATTTCGGCGGCGTCGGTTTCTTGAAAGCCGGCCTGCACACCGCCAATGCCATCACCACCGTCAGCCCCACCTACGCCGAGGAAATCCGCACCAAGGAATTCGGCATGGGGCTAGAGGGTCTGATCAAGACGCGTAAGGACCACGTCTTCGGCATCGTCAACGGCATCGACACCAATGTGTGGAATCCGGCGACCGATCCGAATCTGGCGGCGCAATACGACGCGCGCACGCTACATCTTCGCCGCCAGAACCGGCGCATGCTGGAAAAAATCTATAACTTGGCCGAAGGGTTCGGTCCGATCTTTTGCGTTATCAGCCGCCTGACCACCCAAAAGGGCATGGACGTGCTGGCCGACCTCACCGACGACCTGGTGGCGATGGGCGGGCGGCTGGCCCTGCTCGGCTCCGGCGATACCAAATTCGAAACCGCGTTCATTGCCGCCTCGAACAAACATCGCGGCAAGATCGGCGTCACCATCGGCTACGACGAGGCGTTGTCGCATCTCATGCAAGGCGGCGCCGATGCCATCCTGATCCCGTCGCGCTTCGAGCCCTGCGGCCTGACCCAGCTTTACGGTTTGCGCTACGGCTGCGTGCCGGTGGCGGCCAATACCGGCGGACTGGCCGATACCATCATCGACGCCAATGACGCGGCGGTGAATGCAGGCGTCGGCACCGGCTTCCTCTTCAACGGCGTGACGCGGGAAAGTCTGACAACGGCGCTGCAGCACACCATCACACGCTACGCCAACCGCAAGGTCTGGAAGTCCCTGCAAGAGCAAGGCATGCGCGCCGATTGTTCCTGGACCAAAAGCGGCCGGCAATACGCCGATCTCTATCGCCGTTTCGCCAAAGCGGGTAGCCATGCGGTGGCGGCATCTGCGGTGCACAACATCTGAAGCGACTTAACCGAAGGCGTCCATTTCCGCCGTCAGCTTATCGACGCCGAGCAGCGTCACCAGCTTGCCATCGAGCACTGCGATGCCTTCGACATAATCGTTACCGCTCTCGCGCACGATTTGCGGGATCGGCTGGATTTGATCCTTCGCCATCGACAAGATATCGAGCACCGCATCGACCAGAATGCCGGTGATGCGTTCGCCGCTCTCCAACACGATGATGACGTGCGAGGACGACGCCTCGGTCATTCCCAAACCGAGGCGGGCCTTGAGATCGATCACCGGCAACACGATGCCGCGCAAATTGATCACGCCGCGGACGTAATCGGGCGTATGCGGAACCACCGTCGTCTCGGTCCAGCCCCGGATTTCACGCACACCCATGATATCGGTGGCGTATTCCAGGCCGGTGGCGAGGAACTTGATGTACTGCCTGACGCCTTCGTTCGACGCGCGCTCATAGGTTTGTATGGTCATGACCCTAGAATTCCGTCCAATCGCCCGGCTTTGCCGCCGCCGCCCGGCCGCCGCCACCGGCCGCTGCGCGCTTGACGCCGCGAGCCACGACCACAGGCCTTGCAACCAGCTTGACCGGGACGCGCACGACACGGCGTTCCGTTACCGGCTCGGCACGCGCCATATTACCGACCTTGAAGAAGCCGATGAGACCCGTAAGCGTCTGGGTTTCGCTAGCCAGATTGCGCGAGGCGGCCGTCGACTCTTCGACCATCGCCGCATTCTGCTGGGTGACCTGATCCATCTCGCCGACCGCCGAATTGACTTCTTCGATGCCGGTCGCCTGCTGCTCGGCGGCCCCGGCCATCTCTTTAACGAGCGCGTTGATCTGCACGACCTGTTCGACGATGCGTTTTAAGGCATCCCCGGTCTCACCAACGTATTTCACGCCGTCGCCGACATGTGCGCTTGAGGTGTTGATAAGCGACTTGATCTGCTTGGCGGCCTCGCTCGAACGTTGGGCGAGCGCGCGTACTTCCGACGCGACCACGGCAAAGCCCCGGCCGGCCTCACCCGCCCGCGCCGCTTCCACGCCCGCATTGAGGGCAAGGAGGTTGGTCTGGAAGGCGATCTCGTCGATCACGCCGATAATATCGGTGATCTGCTTGGAGGATTGGGCAATGGCGTCCATCGCGCGGATGGCGGTCTCGACCACGCGGCCGCCCTCTTCCGCCGTGTTCTTGGCGGTCGAAACGCTAACGGTCGCATCCTTGGTGTTGGCCGTGGTCATTTTGACCGTCGCGGTGATTTCTTCGAGCGCCGCGGCGGTTTCTTCGAGGGCGGCCGCCTGCTGCTCGGTGCGGCGCGACAGGTCGTCGGAAGCGGTGGCAATTTCGCTGGCGCCGTTGGCGATCTCGTGCGTCGAATCCAGTACGCCGCGCAAAGTGTCCTGCAGACGCTCGATGGCGTCGTTATAGTCCTGCTTGAGCTGCGCGAACGGCCCGACAAGATCGGCCGCAACGCGATGGGTGAGATTGCCCTTGGCAACTTCCGACAGACCCGTGCCGATGCTCTCGACGATCAGCTTGGTCTGCTCGGCCTTCGAGCGCTCCGCCGCCGCAAGCTGGTTTTTGAACGTGGTCATGGCCGCGGCGAGCTTGCCGATTTCGTCCTGCTGGTCCGCATGCGGAACATGTGCATCGAGCCGACCGGCGGCGAGTTCACCCATCGCATCGGTCATGGCGCGGAGCGGCTTGGAAACCGCGCCGATGAGCACGTAACCGGCGAACAAACATAATGCGACAGCCGCACCCAGAACCACGAAGATCAGAATGTCTGCCGTACGGGCAGTTTCGCGGCCATGTTTGCCGGTCGCATCGCCGCGCTCGGTATAGAATTTGGTACCGGCTTCGAACGCATCCTTGAAGGCGGTGAAGGGCTGCATCATGTCGGCAAAATAGTATTTGAATGCCACATCCTTGCCCTGGGCGTTTAGGATCTCGATTTCCTTCTGCTCCAGCGGCAAATAGATTTCCCAAGTCTCCGCAATACGTTCGACAACAGCCTTTTCTTCGGAGTCGGTAGCGGCGTTGCGCAGCTTCTGCACGAGATTCGTGACCTTGTCAGCCAACTGGGCACGATTCTTGGCGCCATTCGCCTGAAGCTCGGGCGTGTCGAAATTGACCGCTGCCCCCTGCCACGAGCGCAGCCGCGCGGCGGCATATTCGAGCTGGCCGATCGTCGCGACCGCCGGCATCCACTTACCGCTGACATCGGTGGCAGCGGAGCTGACGTTAGACAGCCGATTTGCGGAAAACAGGCCCAACGCGAGAGTCGCAACGAGAACGACGGAGAACGCACCAATCACTTTTTTGCTGACCGAAATGTCCTTGAATGCCATGGCTTGTGCTCCGAAAAACTCGAACGACACCCATGGTAATGCCGAAGTTCATTTTAGAGGGCGTTTACGGATATCCGTATCTTCGGAGAATTCGCGCCGAGAAGTTGAGCCCGCGCGCGTGTCAATCAAATCTTCATTTTGATTTTTACGGTGTTGCGCGGGTCCGCGCCGACGGCGAGACCTGTGGAAACTACTTATACGTATTTTCCGCAGCCTGACGGACGGCGCGGCCTACTTCGTCCCGAACATGCGGTCACCGGCGTCACCCAGGCCCGGCACGATGTAGCCGTGGTCGTTGAGGTGATCGTCAATCGCGGCGGTCCAGATGTGGACGTCAGGGTGGGCCTTGTGGAACTTTTCCAGGCCCTCGGGCGCCGCGAGCAGGCACATCAGTCGCAAATTGCTGACGCCGCGATCCTTCAACATGTCGACGGCGGCGATCGACGAATTTCCGGTGGCCAGCATCGGGTCCATCACGATGACCAAACGCTCGGCAACGTCTTCCGGCGCCTTGAAGTAGTATTCAACACTCTTCAAGGTCTTGGGATCGCGATAAAGACCGATGAACGCCACGCGCGCCGACGGCACCAGATTCAGCATCCCTTCCAGGAACGCCATGCCGGCGCGCAGGATCGGCGCGAACACCAGCTTCTTGCCTTCGATCGACGGCGCCTTCATCGGCGACAGCGGCGTCTCGATATCGATCAATTCGACCGGCAACTCGCGCGTGATCTCGTAACAGAGCAGCATGCCGATTTCGTTGAGCAGTTCCCGGAACTGCTTGGTGGACGTCTCCTTTTTCCGCATGATGGTGAGCTTGTGCTGAACCAGCGGATGATCAACCAGTGTGACGCCGTCCATGTTCTGAGACTCCCAAGGCCGCCCTGAGTTAGGATCAAGCGTGGATCGACGCAAGGCGCCCTCTGGACGCGGAAATGCCACCGCTTGGGGAAATCGCCCGGACCGGCCCGGTGCCTTGAAATCGCAGACAAATTGCCGTGTTCCGGGGTACGGGTCTATGCTGGTGTTGGATACCGCCAACATACATGCGAGCCCCCGCCAGGGCGCACTTCGGAGGGACGTCCCATGATCGATTCGGTCAATCGCCGTAACGTGTTGCTCAGTGCCGGGACCGCCGGGCTCATCGGCGGCTTGGCCGCGCCCGCCTTCGCCGAGCCTGGACCGGGCACCACGACCGAAACCGCGCCCGCCGGCTTCGACCCCGCCCCGTTCGCCAAACAGACCATCAAATTCGCGGTGATCGGTCTCGACCACTATCACATCTTCGGCATCACCCAAGCGGTGCAGCGCGGCGGCGGCAAGCTGGTCAAATTCTACGCCACCGATCCCAAAGCGATCGCCGATTTCAAGAAACAGTTTGGCGACATTACGCTGGCCAAGAGCGAAGACGAAATCCTGAACGACAAGTCGATCACACTTGTTTGCGGCGCCCCCATTCCCGACCTGCGCGCCCCGCTTGGCATCCGGGTGATGAAAGCGGGCAAGGACTATCTCTCGGACAAACCGGGGATCACGACGCTGAATCAGCTTGCCGAGGTGCGCAAGACCGTCGCCGAGACCAAACGCAAGTTCGCCATCCTATATTCCGAGCGCCTGGAAGTGAAAGCGGCGATCCAAGCCGGGTATCTGGTCGAGCAAGGCGCCATCGGCAAGGTGATCCAGACCGTCAACCTCGCACCGCACCGGATCGGCAATGCCGACGCCGGCGCGCGTCCCGAATGGTTTTGGCACAAGGCACGCTACGGCGGCATCCTCACCGACATCGGCTCGCATCAGATCGAGCAGTTCCTCTATTTCACCAAGTCCACCACCGCACGCGTCGTGGCCTCACAGGCCGGCAACGTCGCTCACCCGCAGTACCCGGAATTCGAGGATTTCGGCGACATGGTTGCGGTCGGCAACGGCGGCACCGGCTATATCCGCGTCGATTGGTTCACGCCCAATGGCCTCTCGACCTGGGGCGACGGACGGCTGTTCCTGGTCGGCACCGAAGGTTCCATCGAGCTGCGCAAATACGTCGACATTGCCGGACGCAAGGGCGGCAACCACCTTTTCATCGTCGACAAAAAAGGTGTGCGCTACATCGACTGCAACGGCGTGATCTTGCCGTTCGGACCGTTGTTCGTACGCGACATTCTCGACCGCACCGATCACGCGCAGAACCAGGAAGAGGCTTTGCTGACGGCCGAATTGGTGCTAACCGCCGAAAAGAACGCCACCAAGCCCATCGTCGCTTAAGAATATCTCTTAATGGTTACGGCACCGGTGCGAAGATGTTCTGCGACACCAGTCCCTGCTCGGCTTCGCATGTTGTGGGCGCGGCTTTCTTCAGCGCCTTGTACTCGGCCTGCGCCGCCTTGAGATCGCGCTGATAGGTGGCGGTAGAACGCACTGCCGTCATGGTCACGGTTGCCGACAAGCGGCCGCCTTCCACTGCGCTGGAATTGTGGGCCCCGCATACGATCCGGCTTTCGCCATAAGCGCGGCCGCGGGCCAGAATTTGCGAGGCGCGACCGGGCGCGACATCAGCCAGCACCAGCGCCCAGGTCCAGCCTCCCGTGGTGTGCCCCGACGGGTAATCATAGCTCTTGGCGAGATCGGGCTGGGATTCGCAAGTTTCGCCCGCATCGATCAGGAATGGGCGCAACCGCTTGTTCGCTTGCTTGGCGATGTTGGTCTGGCTCTGCGTGTCTCTGCCAGCCTTGGTCAGGAGCTTCAAGATGTGCGGCACCTGCGCGGGCGTCACCGCCACGCCAAGAGCGCAGGAAAAATCGGCCAGCATGTCGGCATCTTTCCAGCTCACGTCCTTGGACGCCATATCCCAGCGCGGCGTTCCAACCAAGCGTCGGGTGGATTTGAAGATCGCCCGGTCGGCCTCATAACGCGCCTCGCCCGCGACCGGCGCCGGCGGCAGTACGGCCATGACGTCAATCGCACCGGGCGGCAGATAGCCCTGGCCCGCCACCACGTCTTTGGCCGCCACCGGTGCCGCAAAGACGAGGCATAGTGCCAGCCCAGCCCCAAACCGCGCGATTCTACGCATGCAAATTCCTCCGGGATCGTCCGTCCTCGGAAGGTAGACCCGCCGCGCCCGCGATTCAATGTTTCTGGCGCTTCTCCATTGCCGAATGCACCAGGAAGAACAGCGCCGGGATCACCGCTAGCGTCAAGATGGTGGACGACACCATGCCGCCGATCATCGGCACGGCGATGCGCTGCATGATCTCGGCGCCAGTGCCCGACGCCCATAGGATCGGGACCAAGCCTGCCATGATCGCCGTCACCGTCATCATCTTCGGCCGCACCCGATCGACCGCACCCGCCATCACCGCCGCGATCATGGTGCTTGTGGTGAGCGGGCCCTGCGCCCGCGCCTCGTCCAGCGCGTGATTGAGGTAGATCAACATCACGACGCCGGTTTCCGCCGCAACTCCGGCGAGCGCAATAAAGCCGACCGCCGCCGCCACGCTCATGTTGAAGCCCATCGCCCACATCAGCCAGAACCCGCCCGCCAGCGCGAACGGCAGCGACAGCATTACGATCAACGTATCGCTCACTTTGCGGAAATTCAGCCAGAGCAAGAACAAGATCACTACCAGTGTCGCGGGTACGACCATCCGCAGTCGCGCAGTGGCCCGTTCGAGGTATTCGAACTGACCGCTCCAGCGCACATAATAGCCAGGCGGGAATTTCACCTTCGCGGCCACGGCGCGCTGCGCATCGGCAACATAACTGCCGAGATCGCGGCCATGGAAATCAACATAGACGTAATTGACGAGCTGGCCATCTTCGGTGCGCACCATGGTGGGACCGCGCGGCAGCGTGATCTTCGCCACTTCACCAAGCGGAATGGCGCCGCCGCCGGGCAGCGACACCAGCGTATTGTCGGCGAGGCTTTGCGGATCGCTGCGCACGTCGCGCGGAAAACGCACCACGACGTCGTAGCGCTCACGCCCTTCCACCGTCGTGGTCACGACTTTGGCGCCGACCGCGCCCGCAATGGTATCGAGCACATCGGCGATGGACAGTCCGTAACGCGCGATCTGTTCCCGGTCGGGCGCCACATCGAGGTAATAGCCGCCGTTGATCCGCTCGGCATAAGCCGATGTCGTTCCGGGAACCGAACGCACTGCGGCTTCCACCTCCTTCGACAGAAGTTCGATTTCGCCGAGATCCTTGCCGTAGATTTTTACCCCGACGGGCGTGCGGATGCCGGTGGATAGCATATCAGTGCGCGCCTTGATCGGCATGGTCCAGGCATTGGAGATGCCGGGAAACTGCAACGCGGCATCGAGCTTGGCGACAAGCTGATCGGTGCTCTCGCCCTTGGGCCACGTCTCTTGCGGCTTGAGGTTGATCACGGTCTCGAACATTTCCAGCGGCGCCGGATCGGTGGCGGTATTGGCACGCCCGGCCTTGCCCCAAACCGACTCCACCTCGGGAAAGGACTTGATGAGGCGATCCTGGGTTTGCAGGATTTGCGCCGCCTTGGTGACGCCAAGCCCCGGCAGCGTCGTCGGCATAAAGAGTAGCGTGCCTTCGTTGAGGGTCGGCATGAACTCACTGCCGATGCGAAGCGCCGGATAAAGACTGATCAGCAGCACCGCCGCCGCCGAACCAAGTGTTTTCCACGGATGCGCCAGCACGGTGCCGATCACCGGGCGATAAACGGCGATCAGGAAGCGATTGACCGGATTTTTGGCTTCCGGCGCAATCTTGCCGCGGACGAACAACACCATCAGCGCCGGCACCAGCGTCACCGAGAGCAGCGCCGCCGCCGCCATGGCGAAGCTTTTGGTAAACGCCAGCGGATGAAACATCCGCCCTTCCTGCTCCTGCAATGCGAAGATCGGAATGAAGGAAACCGTGATCACCAGCAGGCTGAAGAACAGCGCTGGGCCGACCTCCACCGCCGCGTCGATCAGGATTTTGGTGCGCGACGCTTCAGGACCGGCGCGTTCGAGGCGTTTGTGGGCGTTCTCGATCATCACGATGGCCGCATCGACCATGGCACCGACGGCAATGGCGATGCCGCCGAGGCTCATGATGTTGGAACCGAGCCCCAACGCGTTCATGGCGATGAAGGCGATCAGGATTCCCACCGGCAGGGTGAGAATGGCGACCAGAGCGCTACGGACGTGCATCAGGAAGACGAAGCACACCAGCGCGACGATGACGCTTTCTTCGAACAAGGTCGATTTCAGCGTCGAGATGGCACGTTCGATCAATTGCGAGCGGTCGTAGACCGGCAGCAGCTTGACGCCCTCCGGCAAGCTCGCCGCCACATCGGCGATACGCGCCTTCACCGCCTTGATGACATTGAGCGCATTGGCGCCGTAACGCTGCACCACGATGCCGGAAACAACCTCGCCTTCGCCATTGAATTCGGTGAGACCGCGCCGTTCGTCAGGCACGGTTTCGACATGGGCGATGGCGCTGAGGGTGACCGGCGTACCGTCTTTGGCCTTGAGCACGACGTCGGTGAGATCGGCGGGCGATTTGATATAACCGCGGCCACGGATCATGAATTCGGTTTCGGAAACTTCGATAGTGCGGCCGCCGACGTCGGTGTTGGCGTTCATCACCGCATCGCGAATCTGCCCCAGCGATATGCCGTAGCTTTTCATCCGCGCCGGATCGGCGACTACCGCATATTGCTTGACGAAACCGCCGACCGAAGCCACTTCCGCGACGCCTTCGGTCTTGGCCAGGGCATAACGCAAATGCCAATCCTGCAACGAGCGCAGCTGCGCCAGATCGAGCTTGTCGCCGGTCAGCGCATATTCGTAGACCCAGCCGACGCCGGTCGCATCGGGTCCAAGGGTCGGTGTCACGCCTGACGGCAACTTGCCGGATGCGCCGTTCAGATATTCCAGCACCCGCGAGCGCGCCCAATAGACGTCGGTGCCCTCGTCGAAAATCACATAGATGAACGAGACGCCGAAAAACGACACACCGCGCACCGTCTTGGCTTTCGGCACACTGAGCAAAGCCGAAGTCAGCGGGAACGTGACTTGATCTTCCACCACCTGCGGCGCCTGGCCGGGATAATCGGTGGTGATGATGACCTGCGTATCCGACAAATCCGGAATGGCATCGAGCGGAATGCGGCTGACCGCGATAATGCCGGCCAGCACCGCGACCAAGGTGCCGATCAGAACGAAACCCCAATGGCTCGCCGACCAACGGATGACGTTTGCAATCATTTCTTTGGTCCGAAGGTTTTGATGGCGGCCTGCAAATTGCTTTCGGCATCGATCAGGAAATTGCCCGATGACACCACGCGTTCGCCTTCGGCGAGCCCGGCGAGAATTTCGACACGATCGGCATTGCGGGCGCCGAGTTTGACGACCCGCGGCTCGAACAAGCCGCCCGACTTGGCGACGAACGCGACCTGCCGCGTGCCGTCATCGACCACGGCGGCCACCGGAACGGTCAGCACGCTGCCACTCGCCGACGGCACGGCGATGGTTACGTCGGCATATTGGCCGATGCGAAGCCGCGCGTTCGGATTGGCGACGGCGATGCGCACCTTAGCCGTGCGCGTGGCGGGATCGAGTTGCGGATAGACCAGCAGCACAGTACCTTCGAACGACTCCGATGGCGCATCGCGGAAATGGACGGACGCCTTTTGGCCTTTCTTGACGGCGGCAAGATCGCGCTCCGACAGATCGGCCAGGACCCAGACGCGGGACAACTCGGTGGTCTTGAACAGCGTATCGCCAGTGGCAAAATGCATGCCCTGCACGGCGGCCTTTTCCATCACGGTGCCGGACGCGGGCGCCACGATGGTGAGGCTGCGCGTCGGAATGCCGGATTTGGCCATTGCGGTCAGCTCGCTTTGGGAAACGCCGAACTGGCGCAGCAACGATGCGGCCGAGGCAGCATGATCGGGTTGCCCCGACGCCAGCGAGCCGATGTAATCGGCTTCTTTTATCAACAGTTCGGGACTTTCGACCCACACCCGCATCAACGGCTGACCGGCGCGGACGACGTCCCCGGTTTGCGCGACATAAAGCTTTTCGACGAAGCCGGTGAAGCGGGCGGAGAGCACGGCCTGGCGGGTCTCGTCGGCGGCAACCGTGCCCGACGCCCGCACGGTTTTGGCAAGCGCGCTGCGCGTCACGTCGCTGGTGCGCACGCCGGCGCGCTGCATCTTTTCGGTGGTAAGGCGGATGGTGCCCGGCTTCAGCGCCTGCTCGTCGGCATAGACCGGAACGTAGGCCATACCCATGGCGTCCGTCTTCGGCACCGGCGAGGTGTCGTTGAGTCCCATCGGGTTGCGGTAATACAAAATCTTGCGGGTGGCGGGAGGCGGCGATGCCGCCTCCGCGCTCTTTTTCTTGGCCGTAACAACGACGCTGCCCCTAACGGGCTTGCCGTTCACGACTCCGCTGATGCTGACGGCCCAGTGGCCCGGGGCGCTGAGATTGGTTTCTACGACCACCGTACCGTTCACGACCGACACTTTCGCAACGACTGTCATGTCGGCCATCGCGTCGGGACCCATATCCACCCGCACCTGCGGATTGGAGATGGTCATCACTTTGCCGCCGTCAACGATCTGTAGACGGACTTTCTGCACCACGCCCGACGTCACCGCCGGATCGAGCAGTTTGAACACGGGGCCGGCCGACGCGGCGCTGAACGCCAGCAGAAAAGCCAGCGCCGAAAACAGAATGCGATTCATGAAATCCTCCTCGCCTGGGCCGAAACCCAGAACGGATCGCAAAAACTTCAGATGTGCGAAAGCGCGCCCGAACGGGCGCACGCCATCATCCGGCGATCGGAGGCGGATCGTCAGGCGGAACGGATAATCCCGATACGGACTGATGTGTCAGGGGCACCGATGCCCCGGTCGCGGTTTTGAGGATCGCGACATAACAGGCTGGCAGCGCGGCGATGCCGCAGCACGACAGGAGACCGAAACAGACCGCCATGCTTTTGCAGGGATCATCGCTGGTCTTCGGCGTCTTCGCGGGCGTCGCCGCGTGGGCGCAACAATCGTACGTACCACTCATCACCATAGCGAGGGCAGCGTGGGACATTGGCTTCGGTGCGGGCATAGCCATCGACCCCGGCATCGCTGCGATGACAAACACCACTGCGACCACCAGGCTGATCCAGGTCCGGACCGGGCGATTTCCCAACATCATAATATGAAAGTTAGAATTGATCAAAACGAATTGCAATCTGGCGTGGCGCCGCAGGTTCCGGCCCTGGATGAGAGGTCTCGTTTAGACCACCTCGAAAGTAATTACGGCAAAAATGCGGCACCCCATTTGGGCGCGACAATTCGTTCAGTACAGCGCTTACCGTTGACGCCCCTGATGTCTACAAAATATCCTCAAAATCTACATTTATCACGCTCTGCGCTTGAACGTGGGGCGCCCGGCTTTATCATCATATCAATCAGTCAAATCAGACGTCGCGGGAGGACATTATGCGTATCGGATTGACTACGGCTGCAATGGTAATCGCTGTCATCGGGTTTACAGGAGCTGCGCTGGCTCAAGGGGCGCCAGGTTCAGGTCTTTCCTCCGGCACTTCCATGGGCATCCCGCAAGGGCAGCTCAGCCAAGACCAATTCAACCAGTTACAGGACTATGCCGTTCAGGCCAAGCGCCTCACCAACGAAGACAAGGCCGCCGGCAAGACACTGAAAGACGTGCTGGCTGAAGATAAGACCGCCGCCATTGCGCTGGCCAAGTCGATGCCGCTGTCGTGTGACGTCATCGACGCAATGCGCTTCGCCGCCGGACCGGAAACGGTCGACGGCAAAACCGTCAACACCGAAACCTACGAAGCCGTTTGCACCAACGGTATGGGCTACTTCCTGATTTCGCAGAACCCGGGCAAGCCCTATGGCTTCTCGTGTTTTGCGACCGATGCAACGCGAAAGGCCGATATTGCTGCCGGCCGCAAGCCGGCCGAAATCTGCCGTCTGCCAGCCAACGCCAATCTGAAAGCCGTTGCTAGCAAGATGCTCACCGCCTCAGGCAACAATTGCACGGTCAAGGACTATCGCTGGGCCGGCCAGAACGTCACCAACCACATCGAGTTCGATGAAGTCGCTTGCGATAACGGTCAAGGCTACATGATGATTGTCGCCCTGCCCGGCGCGACGATCCCGGTGCATGTCGAAACCTGCAACCAGTCGGCCAAGCGCGGCCTGGCCTGCAAGCTGTCGGACAACGGCGACATCGGCCCGACGCTCAAGTCGTTCCGTGACACGCTGACCAAGAACAAGATCGCCTGCGATGCGACCGACCAGACCACCCATGTGCTCGGTCAGGTCGCAGCCAAGAAGGTCTACGTCGTCGAGTTCGCCTGCACGCAGATGCCGAAGGGGCTGGTTGCGTACATTCCCGAAGAAGGCAGCAAGGCGTCGCTCGAACTGGTCGATTGCGCGGCAGCAGCCAAGCGTGGCGCAGTGTGCACCCTGCCCGGCAATAAGAAATGAAGCATTGCTACTAAGGGGCGCAGCTTTACGCCATTTGCGATCACAGGAAGAGTTTGGTATCGTTACCAATCGCGTAGGGCTGCCGCCCCTGTAGCAGAACACTCGTTTTAGGTGTGCCGGACGGCACCGAAAAGGTTCGGTTATGCGCAACACCACGATGGTAGGTTCTGGCAGGATAGGATCACAATCGGGTTCGATGGGCGGAATGGCCGGCTCCAACCTCACCTTCCGGGTAATGGAGGACTTGGGCGTCACGATTGTCACCGGCCACTATTCCGAGGACAACCCCTTCCCCATCGAAGCCGTGCTTTGCGAAAAGTATGGCGTTTCCCGCAGTGTGCTGCGCGAGGCGGTAAAGATGCTGACGGCAAAGGGGTTGCTCAGCGCCCGCCCCCGTCACGGCACCTGGGTGCAATCCGAACGGAACTGGAATTTTCTCGATCCCGACGTGCTGCGCTGGCTTTTGGAGCGTAAGCTGTCGTTCCAGCTGTTGACCGAATTCACCCAGATGCGTCTGGCGGTCGAGCCTTATGCGGCAGCGATGGCGGCGCGCTCTGCCGGCCGCACCGAGGTCGCCGCGATCATGTCGGCGATCAACCGCATGGTCGCTGCCGAGAACGGCGACGACGATCCCCTGACCTCTGACATCGCCTTCCACGTCGCGGTGATGCATGCCAGCGGCAACCGCTTCTATGCCCAGCTTTGCGACATGATCGATACGGCAGCGCGCTTCTCCATTCGCGCCACCAACTTCTTCAAGGGCGTCGCCCAAGCCTCTGCCGCCGATCATAAGAAGGTCGCCGACGCCATCGTTCTGGGTGATGCCAAAGCCGCCGAATCCGCGATGCTATTTTTGATGCAGGAAGCACTCGACCTGATCGCTTTCGCCAAGACGCAAACCACGCGCCCGCCGATTATCGCCACCCGTGGCATCGAAATCCAGTTTCCGGCCGAGTGACCCCGGCCGGAATTTTCTGGCCCCGTCTTACTTCTTCTTCACTTCCACCGCCTGACCGCTGTAGTGCACGGTCTCAGCGTTCTTGGCGTCGAAGTCGAGCGCGGTCTTGGTGGCGCCGGAGATGAAGCGCACCTTGAACGTGCGGCTGTCAACCATGCCTGGGAACGCGCCCTTGCGGGCGCCGATGGTGACCGTGCCGGTCGCTTCGTTGTAACTCACCGGAATGCGGGCAAACGCACCCTTCCGGTAGCCGGTGGAGGAGCCGTCATCTTCATAGAGGTCGAAATGGCCGTCCTTGCCGGTATAGACCGTGAGCGTGACCGGCGCGCCGGGTTTTTCGTTCGTGTACTGAACTTTCACCCCGGTCGGCACGATGGCGCCTTGCTTGACGAACAACGGCATCTTGTCGAGCGGCGCAGCGGCGGTGATGGTCTGGCCGCCGTCGAACACCGCGCCGGTGTAGAAGTCGTACCAGCGGGTTCCAGCGGGCAAGTACACTTCGCGCGTTTTCGCCTTGTAGTCCGTCACCGGTGCCACCAGGAAGCTGGGTCCGAACATGTATTCGTCGGCGATGTTCTTCACCTTGGCGTCGTTCGGGAAATCCATCACCAGCCCGCGCATCATGGTGCCGGCCTTGTGATAGGTGTCAGCGGCGAGCGTGTAGATATAAGGCAGCAGCCGGTAACGCAGCCGGTCGTAGAAGGCGAGGATGTTGTAAACCGGCGTTCCCGGCTTGGCGACTTCGAAGGTCTCGCGCTTCACAAGTTCGCCGTGACTGCGGAACAGCGGCACAAAGGCACCGAATTCGTACCAGCGGGTATAAAGCTCGGTGAATTCCGCCTTGTCGGCCGGTTTGGGCTTCTTGGCAGAGTAGCGGTCTTCCGTCGTGTAGCCGCCGATGTCGAAGGTCCAGTTCGGAATGCCCGACATCGAGAAGTTCACACCGGCCGAGATCTGTTCCTTCATATCGCTCCAGCGCGAGGCGATGTCGCCGCTCCACACCGCCGCATTGCAGCGCTGCAGCCCGGCAAAACCGGAGCGCGTGAGAATGAAGGTGCGCTTGTCGGGATGCGCCGCCTGCCAATGGTCATAGAAGCCGCAGACGTGCATCAAAGGATAGGAATTGTAGAACTCGGCACCCGGCCCCGCGACCGTCGGCCCGCGCATTTTGGTCTGCACATCCATCGACATGTTGGAGTGGATGTCGGGCTCATCATTGTCCATCCACCAGGCATCGGGCGCAACCAGCTTATCGAGTTTCTTCTCGACCTGGTTCCAATAGATGTCGCGCGCTTCTTTGGAATAGACATCGTAATTCGACGACGGGTAGCCGGGACCGACCCAGTCTTTGTAATCCTGATCGATCGCATAGCGGTACATCAGGCCCTTGTCGTCGAACTCCTTGTAATTGGCGAGACCGGCATAGAATTTCGGCCAGATCACCAGCATCACATGGCCGTTCATCTTGTGAACGTCATCGAACATTTTCGGCGGGTTGGGGAAGCGGCTGGCATCGAAGTCGTGGCTGCCCCATTCGGGGTCTTTCCAATAGCGCCAATCCTGCACAATGGCGTCAAGCGGCAGCCCCAGCTTGCGATACTCCTTGAACACGCCGACGAGTTGGTCCTGGGTTTCGTAGCGCTGGCGGCTCTGCCAGAAGCCGTAGGTCCACTGCGGCATCAATGCGGCCGAACCGGTGAGATGACGATAGCCGGCGATGACGCCATCGAGATTGTCCCCGGCGACGTAATAGTAATCGATCGCCTTGGCGACGTCGGAATGCAGCGACAACTCGTGGCGCTCGGCCTCGGGCAGCGGATCGAGATGCAGGAAACGCAGATAGGCGTTGCCTTCGGTCTTCCACTCCGCCTTGAAGACAACCTTGTGACCCGCGGTCATCGGGATTTCGACGTTGCGGTACCAACCCTGCCAACCTTGGCGCCAGCTATCCATCACCAGCTTGCCGTCGAGCCATAGCTTGAAATAACCCGAGACGTAGACGCGGAATTTGTGCACGCCGGTCTTTTGGGTTTCGAGCGCGCCGTCATAGGTCACGGTCAGCGTCTTCGACGTCGGCACCGGATCGCCATTACGCACCGGCTTGCCTTCCGGATTGCCGACGCCCGGCGGATAATTCTTCGAATCCTCGATGAATTGGTAATTGGGATCGGACTCGACACGCTCGGCAAGCAGCTTACCCTTATCGGTGTAGCGCGCGGTCAACCCGCCCTTGTTGCCGTTCGCATCGTACAGCGTGAGCTGGGCGCCGAGCGTGGGATATTCGTCGGGGTAACCAAAACGCGTAATCGAATAGTTGTCCCACAACACGCCGTAGTTCTTTGTGGAAACCACGAACGGTACCGCAACGTCCATATTGTGCTGGGCGAGGATCACGTCTTCGCCGTTGTAGTTCATCTGGCCGTTCTGGTGCTGACCGAGACCGTAGAAACCTTCATCACTGCCGCGATTGAACTCGGCGCGCACGGCATAGAAATTCTTGCCGTCAACCTTGACCGGCGTGAAGGTCGAGCCCGCATCGGTCAGCACCGGCTTGCCCTCGGCGTCGAGGAATTTCACCTCGCCTGTCTTCAGCGAGACTCGCGCGGAGAGTTTTGCGGTTTTGAGCATAACGACATCGCCGTCGGCGCTGACATCGAATTTGGCAGCGGCCGGTGCCGCCTGCACGATCAGGCTTGGCGCCGGGACCGACGCTGCATCTGCCGTTGCCGTAACGTGGATGATGGAGTCCGTCATCACCACCAGCTTGACTTTTTTTGCCGGGCCGGTAGTCGGCGTGACGACGAGGCCGTCACCGGTCTTCTCCCATGCGAGCTGCGGCGCGACCGGAGGCGGCTTCGGCGCAAACCAGTTGACGGAGGAGCACGCGCCAGTGACCGCCAAGGCAGTCACCGCGACCGAGATCAACAATGCCTTCTTCGCGTTCATCGCGTTTCTCTCCAGAGATGTTTTGTCAATTTTCTTGTCGTGCTTCTTATCCGAAGAACTGGTTCCCACGCTTTGGGAAGCGCTCAGTAGGTTGCCAGTTTGACGCGCAGGATCCGCGGCGTGTCGGTGAAGTTCAGGCCCCAGTCGGTCTGATCGCCGTTCCAGACGCGCTCGAATACCCACTTACCGTTGGCGTAATGCCCTTCTTCGACGCTGAGGAACTGCATGCCGTCCGCACTCTTGGGATTGGCAAGATTGAACGTGGCACGGGCGTGAATGCCGGTAACGAGGAATTCGTCGGGCCCGAGACGCGCAATCGCGACGCCGCCTTCCGGATTCTCGCTGCCGGCCGGAATGCCATTGGCGCCTTTCGGATCCCACTCCTTCAAGCCGAACTGCCATTCCTGATAGGAGACCGTCGCTTTCCAGCGGCCGAGATTGATCTCCTGCGCCTTGTGATCGTCGGGTTCGGACACGCCCCAGACATCGCTCTCGTAAGCGAGCTTGGCCCATTCGCGGCTCATCGTGTGGAGCACTTTAAAATTGGTGGCGAACGGCGCCACGGTTTCGGCGTCAACCACCTTGGCCCCCAGCGGCCAGTTGGAATAGCCGGTGAAGTCGATCCCGAACGGCGCAAAGCCGAGCGTGCGATGGCCCATTGCAGCGTAGACGTAGCGGGCAAAATCCTGCGACGAGCCGATCTCGACGATCATCAGCGGATTTCCCGGCACTGTGTAGCGGTCCATATGCGCAAAGACGGTGGCGCCGTCATGCGAATAGATGTCTGGCGCGGCGGTGAAGATCGACGGTGCCGCAAGATGATAGATGCCGAGTACGTTCCAGGTCGGCCCACCGGCGGCATAGGTCAAAGGATCGGCGTCCGGCTTGATCGGATCGCGCAGCGCGGCGTTGACATACATCGGCAGCGGATAGACCGCCTTGCCCGCCGCGGCGACGTCTTCGATATAGCTGGCGATCGACCAAGCGTGGAAATATTCGTCGGCATTCTTGCCGAACACTTGCGCCCAAGTACCGGGCTGCTTGTTGAAGTGCTTTACCAGCTTTTCCGGCACCGGTCCTGCGAACAGCTTTTGCGCCGCCGGCGAATAATCGCGCGCGCTCTTGTAGGTGCCCGGCTCATTCTCGACCTGTACCATCAAGACGGTGCGCTGTGGATCGATTTCCTTGAGATGACTCATCAAGGCGACGAACGCCTTCTTGTCGGCCTCCAGCGTGGTGCGGAAATGCGGCGACAGCACGGAACTCACCTGCCCTTTGGCGTCGATCAGATGCGGGAACCGCTTGCCGTCGAGTTTTACCCAGGCTGGCGTATAGGCGGGACCGGTGTTCTTCCAGGTCGCAAACCACAAGAGCACCAGACGGGTGTCGTGGATGCGGGCCTCTTTCACCAGGGTATCGACCCAGGCAAAATCGAAGCGGCCTTCGGTAGGCTCGATCTGCTCCCAAGCGACCGGAATCTCGAGCGTGTTGGCGTGGAGCTGTTCGACCGCTGGCCATATCTTCGGCAACTGCGAAGGATAGTTGGCGGCGTTGTTGGCTTGCACACCCAGCATCAGGAACGGTGCGCCGTCGACCATCAAGGCCGTACGCCCGTTCTTCTGCACGATCTCGGGAACCGGCGCCGCCGAGACCACGGAGGTGTTGTGCTTCTTGGGGCCGCAGCCCGCCACGACGAAAGATAGGGCAATCAGCGACGCAATGATGACGCGCGAACATTGCATGGGAGGTTCCTCACCGGGTTGGCGCAAGACCGCTTGTATGATTTATATGACAGCGCTTTCGGCTGCGGACTTTGGCGCGGAAACCAGGGCTCTGCAAGCCCAGTCGGCACAAAAGCGCGAGTCACCAACAAGACCGTTCGCGCAACCGGGCAAGGCGGCAAATGGAGCGGTGTGTTGACGGCAGGGTGTCCGTGTCACACGGTGACGCGATCACATCGACGTGAGTTGGGTAGTATTGAGGGCAATGACTGAAAACAATCTAAACTCCGCCGCACAGAGAGCATTCGTTTTGGCGCAGGCGCTGTATCGGCAGGGCCGGTTCAACGAGGCCGCAACGGCGTTGGAGCAGGCCGTTGCCGCCGCGCCGCAGGCGATTGAACCGCGGACCGCGCTCGCCGACGTGCTGTTGAAACTGGGCCGGCCGCGAGGCGCGATGGCCGCTCTTGAAGCCGCGGTCGGGCTTGATCCCCATCTTCGTACGGTCTGCCAGGATGTCGATGCCATCGCAAACGAAGAGGCGCGCTGCAATGCGATCCTGGAGAATTGCCGGCACATCCTAAGCCGCTACCCGCGCTACGCGCCCGCCCACTACGGAATGGCCTGCGCGCTTCTGAACCTGGGCCGGACGGTAGAGGCCTGCCGCGCTAGCGAACGGGCGCTGATGATCGATGCCACGGTACCCACCTACTACCACGTGCTGATCCACACCGGAAACACCAAGCAGGTCACCAACGCCATCTCGACACTGGAGCTATTGGCAGAGCGCGAAGCGGCACTTGACGAACTGGACCGCTCCACCCTGCACTTCCTGCTGGCGAAAGCCTATGGCGACCAAAACCGGATCGCAGACGCCTTCGCCCATCTCGCGACGGGCAATGCAATCAAACGCACCCTTGTTGCCTATGACGAAGCGCGCGAGCTCGGGCTGATGCACACGATTGCCACCGCCTTCTCCCCCAAACACATCGCGGCATGGCGCGGCTCCGGCTTTGCGAGCCCGCTGCCGGTGTTCGTCGTCGGCATGCCGCGTTCGGGCACCTCACTGGTCGAACAGATCCTGGCCAGCCATCCGGACGTGCACGGCGCCGGCGAAATCACCACCCTGCCCGATCTTGTTGGTGCCGATTTTCCGTCTGGGCTAACCACGCGCGCGCTGGCGCGGCTCGGCGAGGCCTATGTCGCCAAAGTGGCGGCGATCGCGCCGGTGGCACAGCGCGTCGTCGACAAATTCCCATACAATTTCCGTAACGTGGGCCTGATTCATCTGGCGCTGCCGGGTGCGCGGATCATCCATGTCCGGCGCGATCCACTGGACACCTGCTTCTCGTGCTTTCAGCAGACCTTCGCCGGAGCGATCGGCTTCGCCTACGATCAGGGCGAACTCGGCCGCTATTACAAGGCCTACGAGACGCTGATGGCCCATTGGCGCGCGGTGCTGCCCGACGGCGCGATGCTCGAAGTCCAATACGAAGAGCTGGTGAAAGATCTGCCCGCGATGGCGCGGCGCATGGTGGACTACTGTGGACTCGCATGGGACGCGCGCTGCCTCGAATTCCACAAAACCGAACGGGCCGTCGCCACGGCGAGCTTCCATCAGGTACGCCAGCCGCTCTACCAGAGCTCGGTCGGACGGGCGCGGGCCTATTTGCCTTACCTTTCCACTTTGCGCGCGGCCTTGGCCTGACAACGGAACGCTAGCATTTTCCCCCGTGCCCCCCAAAAAAAATGCCCCCCGGAAAACCGGGGGGCTTCTCAGTCGTTGCAAGCCGTAGCTTACCAGTTCGCACGCACGACGATCGCGTACTTGCGGTCCGTTGCGATCCAGTTCGTACGCGGATGATAATCGGCATAGCCTTCATCCGTATAGAATTCCGAACCGGTGATATTGGTGACCTGGACACCGATTTTGTAGTGGTCCCAGAAGGAATAGAACACCGACCCATCGAGCTGGCCGTAGTTTTCCAGCCACACCGGTTCACGCGGTGCGTTGGCATTGGCCGACGACGACATGAAGGTCGAACGCCAGTTCCAGGCCAAGCGGGCGTCGATGTCGTACTTCGCGTACATCAGAGCCAGGTTGTAACTGTCCTTCGACATGCCTTCCATTGGCAGGTCGGCGTTGCCGCTCGCGACGGCGTCAGACGCGCCAATGTAGCCGCTGTTGTTGTGGCCACCCCAGTTGAAGATCTTGGTGTAGTTCGCCTGGAATCCGAAGCCGCTCCACCAGCCGGGCAGAAAATCATAGAACTGCTGATAGGCCAATTCCCAACCGTCGACGCCACCCTTCGTACCGTTGACATAGGTGGTGTTCGAGAAGTCCATCGACGCGCCTGATGGGCTGAGGACGGACTCCGTTGCGGTCTGGGTGTAGATGTAGTTGCTGATGCGTTTGCCAAAGACCGAAGCCGTCAAGCTGCCGCTCTGCGAGAAGTACCATTCCACGCTGGCATCAAGATTGGTCGAATGCATCGGCTTCAGCAACGGATTGTAGCCGTAACCCGAAGGAGTCGACTCGAACGAGAAGGCCTTGGCCGTGCTCGATCCGCCCCAGTTGAACGAATACGCCGCGTCGTTGGCGGTGTATTTGAATTCCGGACGCAACATCGTCTCGGAATACCCCAAGCGGGCCTGCACGGTGCTGGATAACACGGCGCGCAGGTTGAAGCTCGGCAGAACGTTCCAGTAATGATTGCTGACTGGATCGCGCGGGGTGGAATAGGACGCGTTGGAATAGTCACCCCAGAACGCAACGGCCTTAGCGTAATCGTCGCAGTTCGTGATGATCGTGGTGGCATCGCCAGCCGACATTTCCTGGCCCAACGCTTTAGTGCAGCCATCGTTACCAGAGTAGGCGGTGGCGACGTTCGGCGCGGACGGCATGACGACCTTGCCGGTCTCCGTGACATGCTGGGTTTGCACGACGCGAACACCGAAGTTTCCGTCGATTGGAATATCCCAGCCGAAGAAGGTGCTCTTGGCGAAGTTCACCTGGGCATAGCCGGCATAGCTATCTTGCGTCTGCGGGCTGATTGTGTTGCCCGAGACGTTGCTGCCCACAGTGGTGTTTTCATAGGCCGCGAGGCAGGTAACCTGTTGTGACTTGCACCCGACATCGTAGGTGTAGCTGTTCCAGCCACCCCAGCCGACGTTGAGCGAGTGGGTCAGCTCGGTCGCGGCATAGGTGTTCATCAACACCAAGGATTTGGCAGGGACGTACAGGGCCGGAACTCCACTGCCGAACACGTTATTATAGTGGAACAATTCGCCATAGCTGTTCAGCTTCTTGACGTTATCGCTGATGCTCGTGGCGCTCACCGTGGTACCGTCCATTGCGGTATACGACGAGCCGGTAAAGTTGCCGGCCAGCGTCACGCCCGAAGCGCCCCAGCCCATCGGGTCGATCGACGCCCAGTTATAGCCTGTCGCACGCTGAACCGAGTACTTGTTTTCCGCCCGGAAGCCGACTTCAACACTCTTGATGAAGCCAAACAGACCTTCACCGTTGAACTTATAGCTGGCGTCAACGCGGTTGGCGAAGGCATGGGCCGAATTGTATTCCATGTGGTCCATCGCCCAATACCAATAGTAGTTATCGGGGTCGGACAACGAACCGGACGCATCCGTATAGGAAATCTTCGGCGAATTCTTGTCGGAGATGTCGAGGGAGATTTCCTGTGCGTTCCGCACACCGGTAGCGAACGTGTTGTTCAGGTACTGACGGTCGCTTTCGACGAACTGGGAGTCGAACGAAATCTCGAGATTGTCGGTCGGCGTCCACTTCGCATTGATGCTGATATCGCTGGTGCGGTTGTGGCCGGCGCCGGCGCGGGTGTCGATGCCCGACAGCTTGCCCGATCCGCCGGTCCAGTTGTTCTTCGAATCGTAATTCGCGGTCGCGATGTACGTGGCGTACGAACTGGTGTCCATATACACGTAATGCTCAACGTCGTTGAAGTTGGCAAACGTGTTGAAGCCGCTCAACGTGAATTCCAGCTTTTCGTTGGGACGCCACTGCAGCACGACGTTCGCCGCCAAGCGCTGCTGACGATAATCCAACTGGCGCCAGGCAAAGCCGGACGGGGCCATTTTGCTGTCGGAGGCCGACACGCAGTCACTGTAGGTGCTGTCGGTCGCGGTCGCCTGATATTTCGTGCCGCCGGAGGTCCAGCAATCGAAGGTATTCAGGTTGATGCCCGAGGTACGAGACATCTGATCCTGCCAGTCAATCGACGCCAGGACACCGATTTCGCCGATGCGGGTGTTGAAGCGATCGCTGTACAGGGCATTGCCCGACGGCAGTGCACGGTCAACCATATCGCCATAGGTGTAATCGCCGGAGATCGCGAACTTGCGGCCATCCTGATCGAACGGCTTGCGAGTCTTCAGGTCGATCACGCCGCCAATGCCGCCTTCGATCTGTTTGGCCGTCGGGCTCTTGAAGACATCAACGCCGGAGAGCAGGTCCGCCGAAACGTCGGAAAAGGCCAACGTGCGGCCATCAATGGCAGAGAATTCGTTGCGGCCGTTCATCGTCGTCTGCACCCATGACAGGCCACGGACGAACACGTTATTGCCGGTCGAACCCATGCGGACCAGATCGTTCGGCGTATCGCCGCGCACCAACGTCACGCCCGGTACGCGTTGCAGGGCTTCAGCGACGTTGCGGTCAGGCAGTGCGCCGATGTCGACGGCGGTGATCGAATCGACCACCTGGTCGGAGTTCTGTTTGATCGCTTGCGCCGACGCCAAGCTGGCGCGGATACCGGTTACCGTCACTGTTTCCAGCTGTTGGTCCTGCGCCATTGCAGGAAGCATGAACATGCCGACGGCAGCGCCGCCAAGCAGGATGTTTTTCAATTGGACGAAGTTCTTCACGAAGGCCCTCCCAGTTTTTTCTACCAGATGCTTCGCCGGGACTTATCCGATTGATCGGATAATTCACGAGCCCGCGAAGCACCATCCAAAGTATCTGGCGGACAAACCTCAAACGCCCAGTTCTGCCTCTGCAGCGCTACTCGCAGATCGCATTCCGGATTTTACCGTTTGAGTTCCCCTGCCCCAGATACCAACAGACACGTCACGTTAGGAGATTTCATCGCCATCGTGTCCAAGGGGCACCACAAGTCCCGAAATCTCCGATAACGGTTGCGTTACCACGGACAGCGCTTACCGACAAGACAAGGAAATGCCGTAATCGCCTTATTGCGGTCGTGTGCGCTAAAAGTACCGCAGTGTTTTCTTAAGGCTGTAAATTCAAACAGATGATAGGTACCGGTACCATTATGACCTTAAATTCGTATATGTGTGCAAAAAATGTTTTTTTTATCGTTTTTAATGCTCAAAATATCATAGCAGTCCGTTCAGCGACAGTTTCGCGCAGATTCGCTTAACCAACGCCACCCCACCAAATTGTGGCAGTCTCGCCTTAGAAAGCGTTTACCGTATACCGGTGTCCAGCCACAATTGAGAGTGTCCGGACAACCCCGGAACCGCCCAGAATCGGACGGCCGCCGCGCGTGTCTGCCAGCTTGAAGTGCCCGGCAAAGGCCGAACTGCGCAACCGGACCGTGCCGTCATGACCGGCAACAAGCGAAAAGCTCCGCACACGTCCCTTCTGCCAGTGGATATCGATTGTGACATCGCCGCGGGCGCGCAGCCCCGTCACCGCGCCGTCGGCCCAAACCTTCGGCAGCGCCGGCAGGATGTCGATGACGCCGCCATGGCTCTGCAGCAGCATTTCCGCGACCCCCGCTGTGGCGCCGAAATTGCCGTCGATCTGGAACGGCGGCCCCGCGACATAGCCATCCCACAAGTTCGCCATCGCGTTTTCGCAGAGCAGCCGCGCGTAAAGCTGAAAGGCATGATCGCCATCGAAAAGACGGGCCCAGAAATTGATCTTCCACGCCTTGCTCCAGCCGGTTCCGACTTCGCCGTGACTGGAGACGCTGTCGCCGCGCAGCTTGAGCGACATCTTCGCCGCCTCGGCCAGCGCCGGTGTCGTCAGCGGCGAGATCTGCGAACCCGGATGGAGCGCGTAGAGGTGTGAGGTGTGGCGATGCTCGTCCTTGGGATCGTCCCAGTCCTCTTTCCACTCCTGGAGCTGGCCAAACTTGCCGATCTTGAGGCCGGGATCGAGCTTTGTCAGCGCTGTATCGAGCTTTTCCGCATATGCCGTATCGCCCACGATCCGGGCTGCGGCGGCGGTATCGGTAAATAGTCCGTACACGATCTGCTGCGACATCGCCGCGCCGGCGGAAAAGTTGCCGTGCTCCGGCGAATAGGACGGCGACACCACCAGCTTGCCGTCGCGCGGATCGACCACCAGCGCTTCGAGCCACAACTCGGCCGCCTCTTTCATCACCGGATAAACACGGTGGTCGAGAAAGCTGCGGTCCTCAGTGAAGCGGTAGTGATCGTAAACTTGCGAAGCCAGCCAAGCACCCGCCTCCGGCTGCCAGAATGCGGTCGGCCAGGAAATCACACCGGTGTAGCCCCACACATCGGTGTTGAGGAACATCGTCCAGCCTTTGGTGCCCATGATGCGTGCGGCACTGACGCGCCCGGGCGCCACCTGCGCACCGACGAAATCGAGGAACGGCCCCATCGTCTCGCCGAGGTTGGTGACATCGGCCAGCCAGTAGTTCATCTGCAGATTGATGTTGACGTGATAGTCGTCGTTCCATGGCGGCGTGGTGGATGGGTTCCACACCCCTTGCAGATTGGCTGGCAGCGATCCGGCGCGCGACGAGGCGATCAGCAGGTAGCGGCCGTATTGGAAGAACAGATTTTCCAGCGCGCGGTCAGCGCCGCCGCCTTTGCCGTAGCCTTTCACCAGCGCGTCGGTCGGCACATTCGGCATCTTCTGACCGAGATCGAGCGTGACGCGGCCCATCAGCTTGCCGACATCGGCGACATGCTCCTTAACGAGCGCGGCATAGGGCTTCTTGGCCGCCGCATCAACGCGAGCGGAAACGCCTTCATGCGGATCGGGACCGCGATAGTCGGGGTAATGCAAAAGATAGTTCGTGCCCGCCGACAGGATCAGTTCGACCGTTGAGGCACCTGTCACCGTCACCGAGCCGTCAGCGTTATCGGTGCGTACTCCGCCGCTGGCAATCACTTGCGCCTGCGCTTCGTAGTGAAGCCCGTTGTCATTTAGGGCTCCCGCTTCGGTGATACGTCCAGCGCGCACGGTGCGCGTGACGCTGCGGTTGCCAGGTGCGGTGAGCGTGGCTGTGAAACTGATCTTGCCGGGCTTCGACGCCGTCAGCCGGATCACAATCACGTGTGCCGGATACGACGCAAAATAAGTGCGCTCGTAGCGGACTCCGTTCGCCGCAAAGGTCGTGTGCGCCAGCCCCTGTCTGATATCGAGCGAACGGCGATAGGCTGTCGCCGGCGCATCGGCAAACTTGAGCACCAGATCGCCGAACGGCTGGTAATCGCCGTAGGACACCGGCGGATGACCAAGAAGCGCGGCGATGTCTTCCGGTTTGGCTTGTAGGTCCTTGTTGAGGTGCGCCTGAATCTCGGCAATCTTCGCTGTAAGCGCTTGCGGCGGCAGTCCGTAATCATATCCGGCCGCACCCGGCCCCCCGGTCCATAGCGTTTTCTCGTTGAACTGGATATCGTCACTGGCAACACCACCGGTGACGATTGCTCCCATGGCACCGTTGCCGATCGGCAGGCCGTCATGCTCCCAATCAGCGGCGGGCTTGTCGTACCACAGCGTAAGGGCTTGCTGTTGAGCGAAGGCCACGCCGGACAAACCGAGTGCAGCGAAGATCAGAACAGCCGTATGGCAGAGTCGCATGCGAGAAGCCCCATAAGTGCATTGCGTCGTTCGCCAATTTATATGACTTATGTGCCGCAATGAAAGGCTCTGCCCCAGGAGGCAAAATGTCTGGATCGATGTTCGCACGTTTCGGCGTTGCGCTGATTGCAGGTTTCATCGCACTCATCGCCCCAGCGGCCGCGGTGGATGATGTCGCAACCCACTACGTCTGGAAGACCGTGAAGGTCGGCGGTGGCGGCTACATGCCGGGGCTGGTCTTCTCGCCCGTCGAAAAGGGTCTCACGTATTTGCGCTCCGACATGGGCGGCATTTACCGCTGGGACGACAAGGTGAAGGTCTGGCTACCGCTGCAGGATGACAGCCCTCAGCCAAATTATCGCGGCATCGAGAGCATCGCACCCGATCCGGTCGATCCCAATGTGGTCTATGCGGCCGTCGGCACCTATCGCGCCTTTCCCGCGGCCATCCTGCGCTCGACCGATCGCGGCGATCATTGGGACGTGATCCCGGTGCCGTTCCGCATGGGCGGCAATGAGGAAGGCCGCGACCTCGGCGAGCGTCTGGCGGTCGATCCCAGCAACACGTCCACCCTTTATTTCGCCTCGCGTTATGATGGGCTGCAGCGTTCCACGGACAAAGGCACGACCTGGGCGAAGCTGGCGAGTTTCCCGCTGCCCGGCCTTGGGGTCCCCGACGAACACGCCCGCCCTTATGCTGGTTTGAGCTTCGTCGTGTTCGACCCCGCCCGTGACCCGAAAGGTGCGCCGACCAAAACGATCTTCGTCGGCGTTGCCGATCCCGGCGAGCATCACCTCTATCGCTCCGACGACGCCGGCAGGACCTGGGCGCCGGTGCCGGGCGAACCGCCGGCAAGTTTTCTTCCCGGCCAGGCTCAGATCGACAAAAAGGGCGTGCTCACCATCACCTATGCCAACAGCATGGGTCCGTATGGGGTGAGCGATGGCGCGGTCTACAAGCTCGATACCAAGACCGGCAAATGGACCAATATCTCGCCGGACAAAGGCGGGTTCATGGGCCTCAGCCTCGACCGCCAGCATGATGGCACACTGGTGGTAGCGACGATCGGCGGCAACAGCGGCCCCGACACCATCTACCGCTCGACCGACGGCGGTGGCCATTGGCAATCCTTGCGCGAATTGTCCAAGCGCGATGTCGCTTCGGTGCCGTTTCTTTATTGGGGCGAGAAGGAGGCCGATTTCGGCTGGTGGATCACTGGCCTGGCCATCGATCCGTTCGATTCAAACCACATCGGCTACACCACCGGCGCGACCGTCTACGGCAGCGATCAACTGACGGGCGCCGATACCGGCCAGCCGATGCTGTGGACGCCATGGGTCAATGGCATCGAGCAGACCGCCGTCATCACGCTCACGAGCCCGGCCAAGGGCGCGCCGCTGATCAGCGGTTTCGGCGATATCGGCGGCTTCGTGCACACCGACCTGACGAAATCGATGCCGATCACGTCGAACCCGATGTTCAGCAACACCAACACGATCGATTACGCCGAGAAGGCGCCCAATGTAATCGTGCGCAGCGGCACCCATTCCAAGCACAACAAACCGGTCAGCTACACGCTGGCCTACTCGACCGATTTCGGCAAAACGTGGTCGCCGCTGAAGGCGCCGCTGCCGGCGGGCTACATCGAAATCCCGCAGGATAAGATCGGCTACAATTACGGCGATCCCTATATCGACGCGAATATCATCGTCTCGGCCGACGGCCAGCGCTTCGTGGTGATGACGCCCGAGCCGGTCGTTACCGCCGACCGCGGCAAGACCTGGATCAAGGCGAGCGGCCTGCCGGCGCATCACGGCTGGATCGTCGCCGACCGCGCCGATGCCGCACGTTTTTATGCGCTCGATTACGCCAGCGGCACCCTGTTTGTCTCGACCGACGGCGCTGTCACCTTCAAGGCGGAAAAAACGGCAGGACTGCCGGAAGGGATCAATGCCCGCGAACCGGCGCGGCGCGAGGACATCAACCCGCTGCTCGCCACGCCGAACAAGAAGGGCGATCTGTGGTTCCTTGGCGCGCGCGCCCTTTATCATTCGACCGATGGCGGCAAGCATTTCGCAGCGACGGGCGGCGGCATCCTGGTCCACCACATGGACTTCGGCAAAGCCGCGCCGCAGGCCAAAGACATGACGTTGTTCGCGATCGGCACCGGCGGCGACACGACCGCGATCTTCCGCTCGCTCGACAACGGCCAGTCGTGGCAGCGCGTCAACGACAGCGCGCACGAATATGGCCGCGCCTTCCGCCGCGTGGCCGCCGATAAGAACGTGTTCGGACGCGTTTACGTCGCCACCGACGGCCGCGGCATCGTTTTTGGCGAACCGAGCCGGTAGCGGCAGGCGGGCGTGAACGATAGGGGTAAAAAAAAGACGAGGCGATTGCGCGCCTCGTCAGTTAGGTCAGTGTTCTCGAAGGAGACGTCCAATCATCACTTAGAGTATGCACCAACCAGTCTCGTCAGGGCGGGATCCCCGCCGCCGCAATTGCGCCATAATTTCTACTATTTGTATGATAAGTCGTACACTGAAAAGCAATGGTGTAGGAATTACCTCATTGTCCCGGAGTGTGTGTTTTTGTCACCGCGGTGCCGTAACTGCGCGCCAGCCCCACCTCCGTTATGTTCGGCAATTCAAGAACTTTACGGTATGTTACCGGTACCGTTACGACCATCTAGGCGTAGGCCTGCGGCGAAACGTTGCGCCCATTCCGGCATCACAAAAAACGGTACCTGTGGGTCATCGCGGACTTTTGTTTTCGCTTCCCTGCAATAGTCATATAAATTTACGACGCATTTTGCACGCCCAACACACGGAAAACCGGTCCCATGAAAACCGCACATCTCGCATCGGCGATGCTGTTCGCCTGTGCCCTCATCGCCTCACCCGCCGCCGCCAAGCACGCGGCACCGGCAGTCAGGTTACCGTCAGATGTGCATACAATCGCGGACGGCGTTGAACTCGATCGCGGCGACTACCACGTGAAGGTACAGTTCTACGGCGAAGGGACAGTACGCGTCGTCAAGTGGATCAAGGGCGGCAGCGATCAGAAGAAAAGCCTGTCGGTGGTGCAGACGGCGCTGCCCAAGCTCAAATTAAAAATTGGCCAAAGTGAAAGCGCTGTCACGCTCGATTCCGGCAAGCTGAAAGTCGTGCTCGATACCAAGGATGGCATTCTGCGTTTCGTTGCGCCTGACGGCCACACGCTGCTGGCGGAAAAAGGTTCCGCCCTCTTCCACGCCACCGGCCTGCCGCAAGAAAAGAATGCCTTCAACGTCAGCCAAGACTTCAAGCTGACGCCCGATGAAGGCATCTACGGTTTTGGCCAAAGCCAAGACGGCGTCTTTAACTGGCGCGGCAACACGGCGAAGATCGTCCAGGCCAACACCGCAGCGGTGACGCCGGTGCTGGTATCCACCAATGGCTACGGCATTTTCTGGGACAACTATTCGAAGACGCTATGGAACGACGACGCCAAGGGCGCTTCGCTATGGTCGGAAGTCGCCGACAATGTCGACTATTACTTTTTCGCCGGCCCCACGATCGACGATGCCATCGCGCGCTATCGCGATTTGACCGGTGCGGCACCGATGTACGGCAAATGGGCCTACGGCTATTGGCAGTCGAAAGAACACTATCACACCCAGGCTGAACTGCTTGGCGTCGCCAAGAAATATCGCGACCTCAATATTCCGATCGACGGTATCATCCAGGACTGGAACTATTGGGACGGCCTCGAAAACTGGGGCTCGACGGTGTTCGACCCCAAGCGCTATCCCGATCCCAAGGCGATGTACGACGAACTCCACGCCATGCACTTCCACGCCATGACGGTGATCTGGGAAGCCCTCGGCCCGGCTTCCGAAATCCACAAGGATATGGCGAGGCGCGGCTGGCTCTATTCGCCGGTCGGCTGGGCGGGCTTCAAGTATTACGACGCCTACAATCCCGCCGCCAACGACCTGTTCTGGGATTACGTCCGCAAAAACATCTTCGCCCAGGGCAACGATTCCTGGTGGATGGATTCGACCGAGCCTGACATCGTCAATGCGCTGACCAAGGAATCCCACGAATACGAGATGAAGAAGGTCGAGAACAACGCGCTCGGATCGTTCGCCCGCTATCTCAATCCCTATTCGCTGGCAGTGACCGAAAGCATCTACGACAACCAGCGCAAGGACACCGACAAGAAGCGCGTTTTCATTCTCACCCGCTCGACCTTCGCCGGACAGCAGCGCGCCGCCGCCGCCACATGGTCGGGCGACATCGGTGCCGATTGGGGCGTTTACGCGGCACAGATTCCGGCCGGCATCAACCATTCGATGGCGGGCATTCCCTATTGGACGTTCGACATCGGCGCCTTCTCGCTCGGCTGTCAGGGCGGCGTCTTCGCCAACGGCGGCAAGGACCCGGCCTATCAGGAACTGTACACGCGCATGTTCCAGTTCGGCACCTTCGCGCCGATCTTCCGCAGCCACGGCTCGGAAACGCCGCGCGAGATCTGGGAGTTCGGTGAGCACACGCCGACCCTGATCAAGTTCGACAATCTGCGTTACCGCCTGATGCCCTATATCTATTCGCAAGCATGGCAAATCACCCACAACGGGTCGTCGATCATGCGCGGCCTGCCGATGGACTTCCCGCAGGACAAGGCGACTTATGGCGTCGGCGATCAGTTCCTGTTTGGGCCGTCGATCATGGTCGCACCGGTGACCGAAGCCATGTATCACCGCCCGCCGGAAAAAAGCATTCTGGTCGGGGCGGAAAACTTCCGCACGCCGGATGGCAAGCCGGGCCTCAAAGCCACCTATTTCTGCGACGAGAAATGGGAAAAGGTCTGCCACGAAGCGATCGAACCGGGCGTGGACCTCTACTGGTACACCGGCTGGCCGGAGTTCATTCACGGCCCGAAATTCTCGATGCGCTGGGAAGGCAAGTTGAGCGTGCCCGTTTCGGGAACCTACCGCTTCGACCTCAAGAGCTTCGGACCGAAGAAGATTTATCTCGACGGCAAGGAAGTCGCCCACAATTACGATTCCATGGGTTCGTGGACGGTGCCGCTGCGGCTTGAGGCGGGCAAGGACTACGCCTTCAAGTTCGAGACCAACAACGCCGTGCTCGGTGCCTTCCGCGCCCAGGTTTATTGGAAGACGCCCGCGGCGCATGCCCGCGATGCGGCGCCGCTGCCGGTGGCCGGCAAGACGCGCAACGTCTATCTGCCGGCGGGCACGTCGTGGTTCGATTTCTGGACCGGCAAAGCCAGCCAAGGCGGCCAGAAGATCACGGTGGCGGCGGACATCACCACCATGCCGGTGCTGGTCAAGGCCGGCGCGATCGTGCCGCTGGGCCCGTTCGTGCAATACGCGGCGGAAAAGCCGGCCGAGACCATCGAGCTGCGCATCTATCCCGGCGCCAACGGTGATTTCGTTCTGTATGAAGATGAAAACGACACTTACGCCTATGAGAAGGGCGTCTATGCCACCATCGCCTTCCATTGGAACGACGCGAAGCGCCAACTCACCATCGATCCGCGCAAGGGCAAGTTCCCCGGCATGCTGGCAAAGCGCACGTTCAAGGTCGTGGTGGTCAGCACCGGCCACGGCACCGGTATCGAAGACACCGCCACGCCGGACAAAGTCGTGAAATACGACGGCAAGAAACTGACGGTTGCCCTCGCCCACTGAGCGCGGCGGCTTTGGTTTAAACGGGGCGGTCGTATCGGCCGCCCCTTATCGTTTGGAGCATCTTGCCCGTTCGGCCGAAGTCCGCTCTCAACGACAACGCGGACTTGGTGCGCGGTTGCCAAAAATAGGACATCTGTCCTTCTAAACCTTCATGCCGCCTTTCTTTCGCGCCTCTGTTTCGCGAATATGTCGCCTGCTCCACGGGATTCATGGAAATGATGCCGGGTCGAGGCTATGAAGCTCTGCCCCCGCAGCGCGGCAAACGGACAGGTGCGATTTGTTACTTCTGATCGATAACTACGACAGCTTCACCTACAACCTCTTCCATTACCTGGGGCAGCTCGGGGCGGAAGTGCTGGTCAAGCGCAATGACGAAATTTCTTCCGCCGAGGCCCTGGCGCTGAAGCCGGAGGCGATCGTGCTATCGCCCGGCCCCTGCACCCCCAACGAGGCCGGCATCTGCTGCGATCTGATCGCCAAGGCCGACGGCTCGGTGCCGATCTTGGGCGTCTGCCTCGGCCACCAGTCGATCGGTCAGGTGTATGGCGGCAAGATCGTGCGCGCGCCGACGCCGATGCACGGCAAGCTGTCGCGCATCCATCATAATGGTCGCAGCGTTTTCCGCGGCCTCAACAACGATTTCATCGCCACGCGCTATCACTCGCTGACCATCGCGCCGGAAACCGTGCCCGATTGCCTCGAAGTCACCGCGGTGGCCGAAGACCGTGTCATCATGGGCGTGATGCACAAGACCCATCCCGTCCACGGCGTTCAGTTCCATCCCGAGAGCATCGCCAGCGAAAACGGCCACGCCCTCTTGCAGAATTTTCTGCGCATGGCGCATCACCGGGAAATGGTCTGAGCCTAACATGAGCCACCTCGATTTTTCCGTTCTGTTGAAGCGCTTGGCCGCAGGCAAAGTTCTCGACACCGAAGCTTCCGCTGCGGCGTTTACCGCCATCATGGCTGGGGACGTCGGCGAAGCGCAGATGGCTGGTTTCCTGACGGCACTGGCGATCCGCAAGCCGTCGGTCGACGAGATCACCGGCGCGGTGACGGCGATGCGCGCCGCGATGAAGCGCGTCAAAGCCCCGGCGGGCGCCATCGATCTGGTCGGCACCGGCGGTGACGGCCATTCCACCCTCAACATTTCGAGCGCGGCCTGTTTCGTCGCGGCGGCCTGCGGCGTGCCGGTGGCCAAGCACGGCAACCGCAACATGTCATCCAAAACCGGCGCGGCAGACGTACTGGAAGCTCTCGGCGTCAAGGTCGATGTGCCACCGGACGTGGCGGAGGCTTGTGTCGCCGAGTCCGGCGTCTGCTTTTTGTTCGCGCAAGGCTATCACCCGGCGATGCGACACGTGACGCCGGTGCGCCGCGCCCTCGGCTTCCGCACGATCTTCAATCTCTTAGGGCCGCTATCGAACCCAGCCGGGGTCAAGCGCCAATTGCTCGGCGTTTATGCGTTGGAATGGCTGGAGCCGGTCGCACATGTGCTGGCGGCCCAAGGCGCCGAAAAAGCCTGGGTCGTGCATGGGGCCGACGGCCTCGACGAGCTTTCCATTTCCGGCGAGACCCATGTTGCGGTGCTGGAAAACGGCCATGTCGAAATCACGACGGTGACCCCGGAAGATGCCGGCCTGCCCCGCCATCCGCTGGCCGCGGTCAAAGGCGGCGAAGCGCCGGAAAATGCCGCCGCGCTGACGCACCTCCTCGATGGCGAACCGGGCGCCTATCGCGACATCGTGCTGCTCAATTCCGCTGCGGCGCTAATCGTGGCCGACAAAGCGGCCAATCTCAGCGAAGGCGCCGAGATGGCGGCACGCGTCATCGACAGCGGTGCGGCCAAAGCCGTGCTCGCCAAGCTGGTTGCAGTGTCGAACGGAGCGGCGGCGTGAACATCCTCGACACCATCGCCGCCTATAAGCGCGACGAGGTAGCGCGTGCCAAAGCCGCCATTTCACCGGCGGAGATTATCACCTGCGCCCGCGCCGCCGATCCGGTGCGCGGTTTCAAGGCGGCGCTGCTTACGGCGCGGATCGAGAACCGTTTCGGCCTGATCGCCGAGATCAAGAAGGCGAGCCCGTCGAAAGGCCTGATCCGGCCCGATTTCGATCCGCCCGCGCTGGCCAAGGCCTATGCGGCCGGCGGCGCCACCTGCTTGTCGGTGCTGACCGATACGCCGTCGTTCCAGGGTGCCCCCGAATTTCTGTCCGCCGCGCGCGAAGCCTGCGACCTGCCGGTGCTGCGCAAGGACTTCATGCTGGAGCCTTATCAGGTCGCCGAAGCGCGCGCCTGGGGCGCCGACGCCATCCTCATTATTCTAGCGATGGTCGACGATGCGACCGCCGCGGCCCTCTTCGCCGCCGCCCGCAGCTTCGGCATGGACGCGCTGGTGGAAGTCCATAACGGCGACGAACTCGACCGCGCCCTGGTGCTGGGGGCCGACGTGATCGGCGTCAACAATCGCGATCTGAAAACTTTTGTCACCGATGTCGGTGTTACCTTGGCGCTGGCGCCACGCGTTCCTTCGACCAAACTGGTGGTCGCGGAAAGCGGCCTCGCCACCCGCGCCGACCTCGACCGGCTGGCGAAAGCGGGCGTCACGACCGTTTTGATCGGCGAGACCCTGATGCGCCAAGACGATGTAGCCACCGCCACCAGAAGCCTTATCGGCGGCAATTTCCCACCGTCGCTGACCTGAACTAGACTAGCGTCATGGCCAATCTCACTCATCTGGACGAAACCGGGGCAGCACGCATGGTGGACGTTTCGGGCAAGGATACGACCGAGCGCGAAGCTGTCGCCGAAGCAATTATTGTGCTGTCGGGGGAAGCCTTTGACGCGATTTCTTCAGGTGATACTCCAAAAGGCGATGTGCTTGCGGTGGCGCGTATTGCCGGGATCATGGCGGCCAAGAAGACATCCGAACTGATCCCGCTCTGCCACAACATCGCGCTGGCCAAGGCCGAGATTGCCTTCGAGAACATCCCCGAGAAAAGCGCCATCCGTATCATCGCCACCGCAAAAACGGCGGGCCGTACCGGTGTGGAAATGGAAGCCTTGACCGCCGCCGCCATCGCCGCCCTCACCGTCTACGACATGACCAAAGGCATCGACAAAGCCGCGGTGATTGAAAGCGTGCGCCTGGTGACCAAATCCGGCGGCAAAAGCGGCACCTTCACCGCCCCGCCGCTGCGCTCCCTGCGCAAGACACCGGCGGCCCCTTTGCGCGGCCGCCCCACCGTCCTGATGGGTGAAGTCGCCGCCCCGAAGATCGCACCCAGCGCCCCATCGGCCGACGCCAGCCGCGCCGCGTTCCGCAATTTCATGACCAGCCACCGGTTACGGGCCACCGAATGGGCCAAACAGGCCGGGGTGCCGGGGTCGCAACTCTATGCGTTTCTCACGGGACGGTTGCGGGCGCTGCCCGACGATGTCATTCAGAAGCTCGTACGCGCCGCACAAGTACGCCCCGAGGATATGTTCCGATGATCAGCGTCGAAGAAGCCCAGATCCGGATTCTCGCGGGCTTGAAGCCGATCGATACCGAGTTGGAGGACCTCGTCCATCTGACCGACCGCGTGGCCGCGGAAGATATCAGGGCGCTGGGCGACAATCCGCCGGCGCCGATCGCCACCGTCAACGGCTATGCGCTCCGCCGCAGCGACGGCGACGCGCCGCGCAAGGTGGCCGGCAAGGCGACTCCAGGCCATCCCTTCCAGGGCACCGTGGGAACCAACGAGGCGGTGCGCATCGTCATCGGCGGGGTCATCCCAGAGGGGGCAGACGCTATTGCTTTCGCGGAAGACGCCAATGATGCCGGCGGCGATTTGCGGTTCGACCCCGCCGACATCCAACCCGACTACATTCGCGGCGCCGGGCTCGACTTCAAATCCGGCAGTGTCCTGGTTCCGGCCGGCAAGCGCATCACGGCGCGCGATATGTCCCTGCTGGCAGCGGGCGGTGTCGCTCAGGCCAAAGTGCGGCGGCGTCCTCGCGTCGCCATCGTTTCGGTCGGCGACGAGCTTTCCGCCCCCGGCGAACCGCGTCCGCATGGCAGCATTTATGCCTCCACCGGCTACGGCCTGTCGGCGATGATCGCGACCTGGGGCGGCGCCCCGTGCGATTTTGGCATCCTGGAAGACTCCGCCCAGGAGATCGCAACCATCGCCGATGCCGATGCCGAACTGGTCGTGACCTTGGGCGGCCATTCGGTCGGCAACGCCGATCTGGTCGCCAAGGCGCTCGGCACCAGCGATTTTCGCATGGACTCGTGGAACGTCGCCTATCGCCCCGGCCGGCCGCTGCTCTATGGCCGGCTCGGCGACACGCCGGTGCTCGGGCTGCCGGGCAACCCAGCGTCGGCGCTGGTCTGCTCCATTCTTTTCATCCGGCCCAGCATCGACATCATGCTCGGCACCGCCCAGAGCCTGTGCAGCCTGCCGCAACGTTTCAAATGCGGCTGCCACACGATGACGGCGCGCCTGCGCTCCGCCCTGCCCGCCACCGACGCGCGCCAGACCTATGTCCGTGCCCGCCTGATCATGCAAGGCGGTGAAATGTGGGCCGAACCCTACCCGGTGCTGGATTATCCGATGCTGTCGGTGCTGGCCAAAGCTGATGCCCTGGTGGTGCTGCCACCTCATGCGGCGCCATCACAGACCGGCGACCGGGTCGAGTTCATTCCGCTCGACGGCTATTGACCGGGCGCGCCGGCGGCAAGCGTACCCCGTAACGGAGGGCCCGTAACGAAGGAAATGTTGCGATGATCAGCGTCGACGAAGCCCAGGCCCGGATTCTCGCGGCCTTCACGCCTACCGGCACCGAGGTGGTGGATCTCGCCCATCTGGCCGGACGCGTCTTGGCCAATGACGTCAAATCCCCCAGCGATCAGCCGCCGTTCCCGGCCTCGGCGATGGACGGCTATGCCGTGCGCCGCAGCGACGGCGAAGCCCCGCGCAAGGTGATCGGATCGGCGCCCGCGGGTCATCCGTTTCTGGGGCCAGTCGGCCCTGGCGAGACCGTGCGCATCTTCACCGGCGGAGTCATCCCGGACGGCGCCGACGCCATCGTCATCCAAGAGGAAGTCGACATCGTCGGCGGTGATGTCCAGTTCAACGCTTCTGCCATGCGTCCCGATTTCATCCGCACCGCCGGTCTCGATTTCAAGGCGGGCGACATTCTGGTTCCGGCTGGCAAGCGTATCACCCCACGCGACATGGCCTTGCTGGCGGCGGGCGACATCACTGAAGCCAAGGTGCGGCGGCTCCCGCGCGTCGCCATCGCTTCGATCGGCGACGAGTTGTCGGCACCGGGGAGCCCGCGGCAGCCGGGCGGCATTGCGGCATCCACCGGCTACGGCTTGTCGGCGATGATTGCGATGTGGGGCGGTGCGCCGTGTGATTTCGGCATCCTACCCGATAATGCCCAAGAGATCGCCACCGTCGCCGATGCCGATGCCGAACTGGTGGTGACGCTGGGCGGCGTTTCGGTCGGCGATCACGACCTGGTGCAAAAGGCACTTGGCACCGCCGATTTCGAACTCGATTTCTGGAAGGTCGCAATGCGCCCCGGCAAGCCGCTGATCTTTGGACGGCTCGGCAAGACGCCCATTCTCGGCATGCCGGGCAATCCGGTGTCGGCGCTGGTCTGCGCCATCCTGTTCCTGCGCCCCGCCATTGATGCCATGCTCGGGACGGCCGCATCGCAGCGCACCACGTCTGCCCGCCTCAAGCAGGACTTGCCCGCCAACGACGGCCGCCAGACCTACATTCGCGCGCGCCTGATCCACGAAGGCGGTGACGTCTGGGCCGAACCGTTCGCGCTGCAGGATTCCTCGATGCTATCAGTGCTGGCCAAGGCCGATGCGCTGGTGGTGCGCGCCCCCGACGCCCCACCCGCCGCCACTGGCGACCGTACCGAGATCATTCCGCTGGATGGCTATTGAACGTTAGCAGCACGCACGTCCCCTTTGCGGATGGCACGAAAGCATCATCCGTAGTCTGACGAAACGTCAAAAGATGACCGAGGCCGGGCGGCTTGGCACCGCCCGGCCTCGTCAGGTTACTTCTTCGCCGGAGGAGCCGGAGCTTTGACAGGCGCAGCGGCAGGCGGCGGCGGGGCCGGCGGCTTCGGCAGCGCGGACACTTGCTTCAGCGGCAGACAGCCATCCGGCGTGCAGAACTGCACCGAGCCGGACAAACGGTCGACCACATACAGCGCCCCTTCGCTCGGGATGATCTGCGACCGGCCAACGATCATGAACGTCACCGCCAGAGCGACCACACCGCCGATCAGGGCGAGCCAGATTTCCGTGGTGATGGATTCGACGATGGCGCCGACGCCGATCACGCCGAGGCCGATGATGACATACGGCAACGACTCCGCGATGTGGCCGTTGAAGAGATCGCGGAACTGCCAGGCGGCGACCGCACTGGCCAGGAACACGACCCCGAGAATCCCGAAGACCAACCGCACCATCCACGGCGTCGATGCACTCGACACCGTTTCGATGCGCTCGACTTCGACATCCTGATGATGGTGATGATGCTCTTCGGTGACGGGTTCGACTTTATCTTCACTCATGGAACAACCCCCTCCAAACGGCGCGCCCTCGCGCCTATTCGAACAGTGTATGCCATAATTTGCGGAGTTTTTTTGGCAGTTTGTTTGAGAATTTGTCTTAACTGCAGCTTGTCCACAAAAGCCACGCCGATGAACGGCAGTTGAACGGCGGCCCCAGGCTCTGTTCAGACAGCCCGGCGCATCCTGCTCTCATCGAATTAGGGCCAAAGCCATCGGGCCAGGGCCCCCGGGTAGGAGAACTCCCATGAAACGCCTTTTAAGCGCCGCCCTCGCCCTCAGCTTGCTGAGTGGAACTGCCGCCATGGCCGATCCGTTCGGCCCCGGACCGGGCCACCACGATCGCTTCGATCGCGACGGGGGCGGCCACTATCGTCACCATGGTGGCGACGGCGCCGGAACGGCCATTGCGGTCGGGTTCGGTCTGCTGGCGCTGACGGCGATTCTGGCGACCTCTGATCGCGACCAGCCTCGCGAGCGGGGCTATGACAACCCGCCGCCGCCGAACGGCCGCGACTATGGACCCGAGTACGGCCCGAACAACAACCAAGCCTATGACGACAATCCGTACGATGGCCCCAGTAATCAGGGCCAGGGCTACGACAACAACCGTGCTGACGGCCCCGACCGGCAATAAGAGTCCGTAGCTGGCTGGTGCGATCACATACCCCCGATGTTTTGGGCGGGCGTGGGGATCGCACCGGCCGCTTTTTCGGCTGCCCCAGCGGCAGGCCATGCGACACGGTTTGTTACAGCCGCCAAGCCCCATTAACCATCTGCTTACCCTGTCGGCCCAATATCCCCGCACATCCGATCGAGAGGGGGCATAGGCATGACCGCCGCAATCCGAGTTCTTCCGCTTCTGGCACTGGTGTTCGCCGGCGGCTGCGCCTCCGATGCGCCCTATCAGATCCTGACGCCGTTCCTCGACAACGACTTCAACACCTGGAAACAGTCCGGCCCCTACACCGTCACCGGCCAGGCATTCTATAAGCAGCCGGGCGGACGGGTGATCACCTGCGCCGGCGAGAGCGTCTCGCTGATGCCGCTGACCAGCTATAACATGGAACTGTCGAAGCTGCTGGAGACCGGCAACGGGTTCCCGCCGAACTACGAGCGCCGCGCCCACAAATACGACAAGAAAGCGATGTGCGACGGCTCCGGCAAATTCACCTTCGAGAACCTACCGGCGCTCAACTGGCTGCTGATTACGCGCGTCACCTGGCAAGAGAACGGCACTTTCGCCTTCGTGCCCTATGTCGGTGGCCCCAGCGACAAGGGCGGCTGGCTGTTCCAGGAACTCCAGGTCGAAAGCGCCAACAACGCCCCAACCACGGTGAAGGTCACCCTGTCGAACCAGGATTTCGTCGCCGACAAAAACTAGCGGCCGCGCCAAGCCTCAGTCGACGATAAACAACCGGCAGCCGGTCGCGGTATGACTGCGATGCGGGTTGCCGGCGTCATCACTCGCCATGTAGCCCATCCCGGCTTTGAGGACGAACTGCCGCCCGTCCTGCAACTCCGCCGTCATCTCGCCCGCGACGATGAGAAGGACATGCCCGCGCGCACACCAATGATCGGCCGCGTAACCCGGCGAATACTCCACCATCCGCACCCGCAAATCGCCCGCGTTTATCGTCCGCCAAACCGCCTTGCCGGTCTCACCCGGATATTCGATGGGGTCAATCTGCGACCAGTCTATGGCGGTGAACGGGAATTCGGGAATCTTCATGGCGTGCTCCACTTCACTGCGGTCCTACCACAACAGTCGACGGTTCGCCGCTCACAACGGCGTGGCGGATTCGTCGTGGAGAGCAATGCCGATCTTAGCGGCGGCAGGCGTTGGGTATTGGTGGGGCCGAAAGAAGGCAGGGTGAGGCTTCTTTTTGGCAAAGCGGTGACGGACGAACAGCGCGCGAGTGTCGGTCAGCAAGGTGGCGGGCGCGTGTTTTCTTATTTTTGCAGAGCGATGATTTCACGCGCGATTACGAAATACTTCAAACGCGCGGCGTTCATTTTTGCGAACAGCTCCGGCATGAAACGTATGGCTGCGTCGCGGTCTTCAAAGACCTCTATGGCAATCACTGAGATCTCATTCAGAAAAACTCTGTGTAGTGACGGTTCTGTCCGTGTAATGACTTCCCTGTAATTACGCCAACGCAACAAATCACACCTCAAAATTGCTAGATTGTGAAAACACAGTCACATGTGTTGTCAAATGAGCACGGCGCGACCTCGTCTTGCATCTGCGTGCAGCACAGACATTGCACCTGGCGATCACACTACCCATGTAGGTCTTCGTAGTAACACCAGTCATGGAGTGCGTGATGCGTTTTAAATTGTTTCTCATGGGCGCCGCTGCCGTTCTTGCCACCAGTGCGAACGCAACGGATTGGACAGGGTTCAGTGGAACGGTTACGGGGGGCTATAATTATTCCGATGTGAAGGGCGTTGCGGACAACGCCTATAACTTCGGCGGTGCCGCGAATTATGCCATTCCGGATTCGCATCTGAATGTGCAAGGCAGCGTTGACTACTCCGAAAACAAGGCGCTGCACGTTCCGGCTGATACTTGGAGTTCTGGTGGTGCGATCACCTGGCGCGATAAAGACATGGCCGTTGGCGTCAATGGTGACTACAACACGACCAATCTCTATCAGCAGAATCTCGATTACGGCACCTATGGCGTGTTCGGCGAGTGGTATGGGCTTGATCGTCTCGGCTTCAATCCCATCACCTTGCGCGTGCGCGGCGGTGGCATCAGTGGCACCTACGCCGGTTTAGAGCGCGATGGCGGCTATTACGGCGGCGGCGCGACCTATTATGTTCTGCCGCAATTGTCGCTGACGGCGGATGCTTCCTACAACACGTTGTCCACGCTGCATTGGACCACGTTCGAAGCTGGTGCCACCTATCTGCCGGTTGCGACCTTGCCGGTCACGATTTCGACCGCTTATGTGCATGATGACATCCGCAACGTCGGCCAGACGGTTCACAGCGATGGTCTGATGGTTCGTCTGGCTTGGCATTTGGGCGACGGCCATTCGCTGGTGGAGTTCGACCGCAACGGCCCGCTCAACGCGCGCACGGCGACGCTGCCGCTCGATGGCCTGACGCAAATCAACGCTCCGCTGTAAGATTTCCACTTCCCTGGCAGGGCGGTCGCATCCTTCATCGGGTGCGGCCGTTTTGCTGTTTGGCGATCAGCACAACCAATTTTCACCCGTTGGTCACCATCTGGAATGATTCGAATTCGATTCCGGAAGTTTGCGGCGCCTGCGACGTGTCGGCTCGCCTTACGCGAGCATGTTGACGCCTCAAGGGAACTAAAGTAGAACGATTCTCCGTGTTTCGGATTTGTTCGCCCACGGGCGGTTGTGTCGGCAAACACCTTCTTCAAAGGTGCGGGCACAGCGGGCCGGGAGGGATAACGCGACGGAGGCCCTGCGGAATGCTGACCAAGAAACAGTACGAGCTGTTGATGTTCATCCACGAACGGGTGCACGAAACCGGCATCCCGCCATCGTTCGATGAGATGAAAGACGCGCTCGATCTGAAGTCGAAGTCGGGTATTCACCGCCTGATTACGGCGCTGGAGGAACGCGGCTTCCTCCGCCGCATGGAAAAACGCGCCCGGGCGCTCGAAATCATCAAGCTGCCTGAAAACATGGCCGAGACGCTGCGCCCAGCCACGACCCGCAGCCAGGCCCAGCGCATGAGCCCCGGCCATCGCACCCGCGGCACCACGCCCGATACGCGCGGCGCCGGTAGCCCTCGCCGCCCGATGGGCGAAGCCGAAGGCGCCATCAATGTTCCCCTGGTCGGCCGTATCGCCGCCGGGACGCCGATCGAAGCGCTGCAACAAAAAATCGCCGATGTGCCGGTGCCGAGCGGCATGATTGGCCGTGGCGATCATTACGCGTTGGAAGTGACCGGCGATTCCATGATCAACGCCGGCATTCTCGACGGCGACACCGTGATCATCCAGGAAGCCGATACCGCCAACACCGGCGAGATCATCGTGGCGCTGGTCGACAACAACGAGGCAACGCTGAAACGTCTGCGCCGCCGCGGCGATTCGATTGCGCTGGAAGCGGCCAATCCGGCTTACGAAACCCGGCTCTATGGCGCCGATCGCGTCAAGGTGCAGGGCAAACTTGTTGGACTGATCAGAAGGTATTGATCCGGCTTGCCGCGGCGTAGCCCTCCCGGGCGAAGCCGGGCGCTATTGATGGCGGATTTGGCGCTGATAACGCGAAGTCCACGGTCTTAGGCCGCGCTGGTCTTCGACGTTTTCGACGCGGATGTTATTGCCAAGCCATACCGCGTGGGCGCCTTCCCGTGCCGTATCGCGATGGTCGATCACGAGCTTGGGTCCGTTACAGAAGCGGTGCGCCGATACCGCACTGATAACGACCGCGGCCTTGACGCAATCCTCCGCCAGCGCCTCGGCGCGCGTATCAACCGCCACCACGAAACCGAGCAGGTGCGCAATGCAGCCAAGCGCGTCGCACTTCAGGCCCGGTCCGCCGATGACTTGATCCGGCAAACGGTCGTCCCCGGCGCGGCGCAGCCAACTCGCGGCGGCGTATTTGTCGGTCGGTTTGGCGGTCAAGGCGAGTTTGCCACTGTCGAGATGCAGGGCGACAGTGTGGCCATCCTCGGATACCAGAATGTCGGGCAACGTCACGGTCTGGGAAAAGATGAGGCCGATGCCAATCGGCACTAACCCGAGCCAGCGCCAGCCGCGCCGCCACAACGCAATCCAAAGTCCGCCGCCCATCACCGCGGCGACGCACCAAGCCGGCCACGCCGGCACCATGGTTCCGGCGCCGGGAAGCGCCGCCACCCAGCGCGCGATGGCCAGCATCACGGCAGTGCCCTTGCCCATGAGGATCAAGGGCCAGGTGTCGAGCCCGGCCGGCATCGCTACCATCGCCGCCACTGCCGCCGGCATGATCACGACGCCCACCACCGGCAGCGCCAAAAGATTGGCGATGATCCCGAATGGTGAAGCGCGATCGAAATGGAAGATCGCAATCGGCGCGGTGGCAAGACCCGCAATCGTGCTGGTCACGCAAATGCCGAGCCCATACCGCCAGGCCCGCCGCCACAGCGTCTTTGTTGCGTCCTCGCTGCGATGGGTCTGCTGCCACTCGGCGAGCGCGATCAATCCGATCACCGCGGCGAACGACATCTGGCAGCCGGGATCGAGCACGTTTTCGGGCGTGATCAAAATGACCAAGACCAGCGCCAGCATGACCGAACGCATCGACAGTGCGGGGCGGTCGACCAGGACGGCGGTGAACATGATCGCCAGCATCACCCAGGACCGCACCGCCGGGGCTTCGCAGCCGCTGATGAGGAGATAAAACGTCGATCCCAACAGCGCGCCCACCGCCGCCCATTTCTTGATCGGGTGGCGCAGCACGTATGTGTTTGTTTATTAACAATATTTTTTGGTGACATTTTATTATGTGCGAGAGAATGTGTGAACGTCTTAGCGTCGAACGAGGCAATTTTGGCCTCAACCGGCCGACAGGCGTCAGAGAAAATTTGAGATCTGTTTAGCGAGTACTTTACCCGGTGGTTCCTGCGGTGCGGCTTTCGATGAGCGTGGACTTGCCCACGCCAGTTTTGCCGATAACGTACAGGTGCGAGAGACGATCCGTTTGCTTGATACCGAACAGGGTACCGCGATTGCGGAAGTTGGTGCGGGCAAAATACGAAATCTCGTTGTCAAACTGATTTGGCATCCGTCGATGCTCTCATACAAACCAATCCGCAAGAAGAAGGAAATAGTTGACGGGATGGCAGGCGCGCTTGCTCTTCCTGCTCTAATTGTTTCTGCCACGGCCAAATTCAGTAGAATACGCTATGCCGGTGAGGCGAGATCGCATCATGTTCAATACCGTGCGAAGTGGGGTTTCGCCCTTACGAAGAAACTTGACCCCAAGAGACTCAATTTCATGGATTATTCTCTGTTCGCTTACCACGCTAAGGCAGAATACGTCCGTTTTCGGATACAGGCGCGTGATCTTCTTGCAAAGCAAAATTCCTGCTTCGTGGCTTCCTGTCTCAGCCTCAAATTCCGCGCCAGGAGGCATCATGATATCCACCGAGGCTAAGTCAACTTTTTCGCGCTTGAATATGTTCAAGGCATCCTCAACGGATGTTGCCTTTAGAACGCGATAGTTCTCGTGCTCCAAAGCATCAGCTAGGGCTTCAAGAAAGCCTTGTTCGTCATCAACTAGCAGTACGGTCTTTTGGGTCACGCACTCGTGCCTTTCCTTCGAGTCCTTTGACCGACAGGGTGACAGCAAACGTGACAAAGCCATGTTTGGTCATGTTAGCTGTGATCTTTCCCTCGTGAAGCTCGACTATTCGCCTCGCGATGTAGAGGCCAAATCCGGTGCCTGCAGGATACTTGTTCTTCGCCTCCGGACTCCGAAAGCCACGCTCGAATACGTCCGCAAAGTTCTTCGGCAGCGGTATTCCCCGATTGGTGACTTCAACTGTCACTGTACCAGCAGAAGAATCGTGGATCCCGGTAATGCGTATCTCCGAGTCCGAGTCCGAGTATTTGACCGCGTTCTCGATGATATTACTGAAGGCTTGGCTTATCAGAGGTTTCATAACAAGAACGGGCGGCGCTTTTTCGAAGGTAGTGCTATCCACCCCGATTTGAATACTCTTGTCCCACCCCAATGGCTGGAAGTCGTCAGCTAAATTTATCAAGAGCGGGCACAGTGGTACCGACTGCAGCGGCTCTTTCAGTGCCGTGAGTGCATGATCCTCCTCAAGGTTGGACATCAGCGCGAAGTTCTTCGCCAAGTGCACGGCGATTGTGGATTGCGAATAGATTGACCGAAGCACCTTCTTCGCGCGGTCGACGCTCAAGCGTGCTTCTGTAAGATTCTCTATGTGCCACTTAATGGCATTAAGTGGCGCTACCAGTTGATGCGACACGTTTTGCAGGTATGTAACTTGTTCTGCTTTGACTTTCTCAAGTTGCCGCGTCAGGTTTTCACATTTGCGTTCAAGTTCTAGGACCCGCCGCTCGGGATCATCAACAGAGGACATGTGAAATCTCCCGTCGGATTTGCTCACCCGCGGCCGCCACACCGCTTGAAATGTCAACGTATATTACGCCGGAGATATCGCTCGGAAGATCGAGGTTTCCTTTATGTAGTAGTAACACCTGCCCAGAACGACGGCCGAGCACTCCCAAAAAGTAGCCTAATTCGAATATCACGTTTTGGCGGGCGCGCCGCTTTTCATTGTTCGAACTGCTATCCGGTGCCAATTGGTCATCGGGGGTCAAAAGGACAAAAACGAGATCAGTCTCTGAGGCTGCGTCCTCAAATTTCTCGATTATCGTTCTACCGAGGTTTGGTAATTCATGAAGAATCAGAGGCTCTGGCAGCTTTAGGGTGTTCTGTAAGTAGTTCTTCAGCGAAAGCTTCTCAACATCGTCATGGCCATGAACGATAAAACACTTTGTGGCAGCGTTGACTTGGGAGCGGCCGAGCCTCCTGTCCACATGTTGAATCAAGTCTCCCAAACTTGGAGTCCCCCATTTTGAGAGAAACTCCGTATTTGACATCTGGGACACCATCTCGATTAGGTCGCGGTCAGCTGTCGCCGAGAACACGATGACGGGTAGAGTTGGTTTCGACTCGCGGACCTTACGCAGTATCTCCATGCCAGTTTCCATATCGCCCGTGATTTTCACAGGACTGGCACTGGGTGGCCGCGCCATGATCACGTCAAGTATGACGAGGTCGGCCGACACAATCTCAGAGATCGTCGCCAACGCGGCATCAGCCGAATTGATCCTCCGTGCCTCATAACCTCGATCAGCTAGTCGCTCCACAATGAGTTCGGTGGCGAAGTCGTCGTCAATCAAAACGATTTTGGGCATGGATGCAGGTCACCAAGAACCCAACTTCAATTGTTGGTTGCGAGCACCGTAGACCTCAGTTAATTCGCTTGTCGAGCTTTTGTTGTGTCGAGTATGGCAAAGCCATCTGTTTGGAGCAGTTGGATTGGAGGAATTCAAAGTTACGCTAGGCGCGGGCGTGATTGCGGTCCCATACTTGCCGTTCAGAATAGGTCGCAAATACGTTGAGTCGAGGTGTTGCGTGGTGGCGTTAAGTCGGACCTATCTTTTTCGGACATCGACCTTTCAGCTGAAAGGCATCACCAAGAATCACCCACGGCGCCTCTCGCCCCTTTGAGCACGGGCTTACCCCCTTGCCGCGTCTGAAGATCACCAGATGAGACGGTATCGGCGCTAAACGGTCTACTCGGCGTCCCGTCGATCATCAATTTCAGATAGATGTGGCGGTTGGGGAGGTTCAGCAGGTCTTCGACCTCAAACTTCGGCTGGAACTCCCGTGCAAGGTATGGGGCGTCTTCCGCCCCGACACGAAATGAGATGAGTGTTCCGGCGTTCCCAAGCACCGCAGATCGTATCTCCGGCTCGATTTGCGCGAGGTGCTGATTCGCGAGCGTCAATCCGACACCGTACTTGCGTAGCTCGGGGAGCATATTGGCGAGCATAAGCGTGGTGAAGGATTGAAATTCGTCCACGTAGATGAAGTACGGGCGGCGCTCATCGCTATCTGCCCGCGAGAGCGCGGCAAGCGAGAGCGTTGAGAGTACAAGGGAGCCAAGCAGGAGCGCACTATCCTCACCGAGCCGCCCTTTGGAGACATTCACCAACAGCACATCGCCCTTGTCCATCATGGAGCGGAACTTCAGGTCGATTTGTGGCTTCACGAGGATGCGGTGAAGCGTCGGGTCAGAGAGTAGCGCCCCGAGCTTGTTCTGAATCGGCGCTACCGTGTCCGCCTTTTGGCGGAAGTGGTACTGCTCGAATTCATAGAGCCAAAAGCGGCGCACGATGTCGTTGCGAATCGACCGCGTGATGGACTTTCTGAACTTCTCGTCTGCATAGAGCCGCAGAATGTCCGGCAATCTCGCTTCTTCTTGTTCGAGAAGGGCATACAGCGAATTTCGCAGCACGTGCTCCATACGAACGCCCCACGCGTCCGGCCAGAGCTTCCTGAGGGTTTCAATTAAACCGGAAGCCGCAAGCGGTATTTTATCGTCTCGCACTCTTCGCAAGGGATTGTATCCGAACGGTTGGTCGCCATCTGGCGCGTTCAGATACGCGACGCGGTCCTGCCCTCTGGCTACCGCGTCTTGCGCGACCCTTTCCACAAGGTCGCCATGAGGATCAATCAGCGCAAAGCCACGCCCTGCTGCCAGGTCTTGCTTCGCGAGGGTTTCGATGAGCGTGGACTTTCCCACGCCGGTCTTCCCGATGACGTACACGTGCGAAAGACGATCCGCTTGTTTGATGCCGAATGGAACGTGCGTTGCGCGATGGTTCGTCTGAGCGAAATATGATATGTCCGATTGGCGAAACATCCGTCCATGATCTAGGAAATAATCCACACACGAAAGGCGGCACAATGGGATGCTCTGTCCCAATTTTCAGAGTATCATCGGTGATATGGGGACTTTAGGGACTTCTCATGCGGCCTTATCAAGACCATTATTTGATACGCCATGGTTTTGTTCACCCCACTGCAAAGGCGAGACTGATAATTTTTCCTCAGCGGCCATTTTGAAAATTTCAAAGATTATTTCGGCGCGAGTTCGAACACCATCACGATGTGGGTCACAGTCACTCGCTTTCGGCAGATTTAGGAGCTCTTGAAACGGAGATTTCAGCGTAATTGCTGGTTCTTTTCCGCATACGGAGCAGTTCGAGGTTGTCGCAGAAACAATATCGCGCTTTTCCGGCAATAATCCCGTTTCATAGCGCAGCTGCGCCACATTCGAGAGTTCGAGGTCTTCGGCAATTATATCGGCGACAGACGGTTCATTCGCAGTCTTCTCTAGCCTATCCAAATAGTTGCGCTTCTCGTTTAGGAGTTGCGCTTTACGCGCATCGAACACACTCTTCTCAATCAAACCATCAATCAGTGCATCAGTGAGACGTGCAAGGCGTTCATCACAGTGCGCTACCTGAAGGCGCAATACCTTATCACGCTCCGACTTCTCGGTACCGGTTGCTCCTCGCAATCTCTCAATCATGTCCCTCAAGTCCCCAAGCTCCCCAACATCGAGAATGAGACCCGCAAAGCATTCTCGATACGCCGTGTTCATCTTCGGTTCGTTGACGATAGTTCCGCGACACGCAGGGGCGTGGCAACGGTAATAGATATATCGCCCCTTCTTGCATTCGCCGATCATCACGCTATTGCAATGGGCGCATCGGATCATCCGCCGAAAAAGGAAATCGTGCCGAAGCGGCATCACGCCGTCCTTGCGACCGCGCAGTACCATCTGCACGGCGTCGTACAACCTCGTTGAAATAATCGGCTTGTGAATACCTTCAAACGTTTCGTTGGTCTTCCGAATATGGATTAGACCTTTGTAGAAAGGATTGTTGAGTATCGTGGTGAAACCGTTCAGCGACACCGACGTATTGCACCTCCCTCGCAGACCGCGACGGTTCATCTCTGCCTGTAGCGTGTGAAAATTCCACTCTCCGGTCGCATACAATTCAAACACCTGACGAACGAGCGGTCCTTGCATTGGGTCTATTTCTTTCGGTTTTCCGCGTCCCATATCACAATAACCTATGGGCGCACGAAGCGGATAGATTCCTTGCTTCAAGCGCCCATAGAATCCTTTGCGCGTCTCTTCCCGCAAATTGCGAATGAAATCCGCCGCTACGACGGCTTGAATGTCAGCCGATAGCCGTCCGCCGCGTGAACGCAAGTCGAGCGCATCGTGGGCGAAATGCACATCCACGCCTCGGTCAATAAGTTCACCGAGGTCAGCCCAATCCCGCAGATTGCGCGCACTGCGGTCAATTTTGTGGATGATAATCCCGTCGGCTTTGTTGCGACTAAGATCGGAAAGCATTCGTGCAAATATACGCCGCCCGCGCTTTGCAGCAGTTTCTCGCTCCTCGTACCACGAGACAATCGCAAGCCCGGCACGCTGCGCGTATGCTTCAATCGCCGCCTTCTGTTCCTGAAGCGAGACGCCAGACGCGCCTTGTCGTTGAGTGGAAACACGGATGTATCCGAAATATCGCTTCATAGGGCACGAGCTACGGCTCGTGCACTGATTCTACACTCTCCAAATCTATATCGCGACTCGCCGCACGCCGTTCGTCGGCTATTCGTGTGTAAATCCTGAGCAGCGCGGCGGCGAAGGCATACAGATTCTCTCGCGCCACCTCGCGCTCTTCCGCGCTCGCATTCGGCATCGCGCGGTCAAGGATAACGTCACCCGGCTCTCGCTTCCCTTCATACATTCTCAGAGCGTCTCACGCGGCACACCAATGCACGAGACGACAGAATGGGATTTTCCGACACGTTATGCCGTCTCGCAACAATGAGGCAGTCTCCGCTATCGTTGACTACATATGAACAGCTCACCATCATCGAAAAAGAACCGCATCCCAACCGTGTCGCGTGTTGCGGGCGATACGCTCGTAGAACTCGTGTACGACCCCAAGAAGCGGCAGACTGCTCTCGCCGTCTCTCGTTTCGGCGGACTCTGGAATATCGAGCAAGAGGTGACGATTGATACCGGGGAGATACTTGTCCCCTATGCCGCGAGCAACAATCTAATCGCCAATGAGTGCGTACTTCTGCCGTCAATGCCAATTGAGTACGGCTTCAAGGACGAACTTATTGCCGACATTCGCGCATTCCTCCACCGGTACGTTGATCTCTCACCGGTGTTTGAACTGATCGCCGCGCATTATGTGCTACTCACTTGGGTATACGACGCCTTTGGCGAGTTGCCATATCTGCGACTTCGCGGCGACTACGGCACCGGCAAGACGCGCGGGCTCATTGCCATCGGCTCCCTCTGTTACAAATCCTTCTTCGCGTCCGGTGCCTCGACCGTCTCGCCGATATTTCACACGCTCGACGCGTTCGGCGGCACGCTCGTCCTCGACGAGGCTGACCTGCCGTATAGCGACGCAAAGGCGGACCTAGTGAAGATTCTCAACAACGGCACCGTGAAGGGAATGCCGGTGCTACGCACCATCGTGAACCGAAACAAGGAGTTCAACCCCTACGCGTTCAAAGTCTTCGGTCCAAAGATTATTGCGACTCGCGAACGCTTTCACGACCCAGCGCTCGAAAGTCGCTTCCTTACCGAAATCACCGGCACCCGCCCCTTGCGCGAGGATATTCCGATTCATCTGCCGCCCGCACTCAAAGAGGAAGCGCTTACGCTTCGCAACCGCCTTCTACACTTCCGATTCGCCGAGTTCTTTGGCGCCAAGACCGACTTGTCCGCTCTTATGGACGGCGTCGATCCACGCCTTAATCAGACAGCAATCTCCCTCCTCAGTCTGGTGGACGATGCCGCAGAGCGCACCACTATTCAATCCGCGTTTATCGACCAGAACGCCGACACGCAGATGGAACGGCGGGAAAGCATGGATGGTGGTGTCATGGCCGCGGCACTCACTGCATTTGCGGAGAGTACAAACGGGTCTGCAACAGTGAAAGACATCACGACACGGTTCAATGCCGAATGCCGTCAGGAATACGGCTACGCAGTATCAAACAAATGGATAGGTCACGTTCTGCGCACACGCTTTGGTCTCCGGACGCGCAAGTCAAACGGCATCTATGTCGTACCGGCATCGGAGTTACCTGCGCTCACTACATTCGCCTCACGGTACGGAATCACAACGGCGACGGATTCCGCTAACGAGTGATCGAATGCAGCACACATCGTCGTTATCCACAGTGCAAAGGGACAGCATGTCCCATTTTACCGTCTAGTGTGAGAAGTATGTTCCCTGAAATGATAAACAATGCCCCGCCTTACTCGGCGCGGGCACACTGATCTATGCCACGCACCCGGCTCACCAACTATTTGCGCACCGAACGCTTGCGTTCCGGATTGTCTCAAGAAGAACTCGGAGAACTGCTTGGCCTCAGCCGGAGTGCCATCACCAAGATGGAGGGCAAGCGAAATCCGAGCGCCCAACTTATCATCTCGGCAAATATCGTGTTTGACCGCCATCCGCACCACTTGTTCCCTGAACAGTATGATGCGCTCCAGCACGACATCCTTTCAAGAGCACGTTCGATGACGGAACGGTTTGCCGATTGCGCGGATGCGCCGTCACAACGCAAATATACCTGTCTGTGCGAATTAATTACCCGCATACAATCATCACCGTCTTTATGACCCCTACTGCCACCGCCCCGTCTCATTACACCGGTCTCGTCCTTGCCGCACATCCAACCTCGCGCGGATTCGGCTGGGTATTATTCGAAAATCCACAGACGCCGGTCGCGTGGTCCATCGTCCACGCTCGTCCCGGAAGGGATCAACATCTTGCCAGCAGATTTGAACGGCTTCTCGACCGTTATGAACCCGCTGTGTTCGTCCTCGAAGCCTTTGAGAGCAGTACCAGCCGCCGCCATCCGCGTATCCAACAACTCTGTCGGACGATGCTACACGAAGCTTCCGTTCGTGCGGTTGACACCAAGATTTTTGACCGAGAAGTGATCGCCGCGGTATTCGCTGAAACAGGCGCAACCACGCGCGATGCCATCGCACGAATCATTGCCGCGCGCATTGAAGCATTCAGTTATCGCCTCCCGCCCAAGAGGAAGCTCGGCGACAGCGAGGATGCCCGTCAGAGTCTGTTCAATGCAGCGGCGCTCGCCCTCACCTATTTTGCCTATATCGGCGATCTCGATTGAAGCAAATCACGTTCCTCCTCCCGCGCATCCGGGAGCATCGGAATGATCCGGTGCTCCCGCCATGCACGGGAGAACAATATGCACGGTACAGTTCCTTCAGAAGCAAAGTCTGACGTATTCAGCAGCATCACCAGCAAGATCGTGTCCGCAATTGAAAGCGGCGCGCCGCAGTTCGTCATGCCCTGGCACGGCGGCATCCTGCCGCCTACGCTCCCAGTGAATGCCGCCACAGACAAAGCCTATCGCGGCGTCAACATCGTCGCGCTTTGGGTGGATGCCATGTCCAAGCGGTACATCTCCGGGTACTGGGCGTCATACAAACAATGGCAGACGTTTGGCGCCCATGTCCGCAAGGGCGAGCGCGGTTCCATCATCGTCTTCTACAAGCCACTCGACCAACCCGAACTCGGTGTTCAAGATGCAGCACCGGTTGAAGAACAAAGGGATAGCTTTCGCTTCGTCGCGCGGGCCTCCCACGTCTTCAACGTCGAACAAGTGGACGGCTGGACGCCGCCCGTCCCAGAGGACAAGTCCATCGTCCAGATCAACGAGGAAGTCGCCGCTTTCATAGAAGCCATCGGTGCCGATGTTCGACACGGATTCCACGGCGCACGCTATCGCCGCGATTTGGATTGCATCGAAATGCCAAGTCCCGAGATGTTCATCGGTACGCCGACCAGTTCGCCAGTCGAGTCGTATCACGCCGTCCTCTGTCACGAATGTGTCCACTGGAGCGGCGCAGGACATCGCCTCGGTCGCGAATTCGGAAAGCGGTTCGGCGATAAGGCATATGCGTTTGAAGAATTGGTCGCAGAACTGGGAGCCGCATTTCTCTGCTCCGCTTTCCGGATCACAAATGAGCCCCGTCCGGATCATGCTGCTTACGTCTCGTCGTGGCTCGACATTTTGAACCACGACACAAAGGCTGTGTTTACTGCGGGCAGCAAAGCGCAGGAGGCGGTCGAGTATCTGACGACGATTGCCGCTGGGAACACCAGCGCATGAATAGATGCCAGTTCTTTCTCGACCCCGGCACACGCACGCCGGGGTCGTTACTTTGAGCAACAAGATACCCTCTGGCTAGTGAGAAGTCGCGCGTCATCTTCTTGCGTTCGTTGGACGTGATATAATAGTGCTGATGCGTTACGGAGCCACCATTCTCGGTGCCGGTATACTTATAACAACCACACTATTCGTTGGGCTCAATGGATGGGCGCGATGGCATTCGCAGAGCAACTCAGCGAAATCCGGAGTAGCGCTCCCGGGACTCGTGAATCTTGTCAACGAGGATGGGTCGAAAACAGATTTCTCTCGGTCTGAAACGAAGCTCTACATCGATACTAGCAAGGGCTATCAGGAGGTAGACCTCAATCTCCCACCGTTTGATCAGATCGATCTACCCTCGTTTGTTGCACTCGGCGGCGGGTATTTCAAAGATAAATCGCACGTATATTTCGACAGCACCCTGGATTTTTCCGTTGTGACGTCGGCCGACTCCGCAACGTTCCAGGCTATTACGGATAAATCAGGTAAACCTCAGGCCTACGGTAAAGATTCGAAGAAAGTATTTTTCGGGCCCGATATGATAATGGGAGCTGATCCTCTGACGTTCCACCGGGATTCGTCAAAGTCCTTCTACGACGCTGACAACAAATCCGTCTTCTTCCAAGGTCTGAGCTACAATGAACAGAAAGTCGATGGAGCGGACCCTCGTATCTTCATTGAACTTACTGCACCTGATGGATCACCGAGCATCTACGGCAAGCAAGGCACAACGATTTTCTGCGGGACATCAGTTCTTGTTGGTGCCGATGACAATTCGTTTGAGGTCGGCAGCGGAGGGGCATGGGCGACAGACAAACAACATTCGTATGAAATGTGTACCGTTTACGATCCTGATGCGCCCTGAGCTTAAGCCAATATCAGCTTCCTGATGACTGCAACGGCGTTGTGATGGGTGTTACCCAGTTTATCACGGACACGATCGCGGATGCTGTCGGCACTTCGACCCATTTCCCGTTGGAATAGTGAAATGTGATCTCGCGGTTCTTGGCATACGTACTTGTGTTTTGCACAGTCATGTTATCTTCGATGAGCGTTGCGATTATTGTGTTCGGATCAGGCTGCGTAATGCCTTTTATGATCGCCACGTGCCCATAAGTAGCATCACTGCCGGTTGCGCTAAATGACACTATGCTCCCAACTTTGGGTGCATTTGCTCCCGTTGGCGAAAACTGAAAATATTGTGCGTCTGGGCCAGTCCCTAGCCAAGTAGCCACTTGATTGCCATTCGGCAGGTTCAAAGGTGCGGTCTTAAAACCCAGAGCAGACAGGTATTGAGCTACTAACGCGGTACATTGGAAGGGTCCGTTTACCGCGTCCTTTTTGCCGTTCGCATCCACGTTCGGGTAGGCGGAAATGGTCCGGTAGATCGCTCCGTTGCTCGTTGAAATCGCTAGCGTCATTGAATCAATCGGGGCGTATGATGTGGTGCCGCCATTCTCGACAACACCGCCAACACTTGCGTCGAAGCCCCATGTAGTCACGGCCTCACCCGTTAAGACAGGGGACACCATAGCGAAATTGTCACCGACTTGATTGCGAGTTCCGGAAAGCGCCGGAGACACGAGACCAATCGAAGAGGTCGGTGTCCCTACAACACTCTGGTTCGCAGTCGTCCCCGTCGCCGAGTTGCTAAGCCACTTCGATATTCCATCTTTAAGCCCATTCCAGAAGGACTGCAATTTGTCCCCTATGCTGCCGAAAGAATTCACAAAGCTGTTCCATGCGAGAAGTGCGCTTGCCGTTTGACTCTGAGCCTGCGTTACTTGTGTTGCATCAGATTGCGAGAGGTGAACCGTCAGCGTACCCGACCTATTTCCAGTCGAAGCCAAAGTGTAGTTGTGAGCATCGGTGTTGGTCAGTGCGACTACCTTTTCAGCGTACGAACCGATTGACGTCGTACTCGTGATTGCAACCGGAGTGGTGCCGGAGAAAAAGCCGACGAGACCATCCACTTTGTCGTTGCCGACTATGCCCGTTAACGCCGCTACGCCGATGTTGGGCGATGACCCGTACGCATATGAGGCGTCGCTCACGCTCCACGTCAGAGCTTTTGGATTGACGGCAAATGTGCCCACGGTATTGCCGGTGAGCGAAAGCGTGTAGTTGCTTGCAGCGGTCCCTGTCAGGCTGCTTACAATTTCCGAATAGCTTCCCGCCGATGTGGTGGCGGATAGAGACACCACCGTGTCGTTCGCAACGAGACCAATCACGCCGCTCACATTGCCCACATCAGTGGACAGGACACCGACTAGGATCGGTGATGGAAGTGTTGCGAGCGTGCCGTAGGTGCTCGAATAGTCTGTTGTCTTCCAAGTCAGGGTTTTCGGGTTGATCGTGAGGACACCGTAAGTGTTGCCCGTCGTGGCGAGTGTGTAATTACTCGCCGACGCGCCCGTGAGGCCAGTAACTTGCTCCGTATACGTGCCAGCAGCAAGCGACGGCGACAGCGTCACCAGTGTTGTGCCGTCAAAAAGTACGACCGTCCCGCTGACCGAGCCGATGTCCGAGCTTGACACGCCAGTCAGCGTCACTGCGCCCAAGCTCGCCAACGTGCCATAGGTCGATGCTGCGTCAGCGACGCTCCATGTGAGCGTACCTGAGACGGGCGGTTGCGGTGGACTAGTGCTCGCGATTTGGCTCTGTCGGAGGTATGGATAGCCTCCATTTATTGTTGCATCCATTGCCCAGATTGCCGGATCAAATCCCGCCGGTAGCCCGGACTTCATTTGAGCGGTCGTTAAACCGGTCATACCAGTGGCAACGCCGGTACCCACTCCGCTGCCGTTTCCGGACGCCTCGGCATCCCAATACCCGTTTATAATCGGGTTTCCATTTACACCCATTAACCCGCCGGAGTTACCTATGCCGATTGTGCTAACCACCACTGCCGATCCAGTGGAATACACGTTGCTGATTGAACCTACGGCGTTCTGTACCTCGTCCCGATTCCCAATTAATCCTCCGACGTACTGCCCTCCTGTTGCGTCACCGGTGGCGAAACTGTTTTCAACGGTTCCGTAACTGAGGGTACCCACCAGCCCGCCCGCGTAGCTATTGTGGTATCCGTTGGAGGGCACTCCGCTCACCGTTCCAGTGGCGTAGCTGGACTTAATGACGCCACTGTTGATTCCGGCTAATCCACCGAGAATGGAGGTGCCATAGTTATATTCGTCAGGAGTAGCCGTTTGCGCCACCGCACCCGAGGCGTAGCTGTTACTGATCGTGCCGCTGTTAAGTCCTACCAACCCACCGGCAATGGTTCCTGTTAGGGTAGTTGACGTGCACACGCCATAGCCGAGACAGGGGCCTGACGAATCAAACCCTCGGACACTTATCGGCATGGTGGAATAGCTGTTTGCTATGTGACCGCTATTATTACCAGCAAGTCCGCCCACATAGTTCGAACTCGTCATGTCGGTAATCGCGCCGCCTTCGAGACCAACATTCCGCACCACACCGCTGCTTCCAATTTGACCGAACAACCCAGCATCGAAGGTGCCGTAACGGGTGTCACCCCAAAATACACTTTGAACATTGTTGTATGTACTGCTTGTGCTAACGCTAAGGCCGGTAATCGTGTGTCCCAAGCCGTCAAACACGCCCGTGAATGGAGCACTCTCTCCTATTGGTGAGAATCCGATGCTAGCGTTCCATGCGCCAGTTGCGGAGGCGTCGATATTGCTTCCAAGAACGTAGTGCCCACTGAGATTGTTCTGCATGCCCTGCAGCGTCGTCGTGCTTGTATCGCTCTCGACACCCAAGCTGTTGATCACAGTGTACTGCGTTCCGTTGATGGAAAGAGTGCCCGTGCCGCTGAAATCAATTCGGCCAATGAACCCGCCACCTATTCCCATACCCATCAAAACTTGTCCGGCGCCAGCGCTATCCGAGCCGTTTCCAGTGGCGGGGTTGAGCGCGAGCGAAGCCGTTCCAGTCGCGCTCATCACGGCATTCACATTTATGTTGTTCGCCGCAGTGAGTGTCAGAGTATGCGCGCTCCAGGACACTGCATCGTTGACATTCACGTCGCCGTTTGTGCCCGCAGTGCCACCGTTGCTCAGGATCGTGACGTTATTGGATGCAAGCTGCGCAGAGAGCGTTGCGCCGGATATGTCGCCGCCTGATGCGGCAACGGTGTAATCATGAGGATCGACAAGCCACGTGCCCGTCGTGCCCGAAGGCGCACTCGTCGTTATCCTTGCCGCGTCGGAAACTTTCACATGCGCGGCACTGGTCTCGACAAAGCCTCCGTTTCCACTCTGGAGGGTGCTGGCGTCGAGCGTGCCGGACAGATCAACCGTCCCGTTCGTCTTATCAGCGAGCACTTTGATCGTACCGCCGTTCGCTCCGTTCTGCCCAGAGGCATCGATTGTACCAGCAACGCGCACATCACCGTCCGAACCGCCGTCGAGTGTAATCTCGCCGGTTGCTGATACTGATGCGCTCGTCGCTTGGGCATAACCATCCATATTGATGGCGTGATCAACGACAGACTTGGCGGCATTTGCGGTGAGAAGAATCCTGCCACCGTTCGCGATGAGCTGGCCGCTGTTTGAAACTGCCGCCGTGGGTTTGGTGCCGTCCGATTTCTTGATGGCCTGCGTAACTTGCTTGTCGAGCGTGAAATTGAAGAGACCATCACCATATAAATCGACCGTGAATGCGGCGGCGGACGAAAGCTGTATCTGCCCGAGGTTGACTTGGATAAGCCCAGAATTTTCGACACTCGGTGCAACCAGTGCCGCGAGTCCCGCGTTGCGCACCGTAATCTGCCCTGCGTTCGTCACCATCGCGCTCGGATTTCCGAGCGAGGAGAAACGATAGTTGCCAGACATAAAGTCACGGTCGGCGATGTCGATGGTGGTGGCAAGGAGCCCTGCCACGTCAACGCGCGCGGTTTTTCCGAACGCGATGCCGTTCGGGTTAATGAGCCATACCTGCCCATTTGCGGTAAGGTTTCCCATAATCGAGGAGGGATCGACGCCAGTCACCCGATTGAGCGTGATGGCACTTGCTGAGGGCTGAATGAAGTTGGTCGTTTCGCTCTGATCGATAGAGAAGGACTGCCAATTGATGACAGCCTTTTGTGTCGTCTGATTCACCGAGAGCGTGTTGGTACTTGTTTGAACGATGGTTGCTGACCCAGTCGCCACGCTGCCATCGGTGGGGTTCCCGTGCGCCATACTCGGGATCACGAGCGCGAGAGCGGTAGAGCAGAGAAGCCGAACGGTCCAAGCGGAGCGCGAGCTATTCCGGTTTGCCATGGGAGCCCCCTAAAACCGAGTCGAGATGGAGAAGAGCGGTCGAATATCCTTGTTGCCGCGCGAGGCGATGGCACGCGTGAGCGGTTTGGCGAGTCCAAGGTCGAGGTCGATATGCCCGAGCAGTGAAAAGCGAATACCGCCACCGACTGAGGCGAGCGACTCTCGGGGCGGCGTGCCGAGCGGTGCCTCCTGATTCCAAATCTGCCCCACATCGTAGAAAGCATAGAGCTGGGGACGGCCAAGGAAGTCGGCGATGAACTGAAGATCGTAGCGGCCCTCAACCGAGCCCGCGATACCGTCGTCGCCGGTCAACTCAGACGGCTCATAGCCGCGACCGAAGCGGCTGCCGCCGAGACCAAACTGGACCGGCGTGAGGAGCGGACTTGCGGCGTGTTGGCCCGAGACGGACAGCGCGAGGCTCGTGTCCTCAAAGAGTGATTGGATACGGGTGGCCTCGCCATACACGAGCGTAAAGTCGCTGTGCCCGCCTGCCCGGCTTAGGTTCGCCGCGCCGGTCTTGTTCGCGTTGAGGAAATCAAAACCGTGGCTTGCTTCCACGGACAGGATCGTAGATGCGGGAAGCGCATCACCCAGCACCGTATCGGAAAAGTCATATGCCACCCGCGCGGTGAGGTACCGCAGCCGATCATTTGAGAAGGGCGCGTTGAGCAAGTTCGTCTTGCTGTTGAGGTAGGTGAATTCAATCGATGTCCGGAGGTTCTGCGAGCGCGACCGGTGGATCGGCCCGTCGAGCGTCGCGTGAAGAGACACGGTGTGTCCGATGGCATCAAGGGGCGCGATGGAGCCCGACGGCTTCGAGTCGCTGTAGTTTCCCATCGCCGTGAAGCGGAGACCTTCCGCATTCAGAATCCAGGCGCTTGCGACTTGGCCGTATTGGAGTTGCTTTGGCTGGGCCGTTGTCGCGAGAAGCACTGATGTCTGCTCGTCGAGTCCAAGGATAGAATTAAAGGTGGCGCCGATTTGGACTTCCTCGGGCCCGATTGCTCGCGAACCGTGGTTATCGACTTGCGCCTGCCCCGCGACGTGTTCGCGGTTCACTATGAGGATCATCGTCGCCGCGCCGGGGGTGTCTGCGGACGGCTTGATAACTGTGCGGACCGTCACACCCGGTATGTCACTCACGAGAAGAACGTACCGTTCAAGCACGCTCTCACTCAGGGGCCGCGATTCGGTGATTTTCTCGGCGATGTCCGCAATCAGGTTCCGGGCGCTGCGGTAGTTTCCCTCAAACCACACATGATCGATGTACCCTTCGATAACGCGGATATGAACAACGCCTCCCCCGATCTTCTGTTGCGGAATGATCGCTTGCGAGAGCACGTACCCGGCAGCACGATACTTAGCAGTGATGGCGTCGCGAAGTTGGAAGACTTGGGCGAGCGATACGTTCGTCCCGAGCAATGACCGATATAAGGGTTGAAAATCGGAGGGTGCATAGACTGTAGCGCCATCAACGACCACGCTAGTGAGCGTGAAGCGAATCTTCGCCGCCTCATTCGAGGGCATCGGTGATTCCGGCCCCGGAACCTGAATCTCGGGGGCCGTCTGCGGCACCAGCGGCGGTTTGAATCGGTCCTCTATCCGTCCCGGGTCCGCCGTGGTCGGAACCTGGCCGGCAGCACTCGCTGCCACGAACAGCGAGACAAGCGCGAAGAGCGCGCCCCGATACATATCCATCTTGAAATGTCCCCAACGCAGCGGCGCCCTACGCACGCCCACGCTCCAGCGGAACAACTGTAACGCGAATCACCCTCAGTTGTGAGTCATCCATCGGTTGCGCCACCCACCAATTTGACGCACGCGATTCGTCGATACTGCGTATCATCGGCAGTCGCACGAATGTTCCGCACCACTCCGTGTCATGATTTCGTGACGCCTAACACGCCAGCTACTTCACCCGCTGCAGCCGCGATGGCGGCTGCTCCTCAAACACGAGCACGCCGTTTTCCATGTGGGCGAAGACCGCCTGGGTCCCGTACATACCAGTGAACTGCATCAGGATGCGGCCGTCCGGCATCGTGCTCCACTTGCCGACGACATTCGGTACTTCCGCGCCCGGGTTCGACAGGATGCAGGTGCCGTCCGCAAGAAACATCCACGTCATGCCGGGATGACTATCGCCCTGCCACTTCCCGACGACACCCGCCTCTTTCGCACTCACCCCGCCGAAGCACAGCGCGAGACTCATTAATACCGCAGCAATTATCTTCATATTGGCCGCCTTTCTGCCGTCCTCAAATTCCACGCCGCCGGATGGCAGCTTCGAGCTTGTCGAGGCACTTTTCCCGATCACCCATTTCGATGACCATTTCATTCGACCCAGCATTGATCTTCGATTTCAGGACGATTTGCGTCTGATTTTGGCTGCTCGTTATGATGATCGAAGCGTCAACCTGTTGCGCGCATTCGCCACTTATCGTGCCTGACTCTGGGTCCGAGAACTTCACCTGGCCAACTTCAGCGAGCGCGATAGACACGGCGTGGAATGCCGCGCCGCTCGGTTTTGCGGTCTGAATCGTACGCTCCTTCCAGTCCGTCACGCCGGTTAGACCGGCACAGCCGGTGAGGATCGTCGAAAGCACCAGAAAGCACAGGGCGTATATCAGTCGATTGCCATAGACCATGTGTTCCCCCTCAGGGTGCATTTGGCATCTGTTTCACAAGCTTAGTCGCAATACCCAATCGGGACAGTTGAGCGCAAAAGCATGGTTGCCAGGATGTGTCCCCAGCCTGAACAGAATGAGGCATTCTGTTCAGAAGGAAACATTGATCACGTGAGACAAGTATCAGCGAAACGGCTTTGTTTGCCGCATCACGGCCACACTCGCCTTGCAAGATTGCGCTCCTCGCGCCCGACGACGTTCACGTAGATCGCGGTCGTTTCAATTCTCGAATGACCAAGCCATCTTTGGACAATATTGAGCGGTATTCGTGCTTCCGCGGCACATTCGGCGCCAAATCCGTGCCGCAACCCTTTTGGCACTCCACACGGTCCCGAGACACCGGCAACGCGCATAACTTCCTTCACGCGTGTCCACGCCGTCGTCCTGCACCAGCGCCAAATTCGTTCGTCGCTGCGTGCGTCAGCCTGAACGACCCCTATGCCGTGAACCTCATCAAGTCTGCTTAGAAGCGATTCGGGTACCGGTATTGTGCGGAATACACCGCACTTTCGCTTCTTCAGGGACTCGATTGTTATGCCCTTCACAGAAAAATCGAACCGTCTCGGCGTCAGCGCCAGCACCTCCGAGATGCGCGCACCCGTGTACGCAAGTGTGAGACAGAACGTCTCGACTTCCGGTTCCGCCTTTCGTGCCGCCTTGAAAAATGCGCGACGTTCGGCGGAAGTGAGGTACTTTCGATTGCCTTGGTGGTCATAGAGCATATGGAATGATTATGCGAATGCCTCTTAATTCAAGAGATAACGGTTGACGATCCAAACATTTGTTGAACAGAATGCCTCATTCTGTTCAATCAGTATACTGATTGTACTCATCCCCGCCAGTTTTCTCGCATCTCGTTTTTCCGCAAAACCAGCAAATCTGGCAGATTGCCGTGAAAGAGTTCACATCCATTAGCTAGTTAGTCTCATTTCAACCAATGGACGTTGTGGCACTTTTCGTACCTTACGATTGCAAAGGTGTGGGCAACTCGCGCGAACGCGCGAGAATCCATTGACGCGAATCAACTAGGCTCCACTCTTGTCCGGCACCAGCATGGAGGCACGCAATGCCCTGGTATTGTGTAAACAAGAATGCCCAGTCGAATGGCGACCACGAGGTCCATGACACAGGTTCATGCCATAACCTTCCGCTGCCGGAGAACCAGTTGAGTTTGGGCTACCACTCAGACTGTCACAGCGCCGTCCGGGAAGCGAAAAAGACATACCCACAATCCAATGGCTGCGCGTTTTGCTCTCCGGCTTGCAATACTGGCTGATAGGTACCCACCGGCACATATTGCCCGTCGCTAGTGCCCGTGGGTCTGTCGGTACTCGCGCACCATCGCAGGCGTCACGTCCATCTCATAGCAGATGGGAGCATACCCGCCGGGACGACTATAGGCGCTTCGCTTTCCGCAGGAGCGCCCGTTGCGCATCGTGCTGTACGGACACGGACAGTTGCCAGGATAACTTGCCAACGACTGCTGAATGATTGCTTGCTTGACCTGCGCATCAGTCATTGCAGCGTCGGCGGTGATGCCCATTACCAATAAAGAAAGCACGCACGCAATCGCATACCGCATTTCTATTCTCCTCTGATCTGTATGACCAACATACTCGCGTCCATCATCGTACGCTCACCCAGTAAGCGAGATAGAAGCACCACAGCGTCATTGCGATACCAACGATGGCTCCTCCCAGCTCGGCAAGATTTCTTGTGACAGACATTCGTCGTGCATTTTGCACACCGCCGAGCATTGACGTGGCGGCTACAAAAATAAGCGTGACAACCAGGGCTGTTTTCATGTGTCTCCACGCATCCTCATTCTGGTCTATGGCCTGCGCGTTTCAAACGCGGTAGAAGATTCGGGCAACAGCGGCGCATCGTGTCCATCGGCATCACCGGCCCAAAGGGGTGCCTTTGCATTTGAGGTGCAAAAAAGAAACATCGCGGCGGGCAATTTCATTGGCTTGATAACCAACTCTTTCGCCGCCGCACGCATCGCGTCCGCCCTCGCCTCACTCGTGGTGACGAAAAGCACTCTCGGCGCCGCGATACCGAAGTGCTCCTTGTGCAATTCCTGCCGAAATGAATCGGCATAGGCATAGAGCTTGCGGAGGATGGTTGCTCGGTAGAGGAAGGCATCACTCTCGCGCATCCGTTCTGAGGGCACGATGGTCATCGTGCCTCGATCCACTTCAAGAAAGAAATACGCCCGCCGCGCCTTGCCATCGGTGCCAACCGTCCGCAGACCGAATATCGCGTCGGGAGCGATATGCACGACCGCACGGCTTCCGTGCCAATTGACCGGCACCGCCCAGCACATCGGATTCTTTGAGCTCTGCGTCGCAAGAGGCGCACGGGCAAGCATATCCTCAAAATGAATGAGGGAGAGGTCATCCCGATCACGACAGGCAACCTCCACGTCGATCATAAAACGGGCAACGTCGAGCGTGTGGTCAAGGTTCTCGCGGGTATAGCTCCTGTTTCGACTCTTCCAATCGGCAGTGCCGACTTTCACACCACAGTGTTCCTTGAGATACCGTGCACCTGCCGTATCAAGCCCGTATACCAGGGACTGCGAACCACCTTGTTTGAACCGGTCGATTTGGGCAACGGGGCGGTCGAGGTACCCCGCGCGAAAAAGGAGCGTCAGGCGGCGTGATAGCCGGTCCGGACTGCGATCCGGGAACAGCCGATAGAGGTCTTCCGCACGAACGAATCGATGACGATAGACATGGCGGAGGATTTCGGCATCGTCGTCCGTTAGTTCGACGCGAGACGTTGCCCCCTCGCGGCGGAAACGCGGATGTGACGTCCGTTTCTGTCCCATGCCCTATCGCCCGCACCTATTCTTCTTCTTGCCAAAATTGGTCGTCGGCCTTTGGCGTCTCATGTCTCCCTGACATCTGGTCCTGTCGCGTTTTGATCTCCGCCAGCACGTCCGCGACCGTGGAGATATAAGGACTCGCCGTAGCTGTTTTTTCACGAAATCGTGCGATAACCGGCTTAACTTCGAGCGTCGGCCGCACCTCAAGCGTCTCAACTCGCACCGTCCGCCTGCCGCGCCGCTTCACGATGGCGGCGCGGTCGGGAAGATTGCGCAGTTTGAGTTGTGCAAGGTGCAGACACTCCTCAAGCGTATAGAAATGTGTCGGGCGCTCTTCACGCATGGGTTTCAAGGTCTGAGAATGTCCGAACGTACGACTGTGACTCGCCGCGGAACTCTCGGTTACGCTCGTTCCCGTCGTCGTTATCGTATTGGATGATTTCGACGAGAGGAGTGCAACGGCTCGCTGTTCCTGGGCTTGCCCCACATTTATCGCATATTGCTCAGACGTGCCCGAGGACAAACCCACGCCTTCGCTCGACGAAAAGCTCTCGGTATACGAACGACTTGCCGTCGAACCTTCACTTTCGCTCATGGACTCCAACCAGAACGGCTCTTCACCCACTACCACTGATGCGGTCATGGATTTGGGCTTTTCGAGATCTATATCGCCTCGCATAATTTCGCGGGCCATAATCGCTGCGTCGTCGTCCGAGAGGCCGCCGAATACAATTTTGGTCTGTGTCCCACCCATGACCGCGTTGTATACCCCTTCGCCACGCTCCTTGAGCTGGCCGATGCGCTGATGGGCGAGCACAGCATGAAGACCGAATTTACGCGTCTGGTCGAGGATGCGCTCCACGTCGCCCGAAAGGAAATCGTATGCCTCGTCCACATAGAGGGTGAACGGCCGTCGCTGCGCCGTCTTCTCGTCGCGGCCCAAGGCCGTGAGGAAGAGGTCGTTGATGAGAAGTGTTCCAAGCACCCGTGCGTTTTCGTATGAGAACGCATGCCGGGCACCGAGGTTGACCAACACGATCTCGCTCTTGTCCATAGCCGCACGGAAATCAATGGCGTGTTCTCGTTGGCCGACAACCAGTCGCATCGAAGGTGCAGCGAGGAACTTTGAGAGCCGCGTATGCGTGCTCTCCACATGCTCAGCGAAGTCCTTGCGGGACATGCCATTCAACTCATCCCAGATAATCTGCGAGATCGGGTCCGGCAGGTCTTTTGTGAGATTGCGTCTGACGCCTTCTGGGTCGCTCGCGCGCAGGAGCGCAGGCCCTTCAGCGAGAGTGAGGCCCCGCACCGCAAGCGCAAAGAAAAGCGCGCGCAGTATCTTTTCGAGCCGCGGCGTCTCGCTCATGTCATGCACACCCCACGCTTGCGCGCAGGCCTGCACCATCGCGTCAACGCGCACCGAGACAGCTTCGCCCGGCACGCTCCGTAACGGATTGAAGCCGGGAACGAGCGTATCGTCGCCGGGACGAATGACATGGATGTGCCGGACGCTCCCCAGGCCGCGCGTGGCACACCACTTTTCAACGGCGTCCGCGAGGGTGCCGTGCGGGTCAATCAGACAGAGTCCGCGTCCGCGCGCGATGTCCTGTCGGATCATATGCTCCAACAACTTGGACTTGCCCGTGCCTATAGAGCCGAGCACATGGATATGTCGAGCGCGCTCCCTGTCAGTAAGCGCGATACGATTGCCCCGACGCGTTGTGCCAATCTCAAGCATGACTAGAGAATGTTGTCCTCCGCTTGCTTCTGCACTACTGCCGCGAGGATAGCATCGATAGTCTCGATCATCGTGCGTTGGCCTTCGTCGAGCTTATCTTCGCCGCCGGCATCCGCGATGATCTGCGCCTTCACGGCGGCACCGGTCTTGGCAAGTTCGGGGATGCGTTTGAGGTCCGCAAGAATATCCGCGAACTTATCAGAGGCCCTGGTGTCTGGCGCTGGGCGTTCTTGCCCCTGCTTGGTTGTCTTTGCTTTAGCGCGGGCGTCCTCGCGCTCAACTATCTGGTCTTCAAGCTCCATCGTTCTCAGTTTGCGTTCCAGCTTGGCAAGATACGCGCCTTCTGTAATCTTGTCGGCGGCGTCCTGACGGATAGTGTCGAGGTTGCGCAACTGTTCGCGCGCCACTTCCCGATGAATCAGGGAGATCGCCACCGCGCCTTCGGCTGCGTGATAGTTCGCTTTGGCCTCTGCGGCGCGTGTAGCGTAGTCGAGAACGCGTCGAATAGCAGAGAAACGTGCGGCACCTAGGAAACCAAGCCCGAGCGGCGTGCCGTCCGGCATGCGCAGTTCTCGCGATTCTGGCGGCAATACTTCTTGCGGAACAATCTTGGTGGGATCGTTATTCATACGTTACCGCTCCTCGTACTTGCGTGTAGCATGGCTTTAGCCTGTTCGAGCGCAACCGCTGCGGCTCCGAGCGCGGCCTGCGCTTCTTGGACGGCCGCTTGCGCGTATTTTCCCTGCGCCTGTCTTTCCATTTCACGAATATGCGAACGCGTGGCGGTCTGCATTTGCGTTATCAGCGCGTCCATCTGCGCGATACGCACTTCACGAAATATCCGGTCGCCGGACGGCACTTCACCGAGCACGGCAGAGAGCTGGTTACCATCGAGCAAGCAACCGGACGAAATCGCGGAGCGCACGGTACCCTCGGCCGGATGGGGATGGAAGGTGAAATAGTACCAACGCGCAATTCGCTCCCGCTGCCAAAACAACACACCGGCGATAGCCAGTATGCGGATGATGACCCAGACGATATGCGCAGTTTCCGCATCGCTCCGCGCTTGAGCCGCTCTCTGTTGCGCAAATAGTTGTTGTTGCCGCGCCCGTTCAGCCGCCGCCGCTTGTTCTGCTTGTTGTGCTGCAAGTTGCTGCTTTTGATTGGCATATACATCTTGTACCGCCCACCAATAGCGGGATGAACTACCGAAGATAGTATCGCCACCGCGCCCCGTCATCCCCAGACTCGCCGATATAGCTAGCAACCCGTCCGACATATAGATGCTGATGACACCGACATCGTAGCGGTAGTCTGTTCCGAAAAAGTAAGGACTTTTCTCGTATCGATGCGGGCACTCGCGCCACACGAATTCCGCTGCACGCAGCAACAAGCCATCAATGACGCGTGTGGCCTGATAATCCGTTTGCGTGACATCAACTCGCACAGATCGTTCGTCTCGCACTCCGTTAAACGGCACACAGGACACCATCTGCATTTTCACGGCGCCAACGTGAGTACGAATCTCGTCGTCACTCCCATAGCCCCTATCGTAGAAGGACACGATTGACGGACCCGTCTCGTGTCGAGTTCCGGTTATGGGCTCGACGTATTCCGCGGCAGTTGTACCCTCTGGTAACGTGAAGACGGACGGAATCGGGTGTTCATCGGGCGGCGTTTCTGCAGCGGTTTCGTCGGGCGTGCTTTGTTGCGGCAGCGGTACTTGAGGCTGTGACGGCGGGCGGGATGCCCAGCTTCGATTTTGCTGTGCTCTCATCATACGCGGCGCGGGCGAAGTCCATGTACTTCGCGGCTCCTCCGGTCTCGTCCACCGTTGTTGTCTGTTTTGCTCCCGGTTCTCGCGTGCCCAGCCGTGGCGAGGCATGTGGTATCCGCGCGGCGGAGGTGGTTGACGTTGGTCGTAGTATCCCTGCGCGGTTGCACTTGAGATGCACGCCAGTGCGATAAGAGCCGCCACGGCGGCGATGCCCCCCAAGAAACGCACGAGCCCAATCCTCCCCCGACGGACAACCGAAAGTATAGTGGGTTATCGTGCTAACGGAAGTGGCGATAACGCGAATCCGCTTCCTTTGGCCAATCGTCGGAACTGACAGCGCGGACCTTATGCACAGGCCCGGCGCCCATGCTCGCCACAGGGGCATATAATGATGAGTAAGCGGATATCCGCTTACTTCCATGAGCTTATTCGAGCGTAACCGTACAAAGATAACGGCTGAACCGGAGACCGATGCCTCCTTGTCCGGTTGCGAGGAACGCTTGAAGCGGGCCGAGGTCGCGGCGACAGTTGCCGAGCAGCACACAGCATACGAATGGGCTCGCGCGACGGAGCTCCTGCCCGACATTAAAGAGGAGGTTGGGCTCGAAATCGAGGCTAATGGTGCCAAGGCGAGGCTAGAATCCGCACAACGGGTGGATGCGCTGGCGCAGCGGGCACGCGACTTGCGTGAAAAGGTACTCGCCCGAGGCGGCGATGCGAGTAGCATACCCGAGCCAATAAGCGACCTCGTTACCCGTAAGCAGGAATACGCCCAAGCCCAGGATGCGCTTGCCGCTTTTCGCGAGCGCATCCACGCCAAAGATCAGACATTGCGCGAGCGATACGGCATCAAGCGGGAATGACGAAATACGGAGGCTCAGCGAGCCGACCGCGTACCCACCACGGCGGTGCATACTTGGAGAGGGCGGCATATCCGCCGCCCACCGAGGGCGCCGTCCCCGGCGCCCCTTCGCGAAGCAGAGTCGTGAGCGGGCATTTCCGCGAGGGAGTATCACCCCGCAATCGTCGGGCGCCGCTGTCCGCCCAAGAGCCGGTACTCCGGCGATTGGCTTGCGGCAGCGAGCAGGCCCGACTTCGAGCGTTTCGGGCGACCAGAACCACATCTAAAATTATTGCCTGGGAGCCCCGGAGCGTAGCGGAGCCGATGCCTGACATTCCTATGCAGGCGAGGGAAACGGTCGAAGTCGGGCGTACCCGACCGACGATTGCGGGGGAAATTACCGTTGCGAAGCAACGGCTTTGCGACCACTCCCGCGGTCGCAAACCCGCCAATTCATCATTGGCGGGTCGATTGGGCATTTTTGTCTGTCTCTAGGAAAGATGCGGCACAGTTGAAGGTCGGTCTGCGCCGTCAACTTCGAAGATGTGATTGCCGTACGCATCTGCTACAAATTGAACACGCTCTGTGAAAAATGTGGGGGGAACAAATGACAGACTACACCTATGGAAGGCTCTCTTATAACGGTGTGATCGCGGCGTCCTTGTACGCAAACGTTGTACGTCGCGGCGACTCCAACCAAATAAATGGCGAGGAGCTCGCGCGAACTTCCGGCACTGAGATTTGGCAAGGTAACTCTCAAGTCGCCTACGTCAAAAGCGGCTATGTCTATTCATACGGCGGCGACCTGCTCGCGAAAATCGGAAGCAGTAAAGTCGAATCCGTGTCGTATGGAGACATCTATATAGACGGTGCTTCGGCATCGGACGCTGGCAAGGGCGCGTTGTGGGTGGCGCTTCGCCGCCAAGGACGCGGACGGAGCACTGCAACCAATACCAATCGAGAAAACTCAACTGATAATGCTCCGTGCACTTCATCGCCGGTGATACCTGCGGACACGGCAATATCAAAAAAGGATACCACCGGTGACTCCGAGAAAAGCGAGACCGCTGCATATCAGACGGTCCGTAGCCTCCGAGACCGAAGAGGTATAGATGCCGAAGAATTCAAAAACAGGTTTGCCACCTATCAAAATGCATTGAGGCGACACGAGCGCGCATCCATCATCACCTTTGCAGGTGCCGCTCTGATCGGCTGCTTCGCCATATTTGCGGCGATTAATGTTTCGTGGATAGCCATTCTCTCTAAATTGGCGACGGTCGGAGGAAGCGACGTGCTTTCGTCCCTAGTCGGAATGGTATTCGTGCTCCTTCTTCTTGTGCTGGTGCTGTTTGTTGTATTCAGATTGTGGGCAGCGATGCTCCTCAAAGATGTGCAAACGGCCGCACACCTTGTCAACGACAAGATCGAAAGGCTTCGCGAGTCGTTATCCGGTCAGATTAATGGGAGAGATGCCCCGACATTGGCGTTGGCAGCGCTGAATTTCGAATTGACCCTGGGCGAGTTTCAAACCGTAGAGCGAAGTGTCGAGATTTTTGAACCCCTCAGGCGCACAATACAACTGTTGACTGTCGGACTTATCACCGCCGCCATTTCCGTTCTGGCGTTGTGGCTAGCGTTCACAATCAGAATGTCTGAGAACCAAATACTGTTTCTCGTCACGTGGATCGCCTTTGTCGCCGCTGTTTTGCGGTTGTATTTGATCAGCTGGCCGAAGCGGCTCCCGGAACCGCAGTTAGCGCATTCTGACAGTCTATCCGCACCGCCAATTGCCAGCGAAGCGGCACCAGCAAATCTGGATAAGGGCGGCCCCGGCAGAGCGCCGCGCTGGTCATCCCTTGTCGAGTTGGATCGCATTCGACGTGCAAAAGAACATCTATTTTTTGAGCTGGCTGTCTGCTTGTACTTTTTCAGAATCAACGCGCAACTTCTACCAACAGGAGCATCTACAATAGTCCCTTCGTCTTCCCAACATGCTCAGAAAGAAGATCAGAGTAATCCGGTACAGTCATAGGCGTCTCACTCACTGACTGATTGGCAGGTCGATCGAAGAAAACTCCTCCGGTGAGACGAGCGGCTAGTGACGCGCGCTGGTCCCTGTACCTGTTTTACGAGCACATACATGAAGGGCACTCTTGATGAATATCCTTGAAGAGCGCGGACTTTTCTGGTGGCACCACGAAACCACGCCGCGCGGCCAGTACGCCCCTGAAGCATCGGTCATGGGGCTTCTCACAATTGAAGAAGATGGCCGAATTACTCTCGAACTTGATGGGTGCTTGCCGAGTGGACGCGGACATCCGCTCGCAAACCTGATGGCGAACGACACGATATCCGAGACAATTGGCATTCAAGGCATACTCAAGGGAACCAACAAGCACGTCTTATTGTGCGGCCTCCACAGGAACGGTGGTCACTTCAGTTCTAACGGTATTTCGTACGAAAAGTATCTCGCGATTAATTGCCTTGTTGGGAACAGCCCGCCGCCGAGCGTCGATTTGGCCGCGCTCAGGTTTGCGCATGTAGAAGTCGAACTAGAAGGATTCGATGAGTGGCTTCGGCTCGGCGCAATTGAATTCAACCGTGGGAAAACGCGACTTTCCGCAAAATACACAAAGACCAAGGATATAACGTACAATCTCGATATCGGCAGCCTGCGTCTGAAATATGATCTTACGGGACCATATTTCGGAAAGCGGCGTACGCGGAAACTCGACCTGACAGAATCGGCTTCCATTACCTATACCCCGAAGAAGACTCTCACACTGGATGCAGTAAAGAAGGAGCATCAACTGATTGGAGATCTGTTGATCCTCCTGACAAATTCTGATTACTGCCTCGATTGGCCGACGGTTGCGTCCACCAGACCTAAGAGAACCTACAAGTTGTATTTCCCCTGCAATAGAAATTCGGCCAAGCCACCATCAGCACACGAGTGTTGGACGAATTTCCTACAGCTACGCGACTCGTTTGGACAAATATTCGCCAACTGGTCAAAGAAGCGCGAGGCGTTTGGCGCAGCGTATTACCTGTATCTCGGAACACGTAGAGGGACGAAATTGTACGTTGAGCACAGGTTCGTCAATTTGATATGGGGAATCGAGTCATTTCACCGGGCGTCCCATCCGGATTGCGACAACCCAAAATTGGAAGCGAAGATTGAGAGGATTATGGGGCAAGTGACGAGAATGAAAGACAAGAAGTGGCTAACCAAGGTGTTCTCTCGCGCGCGCGAGCCATCACTTGAGCGGCGGTTACAGGATACGTTCAAGACACTATCTGTCAATCTGGATCAAGACGGCCTGGAAAAATTCAGTTCACGCTGCGCTCGCATGCGAAATGACATATCGCATTTCGGAGGCCCGCGCGAGAATGTAGATTACCGTAAATTCGCAAAAGAAATAAATGCTGACAGTGATGCACTCGCTCAGCTCTACCACGTTCTTCTTCTTCAGGAAATCGGCGTTAGCAATGACCTTCTTGACGGCATCATCCATCGCGCCCCATGTTCGTATCGCGTTCGGTCGGCGCTGATTAGGGCGGGACTCTTGAAAGATGTCGCGCGCGACGGATAGTTTTTTACGCGAGTTGTCAATTCGACGCCAATCTAAACTTCTTTGTCCTCAACTCCTTCGCCTGCATAAGGGTCAGCACGTGGCTGTAGTGCTTCTCGATATCTCCGTTAGCATGTTCTCTACGTACCATGCGCCTGCTCCACACTGTCCCTCACCGACTTCCTTACATTGATCGCAGCCGCGTCGAGGGTGTTCTTGATATGCGATGCGTAGAACTTCTCGATCATCTCGACCGAGGTTCGACAGTTTTTTGCTACCTGATAAATATCCGCGCCTTCCATAAGCCGCATGCAGATATAGGTATGGCGAAGGCTGTAGGCGGTGCGCGGACGGCCGTCGCGATCAAACTTGAGTTTCTCCTCCTCAAGAACGGCGTTTAACATGCGCCCGCGCAACACTGAAAAGAGCTTGTCGGTAGGTTGGGGGTTCTGACGCTCTTTGAGCCTCTGATAGGGCACAACCGCGCCGGGCATACTCTTGCAGTACCCCACGCCTCGCTTTCCGCGCACCTCAATTTCCAGAATGGTCTCGTTGGTAGCGGTGTCCTTCACCACCACCACGTCACGGTGTTCAAGCCGGAGCGCCTCGTCGGGACGGAGACCTGTGTTCGCCATGATGAGCACGAAGTCATGAAGCTCCTTGCTCTCGTTCTTCCACCGGCTATTTCGCGGTGCAAGCGCGCGAGCCCGCGTCGCCATGTACAGCCGCTTGTATTCCTCCGGCGAGAACCATGCGCGGTGCGATATTTTCTTGGACGATTGATAGGGAGCCGAGAGGTCCGGCACATACTGAATCCAGCCCTGCCGATGCGCCACTTTGAGGGTCTGGCGCAGAGTCACAATCTCTTGATGAAGCGTCTGGCGTGCCGGGGGCTTTCCGTTCCGCAGTGTTTCCATCCGGTGGCGGCGATAGTCCTGCACGAGGCCGGGGGTAATCTCCGAGAGCCGCTTCGTCCCGAAGAACGGGATGAGGTGCACGCGCAGTCGCTCTTCATGGCCGAGGACGCACCGCGGGCTCCGTTCTCCCTGAGTAATGACCTTGAACTCCGGCACGAAGATGTCCGCCGCCTGCTTGAAGGTCTTGCCGGTCTTGAGCTCGCCCGCGCGGAACTTTCCCACCATCGTGAGGTACCAGTCCTCGGCGAAGTCCTTGGCGCGCGCTAGACTCTCTTCCTTGGTACTGACCCGATGTTCCCGCCCACCCAGATACGTCGAGCACTGCCAGAACCGGCTGCGAGCGCGCCGATAGACGTGCAGGCGACCGCCGAGCAGGTCATGATATTCCGCCATCATCACCCTCAAAAAATGTGTAGAAAAATGTGTGAGGAGTGTCAGAGACTATTTCGAATTTGGCAAACAAACAACTCAAATATAATTACCTGAATATATTACATATAAATCAACACAAATCTATTCCTCCACTTATAGACGCCCACTTCTTGATCGGATGGTTGAGCACGATGGAGGGGAACAGCGCGAACAGCGCCCGGATCACCCAGAAGAACACGCCGCCCGCCAAGGCGAGATGCAGACCGGATATCGACAGCACATGCATCAATCCGGAATCGCGGAAAGCGGTCTGGTCGTCGGGATCGATGTCGGCGCGTTCGCCGGTGATCAGCGCTGCCGAGATCACGCCCTCGTGGCCAGGGATGATGGCACGGATGTGCTCGGTCATTTGGGTGCGCAAGTGTTCCAGCCCACTGCGCGCCCGTTCGCTCCAGGTTTCGGCCCGTAGGGCTGTGATCGGCTTCGGCTTGCCGTACAGATATCCCACCGCGCCGATCTGTTGGTAATAGGCCCAGCGGCCGAAGTCGTAATCGCCTGGCAGCGACGGCGCCGGCGGCGGCATCAGAATGGCGAGCACGTGCACCCAGCTTCCCGGCGCGGGCACCGCGCTATGAGCACGCACGGTCAGGCGGATGCGTTTGGGCATGGCGGCGGCGAGCCGTCCGGCCGCTACCGGTTCCAAGATCAGGCGGCTGCCATAGCCGCGCGGTTCGGACTGCACCACGCGGGCGTTCAAATGCACCGGCCCGATCCGATGAGTGAGAACCGGCGCCGCGACCATTTCCGTCCGCCAGCGCGCCGCCCCGAAGCCAAGGGTAAAGGCCGCGATCAGAGCCAGCGCGGTGCGCGCGCCCTGCCCCTCAGCCGCAGTGGCGAGACCTCCAAGCGCCAGCGCGACGGCGACGGCAGCGGGCGCCCAGGCCAACGCCGGCTCGAACGGCAGGGTGAAATACGCCCCTGCCCCCGCCGCCAGCGCGACGGGAACCCATAGGCTCCAGCGGGTCCGCTCGCTCCGCGCGGAATCGCGAATAATCCGTGGGATGGCCACGATTTTCGCGATTCCGCGCCGCGTTGCCGCTATAAGGTCCCCGCTGCGGACGGCCCCCGCCGATCCGCCTGCGTGCCAAATTGCCATCGCCCCCGGATTCACCTAAGCCCCACACCATCATGACAGACAACCAGAAACCCGTCCTGCGCTTTGCGCCCTCGCCCACCGGAATGCTGCACATCGGAGGGGCGCGCACTGCCCTCTTCAATTGGCTCTACGCCCGCCATACCGGCGGCAAATTCCTGCTGCGGATCGAGGACACCGACCGCGAACGTTCCACCCCGGAAGCGGTGGCGGCGATCATCGAGGGCCTGAAATGGCTGGAACTCGATTGGGATGGCGACATCACCTACCAAGCCTCCCGCGCCGGCCGGCATCGCGAAATCGCCGAGAAGCTGCTGGCAGAAGGCAAGGCCTATCGCTGCTTCGCCACCCCGGCCGAGCTGGACGAGATGCGCGCCGCCCAACGCGCCGCCGGCAAGCCCATCCGCTATGACGGGCGCTGGCGCGACCGCGACCCGTCCGAGGCCCCGGCGGGGGCGCCATCGGTGATCCGGCTGAGGGCGCCGCAAACCGGCGAGACGATCATCCACGACGTGGTCCAGGGCGATGTCCGCTACGCCAACGAGCAGCTCGACGACATGATCCTGCTGCGCTCCGACGGCACCCCGACCTATATGCTGGCGGTGGTGGTCGACGACCACGACATGGGCGTCACCCACATCATCCGCGGCGACGATCACCTCAACAACGCTGCCCGTCAGATGCAACTGATCCGGACGCTGGGCTGGCCGGAGGTGATCTACGGCCATGTGCCGCTAATCCATGGGCCGGATGGTGCCAAACTGTCGAAACGCCATGGTGCCCAAGCGGTCGGCGAATACCGCGACATGGGGTACCTGCCCGAGACCATGCGCAATTACCTGCTGCGCCTCGGCTGGAGCCATGGCAACGACGAGACCATCCCGACGCCGCAGGCGGTGGAATGGTTCAACCTTGAGAGCATCGGCAAGAGCCCGGCGCGGCTCGACTTCAAGAAGCTCGACAACCTCAACGCTCATTACATCCGCGCGATGGCGGACGACGCCTTGGCCGACGAGGTCGCGCATCTGCTTGGCCGGGAAACGCCGCCGCGCACCCTCAGCGTCAGCGCCCGCAAACGTCTCATCGCGGCCATGCCGACGCTCAAGGAGCGGGCGAAGACTCTGCTCGAACTCGCTGCTGCGGCTGAGTTTCTTTTCACCGACGGGCCGCGTTCCTTGGACGATGCGGCGGCCAAGGTTCTGTCGGACGACGCCCGCCGGAATTTGGGCGAATTCCTCACCACCATCGCCGACATCGACTGGACCGGGCACGCGCTGGAGGAAAAGGCGCGCGCCTTTGCGGACGCCAAGGGCCTAAAACTTGGGCAAGTGGCACAACCGTTGCGGGCTGCGCTGACCGGCCGGACCACCTCACCGCCGATCTTCGCCATGCTGGAAGTGCTCGGGCGTGAGGAATCGATAAAAAGGCTCACAGCCCACGTACTTTAGGCCAATTCCAGAGATTGACAGTGGTATAGGAATGTTGCTGCACTGCACGAAAGCGCGACAGATCGTTTATGCCCGGAGAGCCCAATGAGAGACAGTAAGGCCGTTCCCGCCGGAAAGGCGACCCTCACCTACAAGGACAAGTCGTTCGAACTTCCCGTGTTCGCCGGCAGTCAAGGTCCCGAGGTGGTCGACATCCGACGTTTGTACGGCGATGCGGGCGTCTTCACCTACGACCCCGGCTTCACCTCAACGGCAAGCTGCGAAAGCGACATCACCTATATCGACGGCGACAAGGGCATCCTGCTCTATCGCGGCTATTCCATCGACCAGTTGGCGGCCAAATCGAGCTTCCTCGAAGTCTGCTATCTGCTGCTGTACGGCGAACTGCCATCCAAGCCGCAGATGGACCAATTCACCAAAACCATCACCCACCACACGATGGTGCATGAACAACTGGCCTCGTTCTATCGCGGCTTCCGCCGTGACGCCCACCCGATGGCGGTGATGTGCGGCGTGGTCGGGGCGCTGTCGGCCTTCTATCACGACTCGCTCGACATCAACGATCCGGCGCAGCGCGAACTGGCCTGCGTCCGCCTGGTGGCCAAGATCCCGACCATCGCGGCGATGGCGTTCCGCTATTCGACCGGCCATCCTTTCGTCTATCCGCAAAACAAGCTGGGCTATACGGAAAACTTCCTCCGGATGTGCTTCTCGGTTCCGGCCGAGGAGTATGTGGTCAATCCGGTGCTGGCCAAGGCGCTGGACACCGTCTTCATCCTGCACGCCGATCACGAGCAGAATGCCTCCACTTCCACCGTGCGCCTGGCCGGTTCGTCGGGCTCCAATCCGTTCGCTTGCGTCGCGGCGGGCATCGCTTGCTTGTGGGGCCCGGCCCATGGCGGCGCCAACGAAGCGGCGCTGAAGATGCTGGGGACCATCGGCACCGTTGATCGCATTCCCGAGTTCATCCGCCGCGCCAAGGACAAGAACGATCCCTTCCGGCTGATGGGCTTCGGGCACCGCGTCTATAAGAACTACGACCCCCGGGCCAAGGCGATGCAGCTCCAGTGCCACGCCGTGCTCGACGAACTCGGCCTGCACGACGACCCGCTGCTCAAGGTGGCGCTGGAACTCGAACGCATTGCGTTGCAGGACGAGTATTTCATCGAGAAGAAGCTGTACCCCAATATCGATTTCTATTCCGGCATCACGCTGAAGGCGCTGGGCTTTCCGGTGGCGATGTTCACCGCCCTGTTCGCGCTGGCCCGCACCGTCGGCTGGATCGGCCAGTGGAAGGAAATGCTGGAAGACCCGCACCAGAAAATCGGCCGCCCGCGCCAGATCTACACCGGCGCCCAGTCGCGCGATTACGTGGCGATCGACAAGCGGTAGACGACGCGAATAGCGAGTAGCGAATAGGAGACGCCCTGCCGGATGCGGTGGGGCGTTTTCTTTTCGTCCTCTAAATGCGGCCGGAGCGGAGATGCACAACGCAAATCCGCTCCGGTGGGGTACGCCCCGGGAAATCAGGGCGCCAGCGAACGCCGCAGTCAAGCGGCCGAACGACAGGCACATTCTGCTTCCGTCAACGAACCCCACGCCGTGGCCGCAACGCCGGACCACTTTGGTGCGCGCCAGAGATCGCGCCCGGTTCTGGATGCTCTCATGGCTCCGATAAAGATCGGGACTTGCGGATCGGGATGTTCGCGCAACAGCCTTCGCCGCTGAAACTTGCCTGGCACTCCTTCGGTTCGAATGTCCGGGTCAATGCGGCGTTACTCGCTCGCCGGACACTTTTTGCGTCACCGGACGATGTGGGAACGGGTAGCGAACCTTACAAGGGGGTGCGACAACCGATACGCTGTTCTGAGACGGACGCATTCCAAGATGAACAGAATTGGTGAACAGGATTGTTGCGCTTACCTCCAACTGCGGCCATTCAAAACCGGCTGATGAGGTCGGCCTTGCGACAAGCCAAGACCTTCACCTCCCCCTTGCGGGCAGGGCAATTGCATATGGATTTTGCGCCTCTTTTTGTCATGGCCCGCAACTGCGGGCCATCCAGCTCTCGCGGCACTGCTACTTCAGAAAAGGCTCAATTTACGCCTTCAACAGTGGAGCAACACCACCTGGGTCGCCCGCAGTCGCGGGCGATGACACCGAGGGGGGCGAGCATATGCGATAGCCCTGCACCGCGGAGGAGGAATGCGGGACGTGTCGCCGCCTTACTCCCGCACCCAGCGCGGCTGGCGGCCGATGACCACCACCCAGCGGCCGTCGGGGGCGAGGACCATGTACGTATGCGGCGGCAGGCGGCGCGGCGGGGCATAGGCCGCCGGGCGCGCGGCGGGGCCGTCATCGTTCACCCAAGTCGCACCGGGGCGGTAGGCGTTTGGCGTGTGATCGTCCGCAACCTGTTCATCGTCCTTCTGCCAATACCCGTCACGAGGGCGCCACTGCGGTCGTTCGACCGTGGCGGTGCGCTGCTGCGGTTCATCGGTGGACGGACCATCCCATGCGGGCTGCTCGGGTTCCACGGGCGCGGTTCTCGGCGCGGGCTCTGCTGCCAACGGCGCGGCCGATGCAAGCTTTGCCAATAGCGCGGGCTTTGGCGCCGCGACTATTGTTTGCTGAACATACTGTTTTGCCATTACCGCAACACTGACAGGCTTGGGGATGGCGATGGCTGCCACCTTTGTCATCGGTTTCGGTGTTGCCGCCGCCACTTGCGGGCGTTGTTGCGGCACCGGCACATGCGGCGCCAGGGCGAGCGCGTGCTGCGCCTCGGCCGTCAACACCGGCTTGAGCCGCGGCGCCGGTTTGGCGATCGCGACCTTCGTCTGCGGCCGGGCGGTGGGGCGCGGCGCCGCCTCTGCCGTGAGCAGCTTGTCTTCCACCGGGCGGCAGCCTTCGTAGCCGGTGTTGATCAGTTGCGGCGGTTCGGGGGCCAAGCCGCGGCGCACTTCGCCCCGCCCCAACGCCATGTCGAACACCTTTTGCGCACTCTCGCAGAAGCGCGCGTCGTGCAGGCTGCGCAGTGACACTTCATTGGCGATGCGGGTCTTGTAGGCGTTGTAATCCTCACCGCGCGTCCGCGCCGCAAAAAACGCCTTTAGCGCCTGATCCGATTGCACGAGCTGGCCACGATAGGCGGCGACGAAGCGGTTGTAATCTGCGTTCATGTGGCAGGAGAGCGCTGCCACCGTCAGCTGCTGCTGCAAGGCCGCCGACTGCAACACCTTCATTTCCGGCGGCGTGGCACAGACAAGCGCGGCCTTGGCCGACACCGCCAACATGCCAAACCCGACGATCGCGACGACAGACTTCTTCATGCGCCCAGCCAAATTTTCGCCCACGTTAGGCATGTTGCGCGCCGGCGTCTGAACCGGGGCTGAACGGCTATGCTCAACCAGATGTTAATCGCGCGCCGCGCGCCCAGGCCAATGGCTGCTCGAACGGATCACGAACATACCACACGCCTGCCGGGTTGGCGCCACAATCGCAGTCCATATCGGGCGCCAACGTTTTACGGGGTGCCGCACATGTCCCATTTGCCCGCCGCCGTTGCTGCGTTTCTTGCCGGCAAGCGCATTGCCGTGGCCGGGGTATCGCGCGAATCCAAGCTGCATGTCGGCAACGCGATCTTCAAGAAGCTGCGCGATAGCGGTTACGAGGTCTTTGCCGTCAATCCCAATGCCACCGAAGTGGAAGGGGCCAAGTGCTATCCGGCAATCGGCGCCATTCCCGGCGACATCGACGGCGTGATCGTCGCCACCCGCCCCGAAATGGCGCCTTCGGTTGTTCGTCAGTGTGCGGATAAAGGCGTCAAGCGTGTGTGGTTCCACCGCGCGTTCGGCCAGGGCAGCGTCTCGCAAGAAGCCTTTGCCGCCTGCGCCGCCGCCGGCATCGAAGCCATCGAAGGCGGTTGCCCGCTGATGTACATCGAACCGGTCGACAGCGGCCACAAATGCTTCCGCTGGATCTTGCGCGTCCTCGGCAAAGTGCCGGGGTAAGGCAGCCTCCCCCTCACGGAGCCGCAAGGGGGAGATTGTTTGCTTACACCAACTCGGCGATCTGGACCGCATTGAGCGCGGCGCCTTTGAGCAGCTGATCGGCGGCGACCAGCAGGGCGATGGAATGGCCGGTCGGATCGGACGTGTCCTTGCGGATGCGGCCCACCAGCACGTCGTCCTGCTCCGAGGCATCGATCGGCATCGGAAAATAGTTCTTTTCGCGGTCGTCGACGATCTTCACCCCCGGCGCGAAGGACAGAATTTTCCGCACATCGGCTTCGGTGATCGGCTCATAGCATTCCAGCGTGATCGCCTCGGTGTGGGCACGCAGCACCGGCACGCGCACGCAAGTGACGCCGACCGCAATCTCCGGGTCTTCGAAAATCTTCTTGGTCTCGGCGATGACCTTGGTCTCTTCGCCATTGTAACCGCTATCGGGTTCGATCGCGGCGTTGTGGCTGAACAGATTAAAAGCGTAGGGATGCGGCATCACCTTCTGCTGATAGGGCTTGCCGTCGAGATACGCGCGGGTTGCTTCGAGGAGTTCGGCCATCGCCGCCGCGCCCGCGCCCGACGCGGCCTGATAAGTCGCAATGATCAGCCGCTTGATGCGGTTGACCTTGTGGATCGGCCACAGCGGCACCAGCGCCGTGATGGTGGCGCAGTTGGGATTGGCGATGATGCCCTTGTGCTCGCGGATGCGGGCTGCGTTGATTTCCGGAATCACCAGCGGAATATCGCGGTCCATACGAAAGGCCGAGGAATTATCGACCACCACGGCGCCCGCCTTGACCGCCAGCGGCGCGAACTTGCGGCTGATCGTGGCGCCGGCCGAGAACAGCGCCAGATCGACGCCTTCGAACGACTTTTCGGTCAGTTCCTGAACCGGAACGTCGGAGCCGCGGAATTTCATCGTCTTGCCGACCGAACGGGCACTCGCCAGCGGCACCAGTTTGCCGACCGGGAAGTTACGGCGCTCCATGCAGCCGGCAAATTCGACACCGACAGCGCCGGTCGCGCCGACGATGGCGACGGTGGGATTCTTCTTCATTGGTCTCTCTCTCTTCTGGTCGCGCAACCCGGGTTGCGCTCCGTGTTGCCTTCGGCGCGGGCGATAATAAAAAAGCCCCTCACCTTGCGGCTGGGGCTTCGGCTTCTGCGTTGCGACCCTTGCTAGCGGCGCGCGCGAACCAAAGCCCCGGTGGGCTTGGTCGTCTTCGTCGTGCGCTTGAGCATGCTGGTCATGATGGGGTGGAAACTATGGGCAGACTGGTCCGCCGTCAACGGACGGATTGACACAACCGCTGGAACATTATTGCGGGGCGAGGAAGTCGAGAATTGCCCTGGCGGCACGCCGCGACGGCTGGTCGGCGCCTTCGCCCATCAGGCGCAGGGCTTCGTTCTGTTCGGCCACCTGGCGCGTCGCGGCGGCGGGATCGGTGAGCAGCGGCACCAGCGCAGCAGCGAGAAGATCGGGGCGGCAGTCCTCCTGCATGAGTTCGGGAATCGCGAGGCGATCGAGGATCAAGTTCATCAGCGTGTAGTATTTAACACGCACACCGATCAGGCGGCGGTAGATCGCAGCGGTGAGATTGCCAACCTTGTAGGTAACGATCATCGGCGTGTGCGACAGCGCCAGTTCCGTCGTCACGGTGCCGGAAGCAGCGAGCGCGGCGTCGGCAGCATCGAACAGGGCGAATTTCTCGTCATCGCCAGAGACGATGGTCAGCGGCAGGGGCCAATGCTCCGTGCCCTGACGGATACGCGCAGCCACATGCGGTACGGCGGGAATCACGGTGTGCAGGCCGGGGACCTTGGCCTTGAGCAGCGCCATGGTCGCGGCAAACACCGGCAACAGGTGGCGCACTTCCATGCCCCGGCTGCCGGGCAAGACGGCCAGCAACGGCGCTTCGGCGGGAATAGCGTGACGGGCGCGGAAGGCGTCGCCGCCAACCATCTTCTTGCCACGCTCCAAGGCGGGATGGCCGACAAATACGGCTTTGAGGCCGTAGCCCGCAAAGAACGGCGGCTCGAACGGGAGCAACGCCAGCACCAAATCGAAATACTGCGCCATCTGCTTGGCACGGCCGGGGCGCGTCGCCCATACCTGCGGCGCCACGAAATTGATGGTGGGAATACCGGGCGCGATCTGCTTGATGCGCTTGGCGACGCGATGGGTGAAATCGGGACTATCGATCAGCACCACCGCATCGGGCTTGGTCTCAGCGGCGAAGTCCGCGGCGCGGCGGATGCGGCGCAGGACTTGCGGGATTTTCGGGACCACTTCCTGCAGGCCCATCACTGCGGTCGCGGAAAGATCGAACAAACTGTCGAGGCCTTCGCGCGCCATCGCCTCGCCGCCGACGCCGGTGATCTTCACTTGGCCATGCGTGAGATCCTTCAATGCCGCCATCAACTCGGCGCCGAGCAAATCCCCCGAAGGCTCACCCGCGACCAGCATCAAGGTGAGCGGCTTATCCGGCATGGGGCACGCCGACGACGAACAGCCCGAGCTTGTCGGCCTCCAAGATCACCGCACGCTTACCGAGGATAAGTGCCCCGCCCGCTTCGACGGCAATGCCAGAAAGCCCCACAACAGCGGCGTTCTTCACCGTTTGCACGCCGATCACCGGCAGATCGGTCTTGCGATCCTGGATCGGCTTCGGCGCTTTGACGAGCACGCCTTTGCGATGCTTTTCGGTGCCACGAAAATGCGCCGGCAAGGTGGCGATGCGCGCGATCATCGCATCGGTGCCTTCGGCCGCTTCCACCGCCAGCGGCAAGCCTTCGCACACGACCGCCGCCTGCCCGACATCGAGCCCGCCCAGCGTACGTACGATTCTGAATGCGGACGCGATATCTTCTTCGTCGTCGCCTGATGGCTTGACACGGCCCATCACCCCGGCTTCGGCGAGCAATCCGGGCGCGGCATCCTGGGCGCCGACAGTGCGGAAGCCTTCACGCTCGAAGGTTTCCACCACGGCGCGGAGCAACGCATCGTCGCCCTTGCGTGCCGCTGCGATGATACGCGGAGCAACCAGCACGGCCTTGGCGTCGAGCTTGATGTCCGAAAATTTCGGCCGCGCCAGCTTACCCGCCAGCACGACGTCCTCGCAGTGCGCGCTGCGCAGGGCCTTCAGCACCTTGCCGGCTTCGCCCAGCGAAGCGTGTTCGTGCGGATAGGCATTGATCCACGCATCAGCACCGAGGGCGACGACAAATACTTCGCGACCGGCTTCCCGCGCACTTTCGGCGATCGCCTTGGGAAGATCGCCGCCGCCCGCGATAATGCCGAGCGGGCTCATCCCTCGTCCATTTCCTGGCCGTGACGGCGCACGGGACAGATTTTGCGCTTGGCGGGCGCCGCGATGAAGTCGAGCACCTCTGCCACCTCCGGCACCTCGCCCCATTGCGCACGCGCCTTGGCGACGCGTTCGGCGAGCGTGCCTTCGTCGCTGAGGAGCACCGCAGCATAAGTGTGGCGGAGCGCATGAATGTTAGGACGCGGCACGCCGCGGCGCTTCAGCCCGATAAGGTTGAGACCGGCGTGATAAGCGTGACTGCCGAAGGCAATGCCGTAAGGAATCACATCCAGGTTCGCACCCGCCATGCCGCCGAGCATGGCGCCGCGGCCGATGCGGCCGAACTGCTGCACCGAACACAAGCCGCCGGTGATGACATTGTCGCCGATGGTGACGTGGCCGCCGAGCTGGGTGCCGTTGGCGAAGGTGCACGAATTCCCGACCACGCAATCGTGGCCGACATGACTGTAGGCCATGATGTAGCAATGCGAGCCGATCCGGGTGACCTTGTGGCCTTTGATGGAACCGAGATTGAGCGTCACGCATTCGCGGATGACGCAGTCCTCGCCAATCACGAGGCTGGTGCCGGTGGCATCGTTGTGATGGATCTGCGACTCGCCGCCCATCACGGCATGGGGATGGATGACGGTGCGCGCGCCGATCGTGACATCGCCCGCAATCACCACATGGGAAAGAAGCCGGACGCCGTCGCCGAGCTTCGCCGCGGCCCCGACAATGCAATAAGGGCCGATCTCAACCCCTGCCCCTAGAACCGCACCGTCCTCAACGATTGCCGTCGGATGCACCGCCATTGTCGCTCGTGCCTTCCTGAATCATGGCGGAAAATTCCGCCTCTGCGCAAAGCGCGTCGTCGACATAAGCCTCGCCCGCGAAGCGCCACACCGGGCCGCGGCGCCGGAGCGCCCGCACGCACATGCGCAGCATGTCGCCCGGACGGACCGGACGGCGGAAGCGGGCCTTCTCGATGGTCATGAAGTAGACGACGCGGTTGCCCCTCTCGAGATTCAACGAATACATCACCATGGCCCCTGCGGTTTGCGCCAGCGCCTCGATGATCAACACGCCCGGCATCACCGGATGATCCGGAAAATGTCCGGCAAAGAACGGCTCGTTATAGCCGACGGCCTTGTAGCCGGTAGCGCTTTCGTTCGGAACGATATCCGTCAGCTTCTCGATGAAGAGAAACGGCGCGCGATGCGGGAGTAACCGTTTGATGTCCCCGGTATCGAGGACGATCTTCTGTGGTACCGGTTCCGTCATTCCCCGCCTCGTTTCGGCTTTTTGGCCAATGCATTTACGGCCGCAATCTCGCGCAACCACTCGCGTACCGGTTTGGCCGGGATGCCGCCATAGTCACGGCCAGGCTCAACCTCCTGGCCCATAATCACGCCGCTCTTGCCGCCCAGACGCGCCCCCGAGCCGATCTTGGCGTGATCCGACACACCAACCTGCCCGGCCAAAACGACAAAATCGCCGATCTCACAACTGCCTGAGATTCCGGCCATTCCACAGACGATGCAATGACGGCCCAGATGGGTGTTGTGCCCAATCTGCACCAGATTATCAATCTTAGTGCCTTCGCCAATCACGGTATCGCCGAGCGCACCCCGGTCGATCGTCACGGCGGCGCCGATTTCGACGCGATCCTGGACGATGACGCGGCCAAGCTGCGGAATCTTGGTGTGTCCGGCGGGGCCGGTGGCAAAACCAAAACCCGGCTGGCCAATCTGCGCACCCGGCAGGACCGTCACGCCGTCACCGATATAGGCACAAGCGATCACGCTGTTGCCGGCGATCTCGCAGCCGCGCCCGATAGCAACACCGCGCCCGACCACGACATTGGGACCAATATGCGTGCCGGCACCAATTTCCGCCCCCGGACCGACCACCACATTGGCACCGAGGAGGACGCCCTCTTCGATCTTTGCGGTCTTATCGACACCACGGTTGAACGGTCCGGCAATGCGATGGCAATCGGGATAGAACATCTCCGCGACGACCGCGAAGGCGTGCTGCACCGACGACACCGCCACCAACACGGTTCCGGCGGGCGGCGTGAGTTTCGTCAATGCAATAGGCGAGACAAGAATTACCCCCGCCGTCGTCTGGGCAAAGGCGGGAGTCAGCTTGTCACCGATAAAGAAGCCGAGGTGGCTGGCGATGGCGCCGGACAAGCTGGCGACATCGTCGAGCCTCAGTGTGGCGTCTAAACCATCCGATACGGCCGCACCAATCTTAGCGGCGACCTCGCCCAGCAAGAAAGGCCCGCGGTTATCGTAGAAACGAGGATCGGCCATGACGCCGCGCTATTGTTGGCCAGCCTGTTGACGGGCAGCAGCCGCGGCCAGTCCCGGCGGCAACGGCGCCAGTTCAACCTTCACCGCCGGCATCTTCATGTCGAGCCGCTGCACCACGACAGCAGTGACGTCGATCGAATTGGGAGCCAGAAGAACCGAAGCGCGGTCCAGAAGCACCGTCGCCTGACGCTCCTGCATCACGCCCTGCAGAATCGGCCCGAGGGCGTCTTCCACCTGCGCATTGGCCTTCAGCATGCCACCCTGGATCAGGCCGCCGCGTTCCTGCACCTTCTTCTCGAAGGCCATTGCACGCGCCTTCCAGGCGTTTTCCTTTTGCGCCTTGACCGAAGAATTCATGATCGCGGTCTCAGCGTCGAGTTGGGCTTTGTCGCGCTTCAGGCCTTCGGCTTCGCTATTGAGTTGGGCTTGAGCCTGCTTCTTCAGCCCGTCCACCTGTTGCTGGATCGACTGGCCGACCTTCGACATCGCGACGGCGCGGCGAATGTCGACGATCAGAATGCGGGCGGCAGGGGCCGCGCCGCTTCCGGGAGCGGCGGCAACCGCCGAGGGCGCCATCGTTGTCGCGGCAAGAACCATCGCGGCGACTGCCAAGCTGCGGGTAAAATAGGTTTTCTTAGACATGGATCACATTCCTGTGCCGGCACTGAAGTGGATGAATTCGGCTTTATCGTAAGATGCCTTCATGACCGGTAGGCCGAGGTCGATCTGTACCGGTCCGAAAGGCGATTTCCATTTGATACTGACACCGACCGAAGCGCGGAAGGCCAGATTGTCCTTCACATTCGGATAGGAGGTGCCGCGGAACGGCGTGTCGAGGTGGCCGAGCGTGCCAAAATCGGAGAACAGCGCGAACTGCATGCCGTAATCCGCCGGCAAAATATCTGGCAACCGCGCTTGCGCCGAACCCTGGGCATAGAAGTCGCCGCCGAGGGCGCCGTAATCGCCAGTATAGCTGGTGTCGCGCGGGCCAACGCCGGCAAGCTTGAAGCCACGGAAGCTGTCGCCACCGCGGAAGAAGCGTTCCGAAATCGGCACCGTGTTGCCGCCGTAGCCCTGGATGAAGCCCGAGCCCAGGGTCAGAGAACCGACCATGTCCCAGAACAGTGGGCGATAACCAGTCCAACTGCCTTCGGTCTTGAGGTACTTGAGGCCGCCGCCCAACCCTGCGAAGTCCTGGCTGATCGAAAACAGAGCGCCCTTGGTCGGCTTGAGGTAATCGTCGAGCGTGTTGTAGCCGAAGGTGAAGCCAATCAACGACGTGTTGGTCGAGGCGCCGTAAAGCTCGATTTCCTGCAAGAGCGAATTGGGTGCGCCCGAATACGGCGTGATCTTGTTGATGCGGAAAGTGTAGCGCACCTGCACGCTGCCGTATTCCGAGGTCGGGAAGCCGAAGCGAATGCCGGCCGCGGTCACGTCGCCCTGGTAGTTGGCTTGGTTGTAGTTGGTGACCCACTTGTAGAGGTCGATACCGGCGGCCAGCGGACGATCGAGGAACCATGGTTCGGTAAAGCTGAACTGGTACTGCTTGGAGATCGTCGACATCGCCACGCTGAGGCGCAGGTTCTGACCGCGGCCGAACAAATTGCGTTCAGTGTAAGCAAACTCACCGACGAAGGACGAGGTCGAGGAATAGCCGGCACCCAGCGAAACTTCACCGGTCGACATTTCTTCGACGTTCACGGCGATGTCGGTCTTGTCGGGGCGCGAACCAGCGGAATTCTTGATCGTCACGTCCTTGAAGAAGCCAAGGCCGCGAATACGGGTACGCGAACGGTCGATCAGGTCGCGATTGAAGGCGTCGCCTTCCTGAAAACGCAACTCGCGCCGGATAACGCGGTCGAGCGTGCGGTTGTTGCCGATGACGTTGATCTTGTCGATATAGACGCGCGGCCCCTGCTCGATCCGCATAACGAGATCGACCTCGTGCGTATCCGAGTTGCGGCGCAGGCGTACGCCAACATCTGCGGAGGCATAACCTTTGCTGCCAACCGCATTGACCAGCACGTCCTTCAACTTCTCGACGCGGGTCTCGTCGTAGAGTTCGCCAGCCTTGATGTCGATCAGCGGCCGCAGCGCCTGGGACGGCAATTCCTTGATCTTGGAATCGACCTCGACCTTGCCGAACGCATACTTCTTGCCCTCGTCGATCGTGAAGGTGATGTAGAACGCGGAATGATCCGGCGTCAGTTCGGCCACCGCCGATTTCACCGCGAAGTCGGCATAACCGCGGCTGACGTAATAGCGGCGAAGCTGTTCGCGGTCGAACAACAGACGGTCGGGATCGTAATTGTCGTTCGACGCTAGAATGCGCCACCAGGCGCTTTCCTCGGTCGCGATGTTCTTCCTCAGCGTTGAATCGTCGAACGCCTTGTTGCCGACGAAGATAATGCGCGACACGCCAGTGGTCGGGCCTTCGTTCATCGAGTAGATCAGGTCGACGCGGTTCTGCGGACGCTGGATGATCTGCGGATCAACCGAGGCGGCGAACTTACCATTGCGCCGGTACAGCTCGATGATGCGCTGCACATCGGACTGCACCTTGGCACGGGTGAAGACCATGCGCGGCTTCATTTGGGATTCTTTTTCCAGGTCCTTGGTGGTGACCTTGGAATTGCCCTCGAAGTCGACGCGGTTGATGATCGGATTTTCAACCACATGGACGGTCATGATCGAACCGTCGAAGTTGATCTTCACGTCCGAAAACAGACCCGTCGCGAACAGCGACTTCAACGCCTTGTCGGAGGCGGATTCGCTGTAGTTGTCGCCCTCGTGCAACGTGATGTAGGTGAGGATGGTGGCCGCTTCGACGCGCTGGGCCCCCGACACCAGGATACGGCGCACGACCGCCGGTGCGGCAGCCTCCGGTGCCGGTGCGGCATCAGGATTGCCCGACGGCGCAGGCGACGCTGGCGCTTTGCGCTGCGCATCCGCAGGGCTCGCCATCACGACAGACGCCAGAACGAGCGTCGCCGGCGCCACGCGCTTCAATCGGGCGAACAGGGCCTTAGTGTTCATTCACCAGTCTCTGACTCGTCTCAGATCTTGCGGCACACAGCGCCATGCCATGTGCTCCGGCCGAGACCCTCCCAAGCTATCTGACAAGATCGTTCCAGGTGGCAAAGATCATGAGACCGATTACCAACGCTAGCCCGAGCCTGAACCCCACGTCCTGTGTCCGCTCGGTAAGCGGCCGACCCAGTACGCCTTCGCATGCATAGTACAGAAGATGCCCCCCGTCGAGGAGCGGAATAGGAAAAAGGTTGATTAGCCCGATGCTTACAGAAATGAAAGCTATCAGAGAGATGAGCTCGTAAAAGCCAGCGGAGGCGGCTGATTTGGCCACCTTGGCAATACGGATGGGGCCACCGAGCTGACTGGCATCGGCCCGATGCGAGACGATGCGCCACAGATACGTCAAAGAGGCGTCGGCAATGCCATAACTCTGGAGCGCCGCCGCCCATGGCGCCTTGGTCCAGGGAATCGGAATTGTCACGATATTTTGGGGGCTTGTCTCATCCCGCGCGACGCCGATGGCCTTGCTCTGCTGAGCCGTGCCGAAGACGTCCTTAACCGCGATCACGCGCGGTGTGACCGGCACATCCAGAGACTCGCCCTGCCGTTGGATCGTCAGGACCAGAGTCGTGTTCTTGCTACCCTGGATGGCGTCGACCAGATCGGGGAAGTAGGTCACCGCTTTGCCGTCGACCTTGGTGATTTTGTCGCCCGGCTTGACCCCCGCCTCGGCCGCCGGCGACCGCTCCTGGACCCCGCCGACATAGGTCGACAGCGTACGAGCGCCGGATATCCCAAACAGCAGCGTGAAAACGACGAAGGCGAGAACGAAATTGGCAAAGGGCCCGGCCGCCGACACGGCCGCCCGCTGCCACAGCGGCTTCAGGGGCAAGGCCCGCGATTTCTCCGCGTCGGTCATCTTGGCCACGGCTTCGGGATCGGGAAGCGAGGCGGCATTGGCGTCGCCTTCGAACATCACAAAGCCGCCGAGCGGCAGCCAGGAAATCTTCCAGCGCGTACCCTTCTTGTCGGTCCAGCCGAACATCTCGGGGCCGAATCCGATGGAGAATGATTTCACGCCAACCCCGCAGGCCCGTGCCACCAGGAAATGGCCGAGTTCGTGGACGAACACCACAATCGCGAGCACGAAGATGAATGCCGGGATTCCTACCGGAGCCCAGGCGATCAGATCGCGGATCATCGACAGCATTAGTTCTCCAATCAGGCCTTACGCCGGCAGATGCCACGGGCGATCTCGCGCGCACGGGCATCGGTTTCAAGGACTTCAGCCACCGATTCCGCCTCGGTGTTAGCACCCGAACTGTTTGCAAGGGTGGCTTCCACCACGGCCGCGATATCCAGGAATCCAATCCCCCCTTTGAGAAAATTATCGACCGCGATTTCGTTCGCCGCGTTCAGAATGGTCGGCGACATGCAGCCCTGGTCGAGGCAATCGAGCGCAATCTTGAGACAGCGGAAGCGCTCAAAATCCGGCGCTGCAAAACTGAGCGTCCCCGCCGTCGCCAGATCGAGTTTCTTCGAGGGCGAGGAAATCCGCCGCGGCCAAGCCAGCGCATGCACAATCGGCGTGCGCATGTCGGGCGAAGACAGATGGGCCAGCGTGGTGCCGTCCTGATAGGTGACCAGCGCATGGACGATCGATTGCGGATGGATCACCGCGGCCAATTTGGCGGGCGGCATGGCAAACAGGAAATGCGCCTCGATCAGCTCAAGGCCCTTATTCATCATGGTGGCGCTGTCGACCGAAATCTTGGCCCCCATCGACCAATTGGGATGGGCCACAGCCTGCGCCGGCGTGGCGGCGCGCATCTGATCGAGCGACCAGGTGCGGAACGGACCGCCGGAAGCGGTCAACGTGACCTTTGCGATCTCTTCGGGATCAGCGGCGGAAAGACATTGGAACACCGCATTGTGTTCGGAATCGACCGGTACAATCTTCGCCTTGGAGGCCGCCAGGGCGCGGTGGAACACGGTTCCCGCCGCCACAATGCATTCTTTGTTGGCGAGCGCCACGATGGCGTCGCGCGCCACCGCTGCCAGCGCCGGTTCGAGCGCTGCCGCGCCCATGATCGCCACCATCACGACATCAGAGGGACGGCTCGCGGCCCCGATCACGGCCTTGCGCCCGGCTGCGGTCTCGATACCGGTGCCGGACAGACCCGCTTTCAGCGCGTCGTATTTGGATTCGTCGTTGATCACGGCGAGCTTGGGCCGGACCGCCTTGGCCTGCTCGATCAGCTTGTCGACATTGCTATTCGCCGTGAGGGCTTCGATCCGGAACGCGTCTGCGCCATATTTCGCACGCGCGTGGCGGATGACATCCAGCGTCGAAACGCCAATCGAACCGGTTGAACCCAGCACGGTCACCGTGCGGGCCAGAACCAGCCCCAACTCCGGAGTTTCCTCATCCCAACGCCGTGCTGCCGCTCTCATGAAAACGCTCCGAACAGTGGATCGAGCTTGAGCATCAGCACAAGCACGGCCAAGACCACCAATGTGGCCAGGGTTGAATCAATGCGATCGAGCACACCCCCGTGCCCGGGAATCATCGAGCCGGAGTCCTTAACGTGAAAACAACGCTTAGCCCAGGACTCGAACAGGTCACCGAGATGGGCGATCACCGCCATGCCGCCGCCGAGCACCGCTCCCAAAACGGCGTGTCCGCCCAGGATCAGGAGGAAAATTGCTTCGATCACGGCGGCCGAGATCATGCCGCCGATAAAACCGGCCCAGGTTTTGTTGGGTGACAACACGGGCGCCAACCTTGGACCGCCAATCAGGTTGCCAGCAAACAAAGCACCGGTGTCGGTGGCCCAGACGATCAGGAACAGGCCAACCAGCACCCATTCGCCGTGCGGCGTGAAATCGCGCAGCGCGATGACTGCCAGCGCCGGCAAGCCGAGATAGGCGACCCCTGCCGCCTGCCAGACCGGATTGTTGTGGCGCAGCAGCGCGACGGTGAAGACCAGCGCCGTCCCCGCAACGAGCAGGAGCAGCGGCAACAGATGATCGTGCGGCCAGACGATGAAGGCGCCGAGGGACGTCCACAGCACGATCACCGAGGCGATCAACTCAGCGCTATAGCGGCCTCTGCCGACCAGGCGATGCCATTCGCGCGCGGCCAACATAACCGCGACAGCGGCGACAATTTCGAGATAGGGCTTGCCCTTGAAGATGGCGAAAAGCACCGCCGCTCCCAGCACAACGGCAAAGAACGGACGGGTGATCCAGTCGCGGGAGAACTTGACCGCCTTGAGGCCCGGAGCCATCGCCTCGCTGTCGCCGTTCTTCTTCACGCCACCGCTTCCGGCAAGGCTCCGAACCGGCGCTCGCGTTGCGTGAACTGCTCGAGGGCGTCCATGAACTCCGCGCGGCCAAAATCGGGCCAAAGAGTATCGACAAACAACAGTTCGGCATACGCCGACTGCCACAACAGGAAATTCGAGAGCCGCCGCTCGCCCGAGGTACGGATGACGAGATCGGGTTCCGGCAGGCCGTTCGTGAACAGGCGCGACGACACCAGTTCCGGCGTGATGGTCTCGGGATCGAGGCGGCCTTCCTTGGCGGCCCGGGCCAGTTCGCGCACCGCCGCGACAATCTCTTCTTGGCCACCGTAGTCAAAGGCGAAAATCAGGTTCATGCCGGTGTTACCGGCAGTCTGGTGCTCGGATTCCTCGATCATCTTGCGGATGTCGGGATCGACGCGGGTACGATTGCCGATGATCCGTACCCGGGCGCCGAGCTCGGCGATCTCGTGGATGTCGTTGCGGAAATAGAGGCGGAACAAGCCCATCAAGGCCCCCACCTCTATCGCCGGACGCTTCCAGTTCTCGGAGGAAAAGGCATAGAGCGTCAGCGCTTCGAGGCCGGCGTCGATGGCGGCGCGTACAACTTCGCGCACCGCATTCACACCAGCGACGTGACCGGCCTGACGCGGCAGATGGCGCTTGCGCGCCCAACGGCCGTTGCCGTCCATGATGATGGCGACATGCCGCGGGAGGGTTTCCTTATGCTGCTGAGCAGCCATTTCCTGATCCCTGCCCCGTCCCAAGCGCGATTACGAACACTCATGCTGGACTCTAACGCGTTGTAGAGCAACTACCGCGCGTCAGACCTGCATGATCTCCTTTTCCTTGGCCGCCAGCGCGTCATCGACTTCCTTGATGCGCACGTCGGTCAGCTTCTGCAACTCCTCGCCGTGTTTATGCTGGTCGTCCTGGCTGATTTTGTGGTCTTTTTCGAGCTTCTTCAGCAGTTCCATGCCATCGCGGCGGATATTGCGGATGGAAATGCGGCCGGCTTCGGCGCTCTTGTGGGCGTGCTTGACCAGTTCCTTGCGGCGTTCTTCGTTGAGCGGCGGAATTGGAATGCGCAGCAACTGGCCATCGACCTGCGGATTGAGGCCGAGACCACTGTCGCGGATGGCCTTGTCGACATGCTTAACCATGCTCTTGTCCCACACCTGCAGCGTCAGAAGACGCGGTTCGGGGGTCGAGATGGTGCCAAGCTGGCTGATGTGCATCTTCTGGCCGTACGCTTCCACGTTCACGGTGTCGAGCAGATGCGGTGAAGCGCGACCCGTGCGAAGACCGGAAAAATCCTGCTTCGCTGCCGCGACGGCCGCCTGCATGCGGCGGTCGGTTTCGTCTTTGCTGTAGGTTTCGGCCATATGTGCCTCCTATGCGCTTTCCCTGACGACCGTCGCCCGCCCCTCGCCTCGTAACACCGCGGCAAGCGCACCACGATCATGAATCGAGAATACAACAATCGGAATCTTGTTTTCACGCGAAAGACTGACCGCAGAAGCGTCCATCACCTTCAAATCGCGCGACAACACGTCTTGATAGGTCAACGTGTCGTAGCGGACGGCGTCCTTCACCTTGACCGGGTCGGCGCTGTAGACGCCGTCGACCTTGGTTCCCTTAAGCAGTGCGTCGCATTTCATTTCCGCCGCCCGGAGGGCCGCCGCCGTATCGGTGGTAAAGAACGGATTGCCGGTACCGGCGGCGAAGATCACCACCCGGCCCTTGTCGAGATGCCGTTCGGCCCGGCGGCGGATGAAGGGCTCGCACACCGTTGGCATCGGGATCGCCGATTGCACCCGGCTTTCCAGCCCCGCCCGTTCGAGCGCGGCCTGCAAGGCGAGCGCGTTCATCACGGTCGCCAGCATGCCCATGTAGTCGGCCTGGGCACGGTCGATACCTTCGGCGGCCGCCGACACACCACGGAAGATATTGCCGCCGCCAACCACCATGCACACCTGAGTGCCGGCGAGGATCGCATCGCGTACATCGGCCACGATACGGTCAACCGTGGCAATATCGATGCCGAAGGGCTGGGAGCCCATCAGCGCCTCACCCGACACTTTCAACAGTACGCGGCGGTAGATCGGCGCTGACATGGCTCTCTTGCCTTCCTAATGACCGGCCATCTTGGCGACTTCGTCGGCGAAGTCGTCGGCACGCTTTTCAATGCCTTCGCCCACCTGGAAGCGCAGGAACGAGGCGATCTCGACTGGCGCGCCAAAATCCTTGCCAGCCTTTTCGAGCACGGCCGAGATCTTCGAGGTTTGGTCGATCACAAAGACCTGCTCCAGCAGCGTGACTTCCTCGAAGTACTTGCGCAAGGAGCCTTCGAGCATCTTCTCGACGATGTTGGCCGGCTTGCCGACCGCCTTCTTGGCGATAATTTCGGCCTGCACCGACTTTTCGTGCGCCAGAACGTCGGCCGGAATGGCGGCCGGGTTGAGCGCGATCGGCGCGGCGGCCGCGATGTGCATCGCAAGCTGCTTGCCGAGAACGGCGAGCTTTTCCTTGTCGGCGGACGACTTCAAAGCGACCAGGACGCCGATCTTGCCGAGGTCCGGCCCGGCGGCGTTATGGACGTAAGAAGCGACCACATCGGCCGAAACCAACGCGACGCGGCGCACATTCATGTTCTCGCCGATCTTGGCGATCAGGGCGGTCAGCGTGTCCTTGACCGACGCCGCACCGAGCTTAGCGGCGAGCAACGCGTCGAGGTTTTCGCTGTGAGTCAGTGCGAGCTTGGCCGTGTTGGTCACGAACGCCTTGAACTCTTCGTTGCGGGCAACGAAGTCGGTTTCAGCATTAACTTCCACCGCAACGCCCTTGCCGCCTTCGACCGCAAGGCCGATCAGGCCTTCCGCAGCCGTGCGCGTGGACTTCTTCGCGGCCTTGAGAGCGCCGCTCTTGCGCAGCCAGTCTTCGGCCGCAGCAACGTCGCCGTTCGTCGCCGTCAGCGCCTTCTTGCACTCCATCATGCCTGCGCCGGTTTGTTCGCGCAGGACCTTCACCAATGATGCGGTGATTTCCGCCATCGTTTCTCTCCGTAAAAATTATACCGCCGGGGCGGCAGGCGCTTCGCCTTCAACGACCGGCGCCGGAGCCACATCGGGCAGCTCTTCCGCCGCGCCGGTGTCGATGCCGGCATCAATCTGGCTTGCCGACAAACCGTCGATCACCGCACGGGCGACCAGATCGCAATAGAGCGCAATCGCGCGCGCCGCGTCGTCATTGCCCGGGATCGGATAGGCAATGCCGTCCGGATCACAATTGGAGTCGAGAATCGCCGTCACCGGAATACCGAGCTTCTTGGCTTCCTGGATGGCGATGCTTTCCTTGTTGGTGTCGACCACAAACAACATGTTCGGCAGACCGCCCATTTCCTTGATGCCGCCGAGCGAGCGTTCGAGCTTGTCGCGCTCACGCAGCATGCCGAGGAGTTCTTTCTTGGTGCGGCCCGAAGCCTGGCCGGACCCCAGCGTCTCTTCGATCATGCGCAGGCGCTTGATCGAGTTCGAAATCGTCTGCCAGTTGGTCAGCGTGCCGCCGAGCCAGCGGTGATTGACGTAATACTGGGCGCAGCGCTTGGCCGCCGCCGCAATCGGCTCCGACGCTTGGCGCTTGGTGCCGACGAACAGGATACGTCCGCCACCGGCCGCCACATCGCGCAGCGTCTTGAGCGCCTGGGCCAGCAAGGGAACGGTCTGGGTCAGGTCGATGATGTGAATGTCGTTGCGCGAGCCATAGAGGAACGGCGCCATCTTCGGATTCCAACGCTGTTGACGATGGCCGAAATGCGCGCCCGACTCCAGGAGTTGGCGCATGGTGAAATCTGGCAGTGCCATGGAAAAAGTCTCCTTTTCCGGTTGAACCTAACGCGAGGAGTTACCGATTCTTTGTTGGTCGCTCCCGCTCTCGCGGACGCTCCTTTGGGAACCAGCACCGGACGGGGACGAGGGAACACCCCCCGAGACCCAACCTCGCGCGCGGAATGGCGCGGGTTATAGGGGGTGAAAGGGCCCGGGGCAAGGGGCGGACGCCAACGTTCTGGCGCCAGAAGCATGGAAAAACAAGAACTTACACCCCCGGCGACGCCTGAGCGCAGGAATATTTCCCGCAACTGGGCCCGTGGGGCCGGTTTTGGCGCACGAAACTCCGCATTCGGTCGTAAAACCGCCTGCCGGTCAGCCGGGATGCAAGATGGGCTAGACCGACTCCACTTCCGCTACGCCCGGGATGACGCGCAGGGTGTCTTTCAGGGCAGTGGTGACCTGGTGGCGTTTGGGCAGGGCGATTTCGACTTCCTCGCCAGCGCCGCCGGGCACCACCAGCGTGATCACACCTTTGCCAGGGGTGCGCAGTTGCGCGGCGATGCCGGAAATGGCCGCGGCGTCGCTCACGTGCAGACGCAGACCTTCGCCCGCGTGTACGGCTTCGGTGTCGAGGTCCTTCACCCAGGTGGCGCGCAGCTTCAGCTCCTCGCCTTCCCAGGTTGCCACCAGCTTGATCAGCACCGACGTGCCGGCATCGAGCAAATGGCGTGAGGCGGCCAGCACTTCGGAGAAGAACATCACCTCGTACATGCCGGTGGGATCGGAGAACGACACGAAGGCGTACATCTGATCGTTCTTGCCGCGACGCTCCGACTTCTTGATCACCGTGCCCGCCAAAATCGGCGTCGAGGCGCTGCGACGGTCCTCCAGCACTTCGGCGTAGGTCACCGCCTGCAAGCGCTTCAGCGCGACCGCGTACTGATCCAGCGGATGGCCCGATAGATAGAAGCCCATGGCGCCGAATTCTTCGCCCAGACGCTCATGCGGCGGCCAATCGGCGACGGACGGCAAGCGCAGCTCGGCCTTGGACGGCCCGCTGCCGAACAGGCTAACTTGTCCGCTGTCGCGCTCGCTTGCCGCGGCTTGGGCGGCGGCAAGGATGACGTCGGCACCCTCCACCATCTGGCGGCGGTTCTTGCCCAGGCCGTCGAACGCCCCAGCGCGCACCAGATTTTCGAACACGCGCTTGTTGATCTGTTTGGGATCGATGCGGGAGGCAAAATCGGCCAGCGATTTGAAGCGGCCGCCCTCATTGCGCACCTCGACCAGATGATCCATCGCCTGACGGCCAACGCCTTTCACCGCCGCCAGCGCGTAATAGATTTCCTTCTTCTCGGCATCGACCGAGAACACGGCCGTTGAGCGGTTGACGTCGGGCGGCAGCACTTTGATGCCGAGACGCTGCGCTTCCTGGCGGAAAACGTTGAGCCGGTCGGTGTTGCCGATGTCGAGGGTCATCGAGGCAGCGAGGAATTCGACCGGATAATTCGCCTTCAAATACGCCGTCTGATAGGCGACCTGGGCATAAGCCGCGGCGTGGCCTTTGTTGAAGCCATAACCGGCGAACTTGGCGGCCTGATCGAAAATCTGCTCGGCCACGGCGGGAAGTACGCCGCGCTCGGACGCGCCTTTCAAGAAGCGTTCGCGCTCCTTGACCATTTCCGCGACGATCTTCTTGCCCATGGCGCGGCGCAGATTGTCGGCTTGGCCCATGGTGTAGCCGGCCAGCTCCTGGGCGATGTGCATGACGTCTTCCTGATACGTCATCACGCCGTAGGTTTCTTTCAGGATCGGCTCGAGCTTGGGATGCAGATACTCCGGCTGTTCGCGGCCGTTCTTGACCGCGATGTATTTCGGGATCGAATCCATCGGACCCGGGCGATAGAGCGCCACAAGCGCCACAAGATCGTTGATGTGGTCGGGCTTCATCTTGCGCATCAGATCGCGCATGCCCGTCGATTCAAGCTGGAACACGCCGACGCTGTCGCCCTTCGCCAGCATCTCGAAGGTCGGCTTGTCGGTGAAATCGATCGACTGGGTGTCGAGTTCGATGCCACGCTTGCGGATCAGGTCTTGCGCCTTGGCGATCACCGTCAGGGTTTTGAGGCCGAGAAAGTCGAACTTCACCAGACCTGATTTTTCCGAACCCTTGTAATCGAACTGCGCCACCGGCACGTCGGAACGCGGATCCAAATAAAGCGGCAGCAGTTCATCGAGCGGGCGGTCGCCGATGATGACGCCGGCCGGATGGGTGGAAACGTTGCGGTAAAGCCCTTCCACTTTCTTGGCGATGGAAAACAGGCGTTCGGCGATTGGCTCCTGTTCGGCGATCTGTTGCAGCCGCGGTTCGCCCTCGATCGCTTCGTCGATGGTGATGTGCTTGCCGGGCTGGCCGGGGATCAGCTTGGCGATGCGGTCGACCAAACCAAGCGGCATTTGCAAGACACGACCGACATCGCGCACCGCGGCACGCGCCTGGAGCGAGCCGAGCGCCAGAATATGACCGACCTTGTCGTGGCCGTATTTGTCGCGCACGTAATGCACGACCTCGTCGCGCCGCTCCTGACAAAAGTCGATGTCGAAGTCCGGCATCGAGATGCGTTCCGGGTTGAGGAAGCGCTCGAAGAACAGACCAAAGCGCAAGGGATCAAGGTTGGTGATGTCGAGCGACCACGCCACCAACGACGCCGCGCCCGATCCGCGAACGCCGACCGGAATGCCCTGCCCGCGCGTCCACTTCATGAAGTCCGACACGATTAAGAAGTAGCCGGGGAACTTCATTTTTATAATGATGTCGAGTTCGTAGGCGAGACGTTCGTCATAGACCTTGCGGTCGGCATAAAGCCCGTGCTTGGCAAGACGGCGTTCGAGACCCGCTTCGGCTTGCGCCTTCAATTCCTCTTCGGCGGAAAGCCCCGACGCCGGAACGAAAATCGGCAGCAGCGGATGACGCTTGATCGGCTTGGCGGCGCAGCGGCGCGCGATCTCGAGCGTGTTGGCAATGGCTTCCGGCAGATCGGCAAATTGCGCCGCCATCTCGGCCGCGGACTTGAAGCGATGCTCACGCGTCACCCGGCGGCGATCTTCCACCGACACATAGGTGGCATCAGCAATGCACAGCAACGCATCGTGCGCCTCGTACATATCTTCTTTGCCGAAATGCACGTCGTTGGTGGCGACCAGCGGTAAGCGCTTAGCGTAAGCGAAATCGATCAACCCGTTTTCGGCGGCGCGTTCCTCCGGCAGGCCGTGGCGCTGCAATTCGACATAAAGCCGGTTGGGGAAGATGTCCGACAGCTTGTCGAGCACGGCTTCCGCCGCGTCCATCTGGCCGGATTCCACCAGCTTGTTGAGCGGCCCACCGGGACCGCCGGTGATCGCGATAATGCCTTCGCTGTATTTGGCCAGCGTTGCTGCCGGCACATGCGGCCAGTCGCCGGGATCGACTTCGAGATAAGCGGCCGACAGCAGCTTGCAGAGATTGAGATAGCCCTTCTCGTTCTGCACATAGATCGGTAAGTACGGCGGCTTGGGCTTAGAGCCGAGCGTCTGGGCGCCGGTCAGTTCGACCGCCAACATGCACCCGACGATCGGCTGCACGCCTGCCTTGATCACCACGTCGGTCCAATCGAACACACCGAACAGGTTGTTGACGTCGGTGACGGCGACCGCCGGCATGGCGTTCTCGACGCAGAGCTTGGCGAGTTCCTTGGGACGGATGGCACCTTCGATCAGCGAATAGGCGCTCTTCACCCGAAGATGGACAAACCCGGCCGGTTTCCTTGCCTCAGCCACTGCCTACGCCTCCGCCGCCACGATGCATTCGACCAGGGTGAGGACTTCGGCGATGTCGGCTTCGGTCTTCACGACAAAACGGATGCCCCGCCCCTCGCCGTTTGGCTTGGTGTCCGCCAACATCTGCTTGATCGCCGGGCGCAGGCTGGAGCCCATCGCCAAGTGATAGGCGTAACCGCCCAAAACCACCCCGACCAAGAGCTGCCCGGCCATCGGGATCAGATAGACCAGAATGCGATCCTGGTGGCGGACCAGGCACAGGCGACCAAAAGCCAGATCAGACGGGTGCCATTCCAGGGTCAGAGGGCCGTAAAGTTCCTCCAACCCACTGACGATCTGCGGCCAAGCCGAGGTGCTCTTGCCGAGGGCGGCATGCAGTTCGGCCGAGGTGGGGGGAACGACGTCCTGCCGCACTGCCGCTCCTGTCATGGTTTGCTCTCTATGCACCCGATAGGTTTATGGCTTGCAGGTCACGGCCAGAAGACCATTTGAGGTTCCATCCACAGCAACGCGCGAAATATCAACCGACGATCAGAAGCGACTGAGCGGCGCTCACCAGGAAAAAGCTGGAAGCGAAAAAGACAATCAAACCAATGCCTGCCACGGCGTCCTTGAACCAAGCCATTATCGCCTCCCGGGGGTTATCAACCGTCTGTCCACAACGTTGTGCACAGATTATTGTTCGCCATATGTTCTGTCAAGAACAAAAGGTGACCAATAACGCCGAGTTTTGCGCATCGGAGTACGAGCTAATCCTTGGAAAGAACCAATCTGAGGCCAAAAGCGACCATGGCGGCGCCAGCAAAACGCTCGATCCAGTGGCCGAAGCGCTCATAGCTGCGGCGCACCTGCGGGCGGGAGAACAACAGCGCGACGAAGCTGTACCAGACTGTGACGTCGAAGGTGACGATGCCGACCGCGCCAAAGTCGAGCCACAGCGGCGCGCCGGGTTTCAGGAACAGCGTGAAGATCGAGCCGAAATAGACCATGGCCTTGGGGTTGGTGAGGCCGATCAACAGGCCGTTGCGGGCGCTCACGGAATCCGACAGCGCTGCGGCGCGAGTTTCGCGGGCGGTCTCGGGCGACTTGCCGGCGCGTAGGAACTGGATGCCGATCCAGATGAGATAGCCCCCGCCCGCCACCTTCAGCACCAAATAAAGCCAGGGCGCGATGCGAAACAGGATCGTCAGGCCGGACAGAACCACGGCACAATAAATCCAGGCCGAGACGAGCAAGCCGCCGGTTGCCACCAGCCCCGAACGCGCGCCGTAACGAGCGGCGATCTGGGAAATTCCGACAAAGGCCGGTCCAGGCGTCGCCGCACACAGGAAATCAACGGCAAACAGCGACAAAAGCAAAGTTATCGGTGACACGGCAAAGGTCCTTCCAGACAGCGCCGGAAGGTAACATAGCTGTCAAGCTCAACCTCTGCGCCAGACGCTACCCTGTCACCACCGCCACGAGATAGCCGTCATAGCCGCGGCTGCCGACGGTCTGGATCACGCTCGCCTCGACGCGCGGCTCGGCGGCGACGGCGTCCAGCATATGGCGCACCCCCTGCACCGCCGGGTCGGACGAGGCCGCGTCGGTCACCGTACCTTGGCGAACCATGTTGTCGGCCACGATCACGCTGCCGGGGCGCGACAGCTTTACCGCCCAGCGGAAGTAATCGGGATAACCGTCCTTGTTGGCATCGATAAAGAAGAAATCGAACGGGCCTTGCAGCGCTGGCAGCGTGTCAAGCGCGGCCCCCACCTTGACCTCGACGCGGTTCCCGACGCCCGCCTTCGCGAGGTTGGCGCGCGCCACCTCGGCGTGTTTGGGGCTGTATTCGAGGGTGATGAGCTTGCCATCCGGCGGCAGTGCGCGCGCCAGCCACAATGTCGAATAGCCGCCGAGCGTGCCGATTTCGAGAATGCGTCTGGCGCCGCTCATCTTTGCCATCAGGTGAAGCTGCTTGCCCTCGGCCGCGCTCACCGCAATGTCGGGAAGTCCGGCGACGACGCTGGCATCATACACCGCCTTGTAGGACGGGTCGGGCTTGATGACGGTTTCCGCTAAGTAAGCATCGACGGCATTCCAAGTGTCTGACATGAGCATCTCCTGATCAATGCAACATACCAAACATGTCATGGTCCGCCACTGCGGGCCATCCAGGTGAAGCCTGATTCAATTATAGGAGAATATGATCGGTTCAAACCTTCAACGGTGTGCCGGCGTCAACTGGATGGCCCGCGGTGGCGGGCCATGACACAGTGACTACGATGCCGCTTGCGTCCCCAGCTTGCCCGCATCGAGCAAACGGCCTTCGTGCAGCACCAGGGCGCGGTCCATTTTAGCAGCGAGTTGCAAATTATGGGTGGCGATCAGCGCCGCAACGCCTTCCAAACGTACCAAGGCGACCAGCGCATCGAACACACCCGCCGCGGTCTTAGGATCGAGATTTCCGGTCGGTTCGTCAGCGAGAAGGATGCGCGGCTTGTTGGCGAGCGCCCGGGCGATGGCGACGCGCTGCTGCTCGCCGCCCGAAAGCTGCGCCGGACGGTGATCGAGACGGGTTTCGAGACCCATCGTGGTGAGCAAGCGCGCGGCTTCGTCTTTGGCGTCCTTTTTCTTCACGCCGGCGATCATCAGCGGGAGCGCGACGTTTTCGAGCGCGCTGAATTCCGGCAACAAATGATGGGCCTGATAAACGAAGCCGATGGTCTCGCGGCGGATACGGGTGCGTTCATCGTCGCTCATCGCGGCCACGTATTGGCCGCTGATCAAAATGTCGCCCGAAGTCGGCGCCTCCAAGAGACCCGCGATATGCAGAAGTGACGACTTGCCCGACCCCGACGGCCCGACCAAAGCGACGATCTCGCCCGGCATCAGCGCAGCGGAGGCATCGCGGAAGATTTCGAGCTGACCGGCGGTGCCTTCGCGGAACGTGCGCACCACGTTTTCAAAGCGGAGCGCGGCCTCTATCGTTGCATCACTCATAGCGCAGCGCCTCCACCGGATCGAGCCTTGCCGCCCGCCACGCCGGGTACAGCGTCGCCAGGAAGCTGAGGACCAACGCCACCAGGACGACCACCAGAACTTCCACCGGGTCCATCTTGGCGGGCATCTGGCTAAGGAAATAGATTTCCGGATTGAACAAAGTGGTGCCGGTGAGCTTCATCAGAAGTTGACGCACGGCCTCGATGTTGTTGCAGAACAACACGCCGATCAGGAACCCGATGAAGGTACCGCTGACACCAATGCTCATACCGGAGATCATGAACACCCGCATCACCGCACCACGGGTGGCGCCCATGGTCCTGAGGATCGCGATGTCAGCCGATTTGTCCTTTACCAGCATGTAAAGGCCGGAGACGATGTTCAGGGCCGCCACCACCACGATCAGCGTCAGGATCAGCGCCATGACGGTGCGCTCCACTTCCACAGCATTGAACAAAGTGGACTGCGTCTCACGCCAAGTGAGCACCCGTGCCCCATCCCCCACCGCCTTCTGCACGGCCGGAGCAATACCATCGACCTTGTCCGGATCGGCGATCATCACTTCGAGGTACGGTACCGCATCGCCATAGTTGAAGAACGCTTGCGCTTCGGCAAGCGGCATGAACACGATGCTGCGGTCGTATTCACTCATACCGATATTGAAGAGACCAGCGACCGTATAGGCCTTCTGGCGCGGCATGGTACCGAAGGGGGTGACGTCGCCGTGCAGGCCGAGCACCTTCAAATCGTCGCCGGGCCGCAGGCCTGAGGCTTGTGCCAGCCGAACACCGACCAGCACGGTCCCTTCGCCATACGCGCGCAGAGCCGCAGGACTGAGCGATTTCGACACCATACCGAGTGCTTCCACATCCGCGCGCCGCATGCCGCGAACCTGCACGCCGGAAGGAACCCCGTTGGCATCCACCGCCGCAAAATCCTGCACCAGCGGCGCCACATGCACCACGCCCGGAACCTTGGCGATGCGCGCTGCCATCGCATCGTAATCGGCGATCGGTTGGCCGGCATAGGCCTGCACCATGATGTGCCCGTTGAGGCCAAGGATGCGGCCCATCAGATCGCTGCGGAAGCCGTTCATCACCGCCATCACGATGATCAGCGTCGCCACGCCGAGCGCGATGCCAACCAGCGATATGATCGAGATGATCGAAATGAAACTTTCCGCCCGCTTGGCGCGCAAATACCGCCACGCCAACATCCATTCAAACGGAGCAAAGGGGCGGAAGGATTTCATGGCTGCCTACTTCGCAAATCGGTTTATGACCGCTTCGGCCGACAGGTCTTCCTTGATACCGGTCTTGCGGTTCTTCACTTCCACGACGCCCTTCTCGACCCCGCGCGGGCCGATCACCACTTGCCACGGAATGCCGATCAGCTCGGCGGTGGCGAATTTGGCGCCGGGGCGTTCGTTGCGGTCGTCGTAAAGCACCTCTTTGCCCGCCTTCTCCAGCTTGGCATAGAGATCGGCACAAGCCGCATCCGTCTTGGCATCACCGTTTTTCAGATTGATCAGCGCGATGTCGAACGGCGCCACCGGCTCGGGCCAGATGATGCCGGCGTCGTCGTGACTGGCTTCGATGATGGCGCCCAAGAGGCGCGACACGCCGATACCATAAGAACCCATTTCCACTGGCACATCCTTGCCGTCGGGGCCGGTGACATTGGCCTTCATCGGCGCGGAATATTTGGTGCCGAAATAGAAGATCTGGCCGACTTCGATGCCGCGGGTCGACATGCGGCGCTCTTCCGGCACTTCGGCTTCAAAACGGGCCTGATCATGCACGTCGCTGGTGGCGGCATACATTGCCGAGCGGGCTTGCACGATGGGTGCGAGATCGCCATCGAAATCGGTGTCAGCGGGCGGGATCGGCATATCGAGCAGATTTTTGTCGAGGAACACCTGGCTTTCGCCGGTCTCGGCCAAGACATGGAATTCGTGGGAAAGATCGCCACCGATCGGGCCGGTGTCGGCACGCATCGGAATGGCGACGAGCCCCATGCGGTCGAAGGCGCGCAAGTACGCGACATACATTCTATTATAGGAGCGGCGCGCCGCCTCTTTGTCGATGTCGAAACTGTAAGCATCCTTCATCAGGAATTCGCGGCCGCGCATGACGCCGAAGCGCGGGCGGACTTCGTCGCGGAATTTCCACTGGGTGTGATAAAGGTTGAGCGGCAGCGCCTTATACGATTTCACATAGGCGCGGAAGATGTCGGTCACCATCTCTTCGTTGGTCGGCCCGTAAAGCAGCTCGCGGTCGTGGCGATCGGTGATGCGCAGCATCTCGGGGCCGTAAGCGTCATAGCGGCCGCTCTCGCGCCAGAGGTCGGAGGATTGCAGCGTCGGCATCAGGATTTCCACCGCCCCGGCGCGGTCCATTTCCTCGCGCACGATCTGCTGGATGCGGCGCAGGACCCGGTGGCCGAGCGGCAACCAGGCGTAAATGCCCGCCGCTTCCTGCCGGACCATGCCGGTGCGTAGCATCAGCCGGTGCGAGACGATCTGCGCCTCGGCGGGCGTTTCCTTGAGGACGGGGAGAAAGAAGCGGGAAAGGCGCATTGTGGATATCCTGGGGATAAGTCGGACGAACGGAAGACCCCTTCATAAGCGGCCCCGGCGCCGGGGGCAAATGGGCGTTTCAGCGCCTATTCGGCCCAATTCTCGATCTGAAGACCCGGAACATCGCGAAAATCGGCAACATTAGCGGTGACGAGCGTGCAATCAGCCGCGATGGCGTGGGCCGCGATCATGCGGTCAAAATCGCGGACCCTATTCCAGCCGATTTGGGCAATGATTTTGCCATAGGCAGCCGCGGCTTCTTTGCCAAATGCCAAAACGGGCAGGACCGCCAACAGCGTCGCTAACCGTTTCCGCCGCATCTCAGTCAGTGCCGGAACGAGCGCGATCCCGCGTTCCAACTCAACCAAGTTAAGAACAGACATGCAGGATGTTGCGGCATTGTCCGTGAACCGCGCTGCCACGCGTTCGTTCTGGTTATCGATTTCAATAAGGACGTTGGTGTCGAGGAGATAGCCCAAGCTAACGATCCCACTCCGTATCGCGCGTTTGGGTACGCTCGATTGGACCGAACTTCGACTCGGGCGGCAATGCCCGCAGTATCGCGAACATCTCTTCGATGCTCTGACGTGCCAGTGCCGGGCGGAGCGTGATCACGTCGCCAGTGCGAGTGATTGTGAACTCGACGTCGGTTCGCTCGAACGCCATATCGGCCGGAATGCGCACGGCCTGACTGTTGCCCGACTTGAAGACGCGCGTCGTGGCCGTTTTGGTTGTGCTGTTTTTATCCATGGCGGACCTCGCCGATTTCACGCCAGATTATCCTGGCTAAGGCTGAATGTAAATACATGTATATACATCAGCGGCGCGTTGGATGTGGGGGCTTGTTATCATTGGCGTTTTCGCCGCCGGGCTGGTCTTACCGCCCCACCGGTCGCATCGGTTCCAGCGGCACCTGATAAGGCATGTTGGCGATCAGGGTGTGGACATCCACGGGCGGCGGCGGGGCGAGCGGCTTGGCGGCTTTGCGTTCGAGGTCGTCGAGGCCGTAGCCAGCGAAGAAATCGCGGCTGCTCATCTGACGGAAGCGCTGTTGCGCCGTGTACCAGCGCATCTTCTTGTCGCCTTGGCTGCAGCTCTCACGCTCGGCGCCGGCCGCGCCCCAGCGCAGTTCGATACAGTCGAAGGGATCGTAACTGATGGCATAAACCCGCGTCGCCACGTCGCCGAGATGGAGCGGCACTGGGTGTTTGTCGGAACTCAAATAAGTGAGATCGCACGCTTTGGCTTGTGCGTCGTAGGCCGCCAGCAAATCGGCGCGCAGATCGGTGCCTTCATAAGCGATGCGCGGATCGCGCTTGACCCACAACTCGATCATCCCGGCCATGTGCGCATAGAATTGGGCAAAGCCTTCGCGCAGACGGGCATCGCGGGCCGGGGTGGCGTAGGCCTCCCAATCGCCCCAAGCATCGAAGATGTTCTCCGGCAGGCTGGAGGGGTGCGGCTTGTTCTGGATGCCCTCGGAGATCGCGAGGTTCACCGTGTTGGCGCGGTCTTTCACATCGCGGCACAGGTTTTTCATCGAGATGCGCAGTTCGTGCAACGGATTGTAGGTGGTCTTGCCGCCGCTCATCGCGGTGCGCACATAGGTGTAGAGCCCCATCTCCTCGCCGTCATAAACGTAGCGCGCCTTCTTCGGGCTTTGCGACGGGTTCGGTTCGGTGCCGACATATTGCACCAGCGAAAAATCCGCGATTTCGTCATTGCCCGCCAGCACAATATGGCCGCCAATCAGGTGGCCCTTGCCGTCGTCGTGCCCACCCTTCAAACGTTGCGGCCGCCAGTTCTTGAGGCCGCCACCAAGTTTGAGCGTACTCTGGCCAAATTGGGCGCCGTAGACGCTGCGGGTGATGGTGAAGTCGGGATGGGCGTCCATGTAATAGATGCGCCCGTCGGCATCCACCTTATAAACAATGCCGACATGCGCATTGGTGTCGTAGATCACGGTGCCGGGGCGGATCGATCCGGGCGCGATCGCAGGTGTGTAGAAATCCGACAGCACGCCGTGCTCCAGCGTCACGTCGCTGCGATAGGTGGCCGAGGAGACCGTCTCGATCACGTCGCGCACCGCCCAGGGGCCGTTGATGCCCTCGCCATGATCGATGAAGCCGTGGCGGCTGGTGGGGCGATTGCCGGTGTTGTGCTTCTCGTCGCCCGAACCCGAAATGCCGTCCACGAACGAGAACGGCAGCCCGTTTTTCCAGGCGTAATAGGCGCGGAGGAGATACGGCCATTTGGCGCAATCGGTGTCGATGTCGAGGAACTTCTGGTCGGTGGCCCGGAACGGATTAGCCGGATCGCGCAGGCAACTCTCCGAGGACGAACAATTGGAGGCGCCGAGCGCCGCCACGAAACGGGAGAACCCGTCCTCGTCCGTCGCCGACCAGTGATCTTTGGTGACGCGCCAAGTTCCCTCGGCATTCGCCGCCGAGAGAATCACGCACAACGCCGCTGCCAACCCCGCCCACATGCGCATGGCAGGGAGGCTGCGGATCAAAGCGCCTCGCGTCAAGCCAGCCTTAGAGGCATCGTCATTGCTACCGGTTACCTAGTGCCATATATTAGAAGTACTATAATGACAGCGCTGGCAGGCGCGGTTTCAAAGCCACAGGGCGGCAGGATATTGTTGTAAAAGCGGCCATTTCTGGTCCAAAGCATCGTGACAACTCTGTGAATTTCCACTACAGAGGCTGCATATAAAAACGAACAAAAGGCTCGCGTAACGCTCGTGAACGGCCAAGTTCGGGGAGAGGTATCCGTCGGGGGGACCCTGCGGAAGAAAGGCCGGGCCAAGCCCGGCCTTTCGCATTTCAGGGCTTCAGCGGCTTTCCAATCACCCAAAATCGGCTTTAGGTTCCGTCACGCAATTCGCGGCGGGGAAACACGATGTTCGAGCGGTATTTCGCGCTTTCGGCGCACGGCACCACGGTCCGGCGCGAAGTGGTGGCGGGGATCACGACCTTCCTCACCATGGCCTACATCGTGGTGGTCAATCCGCACATTTTAGTGAACGGCGGGATGGACCGCGACGCGGTGTTCGTGGCGACGTGCCTGGCCTCGGCGCTGACAACGCTGCTGATGGGCTTCTGGGCCAAGCTGCCGGTAGCTCTGGCGCCGGGCATGGGTCTCAACGCGTTCCTGGCTTTCACCGTCATTCCGGCGCTGGGCTACGATTGGCGGCTGGCGCTCGGCTGTGTGTTCCTCTCCGGCCTGTTGTTCGTGCTGGTGTCGGTAACGCCAGCGCGCGAGTGGCTGATCAATGCCCTGCCCCGCAGCCTGAAGCTTGCCATTGCCGCCGGTATCGGATTCTTCTTGGCGTTGGTCGGCCTTAGCGAAGCCGGCATCGTCGTCAGCAACGGCAGCAACAGCCTGCTCACCGCCGGATCGTTGTCTTCGCCGCAGGTGCTGCTGGCCGCGCTTGGCTTCATCGTGATCTTCGCGCTGGCGGCCCGTCGCGTGATCGGAGCGGTGATGATCGGCATCCTTTTAATCACCGTGCTGGCAATTGCCTTCGGCGTTGGGGCCGCCCCCGACAGCATTGCCGGACTGCCGCCCTCAATGGCGCCAACCTTTTTCCAACTCCATTTTGATCCCGGCAACACTACCGAAGGCGTGGTGGCCTCGACGGTGCTGGTGTTCCTGTTGGTGGTGATGCTCGACACCTCGGGCACGCTGACTGCGGTGGCTTATCAGGGCAAACTTCTGACCGAAGACGGCAAGCTGCCGAATGCGCGCCGGGCGCTGACCACCGACGCCGTCGGCTCGATGCTGGGTGCCGTGCTGGGCACCTCACCGGTGACGGCTTATATCGAAAGCTCCGCCGGTATCCAGGCTGGCGGCCGCACTGGGCTGACGGCCGTGGTGGTCGGCGTGCTGTTCCTGCTGACGCTGTTCTTCGCACCCGTTGCGACCGCGGTTCCCGCTTACGCCACCGCCCCGGCGCTGATCTTCGTAGCGGTGCTGATGGTCGGCGGTTTGAAAGAGATCAACTGGGACGACCTCACCGAAGCCGCCCCCGCACTTCTCACCGCACTCGCCATTCCCTTCACCTATTCGATCGCTTCGGGCATTGGCATCGGTTTCATCGCTTATGTCGCGATCAAGGCCGTGACCGGACGTTGGAAGGACCTCAACGCCGCCGTGGTGGTGATCGCACTGGCCTTTGTCGCCAAGATCATCATGGACGCGCAGAGTTTTGGGAGCGGGGGGTGAGCCCTCACGCCTGCTCCAGCTCAACCAGGGTGCCGATGAAATCCTTGGGGTGCAGGAAGACCACCGGCTTGCCGTGGGCGCCGAGCTTGATGTCGCCGAGCACACGCGCCCCTGCCGCCTCAAGAGTGTCGCGCGCCGCGGTAATGTCTTCCACTTCGTAGCAGATGTGATGCACGCCGCCTGAAGGGTTCTTTGCGAGATAAGCGGCAATCGGCGATTGGTCGCCCAAGGGCTGCAACAATTCGATTTTGGTGTTGGAGAGTTCTACAAACACCACCGTCACGCCGTGGTCCGGAAGCGCCTGAGGTTCGGACACCTTGGCGCCGAGGAGATCGCGATAAACCGCCGCCGATTTTTCCAGGTCCGCCGTAGCGATGGCGACATGATTCAACCGGCCGATCATGGCAATTCCCCCTACACCATCACCACTTCCACTCGCGTCACCGGCTTCTTGCCCCAGGCGTCTTCGGCGGCGCGGCGGGCGGCGCGGCGGACTTTTTCGCGCAAGTCGCCTTCGTCATCCTTTTTCGGATTGTGGCGATCGAGGACGCCATCGACCGCTTCGCGCACGGCCTCATGCACCGGTTCCGGAATGCCTTCCAGGATGATGCCGGGATCGGCGGCGATGCGGTTTTTCTCGTCCACCACCACCGTGATCGCGATCAAGCCGGCAAATGACAGCGCGCGGCGGGTGCGCGCCAGCCCGAGGCCTTCGCCCACCAGCACATTGCCGTCGAGATGGACGCGGCCTGACGGGGTTTCGTCGATCACCGCCGCTTTGCCCGGCGCCAATTTCAGCATCTGGCCGTTCTCAATGATGACGACTTGCGGCACCTGCAACGACCTGGCGAGTTTGGCATGGGCATGCAAATGGCGCAGTTCGCCATGCACCGGAACGGCGATTTTCGGCCGCACCAGCGCGTACATCTCGGCGAGTTCGTCGCGGCAAGGATGGCCGGAGACGTGGACAAAATGATCCTCCACCGACAAAATTTCGACCCCGAGCGCGGCGAGCTTGTTGTGCAGTTCGAAAATCCCCAGCTCGTTGCCGGGAATGATCCGCGAGGAAAAGATCACGGTGTCGCCGGGGCCGAGCTTGACGACATGTTCGCCGGCAGCGATGCGCGGTAACGCCGCGCGCACTTCGCCTTGGCTGCCGGTACAGATGAACAACACCTTGTTGGCTGGAATGTCCTCGGCGTCGTCCTGATCGACGATCGGCGGAAAATCCTGGAGGTAACCGACATCCTTGGCGGCCTGCACGATCTTGTGCATGGCCCGTCCCACCAGCACGATCTGCCGCTTGTGCGCCTTGGCGGCCCTGGCGATGGTGTCGAGACGCGCCACGTTGGAGGCGAACGCCGTCACCGCGATGCGGCCCTTCAGGGTTCCGATCAAATCGGTGAGACCCTTTTTTACGTCGGCTTCGGAGCCGGAATGGCCGTTCACCAGCGCATTGGTGGAGTCGCAGACCAGCGCCAAGACGCCCTCGTCACCCAGCGCCTTCAAGCGATTAAGGTCGGCCTTCTTGCCGACGACCGGATCGGGGTCGATCTTCCAGTCGCCGGTATGGACCACCGTGCCGAGCGGCGTTTTGATCGCAATCGCATTCGGTTCGGGAATGGAATGGGTGACGGAAACGAGTTCGATCTCGAACGGTCCCAGCGTTACCTTGCCGTGCGGCGGCATCACCTTCAGCTTGGTCTTGCCGAGCAGACCGGCCTCATCGAGCTTGCCTTCGATCAGTTTGGCAGTGAACGGCGTCGCATAAACCGGGCATTTCAGCATCGGCCACAACAGATGAATGGCGCCGATGTGATCTTCATGTGCGTGGGTGGCAATGATGCCGAGCACGTCGTCGCGCCGTTCGGCGAGAAAACTGATATCAGGCACGATGAGATCAATGCCAGGGGTGGCGGCTTCACGGCCGAACAAGACGCCGCAATCGACGATGATCCACTTCTTCTCGTCGCCCGCGCCGAATCCATAGGCGTTGAAATTCATCCCGATCTCGCCGGCGCCCCCGAGCGGCAGGAGAACCAGTTCGTTGTCGTCATCAATCTGTTTATGAGGCACTAATCCTGCTTTCCCAATTCGTCATGGCCGGGCTCCGACCCGGCCATCCATTTCACCACTTGCACGGATTTCGACAGTGGATGGCCGGGGCAAGCCCGGCCATGACGGAGAGGTAGATGCCCGAAAGCACTGTCACCACGTTCAACTTACCTTGTTCCGCGCAAAAGTCTGTACCAGCCCGCGGATCGTGAGGTCCGGGTCATAATGATCGATCGCCGGCGTCTGGCGGTAGAACACGCGCCCCAACCCGCCGGTCGCAATCACCGTCATCGGCTGGCCGTACTCCGCTTTGATACGGACGACGAGGCCTTCGATCATGGCGATATAGCCCCAATACATGCCCGATTGCATGGCGGGCACCGTGTCTTTGCCGATCACGGCCTGGGTGCGCGCGATTGCTACCCGCGGCAGCATCGCAGCCGCCTTGTGCAGCGCCTCGGCCGACAGATTGATACCCGGCGCAATGACACCGCCTTCGTAATCGCCGCCCGCGCCAACAATATCGAACGTCGTGGCAGTGCCGAAGTCGACCACGATCAGCGCGCCAGGATAAGTCGTATGCGCCGCCACCGCGTTGACCAGACGGTCCGCCCCCACCGCTTCCGGCCGGTTCATGACGACCTTGAGGCCGAGATCAACGGACGGATCACCCACCACCACGGAATCGATATTGAGATAGCGGCGGCACAGTTGGCGCAGGTCGAACAGCGCCGCAGGCACCACGGTCGCGATGATGGCACCGTCGATATCGTCGAACTTGAGGCCGTGGAGTTCGAATAGCGGCTTGAGCAGCACCGCATATTCGTCAGCCGTGCGGGTCGTCTTGGTGACCGCACGCCATTCGCAAACGATCTTCTCGCCGTCGCACACGGCGAAAACGATGTTGGTGTTGCCAGCGTCGATGGCCAGGAGCATGAGAACCTCAGAAAAAAACTTCACCCGCTGAAATCTTGCGTGTCACGCCGCCCGGCAGACCGAGAACCAGCGCCCCGGCATCGTCGATGTCGCGGAACACGCCGGAGAGTTCCTCCCGCGCCAAACGAACGCGAATGCGCAGGCCCAATCCGTGGGCGCGCGACAGCCAGCCATCGCGGATGGGCTGAAACCCGGCCTCGCGCCACGCCTCATACCACGTCGCGAAAGCGTCAGCGAGATCGAGCAGCGCGTCCTGCGGCGATGGCGCCGGGTGCCCCAACTCCGCCACGGAGGTTGCCGGCAGGTCAGTCTCCGCCGGAAACGCCTTCAGGTTGACGCCGATGCCGATCGCCAGCCAGGCGGCGGTACCATCGGCCGCGGTTTCAGATTCCAGCAGAATCCCGGCAATTTTTTTGCCACTTGCCAGCACGTCATTGGGCCATTTGAGGGTAATGCTGGGCACTCGCCGCGCCAGCATATCCGCCGCCGCCAGTGCCGCCACGAACGAGAGCTGGGCGCAGTCCGCCGCCGGACGCGCCGGGCGGATCAGCAGCGTGGCGGAGAGATTGCCGGCCGGCGCCACCCATTCCCGCCCGCGGCGCCCGCGCCCCTTCACCTGACGCGCGGCGGTGATCCACAGCGGTCCCGGCTCGCCCGCGGCAGCGCGGCGGCGCGCTTCCTCGTTGGTGGAGTCGACTTCCTCTAACGCCACAAGACGGTAACCGACGGGCCAAGTGCTCAAGGCAGAAGGGCCTGAGCCGCCGCCGCGGCCGGTGCCACCAGCGCCCACGGCACCACGATCAAGAGCACGGTAAACGCCGTCGAGAACGCCAGAATGGTGCCCATACCGCGCCCGCCATAGCCCGCATCGAGCGGTTTCGCCGGTTCGTCGAACAGCATCACTTTGGCGACGCGCAAATAATAATAAGCACCAACGCAGCTTGCCAGCACGCCTAGCACGGCCGGAATCGCAAGGCCGGAATGCATCGCGGCGAGGAAGACATAGACTTTGGCGACAATGCCTGCGAGCGGCGGCAATCCCGCCAAGCTCCACATGATGGCCGCCAGGGCATAAGCATAACCCGGACGGGTACGGACCAAGCCGGCGAGATCGGAAATGTTTTCCACCGCCTCACCGTCACGCCGCATCGCCTGAATGCAGACGAAAGCGCCGATATTGGTGACGGCATAAAAGGCGATGTAGATCAGCATCCCCTTGACGCCTTCCTGCGTGCCCGCAGCGAGGCCAAGCAGCGCATAGCCCATGTGGCCGATGGAGGAATATGCCATCAGGCGCTTGATGTTCTCCTGCCCGATCGCAGCCACGGCGCCGAGCCACATCGACAGCACCGACACCACCACAATGATCTGGCGGTATTCGCCCAGCGCAGGAGCGAACGGGATCATCACGGCGCGGATCATCAGCGCCAAGGCGGCGACTTTGGCTGCCGTGGTGAAGAAAGCGGTGATCGGCGTCGGGGCACCTTCATAGACGTCAGGCGCCCACATGTGGAACGGCACGGCGGAAATCTTGAACGCGAGGCCCGCGATCAGGAACACCAGACCAAAGATCAGCCCGATGCCGGTGCCCGAGGCCGCGATCACTTGCGCAACGCCTGCAAATTCGGTGGTGCCGGTGAAACCGTAGATCAGCGAAATGCCGTACAGCATCATGCCCGACGACAGCGCGCCGAGGACGAAATACTTCAGGCCCGCCTCGGTCGAACGAACACTGTCACGGTTGAACGCGGCGAGCACATACAGCGCCAGGCTTTGCAGTTCCATACCAAGATAAAGCGCGATGAAGCTCGATGCCGAGACCATCAGCAGCATGCCGAGAGTGGCGAGCCCGATCAGGATCGGCATCTCGAAATGGACCATCTTCTCCTTTTCGAAGAAGTTATGCGCCATCACGATACAGAGCGCCGCTGAGCCGAGGATCAGCACCTTGGTGAAGCGTGAAAAAGCATCCACCACGAAGGCGCCGTTGAAAGCGGTTGCCGGTTCGGCCACCACCGTCACCACACCGGCGATGACCATCAACAGCACGATCAGCGCCGAGATCAGCCCGGTCGCCTTGTCGCCGCGGAAGGCACCCACCATCAGCGCGGCCATCGCGCCGATCGCCAGGATCAGTTCCGGCGCCAAGACGAGAAGATCATGCCCGATGTTCATGGCGCGCGCTCCGCGAGCTTGACCGATGTTGGAACGGCCCCGGCGTCATAGGCCACCGCGGTGTGATACTGCTTGATCAAATGCGCGACCGAGGTGCCGGTGATGTCGAAGACAAATTTGGGATAAACGCCCATCACGATGGTGGCGACCACCAGCGGCGCCAGGATGGCGGCTTCGCGCAAGCTGAGATCTTTGATGGTCTGCAGCGCCGGCTTGACCAGATCGCCGAAAATCACGCGCCAGTAAAGATAGAGCATGTAGGTGGCCGACAGGACCACGCCGGTGGCAGCGAAGATCGCCACCCAGGTCTCGACATGGAAAGCGCCCAACAGGGTGAGGAACTCGCCGATAAAGCCGCTGGTACCCGGCAAGCCGATATTGGCTAGCGTGAACACCATGAAGAACGCGGCGTACAGCGGCATGCGGTTGACCAGCCCGCCGTAAGCGGCGATCTCGCGCGTGTGCATGCGGTCGTAGATCACGCCGACGCAGAGGAACAATGCAGCCGAAACGACGCCGTGGCTCAACATCTGGAACACGCCGCCTTCGACGCCCTGCTGCGTCAAGGTGAAAATGCCCATGGTGACGAAGCCCATATGCGCCACCGAGGAATAGGCGATCAGCTTTTTCATATCCTCCTGCGCCAGCGCCACGAATGAGGTGTAGATGATGGCGATGATCGAGAGCACGAAGATGAACGGCGCAAACGCCTCCGACGCGCTGGCAAACATCGGCAGCGAGAAACGCAAGAAGCCGTAGCCGCCCATCTTGAGGAGGATCGCGGCGAGGATCACCGATCCGGCAGTGGGGGCCTCCACGTGCGCATCCGGCAACCAGGTGTGGACCGGCCACATCGGCATCTTCACTGCGAAGCTGGCGAAGAAAGCGAACCACAGGAAGTATTGCGCCTGAACCGGGAAATGCACCGTCTCGATGATGGTTTCAACATCGGCCGTGCCCGCGGTGAAGTAAATCCACAGCATGGCCAGCAGCATGAACAGCGAGCCGAGCAGGGTGTAGAGAAAGAATTTGAAGCTGGCATAGACGCGCCGCTTGCCACCCCAAACGCCGATGATCAGAAACATCGGGATCAGGCCACCTTCGAAGAAGACGTAGAACAGGAAGATGTCGAGCGCGGTGAAAACGCCGACCATCAGCGTCTCAAGCGCCAAGAACGCGATCATGTATTCCGGCACGCGCGTCTTCACCGAGTCCCAGCTCGCCAGGATGGTAAACGGCATCAACAACCCGGTCAGCACCACGAACAGCATCGAAATGCCGTCAACGCCGACGTGATAGGTGATGCCGGTGCCAGCGCCGAACCATTCCGCCCGTTCCACGAATTGGAACGCCGAGGTCGAACCCTGGAACTGGCTCCACATATAGATGGTGAGCGCCGCATTGATCAGGGTCACGGCCAGCGCCACCCAGCGGGCGGACGTAGCGCGCACGGCTTCACTGCCGCGGGTGACCAGAATGAAGATCACGCCAACCAACGGGAAGAAGGTGATGAGGGAGAGAAGGTGGTTCATTGCTTATCTTCCCCCCAGCATGAACCAAGTCGCCAGCCCGACCACACCGATCAGCATGGCGAAGGCGTAGTGATAGACATAGCCCGATTGCAGCTTCACCGCCCCGCGGGTGGCATCTAGCACGCGGGCGGCCACGCCGTCCGGCCCCAGCCCATCGATGATTTTGCCATCACCCCATTTCCATAACAGGCGCCCGAGCGCCTTGGCGGGCCGCACGAAGAGGAAATCATAGAGCTCGTCGAAGTACCATTTGCGATACAGGAAGGTGTAGATGAGACCCTTCCTCGCCGCGAGCTGCGCCGGAAGTTCCGGCTTCACGATGTAGAAGAAATAGGCAATGCCGAAGCCGAGCGCCGTCAAGAGCAGCGGGGCGAGTTCGATCAGCAACGGGATTTTGCTTGTCCCATGATGGCCATTGGCTATCGCCACCGCCCCGCGCCAGAACACGGCATCGCCGATGAAGACGTGGACGAAGGCAATACCTGCAATCAAAGCCCCGGCGGCCAGCACCGCCAGCGGCACCAGCATGGTGCGGGCGGGTTCATGCACCTCTTCCAGCTTGAGAGCGTGATGCTGGCCGCCCTCCTCCCACGCATGATGATCCTCACCGCGATAACGGCCGTGGAAAGTCATCAGGAACTGGCGCCAGGAATAGAACGAGGTCATCGCCACTGCGAGCAGCGTCAGGGTGAAGGCATAACGGCCCATCGGCGTGCCGGAAAGATACGCAGCGTTGATGATGGCATCCTTGGAATAGAAGCCGGCGGTGCCTAGTCCTAGAAGCGGAATGCCGACGCCGGTCAGCGCCAGATTGCCGATCAGCATCATCCAATAAGTGAAGGGTAATTGCTTGCGCAATCCGCCCATCTTGCGCATGTCCTGCTCGTGATGCAGCGCGACGATCACCGCACCGGCCGCGAGGAACAGCAGCGCCTTGAAGAAGGCATGGGTGAAAAGGTGGAACATCGCGGCGCCATAAGCCGAGACGCCCGCCGCCACGAACATGTAGCCAAGCTGGCTACAGGTGGAATAAGCGATCACGCGTTTGATGTCGTTCTGGAACAGACCGACCGAGGCCGCAAAGAACGCCGTGGTGGCGCCGATGAAAGTGACGAAGGCGAGCGCATCCGGCGCCAGTTCGAACAACGGCGAGGCGCGGCAGACCAGGAATACACCTGCGGTCACCATGGTGGCTGCATGGATCAGGGCGGAGACCGGCGTCGGACCTTCCATCGCGTCGGGCAGCCAGGTGTGCAAGCCGATCTGTGCCGACTTGCCCATCGCGCCGACGAAGAGGAGCAGACAGATGGTGGTGAGGATGTCGACCTGTTGGCCCGCGAAGGTGAAGGTTTTTCCCGCCACCATCGGCGCGGCCTTGAACACGGCGTCGAAATCGAGCGTGCCGAACACCCAGAAGATTGCCAGAATCCCGAGCAGGAAACCGAAATCGCCGACGCGGTTGACCACGAAGGCCTTCAGCGCCGCCGCATTGGCGCTCGGCTTTTTGTACCAGAAACCGATGAGCAGATAGGACGCCAGCCCGACGCCTTCCCAACCGAAAAACACCTGCAAGAAGTTGTTGGCCGTCACCAGCATCAGCATGGCGAAAGTGAACAGCGACAGATAGCTGAAGAACCGCGGCCGGCCGGGATCGTCGCGCATGTAGCCGATCGAATAAAGATGCACCAGCGCCGAAATGCCGGTCACCACCACCAGCATCACCGCGGTCAGGGTATCGACGCGCACGGTCCAATCGGCGGTGAAATCGCCGGAGGAAATCCACTGCCACAGCGGCACAATTTGCGAGTGGCCAAGAAGCGCAACGTCCCAGAAGGCATAAATCGACAACGCCAGCGAGATGAAGAGGCCTGCCGTGGTGAGCAATTCCGACGGCCGCGCACCCAACCATTTCTGGAAGATGCCGGCGATGGCAGCGGTGATGATGGGCAGGAAGACCAGCGCAGCGTATAGCATCTCAGCCCTTCATCAAATTGGCGTCGTCCACCGCAATGGTGTGGCGATTGCGGAAATAGACCACCAGGATGGCAAGACCGATGGCAGCCTCGGCGGCGGCGACCGTCAGCACGAACAGCGCGAACACCTGCCCGACGAGGTCGTTCAGATAGGCCGAGAACGCCACGAAATTGATGTTGACCGCGAGCAGGATCAGCTCGATCGACATCAGGATGACGATGATGTTCTTGCGGTTGAGGAAAATGCCGAACACGCCGATGGTGAACAGCGCTGCGGCGACCGTGAGATAATGGCCCAGTCCTATTGTCATTTGGCCGATTTCCATCACTCTACTCCCTCGCCCGGTTTGGCATCGACCATCGCCATGGCCTCGGCCGGTCCGCGCGAAATCTGCGTCCACGCCTTCTGGCGCTTGACCCCGGCACGATGGCGCAAGGTCAGCACGATGGCGCCGATCATGGCGACCAGCAGGATCAAGCCCGCCACCTCGAAGTAATAGACATAATCGGTATAGAGAATGTGCCCGAGTGCGGCGGTGTTGGTGACACCCGGCGGGTTGGCCGCAGCGCTCTGCGCGTGGGGCGCGATGTGCCAATCATAGGCCACTGCGATGAATAGCTCGGCGAGCAACAGCCCGCCGATCCCGAGCCCGGGCAGCAGGTAGCCTTGCGCGCCCTTCTTCAGTTCGGTGAAATCAACACCCAGCATCATCACCACGAACAAGAACAGCACCGCGACCGCGCCGACATAAACCACCACCAGGATCATGGCGAGAAACTCGGCGCCCAGGAGCACGAACAGTCCGGCGGCATTGAAGAAGGCGAGGATCAGGAACAGCACCGAATAGACAGGGTTCTTCGCAGTTACAACCACCACACCGCTGAACAGCAGGATGGCAGCGAACATATAGAAGGCAAGTGCTTGGAGGATCATTCCCAACCCCTCCCAATCGTCATGGCCGCCCTTGAGGCGGCCATCCAGCCGCCGAGCGTCTGCAAGGCGAAAAGACCCTGGATGGCCGGGTCAAGCCCGGCCATGACGGTCCATGTTGTTGGATCGAACGTTCTCATCTGTACGGCGCATCCAGTTCGATGTTTTTCGCAATGGCCTGTTCCCAGCGGTCACCGTTGGCGAGCAGTTTGGTCTTGTCGTAGAACAGTTCCTCGCGAGTTTCGGTGGAAAATTCCAGGTTCGGCCCTTCGACGATGGCGTCCACCGGACAGGCTTCCTGGCAATAACCGCAATAGATGCACTTGGTCATGTCGATGTCATAGCGCGTGGTGCGGCGGCTGCCGTCGTCGCGCGGCTCGGCCTCGATCACGATGCATTGCGCTGGGCAGATCGCCTCGCACAGCTTGCAGGCGATGCAGCGTTCCTCACCGTTCGCATAACGGCGCAAGGCATGCTCGCCGCGGAAGCGAGGAGATTGCGGCGCCTTTTCGAAGGGGTAGTTGAGCGTCACCTTCGGCGCGAAGAAATAGCGCATCGCGAGCAAAAACGCCTGGACGAATTCCCAGAGGAAGATCTGGCGCGCCTTTTTGTCGAGGTATGCCATCTAGCCTCCAAACACATGAGCAAGAGCGGGGCGAACGAACACGACCCAGCCGGCCGCGACCACGACCCAGGCCATCGATACCGGCAGCAAAACCTTCCAGCCCAGCCGCATCAACTGGTCGTAGCGGTAGCGCGGCACGAACGCCTTCACCATCGAGACCATGAAGAACAGCACCATGATCTTCAGCAGCAGCCACAGCACGCCGGGCACGGCGGTGAACGGGAACACGGCCACCGGCGGCAGCCAGCCGCCGAGGAACATGATGCTCATCAAGGCGCAGAGCAGGATGATGTTCATGTATTCGCCGAGGAAATAGAGCAGGAACGGCGTCGACGAATATTCCACCATGTACCCGGCCACGAGTTCGGATTCCGCCTCTAACAGATCGAACGGCGGGCGCTGGGTTTCGGCCAGCGAGGAGATGAACATCACCACCAGCATCGGCGCCAGCGGCGAGAACAGGTACCAGCCGCGGATGTCGGGGCCTTGCGCCCGTACGATGTCGGAGAGGTTGAGCGAGCCGGCAAAGATCAGCACAGTGACGATCACAAAGCCGATCGAGACCTCGTAAGACACCATCTGCGCCGCGCTGCGCAGCGCCGACAGGAAGCCGTATTTCGAATTCGACGCCCAGCCGCCCATGATCACGCCGTAGACGCCGAGCGAGGAAATCGCGAACAGATAAAGCACGCCGACATTGATATCGGCGATGACCCAGCCGTTGTCGAGCGGCACCACGGCCCAAGCGGAAAACGCCAGCGTGGCGCTGATAATCGGCGCCAAGAGAAAGATCACCTTGTTCGCGGCCGCCGGAATGACCGGTTCCTTGAACATGAATTTCATGGCATCAGCGAAAGTCTGCAGAAGTCCAAACGCGCCCACGACATTGGGTCCGCGCCGCATCTGCACCGCCGCCCAAATCTTGCGGTCAGCGAGAATCCAGAACGCGACCGACACCATCACAACACCCTGATAGACGACGATCAGGATCAGTTGCGCCACGGTCCAGGCGACGGGATACGGCCAGCCGGCGGTATGTTGGAACCAGTTGGTGAGGAACATCGGTCAGTCCCTAGCCTTCCTGTTGCCGCGCCCCGAAAGAGCCAAGTTGCGAACGGACGTCGGAAGCGGGCGGGCGACACGCTGAAATCCCCCCCACCGGAAATTCGACTTGCGGATTTCCACCCTGCCCCGCAAAGGGGGCTGCGAAAAACCACGGACTCTCTGCATCGCTCTGCTCATTCTGCCGCCACCTTCTGATCGCCGCCGCAAAGCAGCACACGGCTGCACTCGGCCATCACCCGGCTCGCCCGCGCGATCGGGTTGGTGAGATAGTAATCGCTGATCGCCTGCCCGATCGGCACATCCGTTTCGAACACGCCGTCGGCGCCAAGACTGTTCCACACCGCGGGATCGGCGCCCTGCCACAGGGGCACTTCGCCGATGCGCCCGTAGTGCGGCAGCTCAGCGACCAGCGCCGCACGCAGATCGGCCAGCGTATCGTAAGGTAGCGCCTCGCCCAGCACATCGGACAAAGCCCGCAGGATCGCCCAATCCTCTTTGGCCTCGCCCGGCGGGAACACGGCACGCTCTGCCTCTTGCACCCGGCCTTCGAAATTGACGAAAAGCCCATCTTTTTCGGTGAAGGCGGCGCCCGGCAGGATCACGTCGGCATAATTGGCACCAACGTCGCCGTGGCTGCCCTGATAGACCATGAACGGGCGCCCGATATTCTCAAGCGGCAGTTCGTCGGCCCCGAGCAGATATATAAAGTCGATCTCGCCCTTCTGCGCCCCATCGATAATGCCGGCAACATCACGGCCGCCGGTTCCATCGGGATTTTGGCCCGGCACAAACCCGAGATCGAGCGCGGCGACGCGGCTGGCGGCGGTGTGCAGGATATTGAATCCGATCCAACCGCCGTCGGCCGGCGTTCCCGCCGGGCCGATCATACCGGTCTCGCGGGCAATACGGGCGGCACGTTCCAGTACTACGGCGCCATCGCGCCGCGCCAGCGCACCGTTGCCCAAGATCAGCATCGGCCGCTTGGCATTGCGAAGCACCTCCGCAAACGGATGACTGCCATCGGCGAGCGCATTGAGCACTTCGACGCTGGTCCCAAGCTGCTCCACGGGATAGGTGAGATCGACCGGTACGCCGAGATTGGCAACTTTGAGCCCGCCGTTCAGCCAAGCCTTGCGCAGGCGCGCATTCAACACCGGCGCTTCCCAGCGCGGATTGCAGCCGATCAAAAGTAGCGCATCGGCCGCATCGACGCCGGTGATGGTGGTGTTGAAAAGATAAGCCGGTCGCGGGCCACTGATCTTGGCACCGTCCTGGCGGCAATCGAGATGCACGACGCCGAGGCGGATCATCAGATCCTTCAACGCCTTGATTTCCTCGGCCGCCGCCAGATCACCGACAATCGCCGCCATGCGGTCCGGCTCGGTCGCCTTCACCCTCGCCGCGATCGCCGCAAACGCATCGGCCCAACTCGACGGAACCAGCTTACCGTTCTTGCGTACGTATGGCTTATCAAGCCGCTGGCGCCCCAGCCCATCCCCGATGTGGCGGCCCTTGTCGTGCAGCCACTCCTCGTTGATGCCCTCATTGAGACGCGGCAGAATGCGCATCACGCTGCGCCCACGGGTGTCGATGCGGGTGTTGCAACCTTGCGCATCGCAGATGTCGATCGACTCGGTGTGCTTCAGCTCCCACGGCCGCCCGTGGAAAGCATAAGGTTTCGAGGTCAGCGCACCGACCGGGCAGAGATCGACGATGTTGCCGGAAAGCTCCGAACCAAACGCCTGTTCCAGATAGGTGGTGATTTCCACGTCTTCGCCGCGGCCGGTCGCACCCAGTTCCGGCACGCCCGCAACCTCGGTGGCAAAGCGGACACAGCGGGTGCATTTGATGCAGCGGGTCATCACTGTTTTGATCAGCGGGCCCATGTCAACGTCGGCCACGGCGCGCTTGTTTTCAGCGAAGCGGTGGAACGCGGCGCGGCCATAGCCCATCGCCTGATCTTGCAGATCGCACTCGCCGCCCTGGTCGCAGATCGGGCAATCGAGCGGATGGTTGATGAGCAAAAATTCCATCACGCCTTCGCGGCCTTTCTTCACCGCGGGCGAATTGGTGTTGATCTTGGCAGGCGTGCCATCTTTGTTGGGGAAGATATCCTTTACCTGCAGCGAGCACGACGCCTGCAACTTCGGCGCACCGACCCATTCAACTAGACACATGCGGCAGTTGCCCGCCACGGAGAGGCGCTCGTGGTAACAGAAGCGCGGAATCTCGGCGCCCGCCTGTTCGCAGGCCTGTAGCAGCGTGAGGTTGTCCTCCGCTTCGATTTCCTTGCCGTCGATGATCAGCTTACGGGGCATGGGCTAGTTGTTTCCGATAAAGGGACGGAGGATGTTGCGCCAACGGACGTAGCCGTCGCCGGAAAGATGGATGTCGTCAGGCGTCAGATGCGGATCGAGGCGACCGTCCTTCACAAAGGCAGGATAGAGATCGATGTATGCCGCGCCGGATTTTTCCACCGCGGGCCCCAGCAGCGCATTGACGGTGCGGACCTTCGCGTCCCACTTGGGCTCACGCGGCAACAGGCTTTCGACATAGATTTTCACGCCCGGCACGCCCGCTTGCAGACGGGCCACCATAGCCACAATGTTGGCGACGATGCCGTCCGGCGGAATGCGGCTGAACTCGACATCGTTGGTGCCAATCATCAGGAAGATCTTCGCTGGCCTCGCGTCGATCACCTGGCTGAGGCGATGCTGGAGGCCGACTGTGGTGTCACCTGCGATACCAAAATTGCGCACACGCTGGTCCGGGAACATCTCGTTCCAGCGCGCCCAATCGGTCAGGCTGTCGCCGACAAAGGCCACACCGCCATTCAGCGGCGCCATGTGCCCAAACTGCGTCACGCGCAGGACGTAAGTGGAAATATCCCACGAATGCTGGAAATCGTTCGCATCCGGCATGGTGACGCCGACCGAGGCGGTGGCGGGGCGCACCGCCGCATACGGATCAACCGGCGCAGACACCGGCGGCGGCGGTTCCTTCTGCCAAGCCGCACAGGCGCCGAGCGGCAAAAGGAGCCCGGTGATCAGAACGGCTTTGACAGCGCGCATCATCATCACTCCGCTGCCTGATTGTACGCCGCAATCCGGCGTTCGAGTTCGGGACGGAAATGGCGGATCAGACCTTGGATCGGCCACGCCGCGGCATCACCGAGGGCGCAGATCGTGTGGCCTTCCACCTGCTTGGTCACCTCCTGCAACAGGTCAATTTCTGCGGGCGCCGCGTTGCCGGCGACGAGGCGGTTCATCACCCGCCACATCCAACCGGTGCCTTCGCGGCAGGGCGTGCACTGGCCGCAGCTTTCGTGTTTGTAGAACTGCGACAGGCGGGCGATCGCTTTCACCACATCGGTGGATTTGTCCATTACGATCACGGCGGCGGTGCCGAGACCGGTTTGCACCGCTTTCAAGCTGTCGAAATCCATCAACACATCATCGCAAATCGCTTTCGGCAGCAGCGGCACCGAAGCGCCGCCCGGAATAACCGCGAGCAAATTATCCCAGCCGCCGCGCACCCCGCCCGCGTGCGTCTCGATCAATTCCTTCAGCGGAATGCCCATCGCCTCTTCGACGTTACAGGGCTTGTTCACATGGCCCGAAATGCAGAACACCTTGGTGCCGGTGTTGTTGGGGCGACCGATGGAGGTGAACCACTCGGCGCCGCGGCGCAAAATCGTCGGCGCCACCGCGATGCTTTCGACATTGTTGACCGTCGTCGGGCAGCCATAAAGGCCCATGTTCGCCGGGAATGGCGGCTTCATGCGCGGCTGACCCTTTTTGCCTTCGAGGCTTTCGAGCAGCGCGGTTTCTTCGCCGCAGATGTAGGCGCCGGCGCCGTGATGGACGTAAAGATCGAAATCCCAGCCGTGGATATTGTTCTTGCCGATCAGCTTGGCCGCATAGGCCTCATCGACCGCGCGCTGCAAGGCTTCGCGCTCGCGGATGAACTCGCCGCGCACATAGATGTAGGCGACATGCGCCCGCATCGCGAAGGAGGCGACCAGCGCGCCTTCCACCAGCGTATGCGGATCGTTGCGCAGGATGTCGCGATCCTTGCAGGTGCCGGGCTCGGATTCATCGGCATTGATGACGAGATAATGCGGACGGTCCTTCACCTCTTTGGGCATGAACGACCATTTGAGACCGGTCGGGAACCCTGCCCCGCCGCGGCCGCGCAGCCCCGATTTCTTCATCACGTCGACAATAGCTTCGGGTCCGCGTTCCAGGATCGCCTTGGTGCCATCCCAATTGCCGCGGCGGCGCGCACTGGCAAGATCGGCGCCATCGAAGCCGTAGAGATTGGTGAAGATGCGGTCTTTGTCGGCGAGCATCTAACGCACCCCCGTCATGGCCGCCCGTGAGGCGGCCATCCAGTCAGCGCACATCCGTGCGCCGGAAGACTTTTTTGTTTTGCTAGATGGCCGGGTCAAGCCCGGCCATGACGAAACGGAGACAATCGTCACGATTGCACCTCCTTCGTCAGCGTCGAGGGCCCGCCTTCGGGTTCCGAGGAATGGCGCCCGATCTGCGAGCCGGTTTTCGGCGTCTCGCCGCGGCGCAAGGCTTCGATGATGTCCGCCGCCTTGTCGCCAGTGAGGTCTTCAAAGGTGTCGCCACCGATCTGAACCACTGGCGCGTTAACGCAGGCGCCGCAGCATTCGACTTCTTCCCAGGAGAACAGGCCGTCCTCGGAAATCGTGCCCGGCCTTTCCGAAATGTGTGTTTTGCAAACCTTCACAATCTCGTCGGAGCCCCTGAGCCAGCACGGGGTCGTGGTGCAGACTTGAACGTGATGCTTACCGACGGGCGCCAAATGGAACATCGTATAGAAGGTCGCCACTTCCAGCACGCGGATGGTCGGCATGTCGAGCAGGCGCGCAACTTCCTCGATCATCGGCTTGGTGACCCAGCCCTCCTGCTCCTGGCCGATCCACAACGCCGAAATCACCGCGGACGCCTGCCGCCCCGTCGGAAACTTGGCGATCCAGGCCTCGACGCGCGCCAAATTGGCTTCGCTGAACGCGAAGCTTTCCGGCTGTTCTTCATGCAAACGGCGAACGCTCACCGGTCCACCTCCCCAAACACAACGTCAATGGAACCGATCACGCTCGACACATCGGCCAACATGTGGCCCTTCGTGAGATATTCAAGCGCCTGGAGCGAGGCGAAGCTTGGCGCCCGGATCTTGCAGCGATACGGCTTGTTGGAGCCGTCAGACACGAGATAGACGCCGAACTCGCCTTTGGGCGCTTCCACGGCGGCATAGACCTCGCCTTCCGGCACCTTGAAACCTTCCGTATACAGCTTGAAGTGATGAATCAGCGCTTCCATCGAGCTTTTCATCTCGGCGCGGCGCGGCGGCACCACCTTATGATCGACTGAAACCACCGGCCCTTCCGGCATCTTCGTGAGGCACTGCTGCATGATCTTGATCGACTGGCGCATTTCTTCGACGCGCAGGCAGTAACGGTCGTAATTGTCGCCGTTCTTGCCGACCGGAATCTGGAAATCGAGTTCGCTATAGCACTCGTACGGCTGGGCCCGCCGCAAATCCCATGGCACGCCAGCGGAGCGCAGCATCACGCCAGTGAGGCCGTAACTTTCGGCTGCCTCGCGCGTGAGGATTCCGATCTCGACATTGCGCTGCTTGAAAATGCGATTGCCGGTGAGCAGCGTCTCGATATCGTCCAGCACTTTCGGGAAGGTCTCGCAGAACGCCGCTATATCTGTGAGCAGCTCGGGCGGCAGGTCTTGATGCACGCCGCCGGGACGGATGTAGTTGGCATGCATGCGGGAGCCCGAGGCGCGCTCATAGAAATTCATCAACTTTTCGCGCTCTTCGAAGCCCCACAGAATTGGAGTCAGCGCGCCGACGTCATTCGCCTGCGAAGTGATTTGCAAAAGATGCGACAAGAGACGGCCGATTTCGCAGAACAGCACGCGGATATATTGTCCGCGTTTGGGCACTTCCAACCCCAGAAGCTTTTCGATCGCCAGACAATAGGCGTGTTCCTGGTTCATCGGCGCGACGTAATCGAGGCGGTCGAAGTATGGAATGTTCTGGATGTAGGTCTTGTGCTCCATCAGCTTTTCGGTGCCGCGATGGAGCAGTCCGATGTGCGGATCAATCCGCGTGACGAGTTCGCCGTCCAGTTCCAGCACCAGACGCAACACGCCATGCGCCGCTGGATGCTGCGGCCCGAAATTGATGGTGATGCGGCCGTCTTCCTGCGTTTGGCCATTGGTCAGCCAAGGCGGCGTCTCGTCGGGCCGGAAGCTGGTGTAGTCGTTCATAACGCACCCAAAGCGAATAGCGAATGGCGAATAGCGAATAGGGGAGGGTTGAAAGTGGGGCTATGCTGCATCCCGAGCATCATTCGCTATTCGCCTTTCTTACCCTCTCCGCCCCTTCCCATGGGCTGAGGAAATCGAACTCGCGGAATTCTTGGACCAGTTGCACCGGCTGATAGACGCAGCGCTTGGCGTCGTCGTCGTAGCGCAGTTCGACGAAGCCGGTGACCGGAAAGTCCTTCCGCAAGGGATGGCCTTCGAAGCCGTAATCCGTCAACAAGCGGCGCAGATCAGGATGACCTGCGAAGGTGACGCCGTACATGTCCCAGGCTTCGCGTTCAAACCACTGTGCGCCCGCGAAGACGGCAATAACGCTCGGCACCGGCGTGGTTTCATCGGTCGCGACCTTCACCCGCACCCGAGCATTCTTGGTCAACGACAACAGGTGATAGACGATGTCGAACCGCTTTGCCCGCGCCGGATAATCGGCACCGCAGATATCGATCAGCGTCTTGAATCCGAAGTCATCGCGCAAAACGGTCAGTACACGAATAATCTCGCCAGCATCGACTGAGATCGTCAGCTCGCCAAACGCAATCTTGGTGCCGGTCACGGCTCCGGATAGCGCGGCGGAAATTTCACCAGCAAGAGCCGGAAAATCGGCGCTCATCGGTTCTCCTCTAGCACCAGGACGTAGTGCTTCACCTTCTCGTCATAGCGCTCGAGGGCTGCACGGGTCTCCTTTTCGAGCACGGCATGCTCGCCCCGCCCGAGGCCCGTGTATTTCTGGATCGCATCCATGGTGTCCCAGCGCGACAGGACGATGAATTCGACGCGATTGTGATGGATCCGTTCCAGAATCTCGACACCGTGGAAGCCGGCGATCGCGCGAAAGCGCTTCAGATAAACTTCAGCGAACTGCCGGCGATATTCCTCGGCGTTTTCTTCCAGGGCTTCCCCCGTCCAGACACGTACGATCATAGCATCACCGTTCGATGGTTCCGGTGCGGCGAATCTTCCGCTGCAGCATCAACAGCCCATACACGAGCGCCTCGGCCGTGGGCGGACAGCCAGGCACGTAGATATCGACTGGTACGATGCGATCACAGCCGCGCACCACCGAATAGCTGTAGTGATAATAGCCGCCGCCGTTGGCGCAACTGCCCATCGACACGACGTAGCGCGGTTCCGGCATCTGGTCGTAGACCTTGCGCAAGGCCGGGGCCATCTTGTTGCATAGCGTGCCAGCGACGATCATCACATCCGATTGGCGGGGCGAGGCGCGCGGCGCGATACCGAAGCGTTCGAGGTCGTAGCGCGGCATTGAGGCCTGCATCATCTCGATGGCGCAACAGGCCAGCCCAAAGGTCATCCACATCAGCGAGCCGGTGCGAGCCCAATTGACCAGCGCATCAAGCGGGGCGACCACGAAGCCCTTATCGGCCCATTCGGCCTTCATCGCTTCGAAATAGGGATCATTCGGCGCAATCGGCCCAGCGCCTTCGACGCCGGCGCGGCCAGCGGTTCCATACGGAGATTGGCCTGCCGGGATCACTCCCATTCGAGGGCTCCCTTCTTCCATTCATAGATGAAGCCGATCGTCAGGACGCCCAGGAACGCCACCATCGCCCAGAAGGCGAACACGCCCGTCGCACCCAGCGTGATCGCCCAGGGAAACAGAAAGGCCACTTCGAGATCGAAGATGATGAACAGAATCGAAACCAAGTAGTAGCGGATATCGAACTTCATGCGGGCGTCGCCGAAGGCGTTAAAACCGCATTCATAGGCCGACAGCTTTTCGGGATCCGGATTCTTGGGCGCGAACAGGTACGGCACGATCACCAGAAAGACAGTGAGCCCTACCCCGACGGCGATGAAAATCAGGATCGGAAGGTATTCCAGGAGGAGCTTTTCCATCGAATTCCCTAAGACGTAGCCGGCTGACACAATAACAGCCGTCCCGCCGCAAGCGGGCGCCAAACGCCCCCTTGTCTGCTGCACCGATTTAGAACGGGTTTAGACCAGGAGTCGCCTCAGGAAAACAGAGATCTTTGGTATATTCCCCCGAAATCGCTGCGGAAACCCAATCAGGTTAGAATATTTCCAGAATGTACCCACGGGGAAGCATCGCGCCTGCTGGCGTGGCGTCCAGATCGCTCAATAATCGGCACATATTTCTACTAGACCGCTCAGGTTCATGGCGCCTCGGAACAGGGGCCGTCCTGTGGTGATGTAGCGCAGATTAACATCCGCGCCTCCGAGGTCCCCGGCGGTTGTTCTACTAAAGTACTTGAACCAAATAGAAATTTCTAAGCACGCCGGGCCGGACACTCCTGCCACCAGCAACCGCTTGGCAGCTGTTGTTGCAACAGCCCGCACAACCAGTTTGCGGTGATCCTCGACAGTCGTACAATAAATCCATTACAATTAAAAAGAAGCATCCTTGTAACGCGTTGCAAGTGAAGGCTGACGGCTGTGGCTCACGATACGAATTCAGGAGCGCGCTAGAGATGTCGGGTGTTTTTGTCGAACGATCATCGACGGTCCTGCGCCGGGCAGTATCGTCGGTCAAACGGTCCGCCTCGGGCAAGACTTGGCCCATCGTTGCCGCAATAAGCTTGGCCCTGATCGTCAGTGCCGCCCTGTGGTTCGGTATCGTTCAGGTCATTCATGCGTTTGTCTGAGACCGGCATCTCAGCCCACTGGCTGATTTGGGCCCCGCTCCTCTTTGGCGGCCTGTCGTGCGCGGCCGCCGGAGCCAGTCAGGAACTTACCCTCTACACCGGCCCGGTTCTTCGCACCGCCCAGTTCGTCGCAGCCGAAGGCGTCAACACCCACATTGCCTATACCGACGGCGGCTACGCCGATGTCGCGGAAATCGTCCGTGAGCTGAAGTTCCTCGGCATCGATCGCGTGCGCGATGCGGTCAATGTGCCGGGCGTCAACGGCAGCGCGCCGCTCAAGTCCTATTGGGAAGCCGCGCGCGCCGGGATCAAGTTCGATTTTCTCGTCGGGGGCGGCAGCTTCGGGCGTAACAGCGGAAGCTGGACCAGCCCCAGCCTCGAAGACCGCCTCGCCAGCATCCGCTGGGTCGCACGAGCCGAACCCGGTTCGGTGATCGCCATCGAAGGCCCCAACGAGATCAACAACGAGCCGATGGTTTATGAAGGCATCGGTGGTAGCGGCAGTGAGCAACTCCGCGCGGCCTTGGCAATGCAGCACGACCTTTACCGCAGCGTCCGCAGCGATTCACTGTTGGGTGCGCTCCCCATTTATTACTTCACCGGCTACGGCGCCGGTGCGATCCCGAACGGTCCCGATCCGAGCCTCACGCCGGGCCTGTCCGATTTCAACAATCAGCACCCCTACCCGCGGGGCGGAGAGCCGCCGGCCGCCTGGGTGGCCCGCCGTCAGGTTTTGACCAACGGCAGTGGCGGACCAGCGGTCTATACCGAAACCGGCTACACCACGAACCGGGCCAACAAGCACGGCGTTTCGCCCGACGTGCAAGCCAAGTACACGCTCGACCTTCTGCTCGACACCGCCAAGGAAGGCATTAGTGCGACCTATCTCTATGAGTTGATGGATGCCTATAAACCGGGATCGCGCCAGGGCGACGCCGGTTACGGGCTGTTCGACTGGCAGCGCAATCCCAAACCGGTCGCGCTCGCCTTGCGCAATATGAACGCCATCCTGCACGATACCGCCGCCGACGCGCGGACGTTTGCACTCGCGCCGCTGGCGTTGTCGTTCCGCGCCGAGAGCCGCAGCACCCAGGTTCTGTTGCTGCAGCGTTCCGGTGGCGTGCATGTCGTGGCTCTGTGGGACGAACAGCCGCAGCGCGATGATCCGAAAAACCCCGGCAAGACGCCCGCCTCGTTTGCGGTCGAGCTGGCGTGGCCACAGCCGCTCGACGTTGCCGTCTATGATCCGCTGGCGGGGGGCAATGCCGTCCGCACCGAGCCCGCCGCGCGGTCGCTGCACATTGCCGTTGCCGACCATCCGCTGCTCGTAGTCCTGAGCCCGCCGTCAGCCACGATCGCGCAATAGCCCTACGCCGCCCCAAGAGTCGTAAGCCGCGCCGCGCGGTTGCGTCTGGCGCGTGCCTTTTCGGCCGCACTCCGTTTTCAATCGTTCAAATGTAGCGATAGGCCGCGTTGCCGTGGAAAATTTGTCGGTTTTTTAGCGAAGCTGTTAACGCGCCATTTACGGCTCTTCTTAGCGTCGTTTTAGGGGGCGATCACTACGGTAACACGTATGATCGCTGGGAAACCAAATCCGGTAAGATGGTTTGTAGATCGTACGATCTACGCGCTACTATTTACGTGGGCGCTGGCCGGATGTGCGACCTCCCCGAGCGCCTCAACCCACATGGGCGAAGCAAGCGTCGTGACGCCGCCGTTGGGGTACATCGATTTCTGTGCCAGGTTTCCCGATCAATGCGGACCGGAGACGCGCCGGATGGCTACGGCCATGAACACGGCCGGCGGCACCAATGCGGTCGCGAGCCGCAAATATTTCTGGCTGACGGCTTTCGACGGCGCGACGCCCAACTCGGTCGGCGCCCGGCGCGGTGCGGCCCCGGATGGCGCGAGCTATGACTGGCGTGCGATTTTCCACACCACGCCGGGTGCCGACGCGGCGCAAGCGAAAGCCCGTGCCGAACCGGCCGTGTACCAGCCGCAGACCGGCGCCGCATTACAGATGGCATTGACACCGCATATGACCCAGGAGCTTTGGTCTTTGCTGGAGCGGGTGAACCAGGACGTCAACACAAAGATCCGTCCGGTCCACGACATCGAACAGTTCGGGTTCGAGGACTATTGGACCTTGCCGATCGCAACCGGCACGATGGCCGGCGACTGTAAGGACTATGTGCTGGAAAAGCGCCGCATCCTGATGGCTGCGAGCCTGCCGATGTCCGCATTGTCGATCGCTCTCGGGACGACGGCTTGGGGTGAATACCATGCCGTGCTGCTCGTCCACACCGCCGAAGGCGATTACGTGCTGGACAATCTTTCACCCTGGGTGACGCCCTGGAAGGACGTCACCTACGTGTGGTCCAAACGCCAATCGACCGAAAACCCCGACATCTGGGTTCGGCCAGCCAATTTCGAGAATTGATAGGAAGTGCGCCGTCGCCCGGCGCGAGGCTGCCGTTACAGGCAGGACCGGATGATTTCGTCCATCCGGCAGGCGCCCGCTTCCCACGAGAAACGGGCGGCGCGCTTGTGACCGCGATCGGCATAGTCGGCGCGAAGATCGTTGTCGCTGGCCAGGATCAAGAGTTGCCGTGCCAGGTCGGACGGATCCGTTGGATCGACATAGATGGCGTCGTCGCCGGCGACTTCGGGCAGACTGGTGAGCCGTGTCGTCACCACCGCCGTGCGGCAGGCCATCGCCTCCAGCACTGGCAGGCCGAAGCCCTCGTACAGGCTCGGATAAACCAGCGCCGTCGCGCCGGACAACAGCGCCGGCAAAGTACCGTCAGGGACATAACCGGTGGTGATCACGCGCGCGTCCGTCATGGCCGTTTCATCCGATCCGGCGAACACATTGCTCGCTCCGGCTTTGCCCACGAGCAGGAGCCGGAAATCGGACGGCAAGCGCTCACGAATGCGGGCCCAGGCTTGCAACAGCAGCACCAGGTTCTTGCGCGGCTCACGCGTCGCAACAGCAAGGAAATAGCGCGCTCCCGCGATGCCGTATCGCGCCAGCACCGCTTCGGATTCGGCGCGCGGCCGCGGCGTGAAGATGCGGTCGACGCCGTTATAGACGACTTCGATCCGCGCCGGCGCGATTCCGAAATTCTCGGCCAGACGGGTGCGCGAGTAGGACGACACCGTGACAACCTTGCGCACGCGCCGCGCCAGTCGCGGTAGGATGGCATGATAGAGCGCCGCAAACCCGCGCGCGAACCACTCCGGATGATCGAAGGCCGCCGCATCGTGGATGGTCACGATCTGATTGCGCACAGCGACGGGGCCGGTGTTGCAGGGGCTCCACAACAATTGCCCGTGCGTCAGCAGCGGCAACACCCCCTGCTCCCACGCATGGGCCAGCGGCCCGGGCAGAGGGTGCTTGGGCGCGACCCGCCGTGTCGGCACACTGAGCCGGCTCTCGATTTCGGCCGCCACGCGCTGGACTCCCGTCGTTGCCTGCCCGGCAAAGCGCGCATTGACGACGCAACAGGCTTCGCTCATCGCATCAACCGAGATCGATCGGCGACACGGGCCAATCGGTGTTGAGCAGCATGCCGACGCCGACCGTTGCGGCGCTGGTACCGCGCCGGGACAGGTTGATCAGGAATCGCGACAGCAAAGAACGGCCGATCTGGCCACGTGATTTGACGAACAGATGGGCAATCTGGCGCTGCGTCAACGCCGCCAGTGCAATAAACCAAATGCTCCACACCAGGCGCCCGACGGCTCCGATATTGGGAGCCCGAAACGCACTCTCGAGGCCGACGCGCAGAAGCGACCCGCGGGACTCGCGCGCGTTGGGCGCGTCCTTGCCCGCGAACCGCTTCGACAGTAACCGGTATTCGGCCTGCTGAACATTGCGCAACCGATTATAGGGCGTGGCGCGGTAACCGAGTGTACGGGCGCGCCGTTCGAATTCATCCTGAAGGATGTGATCGAAATAGACCCATTCAGCACTGACGCGCGCGATCTGGCTAGCGCCTGCCTGGGCCCAGCGGTTCTTGCCGTGAACGCGATAGGCACCCAGTTCGCGGCCGATCGTATTCACGCCGCCGTACAGCGGCGCCATCTTATTGAGATAGCCATCGGGCGACTTAAAGATGAGCGGATCGCGCACCGGCAGCAGCTTTTCGAGATACGATCGGGCAAATGCATTGCCGCTGGACACCGGCCAGGGATAAACGCCGTAGACGAGTGCCCAGCGCCGGATATCCTCCTCCGACAGCCCGCGCGGAAAATGCGGGAACGGCATTTCCTGGTCGACGCCGATGTCGTTGACGGTATCGAGCCGGAACTGGATCTTCGACAGCCCCTCACTCCAGGCCGCAGCGACTTCGGACGCGCAGCCGGGATAAAGAAAATCATCGGCGTCGAGAAAGATAACCGCTTCGCCTGTGCAGGCGGCAAAGCCGGCATTGACCGCAGCGATGTGGCCGGCATTCTGCTGCGTGATAAGTTTTACGCGCCCGCCGTAGTGGCGAATCGTGTCAAGCGAGCCATCCGTGGAGCCGTCATCAACCACCACGACCTCAATATCATCGTGCCGCTGCAGCAACGCGGATTCGATCGCCTCCGCGATATACAGCCCGTAATTGTAATTGATGATGACTATACTGATCAGCATCTGCCGCACCCGCCTAGCCTTGTTCGCTGAAATTCAGGAGTCATTTTTACTTCTTTCTAAACGCATAATTTCCGCAAAGAGTACCAAAGTCAAACACTCGATATTAGAAAACTTCACCCTTCGCAGGTGTCAATATTTGTACCTTCATTATTCAATGTGCACCGAGACAACCGCTTTCTTTCCTGTTATGTACTTTTGCGATTACCATGGACTTTCTAGAACAACGCGATGAACACCGGACGACGGCTTGCTATCGGTACGTTTGTGATGAGTGCCGGAAACCTCATCAAGGCGGTGCTGCAATTGCTGCTGCTGCCGGTGATGGCGCGCCTGCTGGGGCCCACCGAATTCGGCATCTACGCCCTGGCGATGCCGGTGATCCAATTCATGCTGATGCTCGCGGACGGCGGCCTCGGTCAATCGCTCGCGCGCGAACCGGAAGACAACTGGCGCATCTGGTCGTCCGCCTTTTGGCTGCTTCTCGCGGCGTCGGTCGGGCTCGCCTTGATGGTGGTCGGCAGTTCGTTCGTTATGGCCGCACTTACGGCGCAGCCGCGCCTGCCACCGATCATGGCGGCGCTTTCGGCCTGCCTTATCATCTTTGTGGTGGCCGTACCGTCCAATGCGCGATTGCTGCGGCAGGGTCGCATGGAGGTCGGTCCAATCGGCGACATTCTCGCCACCGCAGCCGGTGCCGGTATCGCTATCGTCTTGGCGGTTCGCGGCTTCGGCGCCTGGAGCCTGGTGGGGCAAACGTTGGTGATGTTCCTTATACGGACCATTGTGGCCGTCGTTGCCGCGCCGGTCGTGCCGCGCTTGCATCTGTCGTTTCACGGCCTCCGCGACCATCTTGCTATGGGTGGTTCGGTGGTCGGCATCAAGCTGGTCGATACCGGCGACCGCATGATCGAGAACAGCGTCATCGGCCGCAGCTTCGGGTCGGCGACGCTCGGTTCGTTCAGCTTCGCTATCCAGATCACGCGGTTCGCCTGCGAGTCCTTGTCCAACGCGCTGTGGGCGGCGCTCTATATCCGTTCGGTGCATGCCCAAAGCGCTGAGCAGCGGTACCTGGATTATCTGCGCGTGTTCCGCATTATTGCCGTGTTGCTGTTTCCCGCCGCCTGCATCGGCGCTGGCGCAGCGCGCAATGTCATCGTCCTGCTGCTGGGCGCCAAATGGGCCGGAGCCGTGCCACTGGTCGAGTTCTACCTGCCCTCTTACGCCATTTGCGTCGCCGGTACGCTCGGCAGCGCGGTTCTCTATGCCGGCGGACGCACTGCGATCCAGTTTCGGATCAATGTTGAGGCGGCCGTCTTGCGTATCGCCGGCGTTGTGGCGGTCACCTGGATCGGAATGACCGCATTCGCGGCGTGGATTGCCGCGGCCAATCTCTACACCTTCGTGCGCAGCGTCGGGGCTACCTGCAAATACCTCGGTACCGCGCCGCGATCGATTTATGCTACTGGATGGCGTCCACTGGCCTGTGCCGCGGCGGCCGGCGTGTTCTGCCGCATCGCGACGGGTTATGCGAAGGCCGATATCGTTTCGACAGCGGTGATCGTGGCAATCGGTGGCGCGATCTACCTCGTGCTGCTGGCCGTCGCCGACCGCACCGCGTTCCGCAACGACTGCGCTCAGATCATGCAATTCGTGGCCAAACGCGCCCATCATACTTGAGGTGCGCCTCACAACGCTGCAATCCGACCCGGCGACAGCGAACCGCACACTAGATCGCGTAACCCCAGCCAGTTGCCGCGCACCCGGCCGCGCCGGTCGACCCACGGTTCCGGCCACACCAGCTTGCCGTGATTGGCCAGCATGTTCTTGAGCATCAGGCGAACACCAAACGCGAATGGCATGCTCCCCTTGCGCATCAGGTAGACCGGATTGGCAATTTGCGAATATCCAAACTTGATGCCGGATTGGCGCGCCCCTTTGACGCCGCGATGGATGCCCGCGAAAGCGCTGGTTTTGCAGAGTATCCCCTTGCGCCCAATACGGGCGGAAAAATCGATATCCTCCTGCCAGGCATAAGCCGGCAGTGCTTCATCGAACCGCAGATCGCCAATAGCCGAGCCCCGAAAAACCATATTGCAGCCGTAAAGCCCGACCAGCGGGCCCGTGAAGGTGATCGGTCCGGCCGGTTCGCTGTCGTAGCGCGCAATTGCGGCTTCGGCGTCCGCGCGTAAAATGCCGAGCGAATTGATGCCGTCAGCGAGCAGCGCGCCGGTCAGTCCGACGATATCGGAATGATCGTGGAACACCGCCGCCATGCGCTCCAGAGCAAACCGCGACGGCAGATAGTCGTCATCGAAGAACGCGACGATGTCACTGTCCGGCAGCAACAGATCGAGAGCACGATTGCGCTGATGGCAAAGACCTGCCGAACCGAACACGATCTTCAGCGTCTCAGATGGCACCAGCGCTCCGACGTCGCTAGGGCCGACCGCCGAAACCACGATTATTTCCGGCGGCATGGTCTGGCGCGCCAGTGCCGCGACGATATCCGCAAGTTCGTCCGGTCTGCCTTTGGTCGCGATGCCGACGCCGACCTTCAAAGTCTCATACCCTTCTTCATTGCTGAGTCACCAGTTTTTTGCGGGTTAGTCCGGTCAGGTAACGGCGTACCGGCTCGTCGACAAGTTTCAACGCAGCCCACGAAATCACGGCAATCACCATCATCAAGGCGACCCCGACCCAGACCAGCGGCACACGGTCATAAAGGTGCGCGGCCTTCAGTGCGCCTCCGGCAATCCACATCAATGGAACCTGCAACACATAGACGGGATAGGACAAATCGCCGAGCACGCGACTGGCGCGCGCCGCAAGACCTTGGGTCAAGTGATTAGCGCCGAGCACGACGATCGCCGGAAACAGAACCGTCACGGCAGCCAGTTCGGCCCACGGCCCCAACCAACCTTTCGGCAGGCACAACACCGCCATCAAAACAGCCGACAGCACCAACGGCCCAGCCGCAAACGACGGCAGCCGGCCCTGTGACCGCAAGCGGTAGATGAGAACGCCGAGGAAAAAGGAAAACGTGATGCGGGCAAACCCGCCGGCAAAGTTTGCCTGCTCGGCTCCCGCGTTCAACGAGGCATCGATCCCGATGCCGGTCACCAGAACGGCAACCAAGCCAGCGGCGCCGATCACGACGATGACCGCTAGCACGCGGCGCGTTAGCCGGCCGATGAAGATCGCGTAAGCGGCATTGGCCAGCAACTCGAAAAGGAGCGACCAGAGAACCGCATCTAACGGAAACAAGCCGACGCCGATGACCGATGTTTTCGGAATCGGCAGCATGACGAGATTGGCCAACGTCAGCAGAGCATAATGGAGCGGCGCCACCGCGACCTCGGGCGTGAAATGCCCGCGCAGGACCGTCCTGACAAGACCGAACGTCACGCCGATCACGATCAAGGGATAGAGGCGGACAAACCGGATCCAAAGAAACCGCCCCACCGACATCGTCGTGAGCAAACGCTGCTCGTAGGAATGCGCGATGACAAATCCGCTGAGGAGGAAGAAGAAGTCGACCGCCAAATAGCCGTAATGGCACCAGGGCAAACCGACGCCGTCAAACCAGTGCAGCAGCAGGACGCAGAACGCCGCCGTACCGCGCAAGAAATCCAGCGTCAGGAAATGTTGCTTTGTCGCCGGTGTGCTCATGCCAGACGCAACCTTTCGCCCGTCGTGTAGCGCTCGCCCTTAACGTATTCCGGCAAATTCTCCTGGAACGCAGCAAGCTGCCGTTCGAGAGTGGTAGATGCCCGTGCCGCATCGCCGATTGTGCGACACAAACTACGGTCCGCTTCGAAACGGCGCAGCCATTCGACGGCGGCATCCATGTCCGGCTCCGCCCAGACGCCGCTGCGGTAGATGCCTTGCGGATCGGTTACATCTACCAGCTTATAGGGCAGCGCCGCGGCGTTCGACGTATCCATGAAATCGCAATTGCCCGACCAGGCGGTGCCGATCACGGTGCAGCCGACGCTCATCGCTTCCAGAATCGGCAGCCCAAAACCTTCAGCGCGATGCAGCGACAAAAACGCATCCGCATCGGCAAACAGCGACCACAAGCCGGCATCGTTGAGGTGCTCGCAGAGAAATTCGACGTTGGCGTTTCCGGCGGCGATTTTAAGCTGCTCGACCAGGCTGGGCTCGCGATCTGCGGCCGTCAGCTTGACCAGGAGTCGAACATCGCGGCGTTCACCGAACGCATTGCGGAATGCAGCGATCGCGCCGAGCGGGTTCTTGCGCGCCAGCGACGAGCGCAGGTCGGCGAAGGTCAGCACCAGGAACTCACCGTCCTTGAGGCCGAGACGCTCGCGGAAAACACCTTTTGTCACCACGCGCGGCGGTGCCGAGACGTGGCGCACGACCGTGACGGGGCGCTTGGTCGCCGCCTTCAGTGCCTCGGCGCTGAAACGCGACGGCGTCCAGATCTCGTCGGCACCACTATCGTAGGCGCGCCAGTGATGGGGCGAGGCGGGAAGCTCCCAGGCGATATAACCGATACGGCGGACGTTCGGCGCTGGCGCATGATAGTTGATGATTTGGGCGAGTTGCGGTCCGCCCGAATGGATGATCAAGACATCGCCGCGGATCGGCAAGGCCGCGTGCAGCAGCGGATTGCGGATGCCCGGACTCGCGTCCAGCAGCCGGACGTCAAGACCGCAGCGGCGCAATGCCTGCGCCTGCTGCTGGGCGCCGCGCGAAATCCCGGTCTTGCGGGCATGCAGGGAAGAAATCGCAATCGAAAGGTGATGTCCTGCCGGCAATGGACCTTCGGCGCGGCCGTAGCGCTTTGCCACGAACTTGCCGACCGCTTTGGCAAGTGTCTCACCGACCGCGCGCTGCACGCGTCCCCGCATTTTTTTCAAAGAGCCCTTCATTGTACCGTCACACTCCGACGCTGCGCGATGCGGCCATCGCCGGTCTCATGAACTCTGGCGTCGGCCGCAACCGCAGAGCCGCGCCGGCACCGGATAACGCCAACGCCGTGCCGCACAGAACGGCGAATTCCAGACCGGGATCGGGACTGCCACCGCTGACCAGCACCGGCAGCAATCCGATCGCAGCGGCCCAACCGAATGCCGCACCGATACCTTCGAGCCCGAACGCCTGGGTAATATGGCTACGCCGAGAAAACGGCTTCAGGACCGCAGCGAGATAGCCGAAGAAACTAACAAGGCCGATGACACCGGTCGAACCGGCAATCGCCTGGAAGAGGCCAGATGAGCGGAAACTCCCGACTCCAACACCCAGTCCGTAACTCGCATAGAACGCGTCCATCGCGCGCTGGGCCCAATAGGCGCGCTGCAATCCGGAATCCGAGTGGACCTTGTGAACCGTCGACCGCAGCAGAAGCTCGGTCGCGAACGCGGCCGACTTCTTATCGAACACAATCAGGGCCAACACTGCCACCACCGCCAAAACACCTAGCACCGCCAGCGCGATCGTCTTGCGGACCGGAAGCTGCATGGGGGTGAACAGGATGCGTATCACGAGCAAAAGCGCTATCGCCGCCAAGCCGACATAGGCCGTCGTCGATGTCGTTAGCATCAGCACAAACACCATGGCTATCGCCGCAGCGCCGGTCTTTTTGGGTTCGAGATTGCGCAGCCAGAATTCGATGTTCAAGGCAAGTAGCCCGAGACCGTATCCCGAATAGCTCGACGTCTCGGCGAAAATTCCCGCGATGCGATGCACGCCACCGAAGGCTTCCTGATCCAGCTCCGCATAGGTTGCTGTTCGGAATATCGCGAGCCATTCCTTATGGCCGATCTTGTCGAGAACGAGGTCGGCGATGCCAAACCCGAAATGCACCCAGGTGATGATGATCACCGTACTGAGAAACAGATGCCAATTGCGCTCGCTACGAACCGCGGCACCAGCCATGAGTGCCGCCAGCAACGTACCCATCAGATAGACGCTGGTGGTGATGTTCTGCGACGAGAACATCACCGGCTGCACGCCGTAGAGCCGCTCGCTGACCGTGCGCAGCGGCGCAACGTAGATGCCGTGGCTGAAGATGTGGGGCAGGACGAATGCCGTCATGGCACCGAAGCAGCAGTACACCACCAGCAACCCGTTCTGGCGCACGGACTCTGCGAGATTGGAAAAACGTCCGGCAGGCGACAGCAAGACCTTCGCAGCCAGGAACAGAAGAGCGAGATTGGCAGGAAGGATGGTCGAATTGCCAAGCGCGGTCAGATAAAGGGCCGCGGTAGAACCGAATAACGTGCAGACCATCACGAAGCACAGCATCGTCGTGACCGAATAGCGCCACAAAAAGGCGCCTGCCGCGATAACGATGATACCGAAGAAAGTAGGTTCCATGTCTGGTTATGCTGCCGGCGCCGTTACCGTCGCAACGCCGTCTACCGGCGCTGCCACTCCGCTGCCGCTGCGGGGTGAGCGCGACAACTCGCTGTCGACGATCTGGCGGAACTTGGCGCGGAAATTAGCTTCCGAATAACCCTCGGCGTGGGCGCGCAAGCGTTCAGGCCTGAATTTTGATTCGATAAGTTCGAAGCGCGTGATGGCGTCACGCAAGGACTCCACGGTGTGCTGGCGGAAGAACAGACCGGTCTCCAGATCCTTGACGCTTTCCAGTGCGCCGCCGGAGCCATAGGCGATGACCGGCCGCCCACTCGCCATGACCTCAAGCGGAACGAGGCCGAAATCTTCCTCGCCCGGAAAAACCAGGGCACGGCAATTGGCATAGAGACCGGCGAGTTCGTCGTCCGACACGCGGCCCATGAATTCGACATTGTCGGGGGCATGGCGTTGCAGTTTGGCAGCGGCACTGCCGCGTCCAGCAATCACCAGCTTGCAGTTCAGGCCGCGGAACGCTTCGATCGCCAGATCGACCCGCTTGTACGGCACAATCTCGCCGGCGATCAGATAGAAGTCGCGCGTGGGATTGGCGACAGGCCGGAAGGTATCGAGCGAAACCGGCGGATGGATCACGTCGGCGCTGCGGCCGTAATAGCGTTGGATACGATTGGCCACGAAGGCGGAGTTGGCAACGAAGCGATCAACCCGCGCTGCCGACGTGACGTCCCATTGCCGCAAGCGATGCGCGACATGATCGAACACAGCGCGGGCGGGAAAACTCATTTCGCTGCGATAGGGATGGAAGTAGTCCCAGATATACCGCATCGGCGAATGGCAGTAACAGATATGGTGCGCATTGGGTGGCGCAATAACGCCCTTCGCCGGTCCGGATTCGCTGGAGATCACGAGGTCGTAGCCGGTCAGGTCGATATGCTCGAGCGCACGCGGCATGAAACCGAGATACATCTTGTAGAACTTACGGGCGAACGGCAGTCCGGCGATCGACGTACATTCAATGCGGTGCCGCTTGATGGTGTCGCTGATCCGCTCGGGATCGAAGACATGGGTGTAGATATCGGCGTCGGGATAGAGCCGGCACAGTTGCTCGATCACGCGTTCGCCGCCACGCATGCCAACTAGCCAGTAATGGATGATTGCGGTTTTCAGAGTAATCTCACACTTTCTCGATGTTCAATATAATGGTCATCATGGAATTTGATCGGATTGGGCGACACGCCGCGCCGCGGCATCTCCCGCGTTGAGTGCGCCGACTGCCAGGGTCAGCGCCAACCTTCCTGCGGGGTTTGCAATCGTTGGTGCGAGATGCCCGAGCCACATCTTCTGAGGCCACACCAGCCAACTCGCCCGTATTCCAGCCAGTACATCGTCGCGCACAGCAGGACTGACGCTATTCCAATGCTCTAGGGCGAAACGCGTGCGCCATTCGAACACGTCGGGATCCAGCGGCCCCACCAGGAACGAACGTTCGATCAAGGCGGAGACGCCCTCGCCCACCGCCCCCGTGCGCAACACCTTGGCGTCGGCAAGACGCAGCCAGCCGGCGACGCTGGCCGGATTTTGCGCCAGTTCCTGACCCGCAAAGCGTTCGGCGGCGACAAGGTCCGGGGGCGTAATCGTCCGCTTCGAAAGTAACGCCACGGCGCGACCGGCGTAAGCGGACCCAAGCGGAACCACAGCGGGAAAAGACGGAAACGCCAGTTCGGCAAACAGAACCGAGCCGGCCACAAGGCTCACCGCGCCGATACCGGCACAGGCCGCAATAGGTGATGCCACACCACTCCAAAACTGGCCAACCCGGTGCGGATGGACGGCGTGGCCAGCCGGATCGGCGTCACGCGAGGAAAGAGCGATAGCGGTACCGCATCCAAGTAGTAGCGCCCACAATGCGGCGATGGCCGGCACTTGCACGGCGAAGTCGCTCCAACTGTGGACCAGCACGACGACTGATGCCGCAAAAAGCCCGCGCAAAATCACCTTGCTGCGATTGGAGCGCCGCCGCACGGCGCCGCGGCCGATCACGAACAGCACCCAGCCCGTGGCCGCGAACATCGGAAGCGCGCCTGCTAAGCCGGCTTCCTCAAACCATTGCAGATAGAGATTGTGGGCGGCGCGCACGTTCCACAATTGGGCATAATTCTCACTCGTCATCAGCAACTTGTTGACGGAGTCAAAGCTTCCGAGACCGTAGCCGAACCACGGCGACGCCAGGAACGCGGACCAATGCGTCGTGTAGATCACCGTGCGCTGGGTTTCCCAATCCTGCAGCGCCGTGGCGTAGCGGTCGACCGCAACATTGCCGACGACGAGCAGAACGCCCGCAAGCGCGAGATAACCGACACTGATGAAGATGTTTCTTGCCTTGTCGGCGCGCCAGTTGCGGGCGAAGCGCGTCCAGATCATCAACACCAGAAGACCGCACACCGTTGCTCCGAACGCGCCGCGGGACGTCGAGAGGGCGAGGCACACAGCGAACAGAGCCGCCGCGGTGGATGGCAGCATTGACCGCCAGGCAAGACTGAGGGGGCGCGCACTGCCGCGCTGCACTTCGGCGAGAAACTGGGCAATGGCAACGACCAGCAGCAGGCCGAACAGAGTTCCGGCGGCATTGGCGCTAAACAACGAGCCCGTCAGCCGCCCGCCATGCATGTCGTTGGGCACACCGAGAACGGTGTTGGGACTGATCGCATGCGCCACCAGCGACCACAGGCCGTAAAGGCCGCCCGCCACCAACAAACCTCGCACGAACAGTCTGGACCGTCGTTCGGAACTGCAAACCATCACACCGGTAATGAAACAGCATGCCAGTCCTGCCAGCTTGACCAGGCCGATCATAACCCCGGACCGGCCGAGCGCGATCGCAGGCGCCGCCGTAATATAGGACCATAGCGGATGCGGACCGTCGGGACCGAATGGTGTCAGGGCCCAGGCCGAGGTCACCACCGCTGCAAGGAACAACGCCCCGGGAACGGTGAGGCTTTGCCACACGCTGGACTGGCGCATACGCTTCAATGACAGGAGCACCAGCACTTGCAGCCCGAACACCGCGGTACTCAAGAGCGCCAAGTCATCGCGGTTGGCGCCGAAAGCGAACAGGAAGGCGAACAAGCTTGCCACCGGAAACAGCGTCGCGGCGGCTTCATGGAAGGCCTGTTTCGGCAGTTGAATGCTGCTGAGGGGCGTGGGGGCGTGCAAGGGTTTTGCTCCGGCGAGATCAGGCTGAGGGTTTGCTGGAGTAGTCGTTGTAGTAATAGTCGGACCCGTCAGAGCCGTAAGCCGAGAGCTGTTTGTAATCGGCGCGGCTCAAGGCAACGCCGGCAATGTACGCGCCGGAGCTGTGCAGGACCCGCAACGTCTGCTGGATGACCTTGCGCGGGGTCTTCGACCAGCGCGCCAGCACTACGACCGCATCGACCTTGTCGACAAAGCCGCGCGTATCGGAAACTGCAAGCACAGGCGGGGTGTCGAGGATCACCAGATCATAGGACTTCGACAACTGACCCAGCACCTCCTGCATGGCATCGGATGCCAGAAGATCTCGCGGCGTGAACGGCGAACGGCCGAGCGGCAGGATGTCGGCGCCAGATTCGACGTCGTGCACGATGACATCAGCGAGGGTCGCGGTTCCGGAGAGAAGCTCAACCAGCCCGGCCTCACGTTCTTCTGGCAGCATGATGTTGACGCCGCGATGGCGCAGGTCGCAATCGACCAGGAGGGCGCGGTCGCCCGCCAACGCGGCAATCCGGATGAGTGCGATGGCCGTGGTCGTCTTGCCCTCGTCCATCACCGACGACGTGATGGCAACCAGCTTGGTCTTCTTGCCCGCCCGGCACATGCGGATGGCAGCCCGCAAAGAGCGGAAAGACTCCGCGAACTGCGACAGTGGATATTTGACGACATATTTCTCCGGCGACAGAATTTCCGCTTCGTCATTGGCGGTTGGCAGCACGCTCTCCAGGCTCGGGATGACCGCGAGCGCGGGCACGCCGAGTTCGAGTTCGATATCGTCCGGAGCGGACAAGCCGGTATCGAACATCTCCGCGATCACCACCGCACCAACGCCGAGCAGAAGCGCGATGATGAATCCGAGCGCGAAATTCAAGCCGACACGCGGCGAACTTGGGGACGTGGGAATCTTCGCGGCTGAGACGACGCGCGCATCGGATTGCTGCATGCCCACCTGGGCCGATGCCTGCTTATAGCGGTCGAGGAACGACTGATAGACGGCGCTAGTCGAATCCAAATTGCGTTGCAGCTCGTTCAGCCGCACCGAGGCCCGGGCGTTACCGGAGAGCTGGTTGCGCGTCTGGCTGAGGCTGCCGACAATCGAACCCGCGTGCTGGCGCGCCACTTCGACCTGGGCCTCAAGATTGGAGATGATGCGCGTGACCTCACTGTGAATCTGGGCGTCCAGATCGATCAATTCGCGCCGCGACTTCAACAGGTCCGGATGGCGGTCGCCATAGCGGCCTTCGAGATCGGCGGCTTTCTGGCTGATCACGGCACGCTGCTGGCGCAATTGTTGAATGACTGGAGAGTCCAGGGCGGCCCCAAGGTCCTCGCCGGTCGAACCGCGTTTGAGCTGGCCGCGGGCCGTCGACAGGCGCGCTTCTTTCTCTGCCAACTCGGCGCGGGCGAGCGCGAGCTGCTGGTTGAGACCGGACACTTCCTGCTCGGCGATGGTCGAGCCCTGCGCCGCGACGAGATTGTTTGCCGCCTTGTAGGACTGCACAGCGGCATCGGCTTCGTCCGCCTGCTTGCGTAGCGCGGCTAGACGGCCGCTCAGCCATTCCGATGCCTGCTGGGTGAGGTTGTAGCGGGAATCGATCTGGTCGATGATGTATTCTTTCGCGAATGAATTGGCGAGCAGCGCCGCGCGGGCCGGATCTCTGGCGCTGTACGACACGTCGATCATGTAAGTGTCGCCAGCGCGCGCAACGTCCAACCCGTCGAGAATCTCGTCGACCAGCGTTTCGCGCTCGATTTGCGGATCGGGCGCTTTGTTGACCGACGGCAAGATGTAGCCGAGCAGGGACCGGAACAACGAGGGAGTCTTCTTCGCCTCAGACTTGGCCTGGAAGAGATTGATGTCTCCAGCCACCCGTTCGGCGATCGAGCGCGACCGCAGGATCTCCACCTCGGTATCGACAGCACTGGATTCGGCCGGTAGGTTTGAGACCACTTCCTGGTCCTTGATGACGGTCGCCTGTTTGCGCTGATCGATGACGATGCGGGCCATCGCGGTGTATTTAGGAGTCTGCTGCAACGTGATTAGTGCGGTCACTGCGAACACGGCGGCCGCGACGATGACGAACAGTTTCAGGCGACGACGGAAGGCAGCGAGAATGCCGTGCACGTCCAGTGTCTTCTCCCCGCCGCGGTCGAGGGGATCGATCTGTGAAAGCCGGTCATACATGGTCGAGTTCTGCAAATTCACGATAGCTGTTATCCGTCACGTTGTCTGGAGCGTTACTTCTGGAGGACCAGAGAGATCATCAATTTGTTGTCGTCGAAGTTCACGAAGCGGTCGGCACCTGTAGAACGTTGTGCGCTGTGCATGTAGCCAAGCGAAACGCCGACGTAGCGGTTCAACAGATAGGTGGCGCTGATGCCGGCGCCCCAGCGTTCGTCGTTACGGTCGATGCCTTGATAGGTATCGTTGTTGTACGACGCGGTGGCGGTCAGAATCAGCCAGCGGCGCAATTCCTGATCGATCTGGAGCATGCCGCCGGTCGTGATGTATCCGGCCGAAACGCCGACGGCGGTGTCCTGCATGCGCCGGGTCGCACTCAGGCTGACGGTCGTGAGCTGGGTCGGGAACCACTTCAAATCGCCGTTGAGCGTGAAGCCTCCGGCATCCTGCCCCGACAGATGGTCGTAGGTCTGCTGGAAATAGCCGAGCCCGATATCGCCGGTGACAAGATTGGTGAGGTCGAAACTGTAGCCGCCGAGCACCGTGAACCCGGTCGAATCACGGTTAAGAGAAACCGCGGGCGGCACCAGATCGTAGCTGTGCTGATTCAGCGTTCCCGAAACGTAGAGCGACGCGTCCGGCGTCAGCGCGTAGTCGACGCGGCCGGTCTCCTCCCAACTGGCGAAGTTGCGGTCGTGTTCAAACACCGTGGCACCGAGCGCGTCGACGCCGTTCTGGTATTCGTAATTGGTGTAGTGACCGGAGAGCTTGAATTTGAAAAAGCTGAACTGCTGGATCCCCGCCACGTCCGCGTTCAAAAGCCCGTATTCGACCGGCGACACCGTGCTCACCGTCGTGTTCTGGGAGCCGCGCGATTCCGTAAGATGGTCGTAGGAAACCAAAGCCGTGAACGTCGTCCAGTGATGCGCATCAACCCGCCCATTCAGTTTGGCACCGTAATCGACGGTGTTTTCCGTGTCGGTGGCGGCATAGCGATTGATGTCGGCATAGGCCGACAGATCCAGCTCGTGGCGAACCCATTCGCTCTTCAGCGTTGCCTCGGGCCGGATGCGGAAGATGAAGTCGCTCCTGGTGTTCGTCTCCGTCGCCAAAATGTTGTCATCGAACTCGGTGGTAAGATCGAGCCGCGGCAAGAGCAGAAACGGCGCCATGTCGATGCCAACAGCATCGAAGTCGGGCCGCGCCCGGTCGCGCACGCCGGTGTTGCGGTTGCGGCTGAAGTCGTCGAAATCCTGGGCCAATGCAGCGCTACTGGCACCGATCGCGGCGACAGATGCCAACAGTACCGCCTTGAACCAACGTCCCACTGTGTCTTTGCTGTCCAATGCCGTATTCCCGTTTTTGGTCACTAAAAATGCTTTCAGGAAAAGTGGAACCCAGTTTTCCGTCCGAAAGCGCGACAAACAAAGAACCTGAAGCACGTCACCGTTTCGATGAAACGGTGAAATGCTCTAGGTACGATAGTCCGACGATCCGCCACCGCCCACGCTGGTCGGCGGGGCAGATAGCGGCGAAGTCCCGTTTGAGCCGAGAGCGCCGGGTGCTTGATCGCTCGCGATCAGCGCGACGACGATGTTCTGCAGTGCCGCCAGAGCCGCTTCGGCTTCTTTTGAAAGCAGCTTGGAATTTGCTGCATCGCACGACAGCGAAACCGCATCGCTCGTGTAACCGGTACCGCTCGGACAGGATTGCGCTGCACTGAGTGCCGCCAGCACCGCGCGCGGGTCGGCGCCGGATTTGGTGATGGTGTTCTGCAGTGCCACCTGAATCGCCGCGACGATCTCGGCCGACGACAGATTCTTTTGGCGCGCGTCGGCCTCGGCCGTCACGAGATCGACCAGCAGGTTTTTTTCGAGACCGCTAGCCTGCGTGAAGAAGGCCGCCTTCTGCTCGGCGGTCACCGGGCTGTCGGCCGTCTTGGCAAATCCGGCGGGCGCCAAAAGGCACATCGCCAGCCCCGCCGCCCCGAAGGGCCCCAGATGGATTGTCGTTTTCATGGTTCCGTCACTCCTCCAACAAAAACTGTTTCGTGTGAGCTGCTTGCGCAGGTCAAAACCAGCGCTCTTCGATACGAATGGTGTCGCCCGGCAGCACCTGCGTGGTCGGCGTGAGGTCGACCTTGTCTTCACCCACCTCATTGGCGTGACGGATGTAGACGACGTCGGTTTTTGCCCGGTAGGTAAAGCCGCCCGCGGTCGCGACCGCGTTGAGGGCCGTGAGCCCAGCGACGAAGGGATATTGGCCAGGTGTTTTTACTTCGCCCATGATGAAGAACGGCCGCGCTGAAATGACTTCAGCCGTGACCTTGGGATCCTTCACATAGCCGTTCTGGTAGGCGGAGGTGATCTCCTCCTGCAATTGCCCCACCGTCAATCCAACGGCCTTCACGTTGCCGACCAGCGGCAGCGACAGGCGTCCGTCGGAGCCAATGATGTATTCGCCAGAAAGCGCGTCTTCGCCGAAGACGGTCACGCGCAGCTTGTCGGTGGGGCCCAGCACATAGCGTTCACCAGGGTTGCTCGGCGCCGACGCGACAGCACTGGTTGCGTCCACAACGGAAGACGCATCGGCCAAGCTTGGACGCGCGCCCATCACCATCATGATGGTGAACAGGAATGCTACAAAAATCGCTCTTTTCATCGGGTCTCTTCCCCTTCTTTGCTCAGACTTTGGCGCGCCCTCCGCTGCACCAGCGAGCGGTCTTTGATCGACGTTTTTCCACGCTACCGCCCTACGGGTGAAACGGATCACCCGTAGGGCAAATTTATAGAGAGCGCCCCAATGCGCGGGCGATCCGGTCAACTGTTCCGCCCACAGATCGAAGGCGAAACGCGGCAGGCTTCAGGCGAGGCGACCCGCGCTCATTGGCGCAAGGTTCCGGCGAAAACCGATCCGCCCAGCCCATCGGACGGCACCTAGACGGCGCCGTCACGGGAAAGAACCGACGGAACAGTGTTGAAGAAGATCACGAGGTCGGTCCAAAGCGTCCAATTGCGCACGTACCAGGAGTCCAGGAACACGCGGCGTTCGTAGGTCGTCGTGCTTCTGCCGCTGATCTGCCAAAGGCCGGTCATGCCGGGGCGGACGAGCGTGTAATAGAAGACATCCTTGCCGTAGTAGCGCTCGAGTTCGTCCGCCACGACCGGACGCGGCCCGACCAAGCTCATCTCACCGCGCAGCACGTTGAACAGTTGCGGCAGTTCGTCGAGGCTGGTCTTGCGCAGGATGCGGCCGATGGGCGTGATTCTGGGATCGGGATCGAGCTTGAAGTTGGTGTACCACTGGCGCGCGATCGCGGGGTTGTTCTCGAGCAGATCCGCCAGCAGCCGATCGGCATTGCGCTGCATGCTGCGGAATTTAAGGCAGTGAAAGGCCTGGCCGTTCCGCCCGATACGGCGGTGACCGTACACCGGCGCACCGCCGTCGGCCGAGATGATGATCGCCAGAACCAGGAACAGTGGCGCCAGCAGGATCAACAGGGTCGCCGACACCGCGATGTCGAACGCGCGCTTCACGAGTTGGCGCGACGGCGACATCAGTCCACTGCGGCAGGAGAGAAATACCGCGTCGGAGCTGAACATCGTGCGGACGCTGAGCCCGTGCATCGGAAGCTTCTGGATTGGGGGCACCAAGTAATAGGGGATGAGATTCTGGTTGAGCACATCGGCCACCAGTCCAAAGTCGCGGACCTCGTCCTCGCTCGGCGCCACGATGACGAGCTTGGCGCAGCTGCGCTCCATCTCGGCCTTCAAATCCTCTGCGACCGTGTTGTTCGGCTGGCGCAGCTCCGGGATGAAGAAGGAGTGGCCCGTCTTGACGTACCCGACGTAGCGGTCGCGACTGAGCAGGCTGTCGATTTTGCGGCTGTGTTCGCCCGAGCCGATCACCAGAACGCCGAGACGCCACCAGCCGATCTTGTCCATGATACGGCGCACAAGCACACGCGCAACGGGAATTGCGACCATGGCGACGGGCCAGACCAGCATGATCCAGTAACGAATTGCTTGATTTTGCGTCGCAATCACCATGTAGAGGTGAAGGACCATGATTACCGTTAATGTCCCAGCAATTCGCTTGGCGTCTTCATAGAGGGGGCGGCGAACCGTGTAGTGCCCGGTCACGGCAAACCAGCCACACAGAGCCACGGCCATGATCAGCCAAGTCACCACCCGGTGGGTCTGCATGGCGACCTGCCACTCCACCGAACCGGCCATCAGAAGCTGTAGCGAGATCGCCCGAGCCACCAGAATAGATGTTGTAATTGCAGCAAAATCTGCAGCGACTTGGGCTGCAAGAACGGCGCCCCGGACCTCCCAAAGGCTCTGGCCGCGGCTGCTTGCCTGGGCCCGCAAAAATCCGGATCTGATATGCTGCGGCGCACTGGGGGCTACTGCAATAATCTCGTCTAGCGACATCATACTCGGCTCCCAAATTACACGTTTACAACCGGTTATTAAGACCAATGAGCAGGCTTATTACACGTTGTTTGCAACAGTTCTAATTATAAATCTCTTTTATTGCAATGCAGCAAAGCAGGGTTTTGGTATGCCTCTTTACGAAAAATGCGTTTGCGCCGCATTCGCATATATGTTCGTTAAAGCCTAACTGCTCGTCCGACGGTCAGATGCTGTCTAGCGGATGATCAGGTGAGGATCGCGATTTGGAGCGCCAATATCGGGGCGGGTTCAGCCGGGTTCAAGATTGTCGCTGTGCATCCGGACCGCGACCACTTGGCCCATCAGATGAACCAGAACGCGTACCCGCCCTTCGGGGCCGAGATGCTCCAGCGTCCCGATCAAATCGGCAAAAGGACCATCGTTGATCCGCACCGTTTGCCCGACATGGAGCGTCGTCGTCCAGTCCACCACATCATCCCCGTCCGTCCGAAACCGAATGGCTTCAATGACGCCCGAAGGGACCGGAGTAGGCGTTTCGCCATTGGCGATGAGGTGCGATACGCCGCGCGTTCCGTTGATCGATCGCCAGCGGTCTTGTGCTGTATCTAGTTCAACAAACACATAGCTTGGGAACAGTGGCGCCAGCACCGCTTGCGTCTTTCGGGCATGCCGGATGGTCTTGCGGATCCAGGGACAGAACGCGCCAAATCCCTGCCGGCGAAGATTGTCGATCGCCAGCGCTTCGCCCCGTCGCTCCGTATACGCCACAAACCACCGGGCGCACCGTTCGGCGGAACCGGTTCCGGTATTCGCATTGATTGCTGACTGATCCACCACCACCCCCGACTGATGCGGCGGCTAGACCAACCGCCCTCCCCCACCTTACCTTATGTTGGGCCGCAACACGTTTGCAGATCCTCGCAAGACGTTTTGTTGCACCCGCGAACAACACCAGTTCGTCCTACCGGCGCCATGCTCGTTGCCTGCTATTTGAGCGAGTTCGCAGGAACACCCAGTACTCTCGCGTGCACGCGAAACGTATCAAATTGGTTGAAATGTAATTTTAATGCGACAATGTGTGTCGGAATGCCGCACCATCTGAACATCGTGCGCCCTCACCTCAACGCGCCATATGGTCGGCAACGAGGAAACGGCGTTCCTCGCCGGTTAACACGACCGCAGTCAATCGATTTGTCGCATAGGCGCCGGTGTCGGCACAAATCCGGCCGGGCAGATTGACCGGCGCTTCTGCGGGTGTGTGGCCGTGCACCACAACTTTCTCCAACACCTTATCGGAATTCAGGAAGTCGCCACGGATCCACATCAGATCGTGCGCGACCTGGCGGTCGAACGACACCTCCGGGCGGACGCCGGCATGGGCAAAAAAGTAGTCGCCGATGGTGTGGGAGAAAACCAGTCCGTTCAGAAAATCGAGGTGGGACGGCGGAATCGCAGACAGGAACTCCTTGTGCGCGGTCGCCAGATCGCCGGGTGCGTCGGAAGCGGGCGGCGCGACGCCATAGCTCGAGAGGGTCTCGGCCGCACCGAGCCCCTTCCAACTCGTATAGGTCGCTGGATCGCGAAGGAAATCCAATAGCATCTGGTCGTGATTGCCCCGCAACGCCACGACGTGGCCTTCGGCTTCGGCGCATATCCGGACCACTTCAATCACACCCTTCGAGTCCGGACCGCGATCAACATAGTCCCCCAGGAAAACCAGTACCGGCTGCTGCCCTGTGCCGGCGGCGTCGGCGGCTATCTTCTCCAGGAGTTGGACGAGCAGGTCGCGGCGGCCATGGATGTCGCCGATGGCATAGACGCACACGCCGTCCGGAACCCGCGGCGGGCATGCGGGCCGCTTTACCGAACGGCGCAGCCAGTTGTTTATGCCGAACATTCGTCTGCCGAATTCCGTGCGATTGCCGTTGGACCCTAGAGCGTTTTCGGGAAAAGTGTGTAGCGGTTTTCCGGCCGAAAACGCGACAAACGAAGAATCCAGCCCGGCTACACACAGCAAGAACACCCGTCCGGCGTCTTGCGCACGCAGAGCTTGAGGCGGCAACGATATTGGCGGCAGATCGGTGGTCAGGGTCGCGCGCCACAAGTGCGGTTGCGCTGCAGCATCGAAATTTCCAGGACCTCATTGGAGGAACCTGACGGGACCAACGGGGCTCAAAACTGAATTTCCCGATTTCCACAGGACTTGGCAGGAGTTAAGTAATTGAAATTATTTCTGTATCTTCCTTAAGTGCAGCCGATATCGTCGCCACCTTCGACCATCTCTTGGCCGACCGACTGGTATCGGATCCCCAGACAGGTCTCGTTCCTCCACCATCCGAATGATCTTTCGCGCAAGTTCCCATTCGCTGTCGCTGAGCCGTTCGCTGTCTCGATCTCCGATTTCAATCCGTTTACTTGGGAAGGGAATGTCAACCAACCCAAACAAATAGTCAGCCGTTACGTCGAGCGCCCTGGCAAGGCGGACCAGCGTTACCAGGGTTGGCACGATCGCACCGTCTTCGTAGCGTACAATGGTACGAGGCGGAATCTGCGCACGACGCCCTAAAGCCAGTGGGCTTAACTCTCGAAACAAACGAGCCAGCCGAAGACGCTCGGAAAAAGGCATAACGAAGAGCGACTGTACGGCTGGCATGTTTCGATTCTTTATTCGACCAAGTCCACGCCGTAGCCGTCCAAGTGGATTTTCCGATCATAACGGACGCCGGACAATAAACCGCGCTAGGGCTATCGATGGCGATATCCTTGGGCTCGGTTGTCGATGGATCGCGCCGGAAGGACACCCGCCGATCACGCGAACAGCGTGCATCCGTACCGCAGTGGCCGCGCTGGCGACCGGAACGGCGTCGGGCTTTTTCGGTATCGGTGGCGGCTTTCTAGCGGGCGGCATCGCCGGCGGCGTTCTCGGTATGCTCCTTGCGACGTGACTTTCAGCCCAAAAGGACATGCTCAACCGGGTATTCGCGGCGATTATCTTTGCGGTCGCAGCCTACATGCTTCACCGTTCGGGCAGTGTTATTTTCTAGAACAGTATGCGGATTGGCACCGCGTGGTCAGTTCGTCACTAGATGACATATCGCGGGTTCTGATAGATCCTTGGAATGGCGCTGCAATTGCAGGCTTACGGTAAGCCTTCCAACACATGAGACCACGCGACCACCGTGGCTCGAACTGCTTCTCTCAAAGACTTGCGGTAATACCGATATTGATCGACCGCCCCAGCCTGGTGCGCAAAAACTTCAATTCCCGCCGGGCTCGATGGAACTGTTTGGCGTGGATGTACCGGCCCGCCATGATCGCTGAACGCTTCGCCAGCCGCACCAACTCGTGCCGCATGTTGATGATCTGGTCCAGCCGCGCACGAAACGGGTCCGTCTCGCCGCTCAAATTCGGTTTCACAGGGCGCATCGCTAACCTCCCGGTGCGTCCGTCGAATCACCCGGCAACCACCGCTGCAATCAAATCCTCTCGGCGATTTCGCAAACTTTGCGGTCCCAAATCCGTCGTTTCTTACAATTCCGATTACTTCAACCGTTCACAAAACCCCGTCAAATAGCGCTTTCTGTTTTTTTACCGGACGGCGTGATAGTCTCCCGCCCGTCTGGTTCGAGGGTGAGATGGGCGGTTTCAGTTTCTGGCATCTTGTGGTGATCGCGGCGGTTGTTGTGGTGGTGTTCTGGCACCGCCATATCCCGGCTGTGCTGGGGGCGTTCGGCGCGGCGATCGGAAAGAGACACCGCAAAGCGGCGCACCGCCCACCGGACAATGTTATCGACGGGACCTTCACACGGCGCGACGAGTAAACATCCTTCAGCAAAGCTGGAAGCTTTAGGAAGAAAACGGCTCGTGGGAGGGGCCTGCGGACAATCCATACTTGAGCCTACCCTCGCCTAACGCATAATGGGCGCATCGAATCTGCGAGTAGAGTATAGTGGACAGCGTTGCCCATCAGGCCGGAGTGGTTGCCTATCGCGTCGAAGATGGCCGGAGCGAAGTCCTGCTGATCACCTCGCGCGATACGCGGCGCTGGATCCTTCCCAAGGGAAACATCGGACGCGGCAAAACCGCGGTCGAAGCAGCCGAGCAAGAGGCCTTTGAGGAAGCCGGCGTGACGGGAACCGTGGAGAGCACGATCCCGCTCGGCTTCTACATGTATTTCAAGCGCCGCGAAGACAACACGACCACACCCGTCAGCGTCGAGGTGTATCTGTTGAAAGTGGACCATCAGCACAAAAACTGGCCCGAGAAAGGCATGCGCAAACTGCGCTGGCTGCCAGTCCATGAGGCCATCAAAAAAGTCGAAGAACCCGGCGTTGTGCCGCTGCTGAAACGGCTTGCGGAACTGATCGCTGCCACGGGTTCCTAACGGCACGATGACGTTATGCGCTGGGACTGAAGCCGCATCTGGTTAAGACTTTCAAGATCTCGCGCGACAAGAACTTCACCGCCAAAGCGGAGCTCAAACCGGTCGCGGCAAAGTCCAGCTTGGTTTCTACCAGTGGGTCGCGGCTGCATAGTGCGGCGGACATTGGATTCAGTGTGGAGGCGATACCGGTAAGCAGGCTTTATCACGACGGACGGGATTGCAGCGCGCTGGGCCATCCTTTGGCAGCGCCGCCTGATAAGGCCCGAAGTCACGGCGCGGCTCCGGGTAGTCAGTGGAGATGATCTGCGCGCCGGAAGCAAAGGCCGCGTCACGGCGCGCCGTGTCGTTCTCGCGCGCCTCATGGGTGCCGGAATCGGCGCGTGTGCGCACCATGAAACCCGCCTTCACATCCGCCTTGATGCGCGCTGCATCAGCGATTGGGTCGTTTAGTATGAAGAAGGCCGCATGCGGCGCCGTCTCGCCGGTGGAATTGACGAACATCGGCAAGCCTTCCAGCGAAGAATGACCACGCATATAAATTCCAATTGTCTCCTCGCCCTCGTCCAACACGAACATGACCTTGCCACGCACTTCCGAAAGCTTGGGCCACCCCTCCGCCAAGGCACCCTCCCTAAGCGTGCTATATTTGCCGCGAACGGAATCCGGCACGACGAGATGTTCGGAATCAAAGACGGAAAGAATTTCCGCATCCAAAGCTGCAAAAGCCGCCGCATCGAAGGGCAAGAGCGCGACACCCCCCGGCATATCTGACTCGCCCGCCTTGGCGTTCATGGTGATTACCAGCGGCACATGATCCGGATGGGCCTGCGACCAGGCCTTTATCTGTTGCAGACACAAGACGAACGTGGCGCACTGACTACGGACGTCGACATCGGGAACATGCATCACCTTGAAGCCCGGCTGCATCATCGCAGCAGCATCATAGGGTTCGTCAGGCCCCAACTTGGCGGCGATGGCAGGTAAGAGCGGCCGCGCATAACGGCCACCTTGTGGATCATAGACGACGTCGATCTCAAGCGCGCGCATCCCAAGATCAAGCTGTTCGGCGAGCGGCCGGTGCCCGTAATCCAGTTCGATCGCGGCCGGAGCAGAGCGTTGACGGATGAGCGCGAGTTCTGCCGGTGGAATGGCACGCTTATAGCTATTATGCGTACCGACAACCTGGATATCATTCATTTTCAGGCCAGCATCTATCGCACGGCAAGGGCCTTCCAGCGCCGTTGTAGAGTCACACGTTTCTGCCGCAAAGGCTGGTACGCCCAGCGCTGCCATCAGTGCGATACGCGCAATCCAATGCCATCGCATCTCAGTTACCCCTTCACAGAGACAAAGATCGGATTGGAATAGAACCACAGATCGCTCCAGGGATTTTCATCCTTGGCATCGGCCTCCGGTTCACCTTGCAGCGTATTGCTTCCGCGCACACGCAAATAGAGATTGGACGCCACATCCTTGACGACAAAACGCATGGTGTGGAGACCCTTCTTGTAATGCCAATCGCGGGCCGTGAAACGATGCAGGACCTTGGTGGTGGGGTTGGTCATCATCGTGGGATCGCTTGTTCGCCCCATTACCCGACCTCCGATAAGATCAATGTGGTCGAGAAGCGGTCTTTGTCCCACGGCATTTGGCAGTCCGGGCTGACGTACCCGAATTGTGACAGTAAGATCACCATGCGCACGCACAGGCAAGACCTCGCCCATCGCAGCCTTGGCCCGGCCCGACGACACCGTCACGTCGAGAGCGGAAATGAGATCGCCGGTGGTAACGAAGATACGCCCCTGGCGCAGACCATCGATAATGTCGCCCGCGTCACGACGGGCATAGACATAAGTCTTGGCATATTGGCCGGGCCAAAAATCCTCACCGCCATCGGCGGTGTTGTGATGCGAATCCGAATTGGCGGTAATCCAAAAATGCCGCCCCTCCCCCAGCATGGAATCCCAGACGCCGCCAAGCTGTGCGGTCATCACATCAAAACCACCAAAGGTCGGCAGGTTGCGATAAAGTCCGCGGCCACGGATGGGTTTCTCCGGCGTGCCTTGTCGCAAGCCCGCCGCTTGATGACCGGGGGCTCCTTCCATGCCGACAACGACATCTGGCGCGGTGTCATTCCAGCCGCGCATCTCTGCTGGCGCGTGACCTCCTTGGGAATCCCCCACCACTTTGGAACCGCGCGAAGGATGATTGGCGAACACCAGCGGCTTGGAGACAATCCCATCCATCGCCCGCAAGGCGTCCAACATCAGCGCGCCGCGATCACGCGCCGGATCATGCGGATACACGTCGTTCGCCGCATAAGTCGATTCCAAGCGCAGCAAACGCTCACGTTCGTCCGGCGTGATGGGCAAGATCAGGCTGGCATGATCGCCGCCCGGTGTATCCAGTTCCATGCCATAGAACTGAATGACATCAGGCACTATTTGGCGCGAGCGCTGCAATGCTGGATAAGAGCGTTCATAGTGGAGACGCGACAGATTGGGGCCGCCATGGTCGGTCGCCGCCATCCAGGTAAGACCATATTTTCTCGCCATCTCTGCGTTGCGAACAATGGGATAAATGCCGTCGGTGCCAATGGCGTAAGAAGCAATATCGCCAACACGCGCAGCATCCGGGTAACCACCGCTGAACTCGCTATGAACGTGATGATCGCCCGCCAGCCAGCTTCGGCCGCCCCCACCAAAAGCCGATGAGATCGTCACGGCGAAACCAAGAGCGGACGCAAGCATGAAGCGCTGCATGATTGCATCACCCCAGAGCCGGGTCGGAGCGACTGATCTTGCCGGTTTCGACATGTCCCGAGAAGCGCCAGGATTGCGAGCCCGCAGTTACGTCCAGATCGTACCAATGATCATGGGCCGCAATCGACCAGCGCTCGCTCACCGTTTTGCCAGCCGCGATTTGATAATGTCGCTTGCTGCCAGCAGCGTAGCGATCTTCGACCGCAAATGCCTGTTCGATTGCGCTGATATTGGTGACAGATAAGGTGACTGTTCCCGCAACAGCATCGGTTGAGAGCTCGGTGCGCAGCAGAGTCTTTTGAGCCTCGCCCTTATAGGCGCGAAATAGCCCGTTGGGGCCACGAATGGTGAAGTGGTACTGCTGCCGTTTGAGCGGGATCAGATCGTCAAGATTCTTGCCTGCTTCGACGGTGTAGAACCACGGGCCGTCACTCGCGCCCTCGGCGTAAACGATGAAACAGGCTCCCGTCTTACCTTCATTCTTGAAACTGATGGCCAAATGCTTGTCGTCAACAATCTTCGCATCGCATTGCAGCTTATAGGGCAACGGCCTTGCCAAACGCTGTCCCGCTTCCTGCCGCGGCATGGGGGCGCCATGCACGGGCGTAATCTCCGGCAGGTCAGGCGCTTTTTCGATTTGTTGGGCGTATTGCGATGTGTCCGGCAAATCGACGTTCCACACCTCTTGCGGCTTGGAGAAATCGAAGGCCGAGGTGAGATCACCACACACAGAACGGCGCCAGGGCGTGATATTGGGCTCCTTAACGCCGAAACGGGCCTCCAGAAAGCGCAACACAGAGGTGTGATCAAACAATTCGGAATCGACAAAGCCGCCTTTGGTCCAAGGCGACACGATCAACATCGGCACACGCGGGCCGAGCCCCATCGGGACGCCCTTATAAATTTCCCCTGTCGCGGCAATCGTACTTTTTCCCATCTCGGGGCTAATGGCAGGTACAGGCAACGGCATGTGATCGAAGAAGCCGTCGTTTTCGTCATAGTTGATGAAGAGAACTGTCTTGGCCCAAACATCGGGATGAGCGGCCAACATCGTCAGAAGATTTGAGACGAATATCTCTCCGTAAGCGGGCGATGACCCTGCGGGGTGTTCACTCATCATCGTCGAGGTCACGATCCAGGACACTTTCGGCAGCTTGCCGGCTTTGATGGCCTCCTCCATTTCGGCAATTTGAAATTCGCCATGCGAGGTACGGATATTTTTGGCATTGGCACCCGGTGCCCAACTGCGCGCGCGCTTGTAGAAGCTCGAATTCTTATCGAGGCCGCGGAACTGTTTGAAATAGGCGAGCGGATTGTCGCTGAAGTTGTCGTATTCCTGATAAAGCTTCCAATCGATGCCAGCTGCTTCCAAGCGCTCGGCATAGGTCGTCCAGCGGAAGGCTTTGAAGGACTTGGTGTCGTTGGCTTGGTCGGCCGTGCTATTGGAATCGCCATCCGGATTGTCGATCGCTTGCTTGCCGTCATCGCCCACAGCAAGGCCGCTGGTGCCGCTGAAGAGAAACAGACGGTTGGGATTGGTTGGCCCGAACACGGAGCAATGGTAATTATCACAGATGGTGAAGGCATCGGCGAGACCGTAGTGAAACGGCATATCCTCGCGCGTGAAATAACCCATCGTCATTTCGGTTTTCTTGGCGATCCAGGCGTCGTGATGCTTCCAAAGATCGTGGGTCTTTTTCCAACCATGGTCCAAACTTGGCGCCACCAGCGCCGATGTCGTCTTGGTGTTGTAGCGGAACGGCGACAGCGTGCCGCCCTTCGGATCGGGCTGCTGCCAAACCGGATTTCCACCCGGCAAGGCAATCGGATGCGGATCGGAAAAGCCGCGCACACCGCGAAGCGTACCGTAATAATGATCGAAGGAGCGGTTTTCCTGCATCAGAATAATGACGTGTTCCACATCCTGAATGGTGCCCGTGGGACGCGCAGCCGGAACCTCCAAGAGTTTCTTGATAACTTGCGGGAGCGTGGCAGCGGCGATGCCCACGCCACCCGTTGCTGCGGCAATTTGCAGAAAACGCCTGCGGGAATTGTTAGCCATCAGGACTCGCCTCCAAAAACACCAATGGCCGACCCTAAGATCGTTCTATGACAGCTATGTGTGGAGAATGGCGGGAATTACTTCGCATACGATCGCAGTATCACAAGAGACCAAAAACTTTCCACACAACCACGACGGCAAAAGATATCCCCGGAAGCAAGGGGATACTCCCGGGGCAAGCTCACAAAGAGAGGTTTCTTGTTTTTGGGGTGTTGGTGATCAGAATTCCATATTAGCGCCGCCGCTTTGCGCCTAAGCCTGCGCTGCGGCAAACCCGTCCATCACAATATCGAAAGCGCGATACAATTCATCAAGCGTAATCGTGAGTGGCGGACAGAGTGTGATGACAGTCCCGCTACCGATCTTGAAACTAAGGCCGCGTTCCAAGCAGCGATACAGAATTGTATCGGCCAGCTCGGCGCTTTCGACTTCAATACCGAAATAAAGCCCCATACCGCGTACGGCGCGAACGCCGGGATGGCCTGCCAGCTTTTGCCTGAGCACCGCGAGCGCTTCGGCGCCCAGTGTTGCGGCCTTGGCGACGAGATTGTCTTCTTCCACCACTGCGATGGTCGCCAAAGCAGCCGCGCAACCAACCGAGGATTTCTCATGGGTGTAATGGCCGATAGCGCGATCTTGCAGCACATCCAAATCGGCGCGCACGATCAGCGCTGCCATGGGAAACACGCCACCGCCCAAACCTTTGCCGATCACCAGCATGTCGGGGACGACACCGGTTTGTTCGGTCACGAACATCGTGCCGCTCCGACCCAGGCAACTCGGAATTTCGTCGAAGATCAGCAAGGCGCCGTGCCGGTCACAGCTTTCGCGGACCCGTTGCCAGAAGCCTGACGGCGGCGGCTCGACTGTGGTCCACCGCATCGGTTCGGCAATGACGGCGCTGACATCGCCCTGAACGGCCAAGACATAATCGATATAGTCGGCAAGTCGCATCGGCGCATCGGCATCATTACCGAAGAAGCGGCGCGCCAGCGACGGTGGCGGCACATGCTCCGTGCCGGGAAGCAAGGGCCCTACCCCGCGTCGGAACTGCGCCTCCCCGCCAATCGAAATCGCATCCAGTGAGGCGCCATGAAAGGAATCCCACATCGACACCGTCTTGTGCCGACCGGTGACATGTCGGGCAAGCTTAAGCGCCATGCCGATAGCGGTGGTGCCGCCAGGAGCAAAGAGCACCTTGTCGAGATCACCGGGCGCCAAACTAGCCAGCTTTTTGGCCAAATTGATCGCCGCGCGGTTGGTATAACGCCGCGGACAAAAGGGCAGCGTCTGCAGCTGCTTTTGGATCGCCTCGACCACACGCGGATGACCATAGCCAAGCTGGTGCGCGGCATTGCCATGGAAATCCATGATGCGGCGGCCGGCCACGTCGATCAGGTAGATACCTTCAGCTCGTTCGATGACATCGAGGCAGGGCGTCGATAAGGATTGATGTAAGAACCAGTGCGAATCCTCATCCAGCAAAGCACGGGTCTCACCATCGACATGATCGCTGAGCCACACCGCATGATTGGGGCTGAGATTGACGTCGCCCTCTTGAAATTCAGCGAAGCGGCTGCGCTTGTTTTCGGTCATTGCTGAACTGTTCCACAATACGGAGATGATGGGCGCCAACTAGGGATAGGCTTTGGCGCGCAGACGCGCAGCGATATGGGCCAAGATGGGCAGGCAGTCGGCGACCGTATCGACAACATAATGGGCCCCAGCCTCTTCCAAGACATGGCGAGAGTGGGCGATGCGCGCTTGGCGTTCGGAGGCCGAAAGGGCGGCAAGCTCCACTTCGGAAAGCCCTACACCATTGCCAGAAGCGGCAAGACCGACGGTCCAGGCGCCCGCAGCGAGACCTTCGCCAATCCCCGAGGCGGCATCATCGATCTTCACCACATGGCGCATAGGCCAGACGCCCAGTTCGAGCGCGCTGCGATACATCATCAAAGGGCTGGGACGGCCCTGCAACGTGTCCCCGGCACAGGTCACAAGATCAGGCTGATAGCCTTGTACCGCCGCGCGCGACAACACCGCTTCCATCATGGACCGCGTGTAGCCAGTGGTTGAAGCGATCTTCAGACCATAGCCGCGCAAAGTCCGCACCAGCGTACCGGCACCGGCAATAAGTTGAGACGCTTCGGCGGCGGCTTCGGTAATGAGCCCTTCAAGATTCTTATAGATCCGCGCCACGTCGCCCTCGTCAGCGGGCTGCCCCTTATGGGCGCGCCACGCTTCGGCAACGACCGGTCGTGCCAAGAGCGCGCGCATATGATCCATTTTCGCCAGCCCCATGTCGGCCCGCAAATCACTCTCCGCAATGCTGAGCCCTTCCAGCGCGAAGGCTTTGGCGAGTGCCAGCACGGGTGCCTTGCAGCCGAAATCGACCATAGTGCCTGCCCAATCGAACACCACCATCGCCAAGGGCGACAAATCCATACCAGCCGCGTCCGTCATATTGCCGCCTCGACAAAGCGTGTGGGTGCGCGATTGCCAACGACCCGATGGCCATGCGCAAAAAGCCATTGCCCGGTGAGGCGAACGGCAAGATTGACGTAGAAAATCATCATGCCCATGGCGGCTGCAGCGGCGAGATCGCCAGCATCGTCCATCGCCAGCACGGCGATCGAAGCAAGTTTGAAGCCTGGCGGATAGAGGAACATCACCACCGACACCGTCGTCATGGCATTGACGAAGAGATAGAGTGCGATCTCCAGCAACACCGGCGCCGACATCGGCACCACCACCCGCAAGAGTACGCTAAGCCCATTGCGGCCGAGCATCTGGGCGGCCGCTTCCAATTCACTATCGATGGCTTTGACGGCGCCCACCGCGCTCAAATGCGCCACCGTATAGTAATGGGTGACATTGGCGATCAATAGGATGGCAACGGTGCCATAAAGACCGCGCAGAGGATTGGCAGGATCGTTGAAGAACAACACATAAGCCAGCCCCAGCGCCAAGCCAGGAATTGCGGCCGGCAACAGCGCCAGCCGCGAAAACAGACCGCGGAAAAACGTACCAGCCTTGCAGCGCTCGCTGACATACGCGCCAGCGAACGCGAAGCTCGTGCCACAGATTGCCGTCATGGCAGCCAAGAGCGCCGAATTGCCGACCGCAGCCCAGCCGCCGCCATCAAAGCGGTCCAGCGCGTAATTCGCCCAAGTCAAGGAAAGATCATAAGGCCACAGACACACCAAAGCGACGAGTTGGCATACCACCAGCATCAGGACAATCGCCGCGGCCGTGCCATAACACACCGTGCCAACAAGCCGGTCGCGCAACGGGCTTGGTAGCGGCTGCAAAGGCCGTGTCTTGGCCGACATCACCGCTGCATGGCGTTTGGCGGCGGCCCGTTCGATCACAATGGCCAGAAGGCTGGGGATCATCAACAGAATGGCGGCAACGGCGCCAAGCTCGAAATTCTGCTGCCCTAGAACCTGCTTGTAGATGACAATCGCGAGGATATCGAAATTATCCCCGATCACCTTGGGGGCGCCAATATCGGTGATGGTGAGGGCAAAGACTACCAGCGCCGCAGAGACAAGGCCATAGCGGGCACCTGGCAGCGTGATGGTGAAGAATTTCCGCCAACCGCTCGCGCCCAAAAGTGTTGCCTGCTCATAGAGGCGTGCATCGGCTGCGCGCAGCGCGGTGCGCAAGATGATCACCGCATGCGGCAAGGCTGCGATCGCATCGGCGAGCAAGATGCCCGGAAAACCATAGATGGTCCTACCACCAAGCAACGGGGCTAACAGACCTTGGCGACCGAAGAGATAGATCAACACCAAGGCCGGAAGCAGCGAGGGTACCAACAGCGGAAGCGAGGCCGCAGCCGCCAGCATGCCTTTACCGGGCAATACGGTCCGCTCCAGGCCAAAAGCAAAGATGAAGGCCAGCGGCAGAACGACCAGCACAACGCCCCCCCCCAAGAGGGCCGTGTTGCTCAGGGCGCGCAGCAAACCGGGCGTGGCGGCATAAGCAACGTAATGGGCGATAGTGAAGCTACCATCCGGCGCCATTACCGAATGAGCGACCAAGACAGCAACCGGAAGCGCCAAAGCCACCATTGCGGCAAGGCAAAACAGCAGCGTGATCATACCCGTCAACGAAAATATCGGGCGCGCCATCATGGCTTGGCGGCGAAGAGATGAAGATGGGTGGCGGGAAGAAAGGCCTCAATATGGGTATGCGCGTGGAGCACCATGCCGCTATGCAAAGGCATATCGAGCGCAATCTCTGCGCCGCTTTCTTCGTGCACGCCTTCCAGACGCATGGAGGCGCCGAGGAATTCCCGCACCACGACGCGCAATCGCAACGCGATACCAGGTCCCGCGCCAGGCTCGGCCAAAGCAATATTTTCCGGCCGGATACCGAGTTCGACCGACGTGCCTTTGGGAAGACTCGCCGTATCGAGCGGCAGTGACTTCCCGGATGGCAGCACGACCGCGCCAACACCCACGACCATAGCGGGCAGAAAATTCATGCGCCCGACAAAACCAGCCACAAAGCGGTTGGCGGGATGGCAGTAAAGATCAAAGGGTGTGCCCAGCTGTTCGATCCAGCCGGACTGCATCACCGCGATACGATCTGCGATGGCCAGCGCTTCGGCCTGATCATGGGTTACCATCACCACCGTGACCCCGAGGCGCTTTTGCAGGGCCTGCAATTCGCCACGCAGTTGCTGGCGCAATTGCGCATCCAAGGCTGATAATGGCTCATCCAGCAGAAGGACCGAGGGCTCTGGCGCCAAAGCGCGGGCAATGGCGACGCGCTGCTGTTGGCCACCCGACAATTCATTCGGCTTGCGACGGCTAAACCCCGACAACCCAACCACATCTAATAACGCATCGACCTTGCGGCGGCGCTCACCGCGGCTCAGATGACGGCTGAGGCCGTAGGCGATATTGTCCTCAACACGCAGATTGGGAAACAATGCATAAGATTGGAAGACCAACCCCATGTGACGTGATGCGGCGGGCTGTTGTGTGATGTCGAGGCCGTCACAAATGACAGAGCCTTGATCGGCGGATTCGAGACCACAGAGCACACGCAACAAAGTGGTCTTGCCACAACCAGAGGGGCCCACCAGGCAAGTAAAACTTCCCCGTGGTACATCGAGATCAATCCGACGCAGAACATCAACGTGGTCAAACTTCTTGGCAATGCCACGCAAGCGTAGGAACGGCAACGCCTCGGCACAGCCTTCCGTTTCGATTTGGGTAGCCAAGGTCACGGCGCGGTAGCCTTGGCAGCGGCATAACGCCTGGTCCATTCCGTGATAATGCGCATGCGATTGCGCGCCGACCACCGCAAATCGGCTTTGGCAAGACGGGACGACAAATCGGACGGAAGATTGAGCACCGGCGCAGCAAGCTTGGGCACAGCGATCACGGCAAAACTCTTGGCATAAATGGCCATGGCCTCTTGTGACATCGACCAATCGAGAAAGACCTCGGCTGCCGCGCGATGCTTGCTGCCTACGATGATGGCGGAAGATTCGATATCCCAGCCAACACCCTCTTTCGGAATGACGATATCGATAGGCGCACCTTCGCTCTTGGTCTTCGCGGCGCGAAAATCGAAGGCGATACCGATCGGGATTTCGCCGCGCGCCGCATCCTTGCAAGGCTTGGAGCCGGAATGAACATATTGAGCAATGTTCTGGTGCAGCCGGTCCATATAAGCCCAGCCTTTGGCCTCGCCCCACATTTGTAGCCAGGCGGAAACAGTCAGAAGCCCGGTGCCAGAAGAGCCGGGATCCGGCATCGTAATCATGCCGCGATAGATCGGTTTGGTGAGATCATCCCAAGTTTGGGGCACGGGGACATGCCGTTTTGCGATCTCCACCGTGTTGACGCAGATTGCAGTCGACCACAAGGCTTCGCCATTCCAATGCGGCGGCGTGCGGCTATCGTTAAAGCGGGGATCGCGTCCGGCCGCGCCCTTGGGCGCATAAGCGGCAAGCATGTTTTCGTCGTCGAGTTGGATCAAGGACGTTGCCGCCAGTGCGAAGACAACATCGGCCTGCGACGCTTTCTTTTCGGCCAGCAATTTCGCGGTGACGACGCCCGTCGAATCGCGCACCCAAACGAGGTCGATCTCCGGATGGGCTTTTTGGAAGGAGGCTTCGTAAGCCGGGAGCTGATCGGCTTCAGCCGCGGTGTAGACGACCAGGCGCTGCTTTTCTTTGCTGCAACCGACAAGCCCCAAGCAGAGTGCCGCAGCAATGCTGCAAACTAATATTCTATAGGCCGATCTATGCGCCATCTGACACCACCCCCCGACACAACACTCATACCCATACCCATCGAGGGCGGCGCCTGCGGCCGCTTAGTTCGATGGCGTCGCGATTTGTATTTCCACGCCGTCCATCACTTTGCGCAATTCGGCGCCTGGATCGGCATCGGTGATCAACACGTGAATGTCTTTGAAATCCAAGGTGCGGATGAGCCCGTGACGTTCGAATTTTGTGGAGTCAACGAGCACCACAACCTTGCGCGCGAGCGGCGCGATGGCACGCTTTAACTCGGCTTCGGGCAGGAAATAATCGAGCAAGCCGCGCTGGGATTCGATGGCACCGATCGAAAAGAAAGCGATCTCCGGCGTGAAGCGTTGCATGAAAGTCTGGGTTTCTGCGCCGAAGCAGGAGCAGTAATTGTCGAAAATCTCACCACCAGCGAAATAGACTCGCGCATTGTTACGCCCGGTCATTTCGCGCGCCACTTCGATGGCGTTGGTGATGATGGTCAGATTGCGCGCCTTCAGCGCCTTGGCCAGCCAATAGGTCGACGAGCCGGAATCGATCAGCAAGGTCATGCCGTCCTTGACCAGTTCAGCGGCTTTCAGCCCGATGATGCGCTTGAGGGCACCGTTTTCATTGATGCGCTGATGATAAGCGGCTTCAAAGACATTGTCGGGCAAGCGCACCCCGCCATGGACTTTGCGCACGCGACCACTGTTTTCGAGGGCGCGCACGTCCCGGCGAATGGTCTCTTCCGAAACCGCAAAGCGCAACGCCAGTTCGGTAATCGAGCACGACGAATTCACTTCCAGCAATTCGAGAATTTCGTGCAAGCGGGCGCTTTGATTCATCTGCTTGAAGCCATTGCTGGATTGCGCCAGTTCGGTCGGCTCTAGTGGTGACGTAAGCGACATGGGTTGATGACTTTGTGAGGGTATGATCATCGCGCCGCCGCCCCGGACGAACGGAGCGGCGACCTTGCTGTAAGGCGGTAACCGAAAACGATGACACTTGTGCGATGCCGTGTTGGGATGTGCCCGATTTCACGGAAAAACCGCAACATCCGTCACAAATAACGCAAATATCCCACACGCGCGCCGTCAGGCCGCTATTCGGGCGCGACCACGACTTCGATGCGGTCGCCCGCAAAGGCGGTCTCCACAGCCTGCAAAGGTGTGCCTGCCGAGTCGGCATCGACGCCCGCGGAATGCAGCACCGAGCCCGGTTCCTGAAGTTGCAGCAACCGGCACTCCATGGCAGTGGCCAGACGCGCATGCAGGCGGGTGTTAAGACGCTGATACTGTGCGATGCCATAGGTCGCCAAGGCGGCACTAATCGATCCGGCGTTAGCGGCGAGCCGCTCGGGAAAATCGGCAAAGCGCGCCAGAGGGAGATAATGGGTCGAAATCGAAACCGGCACCTCGCCCGCCACACTTAATATACGGATGCACCAGAGCTTGGCTTCGGCTGACAAGCCGATAGATGGTGCAAATTCGGCAGAGGTCACCGTCGCGTCAAGCACGGTGTTGGAACTCTGATGCCCACTCTTGGCCAAGTTGGTACGGAAAGAGACATGGCGGCCGACGGGATAGGGGATGCGCTGGGCGGTGACAAAAGTGCCCCGCCCCTGCTCCACCGAGACGCGTCCCTGACTGGCCAAATACCGATAAGCCTGCAGCACCGTATGGCGATTGACACCATAGCGGCTGGAAAGCTGCTGCGCTGTGGGCAAGGCGTCCCCCGCCTTGCAGGCGCCGCTGTCCATATCGTGGGTGAGATCATCCGCGATGCGTTTCCACAGCGGCTCAGCAGATTTCACAATACCGTCGCTCAATAGGTCTAGACCTTATGGCGTGAGAGATGCAATAGGTATAGACCTATTCGGGAGAAGGCGCCAGATGGAGCCAAGCCGCACTTACCAACGCAAAGACTGGATGCGCCTTCTAGCGCGCGCCAAAGCCAGCGATATCGCGGCTTTGTTGCGAGACTTGCCGCCCCTTCCAACCGATGCGCTGGTGCGGCCCGCCGAAACAGGCACGATCATGGTGGAAGGCCGGGCGGGCGGTAGCGGCGCGCGCTTCAATCTCGGCGAGGCCACCGTCACCCGCTGTGTGGTGCGGGTCGGCGAGCATCTGGGCTTTTCTTATGCCTTGGGACGCGATCGCGAACAGGCTCACCTCGCCGCCAAGCTGGATGCGCTGTTGCAGGACGAAAGCCGTAGAGAGGCGTTGCTTGAGGCTGTCATCGCGCCGCTGGCCGAGGCTCAAAAAAAAGCGCGAGAACTCGCCTCGCGCAAGGCCGCCGCGACGAAAGTCGATTTCTTCACTTTGGTCAGAGGGGACGAGTGATGCGCGATCCGGTCATGCGCGATCCTGGGCGCGGCTTTGCCGATCCCATTTTCGATAGCCAGGCGACCTACCGCAAGCTGCAAGACGCTTTGGCGCGCCCCGGTCTTATCCAAAGCCTGGATCGCGACGGCTTCGGTACCGTTGAAGTCCTGCCGATGGCCGCTGCCGCAACACTGCTGACCTTGGCCGATTACACCACACCGGTTTGGTTGCCGGGGGGCGGTGATCATCCCGCTGCGCCCTGGCTTGCCTTTCACAGCGGTGCAAAGGCAACAGCGGAGCCGCTTGAGGCGAGCTTTGCTTTTCTTGCCGCAGGGGTCACAGAACCAGCACTGTGTGATTTTGCGGCTGGCGATGAATGCTATCCCGACCGCTCCGCCACCGTGCTGGTCGAGTGCCGCGATTTTTTTTACGGCCCGAGACTGCGTTTGTACGGACCGGGGATTCGTTCCTCCGTCGATGTCGCCCCTGCAGGATTGCGGCCAGGCTTTTGGCAAGAGGTGGAAACCAATGCGGCGCGCTTCCCGCTTGGCATTGACCTGTTTCTCGTTGTGGGAGCCAAGATCATTGGCCTGCCGCGCACGACACAAATCACCATGCTGGAGACGGTCTGATGTATCTGGCAGTGAAAGGCGGTGAAGCCGCAATTGACGCCACGCATCAGCTGTTGGCGGAAACGCGGCGCGGCGATCCCACGGTGCCCGAAGTAAGCGTTACGCAAATCAAAGAGCAGATGGCGCTTTTGGTAGCGCGGGTGATGAATGAAGGCGCACTCTATGATGAAAATCTGGCGGCGCTCGCCCTGAAACAAGCGCAAGGCGATGTGATTGAAGCCGCCTTTCTGCTCCGTGCCTATCGCACCACCCTGCCGCGCTTTGGCTCCTCCCTACCGCTCGATACCACCGCCATGGCGATACGGCGGCGCATCTCGGCGACCTTCAAGGATTTGCCCGGCGGACAGGTTTTGGGCTCGACTTATGACTATACCCATCGGCTCTTCGACTTTGCTTTGACGAACAGCGGCAATGAAGCCCAAGCGGTAACAGCGCCCGAACCTTTGGACGCGGTGATGCCGCGCGTGCTCGACATTCTGGGGGATGAAGGGCTGATCGAACGCGAAGAGCCACGCGACAGCGACGCCATCCCTGAAGACATCACACGCGACACCACCACCTTCCCCGCTGGACGGGCCGTGCGTCTGCAAAGCCTGTCGCGCGGGGATGAAGGTTTTCTGCTGGGCCTGGCCTATTCGGTGCAGCGCGGTTATGGCCACAACCATCCTTTCGCGGGTGAAATCCGCCTCGGCGAAATCCGTGTGTGTCTGACGCCGGAAGAGCTGGGCTTTGAGATCGATATCGGCGATATCACCATCACCGAATGTCAGATGATCACGCAGTTTACCGGTTCCAAAGCGGTGCCGCCGCAATTCACCCGTGGCTATGGCCTCGTCTTCGGGCACAACGAGCGCAAGGCTATGAGCATGGCGGTGGTCGACCGGGCGCTGAAAGCAGCCGAGCTTGGCGAGACGCCGACATTTCCTGCGCAGCAACAGGAATTCGTCCTTTACCATTGCGATAATGTCGAAGCGGCGGGATTTCTCGAACATCTGAAACTTCCCCATTACGTCGACTTCCAAGGCGAACTCGAACTGGTACGTCGCATGCGGGCCGAAAATTCCGCTCCGACAAAGGTGGAAACGCCATGACGCCGGCCTCCCAACACGATCCTGATTACAACTACGCTTATCTCGATGAAGCGACCAAACGGATGTTGCGGCGTTGCCTGCTGAAGGCCATCGCCATACCGGGCTATCAAGTGCCCTTCGCCAGCCGGGAAATGCCCTTGGCGCGCGGCTGGGGCACCGGCGGGATTCAGATCACCGCCGCCATCATCGGGCCCGCCGATACGCTGAAAGTGATCGATCAAGGCGCAGACGATACCACCAATGCGGTTTCGATCCGGCATTTCTTCGCGCGAGTCACCGCGGTGGCGACCACCGAAGAGACAACCAAGGCCAGCTTGATCCAAACCCGTCACCGCATTCCCGAAGAGCCGCTGCGAGATGGTCAGATTCTGGTTTATCAGGTGCCGCTACCCGAGCCTTTGCGCAAACTGATACCGTCGGAAAGCGAAACGCGAAAAATCCATGCCTGGGCTGAATACGGCCCTATCTATGTCCGGCTTTACGAGGACATCGCGCAATATGGCCATGTCACCTCGACCTACTCCCACCCCATTCTTGTCAATGACCGCTATATCGCATCGCCCACGCCGATCCCGAAATTCGACAATCCAAAAATGCATATGTCACCGGCGTTGCAGCTGTTTGGGGCGGGGCGCGAGAAACGCCTTTACGCCATCCCGCCTTATACCAAGGTGAAGAGCCTGGACTTCGAGGATTATCCTTTTGCCTTGCAGCGCTGGGACGAACCTTGCGCGTTGTGCGGCTCGACCTCCTCCTATCTCGACGAAGTAATTATCAACGACGCCAATGAGCGCATGTTCGTCTGTTCCGACACCCATTACTGCGAAACCCGCCGAGCCGAAGGCCATGAAGGGCCGCAGTTGGCCAAGGCACAATCCGTTCGCCTGACCGGGTGTGCGCCATGATCGAGGAAGCCCCTTTGCTACGCGCTCAGAATGTCACCCGTCTCTATGGCGGACGTGTCGGCTGCCGCGATATTTCCTTCAGCCTATGGCCTGGCGAAGTGCTGGGCGTGGTCGGGGAATCCGGATCTGGCAAAACCACCCTGCTGCGCTCGCTGGCGGGGTTTGAGCCCCCTGACGAAGGCGCAATCCACTTTCGCCACGGCACGGAAGAACACGACATTTACGCGCTCGATGAAGCCAGCCGCCGCGCCATGATGCGGACCGAATGGGGCATGGTACATCAAAATCCGCGCGATGGCTTACGGCTGGATGTTTCGGCGGGTGGCAATATCGGCGAATCCTTGATGGCGCGTGGCGACCGCCATTACGGCAAGATGCGCGCCCGCATCACCGATTGGCTGCAACGAGTGGAAATCGATTCCAGCCGCATTGACGACAGCCCCCAAAGTTTTTCCGGCGGTATGCAGCAGCGCCTACAAATTGCCCGTGTGCTGGTGGCTGAGCCGCGCCTTGTCTTTATGGATGAGCCGACCGGCGGCCTCGATGTTTCCGTTCAGGCACGCTTGCTCGATCTGTTGCGGGTGCTGGTGCGCGACCTCCATCTGGCGGCGATCATTGTCACCCATGATTTGGCGGTCGCTCGGCTTCTCACGGATCGTCTGATTGTCATGAAAGACGGGCACATCATCGAGGAAGGTCTCACCGATCAGATTCTGGATGATCCGCACCATGCCTATACCCAGCTTCTCACCTCCGCCGTCTTAAGCGCATAATCGAGACAAGACAGATCATGATCACCATGCTGGAAGCGTGCGGCTTGCGAAAGACCTTCACCCTGCACAACCAGAACGGCGTTGTTCTGAACGTGCTGGATCATGTCGACCTCGATCTCGCGGCAGGCGAGATGGTGGTGCTGAAAGGCCCCTCGGGCGCTGGAAAATCCACCTTGCTGCGCATTCTCTACGGCAATTACAAGCCTGTGGCGGGTGCGGTGCGGCTGCGCCACGACGGCGAGATGGTCGATATCGTTGGCGCACGAACCTCGCGCGTGCTCGATATTCGCCGCCGCACGCTATCCTTTGTTTCGCAATTTCTGCGCGTCATCCCGCGCGTTGCCACACTCGATATTGTCAAAGATCAGATGCTCACGCGCGGGATAGGCGATGCGGAAGCCACTGAACGGGCCGCAGCCATGCTGACACGGCTTAATCTTCCCGAGCAGATGTGGGGACTGGCGCCTGCTACCTTTTCCGGCGGCGAACAACAACGGGTCAATATCGCCCGCTCTTTTGTTGCCCCCACGCCATTGCTGCTGCTGGACGAGCCCACCGCGTCCCTCGATCCGGTTAACCGCGATGTCGTGGTCGAACTGATCGAGACGACGCGCAAGGCGGGCTCGGCCATGGTCGGCATTTTCCACGATGATGCCGTTAGCAGCCGCATCGCCACGCGTGTTATGCAACTCTCACCCCGCAAGGCAGTCTGATTATGCGCGATACGATCGTCACCAATGCCCGTCTTGTCTTCGAAAAAGAAATCGTTCGCGGCACGATTGTTTTCAACGAAACAGGCATCGCGAGCGTCGACCAAAGCCAGTCTTCGCTTCCCGAGGTTCTCGATGCAGAAGGTGATTATCTTTCGCCCGGCCTTGTGGAAATCCATACCGATAATTTGGAAAAGCATTTCCTGCCGCGCCCGGGCGTGTTCTGGCCGGATGGCCTTGCCGCCGCTCTGGCACATGATAACGATCTGGCAGGTGCTGGGATCACCACGGTCTATGATGCCATTTCGGCCGGCACGCCCTATGGCGCCAAGGAATATCGCCGCTCCATTTTCGGTTATACCATGGAGGCGATCTCGCGCGGCGAGGACGAAGACCTCTTCCGTGTCGATCATCTCATCCATATGCGCTGCGAGTTGAGCGGCGATCAGCTGATCGAAGATGTGACGCCCTATATCGATCATCCGCTGGTGAAACTGGTCTCGGTAATGGACCACACACCGGGGCAGCGCCAGTGGCGCAATCTGGACGATCTGAAACGCTACAATCGCATCTCCAAGACCGAAAGCGATGCGGAATTCGAAGCCAATGTTCGTCAAGAGATGGAGACCGGACCCGCCAATGTCGCGCGCAACTGGCCGCGATTGGCGGCCATGCTGGCGAACAAAAACATTCCCCTCGCTACCCATGACGATACCACCGAAGACGATGTGCATACCGCCCGCAAAATGGGAGCGGTGATTTCCGAATTCCCCACCACGGTGGAAGCAGCGCGCCTTGCCCATGGCTTGGGTATGGCCACCGTTGCTGGCGGGCCCAATGTGGTGCGCGACGGCTCCCATTCTGGTGGCGTCTCCGCCAGCGACCTCGCGCGAATGGGAATCTTGGACATTCTGTCGTCGGATTATGTTCCCGCCAGCCTGTTACAAGCGGTGATCAAGCTGGAACAAGATCACGGCATCACGCTGCCCCAAGCGTTAGCGATGACGACCTGGAAGGCAGCGGATATCGCGGGCCTCAGTGATCGCGGCCATCTGCGCCCCGGCCTACGCGCTGATCTCTTGCGCTTCCGTGTGGTCGGCAAAACACCTGTGGTGCGAAGGTTGTGGCACAACGGACGCGTCGTTCTCTGAGCAGTGCCCCTTGCGAACCCTCACCGGCTGCGTGAAATCCCACATCAAAGCCACATACAATTCGATTATTTCAACAAAATGTCACAAGACTGCAATGCGGCAGCACAAATTGCTCCGTAGTTGATGGGCACTGTCGGCGTGACTTGTGATGGCCGTTCCATCGAACGGCTGGGTTCACATCGGTTGTGGAGGGGTAATAATGTCCAATCAACATCTCGCTCGGGTGTCGCGCCCGAGCCTAAAAAGCGTTTTGATGGCCAGCGTCGCGGCGCTGGTCGCTGGTGCCAGTTCGTCCGTTGCATTCGCCCAGCAAGGCTCGAGCAACCAAGCTGCCAGCGACACTGTGGAAACGGTGGTCATCACCGGCAGCTACCAGCAGTCGCTAACCGCTGCGCGCAGCATCAAGCGGGAATCGGTCGTCCTCAAAGACGCGATTGTCGCCGAAGACATGGCCAAGTTCCCGGAACTGAATTTGGCGGAATCTCTGCAGCGCCTGCCGGGCGTACAGATTACGCGCGAAGCGGGCGAAGGCCGACGCATTTCGCTACGCGGTCTCGGGCCGGATTTTGCCCGAGTGCAGCTGAACGGCATGGAAGTGCTGGGCAACGTCGACTCCGCACAGGACAGCCGTGGCCAGCGTTCGCGCGACCGCGCCTTCGACTTCAACATCTTCGCTTCCGAATTGTTCTCAAAGGTGGAGGTCGAAAAGACCTTCCAGGCATCCCAGAACGAAGGCGGCATGGCCGGCACTGTCGGCCTCTTCACCGGCAAGCCTCTCGATTACCCCCAGGGATTGAAAGGTGCCGTGTCGCTGAAGGCCGGCAGCAATCAATATACACAAGACCTGCAGCCGCGCATCGCCGCTCTGGCGAGCTATAATTGGAATGATAAGTTCGGCGTGGCGGTTTCGGTCGCCGTCGGCCACCGCAAGACCACCGAGCAGGGGCAAAACACTTATAACTATACCAAACCTAGTGCGGCCAATATGGCCCAATTGGTCACCGCCGGCCTCGACATCTCGCATCTGACCTCCGCGCAGCAAACCAAGTTCCTGTCCGGCGATTTGTATTTCGCCGACGGCAACCGCATCTCATCTTGGAACGGAAAGCAGGACCGCCTCGGCCTGACGGCCGCAGTCCAGTGGAAACCAGCGGACAACATCCTGCTAACGCTTGATGTGTTGCACGGCGAATTCACCACCCATCGCGACGAGCTGCACCTCGCCACGCGGCCGATCAATGGGGCGGGCTCCACCACCTTCGATACCGCGGCCGGCTCGCCTTGGCCGACCCAGTTCCAGACGGCGTCGGTGGTCAACGATCTGGCATGGGACAGCAGCAACTACGCGACCATGACCAATGTCAGCAATGTCACCTTCGGCAGCGAGCACCGCCGCGAGAAGAACCAGAACCTCTTCAACCAGGGCGTCCTGACCGGCAGCTGGGAGGTTTCCGAAAGCCTCTCGATCGACGGGCATATCGGTGCCGAGAAGTCGCTCTACAAGACTCCCTATGACGACAAGTTCTATATGCGCGCCAAGGGCAACCTCATCGCCAATTACGGCGCGGACGGCCAGTCGGCTTCGTTCGAGTATCCGGACTGGGACACGACCGATCCAGCCAATTATGCGATGGACAACTTCTACTTTCGCTCCTTCAACAACTCCTCGGAGCTGAAAGAAGGCGTGCTGAACGCGCGTTACAAGCTGAACGAAAATTTGACGCTGCGCGCCGGCGCGGCCTACCATGATTTCTCGCAAAATGGCGCCGACTACTTCTATGACGCCAATGTCAACGGGACTACTGCCGAGGCGCGAGGCACATCCGTTGCCGATATCACCAGCGTGTACACCAACAAGTTCGGTTCGTGGCTGATCGGCGATTATGCCAAGGGCTTTGCGAAGTATAACGAATACCACCGCCTCGGGCCGAAATCCGATGGCACAGGCAGCGCACTCCAGGACATCGAAAACGTCTACAAGGTCAGTGAAAGGACCGCTTCCTATTACATGCAGATCGACTGGGACAGCGAGATGTTCGGCAAGCCGTTCCGCGGCAATATCGGCCTGCGCGGCTACAACTCCGACACCCGCAGCCAAGGCTGGATCCAGGGCGATAACTATGCCTATCTCGGCACCACAGATGTGAAAGGCAGCTATTCGGGTCTGCTGCCTGCCCTGAATACGGTGCTGGAACTGACGCCGGACGTGCTGCTCCGCTTCTCGGCGACGCAAAACTTGAATCGTCCGACCCTGGGTTCGATGGCGGCCGAAGGCACCGCATCACAGGACGAGGATAGTGGTGAGATCACTGTGTCCCGCGGCAATCCCAACCTCAAGCCCTTCCTGGATACCACCCTGGACTTCGCGGTGGAGTATTATTTCGGCAAGATAGGCATGCTTTCGGTGGGCGTGTTCCAGAAGTATATGAAGAACTTCATCGGCACGGAAACCCTCGAGAACATCACTTTCAGCCAGACAGGCGTCCCATATAGCACTATTTCGGGTGCGACGGCCGACACGATTGTCACGGAGTTTTCGATGCCCGTAAATCTTGCGGGCACGAAAAAGCTGACCGGCGTCGAACTGGCGGCGCAGAGCCAGTTCTGGTTCCTGCCGGCGCCTTTCGACAATTTGGGCATGGTGGCGAACTACACCTATGTCGATTTCCCACAGGAAGTCACCGGCATTTCGAATACCAGCTACAATGCCACGCTCTACTACGAAACCAGCCTTTGGGGTGCGCGCGCGTCTTTGAGCCACCGCAGCCGCTGGTATACGGGGCACAGCAGCAACCCGATGAGCGCCACCACACGCGGCTTTGAGGGCGGCAATTATGTGGATGCTGCCCTTTTCTACAACATCACCGACTCGCTTCAGGCCACGGTGGATGCGGTCAATCTGACCAACCAGAAGGACACACAATTCTGGGGCCAGAACCGCTATCTGTACAACCAGACCCAGAGCGGTACGACATATATGGCCGGTGTCAGCTATAAATTCTGACACACCCATATACGATAACCTGTGCGCGCCCCCTCTTTCCGGAGGGGGCGCGTTTTCCTTGTGAGATGCGATGTGATTGTTTCCTACCATCACCGTTTTATTTTTGCTGCGGTGCCTAAGACCGGCACCCATTCCGTGCGCCAGGCGCTGCGCGAACAGATGGGCGATGAAGACGTCGAACAGGTGGGATTGTTCGTCAACAAACGCTTTCCCTGGGCCGATCTGGCAGCGCTCCAGCATGGCCATCTGTCCCTCAAGCAGGTGCGCCCCTATCTCGGCGAGGACACATTCGATAGCTATTTCAAATTCGCCTTTGTCCGCAATCCGTTTGACCGTTTTGTCTCCTATTGCGCCTTCATGCTGCGCGGCGGCGATCTCTTTCGACAGCGACCACGCGAGATGATGCGACACTTCCTTCTCGACGATCCCCCGGAGCATCATATCCTTTTCCAACCGCAAGCTTCGTTGCTCGTGGACGATGACGGCAAGACCCTGCTGACCGACATGATCGGCCGTGTCGAGGACATGCAGCATTCCTATGATGCGATCTGCACGCGTCTTGGAATGCAATCCCGTTCGCTTGAGCATGTGAATGGCACCCAGCGCGGCGACTATCGCCAGTATTATGATCAGACCCTGATCGATGGCGTTACCGCTCGCTATGCTCAGGATCTGGAATTATTCGGCTACACTTTCGAAGGCCTGTCCGGAGCAACAGCATGAATTCGTCCGACGATTTCGCCGAGCGCGACGCCCTCTTGCAGAAAGCCAGCGGCCTGCGGTCTGACCAGCGCCTTCAGGAAGCGCTGACCGTCCTCACGCTGCTGCAATCGCTCCATCCCCAGTTCAGTCGCCTCTATCAGGAGCGGGGGCACTGCTATGTCCTGCTTCGGAATGCGCCGGCGGCCATCGAAGCGCTGCGGGAAGCGGTGCGCCTCAATCCGACGCTGCCGGCGAGCTGGGACATGCTGGAACAGCTTTACCGTTTGCAGGGCGACAGCGCGCAGGCGGCCGCAGCGGCGAAGAATCTGGATACGCTAAAACAACTACCTCCGGAAGTGGTGGTCGCAAACAGCTTGTTCGCTGATGGCGACTTAGGCCCGGCAGAGGATGTGATCCGCGATTACCTTCTCAAAGATGGCGACAACGTGGGCGCGCTGCGCCTCTTGGCGCGCATATGCCAGGAACGCGGCGCGCTCGCTGAGGCCGAGGCGTTACTGAACTTGGTGCTCGCGCGCGCGCCAGACTACCACGCGGCGCGGCTCGACTACGCCGTGGCGCTCTTGCAGCAGCAGAAGCACCTGCAAGCGCGGCAGGAGGCCGAGCACTTGCTCAAGCATGATCCGGACAACCGCGAATACCTCAAGCAGTATGCCGCCGCTTGTATCGGTTTGGGTGACCACGACACTGTGATCGATGTCTATGCGAAGCTGCTGGCCAGCCAACGTTCCTCGAAAGTCGAAGCCGCCGACCTGCGTGTGTGGCGGGCGAACGCCCTGAAGATCACAGGCAGGCAGAAGGAAGCTATCACCGACTATCGCACGTCCTTAGCGGCGCGGCCGGACTATGGTGTGGCCTGGTTCGGTCTTGCCAATCTCAAGACCTATCGCTTCACCGACGCTGACATCTCGTGTATGCGCGCCGCCGAATTGCAGCCTGCCATAGAGGACATGGACCGCGTCTACCTCAGTTTTTCCCTGGGCAAGGCGCTAGAGGACCGGGGCGACTACGAGGCCTCGTGGCAATATTATCAGCGCGGCAATGCCGTCCGGCGCGCCACCAGCCGCTATCGCCCGGAGGTCGCCGAAGCCTGCACCTTGCGGCTCAAACAGCTCTTCACGGCCGATGTCTTCGCCGCGCGCAAAGGCTGGGGCGTGGACGATCCAGCGCCCATCTTCATCCTGGGGCTGCCGCGTTCGGGCTCGACCCTGATCGAACAGATTCTCGCCTCGCATTCCTACGTGGAGGGGACACAGGAACTGACGGAAATCGACCGCTATGCCAAAGAGCTTTGCGGCCATGACCCGGATTGCGGCCTGCCGCTGCACCCCGAGGCGCTGATGCAGTTAACGACCGAGGATGCCCGCAGGCTCGGCGAGCGCTTCCTCGCTGAAACCCGCGCCTATCGCAGACTGGGCAGGCCGTTCTTCATCGACAAGATGCCGAACAATTTCTGGCATATAGGCCTGATCCACCTGATACTGCCACAAGCGACCATCATCGATGTGCGGCGTGAACCCATGGCCTGCTGCTTCAGCAACCTCAAACAGCTATTCGGCACCACCAACCAGGAATTCACCTACAACGCCCGTCACATCGCACGTCACTATCGCATCTACCTCGACCTCATGCGGCATTGGGAAAACGTGTTGCCCGGACGGGTATTGAAGGTTCCGTACGAGGATGTGGTGGACGATCTTGAAGGCAGTGTGAGGCGTATGCTGTCGCATTGCGGGCTACCTTTCGAGCCAGCTTGCCTTGCCTTCCATCAGACCCAGCGCAGCGTGCGCACGCCCAGTTCCGAGCAGGTACGTCAGCCCATCACCCGGGAGGGTCTGGCGCAATGGCAGCATTACGAGTCTTGGCTTGCGCCGCTGCGGGAGGCGCTGGGCGACGCGCTGACCGGCTATAAGACCTGAGCTCTAGAAACGGGGAACAGCATGTTTTCTGAAAAGTTGGATTTTTCGGTCTCGGCGCGTGGCAAGTCGGCGTCAAATTCCGTGGCAGCTTTCCTCGATATTTTTTTCGAAGACATTCCCGTCAAATCGATTTTCGCCTTTCGTGAATACACACCGCTGTACGGCGGGCGGATTTATCATGGGCCGGAGCTTTCCGAGACCGACATCCATTGGATGTACGATCACGGCATCGGCTATCGTATTCCGCTGCAGAACATCGTCGCCTCGCGGGACGAATACGTGTCAAGCAAACCGTTTCTTGCCAAGTATCACCGCAAAGGAAATTCGGTGATCACCGCCCGCGCCGAACTCGCCAAATGGATACGGGAGGATTTCCCTCTGTTCGAGGTCGAGGCCTCGGTGATTAACCAGGTGCGCACGCTCGATAAGCTGTCGGACTTTCTCGACAATTACGATGTGGTGGTGCTGCACCCCATCATGAACGACGATCTTGAGGCGCTCGCCACCATCGTCGACAAATCCCGCGTGCGCCTGTTCGTCAATGCGGGCTGCATGTACCAATGTCCCACAATGGAGTGCTACGGATCAATCTCACGCATGAACAAGCTTATCCCCAATACCGAGTTCAAATGCGCGCAGCACCATCTACCCGATTACGCCCAAAGCCGCTTGACCACGGAAGGCATGACCGAATTCGACACCATGGCCCTCGTGAATTTGGGCTTTACGCGCTTCAAGAGGATGCGCAACAAATCCAACACCGCGTTCTAGGCATTCCGTTTCGCACTCAGCAGAGTGCCGCCTGCAGGCACTCGCTGTCTGCTCGAACGTCAGACGCATAGTCCTTGAAAAACTTTCGCATCACCACCGTCGAGTGACCGGTCGCGATGACCATTAGCTAACACACCGCTTACACTGAATGACAATTCCCACCTCATTGTGGTTTGTACTATACCATATCCGTAAGGCCTCTGCGCGAATCGTCGAGGCGCTCGAAGCCGCCGTCGCCAGCGCCCTCAAGACATTCCAGACAGACCAATGCGTACACTTCTTCGCTCACGCCCGATACGACTTCGATTAAGGGGAGTCTGCTCTAACGCACCTCGATGCGGACGACGTCGTGAACTTGGCGCCCTCCTTCTTTATCGCCGGGAACCACTAGGCGCAGGCCGTCTTTGAAGGGTTTGCCATTGACCTCATAGGCAAGGATCACCATTTTGCCTTCATAAGCGGGATTGAATTCGCCTTCCGCCAAGGCCGCTATATACCCATCGCGCCCATAGACCAGCACGGTGTGGCGGATATAGCTGTTCTTGCCAGCCTCATCCTTGGTGACCGCTTGCGCCACCAGGCTCATCAACAACACGCCTTTGTAAGGGCCTGCCTGCAGATGACTGCCGAGTGGCCATTGCACGGTCAATTCGGTGGCCGGTAGGGCTCGCAACGTCGCCGCGTTCAATCGCAACGGCGTCTGCACCGTACCATCGACGGTAACGTCCAGCGCCGGGGGATCAGCCAGCGCTGGGGTGAGGACGAGAAGGAAAACGAGCGCAACGAGGCGTTTCATGTCCGGCCTCACGATTTCACACGCAGGTTGAAGAAGTAATTGCGCCCTTCCGACGGAAAGCCATAGGTCAGCGTGTAATTGACATCAAACAGATTTTTCACGCCAAAGGCCGCGCCAACCGTATCGGTGATTTGATACTCGGCCTGGAAGTTGGTCAGGAAATAGGAGCCGGTCTTATAATACAGCGTACCGGCCGTGTTGGTGCTCCACCGGTTGGAATCGGTCTGGATGGAGGGGCGCAAGGTCAGGTCTTTGACCGGCGTCCAAGCCATATACGCAAACAGGTTGGAATTGGGCGCGCCGGTAAGGTGATAGCCCGCCGTCAGCGCCGGGTTGGCGGGATTCTGAGCGCTGAGCGCGCGGTCGACATAGCCGTAATTGAGCCCGGCAAAGAGGCTGTCGGTAATCTGACCACTGGCGGCGAATTCAAAGCCAACATAGTCGCCGGTCCCAACATTTTGGGTCTGGGTCGTTGACGTGTTGACACCCGAGAGGCCGCCAGAGGTGCAGGTCTTGGTCGCGACCGTCGAGGTCGTATCGCAGAAGATAACCGGCACCAATACAATGGCGTTGGTCACGCGACTGTAGAAGACCGCCCCTTCAATATGGATGCCGTAGACGCTATCGGCGGCACCAATTTCGTAATTCACGGCGCGTTCGGTCTCCAGCGCCGCATTGGAGATGGTGGTGCCGAATTTGGTCGAATAGCGGTCGAACAGCGTGGGAAAGCGGGCGCGATCGGAAATCGAGGCGTGCAAATTTCCACCATCGGCAAGCGCATAGATCAACTCACCCTGCACATTCAGCGCGCTGCCGTCATGGACGGGATAGCTGACATAATAGCCCGCCACACCCGTCGTGGTCGGATCAACATAGTCCTGCGCTTTGAGCAGATGGCGATAGTCATAGGAAAGACCCGCGACGAAGGTTAGAGGTTCGGTTAGGACGAAGCGATTTTCGGCCGCAATCGACCATGTATCCTCGACGCTCACCTGCTTGGGTTCGGTGGCGGCGGGTTTATAGATCACCTGCCATTCGGTGTGGCTGTCGCGGCGATAGAAACCGGAGAGTTTGATCGTATCGACGGTGCCAAAGCTGTAGCCAGTTTCCAGATTGGCGCCGTAGGCATAATCCGAATATAGGCTGCGGAAGGATTTGGGCAGGGTTTGAGCGGTGAAGGTGGCATCGTCGTAGGAATACAGGCCATTCAAGAACGACGAATAATAGACTTTCGATTTGACATATGCGGCGTCGGAAAGCGCTGTGTTGGATAGAAAATAGATGTTCTGCACATTCCAATAGGGCCAAGTCCAGTTGCGCTGGGAAGCCTGAGTATCAACCACCGAATAGGGCGCTTCTTTCTTGCCCCATTGCCCGCTGTAGCTGAGCGAATATTCATCGGTGGCGTTCGGCGTATAACCCGCTTTGAGATTGAGGCTGTAATTGCGCGACGCCGAATCGATGCGGTCACCTTTGGGCTGGGTCGTTGTTCCAGCGAAATCATCCGAAAGATGGAACTGATCGGTTTTGGTCAGCGTACCCGAAGCCGAGACGTAGTAAAGGCTGGTCGCATGGCCGAGATAAACCGAAGCATTGTAGCCATTATAGCCGAACTCGTTGCCTGCGGTCAGACCGAGGCGGGCGTCGCACTCAAACTCCTTGGTTGGCTTGCGGGTGACGAGATTGATAGCGCCGCCCAAAGCGCCCGGGCCCGAGAGCACCGAGACATAACCTTTTTCCACTTGCACTTCGGCAAGATTGGCGGTGGTGAAGAAGCCGATGTCGAGGCGATTGTCAGCCGGCAGATAAACGCGGATGCCATCGACAAAGAGCGGTGTCTGAAAGCGATCGAAGCCGCGGACAAAGAACAATTGCTCATTGCGCGTACCACCAGTGATCGAGGTGGAAACGCCCGGGACCATATCAAGGGCTTTGTCCAGCGTCAGGGCGTTGAAAGCCGTGATCTGATCGTTGTCGATCCTGGTCTCGCCAATGGCCGCAGCGGTGCTGCCGGTGCCGGTGACGGTGACCTGTTCGATGCGCCCCAGATTGAAAGCGCCATCCGCCGTGGCCGGGTTTTCCGACCATGCCGGTGCCGTTACCGTCAAAAGCGCCAAAAGCGAACACGAATTCCCAAACCGCGTGATACGCATCATTCCCCTCATTAGCCATGGGCCGAAACCCGCACGACATTGCGTCCATCGTCATGTAACGGTGACATTGTCATTTTTACAAGACGACGCCGCGACCGCAGGGGACTGGGAAAGAGCGCGCATTGTCGCGACCGGCATTTTTTGAGGGAGTGTGGCGCCGCGCTGCCAGTCCATTGGGCAACCCGCACGCGGAATGATCGCGATTTGGGCGGGGTCAGCGCAGCAAGACGCGAAAGGCCGTAAGTACAGCCTCCACATCGTTCGCCGTGGTGCTGGCTCCTAAGCTCAAGCGCAGCACACCCGTGACCTCCGTTCCTAAAGTCGCGTGGGCCAAAGGGGCGCAACTGAGACCAGCCCGGCAGGCAATGGAAAAGTCCTGATCCAGAATACCTGCCAGCTCTTCGCAATCGCGGCCCGCTACCGTCAGAGCGACAATGCCAGTGCGCAACGTACTATCCGCCGGACCATGCAATGTGACACCAGGAAATGCCGCCAGCCCGTCCCACAGCTGATCGACCAGCTGTCTTTCGCGCGCGCGAAGGCTTGCGATGCCTTCGGTTAGCACCTGCTCCACCCCGGCCTGAAGCCCTGCCAGACCGGGCGTGTTAGGCGTGCCGCTTTCATAACGATCGGGCGCGATCTCAGGCATAGTGCTGAGATGAGAGAGGCTACCGGTGCCGCCTTCGCGCAACGGCGCTAGCAGCAGGCCGGGACGGATGTAGAGCCCGCCCGTGCCTTGCGGCCCGAACAGTCCTTTGTGGCCGGGAAAGGCCAGAAGATCGATCGCCATGGTTTCTACAGCGATCGGCAAACAGCCTGCCGTTTGCGCGGCATCGACCAGAAATAACGCGCCGTGCGCGCGGACCAGTTTGCCTATCGTAGCGATATCGTTGATGGCGCCATTGACATTGGAGGCATGGGTGACAACAACGAGCTTGGTGTTGGGCTGCAACGCCTGCGCCATCGCCGACGGCGCCACGATGCCATCCGGCCCGGCTTGCACCATGGTAAGGCTGACGCCGCGCGCCTCCAGTGCTTTCAACGGCCGCCAAACGGCGTTGTGTTCCATGCTGGTGAAGACCACATGATCGCCGGGCTGCAGCACGCCCTTGATGGCAAGATTGAGCGCCTCCGTGGCATTGGCGGTAAAAGCGATGCGTAGCGGGTCCGTGACAGCGAAAAGCTCCGCGAGACTCTCGCGGCAATCGTGGATGACCTCGCTCGCGTGTAGCGACAAAGCATGACCGCTGCGTCCGGGATTGCCCCCGGCGTCTGCCATGGCGGCGATCATCGCATGTATGACTGCGGGCGGTTTGGGCCAGGAGGTGGCGGCGTGGTCGAGATAAATCACAGGCTTTGCCATCCATTCGGCGTTTCGACAAAAGCGCCCGCTGGTTCGATGCCAAAGGCTTCCGCAACGGCGCGGACATGGCCCCATTCATTGCGCGAAGCGCGCACGCCAAAGCCGCAACCCGGGAGCCCGGTGCTCTTGGGCACGCGCACCAGATCGAGATAAACGCCATCCGCCAGCAACTGCCGCCGCACCCGATGCACTTGACTGAGGGATGCGAAGGCCACCAAAACGGCCTCCGTCACGGCGTGGTTTGCACGCTGGTGAAAAGCTGATCGTCGGGGAGCGAAAGCACTTCATCGGCGCCGGCATAAAGCCGGTCCGCGAGACGAATTTCGACTTGGCGGGTACCTTTCTTCAACACCAGAGACCAATCCGCAATCGAGCGGGCTTTGTCGATGAAATCGAGATTGTGGCGCAGAATACTGCAGCCGGTGATGCCTTCGACGCCTTGGGCAAAGAACTGCCCGCCGGTGACTATGGCGTGATCGGCATCGCCGCGCGAAAGATCCAATTCCGTCATTGCCCGCTGCCCCACTTTGAGGCCCAGCGTGAGGCCGACATTCATGGTGTCCCAATGGAGCAGCCGCGAGGTGGTGTCGATGCCGTGACGAGCACACCAATGCAGCGGCGCATCCGCCATCGGGAAGCTGTCGTAACGCGGCACATAAATTTTGATGTCGAGCAATGGCGTGCCACTGAACGCATCTAGCCCTTTGACCAGCAAACGGTTGCCATCGTGGCGCAGCAATTCGACAATGCAGGAGCCGATGCCAGAGGGACGCGCAGGCGAGCGGCTGGTGTAAATACCTTTGCAAGTCGGCTCCCCGGCCAGCGGCATGGTCAGCACTTGCTCATCGGTCTGCGACAGGCCCATCGCCTTTTGCCAATCCTTCTTGCGGTGCTGGAAATACAGCACATGCAGATGGGAAAAATGCTCAATGCCGATCAGGCCATCGGCCAGATCTTCGCGGATCACCAGCGTGCTTTCGCTGTCATAGCTGGTGGGCTGGGTGAAATCGGTAAAAGCTGACTCCACCACCCCAATAGGTGCGATACTGACGGCGTCTTGCCAAGCCATGGACGGCTCCTTCAATGCTTGACGGCCTGGGCGAGAAGCTGGTTCAGCTCCGCCTCACTCAGGTCGCGGTGATAAAACAATTTGTAGAAGCGACGCGTCTCGGCGCGCATATCCTCGTGAAAGAGGTTTGGATAAAAGGTGTCCGCCAGCCAGCGAATGCCGATGATGCGGTTGACCGAAGGCGGGCGGTCGATCCAGTTGAAGGGAAATTGTGGCGCCTCATAGACCGCGCGCGTCTTTACCGCTTTGATTTGCCGCCACAACGGATCGCTCCACACCGAACTGTAGAATGCGCCGGGGGATTGTTCGTGGTCATAGCCCGCGATGATGATTTCCGGATTCCAAGTGAAGATTTGTTCCATCGATACCGGCACTTCGCCAAAGCCATGATCGGCTGGTACTTCGGCGACATTGCGCCCCCCGGCATAGACAATGGATTCGGCATGCGCCGAACCGGTGGGATCGGTGTTCAAGCCCTTCGGCCCTTCGGCGTAATAAACGCTGCGGCGCTGGGCTTTGGGGATTTTCGAGACCTTGGCTTTGATGCCTGCCAGCGTCGTGGTGCAATAGTCTGCCAACTCCTTGGCGCGCGCCTGACGGCCGGTCAGATCGCCCAACATACGGTAGTCGTCGGCAAGTTTTTCCAGATTCCAGTCGCCGATGATGACCGGCACGCCTGTCTGGGCTTGCACGCGCTCTTCGACCGAGTGCGCGGCGGGATCCCCAATCGAGATCATGACATCAGGATGGACCTTCATGATCTCTTCGAGATTGCCGGTGTTGTGGCGCCCGAACCAGCCCCCCAGCACGGGCAGATTTTTATAGGGCTCCACCAGCAGGGCTTTCTCGCCTGGGGTCGGCTCGTAATTCCAGCCCACCAACAGATCCGGCGCCAGGGTGTACATCAGCACCTGACAAGTCGGGCTCATGCAAAAGACTTTGCGTATCTGGTCCGGCACGGTGACTTTGCGCCCGGTCAAATCGGTGAAACTCCGCGCGCCCGCAGGGCTGACAAAGGCCGCGAGGAGCAGCACGGCCATCAGGATATTTTTCGCGCGCATCAGCAGATCCTCAATTCAGCAAGGGAACACAGACTTTGAGACCCGAACCCACGTCGGCGATTTTCAAGGCGACGCCATAAGTCGCGGCCAGCCGGGCTTCGGTCAGCACCGCTTCAGGCTCACCGATCTCGATCAAGCGGCCGTGATTAAGCAGCGCCACTTGTGAGGCGCAGAGAAACGCTTGGTCGGGCAGATGGGTGGTGACCAAGAGGCCATAGCCAAGCGCGCGCAACTCGCGAATCTTCTTCAGCACCTTCACTTGATTGCCGAAGTCAAGATTGGAGGTGGGCTCGTCCAGCACCAGAAAATGGGCTTGCTGCGCCACAGCGCGGGCGATCAACACCAGCTGGCGTTCGCCGCCGCTGATTTCAGTGTAACGCGAACCAGCCAGGGCCGAAAGCCCCAGCGTATCGATCGCCTCTTCGGCAATCGCCACGTCGCGGCGCGAGGGCGTTCCGAACATGCCGAGGTAAGCAGTGCGGGCGGTCAAGACCACATCGCGCACAGTGAAGGGAAAGGGCGGCGTATGGGCTTGCGGCACATAGGCCAGATATTGGGCGCGGCGGCGTTGCGGCCAAGAGGCCGTGTCCGCGCCATCCATGGTGATGACGCCGTTTTGGCGCGCCAGCACACCCAATACGGTTTTGAACAGAGTCGTCTTGCCTGACCCATTGGGCCCGAGCAGATAGAGCGCCTCGCCCGAGGAGACCGAAAACGAAATGTCCTCGGTCACGGTATGACCGGGATAGCCACAGCGCAGCCTGCTGATCTCGAGCCTCATGCCCAGCCCCGTTCGGATCGCATCATGAGGTAGAGGAAAAAGGGGGCGCCGATCAAAGCAGTAATGATGCCGAGTGGAATTTCGTTCGCCATCACCGAGCGCGCCAGATCATCGGTCAAAAGAAGATAGCTGGCGCCCAGCAGTACCGAAGCGGGCAGCAGAACGCGATAATCCGGCCCCACAATCATACGCGCCAGATGCGGAATGACGAGGCCAACCCACCCCACCATCCCGGCAATCGCCACCGCCGCCCCCGTGAGTAGCGTGGCGCAGAAGATGATGATCCAGCGCAGCCGCGTGGTTTCGGCCCCGAGAGCGCGCGCCTCCTCCTCACCAAAGGCCAGCACATTCAAATTCCAGCGCAGCAGATAGAGCGGCACCAAACCGATGGCCATAGGCACCAGGGCAAAGCCGAGGTCTTTGGGATTGATCGCCGACAGACTGCCCATCAGCCACAAGGTGATGGCAGGCAATTTGCTGTAAGGATCGGCAGCGTATTTGGCTAGCGAGACCAACGCAGTGAACACCGAGCCCACCAAGATGCCGACCAGCACCAAAGTTAAAATCGGGTCACCCATGCGTTTCAGCTTGGCGGCGGCGGCGCAAGTCAGCCCGACGGCGATCAAACCAAAGGCAAAAGAGGAGAGTTCAATGCCAATGATGCTCCAGCCGAGCAAAATGGCCGCCGCAGCGCCAAAACCAGCCCCCGCCGAGGCGCCGAGAATATCCGGCGAGACCATCGGATTGCGGAAAATGCCTTGATAGGCCGCGCCAGCCGCTGAAAGACCGGCGCCAATCAAAATGCCAGCCGCAATGCGCGGCAAACGCACCTGCAACAGGATTTGTCCGGCAATGCCCGCATCGTCGGGGGCTGTGACGAGCTTCCACCACGTCTCCAGCGGCACATGATAACGTCCCAACGCCAGCGACCACCAAACGATCACCAGAAACAAAACCGTCAGCGCAATCATGGCACCGGTATGATGAGCAGGCGCGGCGTGCCGAGCGGTCATCCGGCCATCCGCATAAGCGGCTCGGAGCGACTCAGCGTCACCATACGCGCACCGCTCTCAAACACTTGGTGCTGACCGCCCTGCCCGATGGTGCGCAAGATTTTCGCCTCATCCTGCACCACCAACCCGGCCAGCATCGCGATACCGAAATCATAGAGGACTGGTGTCAGCGGCGTGGTAGGACCTGTGAGAACGATCTTGGCGCCTTGGGCGAGCTGCAACAGACGCGGCAAGGTCTTATTGATCAACGTCACCGCGGTGATAACGACAATGTCTTGTCCAGGGATAACGAATTCACAGGCCGGATCGGGCAAATCACCAGCTTGCGGTTTGCGCTCCAAAATCGTCAGGCTGCAGATGTCTTTCAGCGGTTCCAGATCGCGAAAATGGCCCACCACCGCCACCTTGCGGCCGCGAAACTCCTCACGCAGATAATGAAAGCAGTTGGCGCTCGGTAGCTCGGATACCGCCTTGCCATGCGCCAGCTCCACCGCCGCGGGTCCGTTCAGCGCCGCATTGATGGCGGCCAAGCCGAGCGCGGCTTCGGCAAAATTCCAAGACTTGCTCAGCGCCGCCAAGTCGCGCAACGCCATGCCCGTATAGCGCCCCGCCTCAGGCAGATTGGGAATGCCTTCGCCCGGCGACATGGCAAGGCCTACCCCGCCGCCGCCGCGCACGCCGAACCAATGCAAACCACAAACGCAATCCTCAACCCGCGCCGCGGGCGGTATGGCCTCAATCAACGCGTCATATATTTCCCACATGCTCACTGTTCTTGCCGCCCGCTCCGCATTGTCGTCTTAACAGAATATCTGTCTCGTACGGAAGACTATGGGGGAACTGGGACGCCCTCCAGATGGCGGGACAAGACCGTGGCGACAGTCGGTCGCAAGGCGCATTGGCACCATCTGCCCAGTTACGCGCCAGGCCGCTCAGCACCTGGGCAGCAATAGGCTGCTAGCAAACCGCTTCAAGGTTTGACGACAGCGCGATCGTGCGTTTGAGCCAACACGCGATGCAGGACGCCCCCCGATGCGTTCGGAGCTAACGCGCAAATGCCCGGCGTGCAACGCCCCGATTGAAGCGCTGGATTCTCAAAGAATGGGTCAAACCAGACACCGGCTGCGGCGAGTACGAATTCTGCGAAACCGATATCGCCCGCGCCCACCCTTTTGGGGCGGACTTACCTCGCGCTCATAGCGCTCGAGGGCATCGGCGACACACCGGCCAGGAAACCGTTTGGAGCGCCGCTTTCCGGCGACGCAAACCTCCACCCGCCAACCGTCATCCACCTTCCTGAGCGAAGCCATTGCCAGCCCTCCGGCGTACATCCCAGCGTAAATTTGGCGACCGGACACGCGGAAATCCACCCCGTTCGACCGACCGGGGGCAGACGATACGCTGAAATTTTTGTTGGTTTCCCGCCAATTTTCCGCTTCCGCGGATCGCACCGGAAGCGGGATGGTGCCCAGAACAGGACTCGAACCTGCACGCCTTGCAGCGCTAGTACCTGAAACTAGTGCGTCTACCAATTCCGCCATCTGGGCACGGGCTTGGGGCGGTTTGTTTAGGGACCCTCTGGCCTTAAGTCAACGCGTCCCCAGGCCTTCTGTGCCGCAGGGGCTACCCGCTGCCCACCCCGACCCTTTCCGGCCGCTTTGCCGCCGGTATCCCCCCACTTATCCCTCACCGGTTCCCAGCAAATCGCTGACCTTTGCCGCCCCATGGCTATATATAGGGGAGGCGACCGGATCCCGGTCCGGTGAAAGGGAGAAAACCACATGCTCGTAGCCACCACTGAGACCGTACCCGGATACCGCCGGGTGAAAACGCTGGGCCAGGTGTTCGGCGTCGTGGTCCGTTCGCGCGGGCTTGGCGGCAATATCCTGGCCGGCCTACGCTCGATCGTCGGCGGCGAAATCCACGAATACACGGCGCTGCTCGAAGATGCGCGGCGCCAAGCGGTCGACCGGCTGGTCGCCAACGCTACCGCCATGGGCGCCAATGCCGTGTTGATGATGCGTTTCGATTCCTCCGAAATCGGCCAGTACATGAGCGAGATCGTTGCCTATGGCACCGCCGCGGTGCTCGAGCAGGAGCCGACCCATGCTGCGTAACGCCGTTCTTGCGCTTGGCGGCGCGCTGTTCCTCACCGGTGCCATGGGCCTTTTGGCCCATGCCTGGGGGATGTCGCTGGTCCTGATGGTTTGGGGCGTCATCATCATCTTCGGCATTCTCTACGAGCGCTATGTCTACAAGACCATCGTCGATAAAATTCCGGCCGGAAAAGGCTGGAACCGCACCAACGAGCGCTTCATCGACGGCAAAACCGGGCGCACGGTGACCGTTTATGTGAAGCCGGTCACCGGCGAGCGCGCCTATGTTGCCGAAAACCTCGCCCCTGCGGCGCCTCCGCCTGCGGTGGAAGGATGACAGCGACGGCGGAGCGTGGCATAGAACGGGTCTAAATTAGGAAGAAGTCATGCCCAACGATCTGGTCACGGTTTTCGGCGCTTCGGGGTTTGTCGGCCGCCATAGCGTGCGCGCCCTCGCCGCCCAGGGTTTTCGCGTCCGAGCCATCTGCCGGAAACCCAATCTGGCAAACTTCCTGCTGCCGGCCGGGCAGGTCGGCCAGATCCAGATTGTCAAAGGCAATATCAATAACGAGGACGACATCGCCCGGGCGCTCGCAGGGGCCGATGCGGTGGTGATCGCGGCCGGGGTGCTGTTCGGCCACGGCCTGCAGAGCCTCGAAGCCATCAACGCCGACGCTCCCGGGCGCATCGCCCGCGCGGCGCTGAAAAGCGGTGCCGGCACGCTGGTGCATGTCTCGGCGATCGGCGCCGACACCGAAGCGATGAGCGAATACGCCCGCACCAAGGGCCTCGGCGAACGCGCCGTGCGCGACGGGTTTCCGCGCGCCGTCATCATGCGGCCGTCGCTGGTGTTCGGGCCGGAGGATGAGTTCTTCAACCGCTTCGCCGCGATGGCGCGGTTCCTGCCCGCCCTGCCCTTGATCGGCGGCGGCAAGACCAAATTCCAACCTGTGTTCGTCGGCGACGTGGCCACCGCTGTGGCACGTGGCGTCGCCGACAAGGCGATGAGCGGGCGCACCTATCAGCTCGGCGGGCCGAAGACCTATTCGTTCCGCGAACTGATCGAATTCATCCTGCGTGAAACCGGACGCAAGCGCTTCTTGGTGCCGTTGCCGTTCGCGCTCGCGGCAATCCAGGGATTCTTCCTGCAACTGCCGAGCTTTCTGCTGCCGCTAAGGCCGCTGCTGACGGTCGATCAGGTGCGGCTGCTCAAAACCGACAACGTCGTGCAGGCCGGCGCCTTTACCTTCGACGATCTCGACATCGCAGCGGCCAACGTCGAGAAGATCGTGCCGACCTACCTCTGGCGCTTTCACCCCAAAGGCCAGTTCCACGACCAGCAACACATCGCGGTGCAGTGATCTACTTCAAAAACAGCCACGCTAGCAGCGCCGCACCGGTGACGATGCGGTACCAGCCGAAAGGCTTCAGGCCGTATTTTCCGATGAAGGCGATAAAGGTCTTGACCACGAAATAGGCCACCACGAACGACACCACAAAGCCGACCGCGATGTTGGTGGTGTCGCCGCCCGACAGCGTGTGCCATTCCTTATAGAGGTCGTAGACCGTGGCGCCGAACATGGTCGGGACGGCGAGATAAAAGGTGAAGGCCGCGCCCGCCTTGCGATCGACGCCGAGCATCTCGCCGCCAAGGATGGTGGCGCCGGACCGCGACACACCAGGGATCAGCGACAGACACTGGCAGAAGCCGATCTGCAGCGCCTTCGCAAACGGCAGGTTATCGCCATCGGTGAAGCGGGGCTTGGGGGCGAGGCGCTCGAGGATCAGAATGATCACGCCGCCAATGAGCCAGCAGGCGCCGATGAACGGCATCGCGATGCTCGGCTGCAGCAAATACTCTTTCAGGTACTTGAACACCGTGGCGCCGAGAATGGCCGCCGGGATAAACGCCACCAGCACATTGATGGCAAACTGGCGCGCCTCGGGCGAGGTCGGCAACCCGACCAGCACGTCCCAGAACTTCCGCCAATACACCGCCACGACCGACAGGATGGCGCCAAATTGGATGACAATCGTGAAAGCTTCCCACTTGTTGTCCGGCAATCCCAAAAGGTTCTCGCCGACCAGCAAATGGCCCGTGGAAGACACCGGCAGAAATTCGGTAAGCCCTTCAATTATCCCGAGAATTATCGCATTGATAATGTCGTGCATGAAACTCCCCAAAGCCTGTGCCGTCGCCACTAGCGGACACCTATCACAGGAATGTTAGTCGGGCCATGCTTCTGGCGGGTCTTGAATATCGGGCGCGGATGACCACTTCGTAACCATCCATTTCTTGGAGGGACCCATGAAGTCATTGCTTGTCGCAGCCCTGGCCTGCGTCGTTGCGGTAACCACCGCCGCCGCAGCAGCCGCGGACGTTAAGGCACCTTTGATCGAGCGCCAAAAACTGTTCGGCAATCCGACCCGCGCCATGGGCCGGCTCAGCCCGGACGGCAAATGGCTCGCCTACATCGCCCCGCGCGACGGCGTGATGAACATCTTCGTGGCGCCAGTCAGCGCGCCGGATAATGCGAAGCCCCTGACCGCCGAGAAGATGCGGCCGATCCGCGGCTATTTCTGGGCGCCGGATTCGCAGTCCATTCTGTTCGTCAATGACAAGGGCGGCGACGAGAACTTCCTGCTCTATGGCGTCAATGTCACGACCGGCGAAACCAAGACCCTGACGCCGTTCGAGAAGACCCGGGTGGAGGTGATCGGCGTTTCCAACTCGGTCAAGGATCACATTCTGATCGGCCTCAACAACCGCGATCCCAAATGGCACGACGTCTATGCCTTGAGCCTCAAGGACGGCGCTCTGACCAAAGTCTTGGAAAACACCGGCGGCTATGCCGGCTTCCTCGCCGACGAAGGGCTGACGCTGCGCGGCACGTCGCGTCCCAATGCGGCGGGCGGCAACGACTTCTTCCGCATCACCACCAACAAGGTCGACGACAAGCCGTTCGCGACCACCGGACTGGAAGACGCGCTGACGACCTCGCCGGCCGGCTTCACCACCGACGGCAAAACGCTTTATTGGATCGACTCCCGGGGCCGCGACAAGGCGGCGCTGATCGCTCAGGACGTCGCCAGCGGCAAAACCACCGTCATCGCCGAAAACGACAAGGCCGATATCGACGGCGCGCTCACCAATCCGAAGACCGGCAGGGTCGAAGCCTACGCCGTTGACTATCTGAAAACCGAATGGACCGCCGTTGATCCGGCGGTGAAAGGCGATCTCGACTTCCTGCAGAAGAGGCTCAAAGGCGACATCGTGGTGTCGTCGCGCACCTATGCCGACGATCTGTGGACGGTGGGCGCCGATCCGGTGACGGCCCCGCCGGCGGTTTATCTCTACGACCGCAAAGCCAAGACGTTGAAGCTGCTGTGGGTGTCGCGCCCTGAACTTTCCGGCACAACGCTCGCCGCCATGCACCCGCGCGAAATCAAGACGCGTGACGGACTGACGGAAGTCTCCTACCTCACCCTGCCCGCCGGCAGCGATACCAAGGTCGCGGGCGTTCCGGACAAACCACTGCCGCTGGTGCTGTTCGTGCATGGCGGACCGTGGGCGCGCGACGGTTACGGCTTCAACAGCTATCACCAGTGGCTGGCCAATCGTGGCTATGCGGTGCTCAGCGTGAACTATCGCGGCTCGACCGGTTTCGGCAAGGCGTACATCTCGGCCGGCGACCTGCAATGGGGTGCCAAGATGCATGACGATTTGATCGACGCGGTCGATTGGGCGATCAAGAACGGCATCACCACCAAAGATAAGGTCGCCATCATGGGCGGCTCTTACGGCGGCTATGCCACGCTGGCGGGCCTCACCTTCACGCCCGAGGAATTCGTCTGCGGCGTCGATATCGTCGGCCCGTCCAATCTAGCGACGCTGCTCAAAACCATTCCGGCCTATTGGGAACCGATCAAGTTGCAGTTCTACAAGCGCATGGGCGATCCCACCACGCCGGAAGGCCAGAAGTTGCTGCATGACCGCTCGCCGCTGTTCAAGGCGGACAAGATCGTGAAGCCGCTGTTGATCGGCCAGGGCGCCAACGACCCGCGCGTCAATCAGGCGGAGTCGGATCAGATCGTCAAGGCGATGGCGGACAAGCACATCCCGGTCACCTATGTGCTGTTCCCCGACGAAGGCCACGGCTTTGCCCGTCCGGCGAACAACATCGCCTTCAACGCGGTGGCCGAAGCGTTCCTGGCCAAGAATCTCGGCGGCCGGTCGGAGCCGATCGGCGATGCCGTGAAGGCTTCCACTGCCAAAGTGCCCCACGGCGCCGAGTTCGTGCCGGGCCTGCCCGAAGCGGTGGCCGCGAAATAGGCTAGTTCCGCGTTTGTGCAGCAAGGGCCGCTCGCGTGGGCGGCCTTTTTTTCTATTCATAGTTGCCTAGCTCGATCAATTTTTAAGGCAGTTTTGTTTACAATTATAGGTAGGCACAGGTGGACATTCGGCCTCCCTCTGCACGACCTCAAGTTTGTGAGTAAGTATTTATGTCCTATTCTACAATTTTCCCTGGACTCCGCGGAATATTCGCGGCACACCCCGGCCTATGGTCGAGAAAATGCTCAAATTCGTCAGCCTGGGACGGGATATGCCGGGCAAGCGGTCGGCGGATGAACGTTCCCGCGACTTCCACGAGATCTATGCCGCGTTCGCTGGCGCCAAGGCAGCCGAACAGGCCTCGCGCTGTTCCCAGTGCGGCGTGCCCTTCTGTCAGGTGCACTGCCCCCTCGCCAACAACATCCCCGACTGGCTGAAATTGACCGCGGAGGGGCGGCTGGAAGAGGCCCACGAGGTCAGCCAGGCGACCAACAACTTCCCGGAAATCTGCGGCCGCATCTGTCCGCAGGACCGGCTGTGCGAAGGCAGTTGTGTCATCGAGCAATCCGGCCACGGCACCGTGACCATCGGCGCGGTCGAGAAATACATCAACGATACCGCCTGGGAGAACGGCTGGGTCAAGCCGCTGGCCCCGGCGCGCGAGCGCAGCCAATCGATCGGCATCATCGGTGCCGGACCGGCAGGGCTCGCCTGCGCCGAGCAACTGCGCAAAAAGGGCTATCATGTCACCGTTTACGATCGCCATGATCGCGCCGGCGGCCTCATGGTTTACGGCATCCCGAACTTCAAGCTGGAGAAAGATGTCGTTGCCCGCCGGGTGAAGCGTCTCGCCGACGGCGGCATCCTCTTCAAACTCGGCTTCGAAGTCGGCCGCGATGCGTCGCTCGACAAAATCCGCGGCCAGCACGATGCGGTCTTCATCGCCACCGGCGTTTATCGCGCCCGCGAAATCGACGTTCCGGGTGCCGGGCTTGGTGCCGTGGTACCGGCGCTCGACTTTCTGATCGCTGCCAACCGTGTGGGCCTCGGCGATACGGTGCCAGAATTCGACAACGGCCGTCTCAATGCCGACGGCAAAGACGTCGCCGTGATCGGCGGCGGCGATACCGCGATGGACTGCGTACGCACCGCATTGCGCCAAGGCGCCAAATCGGTGACATGCCTCTATCGCCGCGACAAGGACAACATGCCGGGGTCTTTGCGCGAAGTCGTCAATGCCGAAGAGGAAGGCGTCAAATTCGAATGGCTGACGCTGCCCAAAGCGTTTCTTGGACTTGAGACGGTGGAAGGCGTGCGCATCGCGCGCCAGCGTCTCGGCATGCCAGACGCGTCCGGCCGCAAGACGCCGGAAGAGATCAAGGGCGCCGATTTCGTCCTCAAAGCCGATCTTGTTATCAAGGCGCTCGGCTTCGATCCGGAATACCTGCCGATGAAATTCGCCGCGCCCAAGCTGACGGTGTCAAAATCGGGCACGCTGCGCATCCGCCCCTCCACCATGATGACCTCGATGCCGGGTGTGTTTGCCGGCGGCGACATCGTGCGCGGTGCCTCCTTGGTGGTTTGGGCGGTCAAAGACGGCCGCGACGCGGCGGCGGCGATGCACAAATACCTCGAAGCACGCGTGTTGCAGGCGGCAGAGTGAGCAAAATGAGCAAGAACCAAGACATCACCCGCTATCTCGCCAATGCTGCCAAACTGGAAGCGGGCCACGCCTACTCGCCCGATCAGGAGCATGATGCTTGCGGCGTTGGTTTGATCGCGGCGCTCGACGGAATCCCAAGGCGCGTTGTCGTCACCCGTGCCATCGAAGCGTTGAAGGCCGTGTGGCATCGCGGCGCGGTGGATGCCGATGGCAAAACCGGTGACGGCGCCGGTATCCACATTCAGGTGCCGCAGGAATTTTTCCGCGCCCAGGTGCAGCAGACCGGCCACAAGCAGCGTTCGGGCCGCATCGCGGTCGGCCAGATCTTCCTGCCGCGGACCGACTACAACGCGCAAGAGACCTGCCGCACCATCGTCGAAAGCGAAATCCTGCGCTCCGGCTTCTATCTTTACGGCTGGCGGCAGGTGCCGGTGGATCTGTCCACCATCGGCGAAAAGGCCAACGCGACCCGCCCCGAAATCGAACAGGTGATGTTCGACACCGGCGGCAACGAGGACCTCGAAGAACTCGACCGCAAGCTTTACCTCTGCCGCCGCCGTATCGAGCAGGCTGTGCGTGCCGCCGCGATTGCCGATTTCTACGTCTGTTCGCTGTCGACCCGCTCCTTGATCTACAAGGGTATGTTCCTGGCCGAACAACTCGCCAATTTCTATCCCGATCTCACCGACGAGCGTTTCATTTCGGCGTTCGCGATTTTCCATCAGCGCTATTCAACCAATACCTTTCCGACCTGGCGCCTGGCGCAGCCTTTCCGCATGCTGGCGCACAACGGCGAAATCAACACGCTGAAGGGCAACGTCAACTGGATGAAGAACCACGAGGTCAAGATGGCCTCGGAGCTATTCGGCAGCGCCGCCGACGACATCAAGCCGATCATCCAGCCGGGCGGATCGGATAGCGCCGCGCTCGACGCCGTGTTCGAAGTCTTGGTGCGCGCCGGTCGTACCGCACCGCTGGCCAAAACCATCCTGGTGCCGGAAGCGTGGTCGAAACAGGCTTCCACCATGCCCGAAAGCCATCGCGCGATGTATTCCTACGCCAATTCGGTGATGGAGCCGTGGGACGGCCCCGCCGCGCTCGCCGCCACCGATGGGCGCTGGGTGATTGCCGGCATGGACCGCAACGGCCTCAGGCCCATGCGCTATGCGCTAACCGACGACGGCATGCTGTTCGTCGGGTCCGAAACCGGCATGAACGCGCTCGACGACAATCACGTCACCCGCAAAGGCCGGCTGGGCCCGGGCCAGATGATCGCGCTCGATCTTGACGAAGCCGCCTTCTACGAAGACCGCGCCATCAAGGACAAACTCGCCGCACAATACCCTTACGAGGAATGGACCCGGCGCATCGTCGATCTGCAGCCGATCATCGGACCGGGCGACGAGCCCTTGATGTTCGACGCCGAGACCCGCCGCCGTCGCCAGATTGCCGCCGGTTACACCATGGAAGACATGGAGGTGATCCTGCATCCCATGGTGGAAGACGCCAAAGAACCGATCGGATCGATGGGCGACGACACCCCGCTGGCCGTGCTGTCGAACAAATACCGCCCGCTATCGCATTACTTCCGGCAGAATTTCTCCCAGGTCACCAATCCGCCGATCGATCCCTTGCGCGAAGAGCGGGTGATGAGCCTGAAGACGCGTTTCCGCAATCTCGGCAATGTGCTGGTGCAGGACGAAAAGCAGACCGAGGTCTTCGTGCTGGAAAGCCCGGTGATCTCCACCGGCATGTTCCTGCGCATGAAAGAGCACCTTGAAGGCCGTTTCTTCGAGATCGATTGTACATTCCCACTCGTTGAAGGTGGCGCCGGATTGCAGGCTGCCGTGGAACGCATCCGTGCCGAAGCCGAAGATGCGGTGGCGCAAGGCTACGGCCATCTCATTCTCACCGACGAGCGCATCACCGACACCACCGCGGCCGTGCCGATGATCCTGGCCACCGGCGCCGTGCATTCGCATCTGGTGCGGCGCGGGCTGCGTACGTATACGTCGATCAATGTGCGTTCGGCGGAGTGCCTGGATACGCACTATTTCGCCGTGCTGATCGGCGTCGGCGCCACCACGGTGAACGCTTATCTCGCCCAGGAATGCATCGCCGACCGGCATGCGCGCGGGCTTTATGGCAACCGCAGTTTGGGCGACTGCGTGCAGCGCTATCTCGACAGCGTTTCGGCAGGATTGCTCAAGATCATGTCGAAGATGGGCATTTCGGTGATCTCGTCCTATCGCGGCGCCTATAATTTCGAAGCCGTCGGCCTGTCGCGGTCGATGGTCGCCGATATCTTTCCCGGCATGCCCAGCCGCATTTCCGGCATTGGCATGACCGGCGTCGCCAACAAGATCGCCAAGCTCCATGCCAAAGCGATGGACGACGAGGCCTTAACCCTGCCGATCGGCGGCTTCTACAAGGCGCGCCAGAGCGGCGAAACCCACGCCCATAAGGGCGATCTGATCCACCTGTTGCAAACGGCCGTCAGCACGGAGGATTATTCCGTCTACAAACGATACTCCGAAGGCGTGCGCGCCATGCCGTCGGTCTCGCTGCGCCATCTGATGGATTTCCGCGCCGGCGGCGCCCCCGTGCCGCTGGAGGACGTGGAGTCGATCACCGAAATCAGGAAGCGCTTCGTTACCCCGGGCATGAGCCTCGGCGCGCTGTCGCCGGAAGCGCATGAAGCGCTCAACATCGCGATGAACCGCATCGGCGCCAAATCGGATTCCGGCGAGGGCGGCGAGGACCCGGCGCGCTTCCATCCCAAACCCAACGGCGACAACGCCAATTCGGCGATCAAGCAAGTGGCCTCGGGCCGTTTCGGCGTCACCGCGGAATATCTCAACCAATGTCGCGAGCTGGAGATCAAAGTCGCGCAAGGCGCCAAGCCCGGCGAAGGCGGCCAACTGCCCGGCTTCAAGGTCACTGAGATGATCGCCCGGCTGCGCCACGCCACCCCCGGTGTGACCCTGATTAGCCCGCCGCCGCATCACGACATCTATTCGATCGAAGATCTGGCGCAGCTCATTTACGACCTCAAGCAGATCAATCCCGAGGCACGTGTCTGCGTCAAACTGGTGGCGCAAACCGGCATCGGCACGGTCGCCGCGGGTGTCGCCAAGGCCAAGGCTGATGTGATCCTGATCAGCGGCCACAACGGCGGCACCGGCGCGAGCCCGCAGTCGTCGATCAAATATGCCGGAATCCCATGGGAAATGGGGCTGACCGAAACCAATCAGATTCTGACGCTCAATAACCTGCGCCATCGCGTGACCCTGCGCACCGACGGCGGCTTGCGCACCGGCCGCGACATCGTGATGGCCGCGATGATGGGAGCGGAGGAATTTGGTATCGGCACCGCATCGCTGGTCGCCATGGGCTGCATCATGGTGCGGCAGTGCCATTCCAACACCTGCCCGGTCGGCGTCTGTACTCAGAACGAAAAGCTGCGCGCGAAATTCACCGGCACACCAGACAAGGTCATCAACCTGTTCAGCTTCATCGCCGAAGAAGTGCGCGAGATACTGGCCAGCCTCGGTTTCCGCAAGCTGGAAGAGGTGATCGGGCGCACCGATCTTCTGACCCAGATCAGCCGCGGCGCCGAGGAGCTTGACGACCTCGACCTCAATCCGCTGCTGGTGCAAGCCGATCCCGGCAATTACGCGCGCTATTCGACCCAGAAGGGCCGCAACGAAGTGCCCGATACGCTGGATGCGCAGATTGTCAAAGACGCCGCGCCGCTGCTCGATCACGGCGAGAAGATGCAGCTCACTTATACGGTGCGCAACACTATGCGGACCATCGGCGCCCGCACCTCGTCGCATATCGTGCGCAAATGGGGCATGACGGGCCTGCCGCCGGGCCACCTGACGCTGAAGCTACGCGGGTCTTGCGGCCAGTCGCTGGGGGCCTTTGCGGTGCAGGGCATCCGCATCGAAGTGTTCGGCGATGCCAACGACTATGTCGGCAAAGGCCTTTCCGGCGCCACCATCGCGATAAGGCCGCTGGCGTCGGTTCGCTTCGTGCCGCGCGACAATACCATCATCGGCAACACGGTGCTCTACGGCGCCACGGCGGGCAAACTGTTCGCGGCGGGTCAGGCGGGCGAGCGGTTTGCGGTGAGGAATTCCGGCGCGACCGCCGTCGTGGAAGGCTGCGGCTCCAACGGCTGCGAATACATGACCGGCGGCGTGGTGGCGATCCTGGGGCCTGTGGGCGACAATTTCGCGGCCGGCATGACCGGCGGCATGGCCTTTGTCTACGATGCCGACGGTCTTTTCGCCGAGCACGTCAATCCCGACAGCGTCATCTTCCAGCGCCTGCAAACGGACCATTGGCAAGGTGTGCTGCGCTATCTGATCGCCGAGCATCAGGCCGAAACCGGCTCGGTGTGGGCCAACGAACTGCTCGAACAATGGGATCTCGCCCTCCTCCGCTTCTGGCAAGTGGTGCCAAAGGAAATGGTCAACCACCTCGAACAACCGTTGACCGACGTGCGCGCGGCCATTCCGGCGGAATGAGACCGACTTGCAGTTTCCATGACCTGTGATTTGGAGCCGCGTGCCTACCCATAAAATATTATAAGTTGCATACCAGTTGACTATGCCCTCGTAAGTTGTTCCTATGTCTACCTACTACAGGTTGCTTATGCAACCACGACTAAACTTCCAGGAACATCAAACTGTCCGCAGCTAAGACAGAGGGAGATCAAATCATGGCATCAATCGACTGGAATGGCGGTCAAGTGGTTACCCTTAAACAGGGCGATACGGCCACTTGCTCGGGTGGACTGAATCCCGGGCAGCTTTATGCCCTTTTCTTCTATAATTCCGCCGGCAACGACGCCAACGCTCCGGTAAACGTGGTCTGGAGCAACTCGTCACCGCCGGTGAAGGTCACCGTGCCGGGTACGACGGCCAATCAGGGACTCGCGGCCCTTTGTTTCGTTTCGGGCGACGATACCAATACGGTCAGCATCTCACTTGGCCAAACCTCGCAAGGGGCGCAGGTCACCGCCTTCATCGGCAGCGTCAAGATGCCCGTCAACACCTCCGGCATCAATAATGTCGCCCTGCCGCTGGATGGAAAATTCCATTCCTTCACGGCCTTCACGCGTTACTACGCGGTTCCCGCCAGTCACTGGTACGACGGGACCCTTCAAAGCAACATCAATCAGTTCATCTCGGTGCAATTCAAAGAGAGTGCGGCGACGGTGAACATTGTGAACAAGCTGGTGGACCCCAGCAATGTCATCAAATACGCCGGAACTTGTCAGCCGCAGGTCACCATCAATGCGGTTGCGGGCCAAACCTACGAATGGAGTTTGCAGGGCAATGGCAGCCAAATCGTCTGGATCAATGCCGACAGCTGTCAAAACTCCCAGACGGCAAGCATAGCAGTCCAATCGCTGAGTTCGGCGTACGCGGCATTCAACAAAGCGCATGAATGAAGAACGCCCATAAGACATCGAGCGCCGCGGCCGGTTGTTAAGGCCGTCGTGCGGAAATGAACTTTCCTCGATGCCTGGTTTGAGAGTCGCGAGCGCTTGCTCGCGACTCTTGTTTTCTGCCCAATTCCCGCCGTCCGCAGCGGCGCTGGCAATCCCGGGGGGCGTGCGCAAACCGGAAAAGTGACGCGCGGCAACGCTGAGGCTTAAGCGGCGGGTGCAAACGGGCATGCTTGGCGGCAGAAACGCCGGACCTGCACGATCATGAAACGCATCTTCCTGCTGAACGGTCATCCCGACGCCTCGCCGGAACGCTTTTGCGCCGCGCTGCTCGACTCCTACACCGCCGGTGCACGCCGTTCGGGCCATGAAGTGCGCCGCCTTGATCTTGGGGCAATGAATTTTCCGCTGATCAGGACGGCCGAACAGTCCAACAAAGGCGATGTCGCGCCGGATGCGCTGCGGGTGCAAAACGCCCTCGTCTGGGCCGACCATGTCGTGCTGGTGTTTCCGCTGTGGCTCGACGATCAGCCGGCTTATCTGCGCGGCCTGTTCGAGCAAGTATTCCGCTACGGCTTCGTCCACGAGAATTTCGACCAGAACAAAAAACGTCTCAAAGGCAAGACTGCCCATACCGTCATGACGATGGGCGTCAGCAAATGGGACTATCTTTGGAAAAGCCGCGCTTACGGCATCCGGATGCTGGAAACCGGCTTGTGGAAATATGCCGGCATCAAGCCGGTGAAGCGCACGCTGATCGGATCGATCCACACCATCGACAAAGCCGCGCGCAAGGCTTGGCTGAAAAAGCTGCAGGACGCCGGCACCGAAGGACGGTGATTTCAAACAACGGAACACTTTATGCGGCGACCGCCGCACTTCAAGTGCGCCCGCTGCGGCGCCGGGCGCGCCGGGCCAAGCGCGAGCGTTTGGGATAGGCCTTTCGCATCAGACATTGGACCTTGAGCATACGCTCGACCAGTTCGAGATTTTCGCGGACCGCTTGCATCGGCGTAGGACCGGCGGACATGCGCTCAAGCGCGGCGAGTTCGCGATCGAGTTTGTCGATCAGGCGCAGCATTTTCCTGTCGTCATCGTAAATTTCGGATTCCGGTTCCGCATTGGCGCAGTATCTCGTCGTCATGGGCAGATTTCTCCTGTCGGTATTGGCAAGCAGCAGCAAGCGCTCCGCATCATTGGGCGCGGAGGATGAGGGGCAGTGCGGGACGCCTCAGGCGGCGTGCAGCACAGTTGGTCTTGCTTTGGGCATGGTGACCCAAAGCCTTCGCGTGGACCGCCTTCGGCGTCCCGCACCCGGCGTTTTCTGATGCTGATACGGCCGCGCTACACACCAATCTTCTTTGTGGGTTTTGCCGTGATACGAGGATACGCGGCAAAAATTCCGCAAGGCTGGTTAGCGACGTCTCGCGCGCCTCCGCTCTCTGGACCGTCTCCATTCGTGAACGGGCGGGGCAGCCATACGCACCCCCGGTCTGGCTTGGTTCGTTAATCCTTGCCGCGCCGGGCGCCGATTGCAACTCACGAAACGGGCGACCGGTTCGTCCCCTCTGAAGCTGCAACGGGAGAATTATATGGCCGGACTCCGACGCGGGGATTGATTTATTTTCGAGTTTGATTTGATTGGGAAAAGATGGTGAAAACTGTGGGATAGATTTTGTGCGTATACGAATTATACTTCTATTGTCATCCCCGGCCGGAAGCCGCGTAGCGGCTGAAGGGAAAGGGACCCAGGTCCCGTCACACAGACGACATTAGAGGCGAGACAAATCGCTGAGAGCAAGGATGCTGAACCACCTGGGTCCCCGTCCCCTCCCATCCTTCGCACTACGTGCTTCGGACGGTCGTCCGGGGATGACAAGAAAGGTGATTGTCCGTACCTCTGCGCACCCTTGCCACCGCGCGTTTCGCGACGTATACCCCTCCCTGGTATATACCCCAGGAGGGTATCTGGTGACCAAGGCCGACCCCAAGCTGCTCAGCCGCCTCGCCCGCATCGAAGGCCAAGTGCGCGGTATTTCCCGCATGGTGGAAGAGGAACGCTATTGCATCGACGTCCTCAACCAGCTGGCGGCGATCAAAGCAGCGCTGACCAAGGTTGAGACCGTGGTTTTGAAGGGCCATGCCGCCCATTGCGTCGCGCACGCGATCAAATCCGGCAATGCCCGCGACCAAAAAGAGAAATTCGACGAACTGGTGGAGTTGTTCAGCCGCTATGGAAAATGAAACCCTTCAGACCCGCGACCCGGTTTGCGGCATGACCCCGAACCCGGACGCCGCCATCGCCAAGGGCAATACCTCTGTCTATAAAGGCGTGCGTTACATCTTCTGTTGCGCCGGGTGCAAAACCAAATTTGAGGCCGAGCCGGGAAAATACATCGCCCCCTCCCCCGCCTCCAGCGGGACCTCCCCCGTAAACGGGGGAGGAAAGGATGTTATCTATACCTGCCCGATGCATCCCGAGGTGAAGCAAATCGGCCCCGGCGCTTGCCCGATCTGCGGCATGGCGCTGGAGCCGGCCGATCCGGCCGCGGCGCAAGACGATTCCGAATACCGCGACATGCTGCGCCGGTTCTGGGCTGCGCTGACGCTGACCGTGCCGGTGTTTTTGCTCGCTATGTTCGGCGACGTGCTGCCGGTGTCGCCGGTGGTGCGCGCCGTGGTGGAAGCGGTGCTGGCGCTGCCGGTGGTGGCGTGGGCGGGCGGACCGTTCTTCGTGCGCGGCGTCAAAGGCGCGCTCAGCGGCCACGCCAACATGTTCACGCTGATTGCTCTCGGCGTCACGGTGGCGTTCGTCTACAGTGTGATCGTGCTGATCGCGCCAGCGCTGGTGCCGATGGCCTATCACGGCGGCACAATGGGCCCGCCGGTCTATTTCGAAGCCGCGGCGGTGATCATCACGCTGGTGCTGATGGGACAGGTGCTGGAGTTGAAAGCCCGCGCCCGCACCGGTTCCGCCATTCGCGCGCTGCTCGATCTGGCGCCCAAGACCGCCCAGCGCCGCACCGCCGATGGCGTCGCAACCGTGGCGTTGTCGGAGGTGCAAATCGGCGACGAATTGATGGTGCGCCCTGGCGATACGATCCCAACCGACGGCGAAGTGATCGAGGGCGAGAGCGCGGTCGACGAATCTCTACTCACTGGCGAAGCCGTGCCTGTCGCCAAGGCCAAAGCCGAGGCCGTGACCGGCGGCACCTTCAACAAGAACGGCGCCCTGGTGATCCGCGCCACGCGCATCGGCGCCGACACGGTGCTGGCGAAAATCGTCGCGCTGGTATCTGAAGCACAAAGGAGCCGCGCCCCGACCCAGACGCTGGCCGATCATGTTGCGGCGTGGTTCGTGCCGGTGGTGACGGCGATTGCGATCCTCACCTTGATCGTATGGCTGGCGTCCGGCTATGCGCTCGATTACGCGCTGATGGCTGCGGTCTCGGTGCTGATCATCGCCTGCCCGTGCGCGCTGGGCCTCGCCACGCCGATGTCGGTGATGGTGGCGGTCGGCCGCGGCGCCCATGCCGGGGTGCTGGTGAAGAATGCCGCGGCGCTGGAAAAATTCGCCACCGCGAATGTGCTGGTGATCGACAAGACCGGCACCATCACCGAAGGCAAGCCCAAGGTGACCGGGATTCACACCATCGTCGGCGTCGCCGAAGCCGAAGTACTGACGCTTGCTGCTGCGCTGGAAGCCAAAAGCGCTCACCCCCTCGCCCACGCGATAGCCGAACGCGCCAGCGCCTTAACGCTGCCGGAGGTGCTCAATTTTTCCAACGTCACCGGCAAAGGTTTGCAAGGGCGCATCGGCGGCACCTTGGTTCTGGTCGGCAATGAGGATTTTCTTGGCGACCACGGCATCAAGCCCAACGGACTAACGGGTGATGCAGTGTATCTGCGCGAGGGCGGCGCCACCGTCATCTTCGTGGCCCGCGGGCAAGAGGCGCTCGGCCTGATCGCCATCAAGGACCCGCTCAAAGCGGGGGCACGCGCAACGCTGGCGGCGCTGGCGGCGGAAGGTCTTCAAATCGTGATGGCGACCGGTGATGCGGCCGCGACCGCCAACGCGATCGGTGCCGAAGCGGGCATCAAGATCGTCGCCGCGCGCCTATCGCCGGAAGACAAAGCCAAACTGGTGCAGGAAAAGCGGACCGGCGGCGTGGTGGCGTTTGCCGGTGACGGCGTCAATGATGCCCCGGCGCTGGCCGCCGCCGATGTCGCGATCGCGATGGGCTCGGGCTCCGACGCAGCGATCGAAACCGCCGGACTGGTGCTGCTCAAAAGCGACCTTGCGGCGCTGCTGCGGGCCCGGCGCCTGGCCCAAGCGACGCTCGCCAATATGAAACAAAACCTGTTCTGGGCCTTTGCCTACAACGCACTGGGCGTGCCACTGGCGGCGGGCGTTCTCTATCCGGTCACCGGCTGGCTGTTGTCACCGATGATCGCCGCTGCGGCAATGAGCTTCAGTTCGGTCTCGGTGATCGCCAATGCGTTGCGTCTGAGGGGCACCAAGCTCTAGATTCTTAGTTTGTCGCGCTTTCGGACGGAAAACCGGATTCCACTTTTCCTGAAAGCGCTCTAGATTGCGGTGGGGGTCTTCAGCGGGAACCGCCGTGAACAAAGGATTCTTTCATCGTCTTTGGAACGGCTCGGGGACGCACAAGTCGTGGTTGCGGCGGATTGCACTCGTCCTCTTTGCTTTTCTGGTGCCGCTGCCGCTTCTTTATCTCGTCGTGTTCCGCTTCGTTCCAGTGCCGCTCACGCCGCAGATGGTGCTGTATGTCGTCACCGGGCGCGAGGTGCAGCATTCCTGGCGTTCGATCGACGCCATGGCACCAGGGCTGAAGTATTCGGTGATCGGCTCGGAGGACCAGAACTTCTGCAGCCATCACGGCTTCGATGTGGAAGACATCGAGCTGGCGCTGAAGGCGCACGAGGAAGGCAAGCATTTGCGCGGCGCGTCAACCCTCAGCCAGCAGGTGGCACGGACGCTGTTTCTGCTGCCGGCGCGAAGCTGGGTGCGCAAAGGGGTGGAAGCTTACCTGACCGTGCTGGTCGAATTCACTTGGCCCAAGAAGCGGATTTTGGAGGCCTATCTCAATCTGGTCGACTGGGGTCACGGCAATTTCGGCGCCGAAGCGGCGGCGGAAGCTTATTTCCACACCAACGCAGGCGCGCTCTCCGCCAGCCAAGCGGCGCGGATGGCTTCAGTCCTGCCCAATCCCGACAAATGGAAAGCTCAAAGGGCTGGCAAGCGCCGCATGTCCCGCGCCATCGCCCGCACCCACGAGGCGAGTGAAAACGGCATGGATTGGTGCGTGCGATAAAGCGGCAAAGGACTAGGATAGCCACGGCAGTTTCATTACATTGGTTCTCATGCGTCGCTTAATCCATCTTGTCTTTCAGCCCGCGTCCCGGCTCGTCCGGTTGGCGCTGGGCGAAAAGCGTCTGGTGATCGATCCGCAAATGGCGGAAGACACCCACGCCCACATGCCGCAATTCATCGACCTCGACGGCACCACCGTGACCGGGCTGTGGGCCATTCTCGATCACTTGGAAGGAACCTATCCCGAAATCCCGCTGGTACCCGACGATGCCGTCGAACGCGGTGAAGCGCTGCGCTGGCTCGACTGGACCACCACGGTGCTGGGCGATTCCGTCACCCGCAAGATCGTCTCGGAGAAGGCCAATCCACGCTACACCGGCACCCCCACCCGCTCGACGCCCGACATGAATGTGATTCGCGCCGGACGCGAGGCCTTGCGCGAACTGATCCCGTTCCTCGGCACGACAGTGGAGGAGCACGGCAACCTGGTCAGCCGCAACACCAACATCGCCGATCTGGCGCTGGGCGCGCATCTGTCAGCGCTCGACTATTTCGGCGAAGTGCCGTGGGACACCAATCAGGGCCTGCGCGAGTGGTACATGCGGATGAAGTCGCGCCCGTCCTTCCGCTCGCTGCTCGCCGACCGCGTGCCCGGCCAACCGCCGATCAAATATTATGCTGATCTCGACTTCTGAGCTTTCCGGTCAGGTCCGTGCGCGGGCCTTAGAGGAAGGCTTCGATGTCGTGCACATTGCCCAAGCGGCCGCGCCGCCGCAAGCGTCCGAACGGCTGCGGGATTTTCTCGCGGGCGGCCGTCACGGCGACATGGCCTGGATGGCGAGCAACGCGGACCGCCGCGCCGATCCCAACGTGCTGTGGCCCGACGCCAAAAGCATCATCGTGCTCGGCGTCAATTACGGGCCCGATCATGATCCGCGGGCGGATTTGGACGTACCGGGCGCCGGTGCCATTTCGGTTTACGCCCGCGGCGATGATTATCACGACATCATCAAGGCGCGGTTGAAGCGGCTGGGGCATTGGCTGTGCGAGACTTATGGCGGCGATGCCAAGGTGTTCGTCGATACCGCCCCGGTGCTGGAAAAAGCGCTGGCGCAAGCGGCCGGGCTCGGCTGGCAAGGCAAGCACACCAATCTGGTCAGCCGCGACTACGGCTCCTGGCTGTTTCTGGGATCAGTGTTTTCGACCTTGGAGCTGGAACCCGGCGCGCCCGAAACGGATCATTGCGGCGCCTGCCATGCCTGCCTCGACATCTGCCCGACGCGGGCCTTTGCGGCGCCGTACCAGCTCGATGCGCGGCGCTGCATTTCCTATCTCACCATCGAGCACAAAGGCCATATTCCGCGCGAATTCCGCGCCGCCATCGGCAATCGGATTTATGGCTGCGACGACTGCCTGGCGGTGTGCCCATGGAACAAATTCGCTCGCGTTTCGCACGAAGCGCAGTTCGCCGCCCGCCCGCAGACCACCCGGCCGGTGTTGCAGGACCTCGTTCGGCTCGACGATGCCGCGTTCCGCGCGCTGTTCGCGAAATCCCCGATCAAGCGCATCGGCCGCGACCGCTTCGTGCGCAATGTGCTGATCGCTATCGGCAACACCGGCGATGCGGCGCTGGCCGTGGAAGCGGTACGGCTGGCTGATGATCCGTCCCCCCTGGTGCGCGCCATGGCGGCGTGGGCGATCACGCGGCTTCTTGCCCTACCCGCCGTCCGGGCGCTGGCGGCGATTCATGCTACACACGAAACGGATGCCGATGTGCGCCGGGAGTGGATGCCATGAAGCTTGGAAACGATGCGGGCTATTGGACAGCCCTCGAAAAACTTGCCGCCGGGAGCCGCGTGGTAATCGACCGGCCGAAAGGCACGCACCATCCGCGCTTTCCCGACATGATCTATCCGCTCGATTACGGCTTTTTGGAAGGCACCACCGGTAATGACGGCGCCGAAGCGGACATCTGGCGCGGCTCGCTCGACAGCGGCGCCGTCACTGGCGTGGCCTGCACCGTCGATCTGATGAAGAAAGACGCCGAAGTCAAAATCCTCATCGGCTGCACCCCGGAAGAGATCGCGGTGATCGACGCATTCTACAACACCGGCCCCTATATGAAGGGACTGACGATCACCCGGTAACGGCGGCGCAAGTGAGGTTCAACGCCCGCTTTTGGCTTGAAGCTCGGAAAGATAGCGCTTGGCATCGGCGGCCGTCTGGCCCTGCCCGCTGGTCGCGGCTTTCTGCCAATCGCGTTTGGCGCCTACCAGATCGCCGGCGAAGTATTTCATCTTGCCACGCTCGACCAAGGCCGGCGGATAATCGGGATAGACCTCAAACGCGCGGACGATGTCGGAAGCGGAGTCAGCCTTGTGGCCTTGCGCCCAGCGCGCACTCGCTCGCAGCACCAGCAAATCGGCCCGATTGGCATCCTGCGCCAGCGCGGCGGACAAATCAGCCTCGGCGCCTTTCCAATCGCGGATCAGACCGCGGGACCGCGCCCGCGACGCCAAGAGGCTGAGATCGTTCGGCTTGTTGGCGAGCGCCGCGGTGAACGACGGCACCGCCTGGCCCGGTTTGCCCGCCGCCAGCCAGGCCGATCCAGCTTCGTCGAACAGCGCAGCGCGACCACTGGACGGAACATCGCGGCTCCGCCCGAGCGCATCGAGCACCACCGCCGCCTCGGCAAAGCGCTTCAGCGAAAATAGCGCCAGCGCGTGACAATGCATCGCCGCGATGCCGCCGCCATGGGTCTGCCACGCTGCCGCTTTTTTCTCGGCCGTAGCGGGGGCGCGATCGGCCATCGCGACACAATCGTCGTAGGTCATCTCCTCAGCTGCCGCCGGGGCCGCGACCGCGATGACAGCCAAAACCAGCGCGCGCGTCAGCATGGTGCGATGTCCTTCACGACGTTAGCGATCGCTTGTTCGATCAGATGCAAATTGGCGGCGCTCGACAGGCGATGGCCGGCGCCTTTGACCAGGGTGAAAGTAACGTCGCCGGAATAAACATCCAGCAATTTCGCGCCATGTTGCCAGGGCACGTCGCGATCATCGGTACCGTGCAGGATGCGCACCGGACCGTCGAGCGCCAGCGCCCGCCCCAGCACCAGATTTTGCCGCCCGTCTTCAATCAGGCCGCGGGTGATGGGATAACCCTCGCCGTCTTCGGGGTGATAATCCCAGCTTCCCGTCTCTGTGATCTCAGTACGGATTTCCGGCGGCATCTGTTTCCACATCAGCTCTTCGGTAAGGTCGGGCGCCGGGGCGATCAAGACCACAGCGGCGACCCGCTCGGGCCGCGCCGCCGCCACCAGCGTGGTGATCCAGCCGCCCATGCTGGAGCCGACCAGCACCTGCGGGCCAGTCGTCGCTTCGTCGAGCACAGCCAGCGCGTCATCGCGCCAGCGCGAGATCGTCCCGTTCGCGAAGGCACCCGATGAGGCGCCATGGCCGAAGTAGTCGAATCTCACACAAGCGCGACCTTCGCGCGCAGCGAAGGCGGCAACCGCTTGCGCCTTGGTGCCGTTCATGTCGGAGTGGAACCCGCCGAGCCAAACGAGGCCGGGGCCGCGGCCAGCAAGACGCTGATAGGCGATTCGCTCGCCATTGCGGCGGAGAAAGTCAATCATCGTTCTGTCCATTTCACGGAACGTCATCGCATGTTCGGGTCTAGTGTGCCACGGCGCGTTAGTTCTGTTAAACTAGCTTCACTTTCCTGGAGGGTGAGATGAGGATTCGGCTGTTTACGCTATTGGCCGCCCTGGTATTGGGTTTGGGTCTGTTCGGACCGGCATCGGCACAAGCCGACGTGCCGGTCGTGGCCGCCGTGCCGCACGCCGCCCCCACCAGCAAAATCGACGTGGCCCAACTGCCGCCCGCGGGCGTTGGCAGTTTCGACGCCGTCAAGGCGACCGACGCCTATCTGGCACAGATTCCAGCCAAAGACCGGGCGCGCACCGACGCCTATTTCGAAGGCGGTTATGTGCTGCAGGTCGTCGACCTGATCTATGCGCTGGTCATCGCCGGGCTGCTGCTCTGGCTGCAAATATCGAGCCGCATGCGCGAGATCGCCGTTTCCATCACGCGGTTCCGTTGGCTGCAGGTACCGATCTACGCCGTGCAATATCTCGTCATCACCACGGTGGTTAGTCTGCCGCTCGCCGTCTATGAGGGTTTCTTCCGCGAACACCATTACGGGCTGTCGAACCAGACCTTCGGCCAATGGGCCGGTGAATTCGGCAAATCGGCCCTGATCGAGGTGATCGCGTTCGCCATCGTCTTGACGCTGATCTACGCCGCGGCGCGGGCCGCCAAGCGCTCTTGGTGGATCTGGGGCGGCGGCATCTCGGTGGTGTTCATCATCATTGGCATCGCGATCGCGCCGGTGTTCATCGAGCCGTTGTTCAACGCCTACACGCCGCTGCCGGACAGCGGGATGCGCAATGCGGTGCTGTCGCTGGCCCGCAGCCAAGGCATTCCGGCCAAGGACGTTTATCTTGTCGATGCCTCCAAGCAGTCCAAACGCGTCTCGGCCAATGTTGCGGGCCTGTTCGGCACCACCCGCATCGCCCTCAACGACAATCTGATGAACCGCTGCACGCCGTCGGAAGTGCTTCAGGTCCTGGGCCACGAAATGGGCCACTACGTGATGAACCATGTGGCGATCATGATCACTTGGCTCGGCCTCATCATCTTCTTCGGCTTCTGGTTCGTGGACAAAACCTTCTATGGCCTGACCGGCATCTTCGGCGGCAATTGGGACGTCCGCAGCATCGACGATCCCGCCGGCCTGCCGCTGGTGATGGCGATGTTGAGCGTGTTCATGTTCCTGGCGACGCCACTCACCAATACGATCATCCGGACCCAGGAAATTCAGGCCGATCTGTTCGGCCTCAACCTGGTGCGCCAGCCTGATGCCGAAGCCAAGGTCGACCTGATGCTGGGCGAATATCGCAAGCTCGATCCCAGCCCGCTGGAAGAGTTTATCTTCTTCGACCACCCTTCGGGACGCAACCGCATCCTGATGGCGATGCGCTGGAAGGCCGAGCATCTGAACGATCCCGACATCATGGCCGGACCGATCTCGCCGCAGTAAAGACGGCGCGAATAGCGAATAGGGAGTAGCGAATGGGGACTTTCTTTTTCCCCTATTCGCTATTCGCTATTCGCTATTCGCTGATTTCCACGCCCAGCGGCTTCAGGAACGCCTTCGCAATCGCGCGGCGCTCCCCGTTCCAATCGGCGCCAAGGCTCATGGCGAGTTGCGCCTGACTCTTCAGGATGACGCCGTCGTCGAGAATTTTCAGGCCGTTGGCTTTCAGGGTCGCGCCGGAGGTGGTGATATCAACGATGGCTTCCGCCGTTCCCGCCGTCGGCGCGCCTTCGGTGGCCCCGGCGCTCGGCACGATGCGGTAATCGGAAATGCCGGCGTGGGCGAAGAAACTGCGGGTGAGCTGAGCATATTTGGTGGCGATGCGCAGCCGCTTTTTGTAGCGTACCGCATAGGCCGCACAAATATCGTCGAGATCGGCCATGGTGGAAACGTCGATCCAGCTGCGCGGCACCGCCACCACCACATCGGCAAAGCCGAAGCCAAGCGGCTTGAGCAACGTAACGCGACCTTCGAGTTCCGGCACGGCTTCGCGGATGAGGTCTTCGCCAGTAACGCCGAGATGCACATCACCGCCCGCAATTGAGGCCGCAATTTCCGACGACGACAGCAGCATCACATCGATACCGGGATGGCCTTCCACCGTGGCGCGATAGCCGCGCGCGCCGGCAGTCTGCTTTAACGCAATCCCCGCCTTGCCGAGAAAAGTGTCGAATTGTTCCTTGAGGCGGCCTTTGGAGGGCACCGCCAACGTGATCATCTCGCTCATGCCTCAGCCCTCGCCGCAATCAGGCGTTCGGTGCGGAGGGCGCAGCCGATGGCGGTGGTGCCGCGCGGGGCGCCGAGCGATTCCAGCAGCGTGTCATAACGCCCGCCGCCCGCCACTTCCCCGGCGCGGGTCCAGAACTCGAACACGAAGCCGGTGTAATATTCGAGGTTGCGGCCGAAATGGGCGACGTAACGCACGCGGTCGAGCGGGATGTTGTTGGCTTTCAGCGCGTGCAAGCGTTCGGCCATGGCGGCGAGCGGTTTCACCATCTTGGCGGCCACCGGTTTCGTCAGGGACCGGATTTCTTCCAACGCCGCTTCGCCGTTGCCGCTGACTTTGAGGAACGCAGCGATCAGCGCCGCCACATCCGGATCGAGCCGCGGCGCGGTGTCTTCACTCGCCTGCAGCATCAGCCGCTCGACAATCTCTTCGCGGCTGCGGCCGCCAAGCGGAGCATCGCCTTCGTTGTCAATCAGCCGTTCGATGGTGGGTTTCAGTTCCATCAATTTCAGGCCCGCCAAGGCATCGACGGTGCGTTCGGCTTCGTTGGTCTCGCCCGACACCATGCGCGCCAGCAGTTTTTCGAAATAACCAGTACGCCAGACATGCCGCTTTAGCCGCCCGCGCCACCCGGCCGGAACCTCCAAGGCATCGACCAAGGTATGGAACAGGCCGAGATCGCCGATCAGCACGGAGAAGTCTTTCACGCCACCGGCGCGCACCGCTTCGGCGGCAAGCCCCATCATTTCGGCATCGCCGGAGGCGCGATCGGTATGGCCCAAGAGTTCGGCCCCCGCCTGCCAGAATTGCCCGGCACCGGGTTGATGACGGAACGCCAAACCGTGATAGCACAGCCGCGCCGGATAAGGCGCGCCGCTTTCTACCTGGTATTTGCAGGTCGGAATGGTGAGATCGGGGCGCAGGCACAATTCCTGGCCGGTCGGATCGGTGAGTTCGTACGTGCTGCGGCGGATTTCCTCGCCCGAGCGATCAACGAACAAATGCGCCGGTTGCAGCACCGCCGGTTCGTAACGGGTGTAGCCGTGGGATTTGAACACGCCCAGCACCGCATCGGCGACGGTGTTAAGGGCGTCGATTTCAGCGGGACCATAGGTGGGAAAAGCAGACATGGCTTAACCCTCCCTCCCATTTGTCATCGCCCGCCTCTGCGGGCGATCCAGGTGGTGTTGCTCCACGGTCAAAATCAAAGACCGCGTATTTTCTGAAACGGCGGTGCGGCGAGAACTGGATGGCCCGCAGTGGCGGGCCATGACACCATAGGATGACGTGTAATTTCCGCCCGTCATCTTAGCCCCAGCTTTTCTTTGATTTTGGCGACCAGATCGTTGCGGCTGACCGTTGCTTGTGCATTGCGGGCACCAAGATAGTCGGCACGGCTTTCCACCGACTTCGACAATTCGGCGCCGCGTTTGAGGTCTTTGATGGTAACATTGCCGTTGGCGCGTTCGTCATCACCTGCGAACACTACAAGCACGGCCCCACGCTTATCGGCATATTTTAGTTGATCTTGCAGTTTCTTCTTCGCGCCGCCGACATAGGCCTCGGCGCGGACTAACAGCTTTCCAGAAATTGGATCCTTCAGTTTTTCGCGTAATTCTTTGGCAACAGAAAAACTCCAGCCCACATCACCCATTGAAAGTACGACGATAAGCGGTGTTTCACTGTGTAGATCGCGCTGCTGAAGTGCTGTCAAAAGACGACTTACGCCAATGGAAATGCCGGTCGCCGGAACTTGCTGGCCGGTGAACCGCGCCACCAAATCGTCATACCGCCCGCCACCCGCGACGGAACCGAACACGACCTCCTGCCCCTCGTCATTCTTCACTTTGAACGTAAGCTGCGCTTCAAACACCGGGCCGGTATAATAGTCGAGACCGCGGATGATGGAGGTGTCAACTTGAACTTGATCTTCGCCATATCCCGCAGCCTGGAGAATATCTCGAATTCCACGAACTTCATTCAAGCCTAGAGTTCCAATCGCACTTGGCCCCACTGCCGACCCAATGCGAAGCAATGGATCAAAGTTTTTAGGCAAATAGCCTTCTGGCGCGACAAAGAGCATGACCTGATTGATTTGAGTTTCGGTCAACTCGGCTCCCTTAGTGCGGTCGCCCGACTCGTCGGTTCGTCCCGGACCGAGTAATTGCCGTACGCCACCCAGACCCAATCGATCCATTTTGTCGATTGCTCGTAGGATGATGCCGCGGCGTTCTTTGTCGTCGGAAGGAACGCCAACCGCTTCAAGAACCCCGTCCAGAAGTTTCCGATTATTGATCTTGACGATGTACTCGCCACGATTGAGGCCCAGCGCTTCCAGCGCATCGCACACCATCATCAACAGTTCGGCGTCGGCGGCGGGGGAGTTGCTGCCGACCGTGTCGGCGTCGAATTGCGTGAATTCGCGGAAGCGGCCGGGGCCGGGTTTTTCGTTGCGGTAGACCAGACCCGTCTGATAGCGGCGGAAGGGCTTCGGCAAATGCTGAAAATTCTCCGCGACATAGCGGGCGAGCGGCGCCGTCAGATCGTAGCGCAGGCTCAACCACTGCTCGTCGTCATCACGAAGCGAGAACACGCCCTCGTTGGGGCGGTCGACGTCAGGCAGGAATTTGCCCAGCGCGTCGGTGTATTCGAAGGTCGGAGTCTGGAGCGGTTCGAAGCCATAGCTCTCATAAACGCCGCGGATGATGTCCACGAGCCGGCGCTCGGCCGCGATCTCCGCCCCGAAACGGTCGCGAAACCCGCGCGGCAACCGCGCTTTGGGCTTGCTGCCTTTTTGGGCAATTTTCTTATCCGACGCCATGACCAAACCTTCAACAATGATGCGGCCTTGTAACGGCAGACCCCCCCAGGAGCAAGAAATGGGGCAAGGAATTGGAGCAATCCGGCGCCCCGAAGGCGTGTTTAGCATATTTGTCACAACTAAAGGTAGACGCGCTCTGACTCGTGTGTCCCCTCCTCTCGCGAACGCGAGCCACCCCGCACTTCCAACGGGGTGCGGTACAAGGTTCTGAGCTTCGCGGCGGAGGAAAGAGGGCAACGTCAGGTCGCATAGGTACTAATCCCAAACGGGCGTGACTTAACGGGTTGGTGAATGCCTCCGCGTAACGTTTCGACATTAAGGAGGGACACCGCCGTGACCGAAATATGCGATTGGTCAGAAAGACTGAATTCGTCCTACACCAAAGACGAATCGCTGGCCTTTGAAACTCCGGTCCTGACGGAAGCCTACAACGCGTGGGAACGTCTGGGCGGCATTCCTTCGCGCTGCCAGTTTACGCCGCGGTTGTCGAAGGCGTTCCTCGGCAATCTCGTTATCTTCGAGCGCCATGAGTCAACCTTCCGCATCCGTCTAATGGGAACGCGCATCTCCTGTGTGCTCGGCGAGATGCAGGGCAAACTGCTGCCCGACGCCGTACCGCCGGAGGTCGCCGCGCGCTGGCAAACCGATCTGAGCGAGGTTATCGCAAATCGCAAACCTTTGCGCGCTGTCAAGACGGTGGCGTTCAACGATTTGCATTATCTCGAAGCAGAATTGTTCCTAGCACCATTGCTCGACAGCCGCGGAGAACTCACAATGGTCTTTGCCGTCGTCGCGTTCCGGATGGGCGTTGCGCCAAACCACCAACTGGGCGACCTGATCGCCGCGAGCCGATAATCGACGGAGCCGGACAATGGCCACCAACCCGACCTCGAACCTGATCGGATTTCTGTGCGACACACCGATGGTCGGTTCCGGTTATTTCGGCATGCTGCAAATTGGGCTGATGGCCGCCTGCCACAAGTGGGAAACCGCGCTGGTGGTCAAATCGTTCGACCTCTCCGATCCCGCCCTCGCCGACCGCATCCGCGCACTTCTCGCCCGCATCCCCTTGCGCGGTGTCATCCTGCCGGAACCGATTTGCGAAATTCCGGCGGTGCTGGATGCGGTTGCCGAAGCCGGATTACCGGTGGTGCGGATCGCGCCCCGTTCCGATACCGGCATGACGCTCGACATCTGCGTCGACAACGAAGCGGCTGCCTATGACATAACTCGGTATCTGATCGAGCTCGGTCACAAGCAGATCGCGTTCATCAAAGGGCCGCCCGATCATAGCGATGCCATAGCACGGCTCGCCGGGTTCACCCGAGCGATGGGCGAAGCTGGACTTGCCGCCGATGCCGCGAAGATGGTGACGGGTGGGTTCGATTTCGCCCAAGGCCTCAGCGCCGGCGAACGCCTACTGACGATGGACTCGCTGCCGACCGCCGTCTTCGCCTGCAATGACGAAGTCGCCGCCGCGGTGCTGGCCACGGCGCACCGGCTTGGCTTCAAGATTCCGGAAGATTTTTCGCTGGCGGGCTTCGACGATTCCCCCTTAGCGCGCCAAGTCTGGCCGCAGATCACTACCTGCCGCCAGAAGATGGAACTGACCGGCTATATGGCGGTGGATTTCGTCATCGACCCGCCGACCGCCGCCGAAGCCCGCCGCCGCCCGCAACTGCATGAGCTGGTGATCCGCCAATCAACCGCGAAACCACGGGACTGAGATTACACACGATGAGAACACTGACGTCGATCGCCGCAATAGCCATGATTTTGGTGCTGGGTTCCGTGGCCACGGCCGGCGAAGCACCAGGCATCATGCGCGAGATCACCAGCGTCGAGATGGCGAAGCAGATGTCGCCGGGATGGAACCTCGGCAACACACTGGACGCCTTGCCCGGCGAGACGTCGTGGGGCAATCCGCGCGCGACCCAGGAACTGTTCAACGCTGTCAAAGCGGCCGGCTTCAAGTCGGTGCGCATTCCGGTGGCGTGGGCCGCTCACGCCGACTCCGATGACACGATCAACCGAAGCTGGATGGCGCGGGTTACCGAAGTGGTGACCTATGCCCGCAAGGCCGGGCTTTATGTCGTGCTCAACGAACATTGGGACGGCGGCTGGCAGCAACCGACGGCCGCCAAACAAGCCGAGGTCAACGCCCGTCTCGCCAAGCTGTGGACCCAGATCGCAGTGAACTTCAGGGACTACGACGATTATCTGCTGTTCGCGGGCACCAATGAGGTCAGCGTCCAGGGCCAATACGGCTCGCCGACCGCGGAAAACGCGGCGGCGCAAAACAGCTTCAACCAGACCTTCGTCACCACGGTGCGCGCCACCGGCGGCAACAACGCCAAACGCGAGCTGGTCGTGCAAGGCTACAACACCAACATCGACGCCACGGTCGCCAACGCGGTGATGCCCGCCGACACGGCGCCGAACCGGTTGATGATGGAAGTGCACTATTACGACCCCTACAATTTCACCCTCAACGATAAGAGTCCTGTCTGGCAGTGGGGCGCGATCGCGACCGATCCCAAGGCGACCGACACCTGGGGCAACGAGGCCTATGCCGACGCCGAGTTCGCGAAGATGAAGGCGACCTTCGTCGACAAAGGCGTGGCGGTGATCCTCGGCGAATACAGCGCGATGATGAAAGCCGAATACGAGGGCCACGAGCGCTATCGCGTCTATTGGGATGCTTTCATCACCAAGAGCGCCGTCAAACACGGCCTGGTGCCGATGTACTGGGATGCTGGCGCCACCGGCAACCACGCCGCGGGCCTCTTCAACCGCACCACCGGCGCCCAGCCCTATCCCTATCTCGTGGATGCCATCATCAAGATGGCGCAGTAGCGGGGCTTGCAATAGTATGACTGTTTGACACCTGAGTGTAACGTACTATATTACACTCGTGATCCGGTCGTTCAAAAGCAAAGCTCTGAAGCGTTTTGCCGAAACCGGCGACACCTCGAAGCTTCCCGTAAAAAAACCGGATCGCATCCGCCGCAGCCTCATGCTTCTGGATGCCGCCAAGGCCCCGCAGCAGATGGATATCGCGGGATACCGGTTCCATTCGCTCAAAGGCGAAAACAAAGGCCGGTACGCGGTGTGGGCTAGCGAAAATTACCGGATTACCTTTGGCTGGGACGGGACAGACACTGTCGAAGTTGATTTGGAGGACTATCACGGATGACCCTCAATCCTCTCCTTAAGGGCCTGAGGCCGACCCACCCCGGCGAAGTGCTGCGCGAAGACGTGTTGCCCGCCCTAAACAAGCCGAAGGCCGAGATTGCCAAGTTGCTCGGGGTGTCGCGCCCGACCCTCTATGATGTGCTCAACGAAAAGCGGCCGATCTCGCCCAACCTCGCGTTGCGCCTAGGCAAGCTGGTGGGCGGCGGCCCGGAAATCTGGCTATCGATGCAACAGGCCTACGACCTCGCCGAAACCAAAGCTGAGATCGCGGACGAACTCAAAAATATCCCGACGCTGCACGCGGCGGCGTGACAGAACGCGCAATATTGTGTCGGAGAATGCCCGATCCATCGGGGATTTTTTCGTTGTTGAAGAAGGGGTTGGCTTGCCGAGCCGTAGCTGCGCCGACCGAGGAGCCCGCCTGCGTTGCTTCGCAACTACGGCGCGGCAGCCTCCGCTGCTGCGCAGCGTAGGCTGGTACAGGCGGGTTGAGTTGAACAACCGACCTCCGGATCCACAATCCGGCGCTCTAACCAACTGAGCTACGCCTGCACGTCGGGGGCCGGAAACTAGGGTCGGCGGCCCCCAAATGCAAGCCGTTCGGCACTGCGACATCGCTTAACGGGGTGTCGCGAGGCCGCTGCCGGCCCGAAACGGTAGCGCCGCTCCGCAACCTCGCTATGATTGGGTTCCTTCGTGGGGGGAAGCCAAAACATGAACAAGGCCTTGCGCAATAGCCTGATCGCCGCCGGACTGGTGATCGCCCTGATCCTGGTGCTGCCGTTCGTGGTTCCGCTCGACATGTACCGGGGCCGCATCGAAACCGCCGCCGGTAGCGCCACCGGCCGCGTCTTCAAGATCGATGGCCCTTTGCGCCTGACCTTTTTCCCCCGATTCGGCCTCCGGGCGAAGGAAGTGACCCTCGCCAATACGCCGGGCGGGCGGGCTGCGGTGATGGTGGCGGTCGGCGACATCGACCTTTCGGTGAAGCTGCTGCCACTATTCAGCGGCCGCATCGCGCTCGACAAGATCACACTCGACCAGCCAACCATCGCGCTGGAAGTCGACAAGGACGGCAATCCCAACTGGAAGTTCGGCAAAGCCACGACCAGCAAGACCGGGGAAACCAAGAAGGGCGGTACCCTCACCCTGCCCGCCAGCACCGAATTCTCCGGCATCGACATCACCGACGGCCGCGTCACTTACGACAACGCCAAGACCGGCACCCATCGCAGCCTCGATCACGTCAACATCGCGGTCGCCATCACCACCGCCGACAACCCGATCGCGGCGACCGGCGACATGACGTTGGCGGACAAGAAGCTGACCTTCGTGGCGCACCTTGCCACGCTAAAAACATTCCTCGGCTCCGGCACGACAAAGTTCGATCTCACCACCGACGCCGAGCTGCTGCACGCCGCGGTCCAAGGCGAGATGCTGCCCGACGGCACCACCGAGGGCGATATCAAGCTCGCCTCCCCCAGCTTCCGCGGCCTCACAACATGGCTGGGAACACCGCTGCCGGCGGGTGGCCTGGGCGGTTTCACACTGTCGAGCCGAATCGAGAACAAGGACAAGATCACCCATTTCGAAAACCTCAAGGTCACGCTCGACGGCCAGACCATCAAGGGCACCCTGTCGATCGACGCACGAGCCAAAGTGCCGGGGCTCGATGGCGTGCTCAATGTCGATCATCTCGATATTGTTCCGTATCTCGCCGGTGGCAAGAAGGAAGGACCGAAGGAACCCAAAGAGGCCGGCTGGAGCAAAAAGCCGATCAGCTTGGCGCTGCTCAAGGAATTCAACGCCACCCTGACATTGACAACGGGCGCGTTGCGCACCCCAAGCCTGCGCCTCGGCCACACGGTGCTCCGGCTCGTCAACACCAACGGCCTGCTGACGGTCGTTCTGGACCAAGTGAACCTTTATGGCGGCAGCGGCTCGGCATTTCTGGTCGTCAACATCCGTGGGCCGTTACCGCAAATCGACAACACCATGGACTTCAAGGGTGTGCAGATAAATCCGCTGTTGCACGACGCGCTCCGGATCGACTCAATCGAAGGCGTCGGCGCCTTGAAGCTCAACATCCACATGGCGGGCACGAGCCAGAACGCAATCATGCATTCGCTCTCGGGCAAGGGTTTGATCACCGGCACCAACGGCCGCTTCAAAGGCGTCGATCTCGGCGCCGTGGCGAAGAGCGTCAAAACCATGCTCGGCGGTGACGCCACCGGCACCGTCGCGTCCACCTCGTTCAACGACATGGGGGCAAGTTTCGTGCTGGCAAACGGCGTGCTCAGCACCAACGATTTCCATCTGAAGGGCAACGTGGTGCAGATGACCGGCAAGGGCACTATCGACATCGGCGGCCGCGGCATCGATTTCCGCCTCCACCCCGAAGCGGACTATAATGGTTACGGTATCGGCGTTCCGTTCCACATCACCGGAAGCTGGGATAGACTGCACTATGCGGCCGATGTCGCGGCCATCGTTGGCGGCGTGATGGACAGCATCAAGAACGGTGGCGCCGCGTTGGGCGGATTACTGGGCGGCAAGAACGGCGACAAACCCGCGCCAGGTGCGAAAAAGAAATCCGTGGGCGATCAACTCAAGAACATGTTCGGCATTCATTGAGGCAGAGATGAAGAAATGGGTGGTTACGCTGGCGGTTGCCGGTGTCGTGGTTGCGGTCGGCGTTGCGGGCTTGTTCTGGTTCACGCGCCCCAAACCGGAGTTGACGATCGCGACTTGGGAAGGCAGTTACGGCCACGCCCAGGCGAGCGCGCAGATCATGCCCTACGGCGCCGCGCACCGCGTCAATGCCAAGTTCGCGCTCTATGACGGCGGCACCAAAGCCTTGGCGGGGCAAGTGGCGAGCCATCGCTACGATTGGGACGCAGTCGATATGGAACTGCCCGATGCGGTGGCGGCGTGCGACAGCGGCCTCTTGGAAAAAATCGATGCCGCCAGCCTGGCCGCGGCGCCGGGCGGAGCCCCGGCGGCGCAAGACTTCGTGCCCGGCGCGATTGGCCCCTGCTGGGTCGCGAGTGTGGTCTACAGCCAAGTGATCGCGGTGGCGCCGGTGAAGTTCGGCGACAAAGGCCCCGCGACGCTCGCCGATTTCTTCGACGTAAAGCACTTCGGCGGCAAGCGGGCGCTGAACAAATCCAGCGCCAAACTGACGATCGAGATGGCGCTGCTCGCCGACGGCGTGGCGCCGAAAGACGTCTACAACGTGCTCTCAAGCCCGCAAGGCGTGGCGCGGGCGTTGCGGAAACTCGACAGCTTGCGCGGCAATCTCGTCTGGTACGCGAGCCCCGCCGAGGCCACGGCGATGCTGAAGGACGGCCGTGCAGTCTTCGCAGCACTGCCAAATTGGGCGGTGTTCGACGCCGACAGCGAAACGCCCGCCGGCATGCCCAAGCTCGCCATCATCTGGGACCACCAGCTTTACGAACTCGAAGTGCTCGCCATCCCGAAAGGCAATCCCAAAGCAACCCGGGCGATGGATTTCGTGCGCTTCGCCACCCGTACCGAGAATCTCGGCAAGATGGCGAGTTGGATCGCTTACGGCCCGGCACGCAAAAGCGCCCTCGCCTTGGTGCAGAAGCAGCCCGAGTTGCACATCGACATGTTGCCGTATCTGCCGACCGCGCATTTCGCCACGGCGTTTCAGATCGACGACGGCTGGTGGCGGCTGCATGGCGCCGACGTCGCAGTGTTCTGGCAGGAATGGCTAACCAAGTCGGATCCGCACTAACAGCGCGCACCCGGCGCGGCGCGTCACTCCACGCGGCGGACCTTGTACAGACCGTTGTGGTCACCCACCGTCATGTTGTAGCTGCCGAACAGGCCGCGCGCGATGGTGATGAGATCGCCTTGCTTGGCACGGAACTTCGCGTTGTCGCCATCGATCTGACGCCAGACCTGGCCGTTGCCGAGCGTGACGATCACCCGGCCGAGCGCGGTGTAGGAGAATGACTTCAGAGCGGCGCTGATGGCATCGGCCTCTTGCGGCTGTCCGGTGGCCTGGCGCACCTCCTTGGGCAACAGCTCGGCCCCGAATTGGGCCTCCGGCAGGATTGGCTTGACGGCAGGCGGCTTGGCGGCGGGCGGCGCAGCAGCGGCAACCGGTTCCGGGAGAGCTGGCCGCAGCGCGGCGGCTACCGGAGCGGCGGCAGTGGTGGGAACTTGACCGGTTTTCCATTGCGCCGCGACGGCGTCGTAACAGGCAAGCCGCGCCTCGGCGTCGGTCTTGGCGGCGCACTGGCCGATCGAAGCTTCAAGACTTGGCGCCGCACCGGCAGCGCCCGTGAACGCGATGACGCCAATAAGCCCCGTGAACAGCCTGATACGCATGATCCCTCCTCAACAAATCCGCTATTTGATCCGCTTGACTTTGTAGGTGCCCCAAACGCCATCGACCGACAGGCTGTAGCTGTCGAGAAAGCCGCGGGAAATCTTCACCGCTTGGGACGCGCCGAACTGGGCGGTCGCCGTATCGGAATCGAGCTGGCGCCAGACCTGTCCGTTATCAAGCGTGACAGTGAAATGCCGGAATGCGTTCCAACTCACCGCCTTCACCTTGGCGACAATGGAATCAGTCTGTTTCGGCGCCGCATCCGACGCGGGCAACCGTTCGCTGCCAAAATCGCTCGCCGGCTTCGGCTGAGGCGCAGGTGAAACAGGCGCAACGGCGGCGGGCGCACCCTGGCGCGCCAGGGTGCGATCAAAACAGGCCAGCCGCTCGCCATCGCCAAGGGCGCGGCAGGCGTTCATCTCCGTCAAGAGATCACCGGCCGGCGCTGCAGCGGCGTTTGCCGCCATCACCGCCAAGGCAGCGCCAAAAATCAGCAAAAACCTGGCCACGATCGCTCTCCCGCGCTCCCACGCAAGGTTATCGCCGCGAGGCGCGCGGCGCAAACGCGCCTTGCACTTAAGTGTACGAACGGGCAATTTTCGTCCCAAGACCCCGTAGCTCAGCAGGATAGAGCATCGGTTTCCTAAACCGAGGGCCGCGTGTTCGAGTCACGCCGGGGTCACCAGCCTACGCTGCGCAGCAGCGGAGGCTGCCATCCGAAGCTCCTTCAGCGAAGGATGGCCGAACCTCGGTCAGCGCAGCTACGGCTGGCTTACGCCAAAGGGCGCCATGTGCGGAAAAATCACGCAGATGCTGACGTGGGCCGAGGTGGTCGAGCTATCCCGCCTGCAAGCCGCGATCCGGCCGGAGGGTGTCGCGACGGTAACGCCGATGCGGCTGGCGTCGGTGATCGCGCTGGACGACAGCGGCCAGCGCAAAGCGGTGCAGATGCGCTGGGGGTTGCTACCGCCCGGCGCCAAGGAGCCGAGGACGGTCAAGCCGCACATTCATGCCCGCGCCGAAACCATCGACGTGAAACCGGCGTTCCGCGCCGCCTTCGCCGCCCGGCGCGGCATCCTGGCGGTGACCAGCTTCAACGAAGGCCGCGCGATCACGCCGGCCAAAACCGAGCAGCATGTGCTGACGCCGCGGGATGGCGCGCCAATCGGCATCGCGGTGGTGTGGGAACGCTGCCGCGAACCGCACGGCGGATCGCTGCTGACCTTCGCCATGGTGACGGTGCCGCCGAATGATCTCATCCGCACCATTACCGATCGCATGCCGGCGCTGATCGCGCCCGCCGATTGGCCGAAGTGGCTGGGCGAAACACCGGCGCCGCTCGACGAGGTGAAGGCGTTGCTCAAAACGTCGGAGCGTGCGCTCGATATGCAACGCGCCGCCAAGCCGCCGCCCCAAAAAGACGACAGCCAGCCGACGTTGTTCTAGCCAAATACCTCATCGCGCGTCCGGAACTTAGCGGCCGCAGTCCCGTTCAGGGCGATTCGGGATCCAACAGCGACCGCAAATAGGCGAGTGCGGCCGTGCGTTTCTGCGGATCTTTGATGCGCAGGAACGCCACCATGACCTGGCGGCCCTGCACGGCGGCTTCCGAATCGACAACAGAAATACCGCCGTCTTCGCCCGGTACATGCGGCGTATCGAAAAAGCTCGCCACCGGAACGTTCAGGATTTCGGCGATTTCCATCAACCGTCCTGCGCCAACCCGATTAACGCCGGTCTCGTATTTTTGAACCTGCTGGTAGGCGATGCCGAGCCGATCAGCGAGCCCTTGCAATGTCATTTTTGCGTTCTTGCGATGTACGCGGATGGATTGTCCGACCTCAGCATCCAACATGCGCGAACGCTTGCGCCTGTCTACCGGTCCCGACCCCTGTGCGGATTTCATAGTGCTCTCGTTCTTCTGTGCGCAGTTCATTCTTGTTCTTAGAGACAATAGGCGCCTGTTATAGGCGCGATAAAGATAGTCCGGCCACGTCGTCCGGCAAATCCCGGGGATGGATGAAATCGTCGGAAAACCATGGATGTTGCCGCGGCGAAAGGGCTTCGATGAGCCAGTCTATGACGAGTCGCACGCGTTTCGTTTTCGCCAAATCCGGGTGATAGATGAGCCAGACATCGGCGGCATCGCGCCAGTCGAGATCGACCGGCTCCAAACCTGCAAATTTGCCCGCGAACGTCGCGAGCGCGCCGATCCCGGCGCCGCAGCGTACCGCCCTGAGATGCGCCATCGGCGAATTGGTGCGCAGGGAGACCAAGCCAACTTGCGAAATGCCGGGAAAAGCCCGCTCAAAACCGAAGGAATTCAACTGGTCACAGGCCTGCAGCACGAGACGATGGCCAGCGAAATCATCGCGGCTTTGGGGTTTGCCATAACGCGCCAGATACGCCTGCGACGCAAAAGGCATCACATGAATACGCCCGATGCGAAGCGATCGAAGGTCATTGCACTCGGGCGGTATCAGCTGGAGCGCGATATCGCATTCCATTTTCATCACATCATGCGGGCGCATCGAACATTGCAGGTCGATCAGAAGATCGGGATGTTGACGCTGAAATTCCACCATTTGGGGAACCAGCCAAACCGTGCCCAGAACTTCTGTGACGCTGAGACGCACTTCGCCACGGATATCCGCCGCCACCGATTGGGCGCGTAACAGATCGTAAGATGCCATCTCCATCCGCTTGGCGGCGGCTAGCATGCGTTCGGCTTCCTTGGTCGGCCGCGCGCCACTAGCATGACGGGTGAAGAGCGTGATGCAAGCGTCGTCTTCCATCTCTTCAATTTGTCTACGGAGCGTATTAACGGAGACTTTCAAACCAAGCGCCGCAGCGCGGAAGCTACCCGTCCGCGCAACTTCGAGAAAGGCGCGCACCGCATCCCAGTTGCGCATCACGCGCGGCGAATATTCTCGCGATGGATCGCCAGGTTCCGACAAAACAACGTACTCGCATTGGAAAAAGCGAATATAAACGGGCCCATCGCACCGGCGACTACGGCAATTGCCGCACATCCATCGTGTTGATGTTAGCGTTACCTCGTTGTTATGACTTCGCGGCCAAATTGTGCGCTTTCAAGCCCCGCCTCGAGCAATTCCATCACCGTGAGCGCTTCGCCGGCGGTCACAGCAAGCGGCGCCGTACCGCGCAAGGCGTCGCGGACGCTTTCATAAAAAGCGCCGTAACGTCCACTTTCTATGGTTACGGCCTGTTCACCACCGCCGGGTAACACGAGGCGCGCCGGCACCGATTCAAGCCCGTAGGCGGCATCAGATGGTTTCAGGCCCGTCGCCAACGCATTTTGTTGCGGATCAAGACCAAGCTTAATGAAACTGGCGCCACTGCCATGCACGATAAAACGCCGGTCAGTTGGTGCCAGAGAATCGCCCGCAAGTACCACGCGCGTGGTCTCGTAGCGCAGCAACACGCGGAAGTAGTCCGTCGTCACCGCACCATTGCGCCGTGCCGCCAGATCGGCCGTGATGCCGAGCGGCTTTCCGAAAAGTTGCAGCGCCTGATCCAGCAAATGGGATCCGAGATCGTACCAGGTTCCGGTCGCGGGGCCGGCACGCTCGCGCCAACGATCCTGCACGTTGGGGCGATAAAGATCGAAGCGCGATTCCAGATAGGCGATGGTGCCGAGCGTGCCTTCGCGCGCCAGCTTCTTCAGGGTGAGGAAATCGCCGTCCCAGCGGCGGTTGTGAAACACGGTGAGAAGACGGCCGCGGGCTTTGTCGATCAGCTTCCTCGCTTCGGCCGAGGTGAGCGCCATCGGCTTGTCGATCACGACATGTTTGCCCGCCGCGAGCGCCCGCGCCGCGAGTTCGAAATGGGATTCGTTGGGCGTCGCCACCACAATGAGATCGATATCGGGATCGACGAACACCTGTTGCGGATCGCTGACGGCTTTAGCGCCGGGATAGGCGGCCGCGATTTCGCTTGTGCGGCTGGAGACGATGGCGGCGAGATGCAGGCCTTCGGTGGCGGCGATCAGCGGAGCATGAAAGACACGGCCCGCCAGCCCGTAACCGATCACGGCGACGTTGCAGCAGCTCATAGCACCACCTCGCGCCGTTCGGCCGCGCTTTTGTCACCGGCTTCGAGCACGTCCATCACCGCAATGGCTTCATCAAGCTTCACCGGCTGCGGCGCGGTACCGAGGATGGCATCGCGCACGGCGATGTAAAAGTCACGGCTGTCGGCCGCGCCCGCCGGGGCTTCGCGCGTGGTGCCGTCCGGCAACGTCAGCGTACCGGGAAGCGGATCGACGCCGTCGCGCAGATTGATGCCGTATTTGGTCAGACTCGCCTTGCTGCCATGCACGACGAAACGCAACTCCTGCTCCGGCGCCAGGAAACAACTGGTCAGCACGACGCGCAATTTCGCGTAGCGCAAGAGCGCGTGGAAGAAATCGGTAGCGCCGCCGCCGGGGCGCTGGATCGCTTGATCGCACGTGATGGCGAGCGGTTTGCCGAACAGTTGCAGCACTTGATCGATCAGATGCGGTCCGAGGTCCCACCAAGTGCCGCTGCCCGCACCCGGCTTCTCGCGCCACGCGTCAGGGACCTTGGGCGCCCAGCGATCAAAATGGGATTCGAAATAGGCGATCTCGCCCAAAGTACCGTCGGCGATCATCGCTTGCAGCGCTTTGTAATCAGCGAAATAACGAAAATTGTGGAACACGGTGAGAAGGCGCCCAGAGGCTTCCGCCCGCCGCTTCAGTTCGCGCGCTTCGGCCGCGGTGACGGTGAACGGCTTGTCGACCACGACATGCTTGCCCGCCGCCAGTGCCCGCGCACAGAGATCGAAATGCGAGGTGTTGGGCGTCGAAATTGCAATGAGATCGATGGCGGGATCGGCGAAGACGGCCGCGGGGTCGGCCACCGCGCGCACGCCGGGATGATCGCGAGCGATGTCCGCCGTGCGAGTCGAAACGACCGCCGCAAGCTTGAGACCGTCCGTGCGCGCCACCGGCCCGGCATGCAACACCCGCCCGCCATCGCCGTATCCGATCACCGCAACCTGGAGAGTCATGCGAAGAACATCCTTGCCCGTTTGCGGAACAAGAAGATAAAGTTTAGCGCCAGCCACGCAAGCGACAAACCGGTGCGAAACCATGCCGCCGTGACCGCGCGGCCAAGGAAACCGGCGTCAGCGGCCCAATCGATATACATCACCGATTGTACGATCAGAAGGCCGAGAACCACCGTCAACAAGGTAAGCAGCGCCGAGCGGCCCCAGCGGAAACCGTACCACGTCGCATGTGCAGCGATGCTGATGAGTAGACCGGCGATGCCGACAAACGCCGCCTGCCAGCCCGAATAGCCGCGGCTCTCGGCAATGATGCAGCTGGCGATCAGGAACGCCGCCAGCAATCCGTTGATGATGCACAGAACCCAAATCGACAGCGGCCGCTTGGCGCGCACAGTGACGATGGTGTCATTGGACATAAGAGCCTCCCTCGCGTTCTCGGGACGAAGTGTACGGCCCACAAAATGGCGGATCAGAGGCGGCGGAAGGCCCCTAATCCCAACGAATCGGGGCTCCGCGCGATCTGGAACACGCGCGCCAGCGTGGCGTCGGCCAAGGCCTCCGCGGGCGGGCCGTCGGCAACAAGGCGACCGTCGTGCAGCACCAGAATGCGGTCGCAATGGCGGGCAGCGAGCGACAAATCGTGCAACGTAACGGCGACGGCGGTGCCGCGGCGGGCCTCTTCACGGAGCAATTCCATCAGCCGGAGCTGGTGGCTGGGATCGAGATACGCCGCCGGTTCATCGGCCAGCAGCACCGCGGCGCCGGTCGCCAGCGCGCGCGCGAACAACACCCGGGCGCGTTCGCCGGCCGAGAGCTCATCCATGCGGCGGTTCGCGAAGGGCGTAGCATCGCAGCGCGCCAAAGCATCCAGCGCCGCCATGCGGTCTTTGAGATCGGGCGGGCCGAAAGCGGCGCGATGCGGCAAGCGGCCGAGCAGCACAAGGTCCTCTACCCGCATCGGCCAGCGCGCCTCGCCGCCTTGCGGCAGATAGGCCATGGCCCGCGCCAGCGCGTCCCGCGGCCATTCCGACAGCGGCTTGTCGAGCACGCGCACAGTGCCGTAACTGACCGGTTGCAAACCCAGCGCGGTACGCAGCAGCGTGGTCTTGCCAGCGCCATTGGGGCCGATGATGCCGGTGACGGTGCCTTGTTCCAGCGTCGCCGAAACTTGTGTCAGCGCGGCGCGCGCGCCGAACGAAACCGAGACTTGTTCGAAGCTCACGCTCATGGCTGGCGCCTCAACTTCAGGATCAGCCAAAGGAAGAACGGCGCGCCCAGCATGGCGGTGACGACGCCAAGCAGAAGCTGGCCATCGGGCGCAATCAGGCGCAGCGCGACATCGGCCGCTGCCACCATCGCCGCTCCGCCGAGCATCGACGGCACAATCAGCCGCGATGGTTGATGGCCGAACAACGGGCGGAGCAGATGCGGCACCACCAAGCCGACAAAACTCACGGCGCCAGCGGCCGCCGTCGCCGCACCGGTCGCCAAGGCCACCCCGAGCACGACGCGCGCCCGCAGCGACGTCAAATTGACACCGAGCGAACGCGCCGCCTCGTCGCCGAGAGTCAGCGCATCGAGACCGCGACCGGTCGATGACAGCAATGCGAGCCCAACCGCGGTGAGCGGCAAGGCGAAGGCAAGATCGTTCAGGGTACGGTCTTTCAACGAGCCCATCATCCACAGCACCATCTCGCTCATGGCGTAGGGATTGGCCGAAAACGACAGCGCCAGCGCGGTCAGCGCGGTGGCAAAACTGCCGATCGCCACACCAGCCAAGACCAGTGAGACCGCCCCGGCACCGCTCTTCGACAAAGCATACAGGATCGCGGCGGCGATCAAGGCCCCAGCAATCGCGAACACTGGCAAGGTCAGCGGGTGCAGCGTGACAAGGCCGAAATACATCGCCACCACGGCGCCCAGCCCGGCGCAAGAGGTCACGCCAGTGACGCCCGGTTCGGCCAGCGGATTGACGAACAGGCCTTGCAACGCCGCGCCGCTTCCCGCCAAGGCGGCACCGACGATCAGTGCCAGCGCCGCGCGCGGCAAGCGGATTTCCTGGGCGATGATGCCCGCGGCGCCTTTACCGGTGACGAGGCCGGTCAACAATTCGTGCGCCGAATAATCGGCCGATCCGAGCAGGAACGACCACAGCCCGAACATCAGCGCGGCACCGCTAAGCGCGATCAGCCAGCGCGTCCGATGCCCAAGGGATTGGGTCTGTAGATACGAGACGGTCGTCGCGTCCATCACGGCCTTTCTGTCGCCGCCGCCGGTAGGCCGGCTTCCCATGGCGTACCCCGGCCACAAGATGGACGACACGCTCCGGCAGGTTTCCTGGCTCTGCGGCTGAATTTGCGGTGGCCTTCCCAGCGTTGCCGCCAGTGACCGTCCGCGCGAGGCCGCTACAGTTGCGGGGGCAGCCGCAGGATTTCCACCCGCGTTCCCTATTCCGGTGCGATGGAGGAATTAGTAGGTCCGCCCCGGGACCGGTGCAAGCGCCCGCGCCGCCCGCCCCAATTTCACCAGCGTTTCGGCGCTGTCGAGCGACCACGGTCCGGGGCAAAGGAGCGGGGTCAGCTTGGCAAATTCCATATGGGTGCGGCCCGCCAGCGCCTTGAAGGCGGGATGGTGCAGGACAGTGTAGGCGCGGGCCGAGCCGCTGCGTTCCTCGCCGCCCAAAACCAGCAGCTCGGGCGCGGCAGCGATCACTGCTTCCACTGGCAATTGCCCGGCGCGCGTGAGCTTGGCAGCGGGCGCGGCGTTAACCAAACCGGCGAGCTGCATCACCTCTTCGGTGACGCCCTGTACCGTCGCATAGCCTTGCGGCTCGTAAAGGATGGTACGCACCGGCGGCCGCGGTGCCCCTACCCTGACGGCGGCGATTTTCTTGTCCATTTCGGCGAGCAGCGCCGCGGCACGATCGGGAGCACCGAGCTTGTCGCCTAGCATCTTGGTCACAGTACGCACCTCGGCGACGGAATTGGCCCATGGCACGTCCAGCACCGGAACGCCGAGATGGCTGAGACTGAGATGCAAGCGGGGATTGGTCCCGGCGTACATCACGACGAGATCGGGCTTCAGCTGCAGTACGGTTTCGGTCGAGGGGCGGATCACCGGCATCCCTTTGGCCGCGTCCGCAATCGTCGAAACCACGGGCTTGCGATCCACCGCCTCATACGACAGCGCCACAATGCGTCCGCGCGGCACCAGACGAAAAACGTATTCGTCGGTGCACAGAAAAGTCGAGACAACGCGCTGCGGCGCCGCAAGTGCCGGAACACACAGGCTTGTGAGGGCGCAAATCGCCGCCGCAACGCAAATTTGATAGAAGCGCATGTTGTTTTCGGGCCTAGGGTACCTACATCTTCGCCTAACGTGAGGGGAGTACCACATGCGCTTGACCATTGCTGCATTTGCAGCCCTGACGGCCACTTCGGTCGCGGCTTTGGCGGCCGGGTCCGCCGACGACGTGCTCAAGGCCAACAAGGCCGCCACCGGCGGCACCACCTGGGACACCAAGGCCGCGATCAGCATCGACGCCGACTATGCCGGCAACGGCCTGACCGGCACCACCCATTCGGTGAACGACCTTAAGAACGGCCGCACGGTCGGCGTTTTCAAAGTCGGCCCGGCACAGGGCGCCAACGGCTTCGACGGCAAGACGCCGTGGCAGCGCGACACCTCCGGCACCATCACCGAGCAGCAAGGCGGGGACGCGCTGGTGCTGGCCATCAACGACGCTTATCGCAACGCCAATCTGTGGTGGCAACCCGATCATGGCGGCGCAACCGTCATCAGCAAAGGCGAAGTCACCAATTCCACCGGCCGTTTCGATGTGCTGACCGTTACGCCCAAGGGCGGCAAACCGTTCGAGGCCTGGTTCGACACCGGCACCCATTTCCTCGCCAAGATCATCGAACTGCAGGGCCCGCAGACCGTCATCACCACGTTCTCCGATTACGCCAGCGAAGACGGCGTCAAACTTCCCCATAAGATCCTGATCGATACCGGTGCCGGGGCGCAGTATGTGCAAACCATGAAGGTCAACAAAGTGACCTTCCTCAGCACTCAGCCCGACAGCGCCTTTGCCATCCCCACGACCGTCGTCACCGACTTTTCGATCGCTGGCGGCGCGGCGTCGACCACGATCCCGGTCCAGATCATCAACAACCACATCTTCGGCGAGGCCAAGGTCAACGGCAAAGGACCGTTCGTCTTCATCTTCGACACCGGCGGACACGACATCCTCACCCCGCCCATCGCCAAGCAGCTTGGTATCAAGGTGGAAGGCAAATTGCCCGGCACCGGCGCCGGCGAGGGCGTAATGGAAGGCGGTTTCGCCAATGGCCTCGAATTTTCGGTCGGCGCCGCCACGGTAAAGAATCAGCTCGCCATCGTCTTCCCGCTCGACAAGCTGAGCGACATCGAAGGCGTACCGATGCCCGGTATGGTCGGCTATGAGACCTTCCGCCGCTTCGTCACCCGCATCGATTACGGCGCCAGCACCCTGACCCTGATCGATCCGGCCAAATTCGATCCCAAAGACTCCGGCACGCCGGTGAAGTTCGTTTTCAACGACCACATCCCCGAGGTCACTGGTACCATCGAAGGCATCCCGGCCAAGTTCGACATCGACACCGGCGCCCGCTCGGAACTCACCATCACCAAACCCTTTGCCGAAACCAACAAGCTGCGCGAAACCCACACCAAAGGCGTCGAGGCGGTGGAAGGCTGGGGCATCGGCGGTCCGTCCACGGGCTATGTCACCCGCATCAAGGATATGACCATCGGCGACGTGAAGATCGGGCTCGTGGTGGGCTCGCTGGCAACGCAGGACAAAGGCGCCTTTGCCGGGGCCGATTATTCCGGCAACGTCGGCGGCGGCGTGCTGAAGCGCTTCGTCGTCACCTTCGATTACAACAACCGCGTGATGTACCTGAAGCCGCTCCCGGGTCCGGTGGAAGATACCGGCACCTATGATCGGGCTGGGCTGTGGATCAATGTCGCCGGAACCGGCTTCAAGATCGTCGCCGTCACCAAGGGCGCTCCGGCCGAGCAAGCCGGGCTCGCCAAAGACGACCTGATCACGGCGGTGGACGGTGTGGCCGCGAGTCAATTGAAGCTGCGTGACGTGCGGGGCAAGCTGCGCACTGCCAAACCCGGCACGGTCGTGACCTTCACAGTTAATCACGGCGGCGCGGCCAAGGACGTCAAGGTAACGCTGCGCGACTTGATCTAAAGTACATTCGGACGCGTTTCCTGATACGGGCGGACCGGGCATACTGGCCGCCCATTTCTTTTTGGATTCGCACCTTGCCCCACATCTCCCGCCGCACAGCCCTTACGCTCGGCACTGCCGCCTTCGCCGCACCGGCCTTCGGGCTTTCGCCGCGGCCGCCTGCGAAGATCGAGCAATGGAGCGTGTTCGAAACCGCGCTCACGGGACCGAAACACGGCAATCCGTTCCGCGACATCGCGCTGTCGGGTATTTTCGAATGCGGCAGCAAGTTGCAAGAAGCGGCAGGCTTCTATGACGGCGACGGCGTCTGGCGCATCCGTTTCATGCCCGACCGTCCCGGCAATTGGCGTTTTCGCACCACCTCCAATGCGCGCGAGCTTGACGGCAAGACCGGCACGTTCGCCGCCCTGCCAGCGAGCCCGCACAATCACGGGCCGGTGGCGGTCGCAAACACGTTCCACTTCGCTTATGCCGACGGCGCGCCCTATTTCCCGTTCGGCACCACGTCGTATGCCTGGACGCACCAAAGCGACGTGCAATGCGCCTTGACGTTGAAGACGCTGGCCGCCGCACCCTTCAACAAACTGCGCTTTGCGGTGTTTCCCAACGGCGATACCGCTGGCATCCCGCTCTACCCGTTCGTTGGTACGCCACACGCGTGGGACTTCACCCGCTTCAATCCCGCCTTCTTCCGCCGGCTGGAATATTTCGTGGGCCGGTTGCGCGACTTAAGCATTGAAGCCGACATCATCCTGTTCCACCCCTACGATGGCGGCAAATGGGGTTTCGATGCCATGCCGCCGGAGGTGGACGAGCGCTATCTCTCCTATTTGATCGCGCGGCTTTCAGCCTATCGCAACGTATGGTGGTCGCTCGCCAACGAGTACGATATCATCAAGGCCAAGACCGAAGCCGATTTCGACCGCCTGTTCCAGGTGGTGCGCGCGGGCGATCCTTACGGCCACCTGCGCTCGATCCATAATCTCCACAAGATCTACGACAACAACAAGCCGTGGGTGACGCACGCGAGTTTGCAGAACGGATCGGCGGTGGAAGACGATGCCCGCGCGATGCTCTATCGCGATGTCTGGCGCAAACCGGTGGTGTTCGACGAAGTCAAATACGAAGGCAACATCGCCAAGCGCTGGGGCAATCTTTCCGGCAAAGAGATGGTACGGCGCGTCTGGGCCGGAACCATTGGCGGAACTTATGTCGGCCACGGCGAAGCGATCGAAGATAACGAGCACCGCATGTTCCTCGGCGAAGGCGGCCTACTTAGGGGCGAGAGCCCGGCGCGGCTGGCGTTCTTCAAAAAGATCATCGAAGAAGGCCCACTCGCCATCGATCCGATCGACAAGTGGCAGGACCGCCACCTCGGCGGCGTGCCGGGGCGGTATTACCTGCGCTATTTCGGCTGCGAGACGCCGAGGGAGTGGCCGTTTGTGCTACCCAAGGACGGCGTGACCGCGGGCCAAAGCTTTGCGGTGGACGTGATTGACACCTGGAATATGACGGTCGCGGGCGTGCCAGGCACCTTCACGCTGCGCAAAGCCGACGAGTACAGTTTCACCGCCGATCGCGCCGTGCCGCTGCCGCAACGGCAGTATATGGCCTTGCGCATACGTCGCGTGTCGTAGCGGCATAAATTCGTGCTTGAACCGGATCGCGGCTGGATCCATTTGCTGTTGGGGTAACGATTTCGGAGTCGAGACATGGTCGATGCGGCAAAATCAGGCACCTTCAAAATCGGCGGGGAACTCGAGATTGTCCGGCTCGGCTTCGGCGCCATGCGCATCACCGGACCGGGCATCTGGGGCGATCCCGCAGACCCGGCGGAAGCACGCCGCACCCTGAAGCGCATTCCCGAACTCGGCATTACCTTCATCGACACCGCTGATTCCTACGGGCCGTCGGTCTCCGAAGAACTGATCCGCGAGACGCTGCATCCCTATTCCGGCCTCGTCATCGCCACCAAGGGCGGACTGGTGCGGCCCGGCCCCGGCGTATGGAACCCGCTCGGGCGGCCCGATTACCTGATCCAGGAAGCCCATCTTAGCCGCCGCCGTCTGGGCGTGAAACGGATCGATCTATGGCAACTCCATCGTATCGATCCAAACGTGCCGCGCAGCGAACAATTCGCCGCCATCAAATCGCTGATTGACGACGGCGTGATCCGCTTTGCGGGCCTGTCGGAAGTGTCAGTCGCGGAAATCGAAGCGGCCCGCGCCGTGTTCCCGGTCGCCACTGTGCAAAACCGCTACAATCTCGCCGACCGTACCAGCGAAGCGGTGCTCGATTACTGCACCAAGAACGGAATCGGGTTCATTCCATGGTTCCCGCTGGCGGCGGGCGATCTGGCCAAGCCCGGTACGGTGCTCGATGCTATCGCCAAGAAACACAAGGCGGCGCCGAGCCAGATCGCGCTGGCGTGGGTCTTGAAACGCAGCCCGGTAATGCTGCCGATCCCCGGCACCAGCAAAGTCGCGCATCTGGAAGAAAACGTCGCCGCCGCCGACATCGTGCTCAACGACGAAGAATTCGCGACGCTGGACAAGGCGGCAAGAGGCTAAACCCCAACTGTCATTCCCGGCCGAAGATCGCGCGGAGGCGCGATCAAAGGGGAAGAAAACCCAGGTGGCAGAACAACTCCACAGATAGAAAGAAGGCACGGCATCTTCTCGGACGTCGTGCCTTTTTCATGACCTGGGTCCTTCCCCGTCTTCGCGCTCCGCGCTACGCCGGGTCAGCCGGGGATGACAAACGGGCTTACTTCCCGCCCATGAAATCGCGTTTGCCGATTTCGACGCCGGCGTGGCGCAGGATGGCGTAGGCGGTGGTGACGTGGAAGAAGAAGTTCGGCAGCGCAAAGCGCGTGAGGTAATCGGCGCCCTTGAGTTCGAGTTTGCTGGTACGCATTTCGAGCACGATGTCCTTGTCGTCGGAGCCGTCGATCTGGGCGGGCTTAAAGCCCTTCACATAATCGAGCGTCTTGGCGATACGCGCCTGTAACTCCTCGAAGGTCGCTTCGGTATCGGCGAAGCTTGGAACCTCGACGCCGGCGAGCCGTGCGACCGAGCCTTTGGCGTGATCGGTGGCGATCTGCACCTGGCGGGCGAGCGCAAACATGTCGGGATAAAGCCGCGCCGTCACCAGCACGGAGGGATCGATCTTCTTGGCGGCGCAATGCGCCTCGGCCTTTTTCAACACGCCCGCCAGCGCGGTGAGAAACTGCTCGTAGACCGGGACAGACGCCGTATACATGGAAATAGACATGATGAGTCTCCTGTTTGGGCGGACTGTATGCAGGCAGCGGCGGACCGGCAAGCTTACAGCAAGTTCACCAAATGACGGTCCGGCGGCATGCGCGGCGCCCCGGTCTGCGCCGATAAGTCCAACCAGGCACAGATTCAACCGCACTATGATGCGGGACTGTCACACTCGTGAGTCAAAGATCACGCCTTGCGAGTCATACAGGGGTTGATCCGATGAAATTACGCGCCGCTTTGCTTGCCTTCACGCTTCTGGCCGGAGCGGCCGAGGCCGGACCGGTATTGATGATCTCGCTCGACGGGCTGCGTCCCGCCGATGTGATCGAGGCCAAAAAGAAGGGGCTCAATCTGCCCAACCTCACCGCCTTCCTGCAGCAAAGCGCCTATGCCAGCGGCGTCAAGAATGTGCTGCCGACCGTCACCTATCCCGATCACACCACGCTGATTACCGGCGTGTGGCCCGACAAGCATGGCGTCGGCAACAACGAGGTGTTCGATCCCACCGGCAAGAACCTGCAAGGCTGGTATTGGTACGCTGAGGACATTCGCGTGCCGACGCTGTGGGACGCGGTGCATGAGAAGAGCAGCGTGGTTGGTTCGGTCGGTTGGCCGGTGTCGGTCGGTGCGCTGTCGATCGACTATAACGTGCCGGAATACTGGCGGGCGCAGAATGCCGAAGACCTCAAGATCTTGCGCGCCGTGGCCACACCAGGTCTGGTGGGCAAGCTCGAGAAGGAAACCAAAGTGCCGCTCGGCGCGCTGTTCGGCGAGGACCCCGTACATGACGTGGCGCGCACCGCCTATGCCATCCAGATCATCGCCGACAACAAACCTGAGTTCATGACCGTGCATCTGGTCAGTCTCGACAATTATCAACACGAGTTTGGTCCGGATACGGAGAAATCAAAGCAGGCGCTGGAAAGTCTCGATGCCGACGTCGGCAAACTGATCACCGCGGCGAAAGCGGCCGATCCCACCGTGACCATCGCCATCGTCTCCGACCACGGCTTTGCGCCGGTGCATGCCGGCGTCTATCTCAATCAGGCATTCGCCGACGCCGGGCTGATCAAGCTCGACGAGCACGGTAAGCTCGTATCGTGGGACGCTTATCCCTGGAACGCCGGCGGTTCGGCGGCCATCGTACTGAAGAACCCCAACGACGAAGCGGTGAAGGCGAAGGTGGTGGAGGTGCTTAAGAAACTTGCCGCCGATCCCAATTCCGGCGTCGCGCGCTTCATCGACAAGAAAGGCATTACGGAGCGCGGCGGTGCGCCGAACGCGGCGTTCTGGGTCGATTTCAAGATCGGCTATTCCGGCAGCTCCAGCTTCACAATTTCGAAAGCCTGGACGCTGAAAGGAACGCACGGCTATTTCCCCGACAACAAGGAAATGCGCGCCACGTTCATGATTGCCGGTCCCGGCATCAAAGCCAAGAAACTCGGCGAGATCGACATGCGCGACATCGCCCCGACGCTGGCAAAAATCCTGGAAGTGCCGCTGCCCAAAGCCGACGGCAAACCGCTGTTCTAGAGCGCTTCACCGAAAAGTGGAATCCGGTTTTCGGCCATGAAGCGCGACAATCAAAGAATCTAGAGCAACACGCGTTGCTGTCGTCACGCGGCCTGTTGGGGAAATTCGCGGTAGTTCGCTTTAAGCGCGTCGTAATAGGTATTCTCCAACGCGCTCAGGACGCCGGTGCGATAGCGGTTCAGATTTTGCAGGATGGCGAGCAGGTTTTCATAAGTGAAGCCCTGCTCGACCGGTCCGGAGAACAGTCTGTATTGCCAATCGTCGTCCATTAGCCGTCCGCCCAGACGGAACAGCAAAGGCAGGAACGTACCGGGCTCTTCGAGCTTGCGCCAGATTTCAACATCTTTGTAGATAACGTAGGTGAGAAGATCGTTGACCGGCAGGTTGATGCCCTGAAGCGCCGTAGCCGAACCCACCAGATGCAATTGTCCCTGGCGGCCGCAATCGACATGGAAGCTGGTCGCCAGGATCCAGGCGCTGGCTACGGCCATATGCCAGAAATAGGGATCGTTGGCGGACAGCGGTGCCAGCGTAACGCGGTAACGTTGCTCCATGCGGAACAGATGAAATTCGGTGAGATAGCGCGTGAAGATCGGATAATCCGCCAGGAACGGTATGGCGAAACGCAGGACATGCGCGACGTTGACGGAATCGGCGTCACCGCAATACAGCACCATCTCATCCGCTACCGGATTGGCGAGTAGTGCGAGATCGCCGGCGAGCCCCATGAACGCCGCATCCTCGATAAAGAACGGTGCACTGGCGTCCGCCCACGGCACCCAGATGCGCGCTTTGAACGGTGACGGCGGCATCGCAATGGGAATGCGATGCGAAAAATCCGGCGCGACGCGCCAACGGTCAAAATTTGCGATCTTGTCGGCCAGAAAGGCCTCGTCGATCAGGAAATCAGGCCGCATTTTGAAGACCAGTTCGCCAGGATCCGCCACCAGCTTCAGCGCGGCGGCAAGATTGCGGGATTGATAGATGAATCCTTTGCAGCGCGGCGTCCCCTTTACCTGCGGCGGCGGAATGCGAACGACCTCGACCTCGGGCCACTCCAGGGCGGGCGCGACATAGGCATCGATCTCGCTTATGTCCCAGGTTACGTAGAGAACACGGTCGAGCACGCCCGCCCGGCGCAATGAAACGAGCGGCGCGAAACTCTCGCGCATCAGCGGCCCATGCACGGTGAAACCAGTAACGATGGCAGTGGTCATGACGAAAGTACCATTTCCAGGCGTTTGAGGACAAAGCCGGCCACCGCCGCCTCATGGATGTAAGGCAGGGTGCGGAAGAGATGGAGCGCAGCGAGTTGGGACAGCCGGTTCGGCAAGGCGGAATCAATTTTCCCGGCCAGTCTTAGCAAAGGCGCCTTCAGCACCTTGATCTGCTGGACGGCATTGACGAGTGCGGGACCGTTATGGCGGTAAAGCGCGCGCAGGCACCAATGGCCGGCGACATCCTGGAACAGCTTGCCAGCATCGAGCCAATAGGACGATGAAAAACACTCGTCGCAATCGATGAAGACGACACCCCGCTCCGGCGAGACCATGATGTTCTCGAGCGTCAGGTCGCCGTGACCGGCCGATTGTGGAATGCCGCTCCAGTCGAGACGCGACAGGCGCGTTGCGGCGCGCGCAATCTCCGCATGATGGACGCGGCAGACCTCACTCTCGCAGGCGGCAATCTGCTCAATCTTGGCGATAAACGCCATGACCGGAATGGTGCCGGATGCGGTCAGGTGCAAGAAATCGAACAGCCGCGTCAAGGCATCTTCCACCGGCGCCGGATCGAGCGGCATAGCCTCAGCGACGATATTGGCGACGGTTTGGCCGGGAACATATTCCATTTCAAAATAGGCAAGAGCCGCTTCGTTGGTGCCGGTTTCTAAAATCCGCGGCACCGGAATGCCGGAGAAAAAGAACTGCCGTTGCTGCTCGGCCTGGGCGAGAAGACGCGCGTTCTGCGCTGGGGATGCCGACGTCTTGCGCACCACATGACGTCTGCCGCGGCGCAGAAGCACCAGCTGCGCACCGGAGTGACCGGAGAAGCGGTAGGCCTCCTCCCCCTGCGGCGCAGAGGCGGGTTGCGGCGCGCGGACCGGTGGCCGGGGCGTGGTCAGGACTGATTGCTGCCTGACGCTCATAACCACTCTGCCAGCAGATCGGACAGGACCGGCGCGTTGCGGTGGAGGTTGATGGCCACCGCCGTCGGATGCGGATTGGAGCCGGCGTAATCGTTGATCAGAAAACGCCGCCCGTGCAGGCAATCCATGATGAGGGCGTGTGGCTTAAGACCGAGCCCGGAAAGAGTCGCCTCGATCCTGGCGCGCAAAACCTCGGGCCGCGCCGTCATGAAGATGAGTTGCGCGCCCTTCTTCTGCCACCGCTTGAGTTCGGCGACATTGGCGGCGATCGGAACGTCTTCGGCGTCCCAATAGGGCGGAAAATAACGGCTGTGGTTTTCGAACACGACCCCGTCGAGGTCGCAAACCAGCGTACCGTGACCGCGCACGAAGCGGCGCCACTCCTTGAGCGTGCCGACATCGATGAAATCGTCGACCTGCAGTGCGCGCACCGGTTCGCCGTCGCGGGCCAAGCGGTTCAGCACATGCGAAAGAAAGATCTCGCCATTGGCGCAGTCGTGCGCCGCCGCGGCGAAGGTCTCAAGATACAGCGCCGCATCGGAGACGCCATAGAGACCGATACTGACGAAATTGGAGACCAGCGACTTCTCCACCATCTGCACCACCAAACCCTGGTCGCTCAGAACAGCGAAGCTTTTGGCGCCGACATTCGACATCTCGGGGTTGTTGCGGACGTCGCACAGCGTGACGAAGCTGCCCTGCGGCAGCGGCACGGGTTCGAAAAAACTGTCGGCATCCTTGACGGCAAAGGGGCCGGTCACGCCGGCGCGGCGGATCATCTCGGCCACTGTATCGGCCGGACCGCGGGTGTCGTGTGGCAGCACCAACACCTCCGCACGATCGCCAAAGCCACGGTGCAACAGGGCGCGACAGCCGTACTTTTCCTCGTGATCGGCACGCACCGCCACCACAATGCGATCGAAGGCGTCCTGCGGAACACTGGCGGCGGCCCGCTGCAGCGCGAGTTGACCGTCCGGCATGGTCAGCATCCATTTCGGACGCACGCCAGGATAGCGCGATGATTTCCCAGCGCAGGGCAACAAAAGCGTGCGTAAAACCATGCGTCCGGTCCCCCGAGGAAACCTTCAAAACATGGTCGGTTTTGGTTAAGTTACGCTGAAAAAACGGCCGTTTTAGCCGCGCCGTGCGACACAAAGATCGTTACCGAATGCCTGACACCCCATTTTCGCCCGTCCCCAGCGCTAGAAGCGCAATCGACCGGCAGAAGGCAACCAAATGAAACGCAGAAATTTCCTGATCGGAGCGGCAGCAGTGACGGCTGGTGCTGGCGGATTCGGCGTCTTCAGAGCGCATCGCGCACTCGCCGACTATAAGGCCTACACCGCCCGGTTGCACCGCCCGCTCGATCCTTCCGGCGGTGTCGGTGAACTCGTGCGCATGGCGACGCTGGCGCCGAACGGCCACAACACCCAAGCCTGGACATTCCGCACGCACGGGACGACGTTGGAGCTGTTGCCGGATTTCTCGCGCCGCACGCCGGTGGTCGATCCCGACGATCATCATATCTTCGTCTCGCTCGGCGCCGCGGCGGAGAACCTTGTGCTTGCGGGTGCGGCGCTGGGCATGCCGGGTGAGTTGGAGGCGCGCGACGACGGCGCAATTCGCTTCGCTTGGCAAAACGGGCCAGCGAAAGCCGATCCCCTCGCCGCGACCATCGTGCGGCGGCAATCGACACGATCGCTTTATGACGGTAGTGCGGTAGATGCGGCAACGCTGAAGGCCCTAACGGCGGCCGGACGCGCCGACGGCGTGCGGCTGGTACTGATTACCGAACGCAAGCAGATTAACGCCGTGCGCGATCTGGTGGTAGCGGGCAACGACGTGCAAATGTCCAATCCCGCCTTCATCACCGAGTTGAAGCAGTGGCTGCGTTTCTCGCCGGTCAACGCGATGGCGCGCGGCGACGGGCTCTATAGCGCGACGAGCGGTAGTCCCGCTCTGCCCGATTTCCTCGGCCGCCCCGCCTTCGACCTTGTCTTCAAGAAAAAATCGGAGGCCGAGAAATACGCGGCACAAATCGACTCCTCGGCAGGTGTCGCGGTGTTCTTTGCCGAACACGCCAGCAAACACGGCTGGGTGCAAGTCGGCCGCGCCGCGGAACGTTTCCTGCTCGAAGCCACGCGTCAGGGCGTGGCCTGTGCCTTCATCAATCAACCGGTCGAAGTGGCGGGTTTGCGGCCCGCCCTTGCTGTGTTGGCGAGGGAAAAAGATTTGCGCCCCGACCTCGTGATCCGCTTCGGCCGCGCCACGCCGCTGCCGTTTTCGCCGCGACGGCGCGTGCAGGACATTCTCGCAACCAGTTAGCAGCGGTGGTCTTTTGCCTCAAAAAACCTGTCAGATCACAATTGCATCGATGGCATGGCATCCCAATTCCGGGACCAGGGGCCGTTCACCCCATCCGGAGACGTCATCTCCACGCCCGCATCAGGACTGTCGGCAGACGTATTGCTGGTGGGCAAGGACGACAAAAACGCGCGAGCCCTCTTGATCTCCAACGCAAACTGTTGCCGCAGCTTTGGAGTTCGCGCATCAACGCGGGGAGATCCGGCCAGCCAGGCAACATGCAAATTTTCCGGAACGACGGGGATGTTGCCGCGGCCGTAAAAAAGGTTCGGGTAATACCAGGGTAACTCACCTTCTTCGATATGCCGGGCAAGAATGTAGTTCAGCACCATTTGTTCGGCGCAGAACCATTTATATCCCGCGGTGCGTTCCTCCGGCGTCTGTGGTGGCGTGATCAGCCCATCCACCATACAAAGCGCCAGCCAATCCAACACGATGGCGCAAGCGGACTCTGTTTTCCTCGCGATGATGTTGTTGGCGAGCAGGATTGGAAAATTCTCGGCAAACATAGTTCCACGGCCAATCATCGACAACTGAGCCATACTCGAAAATTGGCCAGCACGGGTCGCCGCAGATTTAACGTTTTCCCGCCCTATGAAGAAATCGCAGTTTTCCAGCGCGGTTGCGACCATTTCACGAACCGATAAGGCTTTGTCGCGCAGGCCTGGGTATTTGATGATGTTGGCGTCCATATAGAAGACGATATCGCCTTCGTTCCGCTTGGAAAGTTCATGCAGAATGATGAACGGTTTCCACGCCCCAAAGCCGATTTTGTGATACCCGGGATTGAGTTCCAGTTGGTAGGCCTCCGGATAACTTCGCACCACTGCGCCGGCACCGAGTTCGCGCAAGCGCCGGGGCGTGTAGGGCTCGAACCCTACCCCGAGTTCTTCGGCGATGTGGCGCAGAGCGGCCGCTTGCGGTTCCAGTGACAGACCTTCGTCATGCGGCGGGCCTTCACTATGAAAGGTGACGATAGTGATTTTGGCCATCACGACGGAACCCACATTTGGATTCCATCAAAGTATGGGCATTTCTATAAGCAAATCTTAATTTCTCAGAGCGCCGTCGGAATACGCCGCACGTACCGTCAAGCGGCAGTCGCAGCCAAAGCCGGATCCTCGACGCCCACAAGGTAGAGCTTCATCACGTCCATCGAACCGTAGAAGTGCAGGAAATAGGTATTTTCGAGTTTGCGCTCCACCAGGAGACCGACGGCGGCGCGCAACCGGCTTATATCGCCGTAGTCCCATCCTCGGTCCAAGCCATAATAAGCGCCGATCGCGCTGCGCGGGCTCTTTGCATCCGCCGAAGCCGATGGCCATATCGATCAGCCTCCGACCAACAAGGTACATAACCGCAAGCACCTGCGCGCCGATATCGATCCGTTCGAGCCGGATGAGATGGAGACGATTGTCGCGCGTACGCCGGCGGCACGCCTACAACACCCGCCAGCTCGGCCACAAGAACACGTCGATTCTGCTCAAGCATTATGCGAGGTGGATTGATGGGGCCGACAAGGGCGCCGAGGCCGCAAAGGTCAACCAAGCCTTCGGGCCGACGAAACCGGGCGGCAAAGGCCAGACCGGATCGCAATAAAGTTGTTTTCGAACCAAATTTGTACCAAGGCCTTCAGCTTTCCAGCATTTCTGCGGAAAAACTGGCGGGAGCGACGGGGCTCGAACCCGCGACCTACGGCGTGACAGGCCGTCACTCTAACCAACTGAGCTACGCCCCCGCGGGCGTTTCGCGAGTTGCCCCGCGAAAGGACGGCCGATGTAGGGCCCTGCCTTGGCTAAGTCAAGCAGGGGAAACAGGGCTTTTTGACCGCGGCCCAAAACGCCGCTGCCGGGCTCGCAGGCGGTCAGCCGCCCCCACCCGGGGGACCGCCAGACGGTCCGCCCCGCCGGTCGCCGCCCTGCCCGGGCTGGCCATCCTTAGGGGCCGTTTCCGGTCCGAGGCCGCGCGCGGCGCGCAGCTCCTTGGCGCTCAGGACACCGGCATGGTCCGGGTCGAGTTCGTTGAACAAAGCGCGTGCCGCCGCGGCGAATTCGTTGAAATCGATCACACCGTCGCCATTCCAGTCCTGCAGCGGCGAGATCGCCGATTTGTCCTCGTCCCAGCGCTGCTGGTTGACCGCGCGCATTTCGTCGGGCTCAAGCACGCCCGAATGGTTCTTGTCAGCCGCTTCGAAATCGCGGCGCAGGCCGGCTTCCATTTGGGTCCGCGTTAGGCGCCCGTCGGACCCGACATACTTCAGCAGCATCTGCACTGGGGGGTGCCATTCTTCTTCGTGGCGACCGAAAAGCGGACCGTCGGGACGGCCGCCGCCGCAACCGGTCGCGACCAGGCACACGAAACAAACGCCGAGAATGGTGACGCGCATGGTCTGATCCTTCGCTTGTCGCACCCTAAGCAGAAAAAATCCGCGAAGATACGTTAATCCCCGTTCACCATCGGCAGCGTGTCGCAAATCCGAAATTCCTGAAGCGCTCTCCAAGGCGGGGGCCCAAGTCCTCGCCTTCATCATGAAGACGGCGGGACATTTGAAGTACCGGGATAAGGCAAAGGATGGCTCGCCAAGGCGTAGCCGCGCTGTCCCAGGCAGCCCGTCTTCGCGCTATCGCGCTTCGCCGCGGCAGTCTCCGCCGCTGCGCGGCGTAGGGTGGCTCGCCAAGGCGTAGCCGCGCTGTCCCAGGCAAGCCCGGCTTCGCGCTATCGCGCTTCGCCGCGGCAGTCTCCGCCGCTACGCGGCGTAGACTGGTGGGCGGTGAGGGTTTCGAACCCCCGACCCTCTCGGTGTAAACGAGATGCTCTACCACTGAGCTAACCGCCCGGCCCCCCCTCTTACACTACGTCTTCGAGGCATCAAACGCCCCGTTGCGGCGCGGGGCCACTTGACGCGATGTAACCTAGAGGTTACTGTAACCCGTAGGTTACAAGCCGGTGGGGGGGGCAATGACCGACAAGCAACGCAGCGACGACGAACTGGTGGAAGCCGACCGCAGGGCCTATCGGGCACGGATGCGATGGATCGGTTATGCCGCGGCCTACGGTGCCGTGCTTTCGGTGCTGCTGATCGTCGCCATGGTGCATGGGGTCGTGTCGCAAGCGTGGATCGACGAGGCACCGCTCGCCCATATCGGATTGTTGGCCCTACCCTTCGCATTGCCGCTGTTTCCGCTCATGCTGCGGGCGACCCGCGTGCCCAAGGCTGCCAAAGCCCCGCGCATCCAGCGCAAGTTGGTCGAAGACAATCAGCGGCGGCAGCGGATCGGGCTCGCCATTATGCTGATCGCCGTGCCCTACAATGCCGCGGTTCAAACGTGGCAGACTTTGGCCCACCCATATACTGATCCGGACCAGTGGTTGCTGGTCGGACTGTTCGCGTTTCTGGTGCTGTGCTGCTCCATCGTACTCCTGGCCCAACCCAAAGACGACGACGAGATCAGCCGCGCAATTCGTGCCGCCGCTGCAAAAATCGGATTTGCCGTCGCGGTCGTGGCGTTAGCGGCGATCTATGTGATCGCGACGATCGATCCGGTGTGGGAGCGGATCACGGCACCCGGAATGATCGCGGCCGTTCTGATGATCCCCACTCTTTATTTCCTGATCGCCGATTGGCGCGCCGGACGGGAGGATTGAGATGACGAACGACGACGAGTTCATTGCCGACTTCCGCCGCAGGAACGTAAAAGCCATGCGCCGGTTGGCCCTCCGCATGCTGATCGTGCTGCTCTACATCGCCGTTTCGTCGGCTCTGTACGGTTACGCCGTCAGCGACGGCTGGTTTGCGCGCCACGGTATCGACGAAGGCTTGTACGTCTACATCATGCCCTTGCCGGTTCTGATCTGGGTGATGCTGGGCCCCCGCAAACGGGAGACCCTCCCCCGGCTCGAAGCCCTGCCCGAGAGCATTCTGCGCAAACAGATCGATCACTATCAGCAGCGCTGGTGCAGCATCGTCCTCGTCCTGTTGTTCCTGCTAATTGCCACCACGCTCGGCTTCGGCGCGATCGCTCTTCATCCCGCCGCGATGACCGATTTCGGCGTGGTGGCGGGCGCGGTGTTCTTCCTCGAAGTCTTCTTGTGCGCCTTTGCGACCGTGTTCTATCCCGGTCTCAAAGTGTTCGACGACGAACGCCTGATAGCTTTGCGCGGCCGCGCGGCCAAAGCTGGATTCATCATTCTGCTGCTGGCGCTGGGGGCCGCCTTCCCGGCCATCCTGCGGCATCCGGAATGGACAACGCTCGCGCTCATCGGAGTGCTGTTCGCGGGCGGCGCGGCGCCGGCGCTCTATTACGTCATCGCCGATTGGCGGGCGGGACGCTGACTATTGGAGGGGCCAATGGAAAGAGTTGATCTTACCGACGAAGAACGCATCGCGCGATCAAAGCGCCGTTTCCGGGAAAGCATGATCGTTTCCCTGTTGGTCGGGGTTTCGGTCGTCGTGCTGACGGTCTTGTACAAGAGTGCGGAACAGCGCGGTATTTTCGAGCAATTTGGCGTCAACACTGCGCAGGCGGATAAAGCGTTTCCTTGGTTTCTGATCGGTCTGCTCGGCGTATTCGCGATTTTTGCGTTGATCCGCTATTGGGTTCCGAAAGCCGAGCGCCGGCCGGAATTCCTGCGCAAGAACCTGGACACCATCCATGCTCAATGGCGGTGGGTGACACTGATCCTGAGTGGCGTGGCGGTGTTGAACACGATCAACTTCGTCACCAAGGTGGAGGACCAGGACACCGCTTCCGCTGGTTCGGTCATCTTCATGCTGTTGACACTCGCCCTGCTGGTGAGTTTCGGCCCGGGCTGCATTTCAAAGTCCTATCGCGAAGCGCTCAACGACGAGCTGATGCGCACGCAGCGCGCCAAGGCTGCACGGCTCGGGTATCTTCTGGCGATGCTCGGCGCAGCGGTGCTCTACGTCGTGAACCTCAAGCGGCCGGAACTCGCCGGTTCGGCGACGGTCGTGGTTTTGTGCGCCGCCAGCGCGATTCCGTCGCTCTATTTCGTACTGCTCGAATGGGTCAGCGGGCGGGAAAACTGACATGACGGGCGAATTTGAACGCGAAGATGCCGAAGCCGAACGGCTGGTGCGGATTTCTTTCTTCTGGCAATGGCTGGGGCTCGGACTGTTGATCGCCGGTCAGGTGCTGCGGTTCGTGTTGCCGGACGAATACATCCCGGCCGAATGCGTGTTGGTGCTGATCGCGGTCGGCATAACGTTCTATTCGATCTCCAAAGTCACCGATGCCGACGCCGCTGCCTACCCGCGCCAGCACCGCGACGTGCAGCAAAAGCGCTTCCGGGTTTCGCTGGTGGCGATGCTGATGCTGGGGTCGTTCGGCGCCGGCGAACTGGCCCGCCTGCCGGTGCCGCCGGCGCTGGATTTGGTGATGCTGTGGTACGGCCTTACCATGCTGTTGGTGCCCGCCTTCTGTTTCACTTACGGCGTGAAAAGGGACCTTGACGAGGAAATCAACCGCATCCTACGCACCAAAGCATTGCGGCTCGGCTATGTCACGCTGCTCCTGGTGCTGGTTGCCGTGGCGGTGGTTGCGGCGATACGGCCAGCCGCCTTGATGATCGCTCTCGCCTGGGGCCTGTTCGCCGGAATTGCCGTTCCCATTCTCGCCTATGTCGTCCTCGATTGGCTGAGCGACCGCGGAGAAACGCCATGACCAGTGATGACGAAATCATCGCCAAGCTGGATGCCAGCGACCGGGCTGTGACCCGCATGATCTTGGCGCTGGCGGGTGCCGTGTTGCTTTTGGTCGCCATCTACGCCGCCGCGTACTTCACCGGCGAATCCGCGCTGCTGCAAAGCGAAGGTTTCCAGTTCGCGATCGCCGTGTTGTTCGCCGCGGGTGTCGTGATCGTGATCGCCCGTTTCGGGCGGAAGTACCGCCCCGACGCTTATTCCGATGCCTCCGACCCGCGCATCGTCCGTAGGCGGATCGACGCCCATCACCGCTATTGGCGCTGGTCGCTGGTGTCGGGCCTGGTGGCGACCTCGACGTGGGGGCTGAATTTCAACAACCTCGTCCGTTTCGCCCGCGAAGACGGGGGCCTGGCCCTTGTCGCCAGCGGCATCATGATTTCCATCATGGCCCTGTTTTCGGTGCTCACGATTATCGGTCCCGGCTGGTTCAGCCGCGAGCTGCACGCCATCCTCAACGACGAATTCATCCGCGACTTGCGGGCGCGCACCGTCCGCCTCGGCTATCTGACGATGATGGCAGCGATGGCCGCCGCGCTCCTCACCGCCATCTGGCGCCCCGATCTCGCCCTGCCCGCACTGGCCTGGGCGTTCTACGCGGGGTTCGCGATTCCGGCGCTCTATTACGTCATCGCCGACTGGCAGGCCAGCCGCGATGGCTGAACGGCGTCTTGGCAACCGGCTGAAAGAGATACGCACCGCGCAAGGGCTGACCCAGACCGATCTGGCAGCCCTCGTCGGCGTCTCGCGGAAAACCATCAACACGGTGGAAAATTTGGTGTTCGTGCCGTCGACCATTCTGGCGCTGGCGCTGGCCAAAACGCTGAACACGACGGTGGAAGACCTGTTCTTCCTGATCGACGATGGCGGTTCTTGACCCCGCTCAACCGACGATTTGCCGCAAAGCCTCTTTGAGCCGCGTCAGGTCATCCGCGCTGATATGCAAATGCGGGGCAAAGCGCACGGCGCTGCCGCGCTGGCTGATGTAGATGCGCCGCGTCATCAGCTCCGCCACGAGATTGCCCCGATAGCGTTCGGGGATTTGGGCACCGAACATATGCGGACAGCGCGATTCTGCCGGCGGCAGCAAAAATCCGAGATCCTCCAGACACGCCGCAATCCGCGCATTGGTCGCGGCGAGCGACGCGGCAATCGCCGGCACGCGCCACGCCTTGATCTGCTCCAGGGCGGCAATGGCACCGGGAATAGTGGTGGGCACCACCGTCTCGCTGACATCGAAGCGGCGGGCGCCGGGCGCATAATTGGCGGCGTATTTCACCAGACCGGCGAAATCCTCCGCATTTTCGCGGTTCTGCCACGATTCCTCCAGCGGCCGCGCCGCGCGCCAGGCCGGAGCAACATAGAGAAGGCCAAACCCATAGGGGCAGAGCAGCCATTTGTACCCGGAGGCATACAGAAAATCGGGTTGCACCGCGGCAAAATCGAACGGTACCGCACCGAACGATTGGGTCAAATCCAGCGCCAGCACCGCACCAACGGCGCGACACGCCTGACCTATGGCGGCAAGATCGACGAATGCGCCATTGGTCCAATGGCACTGCGCCGCCGCCACAACTTTCACACCAGCTTCGATCCGTGCCAGAATGGCGTTCGTCCAGTTGCCGTCGGCCGGTGTCGGCACGGTGACCACTTCGGCGCCCGTTTCGTGCGCGCTGCGTTCCCAGGGCAGGTAGTTGCTGGGAAATTCCTCTTCCATGACGACGATCTTGCTGCCCCGGCCGAGCAACGGTTCGATCACCCGCGCCGCCGTGCTGCCGCCATAGCTCGATGACGGCACAACCGCGTAGCCATCCGCATCGCCGCCAAACACGTCGCTGGCCAGCCCCCGAATGGTTTCCGCATCGTCGAAGAAACTGGCAGCCGTGCGTTCCCACGGATGGCACTTGGTGCCGACGCCTTCGTGCAGCCGGTCGCGCGCCGCCTTCAGAAGCGGCGAATTATAGGCACAGTTGAAGTAGGCGACATCGTCCGGAATATCGAACAGTGCCCTTTGCGGCGACAACACAATGCTGGTCATCACATCTTCCCGCGAACGCAGCCAACAAATACCGCGCGTAAGCGAGACGACGTCATAAACTCCATGTGATCGCGCAAATGCCGCAGAAACAACAACGGGACGGATGTGAAATCACATCTGTCCCGTCGCGATAAATACGTTGATCGAATTTAGTTCAAGGAATCCTTGAGCTGTTTGCCCGGGCGGAAACGCGGCTGCTTCGATGGCTTGATGGTGATCTCTTCGCCGGTCTGCGGGTTGCGGCCCTTGCCGCCGGCGCGGGTGGCCACGACAAACACGCCGAAGCCTGTGAGGCGGACCTCGTCGCCCTCTTTGAGGGCGGCCGCGATCAGGTCAAACACGCCATCGACCGCCTTGGCCGCGTCGTTCTTAACGAGACCGGTGTGGTCCGCGAGTTTCTGGATCAGATCGTTCTTATTCACTGGATTGGCTCCTTCGTAGGAATCGCCGCGGCGACGACAGGGAATTTAGGGCCCGCAGGCCCAGCCCGGCAAGGAAAACAGGCCCGAAACCCACGGATATCTCAGAAAAAATGGCCGGATTCAGCCATTTTCGTCCGTTTACGGCGGGGCAAGAACCCTCCGGCCGAGCCCATGCCCGGCCGGAAAGTCTTTATCGATTAGTGGGTTACCACCGCATCGGTGTCGCTATCGGCCGCCACCGCGCTGGCGGCGATTTCCGGCTCGATCCATTCGATCGGTTCGGGCACCCGCACCAAGGCCACCTTCAGGACTTCCGTCACCCTGGACACCGGAACGATCTTCATGTGCGTTTTGACGTTGTCCGGGATCTCCACCAGGTCTTTCTCATTCTCCTGCGGGATGATCACCGTCTTGATGCCGCAACGCAGTGCCGCCAGCAGCTTTTCCTTAAGCCCGCCGATCGGCAACACGCGGCCGCGCAAGGTGACTTCGCCGGTCATCGCCACATCGCGGCGCACCGCAATACCCGTCAGCACCGAAATGATCGCAACCGACATCGCCACACCGGCCGAAGGTCCGTCCTTCGGCGTCGCGCCTTCCGGCACATGGACGTGGATGTCCGTCTTTTCGAAGGTCGGCGGCTTGATGCCGAAGGTCGTCGCCTTGGAGCGGACGTAAGACCGCGCCGCGTCGATCGATTCCTTCATCACGTCACCGAGCTTGCCGGTGGTCTGCATGCGGCCCTTGCCGGGCAGACTGACGGCTTCAATCTGCAGCGTGTCGCCGCCGGTTTCGGTCCAGGCCAGACCGGTGACGACACCGACCTGATCTTCGCCTTCAACCTCGCCGTAGTGATACTGCCGCACGCCGGCAAAGGTGTTGAGGTTTTCCGGCCCGACCGCGATCACGGTTGCCTTGTTGGAAACGATCTCCTTGACCGCCTTGCGCGCCAGATTGGCGATTTCGCGTTCGAGGTTACGAACGCCCGCCTCCCGCGTGTAATAGCGGATCACATCGCGCAAGCCCTCATCGGTGATCGACCATTCGCCCTTCTTCAACCCATGCGCCTTTACCTGCTTGGGGATGAGGTGACGCTTGGCGATCTCGACCTTTTCATCCTCGGTGTAGCCGGGGATGCGGATGATCTCCATGCGGTCCATCAACGGCTGCGGCATGTGCAGAGTGTTGGCCGTGGTGATGAACATCACATCCGACAGATCGAAATCGACTTCGAGATAGTGGTCGTTGAACGAATGGTTCTGTTCGGGGTCAAGCACTTCGAGCAGCGCCGACGACGGATCGCCGCGCCAATCGGCGCCGAGCTTATCGACCTCGTCCAAGAGGAACATCGGATTGGCCGACTTGGCCTTCTTCATCGACTGGATGATCTTGCCGGGCATCGAGCCGATATAGGTGCGACGGTGACCGCGGATTTCCGCTTCGTCCCGCACGCCGCCCAAGGACATGCGCACGAACTCGCGGCCGGTGGCGCGCGCGATCGACTTGCCGAGGCTGGTCTTGCCGACGCCGGGCGGGCCGACGAGGCACAGGATCGGGCCTTTCATCTTGCCGGTGCGCTGCTGCACCGCCAGATATTCCAGGATGCGCTCCTTGACCTTGTCGAGGCCGTAATGGTCCTCGTTGAGGATGTCTTCGGCGAGCTGGATGTCTTTCTTGATCTTGGTCTTCTTGCCCCATGGCAGGCTCAAGACCCAATCAAGATAATTGCGCACGACGGTGGCTTCGGCGCTCATCGGGCTCATCTGGCGGAGCTTGCGCATCTCGCCTTGCGCCTTCTCGCGCGCTTCCTTCGACAGCTTGGTCTTGCGGATGCGCTCTTCGAGTTCGTTGAGTTCGTCGCGGCCCTCTTCGCCTTCGCCGAGTTCCTTCTGAATGGCCTTCAACTGCTCGTTCAAATAGTACTCGCGCTGCGTCTTCTCCATCTGGCGTTTGACGCGGCTCTTGATCTTGCGCTCGACCTGCAGCACGCCAATCTCGCCTTCGATCAGCGCCAGCACCTTTTCCAGGCGCGTGGCGGTGTCCAGGGTCTCAAGCAGTTGCTGACGGTCCAAAATCTTGACCGACAGGTGCGAGGCGACCGTATCGGCCAGCTTGGCAGGCTCTTCGATCTGCGCCACGCTTGCCAGAGTCTCGGCCGGAACCTTGCGGTTCAGCTTGATGTATTGCTCGAAATTGGTCTTGACCGTGCGCACCAGCGCTTCGGTTTCGCGGCCCTCGCCGATGGTCTCGAACACCGGATCGATCTGAGCCTGGAAAAAATCGGTGCGGTCGGTGAACCCGCGCACGCGGGCGCGGGTCTTGCCTTCGACCAGCACGCGGACGGTCTGATCGGGCAGCTTCAGGAGCTGCAGCACGGTGGCCATGGTGCCGATCTTGTGCAGGCCATCGGCCGTCGGATCGTCATCGGCAGCGTTTTTCTGGGTCAAAAGGAGGATCTGCTTTTCCTCGTTCATCACCTCTTCCAGCGCCCGCACGGATTTCTCGCGCCCGACAAACAGCGGTACGATCATGTGCGGGAACACGACGATGTCGCGCAGTGGCAGCACAGGCACCAACTGGCCGCCCGGCTCGGTGGGCGCGACGATTGGGTCAGACATTATATTCTCCTCGCCAGGACGACCGGCGGTTGCAAGCTTCCTCGCCCCGAATGGGCACGAGACCCCTGTTTGTCGCCCGGAATGGGCCGACTCCTGAGTGTAAAGTGGGCTTCCGAATATCCGGTTTCAAGGCGGCGACTGAAAACGGGGGCGAGAATCCTCACCCAGCGCCTTCCCCGCCACAGAACCGACGCTTATCTACATAGAAAATCAGAGCAATATTCCCCTGCGGCATCATCAATCCGGGATTTTGCCTAGGCGCTCGATAAACGCCTGCAACTCGTCAAAGGTCCAGGTTTCGCCCTCGTTCCAAAAGGCCAGAAGTTCTTCACGGTTGAGTACCACCCAAGCTATGACCTGCGGTGCCATTTCACTGACCACACGCTCCGGGAGACTGCTGGCGAGTACCTTCGGTTCGTTTGCGATCGAGACCGAAAAGCTCGGCTGGCCCTTCCCAGTCTTGACGAAATACTTCACGCGGGGACCGTGGAAGCCAACCGATGTCGATAAAAAAAGAATACCGCGAATGCCCGTTCGATCCGCCGGCAGATTGGTCATTTCGAACAGCGCCTCATTGCCAAGGCCAGCCAGTTCTTGCTGGACCGTGGGGTCCGGCGGCAGATAGGGCCTGGGGTCTTCGTGCATGGACATGCCCGAATTATCCCCGCTCTTGGCGTTGGACGCAACTCGCGATGGTAACTACGAGGCGCTCTGCTGCTGCATCTGCCCCTTGTCGGAGTAGGTGTAGAGTGGACGGGCGCGGCCTTCCACGACATCGGCGGTGATGACCACCTCTTGCACGCCCTGCAACGTCGGCAGTTCGTACATGGTCTCGAGCAGGATCGCTTCCATGATCGAACGCAGGCCACGGGCGCCGGTGCGGCGCTGGATCGCCCGCTTGGCGATGGAGTGCAACGCTTCTTCCTGGAAGCGAAGCTTGACGCCTTCCATCTCCATCAGGCGCTGATACTGCTTGGCCAGCGCGTTCTTCGGGCGGGTCAGGATTTCGATCAGCGCCGGCTCGCTGAGATCGCCGAGGGTGGCGATCACCGGCAGACGGCCAATGAATTCCGGGATCAGGCCGAACTTCAGAAGGTCTTCCGGCTCCACTTCACGTAAAACTTCGCCCGTGCCGCGCTCGTCGGGGGCGCGCACTGTGGCGCCGAAGCCCATCGAAGACCCCGTGGTCCGCTGCGAAATGATCTTGTCGAGGCCGGCAAAAGCGCCGCCGCAGATGAACAGGATATTGGAAGTGTCAACCTGCAAAAACTCTTGCTGCGGATGCTTGCGCCCGCCCTGCGGCGGTACGGAGGCAACGGTGCCTTCCATGATCTTCAGCAGGGCCTGCTGCACGCCTTCACCTGACACGTCGCGGGTAATGGAAGGGTTGTCGGATTTGCGGCTGATCTTGTCGATTTCGTCGATGTAGACGATGCCCCGCTGCGCCCGCTCGACATTGTAGTCGGCGTTCTGGAGCAGTTTGAGAATGATGTTTTCGACGTCTTCGCCGACATACCCGGCTTCGGTCAGGGTGGTGGCGTCGGCCATCGTGAACGGCACGTCGAGGATGCGGGCCAGCGTCTGGGCCAGCAGCGTCTTGCCGCAGCCGGTGGGACCGAGCAACAGGATGTTCGATTTGGCGAGTTCGACATCGGCGTTTTTGCCGCCGGAATTGATGCGCTTGTAGTGGTTGTGAACCGCCACCGACAGCACCTTCTTGGCGTGGCTCTGGCCGACGACGTAATCGTCCAGGACCTTGAAGATCTCGGCCGGCGTGGGCACGCCCTCGCGGCTCTTCATAAAGGAGGTCTTGTTCTCCTCCCGGATGATCTCCATGCAGAGTTCAACGCACTCGTCGCAGATGAACACCGTCGGGCCCGCGATCAGTTTGCGGACCTCATGCTGGCTCTTGCCGCAGAACGAGCAGTAGAGCGTGTTCTTGGACTCACCGCCGGAAGATTTACTCATTCAATTGTCCCGGACCTTCCGGCCCGCCCTTTATGACCAGCAAGACTGCTGCGTTCCGCGTACTGCCTTGCACAACCCGCGCCAACCCAAATCGGTCTAACACCGCTTTATTCGAGCACGTTAACGCCAAGCGGATCAAGATTTGTTTAAGCCGTTATCATCCTGAACATTTGGGCGAAATTGCGAAGTCAGGAGTTCTCCGTCGTTTCGGGCCGCTGCGACCAAACCTGATCGACCAAACCGAAGGTTTTGGCTTCTTCCGCCGTCATATAGGTATCGCGATCGAGAGCCTTTTCAATGGCTTCCACGGTTTGGCCGGTATGGTGGGCATAGATTTCATTAAGCCGGCCCTTCAATTTGACGATTTCTTGAGCATGCCGGGCGATATCGGCAGCCTGGCCATAATAGGCGGCTGAGGGCTGGTGGACCAGGATGCGGGAATTGGGCAAACAGAACCGCTGCCCCTTGTCGCCGGCACAAAGCAAGAGAGACGCTGCGGAAGCCGCCTGTCCCACACAGAGAGTCTGAATGGAGGGGCGGATGTACTGCATCGTGTCATAAATGGCCAAACCCGCCGTGACCACACCGCCCGGCGAGTTGATGTACATGGAAATCTCTTTCTTGGGGTTTTCCGCCTCCAAAAAGAGCAACTGTGCGGTCACCAGCGTCGCACCGTAATCTTCCACCGGGCCGGTGACGAAGATGATGCGCTCCTTCAGCAAGCGGGAGTAGATATCGTAGCTGCGCTCGCCTCGTGAGGTCTGTTCGACCACGATGGGTACAAGCGTGTTCATATAGACGTCGCGCGGATCTTTCATGGCGGCTCCTGATTCGGAGGGTGAGTTGAGTAGGCTAAAGCGGAAGTGTCAACAGCGCGTATCCGCCCCTGCGGCGGCCTGACCAGAGGGATATCATGGGCGGCGGCAGCAAGGGTTCCCCTCCAAGAATTGCATCAATTCCCTTACGACGGATGACGTTAAGAAGCGCCAAAGCCGCGCCGGTAAGTTTACTCTTTCTTGACCGTGAATCTGCCCAGCTTGGTCCCCGGCACCAGTTTCCAGCCCGGCGCCAGATCGAGCGTCCAGCCGGCTCCCACAACATGCGAACTCTTTGAATCGGTCGGCGCGGTTACGAACACATGTTGCCAATCGGATGACATCAACGTGCCGTCCTTGGCCACCAGGGTACCCCAGTCGTCGCTGACTTGCATGGTGGGATAGACCGTGCCCGCCTCGCCCAACGGCACCAGATCGCGCGGATCGAAACTGACACGGAAATGCTGGCCGAGATTGGGCAACATCAGCACCGGCCCGTCGGCCAGCTTGGCGCGGAACATGGCCTTCACCGCGTCGGCTTTGGCGGCGCGTTCGGTTTCGCTCCGGCGCACCTCAGCTTCGCCATAGACCTTGGCCCGCGTCACCGCATCCCCCGCAGCACCCTTGGGCAAGGCGGCGGCCAGCATCGCCGGCAAATCGGATACGTTCGTCAGCTTGAGCCGCCAGCCCGGCGCCAGATCGTCGAGCAGCAGGCCGTACGCCGGACCCGAGGTATACGGGAACGACCGCACGAAGGTCTTTTCGTAACCGGTCAGCAGCTTCCCGGCCGCGTACTGGCGTGCCGATGCCGCATCGGCCGAAGCCACATGCACGCCGGTGTATTCGGCGATCCCTTCGTTGAGTTCCATCACGCGCTCGCTCTCGGCCGAACCGGCGAACAGGGCAGCGCGATGGGCCCGGAACGCCAGCGCATCGCGGATTGCAGTTTCGCGCGCCTTGCCCGACGAGGTCAGCGCCGCCGCCAGCGCCCGCCATTCCAGTTGCAGCCACACCCGCCCCTCCAGCGTATCGAGATGCGGATTGGCCTTATCGGTCATCAGCAAACCCAGTTGCGGCTGGATGCGATGGAACATCTCGTGCGCCAACAGACGCGCCCGCCCCGCATCGTCGCCCCACACCGGCCATTCCAGCATGGTCCAACGCGTGCCTTGCCATTCGAACGCGGTGTTGGCGGATAACATGTCGGCCGGCATTTTTCCGGCATAGACACCGTCCTCCAGCTTGAGCAGCCCCGCGGCATCGGGCTGGTTGGCGATCATGGTCCTGGTGCCGGGATCGACGAAAAACATCGGGCCGTAGAGCGTTTTGCCCCACGTCGCGCCGCCGTCCTTGCCGGACACCGCCTTGGCTTCGGCGAACATCGCTTTGGCCGCAGCCGGTTCGAGCAGCGGCGCCGAGTGGGCGGCACTGGTCAGCACCAGCGCGATACAGAAACCGATCGTGGCATGAAAATACTTGCGCCAGAACGCTTTAATCATTGCCGTCATCCTTTTCGAGTTCGCCCGGCACCCATTCGATAATCTCGCCGGGCTGGCAGTTGAGTGCCCGGCACAGGGCATCGAGGGTGGAAAAGCGGATCGCCCGCGCCCCACCGCGCCGGATCACGACAGATCCTGACAATAAAATCCATCACTTAGCCGTGAAACCCCGGACTTCGGCCGCCGGCTCTGCCAGGGTGAGCGATAGGGTTCCGTATCTCTATCCGTTGACGGAGTAATCATGACTGCGCTCTTGCGTTCGCTTGCGACCGTTCTCGTGTTCTGTGCCACCGCCTATGCCGAAACGCCTGCCAGCCGGGTCGATGCGAGTGGCACCGTTACCGTTTCCGGCTTTACGCTGCCGCTGCCGCCACACATGAGCGCCGAAGCCCAAGCCATGCTCAAAGCAAAACTGCAGGGCGGGCCGGACTTCGATCTCAACGATCCCGCCGAGGTGGCGAAGATTCGCGCCATGCTGCGTCAGGGCATGAATCCGGCTGCCGCCAAAATGGCCGAGGCCTTTGCCGTCGACCTCAAGGAAGAGACCATCGGCGGCATCCATGCCGTGGTGGCAACCCCGAAAGGCGGTGTCGCACTCAAGAATCGCAATCGCGTGCTGATCAACCTGCATGGCGGCGGCTTCGTGGTCGGCGATGCGGCCAATCTCGGCATGTTCGATTCCATTCCGGTGGCGGCGCGGGGGCGCATCAAGGTGATCTCGCTCGATTACCGCATGGGCCCGGAGGCACAGTTCCCCGCCGCCAGTCAGGACGTTGCGGCCGCTTACAAAGCCCTGTTGAAGACCTACAAACCCGGCAAGATCGGTATCTATGGCTGCTCCGCAGGCGGCATTCTCTCCGCCCAAGCCGCAGCCTGGATTCAGCAGGAGAACCTGCCCCGCCCGGGTGCGATCGGCGTGTTATGCGCCGGCGCCGATGCCAAATGGGCCGGGGATTCCAACTATGTGGTGGCGGTGATCCTGGGCAAGAAACCGCTCGATCCTCAAATCGGGCCCAAGATCGACGAGAAGCTCTATTACGGCGCGACCGACATGAGCACGCCGCTGATGTCGCCAGTCGTTTCGCCCAAGATCCTGGCGGCATTTCCGCCGACGCTCCTGATCACCGGCACTCGTTCCGAGGATTTGAGCACCGCGGCCAACACTCACCGCGAATTGGTGAAGGCCGGTGTCGATGCCGAACTGCATGTCTGGGATGGCATGTGGCACGGCTTCATCGATGAGGCCAACCTTCCCGAGGCGCAAGAAGCCACCGCCGTGATCGTCAAGTTCTTCGACAAACACCTGAAGTAGACAGCGCCGCCCCGCGCGCTTGCCGGACACGCCGCGTGCTGCTAGCCCTGCAGCGCAATTTTTGCCGTGAGGTCGTCATGCGTCTGCATTCGTTCGGCAAACTTTCGCTGCCCGTCAGCGAGATCGGTTTCGGCGCCTGGCAGATCGGCTCGGCCTGGGGCGATGTCAGCGAGGCAGACGGCCGCGCCGCGCTGCATGCCGCGCTCGATGCCGGGGTCACCTTCATCGACACCGCCGACGTTTACGGCGACGGCCGCTCCGAAACCATCATCCGCGAGGTGCTGAAGGAACGTTCCGGCCCGCGGCCCTTCGTGGCGACCAAGGCGGGGCGCCGGCTCAATCCGCACACGGCGGACGGCTACAACCGGAAAAACCTGGAAGCCTTCATCGACCGCAGCCTCGCCAATCTCGGCATCGAGAGCCTCGACCTTTTGCAACTCCACTGCCCGCCAGTGGACGCGCTGTATCGCCCCGAGCTGTTCGCGGCGATGGATGCGTTGCAGGCGTCCGGCAAAATCAAGGCCTATGGCGTCAGCGTCGAAAAAGTCGAAGAGGCCCTGAAGGCGATCGAATTCCCTGGCGTGGTTTCGATCCAGCTCATCTACAACATCTTCCGCCAGCGCCCGGCGGAATTGTTCTTCAAAGAAGCCGCGCGCAAGAACATCGCGGTGATCGCACGCGTACCGCTGGCCAGCGGTCTGCTCACCGGCAAAATCACGGCGGTTTCAAAATTCGCCGCCGACGACCACCGCGCCTTCAATCGTCACGGCGAGGCCTTCGATGTCGGTGAGACTTTCGCCGGCGTGCCGCTCGAAATCGGGCTTGAGGCGGTAGCGGAATTGAAGGAGCTGGTGCCGCCAGGCGCCAGCATGGCCCAGTTCGCGCTGCGCTGGATTTTGATGGACCCGGCGGTGACGGTGGTGATCCCCGGCGCGCGCAATGCCGAACAGGCGAAATCGAATGCCGCCGCAGCGGCCTTGCCCGCGCTGTCAGCCGAAACGATGGCAGCGGTGCGCGCGATCTACGACCGCCTTATCGCACCGCAGGTGCATCAGCGCTGGTAAAATCGCGCGTAAAAGAAAGGGGCGCTCCTGGGAGGGGAAAACGCCCTTTTCCGTCACGACCCCTCAACGCACGGCAGTAAGTTGCGTCAGTTGCGGCGCGTCCACGTCCTTAACCGCATAGTGTACGGCGCGGGTGCGGCAAGTCGCGAAAATCTTCGCGCGCGCTTCATCCATTGTGCGCCCGGCGCGCTCACCACAAATCATCCGCGCGGCGGCATCGATGCGATCAAGCAGTACGGCAGCACCTTGAGCGGTGCTGAGGTCGACGTCGGCGAACGCCACTTTGACGGCCTTCACCTGATACATGCCGGTCTCGGTCGGCGCGGTGGCGGACATGGTGATGGTGGCCGGATCAGCTCCGGCGGAAGCGAACGACAACGCGGCGGCTACGATGGCTCCGGCAACAACGGACGTAATGCGAGACATGCTGTTTTCCCTTCTGTGCGGTTTACAAATGCACAGATAGGATGCAGCAGCGTCATTAAAAGGATGCAGTTACATCCGCATGGGTCACATACTCGTGACGAATGCAGTGCGAATAGTAGAAATCCCAAATACCGCGACGCGCGGCCGCAACTATATGGCGGAACTGTATCGCATCACATTTTCCCGGAATAAAAAGGGCGCCGCGTTGCCGGGCGCCCTCTTCATATTTACGTGAACGAAAATTATTCGCTCTTTTCCTTCAGCTTTTCCATCGCCTCGTCGGGGTCGAGGAACAGCGTGGCGCGGTCGACCTTGGTTTCGCGGATTTGAGCCAGTTCGGCGATGAAATCGACGACCTTGTCCTCGAAGATCGGGGCGCGGACTTCGGCCTGGGCCTGGGCGTTGCGGGCATAGAACTCGAACACCTGCTGCTCCTGACCGGGGAACTGGCGAGCGCGGGTTGCAATGGCGCGCTGGACTTCTTCCGGCGTCACGGTGAGACCGTTCTGCTCGCCGATGCGGGCCAGCACCAGACCCAAACGCACGCGGCGCTCGGCGATCTCGTGATATTCCTTCTTCAGATCCTCGTCGGACTTGCCTTCGTCCTCGGCGCTCCGGCCTTCCTTTTTCAGTTCGGCTTCGACCTGGCGCCAGATGCCATTGAACTCGCCTTCGACCATGGTCGGCGGCAGCGAGAAGGAATGCTGGGCGTCGAGCGCATCGAGGATGCGGCGCTTCAGGTGCAGGCGGCTGGCCTGCGCATAGTCGCGCTTGAGCTGGTCCTTGACGCGTTCCTTCAGCGTGCCGAGGCTGTCGAGACCGAGGGTCTTCGCCAAGTCGTCGTCGATTTTCAGTTCGTCGGGCTTCTTGACGTCCTTCACGGTCACCGCGAAGACGGCGTCTTTACCGGCCAGCGAGGCTTCCTGGTAATCGGCCGGGAACGGAACCTTGACGTCGCGCGCCTCGTCCTTCTTGGCGCCGATGAGCTGGTCTTCGAAGCCGGGGATGAGCGATCCGGAGCCGAGCGTCAGGTTGAAGCCTTCGGCCTTGCCACCCGCGAATTCTTCGCCGTCGATGGTGCCGACGAAATCGATCAGCACCGCATCGCCCGATTCGGCCGCGGCACCCTCTTCGCGCGAAGAATAAGTGCGCGACTGTTCGGCGATGTGCTTCAACGATTCTTCGATGTCTTCGTCACCGACGTCGGAGACCAGTTTCTCGACTTCGAGCTTCGACACATCCGCGAGTTCGAAATCGGGCATCAGGTCGACGACGACTTTGAATTCGAGATCGGCCTTGCCGTCGACCACGGCCTGCACAGCCTGCTGGTCGTCGAGGCCTTCGATGCGCGGCGGAAACGCCACTTTCAGCGAATTGTCGTTGACCGCCTTCTGGCTGCCTTCGTTGATGGCCGCTTCGACGATCTCGCCCATCATCGACTTGCCGAAGGTTTTCTTCAAATAGGAGATCGGCGCCTTGCCGGGGCGAAAGCCCTTGAGACTCAGCTTCGGCTTGATCTCTTCGATCTTGCCGGTAAGGCGGCTGTCCAGATCGGACGCGGCCACGACCACCTTATATTCGCGGCGCAGGCCTTCGGAGACGGTCTCGGTAATCTGCATATCTTTTCTTCCCAAACTTCCTGACCCAGCCTCGCACCTTTTGTCGTGCGCGAAGGCTGGCTTGCCATGCGTAGCTCGCGGCCACCCGGCCCGGCTTCGCCGAACTTGCTGCGCCGGACACGCTTCTCCCTATCGCGAGCGAAGCGTGGTGCGGGCGGAGGGATTTGAACCCACAAGCCTTGCGGCGCTCGGACCTAAACCGAGTGCGTCTGCCAGTTCCGCCACGCCCGCGTACGGGCCTCCCCTAGGCCAATCCGATCAACCGGTCCAGCGGAAGGGCGCCGCTATAGCAGGGGATTACGGGCACCGCTAGGCCCGTTGTCCACCCCAAGGCCAAGCGCGACAACAACTTCCGGGGATTAACCGGTCCAGGGGCCAGCCCAAGGCGGGACCGGGCGCTTGGAATGGGAAAAAGGGCAGTTCCGGCCCGCAACCGCCGCCTTCGGGAGTGCGTCAGAACACCTTTTGGTACAGGCCGATGTCCCAGAAGCGGCCAAACTTGCGCCCGGCTTCCTTGAGGGTCCCTACCAATTCGAAGCCGCAAGCCCGGTGCAAGCCCTCCGACGGCGCGTTCGGCAGGGTGATAACCCCGATGGCGGCATGAACATCCTCGTGGCTGAGGGCGGCAAACAGGGTCTCGAATAGGCGCCGGCCAAGGCCGTGGCCGTGGGTGTCGGGCTTAAGGTAGATGCTGGTTTCCACCGTACCGTCATAGGCCGCCCTCTCGCGGAACTTGCCGGTCGACGCCCAGCCGATCGCCTCGCCGTCCTGCACCGCCACAAAACACTGGTGCCGCCCAGCGGGCGCGAAACCGTCGAGCCACTTCTGGCGCTGCACCAGCGTTTTCGGTTCGAGATCGAAGGTGATCGCGGTGGTTGCGACATAATGATTGTAGATCGCGAGCAGCGCCGGAAGATCGGCTTGCTCGATGCGACGGATAAGAATGTTTTGCATTTGGTTTTAACGGCCGGTGATGTGAACCGCTCGCCCTCCCTACCACCCTCCCTCACGGAGGGGTTGCTCTATTAATCCCAATCCGCCGCCATCTCCGGATGCTGGAAATGCTCGTACATGCGCGCGACGTGCCAGGGGCTGGTGCGGTCGATGGAAAGCTCCGGCAGCGCGTCAACCGGGAACCACTTGGGAGCGCCGGTCTCAAGCTCGGATTGCACGCAGGTGCCGGTGACCTCGCAGAGGAAAAACAGCTTGTAGATATGGAACGGATAGGGGCTGGTACCGCCGCGTTTGTCGCGGTCGTAGATGCCGCACAGCTTGGTGATTTTGACGATCAGCCCAGCCTCTTCGGCAACCTCGCGGATGCAGCTTTCGCTGGGGCCTTCATTGGGATCGGAGAAGCCGCCGGGAAACGTCCAACGCCCGCCATCGGCCAGTTCACTGACCAGAAGAACTTCGCCTTCGCGATAGATGCAGCCGCGCACGTCGACCTTGGGCGTGCAATAGCCCTTCTGCTCGGCGAACGCGCCTTTGACCAGCGCCATCGGCTCGCCCGAGCCTTCCACCATCATACGCGCCGCGAGGTCACCGAGATGCTCGTAGCGATCCTTCTCATATTTGTTGGCAGCGTAAGTCAGCCCGGTCTGCGCCGCGGCCTGCAATTCGCGGGCGTATTTCAACCAATTGGGAATCATGGAGCTAAATCTCTTCGTAAAGGCGCCGCAGAAGTGCGGGCAATTGTTCCGGCAGATCTTCGGCGATCAGGCCGGGACCGAAATGCATGGCGGCGAGGCCGTGCATCCACACCGCCGCCGAAGCGGCCAGGAACGGTTCCATATGTTGCGCCAGGAGGCCAAGAATGAAGCCCGTCAGCACATCGCCAGATCCGGCTGTCGCCAGCCATGGCGGCGCGTTGGTGGCGACCGACACACGCCCGTCGGGGACCGCCACGACGGTATCGGGCCCTTTCAGCAGCACGACACATCCGGCTTCGGCCGCGGCGGCACGCGCCGCTTCGATGCGGTTTGATGATTTGGTCAGCAAGCTGGGAAACAACCGCTCAAATTCGCCTTCGTGCGGCGTCAGCACCGTGCCGGGATGAAGCTTACGGAACAGGTAAGCCGGATCACCCTGGAACGAGGTCAGCGCATCGGCATCGAGCACACATTGCTTGTTCAAGGCAACGGCCACGAGGTCCTTTGTCGCTTCGCCAACACCGCAGCCGGGCCCGATGGCGACCACGTTGAGGCGCTTGTCCCGAAGCAGGTCCGCCAGCCCCGCAGAGCCCTCAAACGGCTTGACCATGATCGCGGTGAGATGGGCGGCGTTGATCTCCACTGCCTCGCGCGGGCTCGCCACGCTGACCAACCCTGCCCCGATGCGCAATGCCCCGCGCGCCGCCAGCCTTGCAGCCCCCGTCGCATGGGCTGGACCGGATACCACCACGGCATGGCCACGGGCATATTTGTGCGCCAGCGGCTCGGGCTTGGGATAGGCCCTGCCCCATAGCCGTTTGCCATTGACGAAGATCTTCGGCGCGATTTTTTCCAACGCCGCATCGGGAATGCCAATTTGCTCCAGCACCACATGCCCGCAAGCGATCCGCCCCGGCATCAGCACATGCGCCGGCTTGAGGCGGAAGAACGTCACCGTTACATCCGCCGCGACACAAAGCCCGTCCAGTGAACGCCCAAGATCGCCATGCAGCCCGCTTGGCACATCCACGGCCACCACGTCGGCGGCGGAAGCGTTGAGCGCGATCACCGTCGCGCGTGCGACGCCTTCGAGCGGACGCGACAGCCCAGCCCCGTAGAGCGCATCAACCACCACCTCGGCGTCGTTCAGCACATCGGGCGCAAGTGGCACGATCTCGCCATCCCAGCGGCCGGCATTGACGGCGGCATCGCCTTTGAGATGTGCCCGTTCGCCGAGCAGCGCTACTGTCACCGGCCAGCCGCGCGCCTTGAGGAGCCGCGCCACCACGAAGCCGTCGCCGCCGTTGTTGCCCGGCCCGCACAGCACCGCGACCGGACACGGTTTGGGCTTCAGCCGCAACACCTCGTCGGTGACGGCGCGGCCGGCATATTCCATCAAACTTAGTGTGGGCACGCCTTGTTCGGCGGCAAACCGGTCGGCCGCATACATTTCGGCGACAGTGATGATTTCATGCGGAGGTTCGAGCATGGGCGGACTATACGTCGGGTTCCAGCGTTTGTAGCGGACGAACCGGCCCGCCTTGTCGCCTTTTTGGGGGCGAAAATGACCGGCGCTTCCTGTTGGTGCGGGGTTTGCAATGCTGGCGGCGGAAGCTGGGCGTGGAGGCGGAATAGTCGAAAATTCGGGCAAACCCGACCTTGAACTTTGCTCATCCGTTGTGCACAAAGATCAAAATTTGTGCAGTCCCGGAGGCATGAAACAAATTGGTCTGGTAACCCCCTTGTTTTTGTTAGCTTTTACGTAGCTGCAAGTTGGCATAACCCCTGCTATTTCCTTAACGGCGCAAATGACGGCGCAAGGAGTGCTGAATGAAAAAGATCGAGGCCATCATCAAGCCCTTCAAGCTCGATGAGGTAAAGGAGGCGCTGCAGGAAGTCGGCGTCCAGGGCATTACGGTGACAGAAGCCAAAGGCTTTGGCCGGCAGAAGGGACATACCGAGCTCTACCGCGGCGCAGAATACGTCGTGGACTTCCTGCCAAAAGTGAAGATCGAAATCGTGATCGGTGAGGACCGGCTGCAAGCGTCGATAGACGCGATCCAGAAGGCGGCTCGTACGGGGCGCATCGGCGACGGCAAGATCTTCATCCTCAATGTCGAGGAAGCAATCCGCATCCGTACCGGCGAAAGCGGGACGGACGCCATCTAGTTTGGTAACTGACTACGGCGAGCAATCACACCCAATTTGGAAGGGGAAAGACGAGAACATGGCTACGGCAAAAGAAATTCTGGATCTGATCAAAACGAAAGAGGTGAAGTTCGTCGATTGGCGCTTTACCGATCCGCGCGGCAAGTGGCAGCACGTCACGTTCGATCTGTCGCAGATCGATGAAGAAACGTTGACCGAAGGCCTGATGTTCGACGGCTCGTCGATCGCCGGCTGGAAGTCGATCAACGACTCCGACATGACGCTGGTGCCGGACCTCAGCACCTCCTTTATCGATCCCTTCTTCGCCCAGACGACGCTGGTCGTCACCTGCGACGTGATCGAGCCGACCACCGGCCAGCGCTACGGCCGCGACCCGCGTTCGATCGCCAAGGCCGCCGAAGCCTATCTAAAGTCGTCGGGTATCGGCGACACCGCCTTCTTCGGCCCGGAAGCCGAGTTCTTCATCTTCGACGACGTGCGTTTCGACTCGACGATGAACAAGGCCTTCTACTCGATCGACTCGGTAGAAGCTTCGTGGAACGTCGGCACCGAATACGAAGCCGGCAACCTCGGCCACCGCCCGGCGGTCAAGGGCGGCTACTTCCCGGTCCCGCCGGTCGACAGCGCGCAAGACATCCGCGGCGAAATGCTCGCCATCATGGGCGACCTCGGCATCGACCCGGAAAAGCACCATCACGAAGTGGCCTCGGCCCAGCACGAACTCGGCTGCAAGTACAACACGCTGATCAAGGCGGCCGACAACCTGCAACTCTACAAGTACATCGTGCATCAGGTGGCGGCGGCCTACGGCAAGACCGCGACCTTCATGCCGAAGCCGATGGCGGGCGATAACGGCTCGGGCATGCACGTCCACCAGTCGATCTGGAAGGGCGGCAAGCCTTTGTTCGCCGGTTCGGGCTACGCTGATCTGTCGGACACCGCGCTCTACTACATCGGCGGCATCATCAAGCACGCCAAGGCGTTGAACGCGATCACCAACCCGCTGACCAACTCCTACAAGCGTCTGATCCCCGGCTTCGAAGCTCCGGTGCTGCTGGCCTATTCGGCCCGCAACCGGTCCGCCTCGTGCCGCATTCCGTTCGCGCCCGGCCCCAAGGGCAAGCGCGTCGAAGTGCGCTTCCCGGACGCCGGCTCGAACCCGTACCTGGCGTTTGCGGCGATGCTGCTCGCCGGCATCGACGGCATCGAGAACAAGATCCACCCCGGCGATCCGTCGGACAAGGACCTCTATCACCTGCCGCCGGAAGAGCTGAAGAAGATCCCGACCGTCTGCGGTTCGCTCCGCGACGCGCTGAATGCTCTCGACGCCGACCGCGCCTTCCTCAAGAAGGGCGGCGTGTTCAGTGACGACTTCATCGACAGCTACATCGAGCTCAAGATGGAAGAAGTCTACGCCTTCGAACACACGCCGCATCCGATCGAGTTCAAGATGTACTATTCGGTCTAAGACTTTTTGGCTGACGTTCTCCTGAACGTGAGAGTGCCGAGGGCCCTGGTGGAAACACCGGGGCCTTTTGGTATGGGATGCACCGGACCTGATACCGTTTTGCAACGCCGCCCTTGCGTTCGGCACGCCCGCTATTGATCCGTCCGCGCTGCGGTATTATCTGGGTTCGACGGAGCAATCGGCTCCAGTAGAGGGTGTATGTTTATCGTTCTCCTTGCTGATCTTGCGTGAAGATAGGCGGCGCGCCGGTCGCGCCGCATCGCTTCATCATTGATCCAATCCGCATGTCGCGCTGGCGCGTCTCTGCGCCCTGCATGCGATTGCGTGCGCGAAAACGCGCACGCGGAGAACTCTGTCGTGCACAACCTGACTACTCTGGGCTTTGGCCCGTTCTTTCAACAACAGCTTCGCCCCTCTGACGGATACGAACCGGTCGTGGCGCGGATCGCCGCCGAGCATCGCAACCTATACGAAGTCTGGTCCGCCAGATCCGCCGGGACCGCGCAACTTTCCGGACGGCTTCGTGCCATGCCAGACAGTCACCCCTGCGTCGGCGACTGGGTGATTTTGAAAAGTGAGCCGGCCGCCGGTCACACCACGATTATCGAGCGTGTGCTGGAACGGCGCACGGTTTTCACCCGCGGTGCCGCCGGACGCCAAACCCGCATCCAGGCGGTGGCGGCCAACATCGACCGGGTCTTTGTCGTCTGCGGCCTCGACGCCGATTTCAATATCAATCGGATCGAACGGTATGTCGCCCGCATCTGGGCAAGCGGCGCCGAGCCGTCCGTCGTGCTCAACAAAGCGGACATCGCCGAAAATGGCGCCGCCCGCGCCGCCGAGGTCGGCAAGCGGTGCCCCGGCGTTCCGGTGTACGTGACGAGTGTGTTGCTCTCGGAAGGCGTCGAAGCGCTCTGCTCCGGCATTGGCGCGAATGAAACGGCGGCGTTCGTCGGTTCGTCCGGTGTCGGCAAATCCTCGCTGATCAATGCCTTGATCGGCGAGAGCCGGATGGCGACCGGTCAAGTCCGGCAGAGTGACGGCCGTGGCTGTCACGTCACCACCCATCGGCAGATCATCGCGTTGCCGGCCGGAGGGCTTCTGCTCGACACGCCGGGGATGCGCGAGCTGCAACTGGTCGACGATCACGGCCTCGATGCCGTCTTCGAAGATATCGCGATGCTCGCGGGACAATGCCGTTTCCACGACTGCCGGCACGAAGCCGAACCCGGTTGTGCCGTCAAACAGGCGGTGCAATCCGGCGCCATCGACGCCGGACGCCTCGAACATTATCGCAAGCTCGAACGTGAGGCCGAATCCAGCGAGCGGCGCCGCGATGTCAAACTGCGCCGGGAAGACGAACGCGCCTGGGGCCGCCTCATCAAAGAGGTCACCCGGTCACAGCGCCGGAAGAAAGGTCTGGAATAACCTGCGTCCCCCCGGAGTTTTCTCCGGGGGGCGTTTTTGGGAACCAGTTGCTACGCCACCCTCAACCCCAAATACTCCCGCATCGGACCGAAGTCGCGGTCGGCGTGCAGCAGGGTATGGCGGTGTTCGATGCAGAAGGTGCCGATGATGAGATTGGCCGTTTTGCAGATGGTAATGCCCAGCGTGCGAAGCTTGCGGTAGTTCTTCGCCGCCTGCACGACCACATCGGACCCCAACAGCGGCACCACGGCGTATTCGCGCAAGGCCCGCTCGATCCGCGCCGCATGGGTCTTATCCCGCGCGCCCTGCAATACTTCCAACAGGATCAGATCGCCAACCAGAAGCGGCTCGCGGGCTGCCGCCTCTTCCAGCTTGCGCGTTGCGGCCGTGGCGCGCCCCTTGAGATGCGCGATCCACACCGAACTGTCGACCAGGATCACTTGAGCCCGCTCACAGTCCGGCCGCGGCGCATCCGGTCCAGATCGCCAGCCCAGCCCAGCCCCTTGATCTCCACCAGCGCCTTGACCTGCCGCCGTATCCGCACCAGCAGGCGCAAGCCCTCTTCCACCGTCGCCTTCTTGGTCAGATGGCCCGAGACGGCCATGGCATCGGTCAGCAAAACGTCGTCGATTTCGATATTGGTGCGCATGGTGGATGGCCTTATGTGTACCGTAATACAATTCTATACACATCCCCATCTGGGCACAACTGGTGGTGCAGCGCACCGGCAAGCGATTTTTCGCAGCTTCCAGGCCCATGACGAACGGGCGCGATGCGTCTATCGTCCCGGCAAAACAAATCACCGGGAGGGCCTCATGTTTCGTTCCGCCGCCATCGCAATCTTCGCCTTCGTCGCCGCCGCTGCGGCCGGGCCCGCCTTCACCGCCCTGCCCGTGCCATTCGATATTCGCAATCCGCCGGTCAACTGGACCGCGACCGGTCCCGACAGTCTCACCATCGCCGCCGGTCCCAAGACCAACTGGTTCGTGCCGCCGTGGGATCCAACCCAGATCGACGACAACGCGCCGACGCTGCTGGTCCGGCCCGGCCCGCGCGATTTCACGCTTTCCGCCAAGGTCGCGCTGACGCCGAAATCACGCTGGGATTCGGGGGCGCTCACCGTCTTCGTCGACAATGACAATTGGGCCAAGCTGTGCCTGGAAAATGCGAATGGCGACGGCAAGCTTCAGGTCGTGATGGTGGTCAACAAAGGCCGCTCCGACGACAGCTATACCGAATTTGCCGCGCCCGAGGGTGCGCTCTATTTCCGGATCGACCGCGCCGGAACCGCCATCTTCTTCAACGCCTCGCACGACGGCGTGAGCTGGACCATGCTGCGCGCCTTCACCCTCGGCGGCGATCTTGCCCATCTCAAGACCGGCCTCTTGGCGCAATCGCCGACCGGCGGCGGCATGACGGTGACGTTCTCGTCGATCCACTACGAGATCAAGAAGTAGCCACTTATTTCGCTTTCGTCCGGTAGCCTTCGATAATCGCAGCCGAGACCCACCAGATGCGCGACGGCTCGGCGGTAACGAACGCCTTGCGCCGCACGAACATCAGGTATTTGCCATCAGGCGTCAGCGAGGGCGCCATTTCCCAGGCGCTCGTATTGATCCGCGGCCCCATGTTCACCGCTTGGCTCCAATGTCCGGCGTGGTCGCGGAAGCTGATATAGAGATCGTGCGCGCCGAACCCGCCGGGCCGGTCGGAATGGAAGATCAGCCAGCTTTCGTCGGGCGCGATCAGCGGATCGCAATCGTTCGCCGCCGTGTTGACCGTGTCCGGCAGTTTTTCGACGCGATACGAACCGCCAACCGGCACGGCGCGGAAGATGTCGCCCTTGAGCCGCCCGCCGTCGCGCTCGGAACAGAAATAGAGCACGTCTTTGGCGGTCAGCGAAACGTGCCATTCGCTGGCCGCGGTATTGACCGGCGCTGGTAGCGGCTTCGCTGCCCCCCAGCCCTCGCCTTGGCGCATCGCGACATAAAGGTCCGAATGCCATGGCTTGTCGCCGGGCGGCAGGATGGCGGTGAAATAAAGCCGTTTGCCGTCGGCGCTGATGAACGGTTCGCCTTCCCAGGAACTGTGCAACAGATCGAGCCGCCGCGCTTCGAACGGCTTGTCGGCGACGCGGATATAAAGCGCGCTCGACATCCATTCGCGGTCGGTGACGGCGTAGAGAAATGCATCGCCCCTCAGCGACTGATAGCCGATATAGGATTTGTCGGCGACGAACACATCCGGAGCGAACAATTGCGGCTCGGTGCCGGGCAGCATGCCGTCGAATTTGCGATAACCGATATCGGCTGCCATGGCGCCGCCGAAAACCGCAATGGCGCACAGCGCCGAGAGCATTGCCTTGCGCATCTAGCCGTCCAACCTTCCCGTTTCCGCGACGCGGGCGTACCATAGCGCGGAATCCTTCGGCGTCCGTTTCTGGGTGGCGAAATCGGTGTAAAACAACCCCATGCGCCGCCCGTATCCCCACTGCCATTCGAGATTATCCATCAGCGTCCAGGCGTGATAGGCGCGCACACGTACGCCGTCCTTGATGGCGCGCGCCATGGCAGCGAGGTGCTGGCGGTACCATTGCACCCGCTCGGTATCGTGAATCTGGTCGGACACGGTCTCGGGATAGGGCAGCCCCGTTTCGGTGATTTCGATGACGGGATTGCCATAGTCGCGCTTGACCCGCATCAGCATGTCATAGAAGGCGTTCGGCCACACCTCCCAGCCGACGTGCGTCTTCGGCCCCTGGTTCGGCAGTTCGACGCGCACGCCAGCCAGCGGATCGAGATTGTCGGCGGCGACCGGACCGGCGTCGGAAATCATCAGCCTGAGATAGTAATGCACGCCCACCCAATCGAACGGAACTTGCAGGATTTTTTCGTCGCCGGGCGCGAACCCCATCAGCGCAAGCTGCTTTTCGCCGACATATGTTCCCGGATAGCGGCCGTGCATCGCCACATCGATGAAGAACCGGTTGTGGAAGGCATCATACCGAGCCGTGGCGGCGCGGTCGGCTTCGCTGTCGGACTTGGCGATCGCCGGTTCCTGCTCATAGGCGCTGCCGACCATGGCCTTCGACGAAGCGGCCTTCAAAGCGCGATGCGCCTGTCCGTGCGCCAGCGCGACGGTGTGGGCGGCCTTCCAGAACAGAGCGAAGTCCTTCTTGCCCGGCGCTGCAAAACCGGTTCCGTAGCCGCCGCGCGAGATATCCCACGGCATGTTGAATGGCGCCCAGACGGTAATGCGATCGCCAAGGTGTTTGGCCATCAGCCCGGCATAATCGGCGAACCAGCCAGCCAAATCGCGATTGGGCCAGCCGCCCTTGTCTTCCAGCGCCTGCGGCAAATCCCAATGATAGAGCGTGCAGAACGGACGGATGCCAGCTTCCAGCAGCGCATCGGCGAAGCGGCGGTAATAGTCGAGCCCCTTCTGATTCACCGCGCCCGTCCCCGACGGCAGCACCCGCGGCCAGGAAATCGAAAAGCGATGGCTTTTTTGATGAAGCTGCTTCATCAGGGCGATGTCGGATTTGAAACGATGAACCTGGTCGCAGGCCACATCGCCGGTCGCTTTGTTCGCCAGTCGTCCGGCATGGGCGTAACGGTCCCAAATCGACGGTCCCTTGCCGTCGGCGTCCCAGGCACCTTCGACCTGATAGGCCGAGGCTGCGGTTCCCCACAGAAAATCGGCTGGAAACCGTGCGGCGCGTATTTCTTCCGCACTGATTTCGCCCGGCACACCGTCAGCCCTCGCGCCGGTTATCGCCAGCGACGCAAATGACACTTTGATAAAATCCCTGCGATCCATATGGTCCCCCTGTGCCGCAACGATGCGTCGGAAAGGCCCTGAACGCCAGGGGTTTTCGCGGCGATTGATTGATTGTAACTTGCGCGGACGCGACATAAGGCCAATGGGAGAGGACTTCCTGGCGGCGCAAAAACATGGCGGCGGCGTGTTGAATTGGCAGGGGATTTTCGTTGTACAAGGTCGTTGAGTCGGGAACCACGATCGGCCGCTGGGTGAAAGGCCTGGTCCCGTCGGTATGCGATGTGTCCGTCACCAACGTTTGCCAGGCGACCTGCAACTTCTGCTGCTTCGCCCGCGACAAGCAGATCGTCACCGATCGCCACTACCTCGACAAAGACAAGTTCATCGCAGCATTGCCGATTCTCTACCGGCGCGGCGTCCGCTACGTGAACTTCCAGGGCGGTGAACCGCTACTGCACCCGGACCTCTTCGAGATGACTGCCGCGATCACCCGCAACGCCATGCGCCCGGCAATGATTTCCAACGGCTGGCTGCTCCCCGCCAAGATTGAGAAGTTGATTGCGGCCGGGCTCGCCACCCTCTTGTTCTCGCTCGACAGCCACGACATCCCCACGCACGAGAAAAACCGCGGCCTCAAAGGCGTCGTGGAACGCGTCAAGAAATCCGTCGCCATCGCCAAGGCGGCCGGTCTTCCGACCGTCGCCGTCGTGACCGTGTCCAAGCTGGTCGATTTCTCGCGCCTGCCGGAGATCCTGGATTACGTCGGCTGCGACGCGGTGAGCTTCTCCTATCCGCGCAAAGAACCGTTCGGGTCGTCATCGCTGGTGTTCAATCCGGACTCCGAGCTGGTCGATTTCACCGGCACCGAACTCGAACAGGCGATCGACGCGATCCTGGCGCTGAAGAAGCGCTTCATGGTGATGAACCCCGTCGCCGCGTTGGAAGATTTGCGCCGCTTCGCCCGTGGCGAGGAGCAGAAAATCGCCTGCGTCGGTGGCCGCAAGTATTTCTATCTCGATTGGAACCTGCAACTTTGGCGCTGCGAGGCGTGGAGCGAGCCGATGGGATCGGTGTTCGATTTCGATACCATTCCCAACCACACCGACCGCTGCACCGCCTGCAATCAGAACTGTTATCGCGACACCTCGGCGCTGATGCATTTCGGGCTCGCCGTCACCGACGCGATTGCCGCGGTGTTCGAGGGCCGTCTCGGCGCCGCCGCGGGCAAACTCGGCCAATCGGGCGTAGGGACCTCGTTTCAGGCAATGATCCAGGAAGCGGACGTCATCCGGAAACTCGCTCCGCGCAAGACCGTAGCCTGACCGGCCGCCGCCTGTTCACGTCCACTTCTTCCACCGCGGCCTCGTACGGATCAAGGGATGGCAGAGGTTTCGTCCGCCACAACGGTGGGCGGCAGTTCGTCGGGCAGTTCGTCGGGTAATTCGGCGGGCTTGCCGGTCATCACCTGCTCAGGATGGAGCGCGCTGCGCACAACGGCAAGGAGTTCGGCCAGTACCGAAAGACGCTTCGGCGGAAACGGTGTTCTCCAGTGCATGTCGAGCCCCCACTCTTACTCTCAGGCAGCTTGTTCGGCCTGCTTCGGAGGTTCGGCCGGCAGCACAACGTAAGACCGCGTGCCCTTGCCGTATTCGCTTTCCAGCCAGGCCCTGCCACCGTGCAGTTCAGCGAGGCCGCGCACCAGCGCCAGCCCCAATCCCGTGCCACCGGCCTGACGGTCGTAACGGTTGTCGACCTGGCTGAACGGCGTGAAGATCTTATCGAGCTTTTCGCGCGCAATGCCCGGACCGTTGTCTTCGCAAACGATCTGGAAGCCGCCACCGCTGGCCGCACTCGCGGTGACGGAGATCTTGCCGCCTTCGGGCGTGAACTTCACGGAATTGGACACAATATTGATCAGGATTTGCTTGAGGGCACGTTCGTCGGCGTAGAGCGGCGGCGCATCCGGCATGATGGTGATGACCAGTTCCTGCTTTTTCTCGCGCGCCTTGGCACCGATCAGCTTGAGAGCGATGTCGAAGGTGCGGTGCGCATCGATCGGATGCGGCGATATTTCCATCTTGCCGGCTTCGATCTTGGCGACGTCGAGCAGATCGTTGATGAGCGAAAGCAGATGTGCGCCCGACGAATGAATGTCGCCGGCATATTCCTTGTACCGCGCCGATCCGACCGGCCCGAAGCATTCCTGGGCGATAATTTCGGAGAAACCCAGAATGGCGTTCAGCGGCGTGCGCAGCTCGTGGCTCATGTTGGCCAGGAATGCGGTTTTGGACGCGTTGGCGGTTTCGGCTTCAAACCTCTTCCGGAGCGCGTCGTCGCGGGTTTCTTCGAGTTCGCGCGCCAAATCTTCCACCTGGAACCTGAGGCGGGAGTCCTCGTCGAGGCGGTGCATCAGGCGGCGGCCATCGACCAGAAGCTGGGCGGCAAAGGCTGGAATGATCAGCGCAATACCCAAATCTATGACGTCGTGGCCGAGCAGGAAACGCAAGGAGCTCATCAGCGTCAACGGCGCGATCGAAGCCAAGAACATGTCCATGTGGCTCGAACGCGAAACCACCAGCATCGCCAGCATGGCCGCGGTCATGCCGCCGAGATAGATATGGTTGAGGATCGAGGTCGGGTCCCACAGCAGCCACGGAGCAAGGCCCCAGGCGGCGCTGATGATCGCCTGCATGGCGACGATGCGCGAGAACCACGGACGGGTGCGATCGTATTCGTTCGAGTCCGACGTGTCGTACTGGTAGATCGACACCACCGAGGCTGACAAAATCATCGTCGCCGATACGATCACCGGCACGAAGACCGCAACGTTGAAGCTGGCATGTCCGAACAGGCCGAAGCTGTCGGAACCGAGCCATGCGATGGCAAGCGCCCAGAACGGCGACGAAAGTCGCGTCGAACGCACGGTTTGCGATGTCAGGTCCAACTGCGCTTTCAGAACCCGCACATCGGTGCTTCTCTGACTGCGCAATTGCTTGATAAGCTCCACGGGTTTTCCCCTTTTAGCCCCGATCGTCGTGCAACGATGCTAGAGTCTGAGGGTTAAGATTTACTGAGAAAACCTATTCTTCATTGCATGGCACGTGTTAGTTCGTAATTAACACCTACTAACGGAAGGTAAACGAACACGGTCGTGCCCTGTCCTTCTACACTCTCGATCCAGGCGCGTCCGCCGTGCAAGCGCGCAAGTCCTTGCACTAGCGCCAGGCCGAGCCCCGTGCCGCCGTGGTGATGGTCGAAACGGTTATTGACCTGAGTGAAAGGTTTGAACAAAAGCACGAGCTTATCAGCGGGAATGCCGGACCCGGTGTCGGCGACCGAAAGCAGCGTGCCGCCATCGTCCGCCTTGGCGCAACCGACTGCGACAGACCCGCCTGCCGGCGTAAACTTTACCGCATTGGACAACAGATTGAGCATGATCTGACGGAAGGCGCGCTCGTCGGCGATGATCTCGCCGAGGCGGGGATCGACCGTATACGTAATTTCCAGTGTCTTTTCGCTGGCGCGGATGGCCATGATGCGTTTGACCGCGTCCAGCGCGTATTCGACATCGAACGGCTTGGGATCGATTTCCATCCGCCCGGCTTCGATCTTGGCGACGTCGAGGATTTCGTTGATCAAGTTGAGCAGATGCGTACCGGAGGAATGGATGTCGCCGGCATATTCGGGATAGCGGGCGTTGTTTTCCCCCAGAGCCTGCGACGAGATGATCTCGGAAAACCCGATGATGGCGTTGAGCGGCGTGCGCAGCTCGTGACTCATATTGGCGAGGAACGCGGTCTTCGATTTGCTGGCCATCTCGGCCTCTTCGCGCTTCTGCACCGCTTCGTCACGCGCGGTTGCGAGTTCCTTCGAAAGGTCCTCGTGGGCGAAGCGGGCCGCCAGCATATCGTCGACGCGCTTGCGCGCGCCCATGCCGGAAAAAACCATGTACCACATCCATATCGGGAACAACCCGAAGAAGACGTGCGCAGCGACGTCGTGCGATAACGCCAACCGCAGACCCAGCGGCAGTGCCAGCGAAGCGATGCCCGTCAGGAAAACCGCGCGCACCGAACAACGCGTCAGGGCCATGGCCCACAACGCCATCACCATAATGATGACGACGAAAGTGTTGTTTGCGGCATTGCCTTCGATCCACAACAGCCACGCCGCGCCACCCCAGCAAAGCCCGACGACCATCTGCAGTGCAATCAGGCCGCGGCGTACGCGCGCCACGCTTTCGGAGTTCAACAACCGGTAAAGCCGCCAGGCCACATATGCACCGGTCGAGGCGATGCACTGCAGCCCCACCACCGCCACCATCCGCCACAACGCCACGTCGCCAAATTGCGCACGGCCGAACCACAGCGCAAGACAGGCGATCGCGACGCCGATCGGATTGAAATAGATGGTGACGGGAAGTGTATCGACCAGCAGCCGCAGCCGCGCCTCGCAGTGGCGCGCATCTTCCTGCCTGGGGACGGATATGGCGGAAATAATGTCGGGTATGACAGCCATGCAGGCAAACGAACCCATTGTGCGAAACGGAAATGCCATCTACCTCTAGCGTCGACCCGTTAAAAAAGTTCTCGCCAACGCCGCGTTACGCGTGCGCGGGGAACGTTTTTCAACTATTAGGGTTGATTCCGATTCGAGTTAGAGCACTGCGTGTGAAGAATGGCGAAAGACCTGTTTGACAATGTTCCGTCCAAAGGCAGCCGGGACTATACGGCCAAGGACATCGAGGTTCTGGAAGGCTTGGAGCCGGTCCGGCGGCGCCCAGGCATGTATATCGGCGGCACCGATGCGACCGCTTTGCACCACCTCGCGGCGGAGATTCTCGACAATTCCATGGACGAGGCGGTGGCCGGTCATGCCAGCCGCATCGAGATCGAGTTGAAGCCCGACAACGTCCTGACCATCATCGACAACGGCCGCGGCATCCCGGTCGACCCGCATCCCAAGTTCAAGAACAAGTCGGCGCTCGAAGTCATCATGACGACGCTGCACGCCGGCGGAAAGTTCGACGGCAAAGTCTACGAGACCTCGGGCGGCCTGCACGGTGTCGGTGCCTCGGTGGTGAATGCGCTGTCCGAATGGATGGACGTGGAAGTCTTCCGCGACAAACACGGCCACAAGATGCGTTTCGAACGTGGGCTTGCGGTCGGCAAGCTGAAAGACACCGGCCCCGCCTCGCGCCGCGGCACTATGACCACCTTCAAACCCGACAAGCAGATTTTCCACGGCGATCCGCAGTTCTCGCCGGCCCGGCTTTACCGCATGGCGAAGTCGAAGGCGTATCTGTTCCGCGGCGTCGAAATCCGCTGGAAGTGTGATCCTTCGCTGCTCAGCGAAACCATTCCGGCGGAGGACAGCTTCCATTTCCCCGGCGGCCTCACCGATTATCTGGCGAGCGAGATCGAAGGCAAGGCGACGATCACGCCGCGCAGCTTCTTCGGCCGCTCCGAGAACAACGGCAAAGGCACGGTCGAATGGGCGGTGGCCTGGGTCCCCGAGATGGAGCCCTTCCTGCAGAGCTACTGCAACACCATCCCGACGCTCGCCGGCGGCACCCACGAACAGGGCTTGCGCAACGCGCTGACGCGGTCCTTGCGTGCCCATGGCGAACGCGCCAACAACAAGAAGACAGCCCAGATCACGCCGGAAGACGTGATGGCGGCGGCTTGCGCCACCTTGTCGGTGTTCATCCGTGAACCCGAATTCCAGGGCCAGACCAAAGACAAGCTGTCGTCGCCCGATGCCCAGCGCCTGGTCGAAAATGTGGTGCACGATCACTTCGACCATTGGCTGGCGGAAGACCCGGCGACCGCCGACAAGCTGCTCGAGTACGTCATCGATCAGGCCGAATACCGCCTGAAGAAGCGGCAGGAAAAAGAAGTCGCCCGCAAGGCGGCGACACGCAAGCTGCGTCTGCCCGGCAAACTCGCCGATTGCTCGCGCGACGCCGCCAAAGGCACCGAGATTTTCCTGGTCGAAGGCGACAGCGCCGGCGGTTCGGCGAAACAGGCGCGCGATCGCGCCACCCAAGCCATCCTGCCGCTCCGCGGCAAGATTTTGAACGTCGCCAGCGCCGCGGCTGGAAAGCTGCAGCAGAACCAGGAATTGTCGGACTTAATGCAGGCGCTTGGTTGCGGTTCTGGCGCCAAGTACAACGAAGACGCGCTGCGCTATGAGCGCATCATCGTGATGACCGATGCCGACGTCGACGGCGCTCACATCGCCTCGCTGCTGCTCACCTTCTTCTATCGCGAGGCGCCGCAGCTGATCAAAAACGGCCATCTGTTCCTGGCGATGCCGCCGCTCTATCGCATCACCCACGGTGCCAAGTCGGTTTATGCCCGCGACGAGAAGCACCGCGACCAGCTCCTCAAGACCGAATTCAAATCCAACGCCAAAGTGGAAGTGTCGCGCTTCAAGGGCCTCGGCGAAATGATGCCGGCGCAGCTCAAAGAAACCACCATGAAGCCGGGCCTGCGCACCCTGATCCGGGTCGACACCCCCGACGCCGAAAAAAGCAACACCGACACCATGGTCGAGCGTCTGATGGGCAAAAAACCCGAACTGCGGTTCCAGTTTATCCAGGAAAACGCCCAGTTCGTGACCGATGTGGACGTGTGAGACCCAGCCGTCTCCGGCATGCGGCGGGCAGGCAGGTTAACCGGATAGAAATTGCACACGCGTAAATTGCAGCACAACAGCGTAATACCCTTGAGGGAGGGCACGATGTCCGGCGACTGCGAGAATCTACCGACCTGTGGCTTCTTCAAGAAGTATTTCAAGGTGAACCAGACCGCGTGCCGGACCTTTATCAAGGACTACTGCCGCGGCGAAACACGCAACGTGTGTGAGCGCAAGGCTTATCGCAAGCTCAACGGCGCGCCGCCTTCCGACGATATGATGCCGAATGGCGTGATGCTGCCGAAACTGACCAGCTGACGATTACGTCAAGACCGCCGCCCGGCCCTTCTTCATCCACACCATCAGCACGATCCCCAAACACGCCGCGGTGGAAAGGCCGATGTGCCAGAGGAAATGCGTGCCGAACGGCACGTAAGGGCACACGATCAAATCTATCGAGCGAAAGAACGCCGCGCCGATGCCGACGGCGAGGATCGTCACGCCCAGAACGCCAGTGCTGCGTCCGTACTTGGCCCAAGTGCCAGCCACCATCAGAGCGCCAACGACCGCCACGGTCGCGAACATCGGTGCAAAACGCAGGTTCGGCGTGATCGCCGCCAGCGACTTGCCGAAATAGCCGACCCCCGCGCCCGAAATCAGCAGCATCAGCGCCATGCCGAGAAGGCCGGCCGCCCAACCGTAAAGCTGGCGGATCCACAAAAACGTCAACACCAGCAGGAACAGCACGCCCGGCAAAGTGTCGAGCGCCAGCGCCCAAGACGTTCTGAGGCCGTGCCACAGCGCGCTGCCGACGCCGACCGCGACCAGCAGCACCAAAAGGAAAACCAGCCCCCCGGAAAAACCAACCTGAGAGCGCTTCACATAGCGGTACGCGAGCCACGCCGCGATCAGAATCGCCGCATTGGTGATGGTATTCACCGGCTCATGGAGGCCGAACAGCATGTGCGCCGTGTCGCAATAGATCGGACCGGTAAACTGCGGAATCGGCGCCATGGCTACTCTCCCCAGGGGTTAACCCCATTCGTATAGAGGGAATTTGTCGGCTTTGCAGCAGGCGCGCAAGCGGCCGTTTAGACCTCCAGCAGGCCCTTCTTGCGCTTGGCTTTCTTGCGCTCTTTGCGCTTTTTCTTGCGCTCCGGATCGGGCGGCTGTTTGGGCGTGGCCGCCTTGTCCTTGTATGCAGCCTTGCCCTTGTACGCGGCCTTATCCTTGGGCTTGTAGGCGGGTTTGTACGGTGCCTTGTAGGCGGGCTTGCGCGGCTCCGGCGCGCCCTCGGGCGCCCCTTCAATCGACGGCTCGCCGCTGGTCGCTGGCGTGATACTCACCCCGCCCTTGGCGCGCGTCGCCACCTTGGCGGCGAATTCGTCAGCGATGGAGGCGTCCAGCTCGAAGCGGGTTTCGGTTTCGAAGATGCGGATCTGACCAATCTCTTTCTTGGTCACCTCGCCTTGGCGGCAGATTTCCGGCAACAGCCAATTGGGATCGGCATTGCGCTCGCGCCCGACGCTGATGCGAAACCACGCCGAGCCTCCGGCCAAAGCATGGCCGCGCTCCGGTCTGGCACCGCGCTCGGCGCTGCGTTCCCGCTTCTCGTAAGGCTCTTTGCGCTCGTACGACGGGCGCGGCGGCCGGTCTTTGGAAAATCTTTCGCGCGGCGGCCCATCTTCACGGGCGCGACGACCGCGTTGGTCTTCGACATATTCATCGAGATCGAACGGTACCGGCAATTGCTGGCGATAGAGCCGCGACAGCGCCACGGCGATATTGCGCGGCGAGCTTTGTTTGAGCAGCATCGCGGCGATCGCACCGTCTTCGCTATCGCCCTCTTCGGCGAACAGCGGCGATTCCAGCAGACGTTCGCGGTCTTGGGTGTAAATCGCCTTCGGCGATGGCGGATCAACCCAGGTATATTGCACCTTGGCGCGATGCAGCATTTCTTCGGCGCTGCGCCGGCGCGATGGCGGCACCAAGAGAATGCTGACGCCCTTCTTGCCCGCCCGTCCGGTGCGGCCGCTGCGATGTTGCAGCACTTCGGAGTCGTTGGGCAGATCGGCGTGGATCACCAGCGAGAGATTGGGCACGTCGAGCCCGCGCGCCGCGACATCGGTGGCGACGCAAACCCGCGCCCGCCCGTCGCGCAAGGCCGTTAGGGCACGATTGCGTTCGGCCTGGTTCATCTCGCCCGACAGCGACACGGCGGCAAAACCGCGCGAAGCCAGCGCCTCGCCCAGCTTCTGCACGCCCATGCGGGTGGCGCAAAACACCAGCGCACAGACCGGATCGAGAAAGCGCAGCAGATTGACCACGGTGCGGTCGGCCTTGGCGTGGGCGACGCGGATGGCGCGATATTCGATATCGGCATGGCCGCCTTCGGTCGCGGCCAGTTCGATGCGGAAGGCGTCGCGCTGATAGTTGCGCGCCAGCGTGACGATTGGTTTGGGCAGGGTCGCCGAGAACATGAAGGTGCGCCGCGTCTCCGGCGTCGCCTTGAGAATGAATTCGAGATCGTCGTGAAAGCCGAGATCGAGCATCTCATCGGCTTCGTCGATCACCACGACCTTGAGCGCTTCGAGCCGCAAGGCGCCGCGCTGCATGTGATCGCGCAAGCGTCCCGGTGTGCCGACCACGATGTGCGCGCCCCGTTCCAATTGGCGGCGCTCACGAAACGGGTCCATGCCGCCGACACACGCCATCACGCGCGCCCCCGCGTGGGCATAAAGCCAGGTCAGTTCAGTCTCCACCTGCAACGCCAGTTCCCGGGTCGGCGCGATGATCAGCGCCAGCGGCAGGTCGGCCGGCGGCAGGGTATCGCCCTCGAGCAAAGTCGCGGCCATCGCCAGGCCATAAGCCACCGTCTTGCCGGAACCGGTTTGGGCCGAGACCAGCAAATCGCGCCCCTCCGCTTCGGGCGCCAGCACGGCGCTTTGTACCGGAGTCGGGATGGTGTAGTCGCGCGCCGCCAAGGCACGGACGAAGGCGTCGGGGAGAGAGCGAAAAGCCAAAGGAATTCCTTGCGTGGGTCTGACCCGCAAAACGCGATGCCGGGGTGTCAGAGAGAATGAATGGGGCGGACAGGCACGATCCGCCCACCGTTACGACGCGCTATGTGGCCTGAAACCGTGACAAAACCAAGGCGCAGCCAAAACGCCGCCATTCCTCCCCGCTTTGGCCTGCAAAACCACCCTCACCTTGAGGAGGTGAACGCACCAGAACGCCCGCTTCTCTAGGCCGCGGCCCTTTTCGCAACAAGATGTCGGAGCAGGTCGATCATTTTTTCTGCGTCAATGGGTTTGGCAAGCAGCGCCGTGACGCCGGATCGTTGGGCAAATTCTTCCGTTGTGATGTCGCTGCGGCCGCTGAAAAGGATGACCGGAACCGTGCTGCCGCGCGCCTGTAGGGCGTCAAGGACCTGAAACCCGGAAATATCGGGCATGTGTAAATCGAGAATGATGCCGATCCCGGCGGCCGGATCGAATTTCTGTAGAAAATCGCGGCCCGAAGCAAACCCCTGGACCTTAAATCCGTAGCACTGCAGGAGTTCCTGGGTGGAGTCCCGCACGTCATCATCGTCGTCTACGATATAGACAATCCGATCGTCATGAAGAGGCATCTCATACTCCCGAAGCATGACGGATAAGGCATGCGCTCGATTCTAATCCGCCGACTTACGTAGCGTTCCGTGGCCGGTGGATCTCGTATGTGTCTTATTTGTATATCATACATATCGTTACGAACGGAAGAGTCTTTCGCAGTACGCAGGCGGCCGCAGGGTCCTGAAAGCGCCATAGGAACCGTCTGCGTAGTTTCCGAACCTGTCCAAAAAGATCGCTGCCTATTATTGTCCGCCGGGCAAAAATCGAATCTGACCACGCTGGCTGTGCGCCGACGTACTATTATTGCTGAATCCGGTGTTTTCCAGTCGACGCACGCTGTCAAACGCACGGCTGACAACGATCGTTTTGCGATGGAGTTGTCCTGCGATGCCGAACCGAGACAGCGCAATTTTATCGTTCGACAGCGAACGCGCATGACCGCGAACGGCGTCATGACCGAGCCCGTCGTCATAGCCGGTCTCCTTCGGCAGCAAGCGGCACTGGCGAATTTCGGTACGTTTGCGTTTAGTGAACCGGAACTTGGCAAGATTCTGACAGAAGCGGCACGCGTTTGCGCCGAATGTCTGCGTGCGCCGTTTGCAAAAATTTGCCGTTACCGCCGTGAGCAAAAGGATCTCCTTATCGTGGCGGGCTGCGGCTGGCGAGCAGGTGTCATCGGCATTGTCATATCGAAGGCGGATGAAAGCTCGACGCAAGGCCGTGCCTTTGTCACCGGCAAGCCGGTCATTCTCGAAGACGTCTCACAGAACGGGAGCCTGACCCTGCCGCCGTTCTATGCCGAGCACAAGATCGTTTCGACGGCCGACGTTCTGATCAAGGGCAAGACCGGGCCGTGGGGCGTTCTCGAAGTCGATAGCGCGGACCGCCATGAGTTCAACGAGCACGACGTCGTTTTCCTGACTGGCTTTGCCAATGTCGTCGCCGAAGCCGTGGCGATGGCCGAGCGGACGGCAGCCATGCAAGGCGCCATCGAGAGCATGAAACACCTTATTGTCGAAAAGGACGCGTTGCTGGGCGAGCGAGCGGGGCGCGAACGCAAGGTCCACGAGCTGCAAATGGAATTGAGCCATCTGTCGCGATTGAACGCCATGGGTCAAATGACGGCCGCCATAGCCCACGAACTCAATCAGCCGCTGGCGGCGATTACCAACTACATTGGCGTAGCCAAGCTTTCGCTCGAGGTAAAACAAATAGATTCGGGCGCGATCCTCCGCCTCAAGGCGTTGATCGGCAAGATCCAGAGCCAGACCTTACGTGCTGGAAGTATCATAAAAAACCTCAAAGACGTGGTCGAAAAACGGGAAAGCTGCAGATTTGAGGTGAACATCGAGGATGTCGTCAGGGATTCACTCGCGATGGTGTTGTACGACGTGACGGACAGCAATATCGCCCTGAACTTCGAATTCGATTCCGCCATTTCCAAAGTCATGATCGACAAGGTGCAGATCCAGCAGATCCTCATCAACCTCATCCGCAACAGCGTCGAGGCCATGCATGGCACCAAAGAGCGCACACTGACTCTGACGACGCTTCCGGGCGACGCCGGTTTCGCCAATGTGATGGTACGCGACACCGGGCCGGGGGTGTTGCCCAACATCGCGCAGCGTCTTTTCCTGCCTTTCAATACGACCAAAGCCAGCGGCATGGGGTTAGGTTTGATGGTCTGCCAGACGCTGGCGGAAGCCAATGGCGGCCGTATCTGGCACGTTGAAGACAAGGAAAAAGGCACCTGCTTCTGCCTCAGTCTGCCGCTGGCGCAACCACATGCCGGCGAATCACACTCTGCAGCGGGGTAACCCGGTTTGCGACTCACTTGCGTAAGGTGCGCGCCCAGCCGGGGCCGTTGTCCACCCCGGACGCACCATTCCGCCGATCGCAAAAACCCGCATTGCCGGAGCGGCCGGTTGGGGCTATTGCCTGCTTCGACGCAAGTTAAAGGGCCTCGATTATGTCGCGAGAAGAAGACGTGCTGGCCGCGCTGGATAAACCGCGCGCACTTTATTCGATCCAGCAACTGGTCGATCCCAGCAACAAAAGCACCGACGCCCTGCAGGAATTGCTGATGCAGATGCGGACCGCCGGCAAAGTAAAATTCAACATCAACAACGGCCGGTGGAGCAAAGCCTGAGGTTGGCTCTATGCCAGCGCTCCGCAAGGGCTCAGGTCGGCTGTTCGCCGCGTCAAGCCGCGTCTTTGTCTCGCCGGCCGAGACCTTCGGCCAGCAACGACACCGCCAGCGTATTCAGACTGACGCCTTCGGCTTTGGCCCGCGCGGCCAACCGTTGATGCAGAGACCGCGGCGCCCGCATGCGCCATTGGCCGGACGCATGGGTTGGTTCAGGTGGTGTGCGCCCCAACTGCCGCAAGGTGGCAAGGGCCGCGTGCAAGGCCTTGCGACCATCTTCAATCGCCGCCTCGACCGTAGCGCCGTCCCCAATTGCGCCCGGCAGATCGGGGAATTCGCAGAGATAACCGCCGCCATCCTCTTTCGATAACGGACGAACCGTGAAGGTGTAGTCGATAACCTTGCTCACTTGGGCCACTCACACCGCTCGATCATCTCGACAAATTGGGTCACATAAAAAGGCTTGATCGGCCGCCTGGCCGGAACAGTTAGGACATCGCCACTCGATTTGGTAATGCGCCGCAATCGCTTTGAAGTCCTCAATCCTCCAGTCTCCGCGCGGATTGCGCCGCATCTTCTCCAGAAGTTTGTGGCGCGTGGCCATGGCAAAATGGTACCGCCGATGGTACCATCATTCAAGCGCGGTCTGATGGCACGCACCGGCCGGTGGAGCAAAGCCTGAGGCGATCCTGTGTCCGCCACGCCTCACTAGCGGCGCCGCGGTAACTACGGACGGCCCCTTACCTTGACTTTTCGCTATTTGTTCCCCATATGCGCACCCATAGGACGAGCGGCGCCAATACGGGCTCCGCTGGGCGCTTCACGCGGCGCCCCTAGATAACCGGGCGCAGATTTGCGCCTATTAGGAGCGCATTTGAGTGAAGTGACGACCGCCGGCACGGACGCCGGTATGCTGGAAAATAGCCCCCAGGACCTTTCCGTGAATCCTTCTCAACCGGCTGAAATTCTTGCCGAACCTGCTCCCACCCCGGGCCTCGCCGAGGTCATGGTCGAGCCCCCTTCTCTGCCCCAAGAAATCGCCAACGAATGGTCCTCGGAAGGTCCGGTGGAGCCCCCCCCTCCCTCCCTCTCGGCGGAAATCGAAAACAATTCCGTTGCCGAAGGACCGAGTGATCCGGCAACAATCGTCGTCGAGCCCGAGTCGGTTGCGGTCCCAGGATTTGCGGGTTTGGGCCTGTCGCCGGAATTGCTGCATGCGGTCGCCGAAGCCGGTTACACCACCCCGACGCCGATCCAGGCCGAAGGCATTCCTTATGTTCTGAAGCACCGCGACATCATCGGTATCGCCCAGACCGGCACTGGCAAGACCGCAAGCTTCACCCTGCCGATGATCGAGATGCTGGCCCGCGGCCGGGCCAAAGCGCGCATGCCGCGCTCCCTCATCCTGGAACCGACGCGTGAACTCGCCGCCCAGGTCGCCGAAAGTTTCGAGAAGTATGGCAAGTTTAACAAGCTTTCGATGGCGCTTCTGATCGGCGGCGTGTCGTTCGATGAGCAGAACCGCAAGCTCGACCGCGGCGTCGATGTTTTGATCGCCACCCCGGGCCGCCTGATGGATCATTTCGAACGCGGCCGGCTGATGCTGTCGCAGGTCCAGGTCCTCGTCATCGACGAAGCCGACCGCATGCTCGACATGGGCTTCATTCCCGACGTCGAGAAGATCTGCAAGCTGCTCCCGTTCACCCGCCAGACGCTGTTCTATTCGGCCACCATGCCGACCGAAATCCGCCGCCTCACCGAACAGTTCCTGTCGAACCCGGTACGGGTGGAAGTGACCCGTCCGGCGATGACGGCCGACAACATCAAACAGGAAATCGTCGAAGTTCCCAACGATGACTGGGCCAAGCGCGAAGCTTTGCGCCTGCTCGTCCGCGAGGCCGGCGAGATCACCAGTGCCATCGTGTTCTGCAACAAGAAGCACACCGTCGACATTGTCGCCAAATCGTTGACCAAACATGGCTTCAATGCCGCCCCCTTGCACGGCGATCTCGACCAATCGGTGCGCACCAAGACGCTCGACAGCTTCCGCAGTGGCGAAGTGACCATTCTGGTGGCCAGCGACGTTGCCGCCCGCGGCCTCGACATTCCGGCGTGCAGCCATATCTTCAACTTCGATGTGCCCTATCACCCCGACGATTACGTCCACCGCATCGGCCGCACCGGACGCGCCGGACGCAACGGCGAAGCCTATATGCTGGCGACGAGCCTTGACGGCAAATGTGTCGAGGCGATCGAGAGGCTCACCAAATTCGTCATTCCGCGCCGCAAGCTGGAAGGCCTCGCCGAACAGGTGCGCGAACGCCCGCCACGCGACAAATCCCGTGATGATCGTGGTGGACGCGGCCGCGACCGTGATCGTGGCCGCCGTGGCGATCACCGCGAACATCCGGTTAAGGCGCATGGCCAGATCGCGTCGATGGAACCCGTCAAGCCGGCCGAGCACGTAGCGCCTGCCGAAATGCCCAGGGCCGCCGCACAGCCGGAGCGCCGCCCGGAGCCGGTGCGCCAGCCGGAACGGCAAGACAACAGAACCGATCACCGCTCGGAACACCGCTCAGATCATCGTGCCGACCGCCGCCCGGATCGCAAACCCGACGCCGGCCCCAAGCCCGAGCCGGTGCATTATGCCCAGGCGATGAAACAATCGTCCTCCACCCCTCGGGTCGAAGTGACGCCGGTCGACGCCTCCCAGCTTCCCGCCTTCTTGCTGCGCCCGGTCAAACTGCCGAAAGCACCGGAAAAAGCTGCCAAAACCGCCGAAAAAGCCACGGCGGCGGCAAAGCCCAAGACGACGGAAAACAAGACGACGGAAAAAAAGCCTCGGGCACCGCGCAAGAAGGTGATCAAGACCGCGCCGGAAGGTGACAAACCCGGCGCCGCTTAACGCTTTCTTACCTCGCCCTACGTCACACTCGCCGCGCGCTCCAGTGGTGGGGCGGTGCTGATAAGAATTGGGGAAGATGTTGGCAGCACCTTCGCGCGAGATGGCCTTAGCTAAGACCGCCTTCGCTCTGATGGGCGACTGGAACATTGCGCCCACGCCCGAAAACTATGAGCTGTTCTATCTCTATGCTGGCGGCGCCAACGTGGCGCTGGCGAAGATCATCGACGGCATGATCCGCGACAAGGTGCCGTTTTCGGCGCCGGTGCTGCAAGGCCTGTGCGCCCAGTTCCTGGCGCGTGAGCGCACGGCCCAGACAATGGAAGACGTCGGCAGCGGCATCAGCGGCATGTTGGATGCGGTGCTGACCAAGTTGGACCGTGCCGGCAAGGATGCGGGCGAATATGGCCGGGCCCTGTCGGCCGTCAGCGGCGAACTCGGCGACGCCCAGTCGCCCGCCGCGGTGGCCAAGATGGTCGAGCACCTCGTCGGTGCCACCCAGGCGATGGAAGTGCGTACCAAATCGCTCGAAGGCGAACTGCAACGCTCCTCCGATCAGGTCAGCGAGCTTAAGACCCAGCTCGACACGGTGCGCAAGGAAAGCCGCCTCGATCCCTTGACCGCGCTGGCCAATCGCAAGACGTTCGATCAGGAACTGAATTTGGCCATCGAGGATGCGCGCCAAGACGGCTCCGCCGTCGCGCTGATGATGTGCGACATCGATCATTTCAAGCACTTCAACGACACCTGGGGTCATCAGACCGGCGATCAGGTCTTGCGGCTGGTAGCGAATTGCCTGTCAGAGAACGTCAAGGGCCGTGATACGGCGGCGCGCTACGGCGGCGAAGAGTTCGTCGTCATTTTGCGCCAGACTTCGCTTGAAGGCGCCGCCAAGCTTGCCGATCAGATCCGCGCCAATGTCGAGAACAAGAAGCTGGTCAAGAAGTCGACAGGCGACATCCTCGGCACCATCACGATTTCGATCGGCGTGGCGCAGCTTCGCGACCAGGACACCCCGGAGCTTCTGGTGCAGCGCGCCGACCGTGCCCTCTACCGGGCCAAGAACACCGGCCGCAATCGCGTCGCGCTGGAAGCCGAACTTATCCGTTCGGCAGCTTCGCACGCCGCCTGACGACATGAACCCTTAGTCATCTGGCACCTGATTTTACACGCTACGGCTGGCGTTTGCGGCCATTCAAGGGTCAATAGGTCGCGAAAGCGTGACTTGCGCGTCACGCCGACACGTTCGCATCCTAGCGGGCTATTTCACGGGAGTTATGTATGAATCGCCGTTTGATCGTCGCGGCTGCGCTGTTGTTAGCCGGCTGCACAGCATCCCCGCCACCGCCGCCAGCCGCGCCGCCTCCCGGTCCCAAAGCCACGCTTGGCCAATGGGGCATCGACCTCACGGGCATGGACCGCACGGTGAAGCCGGGCGACGATTTCTACATGTTCGTCAACGGCAGTTGGTACAAAGAGGCCGTGATCCCGGCCGACCGTGCCTCGACCGGCTCGTTCCAGAACCTCGCGCTCCTCAGCGAAAAGCGCATGAAAGAAATCGTCGCGGGCCTCGAAGCCAAACCAATCGATCAACTTTCGCCCGACGAGAAGAAGCTACGCGATCTTTACGACGGCTTCGTCGATACCAAAGCAATCGAGGACCGCGGGCTAGCGCCAGTGAAAGCTGACCTCAGCGAAATCGCCAAGCTGAAAACGGCCAAGGATATTGCCCGCCTCATGGGCACGCCGCGTCTGGCTGCCGGCAGCCTGTTCGGGGTCGGTATCGGCGTCGATGACAAGAACTCGACCAAATACAGCGTCAACCTCAATCCCGATGGCCTCGGCCTGCCGGATCGCGATTTCTACCTGCTCGATGAAGCCGGTATCGTGAAGGTTCGCGCTGCTTACAAAGTCTATCTGGCCACCATGCTGACGCTATCCGGCGCCAGCGATGCCGACAAACGGGCGGAAAAGATCCTGGCGCTCGAAACCGACATCGCCAAGCTGCGCTGGACCCGCGCCGACCAGCGCGATCCGGTGACGATGTACCATCCGGTCACCTTCAAGGAACTCAAAAAACTGGCCCCGGCCTTCCCGTGGGCGGCCTTCTTCTCCGAGACCAACATTCCGCTCAACCAGGGCGCCCGCGTCGTGGTCGTCGGCGAGAACACCGCCATTGCGCCCTTGGCCAAACTGTTCGCCAAGACGCCGGTCAGCGTGTGGCGTGATTATCTGACGGTCCATTACCTGCACAACTACGCCGGCCTTCTGCCCAAGGCTTTTGACGACGCCGATTTCGCCTTCTACGGCACGGCACTGGCAGGGCGTCAGCAACAGACCGAACGCGCCACGCGCGGCGTGCGCCTGCTGGATCGCAGCCTCGGCGAAGCCTTCGGCAAGCTCTATGTCGCGAAGTACTTCCCGCCCGAAGCCAAAGCCAAGGCGGAACGGCTCGTCGGCAATTTGCTCAAGGCCTATGAAGCCGACATCAAAACGCTGCCGTGGATGAGCGAAGTCACCCGCCAGAAGGCGCTCGGCAAGCTGCATCAGTTCACGCCGCATATCGGCTATCCCGACACCTGGCGCGATTACGCGGCGCTGGAAATCAGCCGTGACGATCTTGTCGGCAACGTCAAGCGCGCCGCGCTGTTCGAATGGAATCACGACCTCACACGTCTCGACCAGCCGGTGGACAAGAACGAGTGGCACATGACGCCGCCGACGGTGAACGCCTATTACAGCCCGTCGTTCAATTCGATCACCTTCCCGGCCGCGATCCTGCAGCCGCCGTTCTTCGATCCCAATGCGGACGATGCGGTGAACTACGGCGCCATCGGTGTGGTGATCGGTCATGAAATCAGTCACGGCTTCGACGACCAGGGCGCCAAGTACAACGGCGTCGGCAATCTCGAAAACTGGTGGACCGATGACGATGCGGCGGCGTTCAAGACCCGCACCACGATGCTGTCCGACCAGTTCGACTCCTACGAGCCGTTGCCGGGCCTGCATATCCGTGGCGCGGCCACGCTGGGCGAAAACATCGCCGACCTTGCTGGCCTGTCGATCGCGATCAAGGCCTATCACATCTCACTGGCCGGCCAGACAGCGCCGGTATTGGACGGCTTTACCGGCGACCAGCGCCTGTTCCTCGGCCTCGCTCAGGTGTGGCAGTCCAAATTCCGCGAAAGCGAGCTTAGAAGCCGCATCCTGTCCGACGAGCACTCGCCGGCGCCGTTCCGGGTCATCGGTTCGACCCGCAATGTCGACGCGTTCTACGCGGCCTTCGACGTCAAGCCCGGCGACAAGTATTATCTGCCACCGGAAAAGCGCGTGAAACTCTGGTAATCCCACATCGTCATGGCCGGGCTTGACCCGGCCATCCAGAGTGTGGATGGCCGGCTCGGGGGCCGGCCATGACGGGATGATTCAGGAGGTCCCGATGAGCGCCGTTGCGAGGAAAATTCCTGCGGCGCTCATCGCCTTCCGTGCCTTGATGATCTTGGTCGTGCCCGTACTGGGATGGTACGGGCACGGCACTTTCCTGGCTCTCGTTATTTTGCTCGCGACCTTGAGCGACATCTTCGACGGCATCATCGCCCGCCGTCTCGGCATCTCGACCACCAATCTGCGCCAGGGCCTACCCGTCCGCCGTCCCTGGCGGATAGCGCGACGGACGTTCTCACCCTGCCCTTGAGCTATGGGATTCACGGAATTTTTCCATATATAGCAAGGGCGTAGCCTTGAATCATCGATGCAAGACGGTTCCATCCATCGCGCATGGCTTGGTAATCTCTTGGTGGCACGATACTGCGATGGACTTTTGGCCCCTCTTCGAACGCCCCATTCACGCCGGTATCGAGACTGCGGCGCGCTATTGCAGCGAGATCGCGGTCGGTCGTGATTTGCCCAGGCGCCAAGATTTCCGCCCGACAAAAGTCCGTTCTATCCTCGGCCACATGTTCCTTCTCGATGTTCTTGCCGAAGAAAACGACTATCGCTACAGCCTCTGCGGCGTGAACATATCCGTGCTCATTGGCGTCGACGGCACCAATAAGCGTATGAGCGAGCTGCCCCAAACCGACATGTCCGCTCGTCTCAAAAAAACATATGACGACGTCGTAGCGGCGCGCTCGTTTTTGTACGTCCGCGGGCAATATAACTGGTCCAATAGGGCGGTGAACATTGAACGATTGCTTGTGCCCATGACTGATGGCGAAGGCAAACTTCAGGCCATTTTCGGAGTCGCCATTTCCGATTGTCCGACGGACATGCTGGTCATTTACGCTGGGGCTGGCATGGCAAAACTGGTGATCGACGAAGCGATCACCGGCAATGTTTGCGCGCAGCCCTCTCCGGCCTCTACCCCCGCTCCAGCTCTGCAACCGCGTCTCGATCCGAACATCGTATAGTTTGTCGCACCCCCTTGAAGGTTCGTTGTACGTTCCCCACATCGACTGTGATGTTTTTGTTGGAGGTGCCTGACCTGCAGCGGCGAAGCGTGTGTCGCGAAGACGCGGATCCGTGAAAGACGCAATAGATCATCCAGGGTATGGGTGCCTCGGCTTGCATGCACTCTAGGCCCGATGAGGGAAGCACAATGTGCCTGTCTTGCCGCCGCTTGAATGCGGCGCTCGCTGGCGCCGCGCTTCTGGGGCGTACCCCCTGAAAGCGGACGTGTCCCACGCCCGCTTTTGGCGCGCTTATAGGCGGCTTGGCAAAACGTCCTCGAAGTGAAATGTCTGCTGTCCGTGAAACCCGCGAGATCCTCATGGCGCGTTTTCTTGTGCGTACCGCCTGCATCATCCTCCTGGCCGCCGCCGCGGGTGCCGGACCTGAGGATCGCACCTTCAAAGAGTGCCCCAATTGTCCCGACATGATCGGTATTCCGGCCGGCAAGTTCGTGATGGGCAGTCCGGCGCGCGAACCCGGCCGCTTCGATGCCGAAGGCCCGCAGCGCATCGTGACGGTGAAGGCCTTCGCGCTCGCCCAATACGACGTCACCAGCGAGGACTATCTCACCTTCCTGCGCGCCACCGGTTATCAGCCCGAGCCGTGCAACCGCATTCTCAACATGCGCTGGCGCGTACCGGACAAAGGCGTCGCCCTGCCTCCTTACGACGAAGAACCGGCGCGCTGGCCGGCCAGTTGCATTTCGTGGAAAGATGCCCACGCCTATATCGATTGGCTGAATCAAAAAGTACGCGAAGCCCGGCCGGGCCTACCGAACCGCAGCGGTCCTTATCGCCTGCCGAGCGAAGCCGAATGGGAATTTTCCGCCCGCGCCGGAACCACCACGGCGCGCTGGTGGGGCGACGCGATCGGCACCGACAACGCCAACTGCAACGGCTGCGGCAGCTCGTACGATTTCCACGCTCTCTCTAACATCGACAGCTTCAAGCCCAATCCGTTCGGGCTTTACGGCATGCTGGGAAACGTCTGGCAGTGGACGGAAGATTGCTGGCACAAAGGCTATATCGGTGCGCCCACCGACGCCCGTCCGTGGGCGGAGAAAAACTGCACGCGCCATGTCTTGCGCGGCGGATCGTGGGACAACGTGCCATTGTTCGTGCGCTCGGCAGCGCGCGTCGGAGCCGATGAGAGCGGCGGCGAATTCGACTACTCGACGCTCGCCGGATTCCGCGTCGCGCGCGACCTGCCCTGACGGTTTAGGCGAGGCTTTCCGGGTTTCAATATATTCCGCGCAAAATATTTCGGGCTTTTCAGAGCAAATCCAATTCATCGCGGAAGTGTCTGATCAGGCGCGCAAAGGCGAAAACCGGTGCAAATTCGCCGCCGTTCCGCCGCAATCCCGCCCCTGCACAAGCGCCAACGCATACCTACGTAATAGGTATCGAAACGATAGTTCAGGGGCTGAACGATATGAGGAAAAGCACACCAAGCATCTCGACGGCGGAAGTCGAAGAGCGCTTTCTGCTGCAAGCTCTACGTCGTCTGCGCACCCCCGAGCAACGCTACGTCTTCACGCTGATGGCCGACTTGATGAGCCACGGCATGTTGGCGGACGCAGAGACGGGTCGCAGCGGCAAAGAGTAACGTCACCGCAAGACGGCGCGCGCATCCAATAGAAGAGTAAAATGCATTTCCTTCGGGTAATCGCCGGCGGGTAGCGCCACCGGGGATGAGAGAAGAACGGCATTGCGCGCGCCGATTGCAATATCGCGATAAACCGCATCGGTCTTGGCACGGGCCTGCTCGACGATGTCCGCCGACGCAATGGTGCCGTCACGCTTCATCACCACGGCGATCTTGACGGCAATGGCCCGGTCGGCCGCGCGCGCCAGATTCAGCGTCCAGCGCCGTAGCACCTGCGCCAGCACATAATCACGAATGGCGTAAGTCGCCGCATCGCCGGGCGTCCCGTTCGTGGCATCGACGGTCGAAACGCCGACGCCTTCACCGATTGTGAGCGGACTGTTCGGTTGCTTCAGACGCGCTAGCGCCTTCAGCTTGGCTTCCAACGCATCGACCGGTTTCTTGCCCGCTAGCGACGTCGCCTGCGGGTTCGGGCTGGAGGCCTCTTGCGGCTTTCCAGCTTTCTGCTGCGGTATGGGTGAGCGCAGCTCGGCAGGCGGCGAACGCGTCTCGTCGCCGAGGCGGATCAAATCGACCGGCAGGAACACCGGTTGCGGCAAGGTGGTGATCGCCCTCTCGGTCGTGTGGCGGGCCACCACTACCAGCACCAGGAACGCCAGCAATCCGTGCAGCGCCAGCGACACCAGCACGCCGGTCCCATTCGCCTTGGCGCTGCGGCGCCCGGCGATCAGGAAGGCCTCGGCATGGTGCATAACCCGGTTCACAGTTCCAGATTACACGGTTCCGGCCCCCCGGGTGTCAAATCTCAGCGACTGTTTTTTTGCCAAGATGTTGCGCTTTATGAACGGCATGAAAAGCGACTCGAACCGGATTCCGACTGTGGCCATGGCGGTGGCTGCCGGATTCGGCGTGGCCAATCTCTATTACAACCAGCCCATGCTGGCATTGATTGCCCAGTCATTTCCCTTCTCCAAGATCACGCTTCTGATCCCCAGTGCCACCCAGCTTGGCTACGTGTTCGGCTTGGTGCTGTTCCTGCCGCTTGGCGATTTGGTCGACCGGCGCCGCCTGATCGTGGTGCAGTTCGTCATTTTGGCGCTGACCCTGGTGGTGGCGGCGCTGGCGCCGACGGCACTACTGCTCTTGGTGGCCTCGTTTGTGGTCGGCGCCGCCTCCAGCGTCGCGCAGCAGATCGTACCCTTCGCCGCCACACTGGCCAGCGACAGCAATCGCGGCGCCATCGTCGGACGCGTGATGAGCGGCGTGTTGTGCGGCATCCTGCTGGGGCGAACAGTTGCCGGTTTCGTCGCCACCTGGTTCGGAGATTGGCGCGCCACCTTTTGGGTCGCGGTGCCCGCGATGCTGGCCGCGGCCGCTTTGATGGCGTGGAAGCTGCCAACCCATCCGCCGCTGGAGACCATCCGCTATCCCAAGGCGCTCGCCTCGCTGGCCGATCTCTGGGAGGAGGAACCGGTGTTGCGCCGCGCCGCGCTCAGCCAAGGCGCGTTGTTCGGCTCGTTCTCGGTGTTCTGGACGGTTCTGTCGCTGCACCTGCAGGAGCCGATGTTCAAGCTGGGGGCTGATGCGGCGGGCCTGTTCGCGCTGCTTGGCGTGGTCGGCATTGCCGCGGCGCCGCTGTCCGGCCACATCGCCGACAAGCGCGGGCCGACGCTGGTGGTGCAGCTCGGCGTCCTCATCACCGTGCTGGCCTGGCTGCCGTTCGCGTTGTGGAATTCGATTCTCGGCATGATCGTTGGCGTGATGGTGCTCGATTTCGGCGTTCAAAGCGCGGTGGTGTCGAACCAGCACAAGATTTATGCGCTGCGGCCGGAAGCGCGCAGCCGGATCAATACCATCTTCATGTCCGGCATCTTCATCGGCGGCGCCATCGGCTCGGCGTTCGGCGGCACCATCTACAAGCTGGCGGGATGGTTCCCCACCTGCCTGTTCGGCGCCGCAATGGCGTCCATTGCGCTGTGCTTGCAGATGATCGGAAAGTCGGACGCTACTCCGCGTCCACCTTCGCAGGCGTGATCGACACGGATTCGCCGCAGCCGCAAGCCGCCGTCTGGTTCGGGTTGTTGAACACGAACCGCGCGCCCAGCGTCTCACGCACGAAATCGACCTCGGTACCGATCAGAAACAGGATCGCCTTGGGATCGATGAACACCTTGACGCCCTTGTCTTCCACCACTTCTTCGAGTGGCGCGGCGCTGGTCGCGTAATCCATCACGTAGCTCATGCCGGCGCAACCGCCGTTGCGGACGCCGATGCGGACGCCTTCGTACTGGCCGTCAGCATTGGCCATGATTTCGCGGATGCGCGTCGCGGCGGCATCGGAAAGTCTTATCATTTGAGGTTTGGCGGCTTTGGGGCGTTCGCGGACCATCTTGTTCGGCGCCTCTCAATACATGTTCAGTTGCAAACGGGCTTCTTCACTCATGCGCTCGGGCGTCCACGGCGGATCGAAGGTCATTTCGACAGCGACTTTGCCGATACCTTCGACCTTTTCCAGCGCCTCGCGCACGGCGACGGGCAGTTCCACTGCCACCGGGCAACCGGGCGCCGTCAGCGTCATGTCGACGTTAACGTCCCAATTGTCGACGACATCAACTTTATAGATAAGGCCTAGTTCGTAGACGTCCACCGGAATCTCCGGATCGAACACGGTCTTCAAGGCCGCGATCAGTTTGGCGGTAAACGCCTCGACCTCAGCCGGTGGATGGCTCGCATCCGTCACCGTCGCGTTTGCCAGTTCTTCGCTCATTCGGTTTTGGCAGGCTCGTTCGAACGCGAGCCCCCTTCTAACGCCGATTTCATGGTGTGCCAGGCCAGGGTGGCGCATTTGACCCGCATCGGAAACGCCGACACGCCCGCCATCACTTGGAGGGTTTCGAGATCGTCTTCGCCGAGGCCCGTGACGCCCTCTTCACCTTTCACCAGATGCAGAAAGCCATCCATCAGCTTTTCCGCTTCTGCCGCCGTGCGGCCGGTCAGCATGTCGGTCATCAACGAGGCCGACGCCTGGGATATCGCGCAGCCGCGGCCTTCGAATTTGATATCGGTGATGCGGCCGTCGGCGCCCAACACCAGATGCACGGTGATGCGATCGCCGCACAGAGGATTGTACCCATGCGCATTGTGGGTGGCATGTTCCAGCGCCCCGAAGTGATGCGGGTGCTTGGAGTGGTCCAGGATCACTTCCTGGTAAAGTTCGCGGAGGCTGTCGTCGATCATGTCAGAGAAGTATGCTCCTCGCCTTTTCGAGACCCACAATAAGGGCATCTACGTCCTCGCGGGTATTGTAGAGCCCGAATGATGCCCTGGTTGTGGAGGCCACGTTGAAGCGCTCCATCAGGATCTGGGCGCAGTGATGCCCGGCGCGGACGGCGACGCCTTCGCCATCCAAGATAGTGGCAACATCGTGGGCGTGCATCGACGTCGTCTCGAACGACAGGATGGCGCCTTTGTCCGGCGCCTCGCCGATCACCCGCACCCATTTGAGACGGCGGACCTGATCACGCGCGTATTGGTAGAGATCGAGTTCGTGCGCCTTGATTGCGGCGCGATCGAATTGCTTGAGATATTTGATCGCGGCCGCCAGTCCCACCGCTTCGATGATCGGCGGCGTACCAGCTTCGAACCGGTGCGGCGGCTCGGCATAGGTGATCTTGTCTTCGGCCACTTCGGCGATCATCTCGCCGCCGCCTTGGAACGGGCGCATGGTCTTCAGATGCGCGCGCTTGCCGTAGAGCACGCCGATGCCGGTCGGCCCGTACAGTTTGTGACCGGTGAAGGCGTAGAAATCGGCATCGAGATCCTGCACGTCGACAACCTCGTGCACCGCGCCTTGACAACCGTCGACCACCACCGGCACGCCCTTGGCATGCGCGATCTGGATGATCTCCTTGAGCGGCGTGATGGTGCCGAGCACGTTCGACATATGCGAGATGGCGAGCAGTTTCGTCTTCGGCGTGATCGCCGCCGCCACCGCGGGCGGATTGATTGAGCCGTCTTCGCGCACATCGACCCACTTCAAGACGGCGCGCTTGCGCTCGCGCATGAAATGCCACGGCACGATGTTGGAATGGTGCTCCATCTTGGTAAGCACAATTTCATCGCCAGCGGAAATACGCGGGGAGAGAAACGCATACGACACCAGGTTCAAAGACTCGGTGCCGCCCTTGGTAAAGATGATCTCGTCCGAACTCTTGGCGTTGAGGAAATGGGCCACGGCCACGCGCGCCGCTTCATAGCGTTCGGTGGCGCGGGCGGCCAGATGATGTACGCCACGATGGACGTTGGCGTATTCGGTCGTCGCGAACTCGGTCATGGCATCGAGCACGGCTTTCGGCTTTTGCGCCGAGGCCGCACTGTCGAGATAAGCCAGCCGCTTGCCGTTGACCGGCTTGGCCAAAATCGGAAAATCGTCAAGGGGAGGAACGAAACTCATTTTACCGACTCCATGGCACGCGGCAGAGCCGCTTCGATGTCGTGCCAGATGGTTTCAATCAGGGCGTCATCACCGATGGCGGCGACCGCCTCGCCAAGGAACGCGTTGATCAATAGCTGCCGCGCCTCCTTTTCCGGGAGACCGCGTGAGCGCAGATAAAACAGCGACTCGGCATCGAGATCGCCGACGGTGGCGCCATGGGCGCATTTGACGTCGTCGGCGAAGATGATCAGCTCGGGCTTGAGGTCCGCTTCCGCCCGCGGGCTCATCAGCAGCGCACGCGCGGTCTGGCGGCTGTCGGAGCCGACGGCGCCTTCGCGTACCGTGATCTTGCCTTGATAGACGGCGCGCGACTTGCCGCCGGCCACATGTTTGAAAAGCTGCGTCGACGAAGTCTTTGCCGCCGCGTGCTCAATATGGGTCGTTACGTCGGAATGGCCGTCGTGCCCTAGCACCGTCACACCGGAAAGATGGGCTTCGGCGCCTTCGCCGCCCAGCACAATGTGCAATTCGGTACGCGACAGGCGCGAGCCGAAATTGGCGAAATGGGCGCGATACTTGGCGTCCTTCGCCGCCTCCACCGCAATCAGTTCGACGGCGAATGACCGGGGCATGAACGGCGCGCAGCGCACATGCTGCAATTCCGATCCCTCCGCCATGCTGATTTCGACGCCGACATTGCGCAAGATCCCGGCGTCAGCCGTATGCGGCTCGAAAATGCGGGCCGACGCGCCCTTTTCCAGCACGATCAACCAGCGCAAATTTCCTTGGCCCGCGATCTGCAACTTGATCGGCTCGGCGATCTTCCGTCCGGCCGGAACGCGCAGCGCCACGCCGCCTTCGGCAAACGCCAGCGAGGCTTCCACCATGGTGCGGCGATTGCCGACATTGCCAAGCTTCTGCATCACCCAGTCGGGCGCTTCCGGCGTCGCCAGATCGAACAGTTCGACACCGTCGGGCAGTTTGTCGATCTGCCACTTGGCGGTTCCGGCTTGTGCCACTTGCCCAGCATCCAACACCGCGCGCAAATCACTGTAGCGCCAATGCTCGAAGCGGCGATGCGGCATGCCGCGAACGCGGAAGCTGTCGAGCGCCTCGGTCCGCCGCGCCTCGCGCTGTGCCGCCGCCGTCATGCCGGCACCTTCTCGATATCGGCATAACCCTTTTCTTCAAGTTCCAGGGCCAGCTCCTTGCCACCTTCCTTGACGATCTTGCCGTGGGCCAGGACCGAAATGCGATCCGGCACGATGTAATCGAGCAGGCGCTGATAATGGGTGATCACCAGCATCGAACGGTCGGGGCTGCGGAGCGCATTGACGCCTTCGGCCACTAATTTCAGCGCATCGATATCGAGGCCGGAGTCGGTTTCGTCGAGGATCGCCATCTTGGGCTCGAACAGCGACATCTGCAGAATTTCCAGCCGCTTCTTCTCGCCGCCGGAGAAGCCGACATTGAGCGCCCGTTTCAGCATGTCTTCGGTAACCTGCAATGCCTTGGCCTTGGCGCGCACCAGCTTCAAGATGCTCATGGCATCGTATTCGCTTTCGCCGCGGGTGCGGCGCTGGGCATTCAGCGCGGACTTGAGGAACGTCATGGTGGTGACGCCGGGAATTTCGACCGGATACTGCATGGCGAGGAAAATTCCCTTCGCCGCGCGTTCCTCGGTCTTCATCTTGAGCAGGTCTTCGCCGTTATAGATGACCGAGCCTTGCGTCACCTCATAGCCGTCGCGCCCCGCCAGCACGTAAGAGAGCGTAGACTTGCCGGAGCCGTTGGGGCCCATAATGGCATGCACCTGACCGGTCTCGACCTTGAGGCTCAGCCCCTTCAGGATAGTTTTTCCGCCGACCGTTGCGTGCAGGTCTTTGATTTCAAGCATCACCCGACGCTCCCTTCTAAGCTGATGCCGACGAGCTTTTGCGCTTCGACGGCGAATTCCATGGGCAATTGCTGCAGCACTTCCTTGCAGAAGCCGTTGACGATCAGCGCCACCGCTTCTTCCTGGGTCATGCCGCGCTGCAAACAATAGAACAACTGGTCTTCGGCGATCTTCGAGGTGGTCGCCTCGTGCTCCAGCCGCGCGGTTGGATTGCGGCTTTCGATATAGGGCACGGTATGGGCGCCGCATTTGCCGCCGATAAGCAAGCTGTCGCACTGGGTGTAGTTGCGCGCGTTAATCGCCTTGGGATGCACGCTGACCAAGCCGCGATAGGTATTCTGCGCATGCCCCGCGCTGATGCCTTTGGAGATGATCCGCGAGCGCGTGTTCTTGCCCAGATGGATCATCTTGGTGCCGGTATCGGCCTGCTGAAAGTTGTTGGTGATGGCGATGGAATAGAACTCGCCCACCGTATCGTCGCCGCGCAAAATGCAGCTGGGATACTTCCAGGTGATCGCCGAACCGGTCTCGACTTGCGTCCACGAAATCTTCGACCGCGCCCCGCGGCAGTCGCCGCGCTTGGTGACGAAATTGTAGATGCCGCCCTTGCCGTTCTCGTCGCCGGGATACCAGTTTTGCACCGTCGAATATTTGATTTCCGCGCCTTCCAGCGCCACCAACTCGACCACCGCAGCGTGAAGCTGGTTCTCGTCGCGCATCGGCGCCGTACAGCCTTCCAGATATGAAACGTAACTGCCCTCGTCGGCGACGATCAGCGTGCGTTCGAACTGGCCGGTCTGGCTGGCGTTGATGCGGAAGTAGGTGGACAGCTCCATCGGGCAGCGCACGCCTTTGGGCACGTAAACGAACGTGCCGTCGGAAAACACCGCCGAGTTCAGGGTGGCGAAGAAATTGTCCGTCACCGGCACGACCGAACCCAGATACTTGCGCACCAGATCGGGATAATCGCGGATGGCTTCCGAGATCGGGCAGAAGATCACGCCCGCTTCGTTGAGCCGTTCCTTGAAGGTGGTGGCGACCGAAACCGAATCGAACACCGCGTCGACCGCGACGCCGGCCAACTGCTTCTGCTCCGAAATCGGGATGCCGAGCTTGGCATAGGTTTCGAGTAGCTTGGGATCGACCTCGTCCAGGCTCTCATATTTTTCCGTGCTCTTCGGCGCGGCGTAATAATAGGAATCCTGGTAGTCGATCTTGGCATAGCGCAGGCGCGCCCAATTTGGCTCGCGCATTTCGGTCCAGCGGCGGAACGCCGCCAGACGCCAGTCAAGCATCCATTCCGGCTCGGTTTTCTTGGCCGAAATGAACCGCACAATATCGGTGTTCAGACCCTTAGGGGCCCGATCGGTTTCGATGTCGGTGACGAAGCCGTATTTGTACTTCTCACCGAGAGCGGCAACTTGGTCTTTGGTATCAGAACCGGCAGACATTTCCGCCTCTCATGCGGCGGCGCGCGAACGGATGCGCGCCTGAAGGTTGGTAATCGACAACAACGCCGCTTTGACGTCCGCTTCGGTGGAGGACCAGCCGAAGCTCGCGCGCAAAGCACACCCTGCAACATCATCGTTCACGCCCATCGCGGCAAGGACGTGCGACCGTTTGACCTTACCTGACGAGCAGGCAGAACCCGAGCTTAACATCACGCCGTCAAGGTCCAAGGCCATCAATGCCGTTTCGGCATTGATTCCGGGCAATGCAAAGCAGGACGTGTTGGCGAGACGTGACGACTCGGCCCCGAAGATGATCACGTTTGGAACAATTGCGCGCAAACCGGCTTCAAAATGGTCGCGCAGCACCGGCGCCACGGTCTCGCGCATGGCGATCTCGGCCGCGGCCCCAAATCCGGCGATGCCCGGCACATTCTCCGTGCCGGGCCGCATGCCGCGTTCCTGACCGCCACCCGTAATCAGCGGCGTAAAGGGCACGCCGTTTTTCAGGATCAGGGCACCCACGCCTTGCGGTCCGCCAATCTTGTGCGCCGACAACATCACGTAATCGGCCCGCGGCACGGCCATCCGTCCCGCCGCCTGCACCGCATCGACCAGGAGAAGGGCCCCGGCCTCAGCCGCCAGCGCCGCCGCTTCACCGACCGGCTGGATGACGCCGGTCTCATTATTCGCCGCCATCAAGGCGATCAGGGACCGCCCCTTTCCTTCTCTGAGGGCATTTCGCAGCGCATCCATGTCGGTGACGCCACCGGCTGTCGCCGGGATGGTCTCCAAACGCAAGCCCGCGAACCGTTCCGAAACAGTTGCGGCATTGGCCAGCACGGCCGGATGCTCGATTGCCGAAACGAACAGCCGGGTGATGCGCACGCCGGCATCGATCGCACCTTGCGCCGCCCCCCATAGGGCGAGCGCAGCCGCTTCGGTGGCGCCGCTAGTGAACACAACTTCGGAGGGCTCGACACCAGCCAAGGCGGCGACCTTAACCCGCGCGTCCTCGATCAGCCCCCGCGCCGCCCTGCCGCTCGCGTGCACCGACGAGGCATTGCCGCCCGCCGCAAACGCGCGTTCGGCCGCAAGTCTCGACGCATCGCGCAAAGGCGCCGTCGCATTGTGATCGAGATAGGCCATTATGCTTTCGACAGGATCGTATTTTACGCGGCGACGCGGTCGTTCCCGCTTTCGCCTTCGCCTTCACCTTCGCCTTGCGGCAGGCCGAGCTGGGCCCTGCCCAATATCCGCTTCTCGATGACGTCGGCAAGCGATACGGACGACAGGAACATATGGATTTGCCGGCCGAGTTCCTCCCACAAATCGTGGGTGATACAGCGGGCGCCCTGGCTGGCACAGCCTTTGGCGCTGCCGGGCTTGCAGCGGGTCGCCGTAATCGGCTCGTCGACCGCCATGATGATGTCCGACACCCGCACTTCGTCCGACGGCCGGCTGAGCCGGTAACCACCGCCCGGACCGCGCACGCTGCCGACCAGACCACTGCGCCGGAGCTTGGCGAAAAGCTGCTCCAGGTACGACAGCGAGATTTCCTGCCGTTCGGCAATATCTGCGAGGGAAACCGGACGACCGCCCGCCTCGTGCTGGGCCAGATCGGCCATCGCCATCACGGCGTAACGTCCTTTGGTGCTGAGCCTCATTGTCTTAACTCCAATACGTGCTCGAGCGCTTTCCTCGCGTTCGTTTTCCTTGCGCAACGGGGGGCCGACTGGTGTAAGAACAACAGCAAGACGCGTCGCGTGCTTCCTGGAAGCGGTATAGATTTCCCGAGTGCCAAGGTCAAGAATTCCTCTGGACCTCTCCACAACGAAATCGCTATGTGCATGTTTTTGATAGAATTTTATTTGCAGCCCGCTGCGTTTAAAATCCCTAAAGTACCCCCGCCCAAGGCCCTAGCCGGCACTCGGCTAAGCCCGGCGATTCGGAGTTGGACCGCCCATGCCTGATATCATCCTCCCCGGCCCCGCAGGACGCATTGAGGCCCGCTATCAACGGCAGAAGGCGCCGGGCGCCCCGATGGCGCTGGTGCTGCACTCGCACCCGCAGTTCGGCGGCACCATGAACAACCCTTTGGTGTACGACCTGTTCCACATGTTTCACGGGTTGGGCTGTACCACGGTACGGTTCAATTTCCGCGGCGTTGGCCGCAGCCAAGGCGCCTTCGATTCCGGCGCCGGCGAGTTGTCGGACGCGGCGGCCATTCTGGACTGGATGAACACGCTCTACCCCAACCCGTCGTTCGTGTGGATCTGCGGGATTTCCTTCGGCGCCTGGATCGGCATGCAGCTTTTGATGCGCCGCCCGGAGATCACCGGCTTCGTCTCGATTGCCCCGCCCGCGTCGATGTACGACTTCGCCTTCCTGGCACCCTGCCCGGCCTCCGGCCTGATCGTCCACGGCACCAAGGACCTCGTCGTGCCGGAAAACGACGTGCAGAAGCTGGTCGACCGCCTCACCGCCCAGAAGGGCATCAAGATCACCTACGAACACGTCGAAGGTGCCAACCACTTCTTCGACAAGCACGAAACCGAGGTGGTGGAGGTGGTGAAGGAATACGTCAACGAGCGGATGGTCCACCCCTACGATCACCGCTGATCGAACTGGCTCCGTATTGGCTTTGGGCCGCCGGGGCCGTAAACACCCCAACCGGCAGCAAGGAGCCGCGTCATGACCACCGCGCCCGCTTTCAAATCCGAATTTCTCCGCTCGTTCGTGGCGCGCGGCTCCTATTACGCCTCGACCGACGACGCGGCCCTTGATGAACTGTTCGCCAAAGAGTGCGTCACCGCCTACATCGGTTTCGACTGCACCGCGCCGTCGCTGCATGTCGGCAGCCTCGTCCAGATCATGACCCTGCATCGCTTACAACAGACCGGCCACAAGCCGATTGTGTTGATGGGCGGCGGCACCACCAAGATCGGCGATCCGTCGGGCAAAGACGACGCCCGCCAGCTTCTCACGCCCGAGAAGATCGCAGAAAATAAGAAGGGCATCTTCCAGGTTTTCAAACGGTTCCTGAAGTTCGGTGACGGTCCGACCGACGCGGTGATGATCGACAACGCTGATTGGCTCGACCGCCTCGAATACATCCCGTTCCTGCGCGATGTCGGCCGCCACTTCTCGGTCAATCGCATGCTGACGATGGATAGCGTCAAGCTGCGCCTCGAACGCGACCAGCCGCTCAGCTTCCTCGAATTCAACTACATGATCCTGCAGAGCTACGATTTCGTCGAGCTCTACAAGCGTTACGGCTGCCGGCTGCAATGCGGCGGCTCCGATCAGTGGGGCAACATCGTCTCCGGCACCGATCTTGGCCGACGTTTGACTGAGGCGCAGCTGTTCGGTCTGACCTCGCCGCTGATGACCACCGCCTCTGGCGCCAAGATGGGCAAGACCGCAGCTGGGGCCGTTTGGCTCAACGCCGACATGTTGAAGCCCTATGACTACTGGCAGTTCTGGCGCAACACCGAAGACGCCGACGTCGGCCGTTTCCTGCGCCAGTTCACCGATATGCCGATGGACGAAATCGTGCGGCTGGAAGCGTTACAGGGCGCCGAGTTGAATGAGGCCAAGAAGGTACTCGCCACCGAAGCCACCGCCATGGCCCACGGCCGTGAAGTCGCGTTGGAAGCCGCTGAAACCGCGCGGCGCACCTTCGAGGAAGGGGCGATGGCCGAAGGCTTGCCGACGTTCGAGATCGAACGCGCCAAACTGATCGGCATGCCGCTGACGGCGCTCGCGCATCAGGCGGGTCTGACGACATCGGCCAGCGAAGCACGCCGGTTCATCCAGGGGGGCGGCCTCAAGCTTAACGACGCGCCGGTCGCCGACGTAAAAGCCACCGTCAGCGCCAGCGACATCACCGGCCAAGGCGTGCTGAAGCTCTCCATCGGCAAGAAAAAACACATTCTCATCAAGCCCGTTTGAATTTGCGATAGTGGGCTTTGTCCCAATATTGTTATCGCTGGCCGGGCAGGCGTCGCAGCAACCGTTCATAGGCGTCGAGCCCTCCAGCCGAGCCGCCGACGCAAACCACCGGAAATTCCCTGGGGGCCTTGGTCGTCATCGCTCACACACTCCGTCCGTCACAGCTTGCCGACATGGATGTTCGAAAAGCTATCAAGCAGGCCGAACACGTTCAGAAGCCAGAGCACGACAGCGATCACAACGACAGCGTTCAGGATATTTTTGATCTTGCTATCCATGGGAATGTAAGTATTGACAAGCCACAGCAGCACGCCGACGACGATCAGCACGACGACAAGGGTAATGAGCGGCATGAGCATCTCCTTTGGAGTTCACAGGGTCTATTCGCGGCCCTTCTCACGCCATCGGATTTTGGCGTTACATCTGCTTTGCGGCCCCGAGCAACATCAATATCCGAAGAAGCATTGCCGAAGGCAGGGTCGGAAACTACCCATGCCCGTTCGCGGGCGTATGGATCCAATTACCGCCATCTGTGAGTAGATTCCGGTTCTAGCGTTGGCAGCACGATGGTCATAATCATGTCGCTGCCGACATCGCCACGGGCGCCGAAAAACGTCAGACCAACAGAGCGCCTTCAGAAAAATGCGACAAAGCTAGAATATAGAGCGCTTCGTCAATCTCGTGAAACGCTCCAGCCGGAGTCGCACGGCGTGCCTTTAAGGAGGCAGCCCATGTCGTCCAGATCAATGCGAATGCCCCTGTTGATGGCCGCTCTTGCGCTCATGCCGGTAGCACTGTGGGCTGAGACGGCTACGGATGTCACGGCGCCGAAGCAAGTTGCGGCACTAGAGTCGTCAAATTCCACGCTGAATGTTCCGATCGAAAACATTGCGGCGACCTTGGCGGGATGCGCCATTCTGGACAAGGATTTTCCCGGGTTGCGCGCGCACGCGATGTATCATTTCTTCAAGACCATGAGCCTCAATCAAATTGCAGCGATGTCCCACGGACAGATAACGGCCGATATGCTGGTGCAGGCACAAACCGATTTGTCGGCGCTCCCGATCAAGGCCATTACCCGGAGCGTCCATCAAACGGATGGCGAAAATTTGGATTTCGCGCCAACTGCCGGCTACGGGCCGCGCAGCAACAGCGCCCCCAAATAGCCACCGGCAAGAAGAAACGCGGGCGCCTAATCTCCGTCGTGCGCCGGCTTTGCTTTCGGCTTCGGCGTCGGCACCGGCGCCGTCGCGGGCGGCAAATTGTTCGACGGCGCATTGGCGGCGTTGGGCATCTTGCCTTCGAAGATGCGGCGCAGAATACCGGGCGCCAGTGCCGACAGTGGGTTCACACTCACACTCGGTTCGTCGGCATTGCCGGAGACGCTGTAGGTCATGCCGATGATGCCCTCGCCCTCTTTCGAGGTGATCAGGGTGCCGAGCAGCGGAACCTTGCCGAGCACGCTGTTGAGCCCGAACAGCGGCACTAGCGATCCCTTCAATGCGATAGCGTTTTTCGGCCTATCGACATAACCGTCGGCCGACACGCCGATGGCCGGGCCGGTGGCGCGCAGATCATGCACCGAGATGACGCGGTTCTTCGACGAGAACGGCACGTCCAGCGAGTCCACCTGAATGCCCTGCCCCTGCATCAGGTTGGCGAGCCCGCTCAACGATCCGGCGGAGAACAGGCGCGTCAAGAGCGGCTGGTTCAAGACGCGGAAGTCTCGCAGCGTCGCCTTGCCCTGGAAGTCAGGTGCGTCCCCCGGCGCGGATTGCTCCGCACGGCTGCTGAAATTCGCCGAGATGTCCAGTTTACCGCCTTTCATGCTGGTAAAGCCGAACAGACCTTGCAGCAACAAGCCCATGTCACCGGTCGCCATGGTGAGGCGGCGCCCAGCATCACTCGGTGCGATGCTCAGTGACAGCGCCGCCGACTTCGACAGATTACCCGACATCGACAGCGTTGCGGGCCGGTCGGAGATCCCCGCCATGTCGAGGGTGAAGTTGGAGAGCACCACACCGTCGCGCAAGCCCAGCCGGTCAATGTGGGCGCTGATGCGGAACGGCTCGTCGAATTTGGCGACTTCGCTGCCGCCGCTGCCTTCGGCACCGATGCGCGAGCCGTCGAGCGAACGACCACGGATTTGCAGATCGCTGCCGGCGCCCCCCCGCGTCAGGGTGAGCGCGAAATCGTTCTGCGGCCCAATGCGCACCACAGGTGCCTGCAATTGCGCCAGATGGCCGCCGTCGAACTTCGCATTGGCATTCACCGTCGCGCCTGGTCCCGTCACGCGGATGCCGACCGTATCGATGGTGCTGCCGGCCGCAAACCCCACCGCCAAGCGCGCCGCCATCGGAAAGCCCGCCGGCTTGTTGACGCCGATGAGATTGAGCGTGACCGCCGCCGGCGTCAGATCAAGCGTAAGATTGGCCTGTTGCAGCGACCCGCGATGGCCCGTCAGCGATCCGTTGATGCCGATTGGCCCCTTGAGATAGTCCTTGCCGCCGATGCCGAGGGTGGCGCGCGCGATATCGTCCACGGTGCCTTTGAGATTAACGCGCGTGGTGATCGGTCCTTTGGCGGTGGAAAACTCCTCGGTCCAATCGAGCGCTAACCGCGAAGCCGATCCGCCAAGGCCGGAAGTGCCGGTCGCCTTCAGCCGGTCGTTGTCGATAACAAAATTCACGTTGCCGTCGGTGATCTGGGTCGATTTTCCGAGCGTCATCGCAAAACCGGTGACCGCCGCTTTGATCGAAATGGCGATGCGGTCAACTGACACCGACTTCAGCATCGGTATCTTGAACGACAGGTCGAGCGCGGCGTCGCCCTTGGTGCTGGCGGCATTGATGCCAAACCGCGTCGGGTAGCGCAGATTGCCCATGTCGGCCAATGCCAGCACGTCCGGCATTGCACCCTGCACCTTGGCAGTGACGATGCCAATTTCCTCGGCGACGCTGAAATCGGGAATCTCGAAGCGGGCAGTTTTGATCGTCAGCGGCCCGACGCGCCCCGAGGTGAGTTCGGCGACGAGCGAGTTGCCGGTCACCACCGCTGTGCCCCGTACCTCAGTCATATGAGTGAGGCCTTTGATGTAGATGGCCTCGGCATTGGTGACGGCGAATTTCACCGAGATGGCTTCGGGCGTCAGCGCCGGCTGATCGAGCAATCCGGGCGTGAAATGAATCTCGAAAGCAACCGGCCCGACATTGCCGTTTGGCATATTGGTATCGATCCAATCGCGGCCGCCGCTCGCCGCCCCCAGCGGCCAGTAGCGCACCAGATCGCGCACCGTCATCGCCGCGAACGAGCCTGTCAGGTCGACGGCCGGAGACTGCCCCTCCACCATCGTGATTTGGCCGGAGGCCTGCAGGCCGACCGGTGCCCCGCCCGCCGACAATTTCTCGATCACAAATTTTCGTGTTGCGCGCTGCCAATCGCCTTTGACATCGACGGTCTCGAATTCGACCGGCTTGGCAAACACGCCGGGCAAGGCCAATCCGATGCGGCTGATGTGCAATTCGCCGGAAAGCCCCGACACGTCGCCCGCCGGATCGAACTCGAAGCCAAGCTTGCCTTTGAACCCGGCCTTGATCTTGTCGGAGACGATGCTGGCATCATCCAGCACCACGCGCCGGTTGACGCCGTCATAGTGCCCGCGCGCCGCGATGCGCGAGACATGCACAATACCATTCTTGATATCCGGGATGAGGAAATTGCCCGCACCCGTGCCGCCAAAATCGGCCGCGATGAGTTTCGGCCCGTCGATGGTGAAGGTGCCGGTCAGATCGAGCTTCAACGCGGTGTTCTTGACCGCCGCAAACGCATTCGAATTGGCGGCCAGCGCATGCAGCGCCAGTCCGGTCAACGCGATATGTCCGGTCACCGGCGTAGCGTCGGAGGGAAATACGACGTCGCCGGAAACGTGTGCCGGAAAACCGGAAATCTCCACATCAGCATTGAACGCTGAGGCCAGCCCCGTGCCTTTGCGCTTCAGTTGGAAATCGGTCCGCGGCGCAACGATGAACAATTTGGACGCTTCGTCATAGAAGGCGAGCCGCGCCCGCTTCACCGCAAAGCTCTCGAGCGTCGAGGGGCCTTTGCTCTCTTTCAGCGCATCCTGAATGCGTTTGAGGATGTCTTCTTCCTGCCGGTCCTTGCCGATGCCGAGCCGAAGGCCGCCGTCGATGGTGCGCACCAGCGTGAGTTGCACGCCGACCAGGATGATCCGCCGGACCTCAATCTTCCCCTTAAGGAAAGGACCGGCGGCGATATCGATATCGGCTTTGGGCGCCTGGGCGATGATGCGCCCGTCGCGGTCGAACACGCGGGTGCCGAGGATGACGAGATTGATCTTGCCCTCGTCGCGCTCCCATTCGACTGCCGCCTGATCGTATTTCACTGTGACGCCCGGCAGCGCACGGTCGATCGCGTCGGCCAAGGAACCAGCAAAAGGTCCCAGCGACACCGGTCCGATCAAAAGACGGACGCCAGTCCCGATCACAAAGAAAAGAAGCGCAGCGACGATGCTCGCAGCAACCAGCCCGGCGCGGCTCAAATGATGCACTTTGACAGTACGCCGCAACAATGCGATCGGGTTCACGAGGGGGTCCACCCTTTCAAGGTCCGCGCCGTTCGTCCCCAAGCCCTGTGGACCAAGGGTATTGCGCTGAATCGCACATCACAGCACAGTATTGCCTATACAGCTTAACGGCCTATTCACCACCTAAACTCTGGATAACGAATGGACCTCAAGCCCGGCGACAAAGCGCCCACGTTCAAGCTCGCGACCGACGGCGGCGGCCAGGTATCCCTGGCTGGCCTGAAGGGACAACCCGTCGTGCTCTACTTCTACCCCAAAGATAATACGTCCGGTTGCACCCGGGAGGCGGTCGATTTCACGCAACACGCGAAAAAGTTCCAAAATTTGGGTGTCGTCGTGATTGGTGTCTCCAAAGATACCGTCGCCTCGCACGACAAATTCAAAGACAAGCATAAGCTGAAACTCACGCTGGCCTCCGATCCCGAGACCAAATTGGCGCAAGCTTACGGTGTCTGGATCGAAAAAAACCTCTATGGCCGCAAGTCCATGGGCATGGAACGCGCCACATTCCTGATCGACGGCTCCGCCAAAATCCGGGCGATTTGGCACAAAGTTAAAGTTGACGGCCACGCGGAGGCCGTACTCGCGGCGGCGAAAGAGCTTTGAGTGCGCCCAAGTCGCATCGCGCACATCCCCTTCGATTAACCGCGCGCTCCTTTTTCTGGGCCAATAGCTTGAACAAGCGCCAGGAATTCGGTGAAATACCGGCCATTGGGGTTGGCGCACAGAAAGACGCCCAAAGGGGAAGTGGTGCAATGGCGGAGTCGCTCCTGGAGCGCGCTTGGGCTTGGTTACACGAGACGTTTCCCGAACGCCAAGTCTACGTACGCAGCGATGGCCGCGTACAATTCTTCACCTTTAGTCCGATCCTTCAGGCGACATTCGCCGGCCTTTGCCTGATTTTCCTCGGCTGGGTCGCGTTTGCCACGGTCAACGTGATCTTCAAGGACCGCATCATCGCGGCCAAGGATCATCGCTTCCAGCAAACGGTGCAAAATTACGAGATCCGCGTCGCCGACTTGCAGGGCTCGTATGACGAAGTGAACACCGCGCTGGTGACGGCGGAAGACAGATTCAAATCGGCGGCCGATGAACTGACCGCCAAACAAAACGTCATTCAAGAGGTTCTCGACCGCAAGCGGCAGGTCGACGCGACGCTGAACCGGCAGAACAACGTGCGCCAGGGTCCGGAAGGCGCTGGTGAAGGTGGCGCACCGAACGATGCGTTGGAAGCCGCACCTCCGCCGTCGCGAATTCAGAACAGCGCCGGCTCGTCCGACGTGACCGTCAATCCGCAACCGGTCAAGCCGCAGCCGCGGTCCGCCAAGCCGACCCGTGCCAGCATGCTCGATTTTGGCTCGACGGTCGGACGCCTCGCGGGGGCGCTGTTCGGCCATCGCCAGACTGCCGAGCTGTCGCCCGAGATCATCGCCCGCCACCCGGTTCTTCGTCAGCTCGCCGCCCAGACCGAACGCCTGCGCCGCCTTAGCGCCGGTGAGACTATGTTGATGGCGCGCACCCAGGGTCAGGTCGAAGAAGGTGTCGGCAACATTCGCGCAGTCTTGAAGCGCACCGGCATCAATCCCGAACAGTTCGCCCAACGCGTGCAAACTGGTGAAGGCGGCGTCGGCGGACCGGAGATCCCGCTGTCGGCGGTTTCGATCGACGGCATCGTCGATACGGCCTTTCAGCAGGCCTATCTGAAGTCCTCGGCGGTGCTCACGGAAATGACCCAGTTGCTTAATGGTATGAAGCACGTACCGTTAACAACCCCGGTTTCGGGCCCGTCCTTCGAACGGACCAGCGGCTTCGGCGCGCGTGTCGACCCGTTCACCGGCCGTTATGCCTTCCATCCGGGCCTGGATTTTGCCGGTCCAACCGGAGCGATTGTGCATTCGACGGCACCCGGCGTGGTGGTATGGGCCGACGTTAAGGGTTCCTATGGTAAGATGGTGGAAATCAACCACGGTTACGGTATTCATACGAGATACGCACATCTGTCATCGATCCTGGTGCAGGTTGGGGCCAGGGTGGGGGAAGGTGCACCCGTCGGAAAACTCGGATCGACGGGGCGTAGCACCGGACCGCATGTTCATTACGAGATCTGGTACGACGATGTGGTAAGGAACCCGAGAAACTTCATCGAGGCAGGGCGATATGTTCTCCAGTAAAAAAGACGAACGCGTAAATACTCCGGCGCCTCCGCCGCCGATGCCAAATCAAGCGGCCATGCGCAAACCGCGGGTGCCGTCGGCCCCATCCATCATCAGCGCCGACCTCGTGGTCACCGGCACGCTCAAGTCGAGCGGCGACGTGCAGATCGACGGCCGTATTGAAGGCGACGTCTATGCCGCCAATCTGGTGATCGGCGAGAAGGCCGTCATCCACGGCGATGTGGCGGCCGAAGAAATTCAGGTCCGCGGCCGCGTCGAAGGGTCCATTCGCGCCCGCAAAGTTCTGCTCGCTTCCACCTGCCACGTTCAAGGCAACATCCTGCACGAAGCCTTTGCGGTGGAAACCGGCGCCTATTTCGACGGCAATTGCCGCCACGCCGACAATCCGCTGGCCGACGTCGCGGCCAAGCTCGAAAGTGCCGCGGCCGCATCGGTTATACATCCCGAAACGCCGGCCGCCACGCCGGCCGCCACGTTGGTGTCGCGCACGGTCACCAACGCTGGCCCGTCGGCGAGTTTCACGCCGCTCAAGTCGTAACGGCGCAGCGCTAAGAATACCGCAACCCCGCTGCGCGCAATCGCGGCGGGGTTTTGTTTGAGCCGCGCCCTACTCCAAATCCTCGATCGCCTCGACCTTCTTGCCGCCGATAGCTTGAGCCAGCGCCGCGGCCATGAAGGGGTCGAGATCGCCGTCGAGCACGTCGTCCGGCGAACGGCTTTCAACGCCGGTGCGCAGATCCTTCACCAGCTGATAAGGCTGTAGTACATACGAACGGATCTGATGGCCCCAGCCGATGTCGGATTTCTCGCCGACGAAGGCGCCGGTCTCGGCCTGCTTCTTCTTCAGCTCAATCTCGTAAAGGCGCGAACGCAACATCTCCCAGCAATTGGCCTTGTTCTGATGCTGCGAGCGTTCGGTTTGACACGCCACCGCAATGCCGGTCGGCAGATGGGTGATGCGCACCGCGCTCTCGGTCTTGTTGACGTGCTGACCGCCCGCGCCCGATGACCGATAAACGTCGATACGCACTTCCTTATCCGGAATGTCGAGTTCGATGGTCTGGTCGATCACCGGATAAACGGTCACCGACGAAAAACTGGTGTGCCGCCGCGCATTGGCGTCAAACGGCGAAATGCGCACCAGCCGGTGCACGCCCTGCTCCGACTTCAGCCAGCCATAAGCATTCGGGCCCTTGACCAGCAGCGTGGCGGATTTGATGCCGGCGCTTTCGCCTTCGCTCTCTTCCAGCCAATCGACCTTGAAACCGCGACGCTCGGCCCAGCGCGTGTACATGCGCAGCAGCATTTCGGCCCAGTCCTGGCTTTCGGTGCCGCCGGCACCGGCGTGGATTTCGAGATAGGTGTTGTTGCCGTCGGCTTCGCCCGACAGCATGGATTCCAGCCTGAGCGTATCGGCCTTCTTGGCCAGCGCCAAAACCGACGCCTCGCCGTCGGCCACCATCGCCGCGTCGTTCTCGGCCTCGGCCATTTCGATCAGACCATGGGCGTCGGCCAGTTCGGATTCGAGGCGGCGGATGCCGGCTATGCCCGCCTCCAGCCGCTGGCGCTCGCGCATCATCTTCTGCGCCGCGGCGGGGTCGTTCCAAATGGTGGAGTCTTCGGCTTTGGCGTTCAGTTCATCGAGACGGCGGACAGACTTGTCCCAGTCAAAGATGCCTCCTCAGCAAGCTGATCGCCTGCTGGATTTCACTGATGGCACGTTCGATTTCGGGGCGCATGGCAGTCCAATTCAAGGGGTTAGGGGGCCGGATATAGTGGTTCAAAAGGCGCGTTGCAAATTCCGCAGCCCGGCCCGCGGACCACAACATCTGGAGCGGGAAAAGCCGAAATCCACAAACACTTGATCATTGTTTTCAGACTTTCGCGATTTCCTCCACCCCTCCCCCCTTTCTACCCCCGCGCCTTCGCGGGACAGCGGGACATCTACAGAAAATCAGAAAATCGCAATTCAATTCGTCAATTTTGCCCCTAACCGGCAGACGCAAAACGATTTTCTCCTTGCTACAGCGAGGGCGCCAGCACGCCCGAAGGCCACCGAACTTCCAGAATCAAATTCGAAGCGTTCTAAACGACACACCATCACTCACGCGACAGCGGCGCATCATCTCCAGCGCGGTCAAACAACCCTTAGGAAATGGGAAGCGAATGGGGAAATTTCAAGGGCGGGAAGCCACCGGCGCGGGCACACGATGGATTACGAAATTAAGTGATGTGCCCCCAAAATCCGTACCAAGCACTAATTGCCGGGCTGATTCAGCCAGCCTTGTGACTGCAACATTTCAAACGCCAGCGTGATTTGACGACGGGTAAAGTGTTGCTTGCGCTCATTCCAGGCATAGACCTTTTCGATGGCCTCATCGGCGGTCCTGGCGCCCTCGCGGGTGCAGACCCAATGCACCGTAGCCAGCAATTCGAGGCCGAACGGGGATTCAAAACCCTGGACGAGTTTGCCCACACGCTCAAAACGCAGTTTTGCTTCCAGGTCCCCTTCAACGACCGTTTGCGCTTCGCCAATTGCGCCCGGAACAAGTTCAATTTTCTTGTGGGGGGCGTCACCACCGTCTGCATATCCCGAAATCAAATGCCCTTCGACCGCCTTTAGGACGTGGCGCAGGTTTTCCGCATAAGGACCATAAAGAGCCTTAGTGTACCGCAAGCGCAGGTTCTGCCCGGCCTCCTGCATAAAGTACAACAGCTTGTGCACTTCCAGCAGTGTCACGAACGGATCGAGAAGGCCGTTCAGATAACGCTGCATAAGAATGACGAGCGCGGCCCTACCTGCAGTCATCTTCGGCACTTCGCGGATATGGCTCATCGTTTGCGTGTCCGGCGCGCCATTGGGCTCATAGACAATGATATTCACGTCTACGAGGCCGCGCAGAGCGGTCTCGATACGAGTACGCACCGCATCCCAAGCCAATCCACCCAGGCCCGCGCCAAGAGGCGGGACCGCAATCGAAGATATGCGGTGGCGGTTAATCTCGCCCACCAAGGCGACTAGCCCGGCCTCGACATCTTCCATCCGGCTCTTGCCGCGCCAATGCCGTTTGGTCGGGAAGTTGATGACATATTTTGGGTTCGTCATCATGCCGGTTTCGAAGACGAACATCTTTCCCGGCTGCACCTCATCACGCGCGCAGGCGCTTTCATACGCCTTGAAGTTCTCTGGGAAAGTGTTTTTGAATTGCAGAGCAATGCCGCGCCCCATAACGCCAACGCAGTTGACCGTGTTGACAAGCGCTTCAGCATCCGCTTTGAGGATGTCGCCTGTCGTGAATGTGATCATTCGCAGAGCCCTCCTCTTCAATAGTACCAATCGCGGCGGATTTCGACGACGGGTCTGTGCCCGGCCCCTTGCATGGCGGCACCTACTTGCTGGGCAATCTCAGCCATCAGTACGCCGATTCGTTCTATAAGATGCCATGGGATACGGCTTTCGACCAGAAATTCCGCCTGCTTTCCCTCTTTTATCCGCGGAGAAATTCCTTGGCCGGACCAGTGCGTCGCGGCAACGGCGTCCCAGTTGATTTCTCCGAATTGTGCCTGACTGGCGCGATCCTCAAAGTAACGGGCCCCCGCATTCGAAAGCGTGAACGCCCAGCGGCGGTGATTCTGTTCTGCCCAGGCGACCACGGTGTGCAGATCGCATTCAAGATGGACAATTGGTCCCTGGCCTCCTTTGTAGTCCAACCCGGGGTCGTTCGCGCGATAGATCAGATAGAGCATAATCGAGCGCGGGCAGAAGTAGAACGGCACGCACTGCCCGACAAAGAGGCCGGGATGACTTGCCAGTTGCAGCTCAGTAAGCCGCCGCTGCTTGATGTTGCTCATGCCGATGGTCGTACCCGGCGTAAGCTGCGTCATCGCTGTATCGCACAGCAAACCGTTGGCCACGATAGATGCCAGCCTGTCCGCATGGACGATGTGATAAATCTTAGGCCTTATAGGAACGGGCATTTGCGCTCCATCGGCTCGGTTGAATTTAGGAGACACAGTACTCTATTCACGCATCCCTTGCATTCGTTCACCGGCGCGCGAGCACGCGGAGGACCTTTTCCTAAGCTACCTAATACAGCCCGCCGGTGCCTTCTTCGACGCCGGTGGCGCCGTTGGTGGTGCCGGTGGTTGTTGGCTGGTCGCCGCCGATGATCATGGTCGGCGGGGCGCCCGGTTCGCCCGGGGCGGTGCCTTGCTTGAAGGCTTCCAGGATCGTACCCGAGGCGCCGTTGGCGGCGGGGGCGCCAGTCAGCCGGTCGATGCTGACGAACTCGATGCCCGACGGCACGCGGAACGGCGTCGCCGGTTTGTCGGCGAGCGCGCCCTTCATGAAGTCGCGAAAGATCGGCGCGGCCACCGTGGCGCCCTGCTCCAACTTGCCGAGGGTGCGCGGATTGTCGAAGCCGATATAAACGCCAGCCGCCAGATCGGGCGAGAAGCCGACGAACCACGCGTCGCGGCTTTCATTGGAGGTGCCGGTCTTGCCCGCCAGCGGCTTGCCGACCACCGACACCGAAGCACCGGTGCCGTATTGCACCACGCCCTGCAGGAACGAGACAATCTGATACGCGGTGCGCGGATCCATGATCTGCGCGCGCGTGTCGTCGAGCAGCGGTTCGGCTTGGCCGTGCCAGTCGTTGCTATTGCAGCCGTCGCATTTGCGCTCGTCGTGGCGCCAGATGGTATGGCCGTTGCGATCCTGAATCTGGTCGACCAGCGAAGGCTGGATTTTCTTGCCGCCGTTGACGAACTCGGCATAGCCGGTGGTCATCTTCAGCAGCGTGGTGCCGGTGGAGCCCAGCGCATTGGCCAGCAGGCGATCGAGATGGCTGTAAACGCCGAAACGTTCCGCAATCGGGGAAATCTTGTCCATGCCGACGGCTTGCGCCAGACGCACGGTCATCAGGTTCTTCGACAGCACGATGCCGCGGCGCATGGTGGCCAGCCCGATGAAGTGCTTCTCGAAGTTTTCCGGACACCACATCGGCAAGCCCGGTCCCTGCTGCATGCAGAACGGCGCATCGAGGATTTTGGCAACCGGCGTGAAGCCGTTGTCGAGCGCAGCGGCATAAACGAACGGTTTGAAGGTGGACCCCGGCTGGCGCAGCGCCTGCATGGCGCGGTCGTATTGGCTGGAGTCGTAGGAGAAGCCGCCGGACAGCGCCAGCACGCGCCCGGTATGGGGATCGAGCGCGATGATGCCGCCATTGACCTCCGGCACTTGGCGCAAGCCGTAATTGCCATGCGCGTCGACCGGTTCGACATAGATCACGTCGCCCACTTTGACGACGTTCTGCGGTTTGGCGGGCGCCGCGCCAACGTCGGCATTGGCCAGTTGGGGGCGCGCCCACTGAAGTTCCTTGAACGGAATGGTCGCTTCATTGCCGCCGGCGAGGCCGATCTTGACGCTGCCGCCGGGGCCGTAGCCGAGGACGACGGCGATGTCCCAGCTCTCGATACCGGAGTGATTGCCGAGACCGGTCAGCGCGGCCTGCCAATTGCCGGTCACATCAATGGTCTGTTTGGCGCCGCGCCAGCCGTGCCGGCGGTCATACCGCACGAGGCCCATGCGCAGCGCGTTCACGGCGTAGTTCTGCAGCCTTGTGTCGAGCGAAGAGCGTACCTGCAGGCCGTTGTCGTAAAGCTGGGCGCCGCCGAATTTGGAATAGAGCGCGCGGCGCACTTCTTCGACGAAATACTGCGCGTCTTGCGTTTGGCTGCCGAGCGGGCGGGTGTTGGCGTGCAAAGGTTCGGCCTTGGCGGCGTCCGCCTCGTCGCGCGTGATATAGCCGTTCTCTTCCATCTGACCGATCACCCAATTGCGGCGCCCTACGGCGGCGTCGTAATGGAAGCGCGGATCATAATGGCTTGGCGCCTTGGGCAGCGCCGCCAGGAACGCCACTTCCGAGATGGTGAGCTGGTCGAGCGACTTGCCGAAATAGTTCAGCGCCGCCGCCGCCACGCCATAGGAGTTCTGGCCGAGATTGATCTGGTTGAGATAAAGCTCGAGGATTTTGTCCTTCGAGTAGGTGGAATCCAGGCGCAGGGCGAGGAAGATTTCGCGGATTTTGCGCGCCATCTTGACGTCGGCGTTGAGCTTGAAATTCTTTGCCACCTGCTGGGTGATGGTGGAGGCGCCTTCCGGACGGCGTCCCGTCATGGCCTTGCCGATGTCTTTGATTGCCGCGCGCAGCATACCGGAGGGATCAACACCGGGATGGCTATAGAAGTTGCGGTCTTCCGCCGAAGTGAAGGCGTTGATGACCAGCTTCGGCACATAGGCGATGGGTACGAACACGCGCCGCTCGCGGGCATATTCGCCGAGCAGCGTGCCGTCACCGGCATAGACACGCGTCGTCACCGGCGGGGCGTAGTTTTGTAAATCCTTGACGCTCGGCAGATCGCGCGTCACCCACCAGACGTAGCCCATGGCGCTGAGCACAATGACGCCAACGACAACGAGCGCGCCAAGACCGGCGTAAAGCGCGATGCGGCGATTCCAGAAGCGGCCCAGCACGCCCTTGCCGCGCGGCGGCGGTGGTTCATAGCCGTCACCGGACTCATCTGGATCGCCGCCGACTTGGCGTTCGCCGAAGCCTTCCGGCCTTAGCAGTTCCCACGGCGTCGGCTCGCCCGCGGTGGTCGGGGGCTGATGGCCGGGTTGATGGGGAGGCGTACCCTGACCTGGGGTTTGGCTCGGCCGCGGGAAATCGTCTTGATCGTTGCTCATGGGAACTTGCTGAAAAACCGCCTCGTTGACTGCACCCCACGGCTGCGAATTACGGGGCCGTTACCGGCCCGGCTTCCGCTGCGGTCGCGAACTGACGATCCACGGCCGCCGCAATGGCACGGGCAACTCTAGCGCGCCAGCCGTCGGTTTGCATCTTTCTCGCCTCTTCCGGATTCGAAAGAAAACCGAGTTCAATCAGCACAGCAGGCACATCCGGCGCCTTCAGCACCACAAATCCCGCGTCGCGGTGGGGCTTGTGTGGCAAGATGTCCGTTTCGCTGCGCAATTCGGCAAGTGCCAGCTCGGCGAAATGTGACGATTTGTTCATGGTGTCGCGCTGCGCCAGATCGATCAGGATCGATCCCACACCAGAATTGTCGCCCGACAGATCGACGCCGATCAGCTTGTCGGCGCTGTTTTCCTTTTTGGCCAGCGCCCGCGCTTCGGCGTCCGAGCCCTTGTCCGACAGGCTGTAGATCGACAGGCCTTTGATGCCGGGATTGTCGTTCCAATTGGCGTGGATCGAGACCATCAGATCGGCACGCCAGCTTCGCGCGATGCGGGCGCGTTGGCCGAGTTCGACCGGCACATCGCTATCGCGTGTCATGTGCACGCTATAGCCTCGCGCCAAAAGCACGCGCTGGAGTTGGAGCGACACCGCCAGCACCAAATCCTTCTCGTTGGCACCGTCACCACCGTGCGTGCCGGGATCAAGACCGCCATGGCCGGGATCGATCACGATCACCCGCTTGATCCGGGTTTGCGGCGGCGGCGGGTTCGTCGGCAAGGCGGCAACCTGGGCGGCAGTATAGCGGGCACGCAAGTCTTCGGGCCAGCCGACGGTGCGGTCAAATTTGGCTTGAGTAGTGGGGAAAAGGTCAAACACCACGCGATAGCCCGAGCCGTTTTCCGGCGGCAGAACCATCGGCTCGCCCACCACAACGGGCCGGTTGAGATCGATGACGAAGCGCGAATTGCCCGGCCGGAAGGTACCATAACGGTAGCTGCGCACAGCGCCGAACCCGCCCGAACGCGGCGGGCCATCGAGGTGCCATTTCACCGACGGCATGTCGATCACGACCCGGTTCGGGCTGTTGAGGGTAAAGGTGCGCATTGCGATCGGCTCGGACATCTCGACCACGAAACGGGTGCGGTCGTCGTGCTCCCCCATGCGGACGCCCATCACCAGCGCGTCGTGCCCCTGCTGCGGCGGCACCGGATGGGCGTCGGCCTTGGCGGCATCGCGCAAAACCTTGTCGATCACGTCGTCGACAGATTGTGCCTGCGGCGTTTGGGCCAAAGCCATGCCAAGTGCCAGGCAAGCCAAGGCGGCAAAAACGCTAACCCGCATCAATCGCATGGCAATAAGCCCGCCTTTGCCCTCAGACGTTAAGTATTGGCATAAACCATTTCCGGCCCGTTAGCACCGGCGTGCCCGCCGGGGTCCGGGCGGATCGAACGCGCCGTGACGTAACCTTCTGTTAACCATCCCAGCGCGAGAATAGACGTGAAAAGGTGTTGGATGGCCAGGGCTGCTCTTGCTGATACCCGGCTAGCCCCGTACAACATCTTTCAGCTGCTTCGGCGCTACGCCCCATGGGGGCGGCAGACGTGGATTTCCAGGCGGAAATCCTTCGAAGTGGCCCTCCAGGGGCCATCAGGCAGCAGTAAGCTGGGCGGCGTTCGGCCGCTCGCGAGTACAAGTGAACAGAATGAACGACTTAGCGTCCGCCCTCACCTTTGATCCTGTGGCACTGCCGCAGGGGGGTTTGCGCTTGTCCCAAACAAGGTGGCCCAGGCTGGCTGACGCACCGCGTCCGGCCGGCTCTGACGCGCCGCCTGGAGATTTCAATGCCAAAACGTATGTTAATCGACGCAAGCCACCCGGAAGAAACCCGCGTCGTCGTTCTTGATAGTCAACGGGTCGAGGAATTCGATTTCGAAGCCGCGTCGAAGCGGCCCCTCAAAGGCAACATCTATCTCGCCAAAGTAACCCGCGTGGAGCCGTCGTTGCAGGCGGCGTTCGTGGAGTATGGCGGCAACCGGCAGGGCTTCCTGGCCTTCTCGGAAATCCACCCCGACTATTATCAGATCCCGGTCGCCGACCGCCTCGCCCTGCTCGCCGAGCAGGAAGCCGATGCCCGTTCGCGCCAGGAAGATGATATCGAGTCCTTCGACATCTCAACCAAGAAGAAGTCGGGCAAGACCGCGTCCGGGCCCCAACAGTCCGAGAATGGCGGCGAAGCGGAATCTGACGAAGCCGACGAACCCGGCACGACAGAAAACGACGACGGCGATAACGGCTCCGAGGAGTCCGAGGCCGCCGATGAAACGGCCGAGGATGGCGTGCCGGCTGGCGGCGAAACCTCTGCGGTCGAGCCGGTCGAAGGCGATGCCGCCGCGGTCGAAGCCGAGCCGGTTCCCGAAGGCGAAGAACGGTCTGCGCCCAAGGGCCAGGACGCCCAGGCGCTCGACAACAAGCGCCCCAGCCAACGCTGGATGAAGCGCCGCCACTACAAAATTCAGGAAGTCATCAAGCGCCGTCAAATCATCCTGGTCCAAGTCGTCAAGGAAGAGCGCGGCAACAAAGGCGCGGCGCTGACCACTTATCTGTCGCTGGCCGGGCGCTATTGCGTGTTGATGCCCAACACCCCGCGCGGCGGCGGTATTTCGCGTAAGATCACCAACGCCACCGACCGCAAGCGTTTGAAGGCGGCGGCGCAAGCCCTCGATCTGCCGGAAGGCATGGGCCTGATCATCCGCACCGCCGGTGAAAACCGCACCAAACTCGAAATCAAGCGCGACTATGAATATCTGCTCCGTTTGTGGGACACGATCCGCGAGCTGACGCTGAAATCGAATGCGCCCGCCTGCGTCTATGAGGAAGGCGACCTCATCAAACGCGCCATTCGCGACCTCTATAATAAAGACGTGACCGAGGTCGTGGTCGAGGGCGAAGACGGCTACCGCAACGCCAAAGACTTCATGCGCATGCTGATGCCGAGCCATGCCAAGAACGTTAAACAGTTCAAGGAGCCGATCCCGCTCTTCCAGCGCCACCACATCGAGGCACAACTCGATGCGATGTTCTCGGCCACCGTGACCCTCAAATCCGGCGGCTACATCGTCATCAACCAAACCGAAGCCTTGGTTGCGATTGACGTCAACTCGGGCCGGGCGACGCGCGAACACAATATCGAAGACACCGCGACCAAGACCAATCTCGAAGCCGCGGATGAAGTCGGCCGCCAGCTGCGTCTGCGCGACCTCGCCGGCCTGATCGTCATCGACTTCATCGACATGGAGGACAGCCGCAACGACCGCTCGGTCGAAAAGCGCCTCCACAATGCAGTGAAGAACGACCGCGCCCGCATTCAGCTCGGCAAGATCAGCCAATTCGGCCTGCTCGAATTGTCGCGTCAGCGCTTGCGCGCCGGTGTGGTTGCCGGATCGACCGTCCCCTGTCCCCATTGCGGCGGTCAGGGCATCGTACGCTCGGTGGAATCGACGGCGCTGCGCGTCTTGCGCGGCCTCGAAGAGGAAGCCCAGAAGCAGCGTTGCGACGGCATGATTGTGCATGTGGCCGCCGATGTCGGCTTCTACACGTTGAACCAGAAGCGCGCCGAACTCGCCCGCCTCGAACACGAATACGACGTCACCATCGCCTTCGAGCCCAAGGAAGACCTCAAGGCCGGCGATTTCGAGATCGACCGCATCGGCGTGCGCGATCCGGCGACTCGTCCGAAGATCGCGGCGCTCGAACTGCCGCTGGAGCCCGAACCGGAGCCGGAAATCGTCGAACCCGAAGAAGACGAAGCCGTCGGCGAAACCGGCAGCGATCCGGCCGAACGCGAATCATCGGAAAGCCAGCCACAGCGCGATGGCGAAGGCGAACATGGTCGCCGCCGCCGCCGCCGCCGCCGTGGCGGCCGCGGTGGACGCGATCGCGACAACGGCGAACAGACTGCGCAAACCGGCGCCCCGCCGCAGCCGTCGTCCGATGCCCAGCCATCCGCTGAAAGCAATGACAACGACAGCAAAGGGCCGCAGGAAGCGCCAAGCAGCGCAGTCCAGCAAGGTGAAGCCCCGCAAGGCGAAGGTGAGCCCCGTCGCCGCCGCCGCCGCCGCCGTGGCCGCCGTGGTGGACGCGATCGCGATGGCAGCAATGGCGAGCCGCGCGCGGTCGAGACGCCGGAATTGAAGAGCGAGCCGGGTGTGGAAACGCCCGTGCTGCCAGCGGTGCCGCCAGTCGTGCCGCAAACGGTATCGCCAGCCGCACCGCCAGCGGTGCCGCAGCAGTCCTCGTTCACGTATTACGAAGACCGCTTCGGCAATGTCGACGAGATCGACACGACGCCAAGCGACGGGCCGCGCATCGGCATCGTCGAGCCGAATACCGCCTCAACGCCGGTGTGGTCGCTCGAATCCGAACTCGATACGACGCCGGAGCCGCCGCCTGTCGAGGCCCCAGTGAAAGCCAAGCCGGCACCCGCCAAACCAACGCCGGTCAAGCCGGCTCCAGTCGAACCGGAAACGCCGGCGGCGTCCGCCCCCGTGCCGGAGCCCGTCGCCGCCAAACCGGCGCCCGCAAAAGAACCCGTCGCGCCCACCGAGCCACCGAAAAAGGGTTGGTGGCAACGGACATTCAAGGCGGAATAAACGGCCGAAATACACCTACCAGAAACCCGGCGTGACGATGGTTGCGCCGGGTTTTGCTTTTTGACCGCTACTTGTTCGGCGCCACTCTGCGTGCTAACGCTCGCGTCATGACTGTGATCCGGAAAACGATTCGACTTAGCTGACCGGTCTCTGCGGAGGCCGGCTTTCAGCATTGTCGTTGTTTTATCCGGAGTTCCTTATGTCGAACACAGTCGATCCCGCGCATGATCGCGCCATCCTGGATTACTTCACCAAGCAAGCGAGCGGCTTTGCCGCCGGTCCCGAACTGCACGGCCGCGATGTCGTGCAGTTGATCGTCGATGCCGCCGCGCCGTTGCCGCAAGACCACGCTATCGATCTCGCGTGTGGACCTGGCTCGATCGTTTGCGCCCTCGCCGAAACGGCCGCACACGCCACCGGCCTCGACGCCACGCCCGCCATGCTGGAGGAAGCGCGTGCCCTCGCGGCCCGCACCGGCCGCACCAACGTCACCTGGGAACAGGGCAGCGTCTACGCCGTACCGCACCAAGATGGCGCCTTCGCCATCGTGACCTGCCGCTTCGCGTTCCATCATCTCACCGATCCGGCGGCGGCGTTCGCGGAAATGCTGCGCCTCGCCGCCCCAAACGGGCGCATCGTGCTCTGCGACGGCATCGCGTCGGATGATCGCAGAAAGGCGGAAGCCTTCAACGCCATGGAGTGCTGGCGCGATCCGTCCACGGTGGAATTTCGCACCCTCGGCTATCTGCAACATCTGTTCGTCGCGGCCGGATTGGGCGAGCCAGCCCTCGCCCGCTTTCAGGTCCCCTATCTCGCCAAGGACCTTGTCGCGGCAAGTTTTCCCAAGGGCGGCGAACGCTCCGCATTGCTGGCGTTGCTTGACGGCAGCGTTGAGGGCGATCCGCTCGGCATGAGCGCCCAACGGACGCCAGAAGGAGTCCGCCTCGCCTTCCCTAGCGTCGTCTTGAGCGCCGCCAAACCAGGCTGATCGCACCCACCGAAGACCCGGCGTGATTCGTGTCACGCCGGGCTTTCGTTTGGTCGTTTTGGAATTTGAAGAACTCCAGAGGTGCGGCACATCCGCACAATTGTTGTAACGCTACCAGTCACTTGGAGATTTCGCGCCGTAGCGGAAACCAAGATAAACCAAGGCTGTAGACAGCATGCCCAACGCTTGGCGCGCGCCGGTCAGCATCCTCTCGTTGCTACGACTTAGACTCTCAATAATTGTAATTCTACTTTTTGTAGGGTTATTCCGGTGTCGTCATTTTGCGCTGCGAGGGAGAACAACATCATGCGCATTGCATCGCTTGCGAGGGGCCTTGGGGCGGCCCTGCTTCTGACGACGGCCGCTTCCGCGGCGCCGTACGACGCTGGCACCGTGCTGCTGCGGCTGCGTGCGGTGGAAGTCCTGCCGGATTTCGGCTCGAACGTCAGCCTTGGGTCCGCCTATCACGTTACGGGAAGCGACATGCTCATTCCCGAAATCGACGCGACCTATTTCTTCGATCCGCATTGGTCGGTGGAAGTGATCGCCGGCACGACCAAGCACAGCCTCTATCTCAACAAATCGGTCTACATCGGTTCGACCTGGATCCTGCCGCCGACCGTAACGCTGCAGTACCACTTCGACGCCATCGGCCCGATCCAGCCCTATGTCGGCGCCGGCATCAACTACTCGCTGTTCTACGACAAGCGCGGTATTGCCTCGCTCGGCAAGCTCAAGCTGACCGACCAGTGGGGCGGCGCGCTGCAGGCTGGCTTCGACGTTCCGCTCACCGAAGACGGCAAGTATTTCTTCAACGCCGACGTCAAGAAGATCTTCGTCTCGACGCATGCCTCCTTCACGGCGTCAGCGGTAACGGCGAAGGTCGACGTCAATCCGTGGCTGATCGGCGCCGGTTTCGGCGTCCGGTTCTGACGGGATAGATCGAGAGCTCAGCCCGCTTTCGTCTTCGTGCGCTTTCAGGAAAAGTGGAATCCGGTTTTCCGTCCGAAAGTGCGACAAACAAAGTGCCGGATGCGTCCCACGTTTTTCCGTCCGGCGAAGCCCGGTGCGCCCCCGCGCCGGGCTTTTGCTTGCCTGTTCTACGGATGGGACGTCCGCTTGATGACATCGGCGACGTAGAACATCGCGGCTTCGGCGTCCGTCGCCTCGAGCTTGTCCTTGCCCTTGTCGGCAGCGGCGGCATCGTCCCAGCCCCGCGGATGCACGATCAGCGTGCCCGCCACAGCGTCGTAGGGCACCGCCCGAAGTCCGGTGCGCACCGCGCCGCTCGAATGGACCTCTTCTGATTCGAAATGGGCCTCTTTCTCGGGCACGGGCGTGCCTTGTGCCGGTCCCGGCATCACGGCCGCCACGATCAAGACGACGGCCGCCACGGCCACCAGCCCGCCCCAAACAATCGTCGCCCTGCGCATGCTGCCCGCCTCCGCTATCAAGTGGCATGCTGGCACACGCCGGAGCCGCGGAAAAACCCAGACGCGGTAAAAACGCCGCAACGCACGTTCCTGTGTCCAGCAGGCTTGCAGCGCCGCGCGCAAGACTTGAAAATGTCCAACTTGGAAGGGGCCTGCGAGATGGCAGACAAAGTAACACGCGGAAGCGGTAAAAAGCGGACGAGTGCCGCAACGATCTACGACGTGGCCCGGCGGGTCGGCGTTTCGCCGATGACGGTGTCGCGCGTGGTCAACGGCGAAGCCAACGTGCGCAAAGTGACTCGCGAGGCGGTGCAGAAGGCAATGCGCGAACTGCAGTTCCGCCCCAACAAGGCGGCGCGCAGTCTGGCAGGCGCTTCGGAAATCCGCATCGGCCTTCTCTACAACAATCCGTCCGTCGCTTATTTTACCGAATTCCTGATGGGCGCGTTGGAAGGATCGGGCCACAACGGCGCCCAGCTCGTCGTCGACAAATGTAAGATCGGCGATCCGGCCGCTGCGATCGCCGCGGTGCGCACGCTGGTCAAAGGCGGCATCAACGGCATGATCCTCACCGCACCGATGAGCGAATCCACCGAGCTGATCACCGAGATGAAAAATGCCGGCATCGCCATCGTTGGCATTGCGACGGGATCGTTCACCGGCGAGATCACTTGCGTCGGCATCGACGATTTCCGCGCCGGCTACGACATGACGCGTTATCTCATCGGCCAGGGTCACAGGCGGATCGGGTTCATCAAGGGCCATCCGTCCCACTCTTCGAGCCGTTTGCGTCTTGCGGGGTTCGAAGCGGCCATTCGCGATGCCGGCGCCAAAGTCGACAAACCACGCGTGGCACAAGGCTTTTACAGCTACCGCTCGGGCATGATGGCGGCCGACGAGTTGCTCACGGGCAAAACGCTGCCGACCGCGATCTTCGCCTGTAACGACGACATGGCGTCGGGCGCGCTCAGCGTCGCGCACCGCAAAGGGTTCAACGTTCCCAAGGACGTTTCGGTGGTCGGTGTCGACGATACGACAGCTGTTTCCTTATGGCCGGCCTTGACGACAATCCGTCAACCGATCTCGGACATTGCCACCAATGCGGTGGAAGTCCTCATCCAGACGGTGAGCGAACTGCGCGCCGGGCGCGTACCCGAATGTCAAAACATCGTGCTGCCGCATCTGTTGGTCGAACGTGAATCGGCAGTACCGCCGCTTGCGGCCCAGAAGGGTTGAAGGAAAAGGTATGCGCCTCCTATTGATCATCACCGGTCTGTTGAACGCCGCGTTTGTTGCGTTCCATGTCTTCCTCGGATTGCAGATTTCGCATTGGACGGCCCTGCCCATCCCATTCCGCGGGTTGATGCAAGGTTTCAATGTCTCCGGCGTGCTGGTGCTGACGTATCTCGCCTTCGCTCTGCTGGTGCGCGGCAAAGAGGTGCTAGGGACCGGCCTTGGCGCAGCAACGCTGGCGCTCGGCGCCCTGATCTACCTGTCGCGCGCGGTGGAAGAATTTATCTGGCTGGCGGGAAACCTGAAAATCGCAGCAGCCTGCATCGTGGTCGGCCTGCTCCACGTGATCCTGTTTACGGGCGTACGAGTGACGCGGCCGGTGACTTGACGTTACCAAGATACCTTGGTACATTGTTGTCACAATGACTGACACCAAACACCCCGTCATCGAGCGCGTGCAGACTGGCATCCGCATCGAAAAGCGCCTTCTCAAAGTCCTCAAGGGATTGGCCGAGGTTCTCGACATTTCCTTGGGCGACCTTTTGGAAGGCATCGTCCTCCACAATTTCGAGGGCAAAGCCCCCTTCAGCCCGGCCATCATCGAACAAATTGCCAAGCTGAAAGAGGTCTATGGCCTCGACCTCACCGCTGCCGACAGCCACAAGCTGATCGAACGGGCGCCCTAGATCTCCTCAACAATAATGCGAGACGGCCCCACCGTTGCGGTTCGCCGCAGCGCGCGGACGCTTATGTGCCATGGAGAACATCATGTTCCGGAAATTCGCAACTACAGCTTTGTTCTTCACCGCGAGCCTTGCAGGCACGCCCGAAACGAGCCTGCCGCTTTGGCCAGGCACCGCACCCGGTTCGGAAAACGCCCCCCAAACGGAAGTGGTCACCACCGATAGCGAAGGACGCCGGATCATATCGCATATCGCCAGACCAGCCCTGGTACCCTTCTATGCCGAACATCCCACCGGCATCTCGATCATCGTTTCCCCAGGCAGTGGCTTTCGCGCCGAAGCCTTCGATAGCGAAGGTGTCGAGATCGCGCGCTGGCTGAACACGCTCGGCGTCGATGCCTATGTCCTGAAGTACCGCCTGCCTGCCGAGGGACACGCCCACAGCGAGGATGTCATCGTGCAGGATATCCAGCGTGCCATCCGTCTCGTACGGGCACAAAAGGACCATCCTGCAGCCCGCGTCGGCACAATGGGCTTTTCCGCCGGCGGTAATCTGACGGCGATTTCGGCCGTCTATCACACCGCAAAGGTTTATGCTCCCATCGATGCGGCCGACTCGCTCAGCGCGAGGCCCGATTTTTTCGCCGTGATCTACGGTTTTGTCCCGCGCAAAGACGACACGACGCTTGTCCGCATGCCGCCGGAAAATCCCACCTATCGCTACCTTGAAAAATACCTATTCGAACCTGCGGTGACGACGGACATACCGCCTTGCTTCGTTATTCACGGCGATGCCGACAAACATGTATCCGTGAAACATGGCCAACGCATCATGGACGCCGTCACCAAAGCCGGCGGACGGTGCGAATTCCATATCATCAAGGGCGCTGATCACGGCTTTGGCTTACGGGCAATCGGCGGCGATAGAGTCTGGCCGGCCCTGTTTTCCGCTTGGCTCAAGCGCCTGAACTAGCCCGCTGTCCTGACATTCAGTTCGCACGGTTACGAACGAGAACGGGAGTTATTTGTCCTTACCGAAAGGAATATTCCATGACCTCACAAATCCGCTGGCTACGCATTTCTTATTGGACCGGCGCCATCATCGATGCGCTAGCCTGCATCCCGCTGATCCACTCCGGCGTCTGGGCCACAATCAATCAGGTGCCGGACTTCCACGCCAGCGTCGAATTCCGCTATTCGCAGGCCTTCGCCGCCGTCTTCATGGCAGGCTGGACGGTCCTGCTCATCTGGGCCGACCGCAATCCGCTGGAACGGCGCGGTGTGCTGGCGATCACGGTGTTTCCGGTCGTCATCTGTCTCAGCAGCGCGCGCGCCATTCTCTACTTCGGCGGCCTGGTATCCGAACCCTTCACCGCATTCGGCATCGCTCTGCCCGTCACGCTGTCGGTATTGTTCCTGTTCGCATACTTCAACAGTTTCCGTAAAACTGCCGAGGCATGAGTACACGTCTAGCCCACCGTGAACACGGTGCGATTGGTGCTGTCGTCCTGCCCCCATGCCACTTCAACCTCGGACAGGGCAACAGGCATAAAGGGGACGGAGAGGCTTTTGGCGACGACCGCCTGGAACAAGGCGCCGATGGCGGCGACCAATCGCTCGGTGGAGACGCTGCCGAGACCGCTGCCCATCATGACGATGCTGGACGAGCGGAGCACCGCTGCCGGCAGCGCGATGCTCGCTCCGCTGAGCGCACCGATTTGCACGAAACGGATCGGCACGCCGTCAGAGCCGGCCTTGGCGGCCGCGACCAGCAACGTCTCTGCGCTTTTGCCGTAGATGTAATCGAGCACGACATCAACGCCCTCGGCGAACTGTTCGCGGAACTGCCGCTCCAGGCTTGCATCGTCCTGCAACAGCGAAATCGTAACATCGGCGCCAAGACCTGCGACCGCCTGCAGCGCCGCGGGATTACGCCCGGTCGCGATGACTTTTTTGGCACCCAGTACTTTAGCAATCTGTACTGCCAACCGTCCCGACGTACCGGTCGCACCGTTAATCAGAACCGTTTCTCCGGGCTTGAGTTTCGCGCGTTCGGCAAACGCGGCCCATGACGACATGCCGGGATTGGCGAGCGCCGCCGCAGTCAGGTCGTCGAGCCCATCCGGCAAAGCGACGCATTGGCCGGCCGCCACGACGGTGTGTTCCGCCATGCTGCCGAACGGCGCCCGCGGCAGCAGGAAATAGACGCGGCTACCGTCGCCCTTCCGGCCGACACCGTCGACGCCCGGCACGAATGGAAACTGGTTCGAGGCGCTGTAATGCGTGCCCGCAGCCCGCACCTTCGCAAGATGGCTGATCGCGGCGGCTGCGACCGCAATGCGCACTTCGCCCTCCCCCGCTACCGGTTCTTCGAATTCGCCGTAGACGGGACTCAGCCCAGCCGCCCGCACGATTGCCGCTTTCATCGCACCACTCCTTGTTCGCGACGGGCATTATATCGCGATGCGAGAGCCCAAACACAATCATGGCCGGAGTTGCCTCCGGCCATTTCGCAAAACAGATTGGAAAACCGTTCACACCGTCTTCAGCCCGTGGGAGACGAAGATCTCCTTGACGTGCGCGATGAGTTGCGGCTCGGGCGGCTGGGTGTCTTTGAGCTCATAGGGGATCTTCAGCGCCTCCCATTTCGGCTCGCCCATCTTGTGGAAGGGCAGCACTTCCACCTTCTCCATCTTCAGCTTGGCGGCATAAGCGGCCAGTTCGGTGACATGTTCGAGATTGTCGGTCCAGCCCGGCACCAGCACATAGCGCAGCCACGTCGGCTTGCCCATTTCCGACAGCCGTTCGGCAAAGCGCAGCGTCGGCGCCAGTTCGGCACCGGTAAGGCTTTTGTAGATTCCCGCGTCCCACGACTTGATGTCGAGCAGCACCAGATCGGTGGCGTCGAGCAGCGCGTCGGTAGCGTGATCGCCGAGGAAGCCGTTGGTGTCGAGCGCGGTGTGCAGCCCCATGGCCTTGCAGCCCTGGAAAAAGGCAGTGACGAAATCCGGCTGCGCCAGCGGTTCGCCGCCGGTCGCCGTGACACCGCCGCCGGTGCGTTTCAAGTAGTGGGCATAGAGCAAAACCTCGTTGAGGAGATGCGCCACACCCATCTTCTTGGCATCCTTCATGTGCCAGGTGTCAGGGTTGTGGCAGTACAGGCAGCGCAAGTGGCACCCCGACAGGAACACCACAAACCGCAAACCCGGACCGTCTACCGCACCGCCAGTTTCGACGGAGTGGACATAACCTTCGACATTGACACTCATGCTATGCACAACAAACTACCTTCCGAATCACTATATCAGACGACCTGATGGAACGTGCGGTGGATGACATCCATTTGTTGTTCTCGCGTCAACTTGATGAAGTTCACGGCATAACCCGACACGCGGATGGTGAGCTGCGGGTATTTTTCCGGATGATCCATCGCATCCATCAACGTCTCACGATCGAACACGTTGACGTTGAGGTGGTGGCCGCCACTCATGAAGTAGCCGTCCAAGAGGCCGACCAGATTGTCCTTGCGGCCGTGGCCCGTTTTGCCCAGAGCCCCCGGAATAATCGAGAAGGTGTTGGAGATGCCGTCCTGCGCATGTTCGTAGGGCAGTTTGGCGACCGACGATAGTGACGCCAGCGCGCCCTTCTTGTCGCGGCCGTGCATCGGGTTGGCACCCGGCGCGAACGGCTCGCCGCCTTTACGGCCGTCCGGGGTATCGCCCGTCTTCTTGCCGTAGACCACGTTGGAGGTGATGGTCAGGATCGATTGGGTCGGCACCGCATTACGGTAGGTCTTGCGGGTCTTCAACTTGCGCATGAAGCGTTCCACCAGATCGACGGCGATCGAGTCCACCCGGTCGTCGTTGTTGCCATAGGCCGGATATTCGCCGTCGATGTCGAAACCAACCGCCAAACCACGCGCGTCGCGCTTGACGCTGACCTTGGCGAACTTGATCGCCGACAACGAGTCCGCCGCGATCGACAGGCCGGCGATACCGCAAGCCATGGTGCGAAGGATGTCGCGGTCGTGCAGCGCCATCTCGATGCGCTCGTAGCAGTACTTGTCGTGCATATAGTGGATGATGTTCAGCGCATCCATGTAGGTGGAAGCGAGATAGTCCATCATCTGGTCGAGGCGTGGCATCACTTCGTCATAGGTGAGCACGTCGCTGGTAATCGGGGCGAGCGCCGGACCGACTTGCTTGCCGCTGATTTCGTCGCGGCCGCCGTTGATCGCGTAGAGCAGCGTCTTGGCGAGGTTGGCGCGGGCACCGAAGAACTGCATCTGCTTGCCGATTCGCATGGCCGAAACGCAGCAGGCGATGCCGTAATCGTCGCCCCAATAGGGACGCATCAAATCGTCGTTCTCGTACTGGATCGCGCTCGTCGTGATCGACATGTGGGCGCAATACTTCTTGAACGCCGGCGGCAGATTGACCGACCACAGCACCGTCAGATTCGGTTCCGGCGCCGAGCCCAGATTGGTGAGGGTGTGCAGGATGCGGAAGGTGGTGCGGGTCACCAGCGGACGGCCGTCGAGGCTCATGCCGCCGAGGACTTCGGTCACCCAAGTGGGATCGCCCGAGAACAAGTCGTTGTATTCCGGGGTGCGGGCGAAACGCACCATGCGCAGCTTCATCACCAGATGGTCGATGAGTTCCTGCACGTCGGATTCCGTCAGGATGCCGGCCTTGAGGTCGCGCTCGATATAGATGTCGAGGAACGACGAGATGCGGCCGATCGACATGGCGGCGCCGTTCTGTTCCTTCACCGCCGCGAGATAACCGAAATAAACCCACTGCACCGCTTCGCGCGCATTGGTGGCGGGCTGGGAAATATCGAAGCCGTAAGAGGCCGCCATCTCCTTGAGCTGCTTGAGAGCACGGAACTGTTCCGACAGCTCTTCGCGCAAGCGGATGGTTTCCTCGTTGATGACGCTTTCGAGCGCCGCGAACTGCTCCTGGCGTTCCGCCATCAGCCGGTCGACGCCGTAAAGGGCGACGCGGCGATAGTCGCCGATGATACGGCCGCGGCCGTAGCCGTCCGGCAGACCGGTGATGATACCGGACTTACGCGCGTCGCGGATCGCCTTGGTGTAGACGTCGAAGACACCGTCGTTGTGCGTCTTGCGATAATGCGTGAAGGCGTGGTGGATTTCAGGGGCCACCTTGTAGCCATAGGCTTCCACGGCGTGTTCAGCGACCTTGATGCCGCCGAACGGCATCAGCGCACGCTTGAGCGGCTTATCGGTCTGCAAGCCGACGATCTGCTCCAGATCCTTATCGATGTAGCCCGGGGCGTGGCTGATGATGGTGGAGACGATATCGGTGTCCATGTCGAGCGTGCCGCCTTTGGCCGTCTCGGCGTCCATCAGCGCCCGCACTTCTTTCCACAGTGCCAGCGTTCGCTCGGTTGGCGGCACCAGGAAGGTCTCATCGCCGGTGTAAGGATGCACATTGAGCTGGATGAAATCCCTGACGTTGATCTCGTGCTTCCACGAGGTGCCCGTAAACGCCGGGCCGACGAACGTCACATCTTTGTCCGCAACTTGAACAGCAACACGATCCACTGGTCATACTCCTTGCTGATTTCACACCGCCTGCCTTTTCCAATCAGCGCAGCGATGCGAGATGTCCGCTTTTCACTTGCTTCTATATGGGCTTCGGGCGTGGCAAATACATGCCGAAAGGAAGCCTTATTAGAGCGTCATATTGATGCGTCGCCGACACACTTTTGTCTCATTCACTTGGGCCAACGGCGAGAACGCGTCACCGCAGCGACTACAGCAGTAATGATGCGGGATTTCGTTACGATCGCGAATGCGTAAAAACACGCATGTCGTATCGGCAATCTGCTCATCGCTGAATGCGTCTCGAACGAGACTTTCGCGAAGCAAGTTGTTCACCACAGATTCGAACCAAACACGCGCGCCGTTGTGCCTGCGTACCTGCCGGTTTGTTGAATGAGGTATAACACATGCTGATTTTAACTGCACGACCCTCGCGTTCCGACACAATCCACCATGGTGTCGCAGGGACAGCTTACGTGGGACTTCGGTCCTCATAAATTGCCACCGGCTACCGTGACGGGTCGCAGCCCCGTCCGCGCAGCTCTACCGCGCCGAATCAGCTGGCGCATTTTGTCCGTGACACAAAAGTATGTTGCCACGGCAACTCAACCAATTAGTGTGTTGCGAAGCGGAGTAGGTTTAACTGGGGGGAAGTTATGAAAAAGTTGCATACTGTGGTTCTTGCGATCGTTGCGGCGGTCGCGCTCGAAGGTTGTTCGGCCTCGCGGGCATTGGATCAGCCGCACGAGAAGGACTTGAACGTCCTTAAGCCCGGCACTGATCGCGATCTGGTGCGGGCCGAACTTGGCGCGCCACTGCCGTCGGCTGCCGGTGCAACATGCGATGTGTTCGCGTTCCCGGAAGGCTCAACGGGATGGCGCTATATGCGCGCGCTCAGTTATTCGGTTTTGGACGTCGGCACGCTGGGCCTCGCGGAGATCGTCACCAATCCGGTCGAATCGTCGGTCGGCAAAGGCAAAGTCCAGCTTCGCATTTGCTACACCGCGAACCAGGCGGTGGCTTACACCGAACGGCTTGAGATCGGCCAACCGACGAAACTGGTGACGGGCAGCTATCCGCCGCCGCCACCAGCCGTCGAAACTGCCCCTCTGGCAGCCGTTGACGCATCGACTGCGGCCGACCCAGCAGCCGCAACACCAGCAGCTCCCGAAGTGACGGCAACGCCGCCGGCCAGTACTCCGGCCAGTCCGCCAGCTGCTAGCGCGCAGGCAGCCCCTGCAAGCACCGCTCAACCAACGGCAAACTGATCACATATTGTCTGGGGGGCCAAAAAGGCTCCCCTTCTTTTCAGCAAACACGCCATTTTTGCTAACGAATTACGACCGGCGCGTCTTCGTATCTTTTGTGTCGATGAAGTTTGAACTTGGATACCGTCTTCCATCGCGCGGTTATGTCCCCGAACACCTGTCGGTCGTCCATCCGGGCTGACATCGGTGCCCGGCCATAACGAAACTGGGGATTCGTCAGCGTCATCACCCCAGCCAAAGCCGCAGCGGGCAGTGTTGGGCGAGGTGGGTAAAATCCTGATCGGCGGTCAGCATGATGAGATCGTGGCGGATGCAAAGCTGCGCCAAGAGGGCGTCGATGGTGCCGACCTGAAGCCCGGCGCGGCGGCACGCGTTACGCAGATCGGCGGCGGCGATGTGATCTTCGCGATCCGGAGCAAGCAAAGGAAGCGCCGCGAACCGCTCCAGAATTGTTGCTCGTGCCTTCGGACCCGAAAACCCTTGCAGCAGTTCTTGCAACACGAGCCCGGTGGTGACGACGATCTGCCTCCCCGCCAAAGCCTGCATCAATGCCCCCGTCTGTGGGGTGTTTTCCGGGGCATCGCGCCGAAATGCCAACGACCAGACACTGGTATCGACGAACAGGCTCAATCGCGCGACCTCTCCGCTTTGTAGTCATAGGCCGTGTCCCATTCGAGTTTGCCCATCAAATCGAGCAGCTTCTTCTGGCTTCGGAGCGCAATGAATTCTTCCAGCGCCTTGGTGACGGCCGCTTTTTTGGTGGTTTCGCCGCTGAGCTCCAACGCCCGCTCGATTAGAGCAGGATCGATCGCAAGATTGGTCGCCATGTGTGAACCTCCACACACATTCTGACACACTTCCGACTCCGATGAAAGCCCGGGGACACATAACAGGAGACATATGCATATGCAGATTTCTTTATATGCTCCTTGCCGGACCGGCAGGCCGCTGCTAAGAGGGCGGCCGAGTTTCCACCCGAAGGGACCTGCCGCCATGGCCGCATCCGAATACGTCGTCAAAGACATCGCCCTCGCCGATTGGGGCCGCAAAGAGCTCAATATCGCCGAGACCGAAATGCCCGGTCTGATGGCGACGCGCGCCGAATACGGTCCCAAGCAGCCGCTCAAGGGCGCCCGCATCGCCGGTTCGCTGCACATGACGATCCAGACCGCGGCCCTGATCGAGACCTTGAAGGTCCTCGGCGCCGACATCCGCTGGGCCTCGTGCAATATCTATTCGACCCAGGACCATGCCGCCGCCGCGATCGCCGCCGCCGGTATCCCGGTGTTCGCCATCAAGGGCGAGAGCCTGGTTGATTATTGGGAATACACCCACCGCATCTTTGAGTGGTCGGATGGCGGCACGCCCAACATGATCCTGGACGACGGCGGCGACGCCACCCTGCTCGTCCATCTCGGCACCCGCGCCGAGGCCGGCGACGTCGCCTTCCTCGAACACCCCGATAGCGAAGAAGCCGAAGTCCTGTTCGCCGCGATCAAGAAGCGTCTGGCGACCAAGCCCGGTTTCTACACGGCCATCGCCAAGAACATCAAAGGCGTGACCGAAGAGACCACCACTGGCGTCCATCGCCTTTATCAGATGGAGAAGGACGGCACGCTGCTGTTCCCGGCGATCAACGTCAACGACAGCGTCACCAAGTCGAAGTTCGACAATCTGTATGGCTGCCGCGAGAGTCTGGTCGACGGCATCCGCCGCGGCACCGATGTGATGATGGCCGGCAAGGTCGCGATGGTTTGCGGCTTCGGCGACGTCGGCAAAGGCTCAGCGGCCAGCTTGCGCAATGCCGGTTGCCGCGTGATGGTGTCGGAAGTCGATCCGATCTGCGCCCTGCAGGCGGCGATGGAAGGCTATGAAGTCGTCACCATGGAAGACGCCGCGCCCAAGGCCGACATCTTCGTCACCTGCACCGGCAACGTCGACATCATCACCATCGATCACATGCGGGCTATGAAAGACCGGGCGATCGTCTGCAACATCGGCCACTTCGATTCCGAGATCCAGGTCTCGTCCCTGCGCAATCTCAAATGGAACAACATCAAGCCGCAGGTCGACGAGATTGAGTTCGCCGACGGTCACCGCATCATCCTCTTGGCCGAGGGCCGGCTGGTGAATCTGGGCTGCGCCACCGGCCACCCCAGCTTCGTGATGAGCGCCAGCTTCACCAACCAGTCGCTGGCGCAGATCGAGCTCTACTGCAATCAGGGCAAGTACGAGAAGAAAGTCTACGTGCTGCCCAAGCACCTCGACGAGAAGGTGGCCACCCTGCACCTGGCGAAGGTCGGCGCCAAGATGACGACGCTGACGCCCAAGCAAGCCGCCTACATCGGCGTCTCCGAGCAAGGCCCCTTCAAGGCCGATACGTACCGGTACTGAACCACTTTTATCGGACGAAATTGGCGCCTCCCTCACCACCGTGGGGGAGGCGTTTTGTTAGAATGCCGCGCGCAGCCGGTCTGCCACCGCCGCCACGGTTCCGGCCCAGTCTTTCACGGCCGGCTGACGGAACAAGGTCGCGCTCGGATACCACGGGCTGTCGCTGCGATCCAAAAGCCAACGCCAATCGGGCACGAACGGCAGCATGATCCAAACCGGCTTGTTCATCGCACCGGCCAAATGGGCGATGGACGTATCGACCGAAATCACCAGATCCATCGTCTCGATCAGGGCAGCAGTGGTGGCAAAGCCTTCCAATTCGCTGCGGTGCGTCGCAACCGACGGCAGACTTGCCAGCGCGGCGTCATCCTCCGGGCGGATATCCTTTTGCAGCACGTGGAACTCGAAAGGCAGCGCCAGCAGCGGCGCCAACTGATCGAGCCAGATGCTGCGGAGGAAGTCGTTGCGATTTTCCTGGCTGCCCGACCAAGCCAAGCCGATGCGCGGCCGGGTCTTGGGGCCGAGTTTGGCGCGCCAAGCCGCAACCAGGCCCGGATCAGCCCACAGATAAGGAACTTTGGCCGGGATGGAATCGAAGTTCGTGCGGAAAGCAAACGGCAGGCTCAACATCGCACAATGCCAGTCAAAATCCGGCAAGGGGGCGTCGATACTGGCGCATTCGATATCGGGATACGCCGCCGCAAACAGCGGCAGGATTGCGGGCTGCAATCTGGCGATCACCTTGGCGCCGAGCGCGGCGACCATCGGCAGGTAGCGGCAAAATTGGATGGTGTCGCCCAGGCCTTGTTCGGCCCGGATCAGCAAGGTCTTGCCGGCCGGGGATTTGTCACCCGTCCACCGCGGCTGCGGCAACGCAAAGGGAAGATGGTTCATCTTGCTGCTGCGCCAGCGCTGTTCGTAGCGGCGCCAGCCCTGAGCAAAATCGCCCTTCAGCAATTCGAGAACGGCAACGTTCAGACTGGCGTCGGCGAAATCCGGTTCGGTGGCCAACGCCCGGCGATAGCTGGCCAAGGCGTCGTCCACCTTGCCTATCCCCATCAGCTCGTTGCCGCGGGCATAGTGAGCGCGCGCCAGATCGGGACGAAGCGCGATGGCGCGGTCGTAGGCGTCAACGGCATCTTGCGGGCGGTTCAACTGGCTTAGTGCGTTGCCGCGGTTGTGGTGGGCCTCGGCGAAATCGGCCTTGATGGCCGTGGCTCTGGTGAAGCAATCGAGCGCGTCTTGCGGACGTTTCAACTCCAGTGACACGATTCCCTGATTGTTGTGGATTTCGGCGCAATCGGGCCGGCTGGCGGCGGCACGCTCATAATCGGATAACGCCGCTTCCGGGCGCTTCAAGCTGCGCAGAACCTCGGCGCGATCGGCATAGGTTTGGGTCAGGCCGGGATTGTGCGCGAGGGCGCCGTCGAACGCGGCCAGCGCGGCCTCGAACCGTCCGGCTTTCTGCAAGGCCAAGCCCAGGTTGCGCAGCGTATCGGGCTGCGATGGCGCGATTTGCAGCGATTGCTGCAGCAGGGAAATAGCCGCAGCGATGTTGCCGAGCTGCAGTTCGGCGGTGCCGAGCATGGCCATCAGCAGCGGACGGCCGGGGTAACGGGCCATCGCTTGCCGGTACAAAACGGCGGCGCCAGCAACATCGCCGGCCACATGCAACGCAACAGCCCGGTTGAGAGCGTCGTCCGGGCTGTTCTCATAGGTGGTGTTCATGGTGCCTGCCCCCAGTCATCAAACATGACAGTTCTAGACCAACGCCAACAAGAGCGTGTCATTCATGGATCGACGAGCATCGTACGCGAAGCCCCACTCCGGAACGGTCATAAGGGAAACTACGGCGGCAGCGAATCGCACCCCAGCGATTCCACGTCAGCGTAAAGACAAAATTAATGCGACCCCGCCAAATTTATTTTTTGGTGGGGTTTTCTTTCCGTAGCCTGAGTTTTTAGAGCTCTGTTTTGACTCAGGTTTTGGAAACCGACCCCAATCGTTGCGGGCAAGGCTAGATCTGCGCTTTTACACTTTTTTAACCACAAGGTGTTGCGCAGAGGGTTAATGCCCGTATCATGTTGATTCCATTCTGATTCGACGCATGGGGCGCGAATCGATGGTTACCGGGGCGGTCCCTCATGGGACATAAAAGATCACCGGGAAAATGGGTAATGCGAGGGAGACTTCTCCTTTCGGTTGCGGCCTGCGCCGCGTGTACGACGGCTCCAGCTTTGGCTGGCGAGCCCATGCTGTCGGCTGCCCTGCCGCTTGACGAAACCGGTGTGGTGCTGACCGCCATGACAGCGGGCGCAGCCGTGCTCGCCGTTGCGGCCGGCATGTGGGCGTTGGTCGAACAGAAGCGGTCGCTCAAGCTGAAGCGCCAACTGCGCAATGCGGGCGCCCGCCAGCGGGCGGCGGTTGGCGAACGCGATGCGCTGCTCGACGTCTGCCGCGACGCCCTGATCGTTTGGGGCCGCGACACCGATGGGCCGATGTCTTACGGCGGCGCCGAAGCACAGCTCGACTCCTGCCTCAAAGGTCCCGACGCCACTGGCTTGTCGACAGCCCTTGATGATTTGAGCGCTCATGGCGCGGCCTTCGCGATGGCGGCGCGCGATGCCAGCGGGCGCACGCTGACGCTGCGCGGCCGCGCGGTTGGCGGCTTGGCGGCGGTGTGGATCGAGCCAGCGCCTCAAGCCCAATCGCCAACCCAAGCGCTCGATTTCCGCAGCATCCTGAATTCGCTGCCGGTTCCCGTTTGGTTGCGCGACAAGACGCTATCGCTGGTATGGGGCAACCGCGCCTTCCTCGAAACCGCCGGTGTGCCTGATCTCGAAACCGCCACCCGCAACGGATCAGCGCTGGAAAAGACCGAGCGCGATCTCGCCGCCACGGCCCGCAGCCAAGCCGAAACGGTGGAAGCCAAGCGCTACGCCGTGATCAGCGGTTCGCGCCGGGCGCTGCAGATCACCGAAATCCCGACCGAGACCGGCATCATCGGCACCGCGTCCGACGTCACCGACGTGGCGGCGGGCGAAGCCAAGCTGCAACAGCACATCGACGCCCACACCGACACGCTCGACAAGCTGGCGACGGCGGTGGCGATTTTCGGGCCCGATCAGAAGCTGCACTTCTATAACCGCGCCTATCTGAAGCTCTGGGACATGCCCGACAAGTGGCTCGACAAACATCCCGGCGACGGCGAAATTCTCGACCGCTTGCGCGAGGAGCGCAAATTGCCGGAGCAGCGCGATTACCACGGCTGGAAACGCGAACGCCTCGATCTCTACAAAACCGCGCGCGAATATCCCTCCGAGGACCTCTGGCACATTCCCGGCGGCAAGACCTTGCGCGTCGTGGCCCAGCCGCATCCGTTCGGCGGCCTCACCTTCCTCTATGAAGACGTCACCGAGAAGCTGTCGCTGGCCACCTCGTACAAAACGCTGATCCAGGTGCAGACGGCAACACTCAATACCTTGCAGGAAGGCGTTGCGGTGTTCGGTCCTGACGGCCGCCTCAAGCTTTACAACGCCGCCTTCGGCAAACTGTGGAGCCTGACGCCGAAAGACCTCGACGACGAACCGCATGTGCGGGCCATCGCCGCCGCTTGTGCCGAGAAATACGGCGAAACACCGGTGTGGGAGCATCTGATTGCGGCCATCGTCGCCGGCGCCGAAATCGATCACCGCATGGGCGAGATCGAGCGCAACGACCGTTCCATCCTGACGCTCGGCCTGTCGCCGCTGCCTGACGGCGCCACGCTTGCCACCTTCTCCGACGTCACCGATCGCTTCCGCATCGAGCATGTTTTGCGCGAGCGCGCCGAAGCCTTCGAAGCCGCCGACCGGCTGAAATCCGAATTCATCAAGCATGTGTCGTACGAACTGCGCACGCCAATCACCACCATCGCCGGCTTCGCCCAGCTTCTGTCGACCGAAGACTTCGGCCCGTTGAATTTGCGCCAGACCGGTTACGTCAAGGACATCCTGCAGGCCTCCTCCACCCTCACGAGTCTGGTCAGCGACATCCTCGATCTCGCCATGATCGAATCCGGTAGCCTGCGTCTGGAACTGGACAAGATCGAGCTTCGCCCGATGCTGAGCGAAGTCGCCAGCCACGCCCACGAATGGGGCGGTAAGGTCGGCCTTAACCTCATGATCGATTGTACCGAGCATGCCGGCGTCTTTTTCGCCGATGCGCGCCGCGTGCGCCAGGTGGTGTTCAACCTCCTCTCCAACGCCTTCAAGTTCACGCCTCAGGGCGGCACCATCGTGCTCGGCGGCAAGATCGTGGACGAAGACGTGCAGATTTGGGTGCAGGACAACGGCCCCGGCATCGATCCCGATGTGCGCGCCACGGTGTTCGAGAAATTCTCCGCCAAATCCGCTGCCGGTCAGCGCGGCGGTGCCGGCCTCGGCCTCGCTCTTGTCGACCGCTTCGTCGAGCTGCATGACGGCTGGGTCGAGATCGAATCCTCCAAATCCGGCACCTTGGTGCGCTGCCACTTCCCCCGCCGCGTCCACGACACCCCACAACCGCTCAACGAACGCGAGCAAGAGATGGTGTGACGCCGGTCGCCTCGCCCCCTAGGGGAGCGGGTGAGTAGCGCCAGCGTACGAACGGGTAGTGTTCGTTTTTGCCGCCTGAATTAGCCAACCTATCGCAATAGACCGCAGACCTGCCCGTGATTACATGTTTTCAACATTTTTACATTTTGGTGGGGCCTGAACGCGCCGTAGGTTCTAGGATGATTTCATGCGGCCGTCTGCTAAGGCCCGCAGACTCGTGGCATATTTTCGCGGCGCGAATTGGGAAACAGTTTGTCTACCGATCTAAACCAGATTTTTCGCGATGCTGTCGCACTGCATAAAAATGGCGACGTGCGCCAGGCAGCCGAAACCTACCGCCGTCTCTTGCCGAAATTTCCCGACCATTCAGGTTTGCTGTTTCTCTACGGTACAGCCCTGTCGCAATTGGGCCGGAACCAAGAAGCTATCGAGCTGCTGCAGCAATGCCTCAGCCGGACGCCGACGAACTTTGAGGCTTGGTCAAATCTCGGTGTCAGCCTGCACCATATGGGACAAAACGCGGAAGCCTTAACGGCGCTCGACCAAGCCGTGGCGCTCAAGCCGGACTTCGCCGACGGCCATCACAATCGTGGCTTGGTGCTTAAATCCCTTGGCCGGCTGGAAGAAGCGCTGGCGGCTTATGACCGTGCTCTCGCACACGCTCCGGACTTTGCCGATGCCTGGAGAAGTCGCGGCGTGGTGCTGCAGATGTTACGGCGTCATTCCGTCGCCCTGGCCTGTTATGACCGGCTGGTGGCGCTAGAGCCCAATTCCGCGAATGCGCATAACGACCACGCCTGCTTGCTGATAACGCTGGGACGTCTCACCGAAGCGGCAGCAGCGCTCGACCGGGCAATCGCGCTGAATCCGTCCTTTGCCGTCGCTTTCAACAACCGCGCAAATATTTTGAAAGCGCAACGCAAGATGGACGAGGCTCTCGGCGACTATGATCGGGCCATCGCCCTGCAGCCGAGCTATGCCGAGGCCCACAGCAACCGCGGCGCCCTGTTGCAAGAGATGGGACGCTTTCAGGATGCCCTGGCAAGCTACGACATTGCGGTCGCACTAGCCCCCGAACTCGCCGAAGTGCACAACAATCGCAGCAACGTCCTGCACTGCCTTGGCCGGTTGGAAGACGGGCTAAAAAGCTGCGACCGCGCGCTTTCGCTCAAGCCAAACCTCGCGGAGGCCTATATCAATCGCGGCAATATTCTGAAGGATATTGGCCACCTTGATAACGCCTTGGCGGATTACGAACGGGCTATAGCACTCAACCCAAATAACGCTGAGGCCCATTCCAACCGCGGCAACATCTACCGGGAGCAGAAGGCGACTGCATCGGCGTTGGAGTGTTACAACCGGGCGCTGGAAATCAATCCCAATCAAGCTGAGTTTTTCAATAACCGCGGCACGGCCTATATGGACCTGGACCAGACCGAAGCGGCACTGGCCGATTTTACGCAGGCCATCGCACTGCGTCCGAACTATGCCAATGCCTACAACAACCGCGGCAGCGCACATCTGAAGCTCGGTCACCACGACCTGGCAATTGCCGATTTCGATCGGGCGATCGCTTTGCGGCCGCGTGTGGCGCATTCCTACTATAATCGCGGCAACGCGCTCAGAGAGCATTGCCGCATCGAGGACGCGCTCGCGAGCTACAATGCTGCCATTGCCATTGAGCCGGGCCATGTGATGGCACTCAACAATCGTGGCAACATCTATGCGATGCAGGATCGCAACGACGAGGCGATGGCCGATTACAACGCGGCGATCGCAGCGCAAACCAATTCGCACGAGGCCTATAACAACCGGGGACTTTGCTACCAGCAACACGGCGATCTCGATGAAGCTCTCGCCGATTATGATCGCGCCATTGCCATCCGCTCCGATTATGTCGATGCGTGGTGGAACAAGGCGCTGCTGTTGCTTTTGCGCGGCGACTACGAGAACGGCTGGCCGCTTTACGAATGGCGTTGGAAGCGCGGTGATGCCAAGAGCTACAGCCGCAGTTTTCAGCAGCCGCTATGGACAGGTCAGGAAAATCTGCGCGGCAAGACATTGTTGATTTGGCCCGAGCAGGGGCTCGGCGACACGATCCAGTTTAGCCGCTATTTGCCGCTTCTCAGCGGTTTGGGAGCGAAGCTCGTTTTCGAAGTGCCGCGGACACTGTTTCCGCTAATGGCCACGTTACAAAGTCCGGCGCAAGTGGTTCCCAGCGGGGCCCAATTGCCGAACTTCGATTATCAGTGTCCGGTTATGAGCCTGCCGTTGGCTTGCCGGTCTTTTCACCCTTTGGCATCCATTCCCGCTGAAGTCCCTTATTTGTCGGCCCCGCCGGATATGCGCCAGAAGTGGCAGGCGAAACTGGGGCCCAAGAAACGGCGGCGTATTGGTCTGGCTTGGTCGGGAAAACCGACGCACAAGAACGATGCCAAGCGGAGCATTGCGTTGGCCCGTTTTGAGCCGTTGTGGCAATTGCCGTATGACTTCTTCGTATTACAAAAAGAAATCCGCGACAGCGATGCGGTTAGTTTGACGGCCTCACCACTGCAGACTTACGGCCCCGAAATCGGAGATTTCGGTAATACTGCGGGCCTGATCGATGCACTGGACCTCGTTATCACGGTCGACACATCCTTTGCGCATGCCGCTGGCGCCATGGGTAAACCGGTGTGGATTTTGCTTCCCTACTTGCCGGATTGGCGTTGGCTGATGGAGCGGTCCGATACGCCATGGTATCCCACGGCAGTTCTATTCCGGCAGCGGACGCTCAACGATTGGGATGGCGTTGTGCGCGAAATCGCCACCCGCTTGCAAGACTGGTCTGACGATTAGCGTCATACCACGTTCTTGATCGGCACCGACAGATCCGCCAGCCGTTCGGCGGCGACCCTTGCCCCTTCGGCAATCAGTTTTCGGCCGATCAGATATTCCGGCGCGCTGTTGACCGCTTCCACCGCCGCCACCGCGCCGCCGCGCAAATGGAACACGGCGAATTTTCGCAGCTCAGGATCGCCACGCAGCACTTGGACATCACCCGGCCGCGTCAGCCCCGCGATCTGCAGTTTGAGATCGAATTGATCCGACCAGAACCACGGCACTTCGTTATACGCCTTGGGCTTGCCCGCCATCGCCGCCGCCGCATGCTTGGCCTGATCGATCGCGTTCTGCACACTTTCCAGCCGCAGCCACTGGCCGTCGCGGCCTTGGTGCCAAGTGACATCGCCCGCCGCGAAAACGTTGGGATCACTGGTCCGCGCATTTTTGTCGACGACGATGCCATTCTGGCAGTCGATCCCGGCTGCCGCCGCAATCTCGCTATTCGGCAGCACGCCGATGCCGACCAGCACCAGATCGGCGGGATAGCTCTTGCCCCCCGCGCGCACGGCCGTTACCGCGCCGTCGCCGTCAAAACCTTCGACGCCGGTGCCGGTGATGATCGTCACCCCCGCCGCGCGATGCGCGCCTTCGAAGAAATCGGAAATCGGTTTCGACACCGCTCGCGCCATCACGCGCTCCAGCGCTTCAAACACCGTGACCTCAAGCCCATGCTTGGCCGCCACCGCCGCCACTTCCAAACCGATGAAGCCGCCGCCGATCACCATCAGCTTCTTGCCGGTCGCAAATTCCGGCTGCAACCGGTCGACGTCGGCGATGCTGCGCAGATAGTGAATGCCCTTCAGCTCTGCGCCCGGACATTTGATCGGCCGGATGCGCGTGCCGGTGGCAAGCAGAAGCTGGTCATAGGCCAGCACCCGCCCGTTGTTCAAACTCACCGTCTTGGCGGCGCAGTCGATCGTCTTGGCGCTGGTGTTCAGGAGCAGCTCACAGCCGGTGTCGGCATAAGCGTGCTCGGGTTTGAGGAACAGCCGCGCCCGCTCGAACGTGCCCATCAGATAGGCCTTGGACAGCGGCGGGCGCTGATACGGCACGAACGCCTCGTCCCCCACCATGGTGATGGCGCCGGTGAAACCTTCGCTGCGCAGACTGGCGACCGCCTGGGCCCCCGCCTGTCCTGCTCCGATAATGACAATGTGTTGGGTCATGTGGCCGGGTACCACGCCCGGGGCCTGCCCCGCAATCGAAAGCGGAATTGGTCTCGTTGAGGCGGCCCGGCTGCCGGGCTAATAGTAGACAAATGAACACGGAATCGCAGCCGTTTAACGCCCGCTTCGCCCTCCGCAACCTGGCCGACACCGCCGCCCTTGGGGCGCAGCTCGCGGCTGGGCTTCAGGTCGGCGACCTCATCGCCTTGGCCGGGGACCTTGGCGCCGGCAAGACGACGCTGGCGCGCGGCATCCTCACCGCCCTTGGCCTCTCCGGCCCGATGCCAAGCCCTACCTTCACCCTGGTGCAGACCTACGAGGCGCCACGGCTGATCGTGTACCATTACGACCTCTACCGCCTCGAAGACCCGCGCGAGATCGCCGAGCTGGGTTTGGACGAGGCCCTTGAAGACGGCGCCGTCCTGGTCGAATGGCCGGAGCGCGCCGGCGGGCTCTTGCCCGAAGATGCCTTGACCGTTTCGTTGACCATGCCGGATGCCCAAAACCGCCTTGCCGAACTTACCGGACCGGCGCGCTGGGCTTCCCATTTCCGGGGATTTCACCTTGCCCTCTGACCGCTCGATTGATGCTTTTCTGACCGATGCCGGCTGGGCCGACGCCGAACGCCTACCGCTGACCGGCGACGCCTCCACCCGCCGCTACATCCGCCTTCGCCGTAGGGGCCAGACCGCGTTGCTGATGGATCAGCCGCAAGGCGCTGAAGCCCCCACCGCGCCCGCCAATGCGACGCCTGAAGTGCGCCAAGCCCTCGGCTACAACGCTGTCGCACGGCTCGCCGGTGCCGACTGCGCCCGCTTTGTGGCCGCTGCGAATTATCTCACCAGCCTCGGCCTCAGCGCCCCCGAAATCTACGCCGCCGATGCGCCACGCGGTTTCGTGCTGATGGAAGACCTCGGCGCCGACCTCTTCACGGACTCCCTCGCCAAGGGCGTCGCCGAACCCCAGCTCTATCAAGGCGCTGCGGAGGTGCTCGCGCGGATTCATGCCGAGACGGCACCTGCCGTCCTGCCACCAGATAAGACGCTCCACGCCTATGACGAAACCGCCCTGCTGGCGGAAGTCGATTTGCTGACCGAGTGGTTCTTCCCGGTCGGGCTTGGCCGCGCGGCAACGGCGGATGAGATTTCCGAATTCCACGCGCTGTGGCGCGCGGCGCTGAGCCCGGTGCTCGGCGCCCGCCCGGTGTTCGTGCATCGCGATTATCACGCCCAGAATCTGATGTGGATGCCGGGACGCAGCGGTGCCGCACGGGTTGGCTTGATCGACTTCCAGGACGGCGTTGCCGGGTCGCCCGCCTATGACATGATCTCGCTGGTGGAAGATGCCCGCCGCGACGTTTCCGCCGAGACTGGCCGCCTCACCCTGTCGCATTACCTTAACAAAATGCGCCAGCAAGGGACCCCGGTCGACGAAGCGGCGTTCGGTCTGGAGATGGCCGTCTATGCCGCCCAGCGCAACACCAAGATCGTCGGCATCTTCGCCCGCCTGTTTCGGCGCGACGGCAAGGCGCGCTATCTCGACCTTCTGCCCAGAGTGTGGTCGTATCTCGCCACCGATCTCAACCATCCCGCCTTGACGGGCCTGAAATCATGGTATGATCGGACGATACCGTTCGCGGCGCGCGGCGTCCCGAACCAAGGAGTCTGATATGAGTTTTCCGACGCGTGCGATGATCATGGCAGCGGGTCTTGGCACCCGCATGCGGCCATTGACCGATACGCGTCCCAAACCGCTGGTCGAGGTCGCCGGCAAGGCGCTGATCGATCACGCCATCGACCGGCTGGTGGAAGCCGGCGTCACCACCATCATCGTCAACCTGCACTACAAGGCCGAGATGATCAAAGACCACCTCGCCAGCCGCAAGGACGTCGAGATCATCTACTCGGACGAGAGCGACGGGCTGCTCGGCACCGGCGGCGGCGTGACCAAGGCGTTGCACTATTTCGGCGACGAACCGTTCTACATTCACAACTCGGACACGATTTGGGTCGAAGGCTACGGCCGCGCCCTCGATCAGATGAAGAAGCGCTGGGACCCCGAAGCAATGGACGCGCTGCTGCTGATGGTGCCGCTGATCCACTCTATGGGCTATGAAGGCGTCGGCGACTTCCTGATGGATCCGATGGGCCATCTCAGCCGCGTTCCATCCGGCCGGGTATCGCCGTTTGCCTTCCCCGGGGTTCAGATCGTTCATCCGCGGCTGTTCGACGATCCGCCCGAAGGCGGGTTCTCCACCAATGTGGTGTGGGACCGGGCGATCGAGAAGGAACGGCTGTTTGGTATCCGTTTGGACGGCGTTTGGATTCACGTCGGCACGCCACAAGCGGTGACGGAAGCCGAAGCATATTTGACCGACCTTGCCCCCGCCGCCTGACAGGCGCGAGCGCGCGCACGTCTTCACCATTCCGGCCAGCGTGCCGTTCTCTGCCGCCTTGGCGAGAGGTTTGCTGGCGCGCATCGGCAGCGATGCCATGGCGCTGGCCGACGTCACCATCTATCTGCCGACGCGGCGGGCCGCGCGCAGCATCGCCGAGATTTTCGCGCGCGCGGCCGGCGGCGCCGCGCTGCTGCCCGATTTCCGGCCACTCGGCGATGTCGACGAAGACGAGTTGCTGCTCGATGCGTCGCCGGACGACCTCGACCTGCCGCCTGCGATCGCGCCCTTGCGGCGGCGGCTTTTGCTCGCGGCCCTGATCCGCCGCTGGAGCCATGGCCGCGACGGCGGCACCATGACTTTCGGCCAAGCCGCAACCTTGTCGCGCAGCCTCGCGACCGTGATGGACGACGTGGAGCGGCAAGGCGCCGACTTAAGCAAACTCGACGATCTCGCGCCTGCCGCGCTGGCCGAGCATTGGGCCGAGGTGAAAGCGTTTCTCTCGCTCATCGCCACCGCTTGGCCGCCGCTGCTGGAAGCCGAGGGCTGTATCAATCCCGCCGATCACCGTAATCGCGCATTGCGGGCGCTGGCCCAACGGCTGCAAGAGACTCCGCCGGACCGGCCGATTGTCGCCGCCGGTTCGACCGGCTCGATGCCCGCCACAGCGGAACTGCTCAGCGTGATCGCGCGGCTGCCCAATGGACTGGTGGTACTGCCGGGCCTCGACCAAGATCTCGATGCTGACAGTTGGGAGCGCATCGAGCCGAACCATCCGCAATTCTCGCTGAAACAATTGCTGGAGCGGATGGAAGTCCGGCGCGACCAAGTCGAGGCTTGGACGGATGCGCCCGCGTCACCCGCGCGCGAGCGATTGCTGCGCGAAGTACTGCGTCCGGCGCCAACCACCGACGCGTGGCGGGCCTTGGCCGAGAGTCTCGATCCGCCCGAGGTGACGGGTCTGTCGCTGTATGAGGCGGCCGATCCGGCCGACGAAGCGGCGGTCATTGCATTGCTGCTGCGCGAGGCGTTGGAAACGCCGGAGCAGCGGGCGGCGCTGGTCACTCGCGACCGTGGGCTGGCGCGCCGCGTGACGGCCGAGATGTCGCGCTGGTCCGTCGCCATCGACGATTCCGCCGGACGTCCTTTGCCGCGCACACCAGCCGGATCGTTCCTCTGTTTGCTCGCCGAAGCCGCCGACGAAGCGTTCGCACCGATCCAACTGTTGGCGGTGCTGAAGCATCCGCTGGCGAGCCTGGGCGACGAGGCGGCCGCATTCCGCAGCATGGCGCGTGGGCTTGACAAAGCGTTGCGCGGGCCGCGGCCGGATCGCGGATTGGCGGGCATCGCCAAAGCGCTGAGCGAAGCACCGGCGGCGTTGCAGCAATGGTTTGCGCGCGTACGTGAAATGCTGGAGCCGCTCGAAACGGCGCTGGCAAACGCCGAAGTGTCACTCAACACGATTGTACAAGCGCATGTGGCGGCGGCCGACACCTTGGCACCAACATTGTGGAATGGGCCCGATGGCGCGGCGGCCAATGATTTCATCCGCGGCCTGGCCGAGGCGGCGGACGATCTGCCCGACATCGAGCCGGGGTCTTATGCACCGTTGCTGCACGAGATGATGGCCGAAGTGCCGGTGCGCCCGGCGTATGGACGGCATCCGCGGCTGGCCATTCTGGGACCGCTGGAAGCGCGGTTGCAAAGCTTCGACCTCATCGTTCTGGGTGGATTGAACGAAGGCTCATGGCCGGCGGCAGCGAGCAATGATCCGTGGTTCTCGCGGCCGATGCGGGCGACACTCGGACTCGATCAGCTGGAGCGGGCCATCGGGCTGTCGGCACATGACTTCGCCTCGCTGGCGGCGGCCCCGAAGGTGGTGCTGACGCGAGCAATGAAGTCCGAAGGCACGCCGATGGTCGCTTCGCGCTGGATTCAGCGCCTGCAACAACTGACGCGCGGCCTCGGCATCGACGCCAAGCTGGCGCTCGATGTCCAATACCGCGACATCGCTGTGGCCCTGTCCGATCCCGGCGCGCCGACGCCGGAACCGCCGCCGTATCCCTGCCCGCCACTGGCGGTGCGGCCGCGCGAATTGTCGGTCACCGACATTGAGCGATGGGTGCGTGATCCCTACGCGATCTACGCCAAGAAGATTCTACGGCTGCGGCCGCTCGACCCGATCGACGCCGACATTGGTTATTTGGAACGCGGCTCGGCGTTTCATAGCGTACTCGAACGCTTCATCCGCCGCCACGCCGAGCTTCCCGCGGATGCCGTGGGCAAGATGGCCGAGATCGTTGATGAGGTGTTCGACGAGCTGAAGCTGCCGCGGGCCATTACGGCGCTGTGGCGGCCGCGGTTCCTTAACGCCGCGCAATGGTTTGTCGGCGTCGAAGCCGAACGGCGGGTGCTGATCGCCGAAAGCTTTCTCGAAGTGCGCGGCGAGATCACATTTTCCGTGGACGGAGGACCGTTCCGGCTTCATGGCATCGCCGACCGCATCGACCGGCTCAAATCTGGTGGCGCCGCGATCGTCGACTACAAGACCGGCACGCCGCCCAGCGGCAGCCAGGTGAAAGTGCTGCTCGCGCCGCAATTGCCGCTGGAGGGCGCGATCCTGCAACAAGGCGGCTTCGCGGGCGTGCCCGCGCTGGCGCCGGAAGAACTGTCGTATATCCAGATCAGCGGCACGGCCGAGCCCGGCAAGGTAAAAGAGATCGACGCCGATGCGGCCGTGCTCGCCACCGCAGCGCTGGAGCGATTGGTCGGGCGCGTCAAATTGTTCGACGATGTCACCACCGGCTACCGTTCGCGCGTGGCCCCGGTGCATGTCGATATGGTGGGCGATTTCGACCATCTGGCGCGGGTGCGCGAATGGTCGTCGAACGGATGGAGCGGCGAATGAACGCTTCCGATCCGCATCTCTCCGCTTGGGTCGCCGCCAATGCCGGTGCGGGCAAGACCCATACGCTCGCCAATCGCGTGACGCGGCTGTTGCTGGCGGGCGCGCGGCCGGAACGCATTTTGTGCCTGACCTACACCAAAGCGGCGGCGGCCGAGATGGCGGGGCGGCTGTTCGCGCAACTGGGCGAGTGGTCGATGCTGTCGGACAGCGCGCTGGCCGAAAAGATCGCGGCGGTCGGTGCCGATTCCGGCGGAAAAGAGAATTTGCGCGAAGCGCGGCGGCTGTTCGCCAAAGCGCTGGAGACGCCGGGCGGGCTGAAGATCCAGACCATTCATGCCTTCTGCCAATATGTGCTGACGCGCTTTCCGCTTGAAGCCGGGGTGCCCGCTGCGTTCAACGTGATCGACGACCGTTCGGCAGCCGATCTGATGGCGGCAGCGCGAGCGCGGGTGTTCGAACGCGCCGGAACCAGCGACATCCCGCTGCAAGCGGCGGTTGCGCATCTCGTCACCCATGTCAGCGATTTGAAGCTCGATCAGCTTCTGAGCTGCGCTTTGGGTGCGGATCGCGGCCGGCTCGATGCGTTTTTCACCACGGCAGGCGGGCCGGAGAACGATTGGTCGGCCATCTTGAAGCGGGCCCACGGTGCCAAGCCCGATGACAGCAGAGATAAGGTTGCGGCCGAGTTCGGCGCGGCGCTGCATGCGGAGAACGCGACGCTGACGGCGGCCATCGGCTGGCTGGCGACGGGCACCAAGACCGATCAAGAGCGCGGCGCGGCACTGGCGGCGGCGAAGGAATTGGCGGACGAACCGCAGTTCCAACGCCTTTGCGGCGTGCTGCTGACCGCCGACGGCGCCTTGCGCAAAGTGCTCGCCACCAAGAAGCTGCTTACCGCTCGGCCGGACCTCGGCGAATGGCTGGCGGTGCTGGGTGAGCGGGCGATAGCCGCCAAGGACCGGCTCAATGCCATTGATGCGGCGGCGCTGGCGGAAGCGGCGCTGACGGTGATCGCGGCGGTACGCGACGTTTACGCCGCCGAGAAGCGCGCCCGCAATATGCTTGACTATGACGATCTGATCGTCAGTGTGCATCGCTTGCTGCATGCGCATGGCGCCGCCTGGGTGCTGTACAAACTGGACGAAGGCATCGACCATGTTTTGATCGACGAGGCGCAAGACACCAGCGGCTTGCAATGGGACATTATCCAGAAGCTGACCGAAGAATTCTTTGCCGGCGAAGGCGCGGCGCGGGTGGAACGCACGCTGTTTGCGGTCGGTGACGAGAAGCAATCGATCTTCAGCTTCCAAGGTGCCGACCCCAAACAATTCGCCGTGCGGCGTGATTTTTTCGCCGAGCGCGCCAAACAGGGACAGCGCGAATTTCTGTACCAGCCGCTGCAGAATTCCTGGCGCTCGGCGCCGGAGGTGCTGGCGTTTGTCGATGCCACCTTTGCCGATGACGCGGCACGCGACGGATTGACCTCGTCGGGCGCGCCGGTATTGCACAACGCGCTCAAGAAGAACCTGAAAGGTTGCGTCGAGTTCTGGCCGCCACTGACGCCGGACGATGCCCCGGCGCAAGACCCGTGGGACCTGCGGCCGGTCGACATGGCGAAGGAGTCGAGCCCGGTGGTCCGGCTGGCCAGCCAGATTGCCGACCGCATCAAAGGCTGGTTGACGACGCACGCCGCCCTGCCCGGCCACGACAAGCCAATCCAGCCCGGCGATATCATGATCCTGCTGCCACGGCGGGAACCGTTCGGCAGCGAAATCATCCGTAGGCTGAAAGAACGCGGCGTACCGGTGGCCGGTGCCGACCGCATCGTTCTGACCGAACAAATCGCGGTGATGGATTTGATCGCGCTGGGCCGTTTTGCGTTGCTCCCGGAAGACGACCTCAACCTCGCCGCCTTGCTGCGCTCGCCGCTGATCGGCCTTTCCGAACAGCAATTGTACGATCTCGCCCAGCCACGCAGCGGATCGCTATGGGACGAATTGTCGGCGCGCCGGGAAGAATTCCCGCAAGCGTTTGCTCTACTGTCGGATGCGCGCCGCCGCGCCGATCTGGCGCCGCCGTTCGAATATTTTGCCCAAGCGTTGACGGCGGGGCGCAAGAAACTGCTGCAGCGGCTCGGCGCCGAAGCGGGCGATGCGATTGACGAATTCCTGGCGCTGGCGCTGCAATACGAGGCGGCCAACACGCCGTCTCTGGAAGGTTTTTTGGCCTGGGTGGCGCGCGGCGGCGCCGAGGTCAAACGCGACATGGAGCGCGGCCGTAACGAAGTGCGGGTGATGACGGTGCACGGCGCCAAGGGCCTGGAAGCCGACATCGTGATCCTGCCCGACACCACCCGCCTGCCCAACGACGCCACCGCCAACGGACAACTTCTGTACACGGACGAAGGCGTTCTGTTTCCGGTCGCCGACAAAATCGCGCCGGCGCCGGTGCGTACCGCCCGCGCCAATGCCAACGCGGCGGTGCTGCAGGAATACCGGCGGCTTTTGTATGTGGCACTGACAAGAGCCAAAGAACGCCTCGTCATCTGCGGCTTCGAAAACAGCCGCGGCACCCGGCCGGGCTCGTGGCACAGCCTGGCCGAACGCGCCGCCGAAGCACTGGGAAGCCCGCGCGAAGACGGCGCCCGCATTTTCGGCGACGCGGCCTTTGCCAAAAGCACAGCCGAGCCGGAAGCGGCGGCGGAACGCGTCATCCGTCCGGCCTGGGCGACGGCACCAGCACAACCGGAGCGCCCAGCCCCCTGGCTGATCCGACCTTCCGATGCGGCTGGCATGGACGAACCGGCCAAGCGCTCGCCGCTTGCCAGCGAAACCCCGAAACGGCGCGGGCTTCTGGTGCACGCCCTGCTGGCGCGCCTGCCCGACATCGCCGTCCGTGAACGGGAGCGGGTCGCGCTGCGCTTCCTCGCCGCCCGTCAGGTGGCGCCCGAAGAAGCCGAGCGGTTGACGTTGGAAACCTTGCGGGTGCTGGGCGATCCGGCCTTTGCCGCGGCGTTCGCATCCGGTAGCCGGGCGGAAGTTTCCCTTGTGGCAGATTTGCCCGAACTGGGCCTCGGTGCGCGGGTGCACGGCCGCGTCGACCGCCTTGCGGTGGGCGATGACCATGTTCTCATCGTGGATTTCAAGACCGGCAAGCCGGTTGCCCGGGAAACCGACGTGCCGCGTCTTTATGCAACCCAAATGGCGCTTTATCGCGCCGCGACGCAGCGGATTTTCCCGGGAAGGCGAATCGCTTGCGCCCTGGTCTGGACGGAAGGGCCCGTGCTACTGCCGCTCACCGATGAACTTCTTGAAGCCGAAACAAGGCGCATCCGTTCGCGCCTTGACCCCGAGGGGGGGCAAACCTAGATATAGCGGGTCGCCTTCGAGGGTTTGCGTATGTCTTCGCCGATTAAAGTCACTGACTCGTCTTTCCAGGCCGATGTGCTGGGCGCCAAGAAGCCGGTTCTGGTCGACTTCTGGGCCGAATGGTGCGGCCCTTGCCGCATGATCGCGCCAGCCCTTGATGAGCTGGCGGCGGAACTCGGCGACAAAGTCACCTTTGCCAAGATCAACATCGACGAAAACCCCACCACGCCGCAGAAATACGGCGTCCGCGGCATCCCGACCATGATGATCTTCGCGCAAGGACAGGTCGCCGCCACCAAAGTCGGCGCCCTGCCCAAGTCGAAGATCAAGGAGTGGATCGAAAGCTCGATCTGACTCCCTGATTTTTTGGTCGCGCGACTTATCGGAAAACCGCTTCACACTTTTCCGGTCGCGCTCGTGTTTTACCCTTACGGCTTCATCGGCTTCGGAACACAGCCTTTCACCGGCTTTTCCGGATCGCACCAGTTTGGCTCGAGCGGATCGGGACCGAAGCGGTTGGCGCCTTTGGAGCCCTTCAAGCAGTAGAGGTCGATGAAGACCCAAATGCTGATCGCGAGGCCGGCCCAATAGGCGATCTGGCCCGGCAAGGTCAGATTGTGCAGCACCGGATTCGGGCCCGAGTGGGCATAAGGACCGGTCAACGAATGACAGCTCACGCCCTGCAGCACGATCGGCAGCGCGACGTAGGCAAGTAGCCACCAAGCGCTCTTGCCGCGGTCGTGCAAGCGCTTCGCGTAGATCGCCAGCGCGGCCCAGATGTAAGCGAGAACGATCAGTCCAAGGGCACCGAACGCCGCCAGCGAGATCGTGCCCTTGCAGCCCGGCTTGACCACCTTGCTGTAGTCGATGACGTGCCCCGCCTGGGCGTGGAGCGACGTCAGCGTCGCCGTCCAGTCGAAGCCGAAGGCCGCGATCACCACCGCGACAATCGCCGTCGCGATGGCGATTAAAATAAACAACCAGATCTTCGCGCGATTGATCCGGCCCGAAAACCCGAACAGGTATAGTCGTGTACTCATGGTTACCCCCATTGCCCTTTTTGTGGGCAACAGCATCCTCCTCGTTTCGGGCGACGGGAACGTGACGGTGCGACACATCCGCCAACCCGGCCTGGGCGTAAGCGACCGCAAATTTCAACCGCAAAATCTGCGCCCGGCACGCGCGCCGCAGCGCCCGCATCGCGGCGGTGTGCGCACCGGCGATCGGGTCGGATGCGGGCATGTGTCTCCTTTTGGTACAGTCTTCCATGGAGACGTGGGTGCCGACGCGCACAACTAAAAGGTTAGTTTTCCCAATTTGTAGAACTTTTTCCTTTCTTGCTTCGAAGGAGCAACTGCAAGCGTAGCGGCGAGGACTGCCTTCGCCTCATGCCCTGCTTCCGAAATCACCATGGCCACAAACTAGTGCGGAGCGGCGCGGCAGGCCCCATATTCGAAGCAGGTTCCGGATTCTTTTAATATCGCGCTTTCGGACGGAAAACCGGACTCCACTTTTCCTGAAAGCGCTCCAGGAGACTGCCATGATCCGTCTCGTTACTGCTGCTGCCGCCGCCTTGATGCTCACCGGCTCTGCCTTCGCCGGAACCAATTTGAACTTCCCGGCCTTCACCGGCATCGCCGTGCATGGCGGCGCCCATGTGGCCCTGCGCCATGGCGCTGTGCAGCGCGTTACCGTCATCAAAGGCGATCTCAGCAAGGCCAACCTGCACATGAGCGGCAACACCCTCGACATTAGCCCGTGCAAGAACTGGTGCTGGAACGTGAAGGAATTCGAGGTCGAAATCGTGTCGCCCAAGATCGAAGCGATCGAGGCCCACGGCGGCGGCGCGGTGGACGCCACCGGCGATTTTCCCAAACAGTCCGCCCTCAGCATTCAGGCCCATGGCGGCGGCGCCATCGACACCCGTGCCATTCCGGCTGAGACCGTCAATGCCGAGGCCCATGGCGGCGGCGCGATCCGGGTGAAGGCGCTCGCGGCCATCACTGCTGAGGCGCACGGCGGCGGTAACATCACCTATGCCGGCAATCCGGCGCATGTTGCGGTTCAGACCCACGGCGGCGGCGCCATCAATAAGGAATAGAGCTGGTTAGAATCGTATTTATCCAATACAAATGCAGCTGTCATCCCCGGCCGAGAACCGCGAACGCAAGTGAGCGGAGCGAGGGGAAGGGGACCCAGGTGCGAACACATGCACCACGGCAAAACCAGTGTGCAGTTCGTGCTCGATCGTCAATATCGTCTTGCTGTGAGTACCTGGGTCCCCTTCCCCTCCCAGGCTTCGCCTTCGGCTACGCCGGGTCGGCCGGGGATGACAGGCTGGGGTGAAGTAGTTCCCGCTTGAAGCACGTCACCCGTTCTCCGCCAGGATATGGCCCGCCAGATACAGCGAGCCGCAAATGAGAATGCGCGGCGGATCGTCTTCGTCGTCCATGCGGGCCATCGCGGCGACTTGCAGCATGGCGTCTTCGACGCTTTCGCCTGGCGAAGCTTCCAGACCGGCGCAGCGGGCGCGATCGTACAGCGCGCCGGGACCGAGCGTGTTCTCCTCGCCCGGAATGGCGACGGTAACGACATAGCGCGCCAGACCTCGGAACGCCGAGAAGAAGCCGACCGAATCCTTGTTCGCCAGCATGCCGCTGATCAGATAGAGCGGCTTCTCAGCGCGCTCTTCGAGATCGGCCATGGCGCGCGCCACGGCGGCGGCACCGTGCGGATTATGGCCGCCGTCAAGCCACACCTCGGCCCCTTTGGGCGCGATGTCGATCAAGGGCCCGTAGGTGAGACGTTGCATCCGCGCCGGCCATTCGACGGTGCGCAGGCCTTTTTCGATCGCCGCATCGCTCACCCAATTGGACTGGCGTAGCGCCGCGATGGCGGTGGCGGCATTCTCGATCTGATGGCGGCCAACCAGGCGCGGCAATGGTAAGTCGAGCAAACCATTGAGGTCCTGATAGACCATGCGGCCATGTTCCTGATGGGCAGAAAAATCCTGCCCGAACGCGAGCACTGGCGCCCCGAGCGCATCGGCGCGGCTGACGATCACCTCGCGCGGAATGTCTTCCTGCGGGCCGACGATCACCGGCGATCCGCGTTTGATGATGCCCGCCTTCTCGGCCGCGATGCCGGCGATATCGGTGCCGAGGAACTCAGCATGATCGAGACCTATCGGCGTGATCACGGCGACGCGCGGATGTTCGATAACGTTGGTGGCGTCATATTTGCCGCCGAGACCCACTTCCAGCACCAGCGCATCGGCCTTGTGGCGGGCAAAGCCGAGGATCGCAGCGGCGGTGGTGATTTCGAAAAAGGTGATCGGCGCACCGTCGTTGACGGTTTCACATTCCTCCAGCAGCGCGGCGAGTTCGCTTTCGCTGACGATCGCACCGGCGAGACGGATGCGCTCGTGAAAGCGCACCAGATGCGGCGAGGAATAGACGTGAACTTTCAGCCCCTCAGCTTCCAGCATGGCGCGCGCGAAGGCGCAGGTTGAGCCTTTGCCGTTGGTGCCGGCGACATGGATTACCGGCGGCAGACGCCTTTCGGGATGGCCAAGTTGCGCCAGCAGCCGCTGGATGCGGTCGAGCACAAGGTCGATCTTCTTGGGATGCAGCTTGAGCAGACGTTCCAGAATAGTGTCGCTGCCAGCCATCATGCTCCGCTTCCGGCCGGCACGCGCACCACGGCGGTCGAGATCACGCGCGGCGGCAACGGCAAAACCGCATGCGGCTTGGACCGCTTCATCAACAGGTGCAGCACCTTCGATAACGTGGCGCGCAGTTCCTTGCGGTTGACCACCATGTCGATCATGCCGTGCTGCAACAGATATTCCGCCCGCTGATACCCTTCGGGGAGCTGCTCACGCACGGCGTTGGCGGTGACGCGTTGGCCGGCAAACCCGATCAGCGCATTGGGCTCGGCGATGTGAATGTCGCCCAGCAGGGCATAAGACGCCGACACACCGCCAGTGGTGGGATCGGTGAGCACGACGATATAGGGCAGCCCCGCATCGCGCAGCATATCGACAGCAATGGTTACGCGCGGCATCTGCATCAGCGACAACACGCCTTCCTGCATGCGCGCGCCGCCCGAGGCGACGAACAGGATGAAGGACCGGCTTTCGTCGACCGCAAGCTGCATCGCGCTGACGAGAGCTTCACCAACACCCATACCGAGCGAACCGCCCATAAAATCGAACGCCTGCACCGCCACCATCACCGGCAAGCCGTCGAGCGCACCGCGGGCAGCGGATAAGGCATCGATACGCCCGGTCTTGGAACGGGCCTCGCGCAGGCGATCGGAATAACGCTTCTCGTCGCGGAAACGGAGCGGATCGGGCGCCACTTCCGGCGGGATCAATTCCTCAAAGGCGCCGTTATCGAACACCTGTTCGAAGCGCTCGGCCGGGCCGATGCGCATGTGATGGCCGCATTGCGGGCAGACGTAGAGCGCGTGCAGCAAATCGCGGTGGAAGATCATCTCGCCACACGCCGGGCATTTGCGCCAAAGATTATCCGGGGTCGCGGACTTGACCGCGCCGATCAGGCTTTTGATCCGGGGACGGACGAAATTGGTGAGCCAGCTCATGGGTCTATCTTAACTCCACTGTCATGCCCCGCAACTGCGGGGCACCCAGGTTTCGCCTGATTAACGGCTGAAAATTGGAATTCGCCCCAATTTCCCGGCGTTATTCCGCTCCCAACTGGATGGCCCGCATTTGCGGGCCACGACAATCGGGAAAATTCAGTCTCTCGCCCCATGCACCGCTTGGCCAAGTTCGGCGCAAAAGGCGATCACTTCGTCAACGCTCGCACCCGACGCCATGCGGTCGACGATGGCCGATCCTACCACCGCCGCATCGGCGAACGCGGCGATGGCCGCGGCTCGCTCCGGCGTCTTGATGCCGAAGCCGACGGCGCAAGGAAGCGCGGTTGCGGCTTGCAGTCTAGCCACCGCGGCGCGAACGTCAGCCTCCGCGAAGCTTTTTGTTCCGGTCACCCCGGTGATGGAAACGTAGTAGAGGAAGCCACCTGCCCCATCCAGAATGGTTTTCAGGCGCGCGGCGTCCGTCGTCGGTGTGGCCAAACGGACAATGTCAAGCCCATGCGAAACGGCCGGAATGCGCAAAACCTCGTCCTCTTCCGGCGGCAGATCGACGGTGATGAGGCCATCGACGCCCGCTTCGGCCGCATCTTTGACAAACCGTGCGGTGCCGTATTTGTGAATCGGATTGTAATAGCCCATCAGCACCAGCGGCGTCTTGGCGTGCACTTTGCGGAAGCGGCGCACCAGTTCAAGCACTTTGACCAGCGCCATGCCCGCCTTCAGCGCGCGCTGCGACGACGCCTGAATCGCCGGACCATCGGCCATCGGATCGGAGAACGGCACGCCCAGCTCGATCAGATCGGCCCCGGCACCAGGAAGTTTTTCGAGGAGCGCGGCAGTGGTCTCGACACCCGGATCACCGGCGGTGATGAAGGGAATGAAAGCGGCGCGGTTCGCTTTTTTCAACTCCGCGAAACGGGCAGCAATGCGGCTCATATCTTTTCTCCCAACACGGCCGCGACCGTGTTCGCATCCTTGTCGCCACGGCCCGACAGGCACGCGATGATGATCTTGTCTTTGGCCATTTCCTTGGCGATGCGCATCACATGAGCGATGGCGTGCGAGGATTCCAGCGCCGGAATGATGCCTTCCAGCCGCGATAGCGCCATGAAAGCATCCACCGCCAGCTTGTCGGTGATCGAGAAGTATTTGACGCGGCCGGTGTCGCGCAGCCAGGAATGCTCGGGACCGACGCCGGGATAATCGAGACCGGCGGAAATCGAATGGGCCTCGGTGATCTGGCCGTCGGCGTCTTGCAATAGATAAGAGCGCTGGCCGTGCAAAACGCCGGGCTCGCCTTTCGACAGCGTGGCGGCATGAAACGGCGTATCGATGCCCTTGCCCGCCGCTTCGACGCCGTGGATTTCGACATCGCGGTCGTCGAGGAAAGGATGGAACATGCCAATGGCATTGGAGCCGCCGCCGACGCAGGCGGTGATAAGATCGGGCAAACGGCCTTCGCGCTCGAGGATCTGCGCCCTGGTTTCGTTGCCGATGACGCATTGGAAATCGCGCACCATGCCGGGATAGGGATGCGGGCCGGCGGCGGTACCGATCATGTAAAAGGTGTCGCCGACATTGGAGACCCAATCGCGCATCGCCTCGTTCATCGCATCTTTCAAGGTGCGGGACCCGGATTTTACCGGGCGGACTTCGGCGCCCAAGAGACGCATGCGGAAGACGTTGGCCTTTTGGCGCTCGACATCGACCTCGCCCATGTAGACGACGCAGGGAAAACCGAAGCGCGCCGCCACGGTGGCGGTCGCCACGCCATGCATACCGGCGCCGGTCTCGGCGATGAGCCGCGTCTTGCCCATGCGGCGGGCGAGCAGCACCTGGCCGAGGCAATTGTTGATTTTGTGCGCGCCAGTGTGGTTGAGGTCTTCGCGCTTGAGATAGATCTTCGCTCCGCCGAGATGGGCGGTGAGACGCTCGGCGAAATACAGCGGGCTCTCGCGGCCGACGTAGTGCTTGAGCAGGCCCTTCAGCTCGGCGTGAAACGCCGGATCGGCCTTCGCGGCCTCGTAGGCCTTCTCCAGATCAAGGACCAGCGGCATCAGCGTCTCGGCCACATAACGGCCGCCATAGGCGCCGAAATGGCCATTGATGTCGGGACCGGTGCGATAAGAATTGGGGGGAACCATGCTCATGGGCGCGCGCCTCCTTGTTTGCGGGCGGCAGATACGAATGCGGCAATAAGGTCGGAACTTTTGACGCCGGGGGCGGTTTCAACGCCCGAGGACACATCGACGCCGGGGGCCCCCGATGCGGCCACGGCCCGCGCCAAATTTTCGGGAGTTACCCCCCCGGCGAGAAACCAAGGCCGGGAAAACTTGCGGCCGCGGAGAAGCTGCCAATCGAAGGCGACGCCGTGGCCGCCGGGCACGCTGCCCGCGGGTGCCTTGGCATCGAACAGAAACATCTCGCAGAACGGCGCGTAGGCGGCGACGGGGGCAAAATCGGAGGCCTCGGCAATGGCAAAGGCCTTGATCAGTTTGACCCCGAAACGGTCCTGGAGCGCGGCGGCACGTTCGGGCGTCTCACGGCCGTGAAGCTGGAGGAAATCGGGGCGGACGGCGGCAACCACGGCTGCGATGGTCTCGTCATCGGCATCGACAAGGAGGCTGACCAAGCGCGCCCGGCCGCGAATGTGCCCGGCGAGCGCCGCCGCAGCGTCGAGCGAGACGTGGCGCGGGGATTTGGGATGGAACACCAAACCGCAAAAATCAGCCCCCGCCCGCACCGCCGCATCGGCGGCCGGGGCCGTGTTGATCCCGCAAATTTTGACGAGAAGCGCCATCAGGCGGCGCTTATCGCCGCGGCGGGCGGGGAAATCAAGCGACAGCGCCCTGACGGGTTAAGTGATTGACAGAAAATTGCTTTCCTGCCGCGTCTGTCATCCCGGCCAAGCACGCCGAAGCACGGTAGTGCGGAGGGGTGCGCCGAGCCGGGACCCACTTGAACATCTGGAATGTGGCGGAGTGGGTCCCGGATCGCGCCCATTTTTCCCGTCACAAACGGCAGTGCTGGGCGCGTCCGGGATGACAGGAGAGCGTTACAGCCCCAATTCCTCGGCAATGGCGCGGGTGGCGGCGGGATCGGGGCGGCCGTGATGGGGCGGCCGATGACCAGGATGCCGCCTCCGGGCGACGAGCGAATGTCAGGATTTGGCAAAAGCGGACATTCGCGGGGCGGCAATGTTGCGCCAATAGTGGTCTTTTCGTCGTCTTAGGATTTCGGGCGACGGCGAACAACTCGGACCACTCCCCAAAAGAGGCCAGCCACCGCACCAAACAGTCCGGTCAATATGAGAGCACTGAAAGCGGCTTGTGTTGCAATCTCGAGAGGCGTCCTCTCAAATACTCCTAAGTCCGACCATTTCGGCGGAGGGGGTGCGCCGCAAACCAATATCCAACGTTCAGGAACGTCAAACGCGGTCCGGCACTCGGTGTGGTCAGAGTATTCCTTGCACCAAACTTCGTGGGATGCCCGTGCATAGTGACAATCGTGCAGCCACGGTACCGTAAGAAAAACGACCAGAACCAACCAAATAGACGCGGCAATTGCCGACGCTGTGATTATGGTGCGCTTCCGTTTCACGTTGGCGTGGCCCTTTGATCGTTCAAAGAATATCAGCTTCCCCGGTAAGTTGGCACAAGCAATAGGCCGACCAACACACCCAGCAAAGGGCGACTCATGGCGCGACCCGGACCTCCACAGTGTGCCGGGAATGGCTGGAATGGGGAGGTGATGCGGACCTTAGGGTTAGACCCCCAGCTCCTCGGCAATCGCCCTCGCCGCGGCGGCGGGGTCGGGGGCGGCGGTGATGGGGCGGCCGATGACCAGGATGTTGGCGCCGGCAGCGCGCGCTTCACTGGGCGTCATCACCCGGCGCTGATCGCCCTTTGCGGCGCCGGCGGGACGGATGCCCGGCACGATGGTCAGAAAGTCACGACCGGCGGCCGCGCGGACCGTCGCCAGCTCGTGGGCGCTGCAAACAACGCCGTCGAGGCCGCTCGCCTTGGTCAAGGCCGCCAAGCGGCCGACCTGTTCCGACGCCGGCGGACGCTGGCCGACCGTTGCCAGCACCGAGTCGTCGAGGCTAGTGAGCACCGTGACGGCGATAAGCAGCGGACGCGGGGTCCAGGGTGCGATCGCGTCGGCAGCGGCGCGCATCATCGCCTCGCCGCCTGAGGCATGGACATTGAAAATTGCCACGCCGAGCCCGGCAATGGCCTTCGCCGCCCCCGCCACGGTGTTGGGGATGTCGTGAAATTTGACGTCGGCAAACACCGGCAGGCCGATTTCGACCACCCGGGCAACGGCATCGGGGCCTAGCGCGCTAATAAACTCCAATCCGACCTTCAAACCACCGACATAAGGCTTGACGGATTCGGCCAGCGCCAACGCGCGCGGCAGGTCCGGCGTGTCGAGGGCGACAAAAACGGGATTGGGAAATTGCATCAAAACCTTCCACTGAGTCGCTGAGATTCGAGATGAAGAATGGGGTTGCGAACGTGCAAAAACGCACCTGAGAGTCGTGTCACCGGGCAAGCCGAAACATTAACAGCTCACAATACAGTCCTGTGCACGACTCGGTAAGTACTTCGAATCACTTTTCGCACAGAAACCTACTGACGCCTCGCAAGACGAAGCGTCGTTGTTCCCCAGATCATTTCTGTGCATGAACGAAACGCGGAATGCAAGCGCTCTCAGCTGCAAGCGACGACACGTCGTGACAGATCCGTCCTCATCCGCCGTCTCAGATGTGTGTGGGACTCGCGCCGCGCGTCGGGACACGACCCGCGTGCGCCATCCGTCAGGGGCAAGCCGCAACATTGGCGGCACTAAAGACATTGCTGTGGAAAAATGCGGAGGACACGCGGCGGCAACACGGCAGCGGACGCGCCGAGATGGCCGTCTGCACCACGCTATCTTTTCAAGTAAAATCATAGTGACGGCGGATGGAGAATTCCGTCGCGAAGACCGCGTGCGCTTACCGCACTTACGACCCGCTGCCGTTCTCGCTGCCGTGTCCACTGCCGTTGATGTTCAGGCGCTCGCGCAGTTCTTTGCCCGTGCGGAAGAACGGGGCACGTTTCTCGTCGACCTCAACCGGCTCGCCGGTCCGCGGATTGCGGCCCATGCGGGACGGACGAACCTTCACCGAGAACGCGCCGAAGCCGCGAAGCTCGACCCGATGTCCTTCCGATAAGGCTTTGGTGACCTGGTCAAGAACCGTCGAAACGATCCTCTCCACATCGCGGTGGTACAGGTGCGGATAGCGTGCCGTTAAACGTGCAACCAATTCGGACTTGATCATCCCCTTGCCCCAGATGGGAACGGAGATGGCAGCCATTGCCAAGAACCGTTCCAGCACAGGTTAACCCTGTCAGAGGTTGGCCGGGCCGTCAACAGGAAGCCACTGAATTCACTGCCCTTTTTAACTGTATTCGCGATATCAAACGAATCACTTTGGCGCCCTGCTGGGAGAACCCCAGGGCGACCGAAGGGCTTGATCGGCCTGATTACAACGGTTGACAGCATTTCCCGCAGAGGTTGCCGAAGCCCCGGAGGGCACCCCAAAATTATGCTTAAGGTGCTGATATTAAAACGTTTTATGCGTTGCGCCGCGCGTCTTGAGAGACGTCGCCGCCGCCTGCGAAACGACCGCGCCCCGTGATCGTTTGCTCCCAGCCGATCCAGCTTTGGCCAGGGAACCGGCCGCCGCGCCGCCGCCGTGCATGATTGTCACACCCCGGGGCGCCAACCGGAACACAATCAACGGCTTGGGCTGCCAACCCCGCGTGCCAGCCGATCCTTGAGATCGCCCGAAACCAGAAAGACGGACAGAACGAACGAGAGCCTCCACTATTCAAAGTAGAGAATCCTTCGCCGTCATCAGGCTGGAGAAAGGACTGTCACCTCCAAGCTGTCGTTCATGCTCGGCACACCAAAAAAAGCGCGGGAATCGCTTCCCGCGCTTTTCGAACTGTTGGAAGAGTTCCCCCTTCCGTCACGCCGCTACGCGGCGCGCGGCCTACTCTTCTTCGTCGTCGTCGCCTTCCTGCTTCTTGCGCAGAGCGGCACCGAGGATGTCGCCGAGGCTGGCGCCGGCGTCGGACGAGCCGTATTGCGCCACGGCTTCCTTCTCTTCGGAGATTTCGCGCGCCTTGATCGACAGGTTGATCTTGCGGCTGGACTTGTCGATCTGGGTGACCAACGCATCGATCTTGTCGCCGACGCCGAAGCGCTCGGGACGCTGATCGGCACGATCGCGCGCCAGGTCGGAGCGGCGGATAAAGGCCCGCGCGCCACCATCGAGCTGCACTTCGACGCCGCCGTCGTTGACTTCCGTCACCACGACCGTGACGACCGAGCCTTTGCGCAGCGGGCCGGCTTTTTCGATCGGGTCCTGGGCCAACTGCTTGATGCCGAGGCTGATGCGCTCTTTCTCGATATCAACGTCGAGCACCTTGGCCTTGACCATCTGGCCCTTCTGGTAGTCCTGCACGGCGACATCGCCGGCCTTGTCCCAGCTGAGGTCGGACAGATGCACCATGCCGTCGATGTCGTCGGCAACACCAACGAACAGGCCGAACTCGGTGATCGATTTGATCTCGCCTTCGACGATCGTGCCCGCGGGATGCTCGGCCACGAACACCTGCCACGGATTGTCCTGGGTCTGCTTGAGGCCAAGACTGATGCGGCGCTTGTTGGAATCAACTTCCAGCACCTGGACATCGACTTCGGTGCCCGGCGCGACGATCTTGGACGGGGCGACGTTCTTCTTGACCCACGACATTTCGGAAACGTGGACCAAGCCTTCGACACCCGGCTCCAGCTCCACGAAGGCGCCGTAATCGGTAACGTTGGTGACTTTGCCCTTGAAGCGAACGCCTTGCGGATACTTGGCGGCAACGCCTTCCCACGGATCGGTCTGGAGCTGCTTCATGCCGAGACTGATGCGCTGGGTCTCGTGGTTGATCTTGATGATCTGCACGGTGACGGTCTGGCCAACCTGGAGCACTTCAGTCGGATGCGACACGCGGCGCCAAGCGATATCGGTGACGTGGAGCAGACCGTCGACACCGCCGAGGTCCACAAACGCGCCGTAATCGGTGATGTTCTTGACGATGCCTTCCACCACTTGCTTTTCCTGCAAGCTGGCAACCAGCGAGGAACGCTCCTCGGCCCGGCGCTCTTCAAGCACGGCGCGGCGCGACACCACGATATTGCCGCGGCGGCGATCCATTTTCAGAATCTGGAACAACTGCGGCTGGTTCATCAGCGGGCCGACATCGCGCATCGGGCGAACGTCGACTTGGCTACCGGGCAGAAACGCCACGGCGCCGTCGAGATCGACGGTGAAGCCGCCCTTGACGCGGCCAAAGATCACGCCGGTGACGCGGGTCTGATCGTTGAACGCCTTTTCAAGGCGGACCCAGCTCTCTTCACGGCGGGCCTTGTCACGGCTCAGCACGGCTTCGCCCAGCGCGTTCTCGACGCGCTCGAGATAAACTTCCACTTCGTCGCCGACTTCGACCTTGGGGGCCAGGCCGGGCATGGCGAATTCTTTCAGGCTGACGCGCCCTTCCGTCTTGAGTCCGACGTCGATGACGGCGAAATCGTTTTCGATCGACACAATCTTGCCCTTGATGACCGATCCTTCGGCGGGCGATTGGGTGATGAAGCTCTCTTCGAGCATGGCCGCGAAATCATCGCGGTTGGGACTGGAAATGGATTCATCGCGGACTTTGGTAACGGATGGATGGCGGGCCATAGTTCCTCTTGATTGGTTCAAACTTGTGTGCCGGCCGGATTGCTCCGGACGGACTTCCATGCGCGCGCATTCGCCCGCATAGCGGTTGGTTTTCAGAAAAGTTCGGGAGGCTGACGACAACGCCCGCCGGGTCTCCTTTACCCCTTGGCAAGCGAGTTCAGCACGTTCTCGACTCTGGGAGAGACCAGGGCGAGGGCTGCCGCGAACGCGCCGTCTATATCCAAGTTGGAGGTGTCGAGCAACAGGGCGTCTTCGGCCGGCTTCAAAGGCGCCACGGCCCGCGAACGATCGCGCGTGTCCCGAGCGACGATTTCGGCCAAAAGGCGAGCTTCGTCAGGGGGATCGCTGTTCTCGGCGACGGCTTTGGCGGCCAGTTCCAAGAACCGGCGGTGGGCGCGGACTTCGGCGCTGGCTTCCACAAACAGCTTCGCGGTGGCCTGCGGACAGACCACGGTACCGATATCACGGCCGTCGATCACCACCCCCGGGGGTAGCCGCGCGAAGGTGCGCTGGAAGTCGAGCAGCGCGGTGCGGACGGCCGGATGGGCGGAAACGATGGACGCCAAAGTACCAGCCGCGGCGGTACGGAGGACGGGATCGTCGGCGCGGGTGTGATCGATGCGGCGGGCAGCGGCGAGCGCATCGGCCTCGATGTTGGGATTGCCATGGGCCTCCACGACGCCAACGCCAACGAGCCGGTAAAGCGCGCCGGAGTCGAGATAATGAAACCCGAAATGCGCCGCCAGCTTCTTGGCCAGCGTGCCTTTCCCCGAAGCTGCAGTGCCGTCAACAGCGATGACGATGCTCATGGGTGCTTATCCGAACTTGCGCACGGGCATGGGCGGCGCGGGATACTGCCCCAAGCGGACATGCCAATAGCACCAGGAGCGCGCGTCGATGATACCCGGCGGCGCTTTTAGAAGGGCCTCGCGGAAATCGGGGGCACTCAGGTAACGGCGCAACAGGTTCATGTCGTCGTGCGTCGCCCGCGCGAAGGCATAGGCCAGAAACCGCACCGGATCGGCGAGCGATTCTTCGGGCGATTCGAACCACACCAGCCTTTTCGCCAGCGCCGCCGTCTCGTCATTGAGCGGAATCGGGTTCATGGTTTGCTTTCGACGGGCGGCAACCGGTCGAGATCGACTCCCGCCACCGCCGCTACCAGACGGGTTCTTACCGCGGGCGGGAGAGCTTGCAAAGAGCCGTCGCCGAAGAAGCACAGCGCCTTGAGGGTGATTTGCGGATTGAAGTCATCGCCATACATCGCCCGGGCGCACGAGAGCGCCTGTGGCAGCGGTATGCCGTGCGCGATCAGCGCATCGATGTCGATGTAGTCCTTGGCCTCGGCCCGCACTTGCACCACTCGCGCCTTGGTCCCTGCCAGATCGCCAAGCGATGCCACGCGTACACCATTTGGAGCAACGAGCGGCGGAACCAACCGCGTCAACCGCGGCACGCCGAAGAACGACACTTTTACCGGCCCGCCACGCTCGACGATACAGCTCAACGTGTCCGGATCGCGCTGGGTGACCGTGGCACCCTGCAGGAATGCAAACGCCGGCAGCAGCGCATCGGGATCGAGCGGCCGGTCGGAAAAAAAGTCGAAATCCTCGGACGCGCGATGACCAAGCTGAAGCGCGATGGCAGTGCCGCCATAGAGAACGAACGGCGGTGGTATTTCACCAAGCTCGTCCCACAAGCGCCGCTGCGCCGGGGGCAGAATGTCGAGACGTGGCGTGAAGATGGCGGACATGCGGGAGTTATAGGCCGACCAGCTATCACCGGCCAAGCGTGCCCTTGCCCGATGCTGCAGTGCCGTCAACGGCAATAACGATGGACGTGAGGATTCCAAATGAAATGAGCGAGGCGCTCGGCGCCTCGCTCAATGGGTGGAGGTGGAGATAACCATCGCCGCAGCTACACTAGTTCCCGTTGTCCAAATAGTTTTGAAAAATTTGGCGCCGATTATCGCTAGAGCAGACTTTTGACGCTTGGCTACGCAGGCTTTGGACTTCCTAGGCTTTTTGTTCATGGTGACCTCCCTTGCAGATTGTTCGAGAAAACGAACGACCGAAAGCAGGACAACAAGAACTAGCGCAGCTGTGGGATTCGAACCCACCCACACCCCCGAAGAGGAAATTGTTTCTGTTACCGTATGTAAGTACCGCAGTTGGCAATTACAACCTGAACGAAAGTCCGCCTGGAGGCATTGTATTCAGGAGCCTTACAAGCTAGCTTATCATCTAGATGATTGGAGCGTGCCATGTCGGAAATCGGGCTTTTCGAGGCTAAGAACAAGTTTAGCGCCCTGGTGGACCGGGTCGAAAAGGGCGAGGAGATCACCATTACCCGTCGCGGCAAGGCGGTGGCTAAGTTGGTGCCGACCAATCCCGGTTTCGACCGCGCCAAGGCGCGCGCGGCTGTGCAAGGGCTTTTGGAGCTGAGGGCCAAGCTAAAGGGCCCGCCCCTGACCTGGGAAGAGATCAAGCAGATGCGGGATGAAGGCCGGCGCTGATGTCGGCATTCGTCCTCGACAGCTCCGTCGCACTTGCGTGGTACCTGCCGCGACAGCAGACGCCGCGAACGGATGCCTTGATGCATCGTATGGCCGATGAAGGGGCGCTCACGACGGCGCTGTGGCCGATTGAAGTCGCCAATGTACTGCTGATCTACGAGCGGCGCGGACAATTGACAGCTGCCGACCGTACCAGCGCCATCGCGTTTTACAGTAGCGCTCCTATTGCGTTGGACGATCAGACCGCCACGCGCGCCTGGGGCACGGCGTACGACCTCGCCTTTGCCCACAAGCTGACGATCTACGATGCCGGGTATCTAGAACTGGCGCTGCGGGCGGGATTGCCGCTGGCGACCCTCGACAGCGCGCTCGTTCGCGCCGCCACCAAGCTCGGCGTGCCGGTGCTGGGGTATACCGAAGAATAAGTCCCCTTACACCTCCGGTTTGAGGTGGTGTTTTTTGTTGTTCTCTTCGGTTTTGGAGCCGATCCAGTCCATCAGCGCGAAGAAGACGCCGGAGGCCAGGAACGTCAGGTGCAAGGCGATCAGCCACGTCAGCTTCGGCGAGTCGAGTTCGCCGCCGCTCTTGGCCAGTTCCATGAAGGCGCGCAAGAGCGAGATCACCGAGATCGCGACGATGGAGCCGATCAACTTCATCTTGAGGCCGGAGAAATCCAGCGTGCCCATCCACGACGGGCGGTCGGTATTGTCGTGGGTGTCGATCTTGGAAACGAAATTCTCGTAGCCGGAAAACACCACGATGATGATCAGGTTCGCCGCCAGCGACAGATCGATCAGCGACAACACCAACAGAATGACGGTCTCGGGATCGAGCGAGAAGTGGACAACGACGCCCTGGTAAAGCTCGAAGCCGAAACTGCCGAGCAAAATCACCAGCGCCAGCACCAAGCCGACATAGAACGGCGCCACCAGCCAGCGCGCCCCGAACAGAAAGCTCTCGAGCAAATTCTCGAGCCCGCGCCGTTCCCGCATTGAATTCTCCCAGTTTCTCCGCAGTAGAGATTGTCGCATCTTCCCCGACAAGGTCAACAGGCGTCGCAACATGCGTAACCGATGCAACAAGACCTTAGCGCATAGACTACAATCGTACTTAGACGCGATTTTGCTTACGGCAGCACAGCGCGCATCCTTCACATTGTTGGGCTCAAGAACCGGTTCTAGGTTCTTCACGGGGAGACGGCACAGCGAGAGGGTAAAACATGCGTTGGTCGAAGAAACATGTGTTGTATGGGAGCGGGTTGATCACCCTCTTAATTTTGATCTGTCTGTTTCTCAACCTCATGGCAGCAATCTACATCCAAGCCAATCACAATGATCTGGACGCCCAAAGCAGCGCCGGTCAGTATCTCAACTTCATCGTCGGGATTCCGTTGACGCTGTTGGCAGCCTTAATCGGCGCCTGGATTTCCTATCAGATCGCCCAGTTCAACAAGTCGAAAGACGATTTTTCGATCCTCGATTTCGTTGATAAGGTGAGTTCGCCTGTCGTCGAAGCCCAAAGCAGAATTATAGCGACCATCGAAGTGGTGGCCGACGCCGCAACTTTAATGAAGGAAGACGTCGAAGCTGCGTTCAGAAAGGTATCACAAACCGCCCCCCACCAATCAACAGTCGAGAAGTTATCAGTCATTGAACAGGAGTTGGCAGAACCGATAGCCGACAACCTCGCCCGTATAGGTAACTCGCTAACAGTCATCGGAACGCAGTACACGAACCTTTCGTTACGAATGCACAGCGCCATGTTCCTCAAAGAGCGTCGAAAGCGAATCGAAAGCACGTCACCACTCGTCCATCTGAAGAGGACTCTTCCCGACTCAACGGCGTACATTTACTCTACTTCGACGATACCCTCGATGGTGGAGAGGCTTATTTGGCTTCACTCGCAGACCACCAGCCGTGACCTGACGCGAGCCTATCTGTTCCTACCCGACCAATTCACGTGCATCGAATTATCGGGCATGGTGCTGTTCTCGCCCTACTTCGCCCTCACCACCCCAATAACGCTCCATGACGGTAGAATCGTGATCGGATATACAGTCAACGTCGGCGCTGCATTCCTGACCACCCTGTATGCAAGCCTGCCCGACAAAGACGACATGTTGTGTTCGTTTCGCGATTTGATGGAGGTTCCCGCGGTCGCTATGCGCTATCTGGAGAAAGCTGGCCCCAGTGTGCACGAATTGGCGTTGCCCAATATCGACCAAGCGATGGCGGCGATTCTCGACGACCCAAACCGGCTGATCGTGCTGCAAACGCGCAACGACGCCTTTTTCTACAATCCCGCCGAACACGGAGACATCCGGCGGTGGGAGCTGAAGCAGGAGGGTGGACAATGAAATTCTTCGACTGGAAAAAGAAATCCGCGACGACGCTGCCTGCCAACGAACCTGTGCCGGAGCAGCGGTTCGCCGACCTGCAGGCCGCCACCGAAGCAGGCGTTTCATTTGTCGAGGCACTGCAGCAGAGCGGGCTCACTTTGCGGCAATACAGCCGGGTACTGGTGGAATCGGACCCCGCTCTTGCTGACGCAATGAGATCGGCACACGCCAATAAGCTACCGCCAAAGAACCGGGATTAAGCGGGTTCGAACACCGCCCCCAGACCGCTCATCAGACTTTCAAACTCCGGGAAGCTTGTCGCGATCATGGTGCTGTCGTCAACCGTGACCGCGGCGCGGGCAGCTAAGCCCATGACCAGAAACGACATCGCGATGCGGTGGTCGAGAGCGGTGGCGACCGTACCGGCGCCGGGAACGCCGCCCTGGCCGCAGCCTTGCACCACCATGCCGTCGTCGAGTTCTTCGACGCCGACGCCATTGGCACGGAGACCCGCGACGATGGCGGCGAGACGGTCGCTTTCCTTGACGCGCAACTCTTCCAGGCCGCGCATGATCGTACTGCCTTCGGCGAAGGCCGCGGCAACCGCGAGGATGGGGAATTCGTCGATCATATCGGGGACGCGCTCGGGCGGGACTTCGACGCCCCTCAGCGCGGAGGCGCGGATTTTTACATCGCCGATTTGTTCACCACCGCTGTCGCGCACATTGACGATGTCGAGACTGGCGCCCATTTCGCGCAAGGTCTCGAACAATCCGGTGCGGCGCGGATTGAGCAGCACATCGTTCAGCAGGATTTCCGAATCCGGAACGATCAGCGCCGCCACCAGCGGGAACGCCGCCGACGACGGATCGCGCGGCACCGCCACGCTGATGCCCTTCAGCTCCGCTTCGCCGGTGATGGTGATCGCTTCGCCGCCATCGGCGAGCGGCTCGACGGTGATGGCCGCTCCGAAGGCCGCTAGCATTTTCTCGGTGTGATCGCGGGTCAGTGTCTTTTGGGAAATCCGCGAGCGGCCGGGGGCATTGAGGGCCGCCAGCAACATTGCCGACTTCACCTGCGCCGAAGCCATCGGCACCAAATAATCGGCCGGCATCGCCGCACCAGCGCCGGTCAGGGTGACGGGCATCAATCCGCCTGGGCGAGCGTCATACTCGGCGCCGTAAAGCTTGAGCGGCTCCAGCACCCGGCCCATCGGCCGTTGGCGCAGGCTGGAATCGCCCGTAAACACCGCCGTAACCGGCGTGGTGGCCATCGCCCCCATCACCAGACGCGAGCCGGTGCCGGAATTGCCGAAATCGAGCACGTCCTCCGGGCGGCGCCAGCCACCGACGCCGGTGCCGCTGACCTTCCAGGCGCCCGGTCCCTGGCGCACCACCTGAGCCCCGAAGGCGCGCACCGATTCGGCGGTGTTCAACACGTCCTCGGCTTCCAAAAGCCCGGTAATCCGGGTTTCTCCGAGGGCAAGCCCACCCAGAATCAGGGCGCGGTGGGAGATCGATTTGTCGCCTGGAACTGTGGCCGAGCCCCGTAAAGCCGGGGAGCGGCAGCCCTTCAAGGGGCGTGCGAGGCTGGACATCTGGCAGATCCTCCGGGTGCTAGGTAAATTGCCTAGCCCAACCGCTGGTCCCGTCAAGGGTTTTGACTTATTCACCCCCCTGCGACGGTTGCGCCGGGAGGGCAGCGCATTTCCTTTCGCCAAGCCCTTTACAGGCTCCTGCAACCGTGGCAAACGACCCGCCCTTCGGAAAACGAACAGGACACCGGAATTGGTCAAAGCTGATCTTGGTACGAAGCGCGTATGCCCGAGTTGCGGGGCGCGGTTCTACGATCTGAGCAAGCGGCCTATCGAATGCCCAAAATGCTCTTTCTCGTTCGAGCCTGAAGCACTTTATAAGCAGCGCCGTCCCCGTCAGCCGGAACCCGCGGCCGCCCAAACGCCGGCCGCTGAGTCCGAAGACGAGGAGGCCGAGGAAGAGGTCGTCGAGACCGAAGAAGCGATTGTCGAGCCTATCAAAGGTGAGCCCGCGCTCCAGGCCGGCGATGACGGCGACGATGCCGAGGAAGAGGAAGAAGTCGCCGAGGAGCCCGAAGCACCCGGCGCCGGTATGAGCGTGGTCGAAGGCGAAGACGCCGCCCTTGAGGATATCGAGGACGAAGAGGTCGAAGAGGACGACGACGACGACAACCTCCTCGAAGAGGTCGAAGAAGACGAAGACGATGTCAGCGGCATTATCGACGCTGATATCAAAGAGGATGAGCGCTAGTTTTTTTGTCGCGCACGCTTGCGGAAAACCGCTTCACACTTTTCCGAGTTGCGCACTAGTATCGCCCGTCGATGATTTGCTTACCCCGGCCTCCCAGGGCCGGACTGTCTGGATAAGGGGCCATAGCTCAGCTGGGAGAGCGCCTGCATGGCATGCAGGAGGTCAGCGGTTCGATCCCGCTTGGCTCCACCAGCCTACGCTGCGCAGCAGCGGAGGCTGCCGCGCCGAAGCCCATAGGGCGAAGGCGGGCTGAACCTCGGTCAGCGCAGCTACGGCTCGGCAAGCCAGCCCCCTAATCTCGAAAATCGCAGCAACGAAGGCGGGCTGAACCTCGGACAGCGCCGCTACGGCTCGGCAAGCCAGGCTCCTACTTGCAAACATCGCTGCTTTTGCTCGGCAAACCTCCACCCATTCTATAATCTGATGTCACGTTGGCTGGGGGGCGGCATGAAATACGTCTATATCCTCCGAAGTTTGGGGACGGAGCAGCACTTCTATGTGGGGCTCACCGATGACCTTCGTGACCGATTGAAAAGGCATAACGCGGGCGATGTCCCACACACTTCAAAGTTTCGACCGTGGGCCATCAAGACATACGTCGCCTTTGACAATCCCGATAAGGCCGTTGCATTTGAGCGGTACCTGAAATCACCATCCGGCCGGGCGTTTGCCGAGAAGCGGTTGTGATGGCATTTCTTCTCGGTGGCGGACAGGTGCTGGAAGACGTTTTGTTCGGCTATTCGACCACCAACCATTTCCGCTATGCTCTGAAGTGAAGTTCCGGACACGCCAGCTTGCTGCAACGGAAGAAACCGCTGACTCGCAAAACCGCGTTGCGCGCGAAGACACCGCTGCGTGCGAAAAAGCCATTGCGAGCCCACACCGCACCTGACGCCCCTGATGCCCATGACGAGGCCGCGGCCAAGTTGTGGCTGCTGCTGGCGAACCGGCCAGGGCCGCCGTTCTGCCAATATGCCCGGCTGGGGCCCTATGTGGCCGATTTCTATTGCCCGGCGGCGAAACTCGTCATTCTCCTGGAAGGTAAAGACGATCCGGCGCGGCAAGACTGGTTCACGGCTCAAGGCTATCGCGTGCTGGGTTTCGCCGCCGCTGACGTCAATCCCGATGCCATGTGCGACGCACTCGCGGAAGCCTTCGCGCTGCGTGTCATAAAAAACTGATTTTGGCCATTTGCCGCCTTGCCATCGGGCCCTTGGGGCACCATGACAAAAATGGCCATGGGTGGTGCGTTGCTGACACAACTTGAGCAAGACTTGGGTGAAGGCGGTAGCTAACCTCTCGCGGGACTTGCTAGAGTCGCTTTATATTGTTGTTTGTCGCGCTTTCGGACGGAAAATCGGTTCCCACTTTTCCTGAAAGCGCGCTATCGAAAGTTAAGCGCAGTGGGTGCATTCATCGACGCCAGGACCGTTCCTTCAGGCACCGTCGTGCAAGCGGATCTAGCGATCATCGGCGGCGGGCCGGTCGGTATTGCCATCGCGCTGGCGCTGGCGAAGACCCCACTGAAAATCGTGCTGCTGGAAAGCGGCGGCATGAGCTTCGATGCCAAAACCCAGGCGCTGTATGACGGCTCCAAGGTCGGCACGCCCTATGTGACACTGGAGGCCTCGCGCCTGCGCTATCTCGGCGGCAGTTCGAATCACTGGGGCGGCTGGTGCCGTCCGATGGACGCGATCGATTTCGAGGAACGCACCTGGATGCCCTATTCCGGGTGGCCAATCACCAAGAAGGATGTCGACCGCTATTTCGTCAAAGCGCATGAGTTGTGCGAGGCGGGTACGCTCTATTACGACGGCGCGGGCAAGGTGACCGGCGACTTGGGACCACGGCTGGCGCTCGGGCCCGGCGGCCTTACCACGCGCTGGTTCCAGTTTTCGCGCATGCACGGTTCCGTCCTGCCGACCCATTTCGGCGAACGCTATGCCGGTGATCTTAAAAAACAGGCCAAGCTCACGGTCTATCTGCAGGCCAATGTCACCCGGCTGGGTCTGGGCCGGGCCGGTAGTGCGATCAGCGAACTCGATGTTGCGACGCTGGACGGCAAAAAATTCACCGTCAAACCCAAGGCCGCCGTGCTGGCCACCGGCGCGATCGAAAGCGCGCGGCTCCTGCTCGCCTCCAACGACGTCAACACCGCCGGCATCGGCAACAATCACGACCTGGTCGGGCGCTTCTTCGCCGATCATCCCTGCCCGCGCGACAACGCCACCCTGGTGCTGTTTGACGGCAAGATCGCGCCCTATTACCTCGGCAACCAAGTTGCCCATGGCGCCATTTTGCGCGCCGGTCTGTTCCCGAGCGAAGACTTCCGTCGCAGCCAGGCGGTGATGGCCTCGTCGATCACCGTCGAAGGTAAGATCGACCTCGACGATGTCGGTAAGGCGGCGGTGGCGGTGACCGCCGCGGCGCTCGGTGTCGATGCTTCCAATGCGGTGGCCCATTCGCTCGGTTGCGGCATGGAAGTGACGCCCGATCCCGACCGCCGCCTCACGCTCGATGCATCCCGCGATGCGCTCGGCATGCCGAAGCTGAAGCTTCACATGCGCCTCGCCGACCAGGATTTTGCCAAATACCGCCTGACACTGAAGGAACTGGGGCGGCAGCTCCTCGAATCGCGCGCCGGGATGTTGAAGCTGAATTCGCGCACCCGCGACGAGTGGTTCGGCAGTCTCGACTGGGGCAACCACCACATGGGTACGACGCGCATGAGCGCCGATCCCAGGAAGGGCGTGGTGAATGCAGATTTGAAAGTGCACGACGTCGCCAATCTCTATGTCGCGGGTAGTTCGGTGTTCCCGACCTATGGCGCGGCCAATCCGACCATCAACCTTCTGGCGCTGGCGCTCCGGCTGGCCGATCATTTGAAGGGCGCGGTCAAATGAAGCGCCTAACGCGACGGCAAACTCTGTGGCTCGGCGGTAGCGTGGTGGTGGTGGCCGGCGGCGGTGTTGGCGCGCGGTTGTTGCTGCGCAAGCGTTTCGCTCCGACACCTTACGACGATCTGATCGCCTTGGTGGAAGATCGCGACGGCGCCGCCCAGATCGGCGAAACCGTACTGGCCGAGGTGGAAGATTTCGAACCCAAGACGATGGCGGCGGACTTGCGCACCCGCATCGCCGGACGCCCCCTCGCGACCGTGATCGCCGAAGATGCGAGCGACAGGCGGATCGCCGAAGGCGGCGGCTGGGTGCTGCCTGAAACCCTGGCCCTGATCTGCGCCCTGGCGGCAAAGGCTTCGGCGTAAAACAACATTTGTCATTCCCGTCCGGGAATGACAGTCATCGCAAGCGGCCGCGAATAAGTCCCCTCAGCGAATTTCCCAAATAGAATTCACCGGAAAGATCAGCGGGCATCAGGATTGCTTCCACCACACGGCCTTCGGCGAGGAGCGCGCGGCGCAGGACGCCGTCGAGGGCGCCGGCGGACAGCGGTGGGGTCAGCAATACGCCGTCGCGGGCGACGAAAATGTTGGTGCGGGCGCCTTCCACCAATTCGCCACGTTCGTTGCAAAAGAGAAGTTCATCGACGCCGGACGGCGGGGCGATGTCGTAAGGCTCGCGCCAATTGGTTTTGTGACGGGCGAGCGCGTCGGTGCTGGACACGCGCTGCGGTGAGATGGCGACGGTCCAAACGTCTTTCGTCGGGCCAAGTCGCGCTGTGGTGCACGCGATCTCACCGCTTTCGTCGAGCGTCAGGCGAAGGCGATGGGAGACACAATCCTGCCCCGGCAAAGCCAAGGCGAAAGTCGCTTCATCAAGCACGTCCAGCGCGCGCGTGCGGTCGAACTGCAGACCAAAGAACTCCGCCGAGGCAGCCATGCGGGCGAGATGAAGATCGCGGCGCACGAAGCCCTCCGCCGCGCTCCAACGCAGGGTTTCGATCAGTTCGAGCGGACGACGGGCGGTTTCGTAATAGCGGGCTTTGAGCAGGGCTTCGGCATATTCCCCGGCGCATTCGGAATCCTGCACGATGCCGCCGCCGATGCCGAGTTCGCCGCGACTGCCCGAGATCGTCAGGGTACGGATCGCCACATTGAACCGGGCCGAACCGTCCGGTGCGAAAAAACCGATGGCGCCGCAATAGACTCCGCGCGGCGAATTTTCCAACTCCGCAATCGTCTCCATGGCGCGAATTTTCGGGGCGCCCGTGACCGAACCGCAAGGAAACAACGCCCGCACTACTTCGGGAATGCCGGTGCCCGGCCTCAAACGGGCGGACACGGTGGACACCATCTGGTGCAACGTCGGATAGGTCTCCACCGCGAAAAGATCGGGCACCGCGACGCTGCCCAATTGCGCAATGCGGCCGAGATCGTTGCGCAACAAATCGACGATCATCAGATTCTCGGCGCGGTTCTTGATGCTGGCGGCGAGCGCAGCCCGGGCGAGCATGTCGGCCTGCGGATCGTTCTCGCGCGCGGCGGTGCCCTTCATCGGCTTGGTGGTGATGGCGCCGTCCGCCGCGATATCGAAAAACAGTTCGGGCGACAGGCTTAAAATCTGGCGGGTACCGTCATCGACGTAAGCGCCGTAGCGCGCCGCGGACGCCGGTCGCAGCTTGGCATAGAGCGCCAGCGGATCACCGGCAAAGGCAAAGCGAGCACGGAAAGTTAGATTGGCCTGATAGAAATCGCCCGCTGCGATCAGGTCGCGCACGCGGCGGAAGGGTTCGGCATAGGCGTCCGCATCCCATTGCGGTGTCAGCGGTCCGGCGTAGGCGCGGCCCTTCTCCCAGCCCTGCAGCGCCGCCGCATCGCAGGTGACGGGCGGATCGAACACCCCGAACCACAGGAGCGGGTCAGGACGGGAAGGCATCAGGGGCGCCAGCCGGGGCTCCAGAGCGTACCCTGCTTCGTAGGAAAAATACCCTGCAGTAAAATTGCCGGAGCGGCGGGCGGCTTCCAGAGCGTCGAGGGCCGGAACAACCTCCTGCGGCGTGTCGGCGCGGATGATCCCCCGGGCGTGGCCGAAAACAGTTAACCGGCCGACAGTCACATCGTCGAAAATCACAGCGGGACGTTCGGTCATGTTAGAATCCGGACGGCTTCAGAATAATTCTGTAATAATCTGTTGCAGAAGCCACAATCCTCACCTTGAATGACAAAGGTCTGACCCCCACATTGTGGTCAGGCGGTGCCGCTATCTGGGCCGCCTCCATCCGAAGCCGCTTAAGGAGGGCTTTACCATGAACCGTACGGTCTATTTCAACAGTCCGTTTCTGCTTGGCTTCGAGCATCTGGAACAGCTTCTCGAGCGCACGGCGAAAAGTGGCGTCGACGGGTATCCGCCATATAACATTGAACAATCTAGTGACGACAAGCTGCGCATCACGCTCGCCGTCGCGGGTTTCAGCCGCGACGAATTGAATGTGACGGTGGAAGACCGTCAACTTGCCATCCGCGGCAAACAGTGCGATTCCGCCGACCACAATTTCTTGCATCGCGGGATAGCCGCCCGACAGTTTCAACGCGCGTTTGTATTGGCGGAAGGTATCGAGGTGACTGGCGCCAGCCTGGAGAACGGGCTACTGAGCATCGATCTTGAACGCCCGAAGAGCGCCGCGATCGTACGTACCATAGAGATTGAGGCGGGACATCCGGAGGGACCGAACGCGAAGCCCGAAAGGACGCTGCCATGAACGAGATCGACATTGAATTCACCCCGGAAGAGATACGGGTCGCCTACATCAAACCAACCGGCAGCGCCGAAGCCCATCGCCTCGGCCTCATCCCGCCCGGAATCGAATTGCCGCCCGGCGGCAAACTCTATGTGCTGCATGCCGAAGACGGCAGCGTGATCGGCGTCACCGACGATTACGACACCGCCTATGGCGCCGCGGTACAAAACGAATTCACACCGGTCTCGCTGCATTAGTGTTTTGGACCGGGTTTCATGGAAGCCGGAGGGCCCCTCTCCCCTCCGGCTTTTCGTTGGTGCGGTTAGAGGATTGTCGCGCTTTCGGACGGAAAACCGGATTCCACTTTTCCTGAAAGCGCTCTCGGCGCTGAGATCATCCGCGCTCTTGTTTGATCGTGCGCTTTGGGTCCATTTACAGGTGAACGAGGACCGCATGATCGACAATCCGACCTGGACCCAGCATTACGACGTCAACACCATCGTTCTCGACCACCAGAAGCGCATCAGTTTGGTGGGGCTGTTGAACCTGTTGCAAGATACCGCCTGGATTCATGCCGATCATCTTGGCTGGGGCTACGAAGCACTGGTCGAGAAAGGCACCATCTGGGTGCTGTCGCGCCAGAAGCTGGTGCTGCGCGAATGGCCGGTGTGGCAGGACAAAGTCACCATCAACACCTGGCCGCGCCGCAGCGGCGCCATCATGGCGCTGCGCGAATTCGAGATTCTGGTCGGCGACAAAAAAGTCGGCGAATGCTCAACAAGCTGGCTGGTGCTCGATTGGAACACGCGCAAGGTCCAAAAGCTCGACCGCATCATGGACGGAATCCCGGCCCGCACCGACGGCGTGCTCGATATCACCGCCGAACGCATTCCGCCGCGGAGCGATTTGGCGGAGATCGCGCGCTTCGAAGTGCGCAACAGCGATCTCGACGTCAATGGTCACGTCAACAACACCCGCTACGCCCAATGGGTAACGGACACGATGACCACCGACGAACTGGCGCGCACCGCCATCGACGAATACGAGGTGAACTTCCTCGCCGAAACCGGCGTCGGCGATACAGTGATCATCGACAGCGAAGCCGGAACGCCGGACGCGAGCGGCACGCTGGTCCGCCAATACCAAGGCCGCAAAACGACCGAAGAAAAGCCGGCGTTCACGGCAAGGCTGAAACTCGTGTCGCGGTAGGCACTAGAGCATTTCACCATTTTACGGAAACGATGAAACGCTCTATTTCTTCGCTGGCGTTTTGTTCAAACCCTCTAGCAGCGGCTTCATGGCGTCGAGTTCGGCGCCGAAACCGGCCCAGTCGCCCGCCTTCAGCTTGCCGATCGCCTTGTTGTAGTGGTCGAGCGCAGTCTTGGCGGCATCACCGGTAAGTGGTGCGGCCGACGGCGCTTGCCCACCCGCTGCCGGTGCAACCACGGCAGGAACGGTACCTTCGGGCAGCTTGAATAGCGTGGCGAGCGCCTGACCCAGCGTTTCCTCCATCACCACCTTACCGCCGAACACCGCGATGACGCGTTTGAGTTCCGGCAACTGGCCCGACGCGGCGCGCAGGTACAGCGGCATCACGTAGAGCACCGAGTTCTCGATCGGCACCACCAACAGATTGCCGTGGATCACCCGCGAACCGGACTGGCTCCACAACGTCACCTGCTGTGACACCTCGGTGTTCTGGTTGATCAGCGCATTGATCTGGTAAGGGCCGTAGATCAGCTTGTCTTTCGGGAAAGTGTAGACGATCAGCTTGCCGTAACCGGGTTGGTCGCAGCGCGCCGCCAGCCAGGCGATCATGTTCTCCTTCTGACGCGGCACCATCGGCAGCATCAGCACGAACTCGGTGTCCTTCTCACCCGGCAGCCGCGTATTGATGAAATACGGCGCCATCTTGGTATCGCCAGTGTCGTCGTCGGCGGCGGGCTTCTTGGGGAACTGCCAGAGGTCCTCGCGGTTGTAGAACACTTCCGGCGCGTCCATGTGATAGGAAGCGTACATCTGCGCCTGGATGGCGAAGAAATCCTCCGGATAGCGGACGTGACGCCTGAGGTCCGCCGGCATCGTCGCCAGCGGCTGGAACATACCGGGGAAGATGCGCGCATAAGTGCGGATCAAGGGATCGGCAGCATCGGCGATGTAGAACGACACCGTGCCGTTATAAGCGTCGATCACCACCTTCACCGAATTGCGGAAGTAATTGCCTGAACCGTCGTCCACCGCCTTCGAATAAGGGAAGGCATCCGAGACGGTATAAGCGTCCTGCATCCAATAGAGCTTGCCGCCCGACACCACGATGTAAGGATCGTGGTCGAGCTTCAGGAACGGCGCAATCTGGCCGATGCGCTGCTGGATGTTGCGGCGGAAGACTATGCGGCTTTCCGGCGTGACGTATTTCGACAGCAGGATGTTGACGTCGCCGAAATACCACGAGAACAGCAGCCGGTTGCCGAGACCGCCAATAGCGACACCGTCGCGGCCGCTATAGTTGGTGTAGACGTTGTTATCGCCCTTGGGATAGTCGAACTCCGGCGCCGAACTTTTGACCAGGATATAGGTGTCCGCGGCTTCGCCGAAATAGATGCGCGGCTGGGTGATGATGGGACCGCCCGTCGAAACCGGCGGAATATCTTTCACATACAGCGACGGCAACCCGCCGGTTTCGGTCTTGGTCACCGGACTCATCACCACGCCGTTGCCGTGGGTGTAAAGCACGTGCATGTTGACCCAGGTCTGCGCGCTCTGCGGCAGTTGGGTGGCGTCGAATTCGCGCGCACTCGTCATCACCTGCTGATAGGTGCCATTCAGCGTGTAGCGGTCGACGTCGGCGTCGGCAAATTTGTAATAGGTGCGAATTTCCTGGAGCTGGGCATAGCTCGCCAGCAAGGGCTTGTAGTCCCACAACCGGATGTTATCGACGGTGGCGCGATTGTTCTCAAGCACGGCGGCATTGAGGCCCTCGTCAGCAACAAACGGCTTTTCCTGGATGTTGTTGAGTCCATAAGCCTCGCGCGTCATCGCGATGTTGCGCGCGATGTAAGGCGCCTCGAGCTGGAGCTGGTTCGGTTTGACGTAGACGCGCTCGTAGATCCCGCTGATGATCGGCGTTATCACGACAGAGACCGCTACCAGGGCCAACGCTGCCAGCGCCGGATTCTTGAGGCTGTGGCCGCGCAAATTGATGAACGACACCACCGCCCCCGCCAGCGCCACAACCATCAGCGCCCACAGAATCGGAATCTGCAGATGCACGTCGGTGAAGCTGGCGCCGACCACGACGCCGTTGTCGCCGTAGACGAGCTGGAAACGCTGCAGCCAGTAGTCCCACGCCTTGACGATCAGCCAGAGGCCGAGCAGCACCGAGCCGTGCGCCACCGCCACGGGAGCGATAAAGCGGCGCTGCTGATCGACAACGATCGCGCCATGCACCCAATAGAGCACCGCGGCCATCAAACCGGCAACGCCGACCGTAAACAACAGCCAGTCCTTGAGCGCGACATAGGCCGGCAGCGAGAACAGGTAGAAGCCGATGTCCTTGCCAAACAAGGGATCGTTCAGGCCGTACGGCACCTGATAGACATAACGCAGCACCACACTCCAATTGCCGAGCTGCGATAGCGCAATCAGGATGGCCACAAACACCGCTGCGGCGGCGATCAGCCAGCGCCAGGGGAAGTTGCGATAGAGCCGCTCAAGTAGAACCGGCGGTGTCAGACCCTCGATCGACGTCCACGGCGACACGACGCTGTGCAACGCGGGGCGGAACCCGGACAGCTTCTGGGCAATGGTGGCGTTGACGTAAAGGATCGCAGCCGTCGGCACCAGCACGGCCACAAACACCGCGATCTGGGCGGTCACCGTGGTCCAGAACACGCCGGCAAAGCCGAGCGCGGCGAACCAAGCCCAATCAACCAGGAAGCTGGCAGCCAGGCGTAAAACGATGAGCGCGAGAAAAACGGCGCCAGCGACAATCGCGAAAATTCGGTTTCTGGGGGTCACGGGAGTCCTGCCAAAGGGTGAGCGGACGTGGTTAAGCGGAGCCGAAAGTACACCCCGGGTGCGACGCGGAGCAAGCGGAGGTCTGGCCGGATATGGCGGCCGGCCTCTTCCCGGACCCGGCACCCCCCAAAAACTGGGGTCCAGACCCTTGAAAAACACCCCGCAGCCGAAATCGGTCGCCGGCGCCGCCGTCCCGGACGTCGATCAGATCCAGGCGCCCCACCATCCAACGGAAGCGGGCTGGTCAAAACGGGCTTTTCGGCTCAGGCCGCGACCGAACCGGTCGCCGCCGGCGGCTCGGTAAGAATCGCATACAACGCCTCGCTGCTCGCCGTCTTGCGCAGTTTCTCGCAAGCGGCCTGATTGCGCAGAAGACGCGACACGCGGGCCAACGCCTTGAGGTGATCGGCGCCGGCGCCTTCAGGCGCCAGCAGCATGAACACCAACTCGACCGGCTGGTTGTCCACCGCTTCGTATTCGATCGGCGTTTCGAGTTTGGCAAAAATACCGGTGATCTTCTTGATCTCGGTGAGACGTCCGTGCGGGATGGCGATGCCCTGCCCGACACCGGTGGTGCCAAGGCGCTCGCGCTCCACCAGCGTTTCCAAAATACGCGCCGACGGCACACGGGTGAGAAGCGACGCCTTGTCGGCGAGATGCTGCAGAAGCTGCTTCTTGTCCTTCACTTTCAGAGACGGAAGCACGCCCTCAGGACTTAGCAAGTCGGAGATTTGCATGACGGCCCTATGGTAACCTTCTCAGCACTGAAGAAGAAGAAAACACCTAGTTCGAACGCGCTACCCGATCGCTTGTTGCGAAACTGTCGTGCCTGTTTCTGTCTGACTCTCGGGCCAGTTTCCCGGCCGTTTTCCTTAATCCCAAAAGGGTCCCGTCCGAAGGGCGCGGACCATTAGTCCGCGGTTTTTTCAAAGTCAACGCTTGAAATCAGCGAAGCCCGGAATTCAGGGATTCTCCTATTTTGAGCCGCCGCCGCTCGACCGAGGACGGGATGCGCATCGATTCGCGATACTTGGCCACGGTGCGGCGTGCGATATTGACGCCGTCGGCGGTCAGCATCGAAACGATGCGATCATCGGACAGGATTTCGCGGGGCTCTTCGCGTTCGATCATCTCGCGAATGCGATCGCGAACCGCTTCCGCCGAGTGGGCTTCCGAACCGTCCAGCGATTGAATGGAGGCGGTGAAGAAGTATTTCAGTTCGAACAGTCCACGCGGCGTCGCAATGTATTTGTTCGATGTCACACGGCTGACCGTCGATTCGTGCATGCCGATCGCGTCAGCGATGGTGCGCAAGTTCAACGGTCGCAAATGCCGCACACCGTAGGTGAGAAAACCGTCTTGCTGACGCACAATCTCGGTGGCGACTTTGAGAATGGTACGCGCCCGCTGGTCCAGACTCTTCACCAGCCAGTTGGCGTTGTTCAGGCACTCGGTAAGATAGGTCTTGGAGTCCTTGTCGCGGGCATGGGTCGAGACTTTGGCAAAATAGCGGGCGTTAACCAGAAGCCGCGGCAAGGTCTCGGAATTGAGCTCGATCGCCCAACCGCCATCGGGGCCTTCGCGTACGATCACATCGGGCACCACCGGCTGCACCGTATCGGAGGAGAACTGGAGGCCCGGCTTGGGCGACAGCGCCCGAATTTCCGCCAGCATGTCGGCGATGTCAGCGGTATCGACGCCGCAAATCTGGGCAAGTTGGGCCATGTCGCGGCGCGCCACCAGATCGAGATGGGCGATCATCGCGGCCATAGCGGGATCGAACCGGTCTTTGTCCTTGAGCTGCAGCGCCAGGCATTCGGCGAGATTGCGGGCGGCAACGCCGACGGGGTCGAAGCCCTGCAACACCCTGAGGATTTCCTCGACATCGGTCCTACCGACGCCGAGACGCGTGGCCATTTCATCGAGATCGGCGCGCAGGTAACCGGCCTCGTCCACCGCATCGATCAGCGCGACGCAGATGAGGCGCTTGTCGTGATCGAGCGCGGCGATGGCGAGCTGTTCGTAAAGATGGTCCTTCAGCGTGCCGCCGCCAGCGACGGTGGATTCCAGAAGGTCTTCGTCGCCGTCATACCGCTGCGAATTGCGGACGGTCGTATAGTCGGCAAGCGGTGTGGTCGGAGTGCTGGTGGCGCCGCGTTCCTCGCCGTCGGCATAGCGGTCTTCGCCGGTCGCATCCATATCGGCGCATTTGGAAAAATCTTCGCGCGCCAATTCCTGGTCGAGGGCTTCGGACGGCGCGACGGCTTCGGCAGGCGGCTCACGCTCACCTTCAACGGCCGGAGTGGTGTCGTCGCGTTCCAGAAGAGGGTTCTTCTCCAGCTCCTGCTCGCAGAACTCCGTCAATTCCATGTTCGACAACTGCAGCAGCTTGATCGCCTGCTGCAACTGCGGCGTCATTACAAGGCTTTGGCCTTGCCGGATTTCGAGGCGCTGGGAGACGGCCATTTACGCCTCCTCCTCCATCAGATAGGCAATGGAACGCCAACATCTCATAGCGAGAACCGTTCTCCGAGATAGACGCGCCGCACGTCGCGGTCGGCCACGATGTCGCTGGGCGTACCTTCCATCATCACCACGCCGTCATGCAGAATGTAGGCGCGATCAATGATCTCGAGCGCATCGCGGACGTTGTGATCGGTGATCAAAACGCCAACGCCGCGATCCTTAAGATGCTTCACCAAGGCGCGGATTTCGCCGACGGCGATCGGATCGATGCCAGCCAGCGGTTCATCAAGCAGGATGTAGGAGGGATGGGTCGCCAACGCGCGCGCGATTTCGACGCGGCGGCGCTCACCGCCGGACAGCGCGATCGACGGCGTGTTGCGCACGTGGGTAACGCCAAATTCGGCGAGCAGTTCTTCCACGGCCGCTTCCAGGAGGCCCGGTTCGGGCTCGACCAGCTCCGCGGTGGCGCGGATGTTCTCTTCCGCCGTCAGGCCGCGGAAAATGGACGCTTCCTGCGGCAGGTAGCCAATGCCGAGACGGGCCCGCCGGTACATCGGCAGACGGGTGACGTCGTAGCCATCGATTTCGATCGTGCCGGCATCGACCGGGATCAGCCCGGTGATCATATAGAAGCAGGTCGTCTTGCCGGCACCGTTGGGACCAAGCAAACCGACGACCTCGCCCCGCTTCACCGAAATGCTGACGGAACGGACAACGGGACGCTGCTTGAAGGATTTTGCGATCCGGGTCGCAACCAAGCCTTTGCCGCCCTCGATCACGCGGGGGCGCTGGGTTTCGGGTGCGAAGGTCTCTGTCGGGTCCATGCGAGAACTGTGCCTGTTTGTGCTAAAGAAATTGTGAAACCTAAGGATTTTGACTGCCGTTGTCGTTTTTCGGGGTGAACAGGGCCTGCACGCGGCGGGTCTTGCCCTGACCGCCGTCGAGCGTCGCCTGGCCGGTGACCAGATTCACCACCAGCTTGTGGCCGCGCAGCACGTTCTTGTCCTTGGTAAGCACAACATTGCCGGTGAGGGTGACGAGGCGGGGCGCGACGTCATAGACCCCGACATCCCCCGTCGCGATCCCGGACGGCGCATCGACCACCACCCGCCCGTCGGCGTAGAGGTGGCTCGGATTGTCGCCGACCAGCTTGGCGCGCATCTTGTCGGCCCTGAGCTTCACCTCGCCCTGATGGACGATGACGTTGCCGGTGTAGACGACCATCCCGGTATTCTGATCGGCGGCCATGGCATCGGCCGAAAGATCGATCGGCGCGTTGGGATTGCTCATGCCCTTGGTGACGGCCTTCTGCTGAGCCCAACCGGCACCGGTCAAGATGCCGGCCACGAGCAGGACTGCGAGTGTGCCCCTCATCGTCTCTTCGCCTTCTGCGGATAAAGGATCATGTGAACATGACCCCAAAGCCTCACCTGTTTTTTCGCCCGGTCGAAATGAAACCGGTCGGCGCTGAATTGGCCGGTGGGGCCGTGGCCGGTCACGCCTTCGGAACCTTCAAGAATGTTGGCCTTGATCAGGGCCGTGGCACTCTTGGTGTGCATCTCATAGCCGTTATCGGTGAACACTGAGAGGCCGCCATCGAGCTTCAAAACGCCGCTTTCGCTATCAATCCAGCCGTGTCCCGCAGTGGCGTTGACCCAGCTCTTGTTCTCGAACTGCATGTCGGCGTCGATCTGCTTGAGCTCGGCGCGCAGGGTGTTCTTCGCCTTCGGGTCCTGAATCACTTCGGCCGCCGTGACCTTAAAGGGATTGCCCTTCTCGTCGGTGCCGGTGAAGCTCGATTTGGTCATGGTCAGATCGCGGGCGAGATTGCCGCTCTGCTGCAGCGCCATGTATTTGTCGTTGTGGCGCGGCATCACCGAATAGGCCACCACCGACCCCATCAGGACGATCGCACCGACCGGCAGAATCTTTTTCATCACGCTGACGAAGCGGGAATACCGCAGCGCCTCGGTAGCCCGCAGACGCTGGCGATCCGACCAGTCGCGCGCGCTTTGCGCCGACGGCGGCATTTCTTGTGCGACGGCGCTACGGACCAGGTCCTTGCGGGTCATCGCAGCCCCGCCTTGAGGCAGTCATGGATGTGGAGGATACCGACGGGTCCCGCCGACGTGGCCGCGGGATCGAGCACAAAAAGCTGCGTGATCGTCTTGTCGTTCATCAGAGCCAGCGCCTCGGCCGCCAACTGGTCGGAGCGCACGGTCTTGGGATTTTTGGTCATCACATCGGCCGCCTTGGCATCGCGAAGGTTCTGGTCGAAGCGGCGGCGCAAATCGCCGTCGGTGATGATGCCGGCCAGCGCGCCAGTGCCATCGGTGAGACCGACGCAGCCGAAATTGTGCTTTTCCATCACCGCGATGGCCTCGCGCAACGGAGTCTCTTTGCGGGCCAGCGGCAGTTCGTCGGCGCCATGCATCAGATCGCGCACCCGGATCAAGGCGCGGCCCAAGGAACCGCCCGGATGCAGGTTGCGATAAGCATCGAGCGAGAAATCGCGCCGCTCCATCAACGCCATGGCCAGCGCATCGCCGAGCACGATCATCAGCGTGGTGGACGTCGTCGGCGCCAGACCGTGCGGACAGGCCTCGCGCACATGCGGCAGCACCAGCGCCACATCAGCCGCCTTGAGCAGGGTCGACTCCGGATTCCAGGCCATGCCGATTAGCGGAATACGAAACCGCTTGGCATAGACGATGAGGTCGGAAAGCTCGGTGGTCTCGCCGCGCCAGGACAGGATCAGAAGCGCGTCGTTACGGGTGATCTCGCCGAGATCGCCATGGCTGGCCTCGGACGGATGGACGAAATGGGCCGGCGTGCCGGTGGACGCCATGGTCGCCGCGATCTTACGGGCGATGTGGCCCGATTTGCCGATGCCACTGACAATCACTCGCCCTTTGGCGGCCTTGAGGATGTCGACGGCTTTGGTGAACTCCGGACCCAGACTGTCGGCGAGCAGCCGTACCGCCTCGCCGGCGGCGTCAATCACCCGCCGCGCCACAGCCAGATCGCCATGCGCCGGCACCACATCCTCAAGAATCGCGGAACCCATGAAAGCACCCGTTACGGAACTAGTCTTCGGCGCGTTGCTGGCGCGCGCAGACCCAGCTCAGTTGTTGTCGAACGCCGCCCATTGTCGCGAGGAGCGGCGGTTTAAGCGAAATTCATGCCAAGTGTGGCCAAATCCAAGCCGCGGTTCAAGGCACCTGCGTCTATCGGCGTAAATATTTGAACCACAATATTAAATTTGTTTCAGTGGGCGAAGATGTCGACCTCTGGCCAGCCCTTCAGATCGAGTTCCACCCGGGCCGGAAGGAAATCGAAGCAGGCCTTTGCCAGCTCGGTGCGGTGCTCCCGCGCCAGCATGGTGTCGAGCACCTCCTTTAGACGATGGAGGTAGGCAACGTCATTCGCGGCATAGGCAAGCTGCCGCTCGGTCAATTCCGGCGCCCCCCAATCGGAGCTTTGCTGCTCTTTGTTGAGATCGACACTTAGTAGCTCGCGCACCAGATCCTTGAGACCGTGCTTGTCGGTGTAGGTGCGCACCAGCTTCGACGCCAGCTTGGTGCAGTAGACCGGGGCCGTCACCACACCCAAGTACTGGCGGAACATTGCGATGTCGAAGCGGGCGAAATGGAACAGCTTGAGCTTGGCAGGATCGGTCAGCATGCGCTTCAGATTGGGCGCCGCATAAGCCCCCGGCGCGAACTGCACCGCATGGCAAATACCATCGCCGGCGGACATCTGCGCCAGGCAAAGCCGGTCGCGGAATAGGTTGAGGCCAAGGGTCTCGGTATCGATCGCCACCACCGGGCCGAGATCGAGGCCGTCCGGTAGGTCGTTTTTATGGAGCTTGATTTTCAAATTCACACCTGTGTTGGGCTGGCGCAGCGCCGGTCGCGCTACTCATAACCCCAAGCTGACGATCGAACAATTTCTGCTTTGGCCCGCCGCAACCAAACCGGCCGGATTCACAACGCCACGGTCGATCCAGTTTCCACAGAATTAGATTAACATATTGATTTCATGTTATTTTATGGAGTATTCTGGATGGGGATGGCACCTCGGCCGCGGCCCAAAAATCAGGCCTGCGGAGATATTTCCGCAGGCCCGTCGTCAGAAAACAAGTCCGCGCCTTAGAGCTTGATGCGCAGTGAACCGCCAAACGCGGTGTAGGTCGCGTCGCCGTTGCCCGGATTAGCGCTGAAGTGGAACCCAAGCAACGTATTGTCGTAAACGTTGGCTTCGAGACCCACGCCGACATCGGCCCAGACTGCAGAGTTCCCAGAGAGATCGAAGTTCGCAGGCGTGGCGCCGCTGGAGGCAACAAACGTCGTCTTGATGCCGGCGTTGTCACTGGAAAGATTGGTGACCAGGAAGGCATGAAGCTGCGGCTTAAACGCAATCTCGCTGACAGTGATATTCCAGTCGGCGTCGAAGCCGAAGCGTGCATCGAAATGGCTCTTGTCGATCTGCCCGAACGATAAAGCCGCCTCCGCACCGGTTTCGGAATACTCCGCCACGCGGACTTCGCCATACTGGATGCCGATCGCCGGCTTCAGCATGCCGCTCGTCACGTCTGGAATAACCATCCCGGCCTGGAGCCCGAAGATCGGGGTATTGCCATGCGTTTTGCCGTCCAGATCGAACGTCGAACCGCCGAACGCGATATTGCGCTGCGTGTGGATCGTCTGGAAACCGTAACCGGCATAGCCGTTCACGAAATAGCCCTCATCCGTCGTATACTGACCGTAGACCGCAAACTGCCTAGTCAAGGTCTTGGATGTGGCAGCCTGGTCGCGCAAGGTGGCCAAGGCTTCGCCGAGGGCCAACGAGGCCCCGACCCGGAAGTACTGCGTCGCCGGCAAATCGACACCCGCTGAAATCAGGAATCCGTCGATGTCGGCCTTGCCGCTGGAACCGCCGAGTCGGACCGAACCATCGAGCTTCTGACCCGTCAGGAACACGCCAACGCCTTTCGGCAATACCATGGCACCGCCGCCGTCCGACGCCGCTGCGCCGCTGTCCGACGCCGTTGTAACCGAGCTTCCGCCGAGACGGTCACTCAGACCGGCCAGCAGGTTGCGCATCTCAAAAGACCCAACCTGCGAATTCATCGCCAGCTTCAAGGCGGTGGGCTGAACCGCAACCCTCGCCTCGTTGGAACCGTTCATCTCACCCAGGTATTCCCAAAGGAATCCGGACTGAGCGTCGGCAAGCACCTGCGAGACCTGAGGTATGGCACGCGTCACATTCGGCGCTAGAGCTTGCAGCGCATCGTTCAAGGGCTGGTCGTACAGCGGATCGATGGCGTCATACACGCTCGACATTCTGCTGTAGCTCGCGTCACGGGCTGCGTCCAGCAGACCGCCGGCATTCAACTGATCGGCAGTCCCGCCCGTCAAAACCGACGCAAACGTAGCCGCCTGGAAGGTCACGACTTCCGCGTCGTAGGAACTGTCCGCCGTTTGGATCGTAACGGTCGAAACGACCGGATACAGCACGCCGGCGATCGTGTCGGGCACGCTGTTGAACGCGTTTTCAATTACGTCGGCCTTGGCGACGGTCAGGGTCGCGTGCCACTTGGGTCTATAGCCGTTGATCGGGCTCACGACGAGTGTGCCGCTGAGCGACAGCGTGCCGTAGACGTCGAGCAAGTCGTTCCCCGTGGGGGAGGCGTCGATCAGAAGGCCCGAACCGCTTGACAGAACCACGTCACCGATATGAGTCAACGTTCCCACCGTACCCACCGTGCCGGGTGCGATAGCGCCGAGCACCGCAGTGGTGGCCGGAGAAACCACCGTACCGTTACCGGACAGCACACCACCGAGAAGGGCGATGTCACCGACCGAAACGTAGAGACCGTTGACCCGGAAATTGCCGGCATACATCGTCGTGTCGATGTAAGTACCCATCGCGGCGCCCGAGGCAATCACCAAACCGGTCTTGGCTCCGTTGATGGTCAGACGGTCAATGGTGACATACCCCTTGTCGAGGATAGTCGTGCCGTCAGCCGACAGCGTCACGTCGTAATAGCGGGCCGGCGTACCGGTGGTGGCATCGCCATCGGTATCGTCGGGAACGAAGCCCGACGTGCCCGGCAAGCCAAGCGAGGTCGTGACGGTCCCTGTCGAGGCGTGCGACGTATACTTCGAAAGCAGGTTCGTAACAGCCAGTGTCGTCGCCGATGCGGATGAGACCTTGGTTTGCGCCGAGGCCAGATCGCTCATCACGTCTATCGCCACTTTCTCCACGCCGCCGTCGTACTGCGCACTCAGCGCGTCGAGTTGTGACGTGATGTCCGTGGTGGACGTACCCGTTACCTCGCCGGTCGCGACGTCCTGGCAGATATCGTAGTAGCAGACCTGACCGAACTTCGGCGTGTTGACCGTTCCGTCATCCGGAATGCCCTGCGCCGCATCGGTCGGCAGAGCATTGACCAATTTGCCGTCGACGATCGTCACATAATTGGGATCGAGGTCGATGACCCAATGACTGGGATCGCTCCATAAGCCGTCGCCGGCCTTGGCCGAGACGTACTTGTACGGATTGTTGGCGACGATCCAGTCCCAGTACAGGTAAAGGGGTTGATAGAACGACGTCGTGCCATAACTGGACGACGCTTGGCCGCTAAAGTAACGCGTGCCACCGGACAGCACGGCCGCGATGACCGACGTCGAGAACAACTGATCGACAATCAGCGGGCCACCGGAGTCGCCAGGAGCCGTGATGGCTTCCTTCGCCAGCGCCGCGTCGTGGAAAATGTTGAAGTCGTATTCGTTGGCATCCGCAGTATTGAAGTTGGGATCGTTGAAGTCGAGTTGGTAGAGGTTCTGCGGCAAACCATCCAGCTCGCCGAACAGGAAGCCGTCGACGTCGTCCAGCGAACCGAGGAAGCTGATCGTGTTCTCGGCAACGCGGCGGCGGAAGTCGAGGCTGACATACCCGTCGGAGCCGGTACCGTAGTTGCCATAGCCGACGATCGTCGCGTGCGTCGAACTGGTCAGCGGCGAGAACAATAGCGTCCACGTCGGTACGTTCGTGACCGGCGTATCGAGGGCCGCCATCGCAATATCGGCCTGGAGAAAGTTCAGACTGGAACCCAGCAGCAGCGACTTGTCGTTATAGACGACGTAGTTGGAGTTGTAGAAATAATCGGTCGTGCTGGTTTGGTGGTCACTCGTAAGCCAGTTGATCAGAGGTGTCCGATTGTAAGCCTGAAAGCCGAACCCGATCGCGGTGCCACCGTTGGCCGAGCCGTAGCTGCTTGCGGCCGCATCGTTGACGCAGTGCGCTGCGAAAATCACCGTACGCGGGTTGATCAACGACACCGTGCACAGACCGACGTAGCCATTGCCTTCGTCGATCACCATCTGCCCCACGCCAGTGATGTTGGTCGTATCGACCAGCTGGGCGGGCGTGTAATTGTCGTTGCCGACGATCGCGTAGGACGGCGATATCGCCAAGCTTGTCGCCGCAAGCCCCAGAACGGCCGTACTTGTCCGCAGTGCAGCCTTCAGGATTCGTGATTTTCTAGACACTTTAAAGCCCCCTCTAAAAAACTGCCCCTGTCGGCGCTAAACACCGGAACACCCCCTCAAACTGGATTTTCAGAAAGCATAAAGTGTCGCGAGAAGTACCGATGTACAAACTGCAATAATGGTATGCTTAGTAACCTCGTCAATAATTTCAATGGGATAATGACATAACTTGCTTTCGCAGTATGGTACATTTGCCACATAACGTTGTACACATCTGGTGCAATCTGCACAGATTGAATGCAGTCGCGATAGTCCCCAATATTTTCAGGCTAGCGATCCTGCGCATCCCATGTTGAATTTCTGTAATAACAATAAGTCGTGTTCTTATAAGTCACGACGCACACGTTCTGCCGCGGCTCAGGCGGCCCAGAGTCCGTTCCGAAACCGAGCCGCATCATCAAAAATAGCGCACGAGTTGAACGATGGCGCTGGTGGAGCTCCTCAGCGAACCCCATTCGGTGCGCTTGCCGCCAGTTGTGGCACTGACATAAGCGCCGAGGCTCCAGAAATCCGACAGATCGTAGGACGCCCCCACCTGACCGGTGCAGGAGCCATCGGTCAGATCGGTCATCACATAGCCGCTCAGGTCGGCATGCAGGATGTGGAACGGTTCTGTCCAGTCGGCACGCACGAAGGCTTGATGCTGGCTGATCGGATCCTGGCGGTCGCTGGAATAGCCGCGGATATACCACATCAGCGAGGCGAACGCCGGGTTCGCGCCGGTGGCAAACCAACCACGCCAGCCCTCCTTCGACAATCCGGCTTCGTGGAAATTGTATTCGACGCTGATGGTTTCCTTGTCTTCGCCGTTCCAGGAAGCGCCAGCAGAGACATCGCTCTTGAAGCTGCGTGAGGTCGAAACCGGCGGTAGCACGAGCATAGTGGCAGGCAGCGTGCGGGTGCGCTTGCCGAAGGCGATGGCATCGACAATCGCGCTCGGCGCATTGCCGCCGGCCCAACTGGCATAGGCGATGATGCTGTTGCCGATCGGATGCGAGGCGTTGAAACCGAACTTGAACCGGCCGGCGTCGTAAAAAGCCAGGACTTGCGGGCTGAAATCCTCCCATTCGAAGGAAAAACTCGCCAGAACGCGATCGGAGCCATTGGTCTGGTCAAATTTCGGATCGAGCGGATAGGCCAGCCCGCCCATCGGCACCGGGCTATGCAGCTTCGGCGCGTAAATCAGCTCCAGCGAGCCGCCGTCGAAGACATGCTGGCCGCGGAGCATCACCGTGCCGAGGCGGTTGTTCCTGAGCGCGCCAGGATCGGAGGAGGATTGCGCCACCGAGGTGCGGGCGCGGAAGAAATCGGTCGGGTTGTAGCCGAACGCGACGCCGTTGCGGACGTTGATGCGGCCGGTTTCGAGATAGGTTTCCGGCGCAACTTCCCAGGTGGCGTAAAGCTCGCGCAAATCGTTGCGCACGGCCTCGCGCGGAAACCCGACGCCGTCGGCGAAACTCGCGCTCAGCACGTCGCTGGCGGTCAGGCGCAGGCTGTCCGACAGTTTCCAGGTGACCAGCGCATCGGCACTGACCCGGTCGTTCCAGCGCGAGGGGATCGCGTCGCCCGGCGAAACCGCGAAGCTACCGCGATAGCCGTACCAGCCGAACGCATTGGCGAACGCATATTTGCCGCGATCCTGCACCGTGGCCGCGGGCGGCGCGGCCGTCTGCACTGCCCCCGGAATGAGACCGAGATCGTCGTTCTCCTGCGCCACGGCGGGAAACGCCACCACACAAACCGTCAGGAACAGAACCGCCTTTTTCATCAGTCGATCTTCAGGCGCGGCAGGAAATCACGCTGGAACCACGACTCCGGCACGTCCTGCGCCCGCATGTCGGAAACCGCCATGGTGGTGACCAGATTCTGATTGACGGAGTCGATCACGATGGTTTCCGCCGGGACCTGACGGCCGAGCATCGGCATGAACTTGTGATAATAGGCGATCTTCAACAAGCGTCCGCTGTCGGAAAAAAACTTGCCCTTGATCTGGTGATAGGTCCCCTTCTCCACCCAATATTCGACCCGGCTGTAAACCGCTTCGTCGGTGGCGGCCTTGAGCTCCAGGTGCCAGCAATCGCGGGTCTGTTTGTCGGCGTCGAGCAGCTTTTCTTCGCCGAGCAGCTTGGCGGTGTAGTCCTTGGCGAGGTTGACCGTCGCCACGTCGCCGTTGGAGGCCTGACCGAGCAGGCGCTGCTGCGGCGAAATGCGGACGGAAGCCTTCGACGACGGATCGTAGAACCACATGTTGGAGCCATTGAACAGCACCATCTTGCCGGCGTCGCGCGACGGCAGCACGTAGCGTATCAAGTTATTGTACTGATGCGTCGCCTTGTTCTGAGTGGCGAAGATGACGAGCTGCATCGAATTGCGCGGCTGACCGCCGACATATTCGGTGAGGTTGTCGACGACGCGAAAGCTCTGCCCCGGATTGCGGCCGGCATCCACGGACGCGATGATTTCCTGGCCCGTGGGCTCCGCTGCATGCGCAGCGGCGGTCAGAACAACGGCAACGACAAAACCGATCAAGACGTTCTTCATGACATCCTCACACATGGCGGAGGGCATCGACGACGTTCATGCGCGACGCCCGGTTGGCCGGAACAATGGAAGCAAGTGCCGCAAGTGCCGTCAGCACCAGCCAAACGGTCGCGAGCAGCGACTGCGTGCCCTTGGTCAGCAGGTAGAGATCCACCGGCGACGCATTGCCCGGCGGGGTATAGGTAATGTGGGCGTGGTTGATGAGAGTGGTTACGCCGAGCGCGATCGCGATGCCGGCGGTGGCGCCGAGCGCGCCCAGGATGGCGCCTTCGAGCAGGAACTGGCGATGAATGCCGCCGCGGCGAACGCCCATGGCGCGGGCAGTGCCGATCTCGTTGGTGCGTTCCATCACGCTCATGCTCATGGTGTTGGCAATGGTGAAGCCGACAATAATGGCCATCACGATGCCGATGAACGCGAACATCGCCATGAAGTAGCCGAGAATCTGCTTATAGGCGGGATAAAGCTCGTTGAAATCGCGCAATTCGAGATCAAGATGGCGAGCGGCGAACAGCTTGCCGAGCCGCGCCTTGGCTCGCGGGATGTCAGCCGTGTTCTTGAGCTGAACGATGATCGCCGTCGCCTTGTGCTCGCCGCCGCCGTAAAGCAGCTGCTGCGCCAGGGTGAAGTGCATGGCGATATAGGAGTCGTCCATTTCCTTGGCACCCTGCCCGCTCGCCTTGTTGACCGTGATGGTGACGATGTTGGGCGCCCCGCCGGAGCCAGAAAGCAGTTCGAGCTTGGCAGATTTCTGCGCGGCTTCACCGGCCGGGCACTTGCTCATCTTAAGCGGCGTGCACAGGCCCAAGATGCGCGCCAAGCCAACGCCGACCACCGCGTGATCGATTTCGGAATCCGTGAGGCCGCTTTTCGGCCGGTCGCCGTTGGTGACGTTGTAGCCGTCCCAAGTGTTCATCTTGTCTTTATCAGACGGGATGAGCCCGGCGCCGAAGAAGGTCTTCGACTTGTCGACCGCCGCGTTGCCCGCGATGCCGCCGAGGCTGATACTCGGGGTTACCACCCGGATCATCGTGGCCATCTCCGGATCCTTGCGGATCGACTCCAGCACCGCATCGTAACCCGCGATGCTGTAGGTGCCCGGCTTGCCACTGCCGTAGGCAAAATAGCCGGTCTTGAACACCTGCAAATGGCCCATGCCGCGAATGATGCCGGTCTCCATGCCGACCTTGATCATGGCGCTGTATTCGCCGAGCAAGACCAGCGCGGTGGCGCCGACCACGATTGCCATAGCCGTCATCAGAGAGCGGCGTCCATTGCGCAGGACGTTGCGGAACGCAATCTTGAACACGGTATTTCCCCTCAAACGTGCCGTAAGGCGTCGACGACTTTCATCTTGGCGGCGCGCCCGGCCGGAACCAGCGCCCCCACCGTCGCGATCACCACCAGGCCGATCCAAACGCGGGTGAGCAAAATGTAATCGCCGGTGAGCAGCCGCACCGGCACTTGGCGCGCCTGCGTCGGCGGCGTGTACATGATGCCGGCGTGGTTGAACCAAGCCGAGATCGCTGACGCCAAGAGCACTCCGGCGGTGGCACCGATCACGCCCAACAGGAAGCCTTCGATCACGAATAACCGGCGGATGCCGCTGCGGCGCACGCCCATGGCGCGCGAGGTGCCGATTTCACCCACCCGCTCCATCACGCTCATGGTCATGGTGTTGACGACCGTGAACACCACGATCATCAGCATGATCACCGCCAGAAACGCGAACATCACATTGAGGAAGTTCTTGATCTGCGAATAGGATGACGACAACTCGGTGAAATCATGCACTTCGAGCGGAAGATCGTGCGCGGCAAAAAGCTGGTTCAGGCGCGTTTTGGCGCGGTCGAGGTCGGCGGTGTGGTGAAGCTGGATCTGGATCGACACCGCTTTGTGCTCGCCGCGGCCATAGAGCAGTTCCTGTGCCAGCGCGATGTGCATGCCGACGAAGGCATCATCGAGTTCCTTGATGCCCTGGTTCTGCGCCTCGGTCACATAGAAGGTGACGACGTTTGGGGCGCCGTTGGCGGTGGCGCCGAGCAGATCAAGACGCGGCTCGGTCGCCTCTTTGCGCGCCTCGGCCGGAACGCGATCGCGCGCCGAGAGCTCGGTCAGGTCGACCGAAAGAGCCGGCGCGGATTTGTCGACCGTCACCTGTTCCTTCGGCGGCGGCGGGCAATTCGGAACCTTCAGCGCCTCACACAGACCCAAGACGCGCGCCAAGCCCTGGCCCACGACGCCTTTGTTGATCTCTTGGTCGCTGACGCCGAGCGGCGAGAATGCAAAACTGGCCGGGCGCAGGCCGTAGTCGTCCCAGTGGCGCATCTTGTCGCGATCCGACGGCACAAAACCAGTGCCGAAGAACGTCTTCGACGCATCAACCGAAAAATTGCCAGCGATGCCGAACAGCGACACCGTTGGCGTCACCACATTCAAGAGCGGCTTCAGTTCGGGATCGTTCTCGATCAGGGCGATGGTTTTTTTGTATTGCGAAATCGAATATCCGGCCGGATTGCCGCTGCCGAATTCGAAGTAGCCCTTCTGGAACACCGACATGTGGCCGCTGGCGGTCACCGCCTGCATCTGCAAGCCGAGAAAGGCGAAATCGTTGTACTCGCCGAACAGAATCATTGCGATGGCGCCGACCGCGATGGCCGATGCGGTCATCAGCGAGCGCCTGCCGTTCCTGAGGATGTTCCGGAAAGCAATTTTGGTCAGCGTCATTGCGCCGACTCCGTGCGGTGCTCGACCAGCTTGCCATCGCGAATGATGTAGGTTTCCTCGGCATGGCTGATGAGCTGCGGATCGTGGGAGGCAAAGATGAAGCTCACCTGCTGCTCATGCTGCATCTTGCGCATCAGCTCGATGATCTGCAGCCCGGTCTGGCTGTCGAGATTGGCGGTCGGTTCGTCCGCCAGCACGATCTCGGGATGCTTGACCAGGGCGCGGGCGATGGCGACGCGCTGCTTCTGGCCACCGGAAAGCTGGTTCGGGCGCTGGCGCGCTTGATCGGCCAGACCCACCGCTTCAAGCATGCCCATGGTACGGGTGCGGCGCTCGGCGGCGTTCATGCCGATCAACAGCAGCGGATACTCGACGTTCTCGTACGCCGACAATACCGGATAGAGGCTGAAGTTCTGGAAGATGAAAGCGATGTTGCGAGCCCTAAAATCGGTGACCTTGTTGTCCGACAGCTTGCCCACCGCCTCACCCACCACTTGCAGCGTGCCAGCGGACGGTTTGTCGATGCAGCCGATCAAATTGAGCAAGGTCGTCTTGCCGCTGCCCGAGGGGCCGACGATCATGGCGAACCGCTGGCGCGGAATGTCCATGGTGACGCCGTTGATGGCGGTGACTTTCAGACCCTCGTCGTCATAGGTCTTCACGACATCGCGTAAGCTGACGACCGGCGCCTGAGGCGCTGCATGTTCCGACACTGGAAATCCTCCACCACGGCCGGCGCATCCCGGCTAGGTTGCAATCTTGCCCTAAAGTCCGGCGGATCGCGACCAGAGCCGCGGCACCACCATTACCTCAACGCAGATTACTCTATGAAATAGAGTACTCCGTTGCAAGACAATTTTCGCCAACCGCGCGGCGCGTGAAATAGCTCAGCTTTTGAGAGGCGTTAGGCGTCCTTGGTCGCGAGCACCTTCAGGGCCTGGTAATGGCGGCGCATCTGCGCCTCCGCCTGTTTCACCATCTCGGCATAACGCGCGTGATCGGCTTTGTCGGTGATCTTGAAGCGCGTTTCGCCCGCCATGAACTCGGCGAGCGGCAGCGATGGCTCCTGACAATCGAGCGACAGCGGCGCCTGCCCGGCCGCGGCCCGGCGCGGGTCGTAGCGATAAAGCGGCCAATAGCCCGACGCCACGGCGTCCCGCTGGCGATTCAGACCGGACGCCAGATCGAAGCCGTGATGGATGCAGTGCGAATAAGCGATGACCAGCGAGACGCCGTCATACGACACTGCTTCCGAAAGCGCGGTCACGACCTGGGTGTCCTTGGCGCCGACCGCAACGGTGGCGACATAGACATCCTTGTACGACATGGCGATGGCGCCGAGGTCCTTCTTGGCGCGAGCTTTGCCAGTGGTAGCAAATTTCGCCGCGGCACCCATCGGCGTCGACTTCGACTGCTGCCCGCCGGTGTTGGAATAGACTTCGGTATCGAGCACCAGAATGTTCACGTTGCGGCCCGACGCCAGAATGTGATCGAGACCGCCGAAGCCGATGTCGTAAGCCCAGCCGTCGCCACCGATGATCCACACCACCTTGTCGACGAGATAATCGGCGAGTTCGATCAGGCGCTGCGCATCGCTGCCGGATTTGGTTGCGAGGATTTGTTTCAGCTCGGCCACTTGGGCGCGGCGGGTGCGGATCTCCGCATCGGTTTTGCCGCCGACTTCAGACAGCGCCGCCACCAGCGGTTCGGGCAATTCTGACGCCAGCTTGGCGACCAGGCCGCGGGCTTCGGCGCCATGACGATCGACCGCGAGCCGCATGCCGAGACCGAATTCGGCGTTGTCTTCGAACAGCGAGTTCGACCATGCCGGACCGCGGCCGTCGCGGCCGGTGGTGTAAGGCGTCGTCGGCAAATTGCCGCTAAAGATCGACGAGCAGCCGGTGGCGTTGGCCACCATCATGCGGTCGCCAAAGAGTTGCGTCAGCGTGCGGATGTAGGGAGTCTCGCCGCAGCCGGTGCAGGCGCCGGAGAACTCGAACAAGGGCGGCATGAACTGGCTGGCGCGGAGACTCATTTTTAGATCGGCGCGTTCGAGATCGGGCAGCTTGAGGAAAGCTTCGAAATTCGCCTTTTCCGCGTCGATCAACGATCCCTTTGGCGTCATCACCAGGGCGCCGTCGCGCGGGCACGCGCTGATGCAAAGCCCGCAGCCGGTGCAATCTTCCGGCGCCACTTGCAGCACGTAACGGGCATCGCCCTTCACTTCCTTGCCCTTGAAGGCGAGCGACTGGAGCGCGGAGCCTTCCAGCGTGACCGTGGGGACCGCCTTGGCGCGCAAAGCCGCATGCGGGCAGACCATCAGGCATTTGTTGCACTGGGTGCAGGTGGCCGGATTCCACGCCGGAATTTCGTCGGCAATGTTGCGTTTTTCATACTTCGCGGTGCCGACCGGCCAGGTGCCATCGGTCGGCATGGCGGACACCGGTAGCGCATCGCCCCTGCCCGCCAGCATTTCGGCGGTGACGTTGCGCACGAAATCGGGTGCATCGGCGGGCACGACCGGCGGCAACTCGGCGCCGTCGATCACGGACGGGATCGCCACCTCGGTGAGATGATCGAGCGTCATATCGACGGCCGCGAAATTCTTTTCGACCACCGCTTGGCTCTTGCGGCCGTAGGTCTTTTCGATCGCCTTGCGGATGGCGGCGATGGCGTCTTCGCGCGGCAGCACATCGGCGAGCGCAAAGAAACAGGTCTGCATGATGGTGTTGATGCGGGCGCCAAGACCGGCCTTGTGCGCCACCGCCCCGGCATCGATCACAAAGACGCGCAGTTTCTTGTCGACAATGGCGCGCTGCACCGGCGCCGGCATTTTGCTCCACACTTCGGCAGCCGGATACGGCGCATTGAGCAGCAGCGTGGCGCCGGGCGCGGCGTATTTGAGAACGTCGTAACGGTCAAGGAAAACGAAGTGGTGGCAGGCGACGAAATCGGCCTGTTCCAGCAGATACGCCGAACGGATCGGCTGCGGGCTGAAACGCAAATGCGACACCGTGATCGCGCCCGACTTCTTGGAATCGTAGACGAAATAGCCCTGAGCGTAGAGATCGGTATTACCGGCGATGATCTTGACCGAGTTTTTGTTCGCCCCCACCGTGCCATCGGCGCCAAGACCGAAAAACACCGCGCGGCGCTCCTCAGGATGGGTGATCTGGAAGCTGTCATCGACGGCCAGTGACAGGTTTCCGACGTCGTCGGTAATACCGACGGTGAAACGGCGCTTGGGCGCGGCTTTGGCCAGCTCGCCGTACACCGCCTTGACCATGGCGGGGGTGAATTCCTTCGACGCCAGACCATAGCGGCCGCCGATCACCACCGGATCGAGCGTTGTAAGCCCTTGGGCGCGCGCTTCGGCCAGCGCCGCGACAACATCCTGATACAGCGGCTCGCCAACCGCGCCCGGCTCGCGGCAACGGTCAAGCACGGCGATTTTTTTGACGGTTGCGGGAAGCGCCTTAGCGAAGGCTTCCACCGCAAAGGGGCGGAACAGGCGCACTTTCAACACGCCGGTCTTGCGGCCGGTTTGGTTCAGATGTTCGGCGGTCATCTGGGCGGTGTCGCCACCGGAGCCCATCACCACGATCACGTCGGTGGCATCGGGCGCGCCTTCGTACTCATATAGGCGATAGGAACGGCCGCTGATCTTGGCGAAACGGTCCATCGCGGTCTGCACGATGTCAGGCAGTGCGTCGTAATAGGGATTGCGCGCCTCAACACCCTGGAAATAAAGGTCGGGGTTCTGAGCGGTGCCACGCAAGACCGGATGATCGGGGCTAAGGGCGCGACGACGCAGCGCCGTGATCTCGTCTTCGTCGATCATGGCGCGCAGATCGTCGTCCGACAGCGGCGTGATCTTGGCGACTTCGTGGCTGGTGCGAAAACCGTCGAAAAAATGCACGAACGGCACGCGCGACTTAAGGCTGGCGGTCTGCGCCACCGCCGCCAAATCCTGCGCCTCTTGCACATTGGCCGAGGCCAGCATGGCAAAGCCGGTCTGGCGCACCGCCATCACGTCGGAATGATCGCCGAAAATCGAGAGGGCGTGGGTGGCGATGGTCCGCGCCGTGACATGCATCACGAACGGCGTCAGCTCGCCCGCGATCTTGTACATGTTGGGGATCATCAACAGCAGGCCCTGGGACGCCGTGAAGGTCGTCGCCAAAGCGCCCGCTTGCAGCGCGCCATGAACCGCACCCGCGGCGCCGCCTTCGGACTGCATTTCCACAACGTCCGGCACCCGGCCCCACAGATTGGTGCGGCCCTCGCACATCCACTGATCGGCCAGTTCGCCCATGGTGGACGATGGGGTGATGGGATAAATCGCCGCCAGCTCGTTCATCCGGTAGGCGACGGAGGCGCAGGCCTCGTTGCCGTCAACGGTGATCATGCGGGACTGGCTCATTGCGGCTCCGGTGCAGAGGACGCACCGGTTTAGGCGTGTGCCGCCGCCAGGACAAAGCGACAAAAAGCGCTGCGGACCCGCGGAAAACCCTAGAAAATCAGGGAATTGGCTGGCGGGCTACCGGAATCAAAATCGAATCCCTCTAAACTTTCACCCAAGCGGCGGGTTTCGCGGGCGGCCGGGCTCCCTTTAATAACCCAAAGCGGAACGATCTGGCGACCGCCCCGCTGCAAGCCTCGAAACACCAGCCGCCTCCGGAGGCCGTTGTCAGGCGGCGATCGACAGGCGCATCAGTCTCTTCCCCGGAAGCGCGGCCAAAGCCGTCGCAGCGCGTGCGGGCGCGCTCGTATCCTGTATGGCACAGAAGATTTGAGGCCTTGCGGCCGAAGGTCCGTCTCCGTTTGTCAAACACGAGACCGAAATGGGTACGCTGTGCGTACAATTCAAGCCGGTACGACAATCGCTGCGCTGTTACGGGCGAGAAGCAGATGCAGGCGTTCATGTCGATGAACGGCGGCATGAAACGGCAATGTTCATGACAGGTTGGGGCGAAGGAAGGGGAATAGTGCTCCTGGCAGCTATTCCTGCGAAATACCTTTATTTCGCCACATCCGGCTTCTAGGGGCCCGGAAGCGGCGCACCAAACGACAGCTCTCACCGGCGCAGCAAAGATCTAGGAGCCTTAGCGTGAATCGTTCGCCTGCCGGTCTCTGGACCGGCCGATATGTATCTTTGCTGGGCAGCACCTTCATCGCCTATGTCGGCTTTCAGATGCTGGTCCCCACCTTGACGGCCTATATCAAGGCGATCGGCGGGACGACATTGAGCGCAGGTCTGGTCTATAGCGTCGCCGCCTTTGCCGCCTTGCTCGCGCGCTGCGCGTTCGGCACCACGATGGACCGGATCGGCCGCTGGCCGGTGTTGCTGGCAGGCGCCGTTGTTCTGACCGTGACGGACCTTTTGTTGTTCACCGGGTCCAACATCGCGTTCATCTGCGTTATTCGGTTCTGCCAAGGCATCGGCTGGGGCATGGCTTCTACAGCCCTGGCGACGATCGCGTCCGACATGATCCCGGCGAGCCGCCTGGGCGAAGGGATCGGCTACTTTGCTTTGTCGATCGTTCTGGCGACATCGCTGTCGATCGTGGTCGGCGTCTCACTGATGACCGCCTGCGGCTTTGCCGTCATGCTGGCGACGTCGGCGATCTTTTTCCTTGCGGCGCTCGTCCTGTTTCTGCGGATTGGCAAAGTCCCGTTCCGCCGCGACGAACAAGCCGACGCGAGTCTATGGCAATCGCTGTTCGAACGGCGCGCGGTCCTGCCCGCGGCACTGTGTTTCCTGCACTCCGTCGCGTTCAGCGGCATCATCACCTTCATCATGATGTTCGGCCGCGAAAGCGGCATCCGCAATGTCGCGGTGTATTTCGTCGGCCATGTCACGATGGTGCTGCTGAGCCGCCCGATCGTCGGAAAAATCTACGACCGCAAGGGGCATTCCGCCGTTATCGTTCCCGGCGTGCTGGCCATGATCGCCGGACTGCTGCTGCTGTCCTACGCACACGATCTGCCGCATCTGATCCTGGCCTCGCTGTTTTACGGACTTGGTTTCGGCACGGTGCAGCCTTCGCTGCAGGCCTGGGCGATCGCGCGCTCGCCGGTCCACCGCCGCGGCGCCGCCAACGGAACGTTCCTGTCATCGCTGGATTTGGGCTATGCGGTCGGCGCCATCGTCACCGGAGCCGTCGCTGCGGCCACCAGCTACGCCATGATGTACCGGCTCTCGACGGTGCTGCTGGTTGTGTTTTTGGCGATCTACGCCGGACTGGCTCTGAACGAACGGCATCGCGCACGTTCCTGACATACCGGGCACCCGCTCGCTTCATCGCGTTCGGTCGTTGTATTTGTCACCGTATTCCTTATTGGAAATTACTGCCCCGATTTCGAACGCACCGAGGACAAAGCGACAAACGCGCCTCGCGGCTCGCGCAAGCGCGGAAAAACCCGCATCGTTAACGCCGAGCCGGTGACAAACGTCGCGTAAGCCTGGGAAAGCTGCTCGCGGTAAACGGCGCGCTGGGCGGGTTCGTCCAGATTCTCCAGGTCCGCCACAGCCGCCAGATTGTCGTGGAACTGCTTCAGGATGTGCAGGCGCGAGGCGGCCAGCACGCGGGGATCGTAATCGAGGCCGAAAAAGGCAAAGAAATCCTCAGCACTCGACAGGTCTTCCAGCGCTTTGGCCAGCGGCGTCATGGCACTACCTCGCCGTAAAAGCGGATCAAATCGCCCTCCGACGGCGCGTGCTTGGCATCGCTTGCATAGGCGCGAACGCGGCTCAGGATGTTCTGGGCGGCATGTTCGCTAAGGTCGAGGCCGAGTTCGGCATAAGCGTGGCGCACGGCGGCGATGCCGGAATGCTTACCCAGCACCAAGCGATGGCTGCGGCCAAGCTCGCCCGGATCGAGGCTTTGGTAATTGCGGCGATCACGGAGCAGACCGTGAACGTGAATGCCGGATTCGTGGCTGAAGACCTCTTCGCCGACGATGCTCTTGCCGGCGGAAACGGGACGGCCCGACACCTCCGCCACCAAATGCGATATTTCCGGCAACCGGCGCGGCGTGACGTGGGTGTCGCGATGATAAAGGTGATGCAGCGCCATCACGACTTCTTCCAGCGGCGCATTGCCGGCGCGCTCGCCAAGACCGTTGACCGTGGTGTTGACGTGGGTGGCGCCGCCCAGAACCGCCGCCAGCGAATTGGCAGTGGCGAGACCGAGATCGTCATGGGCGTGAATTTCCAGCTCGCACGACAGCTCGGCACGAAGACGCGTGAAGATCGCATGGGTGGCGAAGGGATCGAGAATCCCCAGCGTGTCGGCGAAGCGGAAACGGCGGGCTCCCGCGGCTTCGGCGGTTTTGGCGGCGGTGATGACGAAATCGAGATCGGCGCGCGAGGAATCCTCGCCACCCATGCTCACGTCCAGCCCGCGGGCGCAGGCGCGGCGCACCAGCCGGTCGATTTCGCCGAGCGCCCATTCGCGATTGCGGCCAAGCTTGCGTTCGAGCTGCTGATCCGACACCGGCATCGACATGTTGACCATGGTGACGCCGCAGCGTTCGGCGGCCTCAAGATCGTCCTCGCGCATCCGGCACCAGGTGATGAGCCGCGCTTTCAGGCCCAATGCGACGACCGCGCGGATGTCGTCCTCTTCGCCCGCGCCCATCGCCGGAATGCCGACTTCCATCTCCGGCACGCCCGCAGCATCAAGCGCGCGCGCGATTTGCAGCTTCTCGCTGGTACGAAAGGCAACGCCCGCGGCCTGCTCGCCATCGCGCAAGGTGGTGTCGTTGATGACGACGGGCGATGCGTTCATTGCCGCGATTCCTGGCGTTCGGGGCGGCGGAAGGTCATCCCGGCCGCGATCAGCGCCGATTGGGGCACGACCTTCAGCGGGCGGCCGACCAGATCGATGATGCGCTTCCTGACGCCCGCCAGCGTCACCGACGACAACACGCAGCCGGTGCAATTGCCGGTGAGATCGACCACGACCATATCGCCGTCGATGGTGACCAGTTTGATGTCACCGCCGTCGCGGTTCAGATGCGGCTTCAGCTCCGCGATTGCCTTCTCTACGAGATCGTAAAGCGTGGCGCCCGGAGCCGCGACGGCGGGAGAGGAAACGGGTTCGGCAATCTGATCGAGCATAACTACCTCAGATTCCGCAGCTCTTGCGATTGCCGCAAGCACTGCAATTGTTCGGATTGTCGAAGACAAAACCGGTCGCGGCCGGGCTCTCGCAGAAATCGACGCAGGTGCCGTTGAGCAGCGGTTTGGACTCTTCATCCACGAACACGATCACGTCGTCGCAATGAATGACGGCATCGCCTTCGCGCGCCTCGGCTTCCAGGCCCATCTGATAACTGAGACCGGCGCAACTGGAGCCGCAGACGGCGATCCGGATGCCCAAGATGTCCTTGTCGTCCGCTTCGGCGATCACCCGCCGCAGCGCGGCGACGGCGTTTTGAGTCAGATCGAGGATAGTTGCCTCCTGTCTTGACACCCCATCCCTAGCAAACGCCGCGCCAACCAAAAGAAAGTTGATATTGCTGGATTTTTCCTGCGACCCGACAAAGTCAGACACGCCATTGTCGGAAACCCTACGCTGCCTGTTGTAGGGGTTCGACACCGTGCTTCTGGCAGGTCTTGGCGCAGACCCGGGCGCAAGCGCCGCAGCCAATGCAATCGCCCGGATTGGTAACCGTCATCACGTAGCGCTCGATGTCTTCTTCATCCTCGGCGACGTTGCCTTCTTCATCGAGCGGCACCTGGGTCAGCACCTTGCGGCCACAGACTTTGAAGCAGCGCCCGCAGCCCAGGCACTCGCTGCCTTCGATCGACAACAGATATACCGGTTCCCACGGCGTACCGTCCCGGGTCACAAACTCAGCCATTACACTCCCCTCCGTTGATCTAATCCGCCGTGGCGGCATCGTTGAATTTTTCGATCCATGTCAGTGCGTCTTCGACCAGCGCCGCGCCGGTCGCTTCCAACTTTTCGAGACTGGGAAAACCGAAGCGGTGGACGTCACGCAGCGTTTTCGACACCGCCACCAGACGGCCGCAGGTCAGCACCACGCGCCCAAAGCCCTCGCCGGTGATGCTCATCAGCGGCGATGCCATGATCCCGCTGCGCTTCTCGATGGCGAGCGCCACCGCGGCATAAAACAGGGTAAGACGCGCCAACACCGCCGGATCGGGATCGCCGATGACCGGAATCTCGCGCGCTTTCGCTTTGTCGATGAGGAACGGCCCCAGTAGCTCAACATCCAGCTTGCCGTCCCACAGGCCGTAAGTGTCCTGGGCGCGGACCTGCCGCACCAATTCGCTGCAAAAAGGGCCTAACTCAGCCACGGCGTTTCACTCGTCCAGAAAGGCGTCGGCATTGCCTTTGGTCAGCAGCTTGCGCATCCACGGCGGCGGCGTACCCTTCATCATGGTCTGGACGCGGCCGATCACATCGGTGATGGCTTCCGGCGCCGGCAGCTTCAAGGGATAGACCTTGTTGTTGACCACGCGGGCCGCCGCGACGCCGCCGATAGCCAGCGAAAACACCATGGCGCAACCGGTCAGCGCTTGCACTTTGGCACCGATGCGGTCGTCGCTGTCGCTTTCGTCGATATGGACGCCGTTCTGGTTCGACACCGCATCGAACTGCACCGCTTCCAGGAAGCGATAATCGGATGTGCCTACTTCATAAATGACGATGGCGGGGGCGCTGCCAAAATGGGAGTCGACCCGCTTCAGGTCCTGGGTGGCAAACGCGATCTTCAAGGCTCCGTTGCTCGTGGTGTGATCCTCCTGCGCGTCAATGAGATGTAGTCGCCGCATGTTCGCCTCCCTCAGCGTCGTCTGCGATAAACAAATTGCCGATGTCGAAAATCAGATCGCTTGTGCCGCGGTAACCGACCGACAAGCGCTGCGCCGCTCCCAGCCGGTCGAACACCGGGAACCCTGCGGGGAAAAATATGGTGCCGAGCCGCTCGGCAACACGCCGCCCATGGCTGTGGCTGATGATCAAATCGCAATCGCCCGCGGCCTGTTCGAGATCGTCGAGATCGCCGATCACAACGCGCGTGGCGGGAATGCTTTCGAGCACCGGATTCTGCGTCGGGCTGACCGCGGCCCCGATCGTGCAGCCCATATCAGCGAGAAAGTTCGCCAGCGTGAACAGCAGATCAGGCTCGGCCGCGATGCCAATCTTCTTTTCGCCGAAGAAAAAATGGCCATCCAGCATAGCGTCGAGTAGTTGGCTACGGCGCCGCCGGATGGCCTGCGGCACTGGCTTGCCGGAAATCCTGGCCAGGGCAGCGATGAACCGATCCCAAGCCAGAAGACCCGTAAGACGGGGGAAGGTCTCGACAGGAACCCCACAGCGCGCTTCGAGGCGACGCGCCGCCGGTTCCATGTGCAAGCCAAGTGCCAAAGTAATGACGGAACGGCCCATGCGGCGGATATCATCGAGCGTCGTGCCGCCAAGCGTGGTGGGCACGTAAGCGTCGGCGACATGACCGTCGAGGGAACCGGAAATATCGGGCAGAATGATCGGCGCCAGACCGAACGCTTCCACCGTGTCGCGGATTTCTTCGATGTCGGCAGGGGTGAGGTGGGAGCCGGCGAGCAAATTGACCTGGCGCAAATTGCGTCCCGGCGCCGGATGCACCAGTTCGTCGATAATGGCGCCGACCGCCGCCGCCCAACCGTCCTGGAACGAGCCAGTGTAATCGGGGGTCGCGGCGTAGATCAACGCGGTGTCGGCAAGGTCCGGATGCTTGGCACGGATCAGCTTCAGATCGCCCTTGATGTCTTCGCCGCGCGCTTCGGTGAGGCCGTTGGAACAAATACCGATCACCTTGGGATGAGCGCGGCCCGCGATATTGACGATCGCCGTTTCCAGATTGTCCATGCCGCCGAGGATGGTGGTGACCTCGTTCATCGCGGTAGTCTGGAACGGGATCGCCTCGCGGAAATGGCGCACCAGCAACACCAACGCAAACGCGGTGCAACCTTGGGCGGCGTGCAGCATCGGCAGACAGCCGTCGAGGCCCATGAAAGCCGTGGCGCCGCCCAGCGGCTGGCTCAGCTTAAGCGGATTGATGGTGACGTTTTTGGCCGGAGCTTCGACGGAGGCCATGTCAATCCTCCCACGGCGGCGGGGTGCGAACCTGCGCCCAGATCGGGCTCGTCAGTTCTTTGTGGATGGCTTTCAAAAGCGCAATCGTGCCGTCATAACCGGCATAAGCGACATGGCGCTCCTGGTTGGAGTCGATCCACGGCACCTTGGCCTTGAGCGCGACGTATTGCGTGCGCCCGCCCGAGAGCAGGATGTCGGCGTCGCCGTTCTTCAGCTTGGCATACATATCGCGCTGCGACAGGTTTTCGTAAAGCTCGCCCGCTTCGCCCATCAGCGCGCTCGCGCGGCTCTTGTCGTCTTCGGTCGCCTTGCGCACCGAGGTGCCGATCACCGTCATACCGGCCCATTGCAGCGCCGCGATCATCGACCACGATTTGACGCCGCCGGAATACAGCAGCGCTCGCTTGCCTTGCAGCACCGGTAGAATGGGCGCCAGCGCCGCCGCCACGCGCGCCTCTTCCGCAACAATGAGCGCTTCGGTGCGGTCGATGAGAGCAGCATCGGCGCCGCGCGCGACCAGCATTTTCGCGATGGTGCGCAGCGACGTGCTGGTCTCCGGCACGCCATAGAACGAACCTTCGAACCAGGGAATGCCCCAACGTTCTTCCATCTTGCGCGCGACATTGATCAGCGCCTGGCTGCACACCATCATGTTAACGCGGGCGCGATGGGCTTTGGTCACTTCGTGGAAACGCGCATCGCCGGTGAGCGATGCCAGCAAGCGAATGCCGAGACGGGAAAGCAGCGGCTTGACGTTCCACAAATCGCCCGAGACGTTGTATTCGCCGATCAGATTGATGTCAGTGGAAGTGGTGATTTCTGGCTCTTCGGTGCCAATGACGTAATCGAGCAGCACCTCGCCCGCCAGCTTGGTGCCGAAATTCTTCTTGCCGATGAATCCTGGCGCATTCACCGGAATGACCGGCCGGCCGAAACGCTCGGTCGCCGCCTTGCAGACCTTGACGATGTCGTCGCCGATCATGGCGGTGACGCAGGTCTGATAGACGAAAATCGCCGGCGGATCGAAACGCGTTGCGATTTCCTTGATTGCTTTATACAGCCGCTTTTCGCCGCCATAGACGACGTCGAGTTCCCGCATGTCGGTGGTGAAACCGGTGCGATACAGCATCGGGCCGGACGATTTCGAATGGCGGCTGTCCCAGGAATTGCCTTCGCAAGCGATCGGCCCGTGCACCAGATGCGCCGCGTCGGTAATCGGCTGCAGCACGATCTTGGCGCCGTCGAAGGCACAGCCGCCGGCCGCATTTCCCGGCGTCAGCGGCTTGCCGCCACAGCCCTTCTTGCGGGCCTTGTCGTCCTTGGCCCGGTTCGTGGCACAAGCAGGCTCTTCGAACAGATGTTGGAGCTTGTGCTGCAGCATAAGGTTTCAGCTCATCGTACGAGGTCGAACGAGATTCCCGTTTTGATGGTCGCCCGGTCGAGTTCGTCCAAGATTTTGTCGAGGATGGTCACCATCACACTGAGCGAGCCCTGGTAGCCCCAGGTCGGGAAGCGATGATGATGGTGGCGGTCGAAGATCGGGAAGGTCAGACGGATCAGCGGAATGCCGAGGTCCTTCTCGAAGATCTTGCCGTAAGTCGATCCGATGACGAAATCGCTCGGCTCGGTGGCGAGGAGCGAACGCATCGCCCACAAATCCTTGCCCGGCCACACCTGCGCCCGCGCACCATAAGGACTGGTGGCGAGCAGCACTTTCATCTCCTCCGCCCATTCCTTGCCACCGTTGGTGGACAGAACGTGGACCGGCTCGGCGCCCATCTCGAGCAGGAAGCGGACCATGCCGTAACAGAAATCGGGATCGCCGAAGATGGAATAGCTCTTGCCGTGCAGCCACCCCGAGGAGTCGGCAAGCGCATCGACCAGGCGGCCGCGTTCCATTTCCAGGCTTTCCGGAATCGGCTTGCCGGTGAACTCCGAAAGTTTCATCAGGAATTCATCGGTGGCGCCGAGACCCATTGGGTAATGCAGCGCAGCTGTCTCCTGCCCTTTGCCAGCGATGTATTCGAGCGATTTGTCGCTGCAGTATTTCTGCATCGCGATCGTCGCCTTGGCGTTGAGGGCGTCTTTCACTTGGTCGATCGTGGTGCCGCCGTCGAACATGCGGTACTTGCCGTCGGTCGGGGTATCGAACTGATCGGAGACGTCGGAGATAATGGTAACGTCAATGCCGAATAAGGCGAAGATGCGCCGCAGCTCGCGGTTGTTGCCGACCGCAAAGCCGTCGAAGCCCGGGATCAGATTGATCTTTTCATTGGGCACACGCTCAAGCTTTTTTTCCCAGAAGTAGGTCAGCACGCTCTTGATCGCGGCGTCGTAGCCGTTGATATGGCTGCCGACGAACGACGGCGTATGCGCCTGCGGGGTCGGAAATTCCTCCGGAATGGAGCCTTCCTTGTGCGCCTTCTGGATGAAGGACGTCAGATCGTCGCCGATCACCTCGGCAATGCAAGTGGTGGAGATGGCGATCATGTCCGGCTTGTAGACGGTGTAGGCATTGGAAAGCCCGTCGACCAGATTCTGCATGCCGCCGAACACCGCTGCGTCTTCGGTCATTGAGGTTGAGACCGCCGCGCAAGGCTCCTTGAAATGGCGCGCCAGATGCGAACGGAAATAGGCGGTGCAGCCCTGGCTGCCGTGGTTGAAGGCGAGCGTACGTGCGAAACCGACCGAGGCAAACATCGCACCCAAAGGCTGACACGCCTTGGCCGGGTTGATGGTGAGCGCCTCACGGGCGAGATTTTTTTCGCGATACTCCCAGCTCTTGGTGTAGGCGAGCTGTTTGGCAATCTCTTCCGGGCACGCCCGGTTTTCTAGCGCGTGCTTACGCTCGAAAAGTTCCTGATATTCCGGCTCGTTGAAGAGCTGGGCGTGATCGAGGATTTTGTCTGCGGATTGCGGCATAGGGCGCTCCTACTCGGCTTTCTTCCACGGCGCCTTGATCATGCGCCAGACGGGGTTGTTGATCGCGAGGTCCATGTCGCGGGCGAAAATCGGGAAGCCGTCATAGCCGTGATAGGGGCCGGAATAGTCCCACGAGTGCATCTGGCGGAACGGAAACCCGAGCTTCTGCGTGCCGTACTTCTCCTTGATGCCGGAACCGACCAGATCGGGCTTGAGCGCCTGGGCGATCCGTTCCAATTCGAATTCAGATGCGTCGTCGTAAACGACCGTGCCGTCCTTGATGTAGTGCGTGGTGCGCTGATAGTCATCGGCGTGGGCGAATTCGTACCCCGTCGCCGTCACTTCCATCCCGAGGTCGACATAAGCGTCCGACACATGGCGGGGACGAAGTCCGCCGACGTAAAGCATGATTTTCTTGCCTTCGAGGCGCGGGCGATACTTGGCGATCACCGCATCGGTCATCGGCGTATACTTGGCGATAACCCGTTCGGCGCCTTCCTTGATCTTGTCGTCGAAATGCTCAGCGATGGCACGAAGACTTTTGGCGATCCGGGTCGGCCCGAAGAAGTTGAATTCCATCCATGGCACGCCGTACTTCTCTTCCATGTGCCGGCAAATGTAGTTCATCGACCGGTAGCAGTGGATGAGATTGATCTTGGCCTTGCGGCCGCGTTCCACTTCGGCCGCCGAGGCATCGCCCGACCACGAACCGATAACCCGAAGACCCATTTCCTCGATCAGCTTGCGGGACGCCCAGGCATCGCCGCCGATATTGTAGTCGCCGATAATCATGACGTCATAAGGCGTCGGTTCAAAATCGGGTTCTTCTTTGTTCGCGGCAGGATCGATAATGTAATCGCGCATCACGTCGTTGGCGATGTGGTGGCCGAGCGATTGCGACACGCCGCGGAAACCTTCGCAGCGCACCGGCGCGATCGGCTTGCCGATTTCCTTGCTCTTGCGTTTCGACACCGACTCGATGTCGTCGCCGATCAGACCGACCGGGCACTCGCTCATCACCGAGATGCCCTTGTTGAGCGGGAACAGTGTCTCGATCTCGTCGATGACCTTGACGAGCTTCTTGTCGCCACCGAACACAATGTCCTTTTCCTGGAAGTCAGAGGTGATCTGCATCACCACCCAGGAATTGACGCCGGTGACGGCGCCACTGACGTAATTGCGACGCTGGCCCCAGCTATATTGACCGCAGCCCACCGGGCCGTGGCTGATGTGGACCATGTCCTTGATCGGACCCCAGACCACGCCCTTGGCGCCGGCATAAGCGCAGCCGCGCACCGTCATTACGCCCGGAACGGATTTGATGTTCGACTTGACGCCGCAATCGGGATTGCCTTCGTCGTAAACGTTGAGGTGCTTGCCGCGTTTCTTGGCCGTTTTCGGCGGGTATTCGGCAAGCGTATCGGCAATCATCTGCCGTCGGGCGGCTTTAGCTTCCGCTTCCATATTGTTGTTCTCCTGGCGGTGAGAATGACGCTTAGGCGACGCTCTTCCTTTTGGCCTGACCGACGATGCTTTCGTCTTCGGGCTTGAGCAAACCAAACTCCATCAGCATTTCTTCGAGTTCGTCCATGGTGATCGGAGTCGGGATCGTACCCTTGCCACCGTTGGCGTCGATCTTGCGCGCGAGTTGGCGATACTCTTCGGCCTGCTGGCATTCGGGGTCGTATTCGATCACCGTCATGCGGCGAAGTTCGGCGTGTTGCACGATGTTGTCGCGCGGCACGAAATGGATCAGCTTGGTGTTGAGCTTCCTGGCCATCGCTTCCGACAGCTCAAGCTCCTTGTCGGTCATGCGCGAATTGCAGATCAGGCCGCCGAGGCGCACGCCGCCAGTGGAGGCGTATTTCAGAATGCCGCGGGAGATGTTGTTGGCGGCATAAAGCGCCATCATCTCGCCCGACATCACGATGTAAATCTCTTGCGCCTTGTTCTCGCGAATTGGCATGGCGAAGCCGCCGCACACCACGTCGCCGAGCACGTCGTAGGAGATGTACTCCATGCCGTCATAGGCGCCATTCTCTTCGAGGAAGTTGATCGAGGTGATGACGCCGCGTCCGGCACAGCCGACGCCCGGTTCCGGTCCGCCGGATTCGACGCATTTGATGCCTTTGTAACCGACCTTGAGCACATCCTCGAGCTCGAGATCTTCGATCGAGCCCGCTTCGGCCGCCAGCGACAACACGCTATTCTGCGCCTTGGCGTGCAGGATCAGACGCGTCGAGTCTGCCTTCGGGTCGCAGCCGACGATGAGAATCTTCTTTCCCAACTCGGCCAGTGCCGCGAGGGTGTTCTGGCTGGTGGTGGACTTACCGATGCCACCCTTGCCGTAGAAGGCGATCTGCCGCAGTGCCATGAAAAGCTCCTTTGAAGTCTCGAACCCGAGAGCACAGGAGCAATCGCCGTGCCAACCCGCATTTACGCTTGCGGGCGCCGAAATGGCGGTTTTCGCGGGCTAGCGGCGATTGTCGAATTGTCGGAAAGCCGACAAAACGATGTGTAGGTCGCCGAACTCTGTCGCATGTCACACGCAATTGTCGGGCGTTCGGAATCGGAAACCCGCAAAAGCAAGCGTTTCGCGCTTTGGCACGCACCGTGCAGAAACCTGCCGCGAGGTCTTCAGCATTCATCGGACATGACGCAGAACATCGTTTCGCTTGCGAGTATCGGCCGCTTCAATAACAAGAAGCCAGTGACGGGCTGCGCGGCGAGCGGCAACACTTCCTGCGGCAGCGCAGCGGGACCGGACGATCTTTCCGCCGAGGTGTGGCAGAAGGTTCAGGATCACCCCTGCTACAGCGAAGACGCCCACCATTATTTCGCCCGGATGCATATTGCCGTGGCGCCCGCTTGCAACATCCAATGCCATTATTGCAACCGCAAATACGATTGCTCCAACGAAAGCCGGCCCGGCGTGGTCAGCGAAAAGCTGGCCCCCGAAGAAGCGCTGAGGAAGGTGCTGGCGGTGGCGGCGGAGGTGCCGCAGCTTTCGGTGGTTGGGATTGCCGGGCCTGGCGACGCGCTGGCGCAAGCCGAGAAGACCTTCCGCACCTTTGAACTGATCCACGCGGCGCTGCCGCATGTGAAGCTGTGCCTCTCCACCAACGGCCTCGCCCTGCCCGATCATGTGGAACGTATCGCGCAAATGGGCATCGATCATGTGACCATCACCATCAATATGGTCGATCCCGAAATCGGGGCACAGATTTATCCCTGGATTTTCTATCGCCATCGCCGCTGGGAAGGGCTGGAAGCCGCGCAAATCCTGCACGAACGGCAGATGCAAGGACTTGAGGCACTGACCGCCAAAGGCATTCTGGTCAAGGTCAATTCGGTGCTGATCCCAGGCATCAACGACGGCCATCTGATGGCGGTCAACACGGCGGTGCGGGCGCGCGGCGCCTTCCTGCACAACATCATGCCGCTGATTTCCGATCCGGCGCACGGCACCCATTTTGGCCTGATCGGTCAGCGCGGGCCGACACCGGCCGAATTGCGCCAGGTGCAGGACAAGCTCGGTGCCGATGCCAAGCTGATGCGCCACTGCCGCCAATGCCGCGCCGATGCGGTCGGTCTGCTGGGTGAAGATCGCGGCGCCGAATTCGCCCTGAACAAGCTCGGCGAGGTAAAGCCGTTCGATCCGCATCAGCGCGAAATCTACCTCACGGTGGTCGAGCAAGAACGCGCCGACCGGCAAAAAGCCAAGGAGGCCGCCCAGATGGCCCAAACAAACGAAACGCCGGTGCTGGTGGCGGTCGCGACCAAGGGCGGCGGCCGCATCAATTTGCACTTCGGCCACGCCAATGAGTTCCAGATTTATGAAGTGACGAGCGCCGGCGCCAGATTCATCGGTCATCGCCGCACCGACAAATACTGCGTCGGCGGCCAAAGCGACGGCAACGCTTTCGACACCACGCTGAAAGCGCTGGACGGCGTTGCCTGCGTGTTGTGCGCCAAGATCGGCGACAGCCCGCGCGAAAAACTCGCCGCCGCCGGGATCGAAGCATCCGATCACTACGCCTTTGAATACATCGAAGCCTCCGCCATCACCTGGTACGCCACCAAGGCGCGCAACGAGGCAACGGCGGCTTCGGCATAAGATAAAGGAGAAGCGTGTCATGGCTTACAAGATCATCGCAGAGAAGTGTAACGGCTGCGGTTCCTGCGAATTCGAATGCCCCAACCGCGCCATCACCGCCAAAGGTGCGATATTTGTGATCAACCCCGGCAAGTGTACCGAGTGCAAAGGCATCTTCCCGACGCCGCAATGCGCCGCCACCTGCCCGGTGCCGAAATGCTGCGTGCAGGCATGAGCCACGACGAGATCGTCGAACTCGACGCCCCGCCCGCCTTTGAGGTTGGCGAGAAGGTGCGGGCGCGGCGCCTGGTGCGCAACGACGGCAGTTATCTCGGGCTGCGGGTCGGCGATCTGTTGGTGAGCGAAGGCGAAATCGGTTACGTGCGCGAGATCGGCACCTTCTTGCAGCGGTTTTTCATCTACGAAGTGGATTTTCTGGACCGCGGCATGGTGGTCGGCATGCGGGCCAAGGAACTCGAACGCATCGAAACGGGGATTACATGAAAATCATGCTACGCAAGACGGGCGAGAGCTATGCGGTCTACGTTGCGAAAAAAGACCTCGAAGAAAAGGTCGTGGCGATGGAGAAACCAGGCCTGTGGGGCGGCACGGTCACGCTCAATAATGGCTGGGTATTCCAGCTCCCCGATCTGGCGCCCGATACCCGCCTGCCGATCAGCGTCGAGGCGAGACGGCTGGAGTCGTAGCGCGCTTGTCATTCCCGGCCGAGCAAGCGCAGCGCCGCGAGGGGAAGGGAACCCAGGTGGTGGCGCTTTCGCGGTTCTCGAAGAAGGTCACGACCATTTCTTTATCAGCCTGCGGGTGTGGCGACCTGGGTCCCCTTCCCTTCCCCGTCTTCGCGCTGTGCGCTACGCCGGGTCAGCCGGGGATGACAGGTTTTATAATTCAACTGTTCGCACTTCCGATCTTGAGCAGCGCCGGAACTTGCGTCCGGATTTCGGCCGTGACTTTGGGATCGAGCCGTTTCAGCCATTCCTCCGGGATATTCGAGGCGCCATAGGTCGCGCCACCGATCATGCCGGCAATCGCACCGGTGGTGTCGGCATCGCCGCCTTGATTGACCACTTCCACCAGATAATCTTTGAAATTGTCGGTGCGGAAATAGAAATGCAGCACCGTTTGAATCGTGTCGATGATGTAAGGCGACGACAGGCCGTGGTACGGCGCGAACGAAAAGTTGCGATGTTTTCCGATCAGCGCATTGGCGAGCGCGCGCACCTCTTTCACCCCGCCGCCCGTCACCAGCGTCTGCACCATCGCCCCCACCGCCAACGTCGCATCATCCGAGAGCGGATGATTGTGGGTGGTGTGGCACTGACCGAGCGTCCAAGCGGCAAAATCCTCCACCGCACCGAGAGTGGCGAGCGCCACCGGCAAGGTCCGCATACAGGCGCCATTGCCCGCATCGCCGTCATTATACGGCTTTAACGTCGTGCCCTCGTGGAGATAACGCGAGATCCCGCGCCGGCAGGTGTTGCCGATGTCGACGGGGCGCGAGCGCAGCCAGCGGGCGAATTCTTCGCACACGCTTTTGGCATCGAAGCCGTCCGCGGCGATCAGGGCGCGTCCCAGCGCCAGGCTCATGGCGGTGTCATCGGTCACCTGCCCCGGCTTCAGCTTCAACCAGCCGCCGCCGATGATCTTGTTGTGCTCGCCATATTTCTGTTTGATCTCGCCGCGGGTGAGGAATTCCACCGTGGCGCCAAGCGCATCGCCGACCGCAAGGCCGAGATAAGCCCCCAAGGCACGATCCAATTTCGCATCTACCGCCATCAGTAATAGAGCGCCTTGGCCTCGTAATCCCCGCCGATCACGACGTATTCGCCTTCGCCTTTGAGGGCGTGCCTCGGTAGCAGGGAATTGAAAAACAGGATCTTCACCGTCGGCACCTCCACTTCCAGAATGATATCGCCGAAGCTTTCGGCCAGTTCCCGTTCGGAAGTGAACGACAAGAGGCTGTTGAGCTTGACCACCACACGCCGCTTGTCGAGGCGCTCTAGCAGTTGCTGCTCTTCGAAACTGTTGGTGCCGCGGAACAGCGTGATGTGCTTGTGGCCGACGGAATGGAAACGGCCAAGACTCCACTGGCAGAATTCGTAAAGCAGATCGAGCTGGGATTGGATGGCGTTGGAATGAAAGCGGCTCGACATTTTTTCTTCGATATACGTGATCCAGGCCTTGCCCGAAAAGCGATCGATCGGCGCCTTGTGGAAAGTTGGGAACAGACCAAAACGGCTTTCCACCCAGCCCTTCAGCACCGCGCCTTCCGGCGAGTTGGCCTCATACCCCCAGCCGCGCAACAGACGGAGATAACTGGAGGCCCGGAAGCGTGCGGGGCCGCGGCCGTCGCGGTCCTGATCGTCGAGGTCGAACATCGTCGCCATATAGGCTTCGAACATGCCAGCCGCGACCTCCGGCGCCTCGGCCTCGTTCAGCATCTTGAACAGCGAGCGGTTCTGCTCACGCACCGACGCGATATGAAGCGAGACCGGAAAAGCGTTGAACGCGGGCGATGCCAACAGGCCGGTCGGGACCCCGACGAGATTGGTGGAGTGCCCGCGGTCCTCGCTCATGGCCTACTCGGCGGCGGCTTGGGGGGCAAACAGCGAGGCGGCACGCGAGGCGGCGACAATCTCCGGCAAGACGCCGATAAGCTGACCCACCTCGGAGGCGGTGGTCTCGCGCGACAGCGAGAACCGCAACACGCCATGCGCGGCGGTGTACGGCACCTTCATCGCCCGCACCACATGCGACGGCTCCATGGCGCCCGCGGCGCAGGCCGAACCAGATGAGGCAGCGATACCTGCCCGGTTGAGGCGGAACAGAATCTCCTCCGCATCGGCGCCATCGAAGGCAACCGCCAAAGTGCCGGGCAGCCGGCATTCCACATCGCCGAGCACGAAAGCACCGTCCACAGTGGCGAGGAGCGTGCGTTCGAGCCGGTCGCGCAGCGCCTCTACCAGCTGGTTCTCGCCAAGCCGCGCCACTGCCAATTCCGCCGCCTTGCCGAGGCCGACAATCGCCGGAACGTTCTCGGTGCCGGCGCGGCGCGCCCGCTCCTGCCGCCCGCCGCGGATCAAGGCGCGGAACTTGGTGCTCTTGCGGATATAGAGCGCGCCGATGCCTTTCGGCCCGTGGAATTTGTGCCCCGACAGTGACAGCAGGTCGATGCGGCTGGCTTTGACGTCGAGCGCGATCTTGCCCGCGGCCTGGACCGCATCGGTATGAAAGAGTGCGCCGACGTCGTGGGCCATATCCGCCAGTTCGGCGACAGGAAACAGCGTGCCGGTCTCGTTGTTGGCCGCCATCACCGATACCAGCGCGGTGCGGCGGCTGAGCGCCCGGCGGAAGGCGGCCCGATCAAGCCGTCCCCAACGATCAACACCGATGCGATGCACCACAATGCCGTGATGCTTTTCCTGATCGGCCAGCACCGCCAGCACGGCGGGATGTTCCACCGCGGTGGTGATGACCTCGCCGCGCTCTTCGCGCCGCAGCGCTTGCAACAGGGCAGCGTTGTTGGCCTCGGTAGCACTGGCGGTGAAGACGATTTCGTGCTCGTGCTCGGCCCCAATCAGCGCCTGCACCTGGCGGCGGGCGGCGGTAATGGCGGCGGCAGCGGCCGTGCCGAAATCGTGGGTCGAGGACGGATTGCCAAAGCTCTGGCTGAAGAACGGCAGCATCGCCTGGACCACCTCCGGGTCGGTGCGTGTCGTCGCCGCGTTGTCGAAATAGGCCCAGTGCGTGGCAGCCTCCGGTGAAAACCGTCGGAGGATGCTGAGCAACTTTGGTGCCAGCGCCAAACGGCCGATTTTGGCGGGTTTGTCGGGAAGAATGTCGCAAACCCGACACAAGCCCGACACGCGGCCCGACAAGTGGCCCCATAAGAATAAAGTGGGCGGTCGCCTAACCGAAGAACCGGCCGCTCAACCGCGAAAAAAATCGAGGTGCGAATTTCCCGACTGATTTCTGTGGTAGTCGTGCTTTCGCAGATCGAAGAATTGCCTCTGCGCCATCGAACAACGACCAGTCTGTGCGAGGAACCTGATCCATGTCCGCACTCTACGAGCTTGTAACGTTGTCGTTTCCGCTCCTGTCAGCATCGCAAGTTTCGGAGAACGCGCACGCCTGGGTCGCGGCACCAGAAGCAACAGGTGCCGTCCTTGGTTGCTGGCGCACCGAGATTGGCACGCTCGGGCGCCTATTGGTCCTGCGCGGCTTCGAAAGCGCGGAGGAGCTGGGAAGAGAACGCCAGCGCGCTCTGCTGAGCACCAATCCCTTCAACGCGGAAGGGGTTGTAACCGCGCTGGAAATGGACAGCTACACGCGGTTCCCCTTCCTGCCGCCGGTCACGACTGGCGCTCAGGGGAAGGTTTACGAATTCCGCACCTATCGCCTGCACCCGGGGGGCTTGCCACCGACTCTCGCGGGCTGGGAGCAGGCAATCAAACCCGCGCACGCGTACACCGCGCATCTGGTGATCAATATGTATGCGCTCGACGGAGCGCCGCGGATCACTCATATCTGGCGCTTCGAAAGCCTCGAGGAGCGTGCGTCGCTGCGCGCCACAGCCTATGCTGCCGGGGTCTGGCCCCCTAAGGGTGGACCGGAGAACATCCTTGAGGCGACATCGACGATCGCGCTACCGGAAAACTGGTCGCCGCTGCCCTAACGCTCCGCTTGGCAGAGCTGTCGGCACCATTCCACGACGGTTCCGATGAATGGCCACCTTGGTAGGGCACAAGCGACGCACCCGCGCCGTGCCTCGGCCTGTACACCGGTGTTGGCCGGGCACCTGGATCCGGCCACCCGCCTCGCCTCAGCCGTTGGAGCGGCGGGCGTCGCTGCTTTTTTGTAGCGCAATGTCGCCTGCCCGCTCCTGCGTAACTTTGCGAAGAATGGCGGTTTGACATTTTGGGCCGCCATCTCCATCTGCGTAGTGTGACCTTTGCAGATGTTACCTGCTCCTGTTCTCCTTCGCCGTCCCCGCGGGAAATGACATGCCGATACTTGATCTAAAGCAAAAGAAGACGCGACTGCTTGTAATTGCTACCGTAATTGCGGTCGTCGTGGTCGGAATTTGCGTCAAACTGTTCTTTTTTTCCGCCCCGCCCATCAGCCGGATGACGGCAGTTGTGACACCGGGAAATATCGAAGAATCCGTCCTGGCGAGCGGTACGTTAAAGCCCGTTAAGCTTGTTGCCGTTGGCGCCCAGGTTTCCGGCCGCGTCATCGCGGTGAATGTCGTGCGTGGGCAGAAGGTCAAGAAGGGCGATCTTGTCGCCCAAATCGATTCCGTGACGCAGCAAAACAACCTGCAAACCGCCAAAGCCGCGCTGGCAAATATGCGGGCGCAGCGGGTCGAGAAGCAGGCAACGCTCACCAATGAGCGGCGCATATTGGCGCGGCGCAAGCAACTCTCCGAACTCAAGGCGGTCTCGCAAACGGATTTGGAATCGGCGGACACCGACGTCAGAACGACCCTGGCGCAGATCGCGGCGCTCGACGCCCAGATCGACGAGGCCAAGGTTGCCGTCGGAACGGCCGAAGCCAATCTTGGCTATACCCGTATTACCGCCCCGATCGACGGCACCGTGCTCGCCATCGTCAGCCAGGAAGGGCAGACGGTGAACGCCGCCCAATCGGCCCCCACAATCGTCATTCTCGGCCAGCTCGATATCATGACCGTGCGCGCCGAAATCTCGGAGGCCGATGTCGTCAAGGTGAAACCGGGCTTGCCCGTCTATTTCACCATCCTGGGAGCCCCGGATCTTCGCTATGAAACCAAACTCGCATCGATCGACCCGGCGCCGGAATCGATTACCAGCGACAGCAGCTTCAGTTCCAGCACCACATCAAGCACCACGACGTCGTCGTCTTCTTCGGCCATTTATTATATCGGCATTTTCAACATGCCCAATCCCAATGGCCGCCTGCGCACTTATATGACCGCCGAAGTGCATATCATACTCGGCCAAGCCAAGAACGTGCTGACGGTCCCCTCCGCCGCGCTCGCCAGAGCACCGGGGGGCCGCTACACCGTGCAGGTGGTCGGTGCCGACGGCAAAATCTCGCCGCGCGCCGTCGAGGTTGGGCTCAACAACAAGATCAGCGCCGAAATCCGTTCGGGCCTGAAGGCAGGCGAGCGTGTGGTGACGGGCGAAACCTCCGCGACCACCAAAACGACAAACGCAGGAGGCGGTGGCCCGCCGCCGATGTTCTAGACCATGGCGGAACCTCTTATCATTCTCAGCAAGCTGCGCCGCGAATTTCCGGCCGGTGAGAGCACAATCTGCGTCCTGAAAGATCTCGACCTCACGATCGAAGCCGGCGAGATGGTGGCGATTGTCGGGGCGTCGGGCTCCGGCAAGTCGACGCTGATGAATATTCTCGGCTGTCTCGACCGGCCGACGGCGGGCAGCTACCGGATTTCCGGCCGCGAGACCGGCGCGCTGGATCGCGACGAACTGGCGGCGCTGCGCCGCGAGCATTTCGGTTTCATCTTCCAGCGCTATCATTTGCTGTCGGAACTGACGGCGCTCGGCAATGTCGAGATTCCCGCGATTTATGCCGGGCAGATCGCAGCGCAGCGCCAGCGCAAGGCGGCCAGCTTGCTCGCCAGGCTGGGCATGGCGGATCGTATGACCTATCACCCCGGCCAGCTTTCCGGCGGCCAGCAACAGCGCGTGTCCATCGCCCGTGCGCTGATGAACGGTGCCAATGTCATTCTCGCCGACGAGCCGACCGGCGCGCTCGACAAGCACAGCGGAGAAGAAGTGCTCAGCATCCTCGACGAGCTGCACGCCGAGGGCAAAACGGTGATCATCGTCACCCACGATATGACCGTCGCGGGCCGGGCCGAGCGCATTATTGAACTCAGCGACGGCGAAATCGTCTCGGATCGGCGCACTGCAGCAGCGGGGCATCCTGCCGCGGCCGCGCGGACAACAAAGGCCGTCGAACGTTCTGCGGCCGCAGATCTGGGGTGGAACTGGCGGACGATCTTCGATCGTTTCCAGGAAGCGTTCCGGATGGCGCTGCTGGCGATGAAGGCGCACAAGCTTCGCACTTTTCTTACCATGCTCGGGATCATCATCGGCATTGCCTCGGTGGTCAGCGTGGTGGCGCTGGGCAATGGGTCGCAGCAGAAGGTGCTGGCCAATATCAGCAGTCTCGGCACCAACACGCTGGAAATTTTTCCGGGCAAGAGTTTCGGCGATATGCGGTCGGCCAAGATCGAGACGCTGGTGGTCGCCGATGCCACCGAGCTGGCCAAACAGCCCTATGTTGCCGCGGTGACGCCGACGGTGTCGACCAGCAGCACGGTGCGTTTCGGATCGAAAGAGGCCAGTGCCATGGTCAGTGGCGTCGGCGAGCAATATTTCGCGGCCAAAGGCACCAAGCTGGCGCAGGGGCGTTTTTTCGATGCTGAAAGCACACGTAGCATCGCGCAAGACGTGGTGATCGACGAAAACACGCGCAAGACGCTGTTTGCGGATTTTGACGGCAACCCCATCGGACAAGTGGTCTTGATCGGCACCGTGCCCTGTCGCGTCATTGGCGTTACCAAACCGCAGCAAGGCGGCTTCGGATCGAGCCAGAATCTCACCCTCTATCTTCCCTACACGACGGTGCAGACGCGCTTTCTGGGCGATCAGTCCCTGCGCAGCATCACGGTGCGCGTCAAAGACGACGTCGCCATGTCGCTGGCGGAACAGGCGACCATCTCTTTTCTCACCCAGCGTCACGGAGCCAAGGATTTCTTCATCCTGAACACCGACGATATTCGCCAGACGATCACCGCTACGAACCAGACCCTGACCTTGCTGATTGCGGCGATTGCCATCATCTCGCTGGTCGTCGGCGGGATCGGCGTGATGAACATCATGCTGGTGTCGGTGTCGGAGCGGATCAACGAGATCGGCGTGCGCATGGCGGTCGGTGCCCGGCAAAGCGATATCCTGCAGCAATTTTTGATTGAGGCGGTGCTGGTCTGTTTAATCGGCGGCGTGTTCGGAATCGTACTGGCGCTGTTTTTTGGCACGCTGTGCAGCCTGCTCGGATCAAGCTTCAGCTTTGTTTATTCAACGTTCTCCATCATTGCCGCCTTTGTCTGCTCCAGCCTGATCGGCGTGGCCTTCGGTTATCTGCCCGCGCGCAACGCCTCGCTGCTCGATCCCGTGGTGGCGCTCGCAAGAGATTGACGACATGGTTTTACGCTGCGGGTTCGGCGGCGCGGCGCAGATGGGCTAAAAGGGACTCGCCGGTCTCTTCGTTGAAGCAATTGTCGTAGTCGCTGCACTCGCCGCAACTCGGGGCAGTGCAAAGGGTGTAGGACGCATCGCGGCAGATCAGGCGGAAGAAGAATTTCTTCCACTTCATGTCAGAGATGTTGCGGCGCGCCAGCGGGGCGAAATAGTCGTCCATCAGCGTCGAAAGTTCGCTGCGGTTGCGCAAGCCCAAATCCTGCCAAAGATGGTTAGGGCGCTGGGCACGGCGCGCGATCATGCCGGCCAGCAGGCGTTCCAATTCCGATCCGGTGTTGGCGCCGCGGAGCAACAGATCAACCAGACACGCCTCGTCTTCGGCGCGGACGAGCACACCACCGCCGGATAGCTTGGCGGCGGCATGCGGAAACCACTGCAGCAGCAGGACGGGCGCGCCGTCATAACCGGCCGTCTCATTCACCGCACGGCCCTCGGCATCGGCTTCTGCCAGCGACAAAGCCAGAATGGACGCCAACACGTGCACGGGAAAACTCCGCACATCCCCGACCAGCCAGCGATACGTCTCATCTGGGGTCATCGTCAAAACTTCTTCAACGGGATGGCGTGTTTTTTCAGGGCATAGCCGATCTGGCGCGGCGTCAGGCCCAAGATGCGCGCGGCTTTGGCCTGCACCCAGCCGGATTTTTCCATCGCGTCCATCAACCGGGCACGATCGGGCGTTTCATCGGGCGCGACGGCTTTGGACTGCGGCGCAACAGCGACAACCGGCACATGCGCCGGCGCAAAATAAGCAGCTGGGCGCGGCGGCTCGGCTTTGACGCCCTTCCACAACATCGCCGACAGACAGCCGTCGTTCTGGCACGGAAAATCGCCGTCAGCCAATTGGCCATGGCGCGCCATCGTCGCCGTGTGGCGGATGCAGTTTTCAAGCTCGCGCACGTTGCCGGGAAAGTAGCAGGATTCCAGCATCGCCGTCGCCGCCGGATTGAGCGACAGCGTGGTGCCGTGCTCCTGATTGAAACGGGTGAGGAATTCCTTGGCCAGCGGCGCGATGTCCTCACGACGGTCGCGCAAGGCCGGCAGGAAAATTGGCACCACGGCAAGCCGGAAATAAAGATCAGCACGGAAGGCGCCTTTGGCGACTTCGGCTTCGAGATCGCGATTGGTGGCGCAAACCAGACGGACATCGACCTTGATGGTGCGGGTGCCGCCGACGCGTTCGAATTCGCCCTCCTGCAAGACGCGCAGCAGTTTGACCTGGAACGAGGCAGAAATCTCGCCGATCTCGTCGAGGAACAGCGTGCCGCCATGCGCCAGTTCGAAGCGGCCCTTGCGCTGGTTGATGGCGCCGGTGAAGGCGCCTTTCTCGTGACCGAACAGTTCGGATTCCAGCACCGACTCCGGCAGCGCAGCGCAATTGAGCTTGATGAACGGGCCGTTCTTGCGTGGGCTGAGATTGTGGACCGCGTTGGCGATCATCTCCTTGCCAGTGCCGGTCTCGCCGCGCAGCATGATGGTGGAGCGCGATTTGGCGACGCGCCGCACCTTGTCCAGTACGTTCGCCAGCGCCGGACTATGGCCGATAATGCCTTTGACGGTGACGCCGCCGTGACCCTTGACCTCTTCGTGTTCTTTGGCGAGACGCGATTGATCGGCGAGCAAACGGTCGCGATCCTGCGCCACCACCTTGTGCAGCCGCAGCGCTTGGCCAAGCAGATTGGCGACCATAGTGAGAAAGCGCACGTCGCTGTCGAACGGAACCGGGCGTTCGCTGTTGCGGGCGCGATCGATGGTAAGAGTGCCGAGCACGGAGTCGCCCTGCTTGATCGGCACGCCGATGAAAGCGACGATCTCGCCGTCGCGGCGGAATTCGGGCGCCACGGTCTGGAACAGCGGATCGCGCCCGATGTCGGGAACCACCAGCGGCATCTTGGTGACGACGATCTGGCCGATGGCGCGCTCCGGCAGCCGTTCGAAGAATTTCACGCCATTGGTTTCGCTCCAGCCCGAACCGACGACGAGTTCCGGCGTGCCGTCGGACGTCAAGAGCGCGATGAGGCCGTGTTGCATATCGAGGAAGCTGGAAAGCAGGGCGAGCACGCCGGACAGCGTCGGCTCCAGCCGGTTGGGCGACGCCAGCAGTTTCGAAATCTCGTAAATGCCGCCAAGTGCCATCTCAGCTCGGTTGCGAGCTGCCATTAGGTCGATGTGACCTTGATCCATGACGACCGCACTCATTACCGCTCCGTCGGGCAAACCCTGCCGGCCGGTCCTCCCTGGGACATTTCTTGTGAACGCCACCTTGTCTTGTGACCACTATCTTGCAGGAAGCGCGCCACACCTTCGCCGCGCCACGATAGCGCGATCGTCGGCAAATCATACCAAATCGGCAGCCATTTTGCCGCGGCGGAGCGCCTTCATATCAATTAGTGCACACGACTTAGGCTTTCTGCCGCCAATTCGTGCGATAATGGCAGTCTGGCAGGACTTGCCGTATCAGGCGAATTCCGCGAAATTTCCTACTGATTCTGGAGAATAAGATGATGAAGCTCAGTGCCCGCAACCAGTTCAAAGGCAAGATCGTGGCCGTGGTGAAGGGGCAGACGACCGCCCATGTGCGCATCGATCTCGGCGGCGGCTTGGTGATCACCTCGTCGATCACCAATGAATCTGTCGACGACCTCGCCCTTAAGGTCGGCGACGAGGCCATCGCCGTGATTAAGGCCTCCGACGTGATGGTCGGCAAATAGCGGTCAGCGTGCGATCGCCTTCAGCCGCAAATCTTGTGATGACGGACCAACCGATATGGTGCGCGTTGCACCGGCGGTGATCCAGCGCTTGTCGGTGGGCGACCAATACTGCAGCCGCCGCGTGTCCACGGCGATGGTGACGGTGCGCGTCTCGCCCGCTTTCAGCGCGATGCGATCGAACCCGGCCAGTGCCTTGAGCGCGAACGAGGCGCCGGCGACCGGCTTCTGTGGCGGCGACAGATAGACTTGCGGTACCTCTTCGCCGTCAACCGCACCGGTGTTCTTCAGCGTGAACTGCACGGTGAGGCCGCCGTCGAGCCGGCGCGCCAGCTTCAGCTGCGAATAGTCGAAGTGTGTGTAGCTGAGGCCGAAGCCGAAGGGATAAAGCGGCGCCACACCGCGGCGCTCAAACCAGCGGTAGCCGACATCGAGACCTTCGCTGAAACGCGCCTTGCCGTCGAGACTTTGGCCGGAGCGTTCGGGGAATTTGGGATCGGTGGCGGGATAATCGGCGAGACTTTTGCCCCAGGTGAACGGCAGCCGCCCGGCCGGATTCTTCCGTCCACTGAGGATATCGGCCGTGGCCCAGCCGCCCTCGTCGCCCGGCCACCACATCTGCACCACGCCCTTGACCTTGGCGAGCCACGGCATCGCTACCGGCTGGCTGACGTTCATCACCACGATGGTGTTGGGATTGGCGGCGGCGACCGCTTCCACCAGCTTGTCCTGATCGCCGGGCAGCGCGAACAGCGGAATGTCGCGGCTCCAGACGAACACCACCGCCGTTTTGGCGGCAGCGGCGGCGGCGACAGCGGCCCGAAGATTTTCGGCCTGCGCCTGCGGCGTCACCCAGGCAAAGCGGATGCGTTCGGGATCGCCCGATCCGTCAGGTTTGGCTTCGATGTTGAGGGCGTGCGGCCCGGCGGTGAGATCCAGCGCCGTGCGTGCATTGTTCAAACGATCGCGCGTCGGCATGACATCATCCTGACCGGCAACCAGCGTGTCGCCGTGACCGCCGCCTTGCGCGCCCGAAGTCATGGCGACGACCTTGCCGTCGATGGCGAGCGTCGCGCGGGCGCCAAGAGTCTGGATCGCCAGCACGTAATGCCCGGCCGCCGGCACCACCAGCGTGCCCGTCCAGGTATGCTTGTCGCCCGGCGGCAACGCCTTGATGCCGGTGAAATCGACCTCGGCATCGACGCCGGCGATTTCGTCGTTGACGGTGTGCGACAGGCCGATGCCGCCCTCGCCGCGCGCCAAGCGATCCGGCGGCACCGCCACGCCGGTCATGTCATTGGCGACAGCCAGGCGCAAATCGGCATTGGACAGAATTTTCTGCAAGGCGGCATAGGGACCGATCTGCCGCTCGGCAAGACCAACCGACCGCTCGCCCGATTTGCCGATGGCGACGACTTGCGCCGCGCCCGGACCGATCAGCGCGATGGCACCGGACTTTTCCGGACGGAGCGGCAGGATATCGCCATCATTCTTGAGCAGCACCGCGGCGTCTTCGGCGGTGCGCCGGATGACATCTTCCGGCTGTAAACCGGACGGGGTCTTGATGAGCTTGTCGCGCGAACCATCAAAATAGCCGAAACGGTCCATCTGGCGCAAAACGCGCAATGCAGCGCGATCGATCATCGCTAGCGTGACGACGCCTTCGCTGAGCGCATTCGACAGGTTCTTATAGGCGCCAGAGGGCGGCACAAGCGTGAACGGCACCGCCGCAGGCTCTTCCGGAACCCGGCCGGTGAAGATATTGACCGGCGGCAGCTTGGCGAGATCCTCTGGCGTCGGAAGGCGCGGCGGATCGGTGTCGAAATAGGAGCGGCCGTAAAACGCACCCGGATCGCCTTTCGCCGGACGGCCCGGCATTTCCATGTCGAGACCTTTGGCGAGGTAGTCATAATCATGTACCGCGCCCCAATCGGAGGTGACGAAGCCTTCAAACTTCATCTCGCCGCGCAGGATGTCGGTCAGCGTCTCCGGGTTGCCGCAGGAATAGGACCCGTTGATGCGATTGTACGAGCACATGATCGCCGCCACGCCCGCCTTCACCGCATCATCGAACGGCGCCAGATAGACTTCGCGCAAGGCTTGCGGCGCGATGGTGACGTCGCCGGCGCCGGTGTCGTAGCCGATGTAATGTTTGGCCTCAGCCATCACCCCGCGGCCCTGAATGCCTTTGATGAGATCGGCCCCGATGACGCCCGTGAGCACCGGATCTTCGCCATAGGTGTTGTAGCCGCGTTCGAAAGCAAGATCGCGGTCGAGGTTGATGAAGGGTTCGAGCACAATGTCGATGCCGAGGCGGTTCGCTTCGTCGCCGATGATGATGCCGTTGTCACGCGCGTCCGCCCGGCTGAAGGTCGCCGCCAATCCCATCGTGGCGGTCAGTGCCGGCGAGGCGCCCCGGGTCAACACGCCCGGCGGTCCATCCGCGAGCCGCAAGGCGGGAATGGCGAGGCGCCTGACGCCGGTGAGGTAGCCCGCCTGGCCCTGGTTGGTGGCGGCCGCTTCAACCTCGCCGCGGATCAGCGCCATCTTCTCTTCCAGACTCATCTGGGAAAGAAGAGTCGCAGGCTTGTCCTCGGCGACGCCGGCCCCGGCCAACCCCGCTAAAACAAGCATCCCAAATACCGTATATACGGCTGATCGACGGTGACGTGGCTTCATGACCCCCTCGCCGATGGCTTCTCGCGGTAACGCCCACATGACCCGAACGTCCACTGAAACCCTTGCAGCGTAAGCATAAATTGCATCTGGCCCGGCCAACCCTTGGGCGACCCGACGAACAGTCGCGTATTACTATAGCAGTTTTCTTATGGCGCAATTGCCCGCATTTCGCGGCTCGCGGCGGGAGAAACGGGGACGGCTACGGTTTGAAGCCCGGCTTTTGCCCTGCCACATAAGCCTCCCACTGCGCGCGGCGGTGGAAGTCGAGGCCTTTGTCCCAGCAGGCGCCGCTGTAATAGACGAAGGGCCTTCCAGGCGTAACCTTGACCAGCACTAGGAAATTGTCCGCATCCTGAACAAATCCTGCGACGCTCGCCGGATCGACCATCAGCGCCAGACCGATAGTGCCCTTGTCGGGATCGGTCTTTTCCCACACCGTCAGCTTGCCGGTGGCCGCATCCCATTTGGTGTCGCCGTTTTTGTCGGAGGTGGCGTGACGATTGATGCCGATGCCAACCACCAACGGCGCCGGATTGTCGGAAGAGATCGTGGAAACCTGACGGGTAAAATTGGTCCCGAGCGGCAGCGACAGCTCGCGATGCTCCCACACCTTGCGCGCGACCCCGACCGGCCACGGCGCATAATCGAGGCTGAAGCGCGCCACCTCAGGGCCGGGGTTGAGAATTTTGTAAGTTTTGTAGTTGCGCGAGACCCACAGCTTGTTGTCGAACCAGATGCCGAGACCGCCGTCGCCGCGCCCCTGTCCGACGTTATAGAAGTCGAGCCCCTCGCCTTGATACTCATGTTGGTGGCCGGTGGCGAGTTGGCGCTCCATGAACGGATAGCGCACGTGTTTGCCCCAGACGTCGATACCGGACCCGGACGGCGGCTCGAAGGCTTCCAGCGCCGGACCGTAAAGGCGATGGGCGATGCGATCGTTCTCCCACAGAATGTCGTCATAGCGATAGGGCGCATAGCGCACGAGCGCGGCGGGCTTATCCTGGCCGGCGGGCGGCGACGCCACATGGCCGTGGGCGCGGGGATAGGTAATTCCGTCCGTGAACGGATCATTTTGCCCCGCGGCCGCGATGATCGCCGGGTTGTCCGGTGCAGGCTCGGCGAGCGGCAGTGCCGAGACGGGCTTGCCGAGGTTCATCACTTCCAAACCCGCGAGCAGGAAGGCACCTTGGGCATAAGGGCCGGTATCGGTGGGGCTGGCCGGCACTGGCTGATCGCCGATTTTCTGCACCAAGCCCAACAGACCGCTCGGCAACAGATGCGCATTTAGCGCCGCCCAGCCGGTCAACACATGCGGCAGGTATTTCTTGCGATCGAGAAGACCGTGGTTGATGCCCCACGCAAGTGCGTAGGTGTAAAACGCGGTGCCGGAGGTTTCGCCTTCGGGATAGGCTTCCGGCGCCAAGAGGCTCGCCGGCCACAAGCCATCGGGACGTTGCAGGATCGCGATCTTCGCGGCCATCTCCCGGAACAGCGCGATGTAGCGCGGGCGCGAGGGGAATTTTTCCGGCATCGATTCCAGCACGCGCGCCGTTCCGGCCATTACCCAGCCGTCGCCGCGCGACCACACGATTTTGCGGCCCTTACCGTCGCGGCGGCTGAGGAAACGCTCGTCGCGCAGCATCAAATGAAGATCGCGGTCGTAAAGCCGGTCGGTGGTGCGCCACCATTGGGTATCCATGGCAGCGAGATAATCGGGATTGCCGGTCAAGGCCGACAGACGCGCTAACACGGGCGGCGCCATGAACAAGGCATCACACCACCACCAGACGAGATGGGCCGGTGCCGGCTCGCGCGTCAGATACGGTATGGCGAAGTTGGCACGCTGGATCAGCCCCATCAGCAGGCCGGGGGCGCGGCGGCGGGCATAAAGCTCCTCATAAAGATCGCCGATCGCCATGTCGTCGGCGTTGAGCATCGCCGTCGCCGTGGTGTTGCCGCGCAAACCGTAATTGAAGTGATCAGCAACGTCGGTGAGGAATTGCAAAGTGGCCGGATCGCGGGACACGCGCGCCAGCCTTGCGGCGCCGACGTAATAGGCCGCGCCGACCCAGTTAGCGGTGATCTTGTCGGCCACGTTGCCCGATTGCAGCGGCACCGGCTCGGCGCGCAAGGCCGCAATCTCGGCGGCGTTGGCTTTTTCCAGGGTGGCGAGCACCGCCTTCGGGTCCGGCAGCACGGCGGGCTTGGCGGCGGCCGGAACAAGGCTCAACAACAGCGCGGCGACGACGGCAAAACGAAGGCTGGTCATGATGCAATCCCCCGGCCCCGGAAGGCAGCCGGGCTGTGTTTTACGCTATTCGGCGACTTTCGCGGAAGCGCTTTGGGCGATACCGGGACGGAGCACAGAGGTTATGGGAAATCAACCGGCTGGACGTCCGGGGTGCGACGCATCGACCGGTTGGAGCTATTCCGGCGGCGCCCCGCTGCCAGCCGGATTGCGCGTTTGCAATCCGTCCCGATTGCATGTAAGGTTGAACTTACGTGGTACTTCGTCTCGTCAGACGGATCGCTCGAACTGGTTGTGACCGCCAAAAGCGAGCCGAACAGAAGAGACCTTCCCAAAACCTGATGCTCTCGTTTTCCACGTCCGTCCACGCGTGTTGCGCGGTGCGGAAACTGGTCGTTCTAAAGGGAAAACCAATGACCATCGGAACAGTGAAGTTCTTCAATACCGCCAAGGGTTTCGGATTCATCGCGCCGGACGGCGGCGGTAAGGACGTTTTCGTCCATATGACTGCCGTTCAGGAAGCCGGCCTGCGCTCGCTGGCCGAAGGCCAGAAGGTATCGTTCGACGTCGTCCCCGACGCGCGCGGTGCCAAAGCCTCCAATCTGAAAGCGGTTTGAGCTTTTCAGTCACTGAGCGAGGCGGCGGTGCAATTCCGCCGCCTCGTCTTCATCTCACAGGGGCCAGAAAGGCAAAAATATGTCTGACGACACGACGCCGCCTTCGGCCAAACGCGAAGCAACCCGCAAGAACGCCCAAGATCATTTCGCCGCCTCCCAACGCCGCGATCTCGAAGTGCGCAAGGAAATCGATCGCGCGCAGGCCGCCGCCACAGCACAGATCGCAAAGCTCCGCGCCTTGCGCTTGGCCAAGGAAGAGGCCGACCGCGCTGAAGCCGCCGCCAAGCCCCCTGCTCCGCCAGCGGCGCGCAAACCCAGGCGGATAAAAGTCTAAATCGCGCACCCCGCAGTACCGGCATTGCCAACGAAGGCGTGTGCCGGTCCGCGTCGAACCTTGCCATCGAATGACATGTCAAGGATGCGCAAGCTGGCACCGCGTGCCGTTTCGGCTGAAGCTGCGATCGCAATCCCATCCGTCGCCCGTGTAATTCATGTGCGCATGGACCGGAACGGCGAACACCACACAAGCCGACCTCGCCTGACGGTACCCTCGTTCGCAGACCCAACCGGACCCTATTGTGTTCAGATAGCCGTGGGCCGGAACTGCAACCGCCGCACACGCGGCACTCTGACGATAAAATCCGCGCGCGCATTCCCAACTGTCGCCAACATCGGCCAGATAGCCGTGCGCAGGGATCTTGACCAGCAGGCATTGCATACCGATCAGACGAAAGCCGCGGTCACAGGCCCATCCGCGTCCGTAGGTGGATTCCATGGCATGTGCATTCGCCGGTACTTTGATGGCTTCGCAGTGCTCGCCCGCGGAACGAAAACCGCGATTGCATTGCCACCCCGCACCGTCATCGCCCGCCGTGGCGAGATAGGCGTCGTCCGGCACCTTGATCTTCGCACACGCCGCCCCGAAGGCCTTGTAGCCACGGGCGCATTCCCACCCTGCCTCCCCCAGATCAGTCGCATAGGCGTTGGCCGGAATCTTGACCGCGACACAGGCCACGCCGGTTTGACGATATCCTTGATTGCATTCCCATCCCGTCCCGTATTGGTGCGGATGGGCATTCGGAGGAATTGCCGGCGCGCCAAATGCCGCCGATCCGCCAACAACGATCAGCAAAGCCGCATACCATCCGAGCGCCTGCAGGCGCCAACCTGTTCGCACCAAAGAGAGTCTCCTGAAATTGTCGCGCCCGGCGGGCATCAGCGCAGCCTGGGTTGGTTACCGGCAGCAGCGCGACCGCTCACTTCGCGGCCCTTGGTCCATTCTAGCCCAGAAACACCGGTCAATTATGGCGCATCGACGGTCATCGCGATGCGAATTCGGAATTGCGATTGCTAATCTCGGGCCAAGGTCCTATGGTGCACAAAGCACTTGTCGAAGTGCTGTTTTGTAAGCTCGGCGTGCGCGCCGGGCCGAGACAGATCAAGTTTCCGCTCGACAGGTCCACTCGGTAACCCCGCACAAAGTGCAAGGGCGACAGCGGAATATCGGCATTTGCTTGATGAAGTTCTCGGATAGGCACGACGTTATGTTTGCCGGTCCGGAAACAACATTGCCGGGCGCGGAATTTCTGGAGCAGGAGAGTTTCTCTGACATACGTGGAACAGAACGACCGGACCGACCCCAATTTCCGCACCAGCAGAACGCGGCCGTGGCATAGCAACGAGGCAGTCGTCGCCGAACTGGCGAAACTTCTTCTGGCCCATCCCGCCGGGCTCCGGCGCTGGTCGGTGATGCGCGCGATGCGCAAGGCGTGGGAAAACGCACAGCAGGAAGTCTCGTTGAAATTCGAGGATGAAGTCGAGCGCAACTTCCGCCATTACAGCGCCGATGATGACTGCGCCAAATCGCCGGAACGCGGACCAAGCGACGCGCTGTTCTTCCGCCCGCGCGACAAGGCTGGCGAGGTCTGGGCAGCCAACCCGGAACAAATTCGCGCTTGGCTCGCTGCCAACGCCACCAGGAACGATTGAAGGCGAACGCCTCTCTGTTCGCGATGCTCCGCTTATTGGACTTGTAACTGCAAGCGTCCGTCACGATATAAGCAAAGCGGCTCTGTGTGGATTCGGAGCGCAACGGCCAGCTTTTCTTCTCTCATTACAGTCTGGCGCCGGCGCCCCTCACGGAAAGCGTGTGTAAGTACGCGCGCAGCTTTCGTGGTTTGGGCGTTCTGTGCGCCGGGGTGGAGGCGGCGATGGTGCTGCGCAAAACGCGGTTCCGTCGCTGCCCGCCCACCCTTCGGGGCTCTGATGTCATCACCGAACATGCATATTTATTTGCTTTACTCACTATCAGGATGCGTTTGTGCTATTGATAGTTTCCACGCCATCGAACCATGGCAGTGTCGTGTAAGGACTTCGCAGTGAAACACGTCATCAGCTTCCGCCGGCCTGGCCAGAAATATGTCCTGACAAAGATGACGATTCCGCCCCAAGAGGATCCGGAAGCCTATGTTCACCGGCTGGAAAACCTCGGATACACGATCGTCGATGTCTTGCCGCCGCTGCCGCCTTACGGCCCGCCGGAAAATCCGCTGGCACCCAACTTGCGGGTGATCGGCACGCCCGAGGGCGGGCTTCCCAGCACCGGAACGCTGATCTAGCGAACGGGGTTTAATCAACCACAGGTATTACGGGCTTTTCCGGTGGCAGAACAATCGGCAGCGGCGGTCGCAGCGATTGCCGGACTCGCCAATCGTCATACAGCAGCTTCCCGACCGTCCCCACCAGCGCGAAGGTGAAGAAAGCAGTCATAACGATGAGCGGGATGATGTGCACGGTTGGGCAGTTGGGCGCCTCTTCGCGCCGGATGTCAAACGAGGCGGAAATTCGAACAGCGAGCGCTATGCGCTATGCGTTCTGCGCCACGAAGCGGAACAAATTGGATGTTCCCAGAATGGTGGCGTCATCGGCCGTTATCATGTCGTCGCCGACGACCAGGCCATAGCGCGTGTCGCACTTCAACGTGGCTTTGCCGGCGCTGCGGCTTGTCACCGTCGCGAGCAACCATTGCCGTCGGCTGGGATACCATACGGACCAATTTTGGCCAATCGCGACGCTTACGGGCATGACGGCCTCCATCCTACGCCCCTGCTGCCGCGGCGGCGCGGTGCGCGTAGATTTCGTCCCACGTCGCGATCACCGGCAAACCTTCGTGGCCGGCACATTCTTCGCGCACGTCTTCCGCGGCGCAGAAGGCTCGGAGTTCGTGCCTAATCTGAACCGTCGACGGAATGGACAGATGCTTGCCGAAACGCACGAATGATTTGGCCATGGGATGAAACTCTCTTCGAATCCGCAGCACTGGCGTAACGCAAAGGCACGACCGTGCCGGTTAACCCCAAATCCCTTTTTCAAAACCAGCGTTCCAACGTGACCGCTCGGGTTCAGACCGATAGGGATTCAACTCCGCGGCGCGCGTAAGATCCATGTCCTCGGACTCAACCGCGGACAACTCCTGTGCCTTCTTCCAGCCTTCGGCATGGATTCGACTTAACCGGAACCCGGCATCGCTCATGAGGCGAACCTCCTGTCGTGACATGGGCCGGTTGGCGTCGACGGAGCGTTTTTGACTCCGTCGACCAACCAAACAACTAGGCCGCTTGCAGATTAACGGCCTTGGGGCCCTTGACGTCCGTCTGGATTTCAAACGAGACGCGCTGGCCTTCGGAGAGAACGCGCATGCCGGCCATCTCGACGGCGCTGGAATGGACGAACACGTCCTTGCCGCCGCTCTCCGGCGCAATAAATCCAAAGCCTTTGGCAGAATTGAAGAACTTCACTGTTCCGATTGTCATGTACTTTTCCTAAATGCATCGGGTTGCGCCCAAGCAACTGCCTGAGCGGCGCAAACGAAACTATCAGTCTGAAAGTTTTTCTGTTTCGACCGGACGCACATAACGCGGATCGGGAGTAGAACAGTGCGCTTCATCTGACGGGACGCCGTCGCAGGTTGGATATAGGTGTTACAAGCGCCTATTACAAGACCGCACGCAACGATTGCCTCACCCCCACCGGGAACCCCATGACCAGACAGACCGTTTATGTCGTCCAAACATACAATCCCGGCAAAGGCAATCGTCTGAAGGCCGACCCGCCGATTCCCTGCAAATCGGCCGACGCCGCGCTCCGGACGGCGGAACGGCTCGCAGAAACGAAATGTGGCGTCATCGCGTTTTCCAGTTCGGGCGACGCGGAGCTGGGCGACTACGACGATGAACCCATCATTATCTTCAAAACCGGGCGCTTACCGCCACAATTCGACGACTGAAACGTGCTAAGACACGTTGCATAATAGAGTGCTCGGCCTTTGCCGCAGGACTGCGGCCGGAGGCGTCACTAGCGAAGAGCCCATTTCGACACCGAGACGTAGGGGGAGACTCGCACCCGCAGGCACGTGCCCGCGGACCAAATGGCGTGCGCGCCGGAAAGGTCGACTTGAACTTCACGTTTCCAACCATTTTCGGACGCAACAAGCAGGGTTCGCCGTGGGATACGGAAACCTCCATTCGCGAGGAACTGTTCAGCGTCGAGCGCTTGGAACAGCATGCCGAAAGCCTCGCCGCGGCGCAGCCCGTCACGACGACCCCGGTTTTGCGCCAATCGCTGGCATCCCGGCTGAAGGATAACGAAGCCGTCTTACTGGCGGCCTATCGCGAAATCGCCAGCACTGTCCGCGACGGGCAAACCACCACCCCCGCCGCCGAATGGCTGCTCGACAACTATCATTTGGTCGAAGAACAAATCCGCCAGGCGCGCGACGACCTGCCGCCGCGCTATTACCGGCGGCTGCCGAAATTGGCGGACGGGCCTTTCGCCGGTTATCCGCGCGTCTTCGCCATTGCCTGGGCGTTCATTGCCCATACCGACAGCCGCTTCGATCCCGACACGCTCACCCGCTTCGCCCGGGCCTATCAACGCGTCCAGCCCCTGACCATCGGCGAATTATGGGCCCTGACCATCACGCTCAGGATCGTGCTGGTCGAAAATCTGCGCCGCGCCGCCAACCGCATCGTCAGCAGCCGGATCGCGCGCCAGGAAGCCAACGACGCGGCCGACCGTCTTCTCGGCGTCAACGGACGGACGGCCGAACCCATCGATATCGTCCTCAAGCACTACGAGCAGGGTACGTTGGAAGCGACCTTCGCAGTGCAGCTTGTGCAGCGGCTCCGGGACCAAGATCCGCGGATCACCCCTGCGCTCAAGTGGCTGGATGACCGGCTTGCGGCTCTCGGCACCACGTCCGACGAGATGGTGTATGCCGAGCAGCAACGCCAAGGCGCTGCCAGTGTGACGGTGCGCAACATCATCACCAGCATGCGTACGGCCTCGGGCGTGGATTGGACAGAGTTGTTCGAGAACGTCAGCCTGGTCGACGACACCTTGCGAGCGGGCAGCAATTTTGCCGATCTGGATTTTCCGACCCGCAACCTTTACCGCAACGCGATTGAGGAATTGGGCCGCGGCTCGACCCTGACCGAGCTCGAAATCGCCCGCGCAGCCCTGATTGCAGCCGCTGGCGGCAACGATGTCCGCTCGCTCGATCCCGGCTATCACCTGATTGCCGGTGGCCGCCGCCGGTTCGAGAACACCATCGGTTTCCGCCCGTCGCCGTCGAGCAGGTTTCTGCGCTGGGGCACGCAGATCGGCATCCGAGGTTATATCGGCTGCGTCGTTGGCATTGCGGCCGTGGCGCTGTCTGCGGCGCTGCTGACGCTCAGAACCGGCGGCTGGCCGTTGGTCTTGCTGGCATTGCTCGGCGTATTCCCGGCTATAGACCTCGCAGTGGCGCTGGTGAACCGCGCGGTTTCGGCTGTGTTCCGAGCGGCGCCGCTGCCCAGCCTGGCGCTTCCCGACGGCATACCGGCCAATTTGCGCACGATCATCGCCGTCCCGACCATACTGACGTCAAAGGCGGCGATCGAAGAGCAAATCGAGCGGCTTGAAGTTCACTATCTGGCAAGCCCGCATGGCGACCTGCACTTCGCGCTGCTCACCGATTGGCGTGACGCGCCGACGGAACACGCTGCCGATGACGACGCGCTTCTGGCCGAGGCCGTGAGCGGTATCGACCGTTTGAACAGCCAATACGGACCGGCACCCAGCGGCGAACGCTTTCTCTTGCTGCATCGCCGGCGCGCGTGGAACGAAACCCAGCAGCAGTGGATCGGATGGGAGCGCAAGCGCGGTAAGCTTCAGGAATTGAACCGCCTGTTGCGCGGCGCCACCGATACGACGTTTGTAGCTGGCGCCGACGGCCCGCCAACCGTGCCCGCCGACGTCAAATATGTCATCACGCTCGACGCCGATACAAGGCTGCCGCGCAACACCGTTCGCAGGCTCATCGGTAAGATGGCCCACCCACTCAACCAGCCGCGGTTCGATACTTCTGCCGGACGCGTCGTGGAAGGCTATGCGGTGCTGCAGCCGCGCGTGACCCCGTCGCTGCCGGTCGGACGTGAGGGATCGCTGTTCCAGCGCATCGTCTCCAGCATCAGCGGCATTGATCCCTATGCATCGGCGGTCTCGGACGTCTACCAGGATCTGCTCGGCGAAGGCTCCTATGCCGGTAAGGGCATCTACGATGTGGATGCCTTCGAGGCGGCCCTGACCGATCGCGTGCCGGAGAACTCGCTTCTCAGTCACGATCTTTTCGAAGGCACCTTTGCCCGCGCCGGGATGGCGACGGACGTCGAAGTTGTCGAGGAATACCCCGCTCGTTACGACGTTGCCGTAGCCCGGCAACACCGCTGGGCCCGCGGCGATTGGCAGCTCGCGCCGTGGATCTTCGGACGCCGCGACACATCACACGGTGCCGGCGCCAAATCGGTGCTGCCACTCATCGGCCGTTGGAAGATGCTCGACAATCTCAGGCGGACGCTGTCGGCCCCGGCTGCTCTTCTGACATTGCTGCTGGCATGGACACTGCCGGAACACGATGCCGCGCTATGGACATGCTTCGTCCTGGCGACCATTGCGGTGCCGACGCTGCTTCCGGTTTTCGCCGCCGTCATGCCACGACGGTCCCGCAGCACGGTTCGCAGTCATCTGGATGCACTGGGCGACGATCTCGGCCTAGCCCTGACACAGACGGCGTTGACGGTGACGTTCCTCGCCCATCAGGCATGGTCGATGGGCGACGCTATTTGCCGGACGCTGTACCGCCTGTTTGTCAGCCACCGCCATATGCTTGAATGGGTCACCGCGGCCGGTGCCAATTCGAGGCCGCGGCTCGATCTCACCGGCGCCTATTGCCGAATGGCGGGCAGCGTCGTCATCGCTGCCGCAGCCGCGTTCATTGTCTGGCAGACAAGCGGCACGGCGGGGCCGGTCGCAATCCCCTTCGCCCTGCTTTGGATCGCCGCACCCGCGGTCGCGCGATGGGTAAGCCTGTCGCCACTGGTCGCCGGGCGCATTGCCGTATCGGAATCGGATGGGCACGCCTTGCGGCTGATCGCACGCCGGACCTGGCGTTACTTCGAAACCTTCGTCACGGCGGCCGACCACATGCTGCCGCCCGACAATTTCCAGGAGGATCCCAAGCCGGTCCTTGCATCGCGGACCTCGCCCACCAATATGGGCCTCTATCTGCTTTCGGCCGTCAGCGCGCGCGACTTCGGCTGGGTGGGGACGACCGAAACCGTCGAACGCCTGGAAGCCACCATCGCCACAATGCGGGGGCTTGAGCACTTCCGCGGACACCTTTTCAATTGGTACGACACGCGCGACCTGCGGCCGCTGGAACCGCGCTACGTTTCCACCGTCGATAGCGGCAATCTGGCCGGGCATCTGATCGCCGTCGCCAATGCTTGCCGGGAATGGATCGACAGCCCCGTCGCGCCCGCCTGCTGGTGTGCCGGTATCGACGATGCCGTGTCTCTGGCACGCGCCGCGATCAACCAATGCCCCGACGACCGCCACACCGAAATCCTGACATGGCAGGAGCTTGAAAGCGCACTCGATACATTGGAAGCGGCGATTCAGACGCCCGTTGCGGGGGACATTCCCACACAGCTCCTCGACCTCGCGAGACATGCGGCCATCGTCGTGGACATCGCGCAAGCGCTCGCCGGTACCGACGATACCAACATCGAAATGCTGTTCTGGACGCGCGCGATCCAGCGAACGATCGATAGCCATATGCGCGATGCTGAACTTGCGGGTGAATACGTCATTGATTTGAATGAACGTCTTCTTACCCTCGAAACGACGGCACGGGCGATGGCAGACGCGACGGAATTCGACTTTCTGCTCGATCCGCGCCGCAAACTTCTCTCGATCGGTTACCTCGCCGCGGAAAGCAGGCTCGACGAAAGCTGTTACGACCTGCTTGCGTCTGAGGCGCGGCTGGCGAGTTTCTTCGCCATTGCCAAGGGCGATCTGCTGTCGCGGCACTGGTTCCGGCTCGGGCGGACGGTCACACCGATCGAACACGGGGCGGCGCTGGTCTCGTGGTCAGGTTCGATGTTCGAATATCTGATGCCATCGCTGGTGATGCGCGCACCGGCCGGCAGCCTGTTGGAAGTCACCAACCGCCTCATCGTCCATCGCCAGATCGCCTTCGGCAACGAACGCAAGCTGCCGTGGGGCGTCTCGGAATCGGCCTACAACGCCCGCGATATGGAGTTCACCTACCAATACTCCAATTTCGGCGTGCCGGGGCTTGGGCTGAAGCGCGGCCTGGGCGAGAATGCGGTGGTGGCGCCCTATGCGACGGCGCTGGCAACCATGGTCGATCCTGCGAGCGCGATCCGCAATTTCGCACGGCTCACAGCGGCCGGCGCCAGCGGACGTTACGGCTTCTATGAAGCCTTGGACTACACCCGCTCGCGGCTGCCCGACGACGCCGACTGCGCCGTCATTCGCGCCTTCATGGCGCACCATCAGGGCATGACGATTGTTGCGATTGCCAACGCTTTGCTGGACGGCAAAATGCGGACCCGTTTTCACACCGAGCCGGCCATCCAGGCGACCGAACTCCTGCTGCAGGAACGCACGCCGCGTGAAATCGTGGCCGCGCGCCCCAAGGCAGAGGATACCAACCTGAACGTTGCCGAGCACGTTCCGGACCGGCCGACGGTTCGGCGCATCCGCTCGCCACACGGCCCTGCCCCAGAGGTTCAACTGCTCTCGAACGGGCGCTACACCGTCATGCTGACGGCAGCCGGTTCGGGCTACAGCCGGTGGCGCGATGTCGCCGTTACGCGCTGGCGCGAGGACCCGACCTGCGACGACTGGGGTTCGTTCATCTTCTTGCGCGATGTCAGAAGCGGCGACATCTGGTCCACCGGCTATCAACCCAGCGGCGCCGAACCGAGCAGCTACGAGGTTCGCTACAGCGAAGACAAGACCGAGATTGCCAGACGCGACGGCGTCGTTTCGACCCTGCTTGAAGTGGTCGTATCCTCTGAAAGCGACGCTGAAGCGCGCCGGGTGTCGCTCACCAATGCGGGCCTCAGGCCGCGCGAGATCGAGATTACCTCCTTCGCCGAACTTGTGCTGGCAACCCCGGCCGCTGACATGGCCCATCCGGCCTTCTCCAAGCTGTTCGTCCAGACCGAATACGACGCCCGGACCGGTGTGCTGCTGGCGACACGGCGGCGGCGCTCGCCGTCGGAACCCGAAATCTGGGCCGCCCATCTGGCCGTCGTCGAAGGCGAAACCGTCGGGGAAACCGAAATCGAAACCGATCGCGCCCGGTTCCTGGGCCGGGGGAAAAATCTGCGCGTTCCGGCGGCGGTCAGGGACGGCCAGCCGCTCAGCGGCAGCGTCGGCACGGTGCTCGATCCGATTTTCGCCATGCGCCGACACGTCCGCGTGCAGCCGGGCGAGACCGTGCGCCTGACATTCTGGACGATCGTCGCATCCTCGCGCGCCGCCGTGCTGGATCTGGTCGACAAGCATCAGGACATCAGCGCCTTCGACCGTGCCGCCACCCTGGCGTGGACGCAAGCGCAGGTCCAATTGCGCCACCTCGACATCACCGCAAAAGACGCCAGACATTTTCAGCGCTTGGCCGGCCACGTGCTCTACGCCGGTCCAGCCACGCGCCCGGCGGCCGACATCATCCGCCGGGGTAGCGGCGGCCCGGCGGGACTGTGGGCCCAGAGCATCTCGGGCGACCTCCCGATCGTTCTGGTACGGATCGACGCCATCGAGGATATCGCCTTGGTCGGTCAGATGCTGCGTGCGCACGAGTACTGGCGCATGAAGGGATTGGCCGCCGACCTCGTCATTCTGAACGAGCGCTCGTCCTCCTACGTCCAGGATCTTCAAGTTGCCATCGAAACCATGGTGCGCAAGAGTCAGCACCCGCCAAGTGCCGGCGTGGACTTGACCAGCGGCGGCGTCTTCGTCCTGCGCGCCGACCTTATTTCGCAAGAGACCCGCGCGCTGCTTCCAGCCGTCGCCCGCGTCGTGCTGGCAGCGCGTCAGGGAAACCTCTCCGATCAACTCGGCCGCTTACGCAAAACCAGCGGACCGGCCCCGCTGCCACCGCGACGCCAGGCTGCCGTCGACACGCCCCTCACGGCGGTTCCTACTGATCTCGAGTTCTTCAACGGGCTCGGCGGTTTTTCCACCGGCGGGCGCGAGTACGTGACGATCCTGAAGGCCGGTCAGGTGACTCCGGCGCCATGGATCAATGTGATTGCCAACGAGGCTTTCGGTTTTCAGGTTGCGGCGGAAGGCACGGGTTATACCTGGGCCGGAAACAGCAAGGAAAACCAGTTGACGCCGTGGTCGAACGATCCGGTCATCGACCGGCCGGGCGAAGTCCTTTACGTGCGCGACGAAGACAGCGGCGCGTTGTGGGGCCCGACCGCGCTGCCGATCCGCGACGAGGCGGCGCCGTATCTCGTGCGGCACGGTCAAGGCTATAGCCGGTTCGAACACAACGCACACGGCATCAGACTCGATCTCACCCAATTCGTTCCGCTGCACGATCCGATCAAGATATCGCGGCTTCGGATCCGCAATACCACATCGCAAACTCGTCACCTTTCGCTCACGGCTTATGCCGAATGGGTGCTGGGAGCATCGCGTGCGATCAGCGCGCCCTTCCTCCTGACCGAACGCGATGCCACAACCGGGGCGCTGTTTGCCCGCAATCCCTGGAGCACGGCTTTTGGCGCCCACATCGCCTTCATGGATTTTGCCGGCCGCGAGACATCGTGGACCGCAGACCGGCGGGAGTTCGTCGGCCGCAACGGAACCCTCGATAATCCTGCGGCGCTGGCGGAGAATGCACAGTCGCTCTCCGGCCGTACCGGCGCGGGTCTCGATCCGTGTGGCGTGCTGCAGACAACCGTGACCCTGGCACCCGGCGAAAGCACCGAAATCGTCGTCTTCCTGGGGCAGTCTCCCAGTGTCGCCGATGCGCGCTTCCTGATTGCCCATTACCGCACCGTCGATCTCGATGCCTGCTTCCGTGACGTGCAGAAGCACTGGGATGATTTGCTCGGCACCGTGCAGGTGAAAACCCCAGACCGGGCGATGGACATCATGCTCAATCGCTGGCTGCTGTATCAGACCGTGGCCTGTCGCCTGTGGGCGCGCTCGGCGTTTTACCAAGCAAGCGGCGCCTTCGGCTTCCGCGACCAGATTCAGGACAGCATGGCATTGGCGCTGGCGCGCCCCGCGATGACGCGCGAGCATCTGCTCCGCGCCGCCGCCCGGCAGTTCAGCGAAGGCGACGTGCAGCATTGGTGGTTGCCGCCTTACGGCCAAGGCGTGCGCACGCGCGTTTCGGACGACCGCGTCTGGCTCGCCTATGCCGCCGCACATTATGTCGAAACCAGCAGTGACGAGGCGGTGCTAAACGAGCAAGTTCCTTTCGTCGAGGGACCGGCCCTCAAACCCGGCGAATACGACTCCTATTTCCAACCGTCGCAATCCAATCAGACCGCGTCCCTGTTCGAACACTGCGCCCGCGGGCTCGACTTCAGCTTGGCCACGGGCGTTCACGGGCTGCCGCTGATCGGGACCGGCGATTGGAACGACGGTTTCACCCGCGTCGGGGATCAGGGCAAAGGCGAAAGCATCTGGCTCGGCTGGTTCCTGTACGCGACGCTCACAGCCTTCGCGCCGTTGGCCGAAGCACGCGGCGACAAGACCTGTGCCGCAACGTGGCGCAATCACGCCGTCGAGCTGCGCGCGGCGCTCGAACAAAACGGCTGGGATGGCGCCTGGTACCGGCGGGCCTATTTCGATGACGGACTGCCGCTCGGCTCCGCCGCCAACAGCGAATGCCGGATTGACTCCATCGCCCAATCCTGGAGTGTGATGTCCGGTGCCGCCGCCCCTGGCCGTGCCGCGCAAGCGATGAACGCGGTCGACGAATTCCTGGTCCAGCGCGAATCCAGGCTGGCGTTGCTATTCACTCCCGCGTTCGACCGCACGCCGCTCGATCCGGGCTATATCAAAGGTTATCCGCCCGGCATTCGCGAAAACGGCGGGCAATATACCCATGCCGCCACTTGGTCGATCATCGCCCAGGCCATGCTCGGCAACGGCGACAAGGCCGCGGAGCTGTTCGCGCTGCTCAATCCGATCAATCACGCCAGCAGCCGTGCCAGCGTGCGCCGCTACAAGGTCGAGCCCTATGTGGTCGCCGCCGACGTCTATTCCGAACCGCCACACACCGGACGGGGCGGCTGGACGTGGTACACCGGATCGGCGGCTTGGCTCTATCGCGCCGGGATCGAATCCATCCTTGGTCTCACCCGCCACGGCGCGTTCTTGACGCTCGATCCCTGCATTCCCAAACATTGGCCCGGCTTCGAACTCACCTACCGGCACGGCACCGCGCGCTACGACATCGTGGTTGAAAACCCGCAGGGTCTCTGCCGCGGGATCACGTCCGCCAAACTCGACGGCCTCCCCCTGCCCCAGGCCCCATTGCGCATCCCGCTGGCCGACGACGGCAAAGTTCACAAGGTTGAGGTGGTGCTGGGGTAGAGCACGGGCGACTGGCAGCGCGACAACATCAGCGAAAAGGAAAACACCATGAGCAATCAGCGTAAAGTTGCCGCCATTACGGGTGCCGGTCAGGGCATCGGCCGGGCCATCGCGATCCGTCTCGCCAACGATGGCTTCGCCATTGGCTGCTTGGATTTCAATGCCGACACCGCCAATGATTGCGCCAAACAAATTACCGGCGGCGGCGGCGAAGCACTTGCCGTCACCGTGGACGTCGCCCAGCGCGATCAGGTCTTTAAGGCGGTGGCAGAGGTGGTCACCCGTTTTGGCCGTCTGGATGTGATGATCAACAACGCCGGCCTTGGCCCGGTAACCCCGATCGAGGAGATTACTCCGGAAATCTACCGCAAGGTATTTGATGTCAACGTCGGCGGGACGTACTGGGGCATTCAGGCGGCGGTGAAGCATTTCAAGACGCGCAAACCGGCGAAGATCGGCGATATCATCGGCAAGATCATCAACGCCTCTTCACAGGCCGGTCAGGTGGGAAACCCCGATCTGGCGGTGTATGGGGCTACCAAGTTCGCCATCCGCGGCATTACCCAAACCGCCGCGAAGGATCTGGCCGCGCTCGGGATCACCGTCAACGCCTATTGTCCGGGTATCGTACGGACCCCGATGATGGAGGGCATCGCCGGAAAAGTAGCGAAAGAAAACGGCAAATCCCTGGAATGGGGTCTCGAACAATGGGCGAAAACCGTGCTGCTCGGCCGCATTTCAGAGCCGGAGGATGTGGCGGCTTGCGTCTCCTACCTCGCTGGCCCGGATTCCGACTACATGACCGGCCAGGCGCTCATCATCGACGGCGGCATGGTTTTCAATTGAGGCCCTCATCGGCCCGAGGCAGGCGGATGGTGATGGTTTTGCGGCCCGCACTTCGAGTTGGTTTGGCCACACTAAGACCGATTTCGATTTCGATCACGCCCAACGGCTGATGGCCGCCAGAACGGCACCAGGCATTGACTCTCACGCCGCACTCATTTACATGCGGATATACGCATAAGCGGTATTTCGCATGAACAACGTAATCGCTCTCATGTCTGCCCTGTCTGATCCCACCCGGCTCGGTGCCGTACTCTTGCTGGCGGATGGCAAGGAGTGTTGCGTCTGCAAGCTCATGGAGCACTTGAACGCCACGCAGTCGCGCATGTCCCGCCATATGGCCGTGCTCAAGCATGCTGGCCTCGTGGTGGACCGTCGCGATGCCCAATGGGTGCGCTATCGTCTCAATCCAGCGCTTGCGCCAAGCATGAAGGCGATTATCAAGACAGTCGTCACTGCGGCTTCCGCCTCCAAAATTCCGAAGGATAGAGCCGCATGAGCAACATAACCGCCTCCCAGCGCCCCATACTCGCTTGGTGGTTACGCATTGCTTTCGGAATCATTCTGTGGACCGCTGCTTATCTTGCGCTGGCGCCAGCCTCGGCTTGGTTCGCCTCCGTCCTGCCTTTGACCCGTAACGGCGCGCTCTATGCCGCGGCGGCCTTCTTCATCTACGAGGTGCCGAAGGTTCTCCTCCTGCTGGCCATTGTCGTGTTTGTGGTCGGCGTCATCCGCACCTTTTTCTCGGTCGAGCGCACCCGTGCCTTTCTGGCGGGCAAGAACGAGTTCGTGGGCAACGTTGGCGCCGCCTCGCTGGGTATCGTCACACCGTTCTGCTCCTGCTCGGCCGTGCCGATGTTTCTCGGCTTTGTGTCAGCCGGCGTCCCTTTGGGCGTCACCTTCTCGTTCCTGATCGCCTCGCCGATGATCAACGAAGTAGCCTTAGGCCTTCTGTTCGCCCTTGTGGGGTGGAAGGTGGCCGCGGTCTATCTCGGCTTCGGTCTGGCGATCGCCATTGTTGCCGGATGGGTGATCGGCCGGCTGCATCTGGAAAGCTGGCTCGAACCCTGGGTTCAGGCCCTCAGGGCCGCGCCAGTTGAACTACCGAGCCACAAGATCACCGCCGCTGAGCGCGTTGACGCCGGCATTGACGCGGTCAAGGACATCGTCGGCAAAGTCTGGTTATGGGTCGTCGCCGGTATCGCCGTTGGAGCCTTCATTCACGGCTATGTCCCGAATGGTGTTCTGGCGGCGATTATGGGACGCGGCGCCTGGTGGTCCGTCCCTGCCGCGGTGGCGCTCGGCGTGCCAATGTATTCGAACGCGGCAGGCGTCATCCCGGTGGTTGAGGCGTTGCTGGAAAAAGGTGCGGCTCTCGGCACGGTACTGGCCTTCATGATGAGCGTCACCGCGCTTTCGTTGCCGGAGATGATCATTTTACGCAAGGTGTTAAGTCTGCGCTTGATCGCCGTCTTCGCCGGTACCGTTGCCGCCGGCATTCTCGCCGTCGGCTATCTGTTCAACATCCTGTTCCTCTAGGAGGGGTTCCCATGAAACACGTGAAAGTATTCGGCCCAGGTTGCAACCGCTGCCAGCAGACCGCAGATATGGTGAAAGCCGAAGCTGCCAAACTCGGCGTCGAGGTCGAGATCGAAAAAGTCACCGATTATGCCGAAATCGCCAGGGCCGGTGTCGCATCTACGCCTGGCGTGATGGTCGAAGGAAAGCTCGTCCACGCCGGTGGCCTACCGAAGCCGGGAGACGTTCAAAGCTGGCTCAAATAGGAAAGCCGCGTTCATCGGCCCCGCCTGCGCATCATAGCCGTTCCGGCGGTTTGCGGACCTTTGCGGCCGTTGCATTGCATTGCAGCTGGAAGTCACCACCACCGATCGCAAGCGCACAACCTTCCGCCAGCGCCTTCGCAACGGTCGCACGCGCACTCGCCAAGACGCGCGAAAACGTGGGCCGGGACACACCCATGTTCTGCGCCGCGGTCTCTTGATTCAACTTCTCGTAGTCGGCGAGGCGGATCGCTTCCCACTCTTCGTCTTTCAGGGTCACGATCTCAAGTTCGGCGAGCGGTATCGCACGCGGCTTGAAAAAGCGAACCGACGGGCTGCTCTGAACAAATCGGCTCTTCTTCGGTCTCATGGGACTATTTCTGGGCCGTAAAAACTCGCTGCCGCGCGGATTGTCTTGGACCTGCGAATATATGGTACTATTGAACGCACGTTCATAATGGGGTAATAATAGCGCCTTGTCAAATGGCGGAACATCGCCTGCCAAGGAACGACATCACCTGGACAGCAAAGCTGCCGGCAGGAACCTCACGAAGGGAGCGTGCAATGTCACGATATCACTTCTTGTTACCAGCAATGGCGGTAGCGTGTCTGTTGAGTGCAACCTCACAACCCGCGATGGCCCAACCCGCGCCCGCACAGCCCTATTGTGGTGCCGGCTACGGCAACGGCGTTATGGGGTTCCTTACACCCGAGCAGCGCATGATGCACTTTGCCGAAGTGCAGAAGGCAACCGCAGCAATGTCCTTCAACGACATGCGTTCGTACCGCTGGGACTTCCGTAACAAAGTCATGGCAATGAGTGCCGCCGAACGCAAGAAATTTGCAGGCGATCTTGCCGTCAAGTGGAATGCGCTTCCGGCCGATCAGAAAGCAAAAATTCAACAGGACTTCACCGCCTACAGAGGAAATGGACGGTGGGGTGGCGGTATGGGACGCGGTAGAGGTATGGGCCGTGGTATGGGCGGCTGCTGGTGGTAATCAAATCAATCAACAAAATGCGTGGTCACGCGCGCGTTGCGTGACCACACCCAATAATGAGGGGAAGTAATGTCCAGTATCAAATCTACCTTGGCCGCTTTTGCACTCGCTTTTTCGGCCGCGCTTGTCGGCACGACGCCAGTCGCTGCGCAAGCCCAAGCTCTGCAGCAAGTCCCGCTCATCGAACCGGCCCAGGTGCGCGGCCTGATCGCGTTGGGTGGCAAAATCACGATCGTCGACGTGCGGCGCCCCGACGAAACGGCCCAAGGCACCATCCCGGGCGCCATCTTGATGCCGCTCGACAATTTGCCGAACACTTTTTCCGCTCTGCCCAAGAAGGGCAAGCTCATCGTCTATTGCCGCTCGGGCCATCGCAGCGCCCAGGCGGTGCAGTTCCTGCTCGGTCACGGCTACAAAAATGCTGTCAGCATGAACGGTGGTTATCTTGCCTGGACTCAACATTGAATTGGAGAATACCGTGAAGTTCGCCGTTGCCAGTGAAGACTTTCAGACGATTTCCGGTCATGCCGGTCATGCCGCCCGCTTCCTTGTGTACGAAGCCGAGACTGGCAAGGACCCGGTGGAAATCGCCCGCATCGACATCAACGAAGACCAGACCATCCACAATTTCCAGGGCGGGCAGCACCCGCTCGACGGCATCGAAGTGCTCATCGCCGGAAGCGCCGGCGGCTGCTTTGTCGAACGCATGCAGAAACGCGGTATCACCACCGTGGTGGCGCGGGACATTCCGCCTGCGGCAGCCGTAGCGGGTTACATGATGGGCGTGATCCACCCCCTGACCGAAGCCGGCATGTGCGAGTGCAGCGGCGACCACGACCATCATCAGCACTGAGTGCGAAAAAAGAGGGAGCTTTGCAGCTCCCTCTTCCAATTACCTCCGAAAACTGAATCAAGTTACATTCCCGAACCCTGGATCTGCTTCCAGCTGTTTTCGATCACCTTCACCACGCTATTCGGAAGCGGGATATACAGCAGGCTCTCGGCCATCTTGTCGCCGTCGGCATAGGCCCATTTGAAGAAATCGAGAGCCGTCTTGCTGCCCGCCTTGTCGGACGGGTTCTTGTAGAACAGCACAAAGGTCGGGTTCTCGATCGGCCAAGACTCCGCACCGGGCTGATCGGTGAGGATCATGTAGAAGTGGTCTGCGTGGGCCCAATCCGCATGAGACGCGGAAGCCTGGAAGGACTCCATGGACGGACTAACGATCTTGCCGTCGTGGTTCTTCATGCGCATCCACGGCAGATTGTTCTGCATCGCGTAGGCATATTCGACATAGCCGATGGACCCGACGGTCTGCGCTACATTGCCGGAAACGCCTTCGTTGCCTTTCGCGCCGATGCCTGTGGGCCATTCAACCGCGGTCGAAGAGCCGACCTTGCTGGCCCACTCGCCGCTGACCTTGCCAAGATAGTTGGTAAAGATAAATGTCGTACCCGAACCGTCCGAACGATGCACCACGAGGATGCTCATGTTCGGCAAGCTCACGCCGGGGTTCAACTTCTTGATGGCTGGATCGTTCCACTTGGTGATCTTGCCCAGGTAGATATTGGCTAGCGTCGGTCCATCGATCACCAGTGCGCCGGATTTGATGCCCGGCAGATGGTAGACGATAACCTCGGCACCGATAACGGTCGGGAACATGACCAAACCGGCCGCATCGAGTTCCGCTGGCTTCAGCGGCATGTCGCTGGCGCCGAACGTGACGGTCTTCGCCTTGATCTGAGCGATACCGCCACCGGAGCCGATCGACTGATAGTTCAGGCCGATGCCGGTCTTGGTCTTATAGGCCGAGGCCCACTTGGCGTAGATCGGATAAGGGAACGTCGCGCCGGCGCCGGTGATGTCGGCGGCCATAGCGCTGGTTGCGATAAGGGCTGCGCCGGCCATAGCAGCGACGGCAGTAAGCCCGGCTTTCAGAAACTTCTTCATGCCATACCTTTCATTTTCATGTCGTCCGTACACGGACGCTCGGTTTCGATTTCCACACCGCAAGTCCGGGACCGGCACCGCCGCAATTGCTCGCAGCGGACCGGCGAATAGAGCTTACCACCGAACCTGCCCGAACAGGCCAACTTCATCGTAATGGCCGCTGTTGCCGGGCGCGAAGGCGGTACCGCCGATCGTACCGTTGGCATCACCGAAGAAGCCGCCGTAACCCGCATCGTGCTTGTACACCAACGCGAAATCGACAATCTTGACCGGCGTGTACTTGACGCCGATATTGAAGTAGTCGTTTTTAAAGTTGGTACGCGCAACATCCGAATAAGGCTTTACGTAGTCGTAGCGGCCGAAGACGCTCCATTCCGGAGTGAAATCGTATGACGCGAACGGCGAAACGCCCCATCCGCTTGAGGAAGTCGCCGACTTCACCTGCGTCCAGTTCGAGGCCGTAAAGTACTCCACACCAACCTTCAGGCCTTCGATCTTGTAAGCTGCCAGCGCGTTGAAGCGCGTGGCATCGTGATAGGTCGTATCCGAGTGCATGGCACCCAGCTTGCCCCAGTAGCCGCCAACGGCCAGGGTGAAGCCCATGTAATCGGCGCTGAGACGGCCTTCGACGTCGGGCTGCTCCGCACGGAACGCAGTCGAGCCGGCCTTCTTGTAGCCGACACCAGAGACCGCCGACACTTGATAGCTGAAAATGCCGCCCGGCAGCTTGCCGAGGACGTGAACACCCCAATCGGCCGAAGTGCCGAACTTGGTACGATCGGCAACTGTGTTTTCGATGAAGCGATACCCGTAAACGTCTTCCGCAAACGGAATCCACGGCAGGTCCGCAGAACCGACGCGCACGATAACGGCATCATCGAGTTTGGCCTGGAGATAGGCCTTTTTAAGATAAATCTGGCTGGCGCTGACCGAGCTATCATAGGTAAAGTCGGTGGTCACGTTGGCAGAGAAGATCTTGTTGAAATCGTGATCGATGCCGACATAGAAGCGCTTGATGTCGAAGCTGGTGCCGTTATAGCTGGCGTTGGTGCCGTTGTTCTTGTTGGTAATGTTGGTGATGTCGTAATACATGCGCCCGCTGATCTTGGTCGAATCCCACCAGCCGCCGAGCGGTTTCCAGGAATCCACCTTGTTGTGATCGGCAGCTTGATGCATTTCGGATTGCTGCAATTCGGCTTCCAAAGCATCGATCCGCTGTTCCAACTGATCGACGCGCGGGTCCGGTTGAGCAACGGCCGGTGGCGTGGCCTCAGATGTTCCGGTTGACCGAGCTTTGGCGGCATAGACCGGAGACACCACTAGAGCGATGGCGGCAACACCAGCCATCAGTGTACCTGCTTTTCTCATAGAACCCCTCGTTTTTCCGAGAAGTCCCGCTCGGACCCCTCGATTGGAATACCCATCGTTGCGATTGCACGCGCGCCTTTTCGGCGCTCGCTACGCGCGGTGCAGGCTTACGGGGACGGCAACGGTTTATCTATTGGGATTGGGGTTGAGTGCACTTAGCCGATAGGACGATCCAGTTAGACCATCGCTGAAGCGTTTGGGGGAACCACTGTAATGAAACTGACGCAAGTCTCTGGGCCTGCAACGAGTACGGCTTGAAAAACGTCCTCAACCATCGGCACGCGGCATAGTCCTTTGCGAGGATTTCGTCATCTTCGCGGCCAATAGACCTTGTCGTGGCCTCGCAACGATACTGCCACCGTAGCTTCACACGATGGTCGCTGTGCCAAACCGATACCTTCAACATCAAGCCGGCCTGAGTAGACCGGCTAATACGCCGCGCGAGACGCGCGGACGGATAGAGGCGCTATTCGGTTTGCCGTGTGCCCCCTATCCCGTGAGGACGGTAGCAGACGACCTCGATCTGTGGCGGAACAGACGCCTTGAGTCCGGCTATGCGATGGTCTTCCTCGACTCCCTCATCGTAAAGGTTCGCGAATACGAACTCTTGAGCGCCAAGCGCCTCCATCTTGCGCTCGGTGTCCTGGCGGACGGCACCAAGGATATCATCGGCTTTTGGATCGACCACACACCGGCAGCTCATCCCTGGGCATCCGCGATCGACCAACTTCGCGGCCGGGGTGTGGTCGAGTTCGGCATCGCGGTGGCGGAGAGCGACACCGCTTTAATCGCCGTCAGGAGCATATTTCATTCTGCCCGTGCGGTTCGAAGCATCAAACACCTCGTCCAGGAATCAGTGGAATACCTGCGGCCCGCCGCACGCGGACCGGCCGCGGCTCATCTCCTTCGGTTCTTCGTGGAGGCGCATCCTGCCGTGACACTAGCCGATCTTACGGCACTGGCCCCGCTGCGGGACAATCCCGTTGTTGCAGCGTTCTGGCGGCGCAATTGGGCGTTGGCAGCGTCGACCGCTGCAATGTCGCCAACCGTGCGCGACGTACTGTGCACGACCTCAGCGGTCGAGTCGGTTACCGAAAAGCTGCGCCGTCGCGGCATTACCAAGCGTAACACTTTCGCCAGTACCGAAGCCGCCGTTCACGAACTTCTGCTCGTTCTGCAGGACGCTCGTGCTTCTTGGAAGGTGTCACCGCAAAAATGGGCGGCGGTCCGCGCCGAGTTCTTGAGCAACGGGCGCCAAGAAAAGCCTACGTGACGTCGCCTGCTGTAATGGAACTGTCGCAAATCCTTCATCCATCTGTCGCCTCTCTGATGCTTCTGCTTTGCAGAGGTTGTTCTCCAGGCGAACGGCCTCTTTGGAGGTCGGATGCGGAGACTTGCGGCAAATTTTCTATGGGGTAGTCCGTCTGCGGATCAAAGCGGGCGGGACGTTCTCCAGCGCCTGACACCCTATCTCATTGCTCTCCTGCTTGTCGGCTTGGCATTGCTGGCGACCGCAGTCTTGCAGCATATTTACGTCAGGCGCCCTTCGCTTTTTCCGTTCTTCGCCGCCATCGCTACGGCGGCATGGTTTGGCGGCCGCGGACCGGGTTTCTTTGCGGTCGCCGTATCGGTACCTTTTGGGCTCTATTTCTATGGCGTCTCGCGATCGGATCACGGCCTTCATGGTCGCGACGTCTTGTTGTTCGTGTTCTTCGCCGTCTGTGCCTTTGTTGGCGACGCCCTTTATAAACACCGCCGCCAGACCGAAGAGACCTTACGCAAAGCGCACCGGCAGCTCCAGACGAACGCAGCCGAACTGCAGCGGACCAACAATGCCCTTGTTGCGGAAATGGCCGAGCGACAACGTACCGAAGCCGCACTGGACACCACCCGCAACGAACTCGCGCGCGCTGCCCGGCTGACCTCCATGGCCGAAATGGCCGCCTCCATCGCCCACGAGATCAACCAGCCGCTCGCCGCCATCGTCACCAACGCCGACACCTGTGTGCGCTGGCTAAACGCACCAACACCAGAACTCGACGAAGCCCGCGAAGCTGCCAAGCGGATCGTGCGGGACGCCGAACGCGCCGGTCAGGTGGTCACTCGCATACGGGCTATGGTGAAAAGCGTGCTGGTGGAGCCGGTGCAAGTCTCACTCCGCGCCAGTCTCGATGAAGTCTTGGCCTTGCTGCAGGCCGAAATCGAAAAGCACCGCGTGACGGTTCACTCCGACATTGATCCGGCCCTGCCGGCGTTTGCCGGCGACCGCATCCAAATGCAACAGGTGTTCGTCAACCTGATCACGAACGCCGTGGAATCTCTGTCCCAGACCATAGATCGTCCACGCCACCTGTGGATCGCCGCCCGCCGTACGCCTGAGGAGGACCTAGAAGTCACCTTCCGCGATGACGGACAGGGCTTTGCGGATGGAGTATTGGCGCGGCTGTTCGATTCCTTCGTCACCACAAAAGCCGACGGAATGGGTATGGGGCTGTCGATTTGCCGGACGGTTGTGCAGGCCCATGGGGGCGTCCTCGTCGCCACTCCTGCGTTGCCGCACGGCGCGCAATTCACCATCACCATTCCCTTGAACGGAGGGCGAGATGATTGAAGACGATGCCATCGTCTATGTGATCGACGATGATGATTCCATCCGCGCGGCGCTATCCGGTCTGCTGCGATCCGTTGGGCTGAAAATGGTCGGTTTCGGCTCGCCGCGGGAATTCCTGGCCCATACGCGTCAGAACGTTCCAAGCTGCCTTGTCCTTGATGTGCGTCTGCCGGGCGCAAGCGGCCTGGAATTCCAGCGCGAATTGATCGCCGTGCGCGATCAGATTCCCATCATCTTCATCACCGGCCATGGCGATATTCCGATGTCGGTGCGAGCGATGAAGGCTGGGGCCGTAGAGTTCCTGACCAAGCCGTTCCGGGACCAGGACCTCCTCGACGCCATTCAAAATGCCCTGGCATCCGACCGTGCGCGACGCGAGCAGGAACGTTCGATCGCCGATTTGCGCGAACGTCTCGCTTCGCTGACCGAACGCGAGCGACAGGTGATGGCAATCCTGGTTCAGGGCCAGCTCAATAAGCAGATCGGTGCCGCTCTCGGCACGACCGAATCGACGGTCAAGGCACACCGGGCTCAGATCATGCGAAAGATGCACGCGGCGACCCTGGCCGACTTGATCCGCATGGCGGGCCGCCTCCAGTTTGGAACCGAAGCTGCCGTGTGATCGGCGGAGGTCACGCTCGGTGTTGCGGGTCGAACATTGCGGGGAAGCGGCGTACCAAGGCGGTCCGTAGTCGTCCCACAAGCGGTGCCAAGCGCGCAGCGAGCCCATCGCGGAGAGGCCTAAGGACTTCGCGCCCACGTCTCAGACCAGGCTGAATATTTTGCCACAACGCTATCGCCTTCACGCCCGCCATGTCGAACACGCGACGCGCCCGCGACGGACCAGACGGCGGCCGTTCGGGATCACGCAGCCAGACGTAGAGCGCCGGGATCACCAGCACCGTCAGGATCGTTGAGGAGACAAGACCGAACAGCAGCGAGATCGCGAGGCCCTGGAAGATCGGATCGGTGAGGATGGTGGCCGCACCAATCATCGCGGCGAGCGCGGTGAGCAGGATGGGCCGGAAGCGTGTCGCGCCGGCATCGAGCAGAACTTCTTTCAGCGGTTTTGTCCCCTGCCGGTGACGGATGAAATCCACCAACAGGATCGAGTTGCGCACGATGATGCCGGCCAGCGCAATAAAACCGATCATCGAGGTGGCAGTGAACGGCGCCCCGAACAGCCAATGGCCGATGACGATACCGATCAAGGTGAGCGGCACCGGCGTGAGAATGACCAAAGGCAGCTTGAAACTGCCAAACTGCGCCACCACCAGGATGTAGATGCCGAGCAGGGCCACGCCGAACGCCGCGCCCATGTCGCGGAAGGTGACGTAGGTCACTTCCCATTCGCCGTCCCAGAGCAGCGACGGCTTGGATTCGTCTTGCGGCTGGCCGTGGAGCAGAATTTTCGGCGGGGTCAGCGCACCCCAATTGTGCTTCTTGACCAGATCATTGACCGCCATCATGCCGTAGATCGGCGCTTCATACTGTCCGGCCAACTCTGCCGTGACCATATCGGCGTAGTGCATGTCGCGGCGGAAGATCACCGGCGTACCGGGCTCGCGGCTGATGTGGACGACGTCGCCGAGTTCCACCACCGCCTTGTTGCCGGGAATGGCATTGGCTGCGATGGGTGTCGATTCCAGCTTGTGGGTCCAGACGAGATCGTCCTTCGGCAGCCGCACCACGATCTTCATCGGATCGCGGTCTTCGCCACGATGCGAATAGCCGACGGCCACGCCGCCCAGCAATCCCTGGATGGTGTCGTAAACGTCGGCCTGCTCGACGCCGAAGTATTCGAGGCGGTCCTGATCGATGGTGATCCGCAGGCGCGGACGCGGCTGGCCATAGCTGTCGTCGACATCGACGATGTAGGGGACCGACTTGAAAATCTGTTTGAGTTGTTCGGCCTCGGCGCGGCGGGTTTTGGAATCCGGGCCATAGATTTCGGCGAGCAGCGTTGCCAGCACCGGTGGCCCGGGTGGCACTTCCACCACCTTGACCACCGCGCCTTGCGGCAGCTTCAGGCTGACGAGTTGCCGGCGCAAATCGAGAGCAATGGCATGGCTCTCGCGGCTGCGGTCGGACTTGTCGGTCAGATTGACCTGCAACTCGCCCATTTCCGGCTTTTCGCGCAAGTAAGAATGGCGCACCAAGCCGTTGAAGTTGAACGGCGCCGGCGTTCCGGCATAGGCCTGGATGGACGTGACTTCCGGCAGCTTCCGGGTGATCGCGGCGGCTTCGAACAGCACCCGCGCGGTATCTTCCACCGACGCGCCTTCCGGCAGGTCCACCATTACCGACAGTTCGGACTTGTTGTCGAACGGCAAGAGCTTGACGGTAACGTTCTTGGTCACGAACAGAATGCAGACAAGGCCGGTCGCAATGGCGACGTACTTGAGGAACTTCTTGGAGTTCTCGCGGCTCGATATGATCGGACCGGCAACACGGCGATAGAAGCGGCCGATGGCACCTTCGCTATGCGGCTCGTCTTTCAGCCCGCCCTTTTCCTCTTTGCCCGCCAGTTTCAACAGCGCCCACGGCGCCACCACCATGGCAACGAAGAACGAAAACAGCATCGCCGCCGAGGCATTGGCAGGAATCGGCGCCATATAAGGGCCCATCATGCCAGAGACGAACATCATCGGCAGCAAGGCGGCGATCACCGTCAACGTGGCGACGATGGTGGGATTGCCCACTTCCGCCACCGCCTGGATGGCGGCTTGCAGGCGCGTGCGGCCGTCGTTCATGTCCCAGTGGCGGGAGATGTTTTCGATCACCACGATGGCGTCGTCGACCAGAATACCGATCGAGAAGATCAGCGCGAACAGACTGACGCGGTTGATGGTGTAGCCCATCAAATTGGCAGCGAAGAGGGTGAGCAGAATGGTGGTCGGAATGACAATCAACGTCACCGCCGCTTCGCGCCAGCCGACCACAAATCCGATCAAAAGCACGATGGAAACCGTCGCCAGCGCCAGATGGAACAACAGCTCGTTGGCTTTGTCGTTGGCAGTCTTGCCGTAATCGCGGGTGACTTCGGCATTGATGCCCGCCGGGATGACGGACGTCTTCAGCGCATCGGTGCGCTTGATCAGTTGTTCAGCCACCACCACGGCGTTGGCACCGTGCCGCTTGGCAAAGGCGATGCTCACCGCCGGAACGGTGGACCAGTTGTTCTTGCCCGCTCGGTTGAACGACCAGACGTGGTGTTCGGCCGGACTGGGCCCGACGACCACCGTCGCCAAATCGCGGATATAGACCGGGCGGCCGTCACGTGTCGTGACCAGAAGCAGCCCGATGTCCGGAATGCCGTTCAGCGTTTTGCCAGCGACGGCTTCGACCATGCGCCCGCCATCGCGCAGTTGCCCGGCCAGAAACGCCTGATTGGCGCCTTTGACCTTGGCTTCCAACTGCTGCAGCGTGACGCCGTAGAGTGCCAGTTTTTCGGGATCGGGCTCGACACTGATCTCGTCGGCAGACCCGCCTTGGATATAGGTCAGCCCGACATTATCGACCTTGGCGAGTTCGGCCTGCACTTTGGTGGCGAGGGCATAAAGGTCCTTCTCGTTCCAGCGCGCCGCCGCTTCCGGTTTGGGCGACAGGGTCAGGACTTCCACCGCCACATCGTTGATGCCGCGCGCGACCATCAGCGGCTCGGGAATGCCAAGGGGAAGCCGGTCAAAATTGGCGCGGACCTTGGCCTGGACGCGAACGATGGCCTCGTCCTCGTTGGTGCCCGTGAGGAAGCGTGCGGTAACAACGACACGGTCGTCCTGGGTCTGGCTGTAGACATGCTCGACGCCAGGGATGCCTTTGACGATCTCTTCCAGCGGCTTGGTGACGAGTTCGGCCGCATCGGGGCCTTTCAGCCCGTCGGCGGTAATGAAAATATCGACCATCGGCACGCTGATCTGCGGCTCTTCCTCACGCGGAATGGTGATGACCGCGACCAGGCCGAAGACGACGGCGGCCAACAGAAAAAGCGGGGTCAGCGGCGAGCCAATGGTGGCGCGCGTCAGCTTGCCGGAGAATCCGAGTTTCATGGCTTGATCAGCCTGTCGCCAGCGTTAAGACCGGACAGAATTTCAATCGTGTCAGGTTTGCCGGGGCGATGGACCATTTGGCCGCGCTGAACCGGAACTTCGAGCGATTGGCCGACCCAAATCCGTGCGTAATCGATTCCCGACTGCGTCGTGATCAGGTTGGCCGGCACGACGATCGCTTTGCGATTTCCGGCGCTCACCCACACGCGGACACGCTCGCCCACAAAGTAATCGCCGAGTTCCTGCACCGTCGCATCGGCCACGACATGGCCGTTGTCGATTTCAGGATAAACGAGGCGGATGGTGCCGAAGCGCGGGCCATTAAGGCCGATATCGGCGCCGTCGAGGCGGATCGCTTGGCCGACCTTGATATCGCGCGCATGACGTTCGGGAATCTGCAGCCGCAGCACGAAATCGCCTTGGGCTACCGTGGCGATCGTGTCGCCCGCCAGCAGGACGGAGCCAGCCGTCACCGGTACGGTGATGACACGGCCGGATTGGGGCGCCAGGACTTCGCCTTCGTTCGACTGCTGCTGCACCACAGAGCGCTGCGCCGACAGCGAATTCACATTCGACTGCGCGACTTGATAGGCCGTGCGCGCCTGATCGAGCGCGGTCTTGGAAATCGCGTTGGAAGCCATCAGCCGCTGGGAGCGGTCGAGATCGACCTTGGCCTGGGCAAGCTGGGCTTGCGCCGCGGCAACCTGGGCACCGTAGGACGACGCCTGGAACCCAAGCTTCTTGTCGCTGATGGTGGCGATGACCTGCCCCTGGACGACGGAATCGCCCTGACGGACTTTCAGTTCGATGATCGTGCCGCCGATCCGCGCCCGCGCCGGAACGACGTTGGCCGACTGCACGGTGGCGAACACCGCTTTCTCATCGGCGACCATCACTGGCTGCACCAGATAGGTCTTGGGTGGCGGCGGTGGCGGGGGCGAGGGTGCGCCGAAGCCGAAAAACGACAGGATGCCAGCGAAGAGGATCATGGCTTCTATTTCTCCACCGGCAGGCCGGCTGCGATCCAGGCTTGGATGCCGCCTCTCATATGACTGTCAATGGCGACACCGGCTGACTGACACGCCGCCACAGCCTTGGCCGAGCGCCCTCCGATCCCACAGTGAAAGACGATGCGCTTTGTTCCGGGGTCCGGCAGCGACTGCGGATCGAAGACGGACAGCGGCACCAGTGTAGCACCTTTGATATGCGCCGCCGCGTATTCATTGGGCTCGCGCACGTCGATTAGCAGAATTTCGTTCTTTTTCAAAAGATCGGCGACCTCGGCCGGTTCGAGATTGTTGAGGGTCATCGCGTTCCTCTTCTGGCTCTGAACAAATAGGCGCGCGGCGGCGCGCAAAAACTCGAACAATCCCATCGGGTTCACTTTCGCTTTCCGGGTTTGGTGCCCGGCGCACACAGCCGTCCGGGCGCACAGAAAATCTGGTAGAGCGTTTCCACCAGCCGCCTCGCCGGTTCGCTAGCGACCGAATACCAGATGGTCTGGCCTTCCCGCCGGGTCGAAACCAAACCGTCCTTGCGGAGCAGCGCGAGGTGCTGGGACACGGTCGAATCGCGAAGGCCGAGCAATTCCGCGAGTTCGCCGACCGAGCGCTCGCCCTCGATCAACTGGCAGAGAATCATCAACCGATGGCGATTGGCCATCGCCTTCAAAAGCTCCTCGGCCGCAACGGCGGAGGTGTGCATCTGGTCGGGTTCTATTTTCATTGTTGCGTATCTACGATTGTTCGTATATGTTGTCAAGCCAAGATGCGCCAGCGAGCGCAAAAAAGGCGACCAAATCGCCGCATATTCGGGAGACAGGAATGGCAGACATCGTAGTTCTGGGCGCGGGACTCGGCGGCACCATCATGGCGTACGAACTGTCGGAGACATTGTGCCCCGGTGACCGGCTCACCGTCATCGGTCAGGACAGCCGCTACCATTTCGTCCCCTCCAACCCCTGGGTCGCTATCGGGTGGCGCAAGCGCGCCGATGTGGAAATCGATCTCAAGACGGTGATGGCCAAGAAAGGCATTGCGTTCATCACCCAAGGCGCAAAGCGCCTGCACCCGTCGGAAAATCGCATCGAATTGAATGACGGAAACAGCCTCCAGTATGATTACCTCGTTCTGGCGACCGGCCCCGAACTTGCCTTCGACGAAATCGAGGGCCTCGGTCCGGCGGGCTATACCCAATCCATCTGCCAAATCGATCACGCCGAAGCGGCACAGCTTGCGTTCGAAGAATTCGCCAAGAATCCTGCGCCGATCATTGTGGGCGCGGTGCAAGGCGCCTCCTGCTTCGGTCCAGCTTACGAATACGCCTTCATTCTCGACACCGAACTGCGGCGCCGCAAACTTCGCTACAAGGTGCCGATGACCTTCGTCACGTCGGAACCTTATATCGGCCATCTCGGCCTCGACGGCGTCGGCGATACCAACGGGCTCCTGGAAAGCCAGCTGCGCGAGCGCCACATCAAGTGGATCACCAGCGCGCGGGTGCAGAAAGTCGAAGCTGGAAAGATGACCGTCGAGGAAGTCGGTGACGACGTTGTGGTGAAGAAGGTGCACGAACTGCCCTTCGGTTTCTCGATGCTGCTGCCGCCCTTCCGCGGCGTGCCTGCGGTACGCGGCATCGAGGGCCTGACCAACCCGCGTGGCTTCATCCTGGTCGACAAGCATCAGCGCAATCCGAAATACCCGAACGTTTTTGCCATCGGCGTCGGCGTCGCGATCCCGCCGATCGGCCCGACGCCCGTTCCTGTGGGCGTGCCCAAAACCGGCTTCATGATTGAATCCATGGTCACCGCCACCGCGCATAACATCGCGGCGCTGATGAATGGCGCCGAACCGCAGGATGAACCGAGTTTGAACGCCGTGTGCCTGGCCGATTTTGGCGACCGTGGCGTCGCCTTCGTGGCCGAACCGCAGATCCCACCGCGCAACGTCAACTGGTCGGCGAAAGGCCATTGGGTCCATTTCGCCAAGATCGTCTTCGAAAAGTACTTCATGCGCAAGATCCGTACCGGCGAAAGCGAACCCTTCTACGAACGTTGGGCCATGGAAGCACTCGGAATTCACCGCCTCACCCGTCCCCGTTGAAACCTAAAAGGAGTTCAGAATGAACATCGACAAAGCCGTCTTTGTGTTCGCCGGAGCAATTGTCCTGACCGGGCTGGCGCTCGGCACTTTCGTAAATTCCTGGTGGTACCTGCTCTCCGCCTTTGCTGGGCTCAACATGATCCAGGCGGCGTTCACCGGGTTCTGCCCGGCCGCAATAATCTTCCGTGCGCTGGGCCTCAAGCCTGGTCCTGCGTTTGGGAAGATCGCGTCGTGCGACCGACCATAATCCGATAAACACCGGATCCGGCGGCCGACCACGCCCGCGCGATGCGGGTGGACGTTCTCGTGCGTCGAGTTTTTGAGTTGGTCGCGCAGGACGCCTACCCGATAAACGTCATCAACAAATTGGATTCATCAATTTCACAAGAATAATGTGTTGGATCGATTGGAAGGCACCGGACAATTGTGCGGGGAATTTTATGTGGAATATGCTGTGCCTCTGAAGATCACCTCTTTCCCCGCCCTTTCCGTCCATTTTTCCAAGTATTTTCCAGGCCTTGCCGTCGCGGCGGGGCTGGTGGCTGTGGCTTATGTGCTGCGCAGCCTGCCAGGCGTGAGCCTGCTCAGCCCGATGATCCTCGCCATCCTGCTGGGCATGGCCTTCCACAATCTGGTCGGCACCCCGGCGCGGGCCAAACCGGGCGTGAAGTTCGCCGTGCGCCATGTCTTGCGCTTTGCCGTGGCGCTCCTGGGCCTGCAATTGACCACCCAGCAATTGGCCGACGTTGGTGTGACCGGTGTCGCCATTATCGCTGCCACCCTCACCACCACGTTCCTTTTCACCAAATGGCTCGGAAAACGGCTGGGCGTTGAGACCAAGCTCGCCGAATTGATCGCGGCGGGCACCTCCATCTGCGGCGCCTCGGCGGTGGTGGCCGTCAACACGGTCACTGAAGGCCATGACGAGGATGTCGCTTATGCGGTCGCCTGCGTGACCTTGTTCGGCTCGGTGGCGATGTTCGTCTATCCCATGCTGCCGGTACTGCTGCACCTTGCGCCCCGCGGCTTCGGCCTCTGGACAGGTGCGTCCATCCACGAGGTGGCTCAAGTCGTCGCGGCAGCCTTCCAGGACGGCAAAGAAGCGGGTGAATTCGGCACCATCGCCAAACTCGCTCGCGTTGGCATGTTGGCCCCTGTCGTAATGGGTCTTGCCATGCTGGCCGCGCGCCGCCCAGAAAACGCAGCTGCCAGCCATCAGCCCCGCAAGAAGGTCGCCGTACCGGCGTTCGTCATCGGCTTCGTCGTCTTGGTCCTGTTCAACAGCGCCGTGCCGCTGACGCCTTTCGTGCACCACGGCTTGGCGCTGGTCACCACCTTCCTGTTGTCGATTGCCCTCGCCGCCCTGGGACTCGAAACCGATTTCCGCAAGCTGGCGGACAAGGGCTTTCGCCCGCTCTTGCTTGGCGGCGCCGCATCGGTGTTCATTGCCTGTTTCAGTCTCCTCCTGGTAAAAGTCTTTCTATGACATTGGAGCAGCTTCGCATTTTTGTGGCGGTGGCCGAGCGCCAGCATATGACGGCTGCCGCCGCCGCCCTCGGCCTGACCCAATCGGCCGCCAGCGCCGCCATTGCAGCACTGGAATCGCAGTACGACGTCAAACTGTTCGACCGTATCGGCCGCGGTATCGCGCTCACCGAAGAAGGCGTCGCGTTTCTCAAGCAAGCGAGAGGCGTTCTTCAGCGCGCCACCGATGCGGAAGATGTGCTGCACGATCTTGGCAAACTGACCCGTGGCGTATTGCGCATCTGGGCCAGCCAGACGGTCGGCACCTATTGGCTGCCGAGTCGTCTGGTGGATTTCCGAAAAGCCACCCCGGGCGTCATGCTCAATTGCACCATTGGCAATACCGAAGAGGTCGCCGAAGCCGTACGCGAGGGCACTGCGCAGCTTGGTTTCATCGAAGGTGAGATTTCCGACCCGCATCTCACGGCGCAGATCGTGGCGCATGACAAACTGTTGCTGGTCGTGGGCGCAAGCCACCCCTGGGCCAATCGCAAAGCGCCGGTACGCCCCGACGAAATCGCCACAACGGCCTGGGTCCTGCGCGAAAAGGGTTCCGGCACCCGGGCCATCTTCGATTCCGCCGTGGCCCATCACGAGATTGATCCGGCAACCCTCGACATCACCTTGGAACTACCCTCCAACGAGGCTGTCGCCACCGCCGTCGGTTCCGGGGCGGCAGCTTCCATTCTGTCGACATCGGTGGTGCTTGCGGGACTGGAGGCGGGCCTGTTGTTCGCTGTTCCCTTTGATTTGCCCGAGCGCTGCTTCTATCTTCTGACCCACAACAACCGCCATTTGAGCCGCAGCACCGAGGCGTTTCTCGATTGCGCCAAGTTGGTGCCAATCAGGGACACGACCTCCGCATGACCGGCAATCACGAACTGGACTTCTGGAACACGCGCTTCTCGGAACAGAGCTACCTCTTCGGAACCGCGCCGAACGCCTTCCTCTCGTCGCAGCGTGCCCTTTTGCGGCCCGGAATGCGGGCTCTCGCCGTTGCGGACGGCGAAGGCAGAAACGGCGTTTGGCTTGCCACGCAAGGACTGGATGTTCTGTCGGTAGACTTTTCGCCGGTGGCGCTCAAGAAAGCAGGTGAGCTGGCCGCGGCAGCCCAGGTGACGCTCAAGACGGAATGTGTAGACCTCGCGACCTGGGATTGGGGCGGCCCGCGATTTGATCTTGTGGCTGCGATTTTTATCCAGTTCGCCGAGCCGGACTTGCGCGACCACATCTTCCAACAAATGAAAAATGTTCTGGTTCCCGGCGGGCTCTTGCTGCTGGAAGGGTATGGGCCGAAGCAGCTTATCTACGGCACCGGCGGCCCTCAGGACCTGAACAAGCTCTATACGCCGGCGCTGCTAAAAGAAGCCTTCGGCGATTTCGATATTCTCACGCTCAAGGAATACGACGCCGATCTCAGCGAAGGCGATCGCCACAAAGGTACGTCAGCCATAGTCGATCTGGTTGCACAGAAGGCTAAGTGAAAGGCGCGCAAGAGACTAAAGGGGACCGGCTCACAACTTTTCAAACACCCCGCCGAGGGCACTTTGGGCATCACGTTGGATTTGCTTCAGATGGTCTTCGCTGCGAAAACTCTCCGCATAAATCTTATAGACGTCCTCGGTTCCCGACGGCCGCGCGGCGAACCAGCCATTTTTTGTGACCACCTTGAGCCCGCCGATCGGCTGGTTGTTGCCCGCGGCGCGGGTTAGTTTTGCTGCGATGGGTTCGCCGGCAAGTTCCTTCGCGTCGAATTGCTCCGGGGTCAGACTCGCGAGAATCTTTTTCTGTTCCTTGGAGGCTGGCGCGTCGATCCGCTGATAGTGCGAGTGGCCCAGATCGGCTGTGACGGAATCATAGAGTTTCTGAGGGTCCTGACCGGTGCGCGCGGTGATTTCGGCAGCCAGCAGGCCCAGGATCAGGCCATCTTTGTCGGTCGTCCAGACCGAGCCGTCGCGCCGGAGGAACGAGGCGCCCGCGCTCTCTTCGCCGCCGAAACCCAGCGATCCGTCCATTAAACCGGCGCTGAACCATTTGAACCCCACCGGCACTTCCACCAGCTTGCGGCCCAATTTCGCAGTCACGCGGTCGATCATGCTGCTGGAGACGACCGTCTTGCCGACGGCACCGTCGGCGCGCCAAGCTGGGCGGTTGGCATACAAATAGGCCACTGCCGCCGCGAGATAGGTGTTGGGGTTCATCAACCCGCTCGGGCAGACGATGCCGTGGCGGTCGGCGTCGGTGTCATTGGCAAAAGCAATATCGAATTTGTCGCGCAGTGCGATCAGCCGCGCCATTGCGTAAGGCGACGAACAGTCCATCCGGATCTTGCCGTCCCAATCGACGGTCATGAAGCGGAAGGTGGGGTCGACGGCGTCGTTCACCACCGTGGCAGCAATCCGGTAGCGTTCGATGATCGGTTGCCAGTAGTGGACCGCGGCGCCCCCCAAAGGATCGATGCCGATCTTGACGCCCGCCGCGCGGATGGCCTCCATATCCACGACGTTGGTGAGGTCGGCGACGTAGGGGGTGATGTAATCGTGTTTGTGAATGCACGCCGCTTGCCGCGCGCGCTCGTAGGGAACCCGGCGCACACCCTCGAGTTTCTTGACCAGAAATTCATTGGCGGCGTTCTCGATCCAGCGGGTGATGTCGACATCCGCCGGGCCGCCATTCGTCGGATTGTATTTAAAGCCGCCTTCGTCGGGCGGATTGTGCGACGGACTGATCACGATCCCATCCGCCAGCCCCGCCGTACGGCCGCGGTTATAGGTCAGGATCGCGTGGCTGATCACCGGCGTCGGTGTGTAACCGCCAAGCGCGTCGATCATCGTTTCCACGCCGTTGGCCGCGAGCACTTCCAGGGCGCTGACAAAGGCGGGTTCCGACAACGCATGCGTGTCCATGCCGAGGAACAGCGGGCCGTCAATGCCGGCGTGGCGGCGATAGAGACAAACCGCCTGGGTGATCGCCACAATGTGCGCTTCATTGAAAGCCGCCGCAGCCGCCGCGCCGCGATGCCCGGACGTGCCGAACGCGACCCGTTGCGCGGCGATCGCCGGATCGGGCACCCGCGCGAAATAGTCCGTCACCAGCCGCGGAACGTTGACCAACAGCGAGGCCGGGACCGGCTGACCGGCGAGAGGACTAATACTTTCGGACATATCATACCTGCACGCTAGAGCATTTCACCGAAACGATGAAACGCTCTCGATTCTTTGTTGGTCGCGCTTCATCGCCGAAAACCGGATTCCACTTCTCGGTGAAACGCTCTAAAGCGGATTTCGTTCATATTGAACCATCTTCGTCGCGAACGAAATAGAAAGTGATGTTCGAGCGAACCGATGCGGTGACGCAGGCTTTGCGCCAGACGCGCACCCCGAGTGTCATTTCGCGAGTTGCTTGCGGATCGTCTTCAGTTCCCGCCGGCGCTTTGCGCTCGTTTTTGGATATGCCATTTTGAGGTCCTCGAAGGTGTCGAGGATAATCTGCGATACGATCAGGCGAGCGTTCTCCTTGTCGTCGGCGGGCACGACATACCACGGTGCATGCTTGGTGCTTGTCGCGCCGAGGCATTCCCCATACGCCTTCATATAATCTTTCCAGAATGTCCGTTCCGTGATGTCCGCGGTGCTGAACTTCCAGTTTTTCTCCGGCGCGTCGATGCGTGCGAGAAACCGCTTGCGCTGTTCCTCCTTCGAAAGGTGGAGAAAAAATTTGACGATGCGCGTTCCGTTGGCGTGGAGGTGCTTCTCCAAATTCATGATCGAGCGATAGCGGTCGTGCCAGACCTCTTTGCCGTCATGCGGCAGGTCGGGAAGCCCCTCGCCGGACAGCAGCTCGGGATGCACGCGGACGATCAGAACTTCCTCGTAATAAGAGCGGTTGAAGATGCCAATCCTGCCGCGTTCCGGAAGATCTTGCGTGGTGCGCCAAAGAAAATCGTGCTCCAATTCCGCCGCGCTGGGATGCTTGAAACTGAATACCTGGCAGCCTTGCGGGTTGATGCCGGACATCACATGCCGGATGACACCATCTTTTCCCGCCGCATCCATCGCCTGAAAGATCAACAGAACGGCGTAGCGGTTGGAAGCGTAGAGGAGTTGCTGCTGCGCACTGAGTTTGGAAATTTGATCCTGCAGTAGCTTCCTGTACTGATCTTCCGACGTGTACACGGGACCGACCTTCGTCGGCCATTTTTTGAGATCGACCTCGCTGCCTTCGGTTACGCAAAAGTCCTTGGAATGAATTTTCATCTTCGTACCTTCAGTGATGCCAACCGCAAAGTGGACGGCGCTTTTACTCTAACCGGATCGAAGCTCTTGAGCTTTCGAAATCCGGCATCGCACGTCTTCACATCAATCTCGGCCGTATGGCGCCCACTTGGTCTTGGCGAGGAGATGCGTTGCTCATCACCTGTTGAGCCTCACCCACGACAATCCCCGCTTTGCATGGGCTAACATGTGTGCCCGCCATAAGATTTCCTACTTTTGCGTGTACATGCAAGAAACTTGCACCTGGCGCCTAGCTTGCGGGCGATGCTTATCATATTGTGAATAATGCCGTTTCTCTGGTTAATTGCGTTTGTGCAAGTACGGCAGACACTTTGCTCTTGGTTCAACGATTTGCGGTTCGGCAAAAGGGCGCCTCGATACTGTGGTTCTCGTAAGACGCAAAAACCAACCAAAGCCTACGCGATCCGTCAAACCACATCGCGGAGCGGGCAACCATGCCGTTGATGCAGCGCAAAGCCCGGCACCATCGCCAACCCCGACCATTCTCACCCGGCATACGCAGTCGTCGGGTACCGCATTCGGATTGTCGGCTTTCGAGTATATAGATCGGCTGCAAACAATCTCCGATCCGGCGCAGATTCAAAGCGCGTTCATCGAGGCTCTCGCAGAGTTCGGAATTGTCAATTTCGCGCTCCTAGAGATAGCGCCTGATCCAGATAGCTTTCAGCGGAATGTTATCAACGACAGCATGCCGGATGGCTGGAAGCGGCGTTATTTCGAACAGCAATATTCCAAATTCGATCCTTGCGTTGCCGAAGTTATGACCAACCTCGAACCGTTCCTTTGGAGTGAAGCCCTGTCCAAGTCGCGGGCGGAAAAGGTGCAGCGGCAGATTTTTCATGAAGCCGCTGAGTTTCAGCTGAACGAAGGTATGTGCATTCCCATCTACGGTCCCAACCGCTACGTGGCCTTTGCAACGCTCACCGGAGCCCATATGGAATTGGCGCCAAGCGCGCGTACCGCGCTCCATGTTATGGCGCTCTACACCCACAATCGCTTGGTGAAACTGGTCAGAAACAGTAAGCGCTCCCAACCTGCCCTAACGCCGCGGGAAGCCGATTGCCTGCGCTGGGTCGCGCAAGGAAAATCCGACTGGGAAATCGGAGAGATCCTGAAAATCAGCGAACGCACGGCCCATTGGTACATTGAGTGTGCCAAGCGAAAATTGGGCGTTGCGACCCGCATCCAGGCGGTAATGAACGCCGTTGCAAACAACCTCCTTTTCTTTTGAGCACTCCTGCAATTTCAAGTGGCACGCCGATAGCACCAGCCCCCCTCTGCCCCCGCCGATCGGCGGGGCGACATCGTAGGACACTTCGCTTCAATTCTTCGCTGGACCACGGGGTTCAGCACGATGATCGATTGCGTCACCTGTTTTAACGCCCATCTCTACAAAGACCAGCTTGAGCAGATGTTCCGGCGCCGCTACGATATATTCGTGAAGCGGCGGCGATGGGCAAAACTGGCCCAGTCGGACGGCTTGGAGCGTGATCAATTTGATAATGATGCTGCCATATATTTGCTCAGCATCAATCCCGCTGGCGTCGTCGATGGTGGGTTGCGTCTGATCCCAACGACGGAACCGCATCTGCTTTCAGAAGTATTTTCCCATGCCGTGAGCGGTCCGGTTCCGCGGGGGCCCGCGATCTACGAAATGACCCGCTATTTTACGATGACCGACCGCACCCAGCCGCACGCGTCAAGACGCGTCGCGGGCGAACTTCTTTGCTCCATGCTCGAATACTGCTTGGGGCACGGCGGCGAATGGATCACGACGCTGTTCGATACCTTCTACGTACCCAGAATGCGCCAGAACGGCTGGGATCAAGAACTCATCGGCCCCCCCACGCGGTATGACGAAGGCATTGCCGTTGCCGCAAAAATCGCGGTAACCGTTGAGAACCTTCGCGCCAGCCGCGTTGTTCACAAGATTTCCGGCCCGATGCTGCGGGTGCTGGAAACGCAAAGGCCTTCCAAAGCCGCGTGATGCTCCCGGCCGCTACGCCGCGGCAGAGGTCTTGACCGGTTCCGGCAGCATCTCACTTTTCACGTTCGCCCATACCCGGTCGGTCGCGAGCAAATGGCCCTGCCCCCACTGGTCGCAGATGTCGAGCCAATTGACGAAAGCCTCATGGCTGACGGTGAATTCGTTGAGCCGGAACATAAAGGACGACAGCGAAATCGAACTCAGCCTGCACGTCTTGCAGTTGGTGTTTGGCGTACAGCATTTGCCATCACTAAGCTTGAGGTCGACGCGGTGAGTTTGATGCCAAGACGAGTGTTTTCCGGCGCAATTCCGGGCGATGTTGGTGGCCGGATCGACGTCGTATATGCCGTCCGGGTTGGTGACGGCGTGGTTGAATGCGCGGCTGTGAAAGACGATGTCCGGGTACGTATCGATCATATCGTCGATGCGGTCGCGCACCCTCTCGAGCGCCGCAGAGGAAAGCTGCATGTTGTCCGCTTGCGAACTCAGCCGGTAGAATTCGTCATCGTTCGGCGTCTCATTTGCGAGTTTGCGCAAATAGCTTTCGGTCGGCGAGAAGTAGTTGTACGAGAGCTTGATGCCGTAATCCGCAATAATCCGCGTGACGGCGGCAATCTGATCGATATTTTTTGCGCTGATGGTAAGTAAAACCCGCGCCCGTTGGTCGCCCTCATAGTTGCGCAGCGCCTTGTGCAAGACGCTAGCCCCCCGCAGCGTCTGGGTCGCCTTTTCGTCCCCCCATACGGAGAGGAGAATCGTGTAGTTGATCGCGCGGTCGATCTTGGCGATGCCGTTGGAGAAAATCACGCCTCGTGGAAGACACGGCATCGCGAGTGCAATTCGTTCCTGGACCAGTGAGGGTTCGGCACCGACAAAATTGGCGAACGTAACTCCGCGGGCGGCTTCGGCCTCGAACAGCGCCTTCCATTGCGCGAGATCAGCGACCTCTTTGGACCGCTTGTAGTCGTCGCCTTCAAAGTAATAGCAGCCTTCGCAGCTCAAATTGCAGCGCGAGGTCATGTCGTAATTGTTGGAGTATCGCGCCACTTTTCTTAGAGCCTTGGCGCGCTCGTAGCGGCCCCGCAGCGCGGGGTCGGCAGCGATATATGCTTCGACCCGGCGGACGCTCTGCTGACGTGCACCTTGCTCTTCGCTTCGATGCTCCACTTCAACGCGCTGGTTCCGGTCCACCTCTGCCCTCCATCGATCGCACTATGCGACCGACTATTGCGGTCCGCATGACAGCGCACACCCGTCCGATCGGAGGGGGCTCCTTCGCCGGGTATTTATGAGAGCCTCATCGGGATCGAGGGAGCAGGAGCCACAATGGCGACCGACGCAGATACCAAAAGGCGCATCGGACTGGCTGACGAGAAGCCGGCAGAGTTGAGTCCCCGCGAGACTGTCCTGGAAACGCTGTTGCAGCTTCACATCGGCTTTGGCGCATTGGGACGCCTCGATGAGGCATCTCCTTTGCTCTATAAACTCATGGAGCTTGCTTACTACACACAACCGGCGCAGCGGCGGACAACCTCGTCTCGGGGCAAGACCAAGCACGAGTTGAAGCCCGCACTCAACTAGAGCGCGCGGAGAAAATCGTGGCAATTCTTGGTCAGATACCGCTTGTAAATTGCGCGTACTACGTGTCTGCTGCCGCAACGTGAAGTTAGTGACCGGGGTTGAAGATGGTTTTAAAACGGGCATCCGGGATGGACTTCCAGATTGCGGAAAGGATCCGATCCCTTCGAATACGCGCAGCCATGACACAGACCGAACTCGCCAAAAGACTTGGCATCAGCTTTCAGCAAGTACAGAAGTACGAAAGTGGAACCAACAGGGTAGGTGCGGGCAGACTATTTGAAATCGCGCGCGCTTTTGGCGTTCCCATCCAAGAGTTCTTCCCCGCGGCTTGCCAGCCTTCAGATGGCGACTGCGGGCTGATGGATGAAGCAAAATCCCTTACAAAATTTGCTACGAGTGTTGAGGGTCGCCAGCTCTGCCAATGCTATTTGGAGCTGGAATCTCCCCACAAGCGGGCGGTAGCAAAGTTCGTAAAAGAGTTGTCGCGGAAGGATAACTAGAGCGCTTCACCGAAAAGTGGAATCCGGTTTTCGGCCATGAAGCGCGACAAACAAAAAACTTGAGCGTTTCAGCGCTTCCGTGAAACGGTGAAACGCTCTAGGCCGCGTCCGACGCACCCGATTGGGAGCTAGAATTTTCCGTAGATCCGCCTGACAGACATCACTGTCCGGCCACTCGTTCGCCAACGCCGTTCCATGGGTCTGCGCGACTAGACTCAGGGAACCAATCTACATGTTCGGGTCGTTCGGACCGCCGCCGCGTTGGGCCCATTCCTGGTCGGCTTGGAAAAATCCGTCCAGATCGTCTCCTTGGGCGCCAACATGACGGAAATCTACAATGCCGCACTGGTCGCTTCGTTGTGATCATGCCCGGCGTAGAGGCCAACCGTCACGCAACCGAAGACGGCCTGAGACGATCAAGCCATCCGGAAAGACGGATGCGGCGCGCCCGGAATGACACGCGGAGAATCTAGAACGGAATTTCGTCGTCCAGTTCGCTGCGGTCGAACGTAGCCGGGGCATCGCTGCCGCCGCTGCTGACACGCGCCTGTCCGCCACCTGACCCGGCCCCGGCACCTTCGCCGCGCGAATCCAGCAACACGAGTTCGCCGCGGAAGCGGTTCAGCACCACCTCGGTGGAATATTTCTCCACGCCGTCCTTGTCGGTCCATTTGCGGGTGGCGAGCTGGCCTTCGAGATAGACCTTGGAGCCCTTGCGCAGGTACTGCTCGGCGACCTTGGCGAGGTTCTCGTTGAAGATCACCACCCGGTGCCACTCGGTGCGCTCCTTGCGCTCGCCGGAGGTCTTGTCGCGCCAGGATTCCGACGTCGCAACCGACAGGTTCACGATCGGTTCGCCCGACGTCATCCGCCGCACTTCGGGGTCGCGCCCGAGATTGCCGACCAAAATCACTTTATTGACGCTGCCTGCCATGGTTACTTCCTTTCCGGACGTGCAGCCCAGAGCCTAGCGCTTATGATCCCGTTCCGCTTGCCGGAACCTCGTCTAAGTTCTTATTATGTTCTCATCCGTCCCGTCAATCCCCAACTTCGTTTGCGGTGGGGATAAGCCGCGACGGCCCGGTTGTCGCCGCCACGCCCGGCACACGCTACGATAGCCCCCGGAGGATGCGCCGATGGGGCTGGAACAAGTTCAACTCAGGCCGGGCATGTACATCGGCAATTGCGCTGATGGCACCGGCCTCGACAACATGGCCGCCGAGCTGGTCGCCAGTGCCATGGCCGAGGCCCCGCCCTGCAACGCCATCGCAGTGACCCTGCACGACGGCGACGTGGTGGCGGTGCGCGACAACGGCGCCGGGCTTCCCGTCGACACCGATCCCGAGTGGGAAGTGCCGCTCGCCGAACTCTTGGCGACCCAGATCCACGCCACGGCGCGCTACAACGCCCGCCGCCACAAACCCGACGATCTCGGCGGCGCGGGCCTGGCCGTCGTCAATGCGCTGTCGGAAGAGTTCGCGATCCGCATCTGGCGCGGCAGCCTCGAATACGCGATGCGGTTCTATCTCGGTGCTTTTGTCCACCGCCTGCAATGCACTGGCGCGGCGGGAAACCACAAAGGCCTGCCGCGGCGCGGCACCGAGATCGCCTTCATCCCGAGCCCCCGTTATTTCGCGTCTACAACATATGATTTCGACCGCTTGGAACGCCGCTTGCGCGCCTTCGAGTTCTTCCAATGCGGCGTCACCATCACCCTTTCCGACAAACGCGGTGACGAAGACCGAGAAGTGACGTTCGCGGCGTGATCGCGCGACAGGAATAACCTTACGGCCGTTGTCCGGCGGCAACCGGCGTTTACCGCACGCTCTCGTAGCCACCCGGTACGCCATGCTTCGACAGCACAATCTGCCAGAGCTGAATATGGCGGGCACGGAAGGCACCGGCGCAGGACAGCAGATAATAAGTCCACATGCGATAGAAGCGCTCGCCGTAGCGGTCCTTGAGCGACGGCCAAGCGGCGCGGAAGTTGGCGAACCACGCCGTCAGCGTGCGGTCGTAATACGGCCCGAAACTGTGCCAATCTTCCAGTTTGAACAGGTTTTCCGTACTTTTGCCGATTTGCGCCACCGAGGGCAGAATGCCGTGCGGAAAGATGTACTTCGCCATCCAGGCATCGTTGGAAACCACACTGCGGTTGTTGCCGATGGTGTGGAGGAGGAAAAGCCCGCCGTCCTTGAGGCAACGCGCCGCGACCTCGAAAAAAGTACGGTAATTCTTGTAGCCGACATGCTCAAACATGCCGATCGAAACGATGTGGTCGAAGGGCTCGTTCAACGAGCGATAATCGGCGACCCGGATTTCCACCGGCAGACCGGCCGCGCGTTGGCGCGCCAGTCGCGCCTGTTCTTCAGAGACCGTCACGCCGACAACGGACGCGCCATATTTCTCTGCCGCATAGATGGCGAAGCTGCCCCAGCCGCAGCCGATGTCGAGCACGCGGTCGCCTTTCTTTAGTCCGATCTTGCGGCAGATAAGATCGAGCTTGGCCTCTTGCGCGCCGTCGAGGGCGTTCGCCTCCTTCCAATAGCCGCAGCTATAGGTCAGGCGCGCATCCAGCATTTTTTCAAACAAATCGTTGCCGAGGTCGTAATGCTCCTTGGCGATAGCAAAGGCGTGGTGGCGGGCGCCTTCGTTGAACAACCGGCCTTTGACCGTGTTCCAGATCAGAGCGGTATTGACCACTGCCGTGTCGAGCCCAGCCTTGAGCAGCCGGCAGATGAACGCGTCGGGTTCCGCCACGTCCCACCAGCCGTCCATGTAGGATTCGCCGAGCGCCAACGACCCGCCCGCCAGCACGCGATGATAAATCCGCGCGTCATGTACGGTGATATCCCAGGGATCGCTGCCGCCGATCTCTATGTCTGCCCGGGCAAGGAGCCGTTCTATATCGTCGCGCGCCGAGACCATGGGAAAAAATCTAGCGCGACGACGACGGGTGGTCGAGACGAAACGTGTCGCAATCGCAACAACGGCGCGATTCTGACTTATTCCAAAGCGTGCGAAAAACACCTCGCGCGACTGCAAAAAAGGCCGCCCTGCGCGCAGGCGCCTGCTACATGTGCACGTCGGCTTTGACGCTGCCTTCGGCCGACATGGTGGCGACGAAGCCGTCGCGGCTCCACGACAGCGTTACCGGACCAAAATTATTCACATGCCCCGACACCGTGACGACGCCCCCTTGCGGATGCGCCAGCGTGGCGGCGACTTGCGCCTGCACTTTGGCAATCTGGTCGCCGACCTTGAACTGCAGCGACTTTTCCATCGATTTGCCGAGATCGTCACCGGCCAGCCCGCGCATCACGCCCAGCATCCAATTCTCGGTCAGCACGTCGTAACGCACGTTGACAATGCGAATGGTCTGGCTGTGCGGATCGAATTGCGGCACGCCGCGCAAATAGCCGGAACCGCAGCCCGTCGTCGCTTCGGTCGGATCCCATTTCTCGATGATGCAGAAGCTGGCGGCGATCACCACATCCTGGCCGCTGGGGATGAAATCGAGCTTGGTGATGTTGATCAGATGGCTGCCGGCGCGCGGCGGATTCTTCTGCAACGCATCGAGTGCCAGCTTGGCCGCCTGATCATAGGGCAGCACCACCGGCACGCTGACGGCGAAATGGTTGGACGGCCCGTTCACCGGTGCCGGTGGCGGCAACGTGGTCGGCGTCACATTCGGCATCTCGTCAGAGGTCACCAGCCGCGCCCGCACATCGACGCCAAGCCCCATGGTCAGCGCATTATTCGCCACCGCGGGAAGCCCGACGCGGATGCGTTCGGGTTGCAGCACCAGCCAGGTCACCGGCTTGGTGTTGAGACGGATCGGCGCGAACACACCGGCCCATAATTTTGCCACCGGCGCACGCACCACCACGGCCGTGCCCACTTGCCGGTCGAGCGCGCCGAGCAGCGGCTTCGACAACAGTTCGGGGTTCAGATTCCAGATGGTGGTGAAATCGGTAGCGAGCGGACCAAGCTTGACGCGGCCATTGGCGAATTGCACCGAACCGCCGGTATTGGGCCGCACTTGCCAATCAGGCCCGAGCGAAATCGCGGTAACGGCATTGACCTGCCCCGCGGCATTGACGCCGGTATGCACCGCAGCGAGCGGCCCCGGCAGCGCCAGATCGGCATCGAGCGCAAACGGCACGCCGAGCGCCAACGCGCCATTGCGGCTGGTCACCGTGATCGGACCGGTGCGCGCGGCCGACAGCGTCGTCACACAATCGCCGATGCCGCAATGCAGCTTCTGGTTCTTGAGATCGGCGAAGCGCTGCGGCGTGTGCGCGTTGACGAGGCGCGTCAGATCGGCCAGCGGCACGCTGAGCGTCGCGGCCACCGTCGAAACCGGCGGCGGCGGCGATTGCGGCACCGGCGTCAACGCCGGCGGCGGCGCACTGGTCTGCGAAACCCCACCGCATCCGGCGAGCAACAACACCCCACCAATTAATGCAATTCTTCGTGCCGTTTCCATGACGCCAATACCCAGTAACCGATCACGCGGAACTTAGGCGCGGCGTTCCTCCCGCACAATCATGCACCCGCCGCACATCGTCGCGCGAAGATGAATTTGCGGAAACAATTTATTGCGCCGGGCCGTGGAGCGCCGCTACTTCTTCATTTCCGGAAATTCGAGTTTGACGGCCTTGCTGTTTTCCGGTCGCGGAAACCACATATAGACAATGCCGTGCACGCCAAGTGCTTCTATCTTTTCGGGCGGCAACGACCATCCGGTCGTTTCCTGATGGGCCTGATCAAACTCAGACCCTTCTGGCGCCTTGTAGATAAGCGCGGGATCGACTTTCAACCGTGCCAAGAACGCATCGCTGCGCGCCCGTATGCGTGCCAGAACTTGCCTTACTTGCGGCGGTTCGGCCGGATAGGTGCTCGGATCGCCAGGACCGCCGTGCCAGCCGACATAAGAGTGCGGCAGCACAATCTTGCGCACGCCCGCAGGGAACAGGTAGTTGCCGCAGGACGAGAAGCATATGTTGTACACGACGACGGTCGCCTGCTTCTCGAAGATGCGATCGGCCATATCGAGCGCCGCGTCGACATCACCGCCGCCGGATTGCAGGACAATGGTGGCGCCTTGCGGAATTGGCAATGCGAGAAACGCATCTGCCGTTTGCCGAGTGATGGCGTCGTAGAAACACACGACATTGCCTTGTGCACCGGCCCCCGGCATGGCGTGAAGGATCGCCTTGCACAGGCTTGTCGCGTTGAGCCCGGCCTGAGCGGCTTCCTCGTCATCGAAACGACCCGCCGCCAGCCCCTGAGGCGCGCAAAGGAGCGCAATCACCACCGCAACCAGAACCAAGCCAGTCCGCACATCCTCCTCCCAGCCATCATGTGAGTATATGGCAAACGTCGTGCTTACGACACCTTGTCGATCAACGGCGCGATGGCGCGGCTGAGCAGCGGTTCCAGTTTCATTGCGCCGTAATCGCTCAAGTGATGTTCGTCGCGATAGAGCGGAATGCCGTTCTTGCGCACGGCGCAGCGTCCGCTTTTGCAGAGATAATCGTGCGGAAACACCGCGCTGACGCCGTCCTGCGCCGCCACCGCGTGGAACAGCGGCAGCACTTCTTTTTCACGGGCGTAGAACTTCGCGGCGGGCGGCGCCACCACGACATTCGAGCGATGCTCCTGCGCCAGTCGCGCCAGCACTTGCGGCACGGTGAAACCGATCTCCGGCACCGGCCCGATCAGCAGTACCTGACGCCCATCGGCCCTGAGCGCCGCGATGGTGCGTGCCAGGCCGCGCGCGAAGATCGCGGCGTTATCTTCCGGCCGTTGCGCATGCTCGAAATCGTCACCGATGGCGACGAAGCCGTTGCCTTCGTTGCCGTAAGCCGTGCCTTGCGCCGCCTTGCCCCAGCGCGCCTCTAGGATGACGGTGGTGATCTCTTTGTGGCGCAAGATCATCGCCAGCACGCGATCGTTGAAGGCGCGGCAGGCCGGAACGTCGTAACGGTCGACACCGATCAGCGGCACGCAAGACGGCGAGCCCGCGAACAATCCGCGGCGGTGATGCTTCCTGGCAATATCGGCGACGGCGAAAAGCAGCGCCTCAGCGTGACTGTCGCCCCAGAGCACGAAGCTTGCCGCTTGACGCTCGGCACCGATACCGCACAACCGCGCCACCGAAACGTCCTTGGGCGCAATGCCGAAACACTTGGCCGCCGCGATGGACGGCGCCGCTTCTTGCGCCGCGATCTGTACGATCTTGATATCAAAACGGTTCGGCAAACCGCCGGTGCGAACCGTCACGACGGCGAACAGGCAGACGCACGCCATGGCGACCGCTGCCGCCGCGAACAGCGGCCGTCGCGTTAACGCGCGTTTGTTACGGAACGGTTGCTCGACAAACCGCCACGACAACACCGACGCCACCAACGTCAGCCCGGCGCACGCGGCCGTCTGCCATGGCGAAAGCGCTTGTCCCAGCCAATGGCGCGCGAGCACGATCACCGGCCAGTGCCACAAATACAGCGAATAGGAAATCAACCCGAGGAACACGACTGGCCGCCATGAGAGCGCGCGCGACACCCGATTGTCCGCTCCCGCCGCAATCACCAGCACCGCGCCAACACATGGCAGCAGCGCCGCCACCCCCGGAAACGCCCCGCCCTTCGGCAACAGCAAACCGGCCGCGACAATCATCAGCAGGCCAGATGCCGCCATCCAGGGCGCAACACGAGCGCTCGCCCGCCACGCGGCCACGGCCAACCCCGCCCCAATCACAAATTCCCAGAACCGGTAGGGCGCCAGATAGAACGCCGCGGTGGGAGTCACCTTCACCGCCCACACGCTAGCGACGAACGATACCGCCGCCATCACGCCCAGTGCCGCCAGCCGCTGGCGTACATCCCACTTGCGGATCGCGAACAGCAGCAGCGGGAAGACGAGATAGAACTGTTCCTCCACAGCCAGCGACCAGGTGTGGAGCAGCGGCTTCGCCGTCGCAGCCGCGTCCCAGTAATCGGCCGTGTTAAGGAAGAAGATATTCGACCAGAACAGCGCTGCCGCACCTGCGCTGCGTCCGAAGCGCTCGAAATCGGCCGGAAACAGCAGCAGGCTTGCCGCGAGAGCTGCAACGAACAGCATGGCGAACAACGCCGGGAAAATGCGCCGCACCCGCCGCTCATAGAACGCGACCAGACTGAAACGCCCTTCGCCCAGCTCGCGGTCGATAATACCGCCGATCAAAAAACCGGAGATGACAAAGAAAACATCGACACCGACGAAGCCGCCGGAAAATCCCGGCACCCCGTAATGAAACAGGATCACGAGGCCCACGGCGACAGCGCGCAAGGCATCGATATCGTTGCGGTGGGTGGGAGAAACGGAATCGCGGGCCATGACACTCGAACGATAGGGACCAAACGCCCAACACGTCGATCCTGCCTAGTGTCCCTTTGTGCTAGAAATGCGGCATTGCCCCGCTGGGATGTTCCCGGTATGTTCCCTTAAATCAGAATCGGCGCCGGATTCCGCAGGACGGGGTTGCGGGGGACCCTCTCACTCTGCTTGGAAGAAGACGTCAGAACGCTTTTGGTATCAGGTCTAGGGTAGAATGCTGAAAAATATCTCCATTCGCGGCGCACGCCAGCACAATCTGAAAAACGTCGACGTCGATATTCCGCGCGACAAGCTGACGGTGATGACCGGGCTTTCCGGCTCGGGCAAATCCTCCCTCGCCTTCGACACGATTTATGCCGAGGGCCAGCGCCGTTATGTCGAGTCGTTATCGGCTTACGCCCGCCAGTTCCTTGAACTGATGCAGAAGCCCGATGTCGATCACATCGACGGCCTGTCGCCCGCCATCGCCATCGAGCAAAAAACAACTTCCAAAAACCCGCGTTCGACCGTCGGCACCGTCACCGAAATTTACGACTATCTGCGCCTGCTCTTTGCGCGCGTCGGCGTGCCTTACTCACCCGCCACCGGCTTGCCGATCGAAAGCCAGACCGTCAGCCAGATGGCCGACCGCATTCTGGCGCTGCCCGCAGGAACGCGCCTCTTCCTCAACGCGCCGATCGTGCGCGGCCGCAAGGGCGAATATCGCAAGGAATTCGCCGATCTCCAGAAGAAAGGCTTCCAGCGCGTCAAGGTCGACGGCAAATATGTCGACTTCGCGTCCGTGCCCGCGCTCGACAAGAAACTGAAGCACGATATCGAAGTCGTGGTCGATCGCATTGTCGTCAAGCCCGACATCGGCAACCGCTTGCCCGATTCCATCGAAACCGCACTCGGCCTTAGCGACGGCCTCGTCATTGCCGAATTTGCTGACGAAAAAGAAAACGGCAAGCCGCGCCAACTCTTGATGTCGTCGAAATTCGCTTGCCCCGTTTCCGGCTTCACCATTCCGGAGATCGAGCCGCGGCTGTTCTCGTTCAACAATCCGCATGGCGCCTGCCCCGCTTGCGACGGCCTGGGCACCCAGCTTTACTTCGATCCCGCTCTGGTCGTGCCCGATGGCAGCCTCACTTTGCGCACCGGGGCGCTGGCGCCGTGGCACAAATCCTCGTCGCCCTATTATTTGCAGACGCTGGAAGCCCTCGCCAAGCACTACAAATTCTCGCTGACGGTGCCGTGGGAAGACCTGCCCAAGCGCGTCACCGACGTAATTCTTTACGGCTCCGGCGAAGACGAGATCAAATTCATTTACGACGACGGCATGCGCCGTTACGAGGCCAAAAAAACCTTCGAAGGCGTCATCCCCAACATGGAGCGGCGCTACAAGGAAACCGATAGCGCCTGGATCCGCGAAGAGATGGAGCGCTATCAAGATGCCAGCCCGTGCGAGGTGTGCAAAGGCTATCGCCTCAAGCCCGAAGCGCTGGCAGTCAAGATCGGCGGCCTGCATATCGGCCAAGTGTGCGAGAAGGCGATCCGCTACGCCGATGCTTGGTTCCGCGACATCGACAAAGACCTCACCTCCCAGCAGCAGGAAATTGCCGCCCGCATCTTGAAGGAAATTCGCGAGCGGCTGAAGTTCCTGGTCAATGTCGGCCTCGAATATCTGACCCTGTCGCGCGCCTCCGGCACGCTGTCGGGCGGCGAGAGCCAGCGCATCCGCCTCGCCTCGCAGATCGGCTCCGGCCTGACCGGCGTTTTGTATGTGCTCGACGAGCCGTCCATCGGCCTGCACCAGCGCGACAACGTCAAACTGCTTGAGGCCCTGCAAGGCTTGCGCGATCTCGGCAACACCGTGATCGTGGTGGAGCACGACGAAGAAGCCATCCGCACCGCCGATCATGTTATCGACATGGGCCCCGGCGCCGGCATTCACGGCGGCCACATCATCGCCGAAGGCACGCCGGAAGACATCATGGCCAATCCGAACAGCCTGACGGGCAAATACCTCGTCGGCCTGGAACAGATTCCGCTGCCGGCCAAACGCCGCAAAGCGACCTACAACCACTGGATCAAAGTGGTCGGCGCCCGCGGCAACAATCTAAAGAATGTCACGGCCTCAATTCCGATCGGCACGCTGACCTGCATCACCGGCGTCTCGGGCGGCGGCAAATCCACTCTCACCATCGAAACGCTGTACAAGGCGACCGCGCGCAAACTCAACCAGGCGCGCGAGCATCCTGCCGCGCACGATCGCATCGAGGGCCTCGAATTCCTCGACAAGGTGATCGACATCGACCAGAGCCCGATCGGGCGCACGCCGCGCTCCAATCCGGCCACCTATACCGGCGCCTTCACGCCGATCCGCGATTGGTTTGCCGGGCTGCCGGAAGCCAAGGCGCGCGGGTACGGGCCGGGCCGGTTCTCGTTCAATGTCAAAGGCGGCCGCTGCGAAGCCTGCCAAGGCGACGGCGTCATCAAGATCGAGATGCACTTTTTGCCCGACGTCTATGTGCAATGCGACGTCTGCCACGGCAAGCGCTACAACCGCGAAACCCTCGACGTGAAATTCCGCGACAACTCCATTGCCGACGTGCTCGACATGACGGTGGAAGCCGGCGCCGAACTGTTCAAAGCGGTCCCCTCCATCCGCGAAAAGCTGGATACGCTGACCAATGTCGGCCTCGGCTATATCAGCATCGGCCAATCGGCGACGACGCTGTCGGGCGGCGAAGCCCAGCGCGTGAAACTGTCGAAGGAACTGTCACGCCGCGCCACCGGCCGCACGCTGTATATCCTCGACGAACCCACCACCGGCCTGCACTTCCACGATGTGCGCAAGCTGCTGGAGGTGCTGCAAGAGCTGGTCGACGCCGGCAACACCGTGGTGGTGATCGAGCATAATTTGGAAGTGGTGAAGACGGCGGACTGGATCATCGACCTCGGCCCCGAAGGCGGCGACGCCGGCGGCGAAATCATCGCCCAAGGCACGCCGGAAGACGTGGCCAAAGTGGCACGGAGCTACACCGGGAAATATCTGAAACCGCTGCTAAAAGGGATTGCGCCGGGACGGATTACGGCGAGCGCGAAGAAGAGGTAGGGGGGGACCGTGAGCGAGACACTTCGCCGAATTCAACATCTTGCGTCACTGGGCAAACTGGTGGTGTCCGATCACGCCTATGACGAACTCAGCGAAGATGGTATCCTGGCCGAGGAGTTGATGGACGGATTGGCGGACGCTATCGTGATCGAGGATTATCCAGGCGCATTCAAGGGACCGTCGGTGCTTGTTCTGCAGACGGATCGAGCTGGTATGGCGTTGCATTCTGTTTGGGGAATACCTGCCGGGAAAAGCGAACCGGCGGTTCTCGTCACGGCCTACCGCCCGAATCCTTCGTTATGGTCGAACGATTTCCGAAAGCGCAAACCATGACCAGACGCATCACAAAACTTATCCACGAGGGCCGCTACGCCGCCGAAGTGGCTGTTGACCTCATCGAGGACGACACCGGCTGGTCGCCCTATCTGTCGCTGGACGACGCCAAGAAGTTGGACGCCGTTCGCGTAGCCCTGCGGGCCGGCAATATCGCAGCGGCCGCCAAGCTCGGCCGCGTCTTCGAACTGCAGCCAGTGTCGGCATAGCCGGGTGATTTGGGGTAAATGGGCGCCGGTTCGCGCCGGGTGTTCTCAACCCGATTTCTTATGCTATAGTAGGAACATGGGTACCGTAGAAGAAATTACCGAAGCTATTGCGCAACTCCCGCCGGAAAAGCTCGCCAAGTTCGACGCTTGGTACGAGGAGTTCAGCGCCGCTGTGTTCGACGCCAAGCTCGAACGCGACTCCCTGGCCGGGAAGTTCGACGCCATGGCGGATCAGGCGATCGCGGACTTCCGCGCCGGTCGCTCGCGGGAACTCTAGACCCTAATCATACTCGGCGTGCGAGCCGATCCAGAACCAGTGTATGTCGCCGTCCAATTCCACGGCCAGCGCACGGTAATGGATGCCGATCCGCGCGCTCCAGTGCTTGCCTATCTTCTTGAAGTGCAGCGACGGATGACGCGGGTCTTCCTTGAGGAGCGCGAAGTTCTTGTCGGCGAGCAAGCGAATGGGCTCCGGCAGCGCGTTGTATAGGCTCCAGAATTGCGGGTTTGCGTAGTGCCTCACATTCGCTCTCCCGCAGCATACCTACTACCGGACCACCACACTGCGTCGATACGTTGGACCAAACAATAGCGCGTGTAGACCAAAATCATGGGGTATTACCTCACGTGGACGGTCTGGCGGGCGGATTGTCTGGTTCTCGAATCCCTGCAAAGCAACGAGAAAAGACAATCACCGCGAAGATCGCAGTTGATTCGAAAAATATTCGAGCCAGCGCGTAGTTCCGCCGACTGCCTTTTCCCATCGCGCCGGGGCACTTCCGGGGTGACGAGAGGGTTACACAAACTCTCAGGGGTCAATTCGTTGCCAAACGAAGGCGCCCGAGATTCAGATATCTTACTTTGATCACGATGCTATGTAAATTCCCTAATTTTCCGAAGTAATCGGGGGCAGAGTGAAAACTCTCCCTACTGCACCTCCACCAACCCCTCGCCCGCTTCTACCGCCGCAACGATCTCCGGCAGCGCCGCCATCACCGCGGCGATCAGCGCGTCGTTGCTGACATTGCCCAGCCGCAGCCACACTACCGCAGGGCCTGCCGTCATTGCGGCGAAATCGGCGTCTTTGGTGATGACCACTGCTTTTTGTTTCACCGCATATTTTCCGATGTCGCAATCCGCCGCCGTCAGCAGCCCGCATTCAAAGACATGCAGCGCCACATGCCCGCCGCGCGTCAGCGCACGGGTCAGTCGCGGCGGCAGTTGGGCGTCGAGCAGGAACTTCACGTCCGGATGACGCGGTGGCCCGTGGCGCTGGCGGCATAGGCCAGGGCCGCATCGATGTCCGCGCCCTCCAGATAGGGATAATCCTTCAGCACCGCCGCTTTGGTCATGCCGCTCGCCATGAGGCCGAGCACATCGGCAACGCGAATGCGCATCCCGCGGATGCACGGCCGCCCGCCGCACACACCGGGATTGGTGGTGATGCGCGCTGTCAGCCCCGCGTCATACGGCGCTGCATCCTCGGCAAAGCCCGTGTCGCGCAGGCGCGGCGTCATAGCCGTTAATTTAGCGACGGGTTCGTTGTCGCGGGCGATCACGATCTCCTCGCCCGCTTCAGCGCGCGCAATCAGCTTCGACAGGTTCGTCTTGGCATCATGAATTTTCACCACGGCCATTGGCGCTCTCATTAGCTAACATGTTAGCTAACTTCCTGCCATTTGGCAAGCGGGAGCGCTCGTTCATCACCATGAACGCCACCTGCATTTGCTTCTCGCCTGTAACAGCGTAGCGATTATCGCACCATCTTGAATTGTTGGCACAGCGTACCCATCTCGATTTTCGTGTTTGACAAATGGAGACGGACCGGCGGCCTTCTTGGCCTATAACAATCTGCGCTCATATAGGAAACTGCGCGCCCGCACGCGCTGCGACCAGCCCCCGGCCGGCGCCTCCGAAGAAGGAAGCCGATGCGCCTGTCGATCGCCGCCTGAAAACGGCCTCCGGAGGCCGCTGATGTTTCGAGGCTTGAAGCGGAGCGATGAAAATCATCGTTCCGCCTTCAGTTATCTGGGGGCGAGGCTTACCCCTTCGCCAGTTCCTCGCACCTGCGGATGCCGCGTTCGAGCGCGGCCGCGATAGCATCGCCATCACGCAAGCCGTTGAGGACCGCTTCGGTCACCCCGCCGGGCGTGGCGGCTTGGTTGAGGTATTCGTTCAACTCTTCGCGCGCGAGACCTTTGGGGCAAATCTCCAGCGCCCAGGCGATCATCTCAGGATAGTCTGAAAAACCATAGCGCTCGCCCAACGCCAGCAAACCGTCGTGATCGATCGGGCGGTCATGGCCCAGGCACCACGCTGCTGCCATCGGCAGGCACGGACCCATCGCGGTGAACGCTTGAAAGCGATCTTTCGATGGCAGCACCAGAACGCTCAGCCCCAACGCCTGCAACATCGCCTGCACCAGCGCGTTCTCGGGAAACATCGCGGCGATGCCGTTTTGCTTGGCGAGCGTATCCGGGTCGCTGACCATAACGCGCACGCGTTGGTTTTGCGCCACGGCAGCGGGAATGCGGGCCAGGCCGGTCCCGGCCAGGAACGACACCAGCAAAGCGCCGGGCCGCATCGGCAATCCGGCAATAGCATTGGCTGCTTGCGGCCGGACGAGATAGAGAACGATCTTCGCCGCCGCGAGCAACTCAGCGGGCGTCACAGCGCGATCACCAAGCTCCGCAGCGGTCAAGGCCGCCGCTGTTTTTGCCGATCCCGTATGGCAGAGAACAAGCTGCTCGCGCGGCAACCCCGCCTTAAGCAACGCGCTCGTCACGGCCTGGCCGAGATGCCCGGCCCCGAAGATGCCGACGGCCGCGCCATCGAGAAATTCCAGAACGGTTTTCATGCGCCCAATTTGCTCTTCAGCCATAACAGTGCGATCAGGGTTTTGCCGTCGATGATTTCGCCGCGGTCGACCATCGCGAAGGCTTCGTTGTAGGGAAGTTCGAGGACTTCGATGTCCTCGCCCTCTGCGGCAAGGCCGCCGCCCTTGGAGGCCGGTTCAGCGCCCTGGGTCTCGCCATAGAACAGCGCAATGCGCTCGGAACAGATGCCGGGCGTCGTATAGAACGTCGTGATCATTTCCAGCGCGCCGACCTGATAGCCCGCTTCTTCCACCGCTTCGCGCCGGATCGCCTGTTCCGCGGTTTCGCCCGGATCGATCAGGCCCGCCACCACTTCGGTGAGCCAGCCCGGGCCGTGTTCGAAGGCGGCGTAGCGGAACTGTTTGACCAAAACCACGCACCCGCGCGCCTTGTTGTCGAGCAGCACGGCCGCCGCCAGATCGCGCTTAAGATTGAGCCGCTTCACCGGCGGGCTCATGGCGCCGCTGAGCAATTGAAACGAGACTTTCACCTCTTCCACATGGAAGTAGCCGTCCAACATTACACGGCGATCTTCGACGACGGCTTTGCGAGTCATGTGTGGGGTCCAGCGATTGCGCCGACACTTAAACCCTCACGGCCGCCAGCCGTCCAGCACCAATTCGGGCGTGAACGGCCCGGCACGGTTCAGAGTCCGGCCGGCAGCGGCGCAAATTCGGTAATCGCCATCGCCCGCGGCGTGAAGCGGGCGTTGAGCACAGCGCCATGGAACGGCGTCACCTTGTTAATGCGCATGCCGATGGACGTGCGTCCCTGCCCTTGCGGCGTGTAAACGAGTTCTGCTTCGGCCTGCTGCACGCCATTCACGAAGCTGCGATAGATCTTGCCGTCGAAGGTCTGCTGCACGGCATACCAGCGGCCGATAGGGAAGGTCTTCTCCGGCACCACCAGCGTCTTGTTGTAGCCGGGGCCGGTGGTGAAGGCATCGAGATACCAAGCGTTCTCCACCACGCGGATTTCGAACAGCGTGCGCGGGCTTTGGGCGTCGCCGTTCACCGGATCGGCTGCGGCCAGATGCAGCCAGCGTTGTTCGAAAGCACCACCATCGGGACGAAACACCGCTTCGATGGTGAAGGCGATCGCGCCCGCCAGCGGATGGTTGTCGACGAAGATCACGTCGTTCACGCCATCAACCACAACCGCCTTGCCCGCCGCGGTATCGATGAGCTTTGGGGCGCCCTCGACGGTGGTCTTGTGGCCGCCGATGTTAGAAAGCCGGTCAAACGTCCAGACAATGGTCATGATGATATCTCGCTGTGAGGCACGCGCCGATTCGCGGTGGCACCGATGGTACCGCTATTTTAGCCCATCGGGCAGCGTCAGAAACGCATCCGGGGGCAGCGCTGCCGGCGTGAAGCGCGCCTCGAAAACCGAGCCCTTGAACCAGTTGAGCTTGTTGATGCGCACCCCCACCGACGCATGTCCCGGTCCTTGCGGCTGGAACGCGAGCGGCGCCTCGGCCTGCAGCACGCCGTCGACATAAGAGCGGAACATCGTGCCGTCATAGCTCATGGCGACGCGATACCAGGGGCCGATCGGAAATGTCTTTTCCGGCACGATCAGTGTCTTGTTATAGCCCGGCCCCTTGGTGAAAGCATCGAGATACCAGCGCGCGCCCACGACCCGGATTTCGAACAGGAACCGCGTGCCGGTGTCCGCACCTGTCTTGGGATCGACTTCGGCCAGATGCAGCCAGCGCTGCTCGAACGGCCCGCCTTCGGGACGGAAAATCGCTTCAGCCGTGAAAGCCGTGGCACCCGCCAAAGGATGGGCATCGACGAACAGGCCGTCAGCGATACCGTCGAACTGAACCGCGGGACCGGCACCGGTTGTGATGATTTGCGGCTTGCCCTCGGCATGTGCCGCCACACCGCCGATGTGATCGAGCCGGTCGAACCGCCATAGCGTACCCGGCGGCGCACTCGCACATCCCGCAAGCAGAACAAGAGCGGCAAGCAAGGCAACGACGCGCATCGGAACCGTCCTGACAGAAGGATCAGACCTTATAAAACTCCCGGTACCACGCCGCGAATTTCGGCACGCCCACCGAGATCGGCGTCGTCGGGGCAAACCCGAGGTCCCGCTTGGTGTCTTCGATGTCGGCATAGGTCGAAACCACATCGCCCGGCTGCATCGGCTCGAAGCGCATCTTGGCCTTGACCGCAAGCGCGTTTTCCAGCGCCGCGATGAAGTCGGTCAGCTTCTCGGAATTGTTGTTGCCGAGATTGTAGACCTTGTGCGGCGGCTTTGTTTGCGGCGGGGTGTCCATAGCAGCGAGGATTCCCGCCACGATGTCGTCGACATAGGTGAAGTCGCGCCACATCTCGCCATTGTTGAAGACGGCAATCTCTTCGCCCGCCAGCATGGCGCGGGTGAACAGGAACGGCGCCATGTCGGGGCGGCCCCATGGTCCGTACACGGTGAAAAAGCGCAGCCCCACCTGCGGCAGGCCATAGAGATGGGCGTAGGTGTGCGAGATCAACTCGTCGCTGCGCTTGGTGGCGGCATACAGCGATTGCGGCGTCTCGACGGCATCGCCCACGGCAAATGGCAGTTTGGTATTGCCGCCATAGACCGACGACGAGGACGCATAGACCACGTTTTTGAGGTTCTTGAGCTGGCGCGCCAGTTCCAGCACCACCACATGGCCCATCACATTGGCGGTGACGTAGGCGTAAGGGTTGATCAGCGAATAGCGCACGCCCGGCTGGGCGCCGAGGTGGATGATATGGGTAAAGTCTTCGTCCTTCAGCGCCAGCATCGCTTCGTGATCGGAAAAATCTTGGCGCAGGAAACGAAAACCATCGCGCTGCACCAGCCGCGACAGCCGCGCCCCCTTCAACCGCACGTCGTAATAGTCGTTGAGACAATCGAGACCAGTGACGGCCAGCCCGCGCGCCAGCAGCGCTTCGCAGGTGTGATAGCCGATGAATCCGGCGGCGCCGGTTACAAGCACGCTCATGGCTGCTCCGGAAAAATTCAGATGCGCTCTTAGCTCAACTTTGCGCCGCTGCCTATGGGCAGGGTCTCGTCCTTCAGCGCCTTGTAGACAAACGCGGGCGCGGCAAACCCTAAACCGTAAAGGAATGGCGCCAGTATGAAATCGAGGCCCTCAAGCAGCGGCAGATGGATGGCGGTCTGGCGCATTTCCTCGGCCGAATGGCGCAGCTGGGCGGCCTGATCGCCCATCAATTCGATGTGCGGATTGAGGCTGTCCGGCCCCAGAATAATCCCGCGCGCCGCGAAATAGACCAGGGTCACCGGCAGGCCGACGGCAAGGCTGACGAGGAGCATGCGCCAAGCATTGCCCTTGAGCAGTTGCCAGCTCCGCTCCAGGCCGATACCGCCGTCCATCACCGCACCGGGCAGCATCAGCGAGCCGAGCCGGACGAAGCCGTAGATCAGCAGCGGGCTGAGAACCAACCCAATCAATACCGCCATACCGAGCGCCTGCTGGCCCGGCGCCAATCCCTTGGCGGCCAGCGGCACCGCGCCGGAAAGAACCATGCCTGCAACCATGCAGATAATGGCGACCAAGGCTATCAGGGCCGCCAGCGCCAGCATGCCGCCGACCACGCGCAATTCGGTGCCGCCGAGTGAGAAACGCAACCACACCGGCCGCTCCAGCGGCTTGAGGATTTCGCGGCAGATCGCTACCGCAATCACCGCCTTCAAGAGCAAACTGACGAAGACGAAGACGAACTGACCGGCGAACACCGGTCCAAGCTGTGAAACATCCCCTGAATCCAGCGCCGCCGCCCGCGCCGCCAGGAAGTGGCCGTTGACGAAGTAGTCGGCGACCGTCAGGACGATGATGGGAAGCCAGATCAGGGCGATCACTTTTTCCAGGCTCACGAAGGCAAACCGGTACGCCGACACAATGGTCTGCCTCACAGGAATCTTCTTCATACACAGTCCTTTTTCGATGCCCAAAATCATTGGCGTGGCGGCCTTATAAGCGGTTCCAGCGAAGCCCGCCATGTGCGGGGAATGGTTAACTCCACCGTAATGGCCATACGCCGGGAATATCGTCCGGAAAGGGATTCGCGGGCGTCGACAGCATTTGCCCCCAAACAGAAATCTCTTCACGCCTCGTCCCGTGAAGTCTACCTGGAGACTAAACTACCCCACCCTCGGTTTTGCGACAATTCCACTACGGGGTTTCATGACAAGCCGGCGCTGACTAGACTCGTTCCAATCCTCCAGGAGTTTGCCATGGCGTTTCGCGACTACGGCCGGTTCGACGGGATCAGTCTTGCCAAATTGGTGGCGGCCGGAGACGTCAGCGCCGCCGAGCTTCTTGATGAAGCCATTACCCGCGCGGAGCGGGCCAATCCGGCGCTCAATGCGATCGTCTACCAGGATTATGAACGCGCCCGCGCCACGGCTGCGGCGGCGCTGCCGCAAGGCGCCTTCACCGGCGTTCCGTTTCTATTGAAAGACATCACGCTGCAGTGTGCCGGTACGCCGACGCGGCAGGGGGCACGCTTCTGGCCCGCCACTCCCGCCGATCACGACAGTTATTTGATGGCACGCTTCCGGAACGCCGGATTGGTCGCGTTTGGCAAAACCAATGTGCCGGAATTTGGTCTGGTACCGACCACCGAAGGCAAACTTTACGGTGCGGCGCACAATCCGTGGGATTTGTCGCTATCGCCGGGCGGATCGTCGGGCGGATCGGCGGCGGCCGTGACGGCAGGTATCGTGCCGCTGGCACACGCCAATGACGGCGGCGGCTCGATCCGCATTCCGGCGTCGTGCTGCGGTCTGGTCGGATTGAAGCCGACGCGGGGGCGGGTGTCGGCCGGACCCGATATGCCGGACAACGTCGACGGCCTCGCTATCGAGTTGGTGGTGTCGCGCAGCGTCCGCGATACCGCCGCCGCGCTCGATGCGGCAGCGGGCAACGAACCCGGCGACCCTTACAGCGCCCCGCCCGCGCCCGCCTCGTTTCGCAGCGCCGCGGAAGCCGCGCCGCGGCCGCTCCGCATCGCCTTCACCAGCCATCGGCTCGACGGCACGATTGTCGCGCCCGATTGCGTCGCTGCGGTGGAACACGCCGCGCATCTGTGCCAGTCGCTGGGCCACGCGGTTGAAGAAGCCGCGCCGCAAATTCCATTGGAGCTCTACGACCAGGCGTTCACGGATCTGTGGTGCAGCCACCTTGCTTCCATGATCGATTTTCTGGCGCGGATCACCGGCCAGACGCCGGGACCGGACAAACTCGAAGGCCTGACGCTGGCGTATTACGCGCGCGGCAAGTCGGTTTCGGCGGCGCGCTATATCCAATCGAAGATCATCCTCGGGCGGATTTCGCGCGGCGTGGCGCGGTTCCACCAGCGCTATGATCTCTGGCTGACGCCAACCTTGGGCGAACCGCCGTGGAAGCTTGGCCGTTTCGATCCCGACCGTACCGATTTGGCCGCGGCGATGGCCGAATTCGGCGCCTATGTTCCGTTTGCGCCGCTCCAGAACGTCACCGGCCAGCCCGCCATCAACCTGCCTTTGTTCTGGACCGCTGCCGGAATTCCCATCGGCGTTCAGTTCGTTGGTGCTTTCGGCGACGAGCTGACTTTGCTACAGCTCGCGACCCAGCTCGAACGCGCCGCACCTTGGGCGGAGCGCTACAACGGAATTGCCCTCTGACATGACCAACTCGATTCACATCATCGGCGGCGGGCTGGCGGGCTCGGAAAGCGCTTGGCAAGCGGCAACGGCAGGGGCGCGCGTGATCCTGCATGAAATGCGCCCGGTCCAGACCACCGACGCGCATTCCACCGAGGGCCTGGCCGAACTGGTCTGCTCCAATTCGCTGCGCTCCGACGACGCCGAAAACAACGCCGTCGGCTTGTTGCATGAAGAGATGCGCCGCGCCGGATCGTTGATCCTGACATGTGCCGATGCCCATCGCCTGCCCGCAGGCGGCGCCCTGGCGGTAGACCGCGACGGATTTTCCGGGGCCGTCACCCGCGCCCTTGCCGAGCATCCGAACATCACCATCGCCCGTGAGGAAATCGCCACTCCGCCGGCCGATTGGGACAATGTCGTCGTCGCCACCGGCCCACTCACCTCGCCCGCGCTGGCCGATTTCATCCGCACGCTGACGGATACGGACTCGCTCTCCTTCTTCGATGCCATTGCGCCGGTCGTCCATCGCGACAGCATCGACATAAACGTCGCCTGGATGCAGTCGCGCTACGACAAGGGCGACGGCAAAGATTACGTCAACTGCCCGCTCGACCAGGAGCAGTACTTGGCCTTCATTGATGCGCTGCTCGCGGGCGAGAAGACCGAATTCAAGGAATGGGAAAAGTCGACGCCCTATTTCGAAGGCTGTCTTCCCATCGAAGTGATGGCGTCGCGCGGGATCGACACCCTGCGTTACGGCCCGATGAAACCGGTCGGCCTCCGCGATCCGCGCTTCGAACGGCGCCCTTATGCGGTGGTGCAACTGCGCCAGGACAATGCGCTGGGCACGCTGTGGAACATGGTCGGCTTTCAGACCAAACTGAAGCATGGCGAACAGGCGCGCATCTTCCGCATGATCCCGGGGCTTGAGAAGGCTGAGTTCGCGCGCCTCGGCGGTTTGCACCGCAACACCTTCCTCAATTCGCCGCGCCTGCTCGACCCGCAGTTGCGCCTGAAAGCGCGCCCCGGTTTGCGCTTCGCCGGACAAGTCACCGGCGTGGAAGGCTATGTCGAAAGCGCCGCCATCGGGCTCTTGGCAGGCCGTTTTGCAGCCGGAAACGACGCGCCGCCACCGCCGACCACGGCACTCGGGGCCTTGCTGGCGCACATCACGGCGGGAGCGGAGGCGGATACCTTCCAGCCGATGAACGTCAACTTCGGCCTGTTCCCCGAATTGCCGCCGGGACCGCGCGGCAAGGACCGCAAAAAAGCGATGAGCGCGCGGGCGTTGGCCGATTTGGCGGAGTGGCTAAATCCGTCCGCGTAACGCCGCCCGCAAATACGCGATCTGCTTTTTCCATAACGGCGGCGCAGCGGTTTTGGGATAAAGTGGCACCAGTGCCGCCGGCATCACCGCGGGCAAAATCGCGCGCGGGTAATGGATGCGCCGGGCGGCGTCAAAGTGTTCTTGGGCCAAGGCTGCCGTATCGATTCCGGCAACCACGCGGCCCGCCAGGCCATAAGCGATCGCGGCATCGCGTGCGTCGACAGTTTCGCCCAGCACGCGTGCCCACAGCCGCATCAGTGAACCGACCGTTGCATCGGCATATGCCTCTGCGGCCGCGGCATCGGCAAAACCTTCACGGCCCCCTGCACGGGCAACAATCATCGCCTCGAACAAGCTGTCAGGCAGGTCGAATGCCGCCAGTGTTTCGACCAACGCCTGCGCCACAAAATGATCGCGCGGCTGGCCAGCGCGCGCCTGCGCAATCGTCTCGCGCCACCAGGTGAGACGGATCTCCGCTAGCATCGGTTCGCGCGGTGTCGCGGCAGCATGGGCCAGTTCGTAATAGAGTGCCGTCAGCGCGAAGAGATGCCCCCGCCTTGCCTCGGGCGCGAACAAGGCAGCAAAAAAGCGGTCCGGATCGTGTTGCCGGACCGCTTTCTCGCACAATACGAACGGGGCGTCCGCCACTAGATGATCAGCTTCTTCGGCTTACGGACATTCAGCCAGCCGATGATGATCAGGCGGGTTATCATCACCGAGGTGAAGAACGAGGTGATGATGCCGACGCCCAAGGTCACCGCAAAGCCGCGCACCGGGCCGGAGCCGAGTTCGAACAGGATCAAGGCCGCGATCAAGTGGGTCATGTTGGCGTCGATAATCGTCGCGATGGCTCGTCGCTCGCCGGTGTCAATCGCGCCCAGCATACTTCGCCCGTTATGACTTTCTTCGCGCATGCGCTCGAAGATCAGCACGTTGGCGTCGACCGCCATACCCAGGGTGAGCACGATACCGGCAATGCCTGGCAGCGTCAGCGTCGAGCCGAACAGCGTCATCACCGCCATCAACAGCACGAGGTTGGTCGTCATGGCGATGTCGGCAAACAGACCGAACAGGCCGTAACGCAGCACCATGAAGATGGCGACCAGTGCCAAGCCGGCGATGGTGGCAATCTTGCCTTTTTCGATCGAATCCTTGCCGAGTTCGGGGCCGACGGTACGCTGGTCGATCGGCTTGAGCGGCGCCGGCAAGGCACCAGCGCGCAGCAGCACGGCGAGGTCATTGGCCGTCTGGACGGTGTAATTGCCTTCGATCTGGCCCGACCCGCCGATGATCGGCTCGCGGATGTTCGGTGCCGTCAGCACCTTCTTGTCGAGCACGATAGCGAACGGCTTGCCGACGTTTTCCTTGGTGATTTCAGCGAATTCCTTGGCGCCGACGCTATCGAAGCCGAAGGTCACCACAACTTGGCCGGTCTGCTGGTTGGTCGACCAGCCGGCGGTCTTGAGGCGATCACCCGCGATCAGCACGCGCTTCTCGACCAGGATGGGAAGCTGCTTCTGGCCGCCCTTCTCGGTCGTGTATTCCAAGAGTTCGGAATTGGGCGGGATGCGATGTTGCTGGATCGCCGCCATAACGTCGTTGGTGGTGTCCACCATCTGGAACGTCATCTTGGCGGTGGTCTGCAACAGGGTCAGAAGGTGCGACGGATCGGTAAGGCCTGGCACCTGCACGACGATGCGGTCATCGCCCTGCTGCTCAATGGACGGTTCCTTGGTGCCGAGTTCGTCGACGCGCTTGCGCACCACTTCGATCGAGCGCCCGACCACGTCCTTCCTGAGCTGCTTTCTATAAGCGTCGCTCATCTTGAGGAAGACCGTGCTGTCGCCCGGTTGGGTGATGTCGTACTGCTTGGTGCCGATCATGGCGGCACCGGTAACCGCCGGATTGAGCTCTTTGACGACGGCCAGCGCATCCTGATATTCGGCCGGATTGAGGACGCGCACGCCGACGCCGTCTTCCGGCCGCTTGAATTCATAGGCGATGTGCCGCTTGCGCAAGGCGCGGCGGATGTCGCCGACCGTAGAGTCAAGCTGGTCCTTCGTCACCTGATCAAGCTGCACTTCAAGCAGCACGTAGGAGCCGCCCTGCAGGTCGAGGCCCAGAGAAACCGTGTTCTTCGGCGCCCAGCTCGGCAACTGATTGCGGATGTTTTCCGGCAGCGCATTGGGCAGCGCGATAGCGATCCCGAAAATCAGGATGAGCCCAACGACGATACGGACCCAGCGGGAAACCTGCAGCATGGTATGACCCTAAACTTATTTGTCGGTCTTGGTGTCGACCGGCAGGTTCTTGGCGCGGACTTCGCCCACGGACCCGCGCAGGACCTTCACGATGACGCCGTCGGCGATCTCCACCGCGATTTCAGGGTCCTCTTTGGCGGGCACCTTGGCGACCTTGCCGACAATGCCGGAATTCAACACGATGGTGTCGCCCCGGCGGATGCTCTCCACTGCGGCGCGCAGCTTCTTCTGCTGCTGTGCTTGCGGTCGCCAGACCAGGAAGTAAAAGATCGCGGCAACGGCGATCAGCATCGAGAAGGGCGAAGTAAGAATATCTTGCATCGATTAGGGTATCCATCGGGTAGCGCGGCGCGGACTATAACGGTGTGTCCTACCTTTGCAACTCTGTAAAATCAAAGGATTAGCGACCAAATTGCGTGGCCTTAGAGCCCATATACCCGTCATGGCCGGGCTTGACCCGGCCATCCAGCAAATCAACAACTTCCGGCACCTCGAAGCGCACCGGCTGGATGGCCGCCTCAAGAGCTTGCACTCCGGCCGCGCAGCGCGCGGACCGGGGTGGCGGCCGTGACGACTTGATCTAGAAACGACGACTTGATCTAGAAAATAGGAATTGAAGCAATGAAAACCACGGAAAAACCGAGTCGGCGACGGAACGCCGCGGCAACTGCCGATGCCTTTGTGTGGGAAGCCACCCCCGGCAAGTTGCATCCCGTTCGCAAAGTCGCCCGCCTGCCGCTTGAGTTGCTGAAAGGCGTCGATGCTGCCCGCGACACCTTGATGGAGAACACCCGCCGCTTCGCCAGCGGCCTGCCCGCCAACAACGCCCTGCTGTGGGGCGCCCGCGGCATGGGCAAGTCGTCGCTGGTCAAGGCGATCCATGCCGAGGTCAATGCGGCCCGCAAAGGCGCCGGGCGGCTGATGCTGATCGAAATCCACCGCGAGGACATCGCCACTCTGCCGCTGCTGCTGCGCAAGCTGCGCGACGACAAACGCCGGTTCCTGCTCTTCTGCGACGACCTTTCCTTCGACAAGGACGACACCAGCTACAAATCGCTGAAAGCGGCGCTCGAAGGCGGCATCGAGGGCCGTCCTGCCAATGTGCTGTTCTACGCCACCTCCAACCGGCGCCATCTGATGCCGCGCGAGATGATGGACAACGAGCGCTCCACCGCCATCAACCCGCATGAGGCGATCGAAGAGAAGATTTCGCTTTCCGACCGCTTCGGGTTGTGGCTCGGCTTCCACAACGGCTCGCAGGACGAATACCTCGCCATGATCGACGGCTACGCCGCCCATTTCGGCCTTGCGATCGACGCCGACGAACTTCACCGCAAGGCGCTGGCCTGGTCGGCTGGGCGCGGCGCCCGCTCGGGGCGGGTGGCCTGGCAATTCATCCAGGATTTGGCGGGCGAACTGGGAAAAAAGATCGGATAAACCCTCACCAGCTTGTGAACCTCCGGCGCCATGACAGCGCTTTCCATGTCTGCTATTTAAACGCGCATGCTTCAGAAATTTTCCCTTCGCATCGCCCGCTGGTCGACCTTTGCCGTGTTTTTCGCCAACGGCTTCGGTTTCGGCACTTGGGCCACCTCGATCGCACCGTTAAAGGCGATGCTGTCGCTATCGGCGGCACAATTGTCGTGGGCGCTGCTCGCGATGTCGATCGGCGGGGTGATCGCGATGCAGCCCGCCAGTCACATCATCCAGAAGATCGGCGGCACCGGACGCGGCACGCGCTACGCCGGTTTCTTTTACGCCGCCGTGCTGGCGCTGCCGCTGCTGGCGCCAAACCTGTGGGGCCTGATTGGGGCTTGCGCTTTGGTCGGCGCCGCCATCTGCCTGATGGACGTGGCGATGAATGCGCATGCCACCAGGATCGAGGCCGAGTGGGGCGCGGCAATCAACTCGTCGTTCCATGCCGGCTTCAGCCTCGGCGGTCTGGCGGGGACCGGCTTCGGCGCCTTGATGCTGTGGCTGCAGGTACCGACCCATTTCCTTTTGCTGCCAGGCGCCGCCGTCGTGCTTTTGATCGTCGCGCTGGCGACCCCGCATCTTGGCCCCGGCGATACCGTCAAGCACAAACAAGGGCCGATTTTCCGCCTGCCCGAAAAGAGCATCGCGCTGCTCGCGGTGGTGCTGACGCTGTGCTTCATGAGCGAAGGAGCGATGGCCGATTGGAGCGGCATCTATCTCACCAGCCTGGGCGAGACGCTGGCGCGCGCCGCTGCCGGTTACGCCGCCTTCTCGGCGACGATGGTGGTGGGGCGATTCTTCGGCGACATCATCGTCCGGCGGTTCGGACGGCCGTTTGTGATCGGGGCGGGGTGTGCCCTGGCCGCGTTCGGACTGATCCTGGCGACGGCGCTGCCCTGGTTCACCGCCGTGGTGATTGGCTTCGCGTTGGTCGGCGCCGGTCTCTCGAATGTGGTGCCGTGCGTGTTTTCCACCGCCGCGGCGCGCGCCTCGTCACCGGCGGCTGGCATTGCGGAAGTCTCCACTGCCGGCTTCGGCGGCTTTCTCACTGGCCCGCCGCTGATCGGTGCGGTCGCCGCCCAATTCGGCATGCGCTCCGGCATCGGCGTGATCGCTGCCGCCGCAACCCTGGCCGCGCTGTTTGCGCTGCGACTCAAGAGAAGCGGAAAGAAATAGCCTAGACCACAGGCTATGGCTGCATTTCATCCAACGACACCTCCGTGTCGTCGGCTGCTTCTGACCGCTCCCTGTGATCAAAGATGCGGAAGCCGGACTTCTGCCATCCCTGGTAAGCGTTCTGGCTCTGAAACCGTAGCGACAACAAATGCGCCCAATAGCGCTTTGTATGCACGTAATTGAGATAACCACCTTCCCGTTCGAGCCCATCCGGAGAAAGCTGAAGCCGATACGTATTTGCGTAGATGATTGCTGCGATTATGTCAGCGATCTGCACGCCAATGGTAATAGACGAATCTGCGAAGAGCGGTGCCTCTTGGAGGCGCTTCAGTTGGCGGCCTTGTTCGTTACCCAAAATGTAGGTCAGCAGGCTGATCGCAACAATGTAGTCCAGACCAGCGCCTTTCTGGCAGTGTGCCATTCTGGAATCCAGAATGATCACTCCCTCGGCGTCCGACGACTTTTCCCTCAAGAAGATATCAAAGGCTTCGGCAAGGATCTGAAGCGCCTTTGTGTACATCGTCACACCGCTGGTGGGCGTTGCATGATTTTTCACAAAGGAAACCGAAAACAGCTTTCCACCATGGTCGCCGACAATGCCGAGAGTCTTGTGCGTGAAGTCGGCAATACGAGAGGATTCCGCATTGCGTGGCGCACAAGCACGATTGCCCTTAAATTCCCACTGCGCGGTGTTCCTGCTCGATTTTTCGATCTCGTTACGGAAGAACTCCCACTTGAGTACGTTGTATTCGCGATGGAACGAGCGCCAATCCGTTAGATTGAGTGCAGCTCCGGCCAAGGTAAACACAGGAGTTTCTCCCGCTTTGACCGGAAGATGGTGGCTGTTCACATCGCCAGATTCGTCGAGATAAAGTGCCCAAGTGCTCATGACCGGCCCCCCTTACCCGCCGCCCAAATGCACGAACAGCCCCGGTAAAGGGGCTGTTCTGGTCGCTCGCCGGAACCGTAACCGGTTAGCCAACCCATGACGGTTAGCACCAACGAGCAAATCTATTATCCCGGGTAACGGCCCGACATGTCAATTACAGATATTATGGCAAACAGGTTACCATTTGTTCCCGCTGCCACACGATCCAGAATGTAGGCACCCCAAACCCGGAGCTGTTACTTACTACCGGTTCGCCACCTGCATCGAACCGAGCACTTGGCGCGGATCGATCGGGGTTTCGCCGTGGCTGCCGCGGCGGACTTCGAAGTGAAGCTGCGGCGTGCGCACGTCGCCGGTGGTGCCGACATAACCGATCACTTGGCCGCGGGCGACCCACTGGCCTTTGCCGACGATGAAATTATCGGCATGGGCGTAGGCGGTGATGTAGCCGCCGTCGTGCTTGATCAGCACCAAATTGCCGTAACTGCGGAGTTCGTTACCGGCATAGCTGACGCTACCGTCGGCGGCGGCCCGGATGGGTTCGCGCGGCGCCGCAGCGATATTGATGCCGTTGTTCTTCTCGCCGCCGGGATAGCTGCCGAACTCCGACAGCACGCGCCCGCGCACCGGCCAGGCGAAGCGGGCGTTGCCGATTGCGGCATTGTCGTAAGTGGGGCGCGGACGGACATAGTCACTGTCGTCGCTTGCATCGGCCGGACGGTCGTATTTGGAATAGGCCGGACGGGCCGTCGGCACCGGCGTCTCATAATAACTGCGGTCGTAGGTGCGATCGTCCGTGTACCGCGTTTCGTTGTAGCTCGGCGTCGGGCGCGGTTTGGGCTTGATCACGGCGACCCTGTGGGTCTTGGCGCTTTGCGTGTCCCAGCCGAAATAGGGCTCCGGCGACGACGAGCAACCGGCCGCCAGCAACGGCAGAACCACCAGGACCGCCAGGGTTATGATACGCAGATCAGCGTTGCTCCGAACCGTCATGGGTCTCTCGCTTTTCCAGCGGCACGCCCGGAAGCATGGGGACGAACACCACAGGAATCAGCGCCTCTTTCTTCCAACCTGTCTCAGTTCGGATCATCTTTGTTAAAAGTTGAGAAATACTTTCTAAATCGGGGCCGGCGACATCTCCAATCGGTGCGACCAGAATTCCGCCCGGCTTGAGCTGCTCCAGCACAACATCTGGTATTTCGCGTACCGCTGCCGTGAACAGGATGCGGTCAAAAGGCGCTTGTTCCGGCCAGCCGAGGAACCCATCGCCATGCCGTGTCGAAATATTGTCGATTTTTAGGGCCTTGAAGCGCCGGCCGGCATCGAGATGTAGGGACCAATGGCGCTCGACCGAATAGACCCGGCGGCACAACCGCGACAGTACGCTCGCTTGATAGCCGGAGCCAGTACCAATTTCGAGAACGCGCATCTTTTCGTCGAGGTCCAGTGCCTCGGTAGAAACTGCCACTACGTAAGGCTGACTAATGGTCTGGCCACAGGCGATTGGCAGGGCGGTGTTGTCATAGGCGGCGTGGGCGAACGGCGCATCGACGAAGACCTCGCGCGGGGTGCGTTCAATCGCCGACAGCACTTTGAAGTCGGTGATCCCCTGCTTGCGCAGCGACATCACAAGTTCGATGAGGCGGGGATCGGGCTCTGCCATCGTTTTTACGGCGTGCGCTCCTTGGCAGGGAGGAGAGCGTCCGAAGGATCGTCGCCCGGTACCGCAGGCTTGCCGAAATCGGCATCGACGGCGTGCTTCAAGGTTTGCAGCACCTTCCAATCGGTGAGGTTGAGCTGCAGCGGCGTCACCGAAATGCAATTGCTTGCCAGCGCGCCGAGATCGGTGCCCGGCTTGGCGGTGAAACGCTCGCGGCGAAAGCCGATCCAGAAGTACGGATTGGCGCGCATGTCGACGCGGCGTTCGATGGAAATTTCCTGCCACTCGCGCACGCCTTGCGCCACCACCTGGATGCCCGCAACGTCATCCGGCGGACAATCCGGGAAGTTCACGTTCATCAGCACGTCTTTCGGCCAGCCGGTTGCGATCAGCTTTTTGATCACGGCCGGTCCGTGGGCTTCGGCACAATCCCAATGGATTTGTTTGCGGTCCTCGTAATTGTAGCATTGCGACAGCGCAATCGACGGAATGCCGAGGGTGCAGCCTTCCATCGCGCCGGCGATCGTGCCGGAATAGGTGACATCGTCGGCCGCGTTGATGCCGCTGTTGACGCCCGACAGGATCAAATCCGGCGGCTGGTCCTTCATCAGATGCGCCGAGGCCATCATCACGCAATCGGTTGGTGTGCCGGTGACGGCGAAATGGCGGTCGTCGATGGTGCGCAGGCGCAGCGGCAGCGTCAGGGTCAAGGAATGCGAGGCACCGGATTGCTCGTTCTCGGGCGCCACCACCCACACGTCATCGGTCAGCGTCCGCGCGATGGCTTCGGTGACCTTGAGCCCCGGACCGCGAATGCCGTCGTCATTGGTGACCAGGATACGCAATTTCTTGTCAGCCATTCTCACCTTTCGTCATGGCCGGGCTTGACCCGGCCATCCATCTCTTTCTGGCACCATCCAACCGGCGAAACCGCCTGGATGGCCGGCTCGGCGGCCGGCCATGACGAGGAGGTTCAAACCTTCTCGATCTTCTTCATTCCCATATAGGGCTGCAATGCGTCGGGAATGCGAATGGAACCGTCCGCCTCCTGATAATTTTCCAGCACCGCGATCAGGGTGCGTCCGACCGCCAGCCCCGAGCCGTTCAGCGTGTGCACGAAACGGGTGTTCTTGCTGTCTTTCGGGCGATAGCGCGCATTCATCCGGCGGCCTTGGAACTCGCCGCAATTCGAGCACGACGAAATCTCGCGATAGCGGTCCTGGCCCGGCAGCCAGACTTCGATGTCGTAAGTCTTTTGCGCCCCGAAACCCATGTCGCCGCTGCACAGCGTGACGACGCGATGCGGCAGACCGAGCAACTTTAAAATGTTCTGGGCGCAATCGGTCATGCGCTCATGTTCGGCCAGCGATTGTTCCGGCGTGGTGATAGAGACCAGTTCCACCTTGGAGAATTGATGCTGGCGGATCATGCCGCGGGTATCGCGCCCGGCGGCGCCTGCTTCGGCACGAAAACACGGCGTCCAGGCGGTGACGCGCATCGGCAGCTTGGCTTCGTCGAGAATTTCCTCGCGCACCAGATTGGTCAGCGGCACTTCCGCGGTGGGGATGAGACCGAAACGGCCCTCGCCCGCCGAGGCCCAGAACAAATCCTCTTCGAACTTCGGCAACTGGCCGGTGCCAAAAAACGCCTCGTCGCGCACCAAGAGCGGCGGATTGATTTCGGTGTAGCCCGCGGCGGTTTGGGTATCGAGCATGAAGGCGCCGAGCGAACGTTCGAGCTTCGCCAGGGCGCCTTTCAGATAAACAAACCGCGCGCCCGAGACTTTTCCGGCGCGTTCGAAATCCATCAGGCCGAGGGCTTCGCCGAGTTCGAAATGCTCTTTCGGCTTAAAATCGAACCGCGTCGCCGCGCCGAAGCGGCGTGCCACCACCTCCACATTGTCGTTCTCGTCGGCACCGAACGGCACGTCGTCGGCCGGCAGGTTGGGCAGCACCGAGACGGCCTTCTTCAACGCCTCCTCGCAATCGCGCGCGTCGATCTCGTCTTTCTGGATCGCGGCTTTCAAATTCGCCACTTCGTCGAGCAGCGCCTTGGCCCCCACTTCGTCCTTGTTCTTCTTGGCGAGGCCGATGGCGCGCGAGGCTTCGTTCTGGCGGGCCCGATGCTGTTCGAACGCGGTCTTGGCGCCGCGCCATTTGCTGTCGAGGTCCAACAAGGCGTCGACCACTTGGGACGCCTCTTCGGCATACGCCGGGCGGCGCGCCAGAGCGGCGACGAAAGCGTCACGATTGTCGCGGATCAGTTTGAGGTCGTGCATCAAGATTCTCCCGGCTCCGCCTTTGGCTTCGCCGCGGCAAGTGAAACAAACTTGGCCCGCCGTAGCTGAAAGCGAAGGCGGCCTGCACGCCGGTAATGCCACGGGCGGCAGGCGGGGTCAAAACCTACGGCTGGCCGGCCGAACGCCGCGATCCTGCGGCCAAGGGCTGGCACCTTAGCTTCGCCAGGGGTGCGACAATTCCGACCCAATACGGAGTGCGGTGCAGGTGCGGATCAGCCGTTTCTCGTTTCCGTCCGCGGGCGTTTGCGGACTTCCACGATGACCGGCTTCTTCGGTTTGGGCTCTGGCACCGTGGCGGCGAACGCCTGGCGCGCGATGCAGAACGCACTCATGCGAAACGCCAGCGCGGTCATATTGCCCTTGGCCCCGTTGCAGGCGTCGCAGGCCGCGACCGTATTGGCTTCGCTATCGGCCCCGCCCCGCATCAGCGGTAGGACATGGTCGAGCGTCGCGCGGCGGTCGCGCGTTTTTCTGCCGCGAAGCGGCGGTAGCAACATGGGAATGCCGCAATAGGCGCAACGCCCGTTCTGGCGTTCGAAATGCCGGGCGAGCCAAATGGGCCCGGCCCGATTGCGGCCCCGCATTTTTGCGAATTGGCGTTCGGCCTGCTGCTTCAGCGTTTCCCGAACCCGGGGTCTGCGGGGCGGGCTTTTCTTCCGCTTGGGCGGGCTTTTCTTCAGCGCCATGACGCTATGATGCAAGAGTCGCCGCGCCAGTCCAGAACTTTCGGCGCGCTGGAGCGGCGATGTCATCAACAACGTCGGCACTTTTGCGACGATTTCTCAAAGGCGAGTTTGGGTGCGACTCCGGTCATCGCCATTTCGGCAACTTCGCGCCAAGTTCGGACCTTCCGGGTCGCTGATTGTGAGATAACCTTTCGGCCAAACTGGCAGCCAGCTACTTTCAAGGCTTCAAAATTATGGCCTCGACGCTACCCTTCTAAAGAAATCGACAAAGGTATCCGCGGTGCACGTTCATACGTGAATCAAGGGGGGATTTAGTTATGAATGAATTTCCGACTTTTAGCCCTGCGATCCATCAAGCCGCCGATCTTGATGATGCGTTATTCCATTACACATCTGCCCAGGGATTGATTGGTGTAGTTCAGAATAAGGTACTCTGGAGCACCGCATACTTCTGTACCAACGACGAGGAGGAACTGAAAGTCGGAAAGGGCATTCTCGTGCCTGCCCTCTCAGCATATTTGAGGGCTTCGCGACCTCAGCTTTTGACCCGGCCATGGGTCGACTTAAATGCATATGCAGAACAGTTTGAAAAGATGATCATTGGCCTCGTGCTCAGCGAAGTGTGCACGTACATCACATGTTTTTGCCGTGCATCAGACGAGAAGAGTTTCCACCACGGTCTTCTTAGTCAGTGGCGAGCATACGGTGAGGATGGTGGTTATGCCATTCAGTTCAGTCGCAAGAAACTGCAAATTGCGTTATCAAAAGCCAACGAAGCTTTGGGCTTGGAGTACGACCTACGAGACGTGCATTATGACCCCAATAACCCACTCCAGTCCGTAGTGTTAAGCCACGGGGATAAGTTCGGCGAAGCTTTTGTTGCGTTTATTGATAGTTTGGACAGAGGGACAAATGAGCCGACAGAAAGCCCTCTTGGATCTCTGACGAAGGGGCCGCTTGAAAGCCTATTCAACTATCTTACCTACACTAAGAGTGGCCATTTTTCCGAGGAACGAGAGGTTAGGTTGAGCCTCATTCAGCCAAACGCTTCGAGTTTTCCCGGACTTCCGGCGCACTACATAAACCGAAGAGGATTGATTGTCCCGTACAGGGAGACACCACAAAAGCAATTTCGCCTGCTAGACTGTATCGAGGCGATTATTATCGGCCCCAATTCGCGAATGGGTGCACGGTACGAATCCGTGTGCCAAATGGCTCGCCAATCTGATCTCGAAGTTGACGTGCGACGCTCCGAAATTCCTTTCTGCCGAGGCTAGGCATTTACCGGCGGGATGAGCGCCACTCTCGCCAACCATTACCGGCCACCACGAGGCAAGCGAAGGTCTGCAATTGGCGCATCCCGGGAGTAGGATCTCGGTCAGGAATGTCCGATAATGGGGGTGGAACGGTCCACCGCGAAACAGGCGGGACGAACCCTGACGTTGGACCAAAACTGGTTGACGGCGCATCGCTCTGTTAACCTGCCCCTGGCGGGAATGGCCAACAAAACCGCGCGCCGAGGCGGCGCCGAACGCCCAGCCCTTTTTCTTTTCCACCCGTCGCGGTACTGTCCGCCAATGACCGCGAAGCCCACACCCGCCCGCAAGCTGACGCCGCAAGAAGGCGACGCCGAATTTCTGGCGGCGGTCGATCAGGGCTTGGCGGAAATCAAGGCCGGGAAGGGCGTCTCTTACGCCAAGGTGCGCCGCTGGCTGCTTTCCTGGGGCACGGACAACGAACTGCCCCCACCAAAAACCTCATAGGATCGTCAGACCTTCGTCGTGATGGACCGGGCTGTTAGGGGGCCTTCCGTTCCATGGAAATCGTCTTTTCACCGAAGGCCCGGAACTCGCCGGGGGGACGCGGGAACTTACGGTCGTTTGGCCCTATGTGATCGTCTACAAGATCACGCGGCAGCGGATCGATATCGTGTCGATCTGGCATGGCAGACAGCAGAGACGGTGACTGCCTGAGGGCAACAAAGAGGTTTCATGATTGCGTGGGTTGAACTGGGCCGGGCGATGGTGCCGGGTGATGGCGCCGAGCTGCGGCTGCTGCAACGCGGCGGCGAGTTTGCGATTCTAGCGGGTCCGACCGCGCTGATGAACAGCCGGATGAGCGGCTCCGAGATCGCGCTGGCAGAGGTGGCGTGTGCGCGCCTGCGTGGCCGCAAAAATTGCCGGGTCCTGATCGGCGGCTATGGGATGGGGTTCACGCTCCGCGCCGCGCTGGCCGGATTCGGCCCCGATGCCGCGATCGTGGTGGCGGAAATCGTGCCGGCCATTCTGCAATGGGCGCGCGGCCCGATGGCGGCGCTAACCGCCGGATGCCTGGATGATCCGCGCGTCAGCCTTTACGAGGGCGACGTCGGCGCCAGCATCCGTGCCGCGCCGGGCCGCTTCGATGCGATTCTGCTCGATGTCGACAACGGCCCGGATGGTCTCAGCCGCAGCGGCAACGAACGGCTGTATAACCGCGGCGGCCTCGAAGCGGCGCGCAAGGCGCTGAAGCCCAAAGGGCTGCTCCTGGTTTGGTCGGCCGCTCCCGATCGCGCCTTCACCGCCCGTCTCGGTTATGCCGGCTTCAAAGTGGAAGAGATCACCGCCCGTGCCCACAAAGGCCGCGGCGGGCGCACCGTCATCTGGGTCGCGACCAAGTGAGCGGTCGCCCCGTCAAACCACCACCGGTACAGGCGAATTCATCTGTGATGTGCGCCATGGCAAGGGCGCCTAATCCGTGAAACCTTTCTCGGCCATGGCATCAGCGCGGACAAAACGGGCCATGCCCGTCTTCATCTCGCGAAACCCGAGCTTGCGGTAAAATCCTTCTTTGCCGGGACTGGCGTAAAGGATCACGTTGCATTCGCCGAGCCCGGCCAGCAGCGCCTCAACCAGACGGCGGCCGACCCCGCTGCCCTGGTAGCGGGGCAGAACCGCGATGTCGTAGAGCGCCGTCTGATAAACCCCATCCGACAACGCCCGGCCGCAGCCGATCAGGGCTCCGCCGTCATACGCAAATGCAACAGAATAGGCGGCCTCGAACGCGCGGCGATGCATCTCCGGCGCATGAAACGACATGCCGGCCTCTTTGAGGAGGCCGCAAACCGCCGTCCAATCAACGCCGTCACAGTTCTGGTGGAGTGCGATCGGCATCGGAGATTATTCTTCCGTCTCCGCCTCGTCTTCGGCCCGTTCCTTGTCGCGCTTCTTTTCGATGCCCTTCACCAGCCAGATCGACACTTCGTAGAGGAAGATCAGCGGCACGAGCAGGCTGAGCATCGAGAAGATGTCGGGCGGGGTAAAAATGGCGGCGAGCGCGGTGATGGCGACGATGGCGTAGCGGCGCGAGCTGCGCAAAAAATCGCTGGAAACGATCCCCACCCGCCCCAGCAAGGCCAGCGCCACCGGCAATTGGAAGGTGAGCCCGAAGGCGAAGATCAGCGTCGTCACAAAATCGAAATAGTCGGAGACCTTGGCCATCATCTCGATGGGCAGCGCATCCTTGGAGCCTTTGCTTTCAAAGCCGAGGAAGAACTTCAGCGCATAGGGCAGCATCACGTAATAGACGAACGCTGCTCCGGTGAGGAACAGCACCGGGCTGGCGAGCAGGAACGGCAGAAACGCGCGGCGCTCGCGGCGATAAAGACCCGGCGCCACGAACATCCACACCTGCGAAGCGATCACCGGGAACGCCAGACACAGACCTGCGAACAGGCCGACCTTGGCGTTGGTGAAGAACTTTTCGTAGACCTGGGTATAGATCAGATGCCGGCCCGGCTGGCCCGCCATCGCATGCGCCAAGGGCGCGGTGAGGAAATTGTAAATCGGATCGGCAAACGCAAAGCAGATGATGAAGCCGCCGAGCAGCGCCAGCACCGACCAGATGATCCGCTTCCTGAGTTCGATCAGATGCTCCAGCAGCGGGGCCTTGGAAGCCTCGATGTCCGCTTCTTCGTCTTCAGGGGATTTGCTCATGGCGCTGGCGGACGCTGATCGGATGGGGGCAGCGGCGCGTCGGGATGCAGCGGTTCCGGCGGAGGCTCGCTGTGGTCGATGACAGGCTCGGGCACCGGTTCGGTCACCGTTTCAGGCGCTGCGACCGGCGTGGCGGCCGCTACGGGTTCGGGCGCGAGGCTGACGGCGGGTCCGTTCATCGCGTCGTTCAACTGCTGCTCGACACCAGCGAGTGGCCGCGTGTTGCGCAGCTCATCGAGTTCCTTGCGCAGTTCGTCGAGTTCGCTCTGGCGCGCCATGTCGTCGAAGCTGCGGCGGAACTGATCGGCCATGCCGCGCGCTTTGGCGGCCCATTGGCCCATCTTCCGCATCAGTTTCGGCAGATCCTTGGGGCCGACCACCACGAGGGCGACGACCAGGACCAGCAGCATGTGGCTCCAGGAAAGTCCGAAGTCCATCAGCAAGCCCTAGTTGGCGGATAACCGCCGGAAGTGACCATATCAAACACGCTTGTCATCCCCGGCCGAGAACCGCGAACGGACGTGAGCGGAGCGAGGGGAAGGGGACCCAGGTCATCGAATCTGGACAATGCAAGAGATTCCGCATGATGCCCTTCCTTCAAAGCCGAAACCGTGTGACCACCTGGGTCCCCTTCCCTCGCGCCAAACGCTCCGCGTTCGTGCTCGCCGGGGATGACAGGACGGGGTGAGTACAAGGCCACGCGCCTCTATTCCTTGGTCTCGGTTTTCTGTTCGACCGGCTTGGGCTCGACCGGCTTGGGCTTGTCCTCTTCTTCCGTCAGGCCCTTCTTGAAGCTTTTGATGCCCTTGGCAAAGTCGCCCATGATATCGGACAGTTTGCCCTTGCCGCCGAACAGCACCAAGACAATTACGCCGACAATCAGAAGATGCCAGATGCTCAGTCCGCCCATTGTTTTTCTCCTTATTGTCCGGCGAAAGGAGCCGGAAACCCCTTCTTAAAGACCGGGTTAGGGCCGGATGCAAGCGGGGGCCCGTTATGGTTTGGCCTTAACCGCTGATCACCTGGATTTCGGCGTTGCGGTCGAAAGCCGCCCCCAGAGCCCCCATGCGCTTGCCGACCGCGTCGTCGGCGATGGCGCTGCGCCGCTTGGGGACCTCCAGGATCACCTTGGAGGGGGTGAGGCGCAACCGGTAGTGGCTAAGCTCCCCCGCCGCCGAGGCGGACAGGTCGAACGCCAGCCGCGCCGCCAGACCGATCCGGAGCGCCCGCCGCTCCTCCGGCTTGTCCAGCATGCCTTTGAGGCGCAGATCGGGGGGGATGTCCTGATCGCCGGCATAGCGGTGGTAGGTCGCGGCCGCGATGAAGGCCCGCGCCCGGTGGTCGGCACCGCCATAAGGCATGTTGAGGACGTCCTCATAGGTGCCGTGGGTGCGGTGGTCGGGATGGCGCCGCCAGCCGAGATCGCTGAGCAGGCAGGCGGCCAGCCGCAGGCGCCGGTAATAGGCGTTCTCGTCGGAGAACAAAGGTGCGGCCCAAGCGAACAGTTCCATGGCGTGCGCCGGGGTGCGGGCGACGCGGGCATTCTCGAGACCGGCGAAATCGATCAACGGATCCTTGGCGCGCTCCGCGGGCGGCAGTTTGGCGAAAACGATGCCTTCGCGGACGCCGTTGGCCGAGACGATCACATCCTTGAAACGGGCAAAAGTGAGCAGCCGCTGCAACACGATGGCGCCATAGGGCAGCAGCTCGACCCGCCGCTTCGACACCACTTCGAGGAGTTCGAGCGATTTCTTGCCTTGCTTGGAAAGCACCGCGCACAGCTCCAGCGCCCGCCATGACGGCATGGTGTATTGCTGCAGCATATGCAGCGGATATTGCTCGCGCAGCATGTCGACGCGCGCAACACTGCGCCAGATGCCGCCGACCAGATAGAGCGTCTTGCCACCCTGGCCGGACATCGGCTCCCAGTGCTCCAACTCGTCGTCGACCAGCTTGCGGGTGCGGTCGAGATCGCCACGGCTCATGTCGGCAAGGCGCAGCGGCCCGAACGGCAGTGAACAGGCCTCCGCCGTGCGCCCGCCGCGGACGGTCACCATGTCGAGACTGCCACCGCCGAGATCGGCGACCAGCCCATCGGCATCCGGCATCGAAGCCAGCACGCCCTCGCCCGCCAGCCGCGCCTCTTCCGGCCCGGTCAAAATGCGGATCGGCCCACCCCAGGCACTTTCGGCCCGGCGGACAAATTCGGCACCGTTGAGCGCATCGCGTGCCGCCGCCGTCGCCACCGCCTCGCGCACCCTGACGTCGAGGCGGTCGGTCAAATGGCGATAGCGGCGCAAGGCTTCCAGCGCCAGCTCGACACCGTCCTTGTAGAGCAGCCCGGTGGTGCCGAGTTCCCTGCCGATCGAGCAAATGGTCTTTTCGTTGTGGATCGTATGGGGCGAGCGCGCCAACGCGGAGAACACCACCAGCCGCACCGAATTCGATCCGATATCGACGACGGCGACACGTCCGCTCGGCGCGTCACCGGCGCGCGGCGGCAAGTCTTCGCCAAGATCGACCGGTAGGGTGAAACCACTCATGCTTGTTCGCGGCGCGACCCTGTCACGGTGCGGGGTGATTTGATCCGAAGGGCCCGGCCACGTCCCGACAGTGAAGGGTTCGTCATAAAATAGGTATGTGCAGAAAATGCGTCAGCTTCGCCGGACGCTTCGTCGCGGGCATAGCTACCGTCCGCTTTCATGTGCCAGCTTTGCGCCTGATCCTTCAACTGGGCGACCAGAATCTGGTCGAGCACCTGCTGATGCACGGTCGGGTTATCGATCGGCACCAGCGATTCGACCCGGCGGTCGAGATTGCGTGTCATCCAGTCGGCCGAGGAGATGTAGAGCTTGGCCTTGGCATGCGGCAGTTTGTGGCCGTTGCCGAAGGCGATGACGCGGCCGTGTTCGAGGAAGCGCCCGACAATACTCTTGACGCGGATGTTGTCGGAAAGCCCCGGCACCCCCGGCCTCAGACAGCAGATGCCGCGGGCGATGATGTCGATTTGCACCCCGGCCTGACTCGCCTTGTAAAGTTCGTCGATCATGTCGGCATCGACCAGCGAGTTCAGCTTGAGCCAAATCTGTGCCGGACGGCCTTTTTTGGCGTTGGCGATTTCGTTTTCGATGTCGGCAACCAGCGTCTCGCGCAGGTTCAGCGGCGACACCGACAGACGTTCGAGCCCGCTCGGCTCGGCATAGCCGGTGATGTAGTTGAACACCTGCGCCGCATCGCGCCCCAGAGCCGGATCCGCGCTGAACAGCGACAGATCGGTGTAAATCTTGGCGGTGATCGGATGGTAGTTGCCGGTGCCGAAATGCACATAGCTGTGGAGCCGGCCGCTCTCGCGCCGCACCACCAGAGAAACCTTGGCATGGGTCTTGAGATCGATGAAGCCGTAGACCACCTGCACGCCGGCCCGTTCGAGATCGCGCGCCCATTTGATGTTGGCGGCCTCGTCGAAGCGGGCCTTCAACTCGACCAGCGCCGTGACCGACTTGCCAGATTCGGCCGCTTCGATCAGGGCACTGACGATCGGGGAATCGCTCGACGTGCGATAGAGCGTCTGCTTGATCGCCACCACATCGGGATCGGCCGCCGCCTGGCGCAGGAACTGCACCACCACGTCGAAGCTTTCGAAGGGATGGTGGACCAAAATGTCCTTGGCCCGGATCGCCGCGAAGCAATCGCCGCCGAGATCGCGGATGCGTTCGGGAAACCGCGCCACGAACGGCTTGAACTGCAGATCGCCGCGCTCTTTCAGGATGAGCTGTTTCAAATCCGCGGTGCCCAGCATTTCGCCGACGCGCACCACTTCCTCGTCCTTGAGATCAAGATGATCGGCGATGAAGGTGCGAAGATCGTCGGCCATCGACGACGTGCACATCATCAAAATCACCGAGCCGCGCCGCCGCCGCTTGAGCAGCGACTCGAACATCAGCACCAGGTCTTCGGCTTCTTCTTCCACTTCCACGTCGCTGTCGCGGATGACGCGGAACAGGCCCGAGCCCTTCACCGTATGCCCCGGGAACAGTTCGCCGAGGTGCATCTCAATCACCTCTTCGAGCGGAATGAAGCGGGCGTGTTTGCTTTTGCCCTTTTCCTTGGCGGGCCCGGGAAGGCGCACGAAACGCTGCAATTGCGGCGGGATGGGCAGCAGCGCCATCACCATGTGCTCGTCGCGCACGCGGGCGAGTTTCAGCGCCAGCGAAAAACCGAGATTGGGAATGAACGGGAACGGGTGGGCCGGGTCGATGGCGAGCGGCGTCAGCACCGGGAAAATCTGTTCGCGGAAATGGACGTCGAGCCAAACGCGATCGGCCTCGTTCAGGTTGTTGGCGCTGATCACGGCCAGCCCTTTGTCGGCGAGTTCCGCCTTGAGGCCACGCCAGACGCGCTGCTGCTCGGAAATCAGTTGGCCGGAAAAATCGGCGATCCGGGCCAGCTGCTGGGTGGGGCTGAGGCCGTCGTCGCTGATCGAGGCGACGCCCTCTTTCACCATGCCCCACAGGCCCGCCACACGCACCATGTAGAATTCGTCGAGGTTCGACGACGAGATCGACACGAAGCGCAAGCGTTCGAGCAGCGGATGGCGCGTGTTCTGGGCTTCCTGCAGCACCCGGCCGTTGAAGGCCAGCCACGACAACTCGCGATTAACGAAACGTTCCGGCGAATTGGGCGCGATCACCGGCAAGACGGCGCAAGCCGGTGGCGGCACCACCTCGTCCACCACTGCGGCGGGGGCCGGTTCAGGTGTCTTTTCGGCGCGCAATTCGGGAAGGTTTTCTTTCGTCATCAAGGGCTTACCATGGACCCGCAAGGCAGGGTAAAGCAAATCAAGGGCGCTGTCATGGGCGCCGATCATAAGCAGAAGGCGCCAACAATCCCTGATAAAATGTCCGGATTTATGGGAAAAAGCGGCAGTGGAGCAAAAAGACCGGCGCTCCGAGCAAGTCCGTTCATCCCCAGATTCCGGACATTGCCAGATGTGGGGAAACGGCGCGGATGCGCCAAAAACCGTCGTTGCTCGTCGCGGCGAAAATCGACGATACTTCGTTGCGTGGCCTATCGGGGGAGCCAAAATGACCAGGGCGTTGATCATGGCCGCAGCCGTGGCGGTCGTCTTCGTTGGTGCCGCGCAGGGTGGGGCGCGGGCGATCACCAAGATAGAAGCCCGAACGCTCCCTCCGGATGTGGTGTTGCACCGCGTCCTGGAACAGTTTGCCGACGCGGTCATCCCGCCTGAACCGGTCAAGCCGGTAGTGCGACCAAAGCATCCGCTCACCGACATGTACTATGTCACGCGACCGCGGGGCACCTACGTCCGTGACCTTTGCCAAGCGGATCAGGTCAGGTTCGACTTCGATCCGGTTGGCGCGGACGACAAGGGTGGTGATACGGCAATGAAGGTCTCGGGCATCAGCGTGCGCAATACGTTCCGGTTTCTGGCACCACCGTCAGCAGCTACCAGTTCCCAGAGCATATCGTCGGCCGAACGCAGGGAGCTAAAGGCACGTTGCGCGAAGCTCGATCCGGAGACGGGCTTTTTTGACGCTGACAATGATGAGGTTGCGGAAGAAGGGGGCTTGCTGCTGCAGGCCATTCTGAAGGACGCAGCTACCAGCGCGATGCCCTCGTCCTATGATTGCGAGGGGTACACCGCAAAGGAGTGCGCGGAAACCGTCAGGCAGGCTGCCCCTGACAAGCTCATCCTCGTGAAACGCTGCCACGCCTTTACGACTGACCAACGCGGCGAGTGTACAGAGATTTGGTCGCAATTCGTAGGTCTGACGGTGCTGTCCGAGGGCTCCGGCGATCAGCTCAAGATCATCCGCGTGAAGGTCAGCGAAATCGTCACCACCGCTGACGAGCGGGAAGATTGATCTTAGTTAAACCGTCCAATGCGAAGGGCAAGTTGTGGCGCTTATGCGGCCTTGTCGCAAAGGGGAGTTTGGGTTCGAGTCCGGACATTTGTTGAACTCGGGCAGCTCGGCCGTTGTTGGGTTCTAGAGCGGCGGACATTCTGACAGACTCCATTCACCTGAGGCTGACCGCGCCCCCTCGGTGTCATCGCCCGCAACTGCGGGCGACCCAGGTGGTGTTGCTCGGCTGTCGACGCTCAAAAATGAGCAATTCCTGAAGCATCGGTGTTGCGAGACCTGGATGGCCCGCAGTCGCGGGCCATGACAAGAAACGCATATGCGATAGCCCTTCGCTCTGGGTGACCGCACCGGAACACACGTCGCTTAATCGCCTGCCAGCAAATCCCGGATCAGGGTGGTGGTGACCGGCTTTTTGGCGGCCAGGGCGGCGGCGTCGGCTTTGGCGACGAAATCGCGCAAAGCGCCGGGCGAGCGTTCGAGGGAGCGGATCATCTGGGCGATCACCGCCTCGGGAACGGCGAGCTGGCGGTCGGCGAACAGTTTGCGCGCCAGGGCTTCGAGCAAAGCATCATCCGGCGCCCACAGCGGAAACGACAGCAGCGCATTGAAGCGCGATTTCAAATCCGGGATGGTGGTGCGCCACGCCGCGGGCGGCTCGTGCGCCGTCAGCAGCATCGTCTGGCCGCGTTCGAGGAGGGCGAACAGCGAAGTTTCAGCCGCGGGCGTCAGCGGCAAGGCATCGACGTTTTCGATCACCAGCGCGGCGCCGGGCGCAAATCCAGCGAGGTCCGCCGCCGGTTTCACTTCGGCCTTGGCGCGTTCCGCCCATACGCCCGCCAGATGCGATTTGCCCGATCCGGTCGGTCCATACAGCACTGCCGCCGGCGCCGGCCAATCGGGCCAAGCATCGACAAAGGTCACCGCGGCGCGGTTGCCCGGCCCGACAATAAAATCGGCACGTCCGAGGCGCGGCGCGGTCGAAAGCGGCAGGGGAATCTGAGAAACCATCAGGCGGTGCCGTCACCCTGCGGGACCCGGCGGGTAACGGCCTTGAACCAGACCTGGGCATAGCTGAGGAACGACCACACGGTCAGCAGCGTCACCACGGCTTCGCCAGCGCGCTCGATTGCCGGCGGCGGCTCGTGCAACGTCAGGAGCAGCAGCACCAGCGCGATATAGAGCACTTGCACCACGGTGGAAACCTTGCCCACCATCAACGGTTTCACTTCCAGCGGCAGCGCCAGCAGCTTTGCCAGCAGCACGCCGAGCACGATAAAGATGTCGCGGCCGATCACCATCGCCGTCAGCCACAGCGGCACGGCGCCGACATAGGTGAGCGTCAGGAAACTCGCCAGCATCAAAAGCTTGTCGGCGGCCGGATCGAGCCAGGCCCCGAAGCGCGAGGCCAGCCCGAATTTCTTGGCCAGAAAACCGTCGGCGGCGTCGGAAAGGCCGGCAAAACAGAACACCAGCAGCGCCGGAAAATCCTCGCCATGGAGGATCAGCCAAGCGGCGATCGGCGCGGCGACCATGCGCAACGCGGAGAGAATATTGGGGGCTTGCCGCAAGACGGCGTTCATGGCTGGACCGTACCGGCTCCTTGGACGATCTGCCAGTTCCCTCCGCTACCCCGCAGCGAAACACCGGCCTGCGCCAGCGCTGTCTTTAATTGCTCGGGGGAGCCGATATAGGAGATTGTCAGCCGCGCCTCGCCGATATCCATCGCCGCAACGTTAACCGAAGCCACATTCGGCACACTCGTGATCGCATTTTCGAGGGCGGAGAACTGGCCGAGCGATGCGATGTGGACAGTGGCCGTAAGCTTGCCCTTCTGGCCGTAATCGACGGCCTTTTGGTTCTTCCACATGTCGTCGATGGCGCGCATGGTGGCATCGGCGGCACCGGGATAGGTGGCCGTCGCGCCCTGCAGCAGCGGCACTTCGAAACTCGTCTTCATCGGCAGTTCGCCTTGGCCGAGACGCTTGATCGTGACCTGCAGCTTGTTACCGGCGGGCGTGGCCAGGACCAGCAAGGCTTCCGTCGCTTTGATGCGCGCGGCTACCGTTGCCACCTGCTCCCAATTGGCGGTGTCAAAGTTGAGCCCGCCGAGATAGGTCATGTCGGCGGCATCGCCGGGCGGCAGCGCGAATGGCACCGGCGCGACGGCAAAGCGCGGCGACGCGAAGGCCGCGGTCCAACTCGAGCCACGGGCAAAACCCGGCGCCATCGGCACCAGCAGCACGCGCTTGGCGGTGGTGGAGGTATAGGGAATACCTGCGCTTTGCAGCACGCGTGCCACCATCTCCGAATTGAAGGTGTAGGTCATGTCGGCGACGTAGCGCGTCGTCGAGCGGCGCTCGTTGCTCGGCAAATAGCCGATCACCATCTTTTGCAGCGTGGCGGCGTCGAGCACCGGCTGGCGGGTCCAGTCCTGCTGCCGCGTCAGGCGCCGGAACAGGATATTCCACGCCGTCGGACGTCCGCTCGCGACCGCGGCGGACCGCGCTTCGGCGACCGATTTGGCGGACGCGTCGACATGAATGCCGCTCACTTCGAAGGTCGAGTCGGCAAAAGCCGCCGGCGCGGTAAGAAGGCAGGAAATGGCAAGCGCAAGAACCAGCGCTGGAAGGCGAATGAGGGGATGCATCTGGAAACCCGTCCTGAACGGGGCGACTATACCGGCCCGCTGCCGCCCATGAAAGCGCTCATCCGCCACCCCAATCTGTCATCTTGTTGTCGCACCAGCCAGGCCGATCAAGGCCGCACGGAGCGCCTGGTAAAAAAATGGCGGACCACCAGGCCCGCCAAGTTCAGGGAGAGACTTTCAAAGACACGAACACAAAGAGGGATCAGCCCGGAACGGCCAGTCCCTCGAACAACGCCGTCGTGAGATAACGCTCGGCGAAATCAGGAACGATCACCACGATATTCTTGCCAGCGAATTCGGGACGCTGGCCGACTTCGAACGCCGCAGTCACCGCCGCACCGGCCGAAATGCCGACCGGAATGCCTTCCAGCCGCGCCAGCTTGCGCGCCGTCGACAGCGCCGATTCATTGGAGATGGTGACGATCTCGTCGTAGACCGAGGTGTCGAGCACGGACGGTACGAAGCCCGGACCGATGCCTTGAATCTTGTGCGGACCCGGCTTGCCGCCTGACAGCACCGGCGAATCTTCCGGCTCTACCACAATGACCTTGATGGGCTTGCGCTTCTTCAGCACCTGGCCGATGCCGGTGATGGTACCGCCGGTCCCTGAGCCCGCCACCACCACATCGACGTCGCCATGGGTGTCGTTCCAGATTTCCTCGGCCGTGGTGCGGCGATGGATTTCCGGATTGGCGGGGTTCTCAAACTGGCGCGGGCTGACCGCGTCGGGAATGGTGTTGAGAAGTTCCTGGGTGCGGGCAATGGCGCCCTTCATGCCGCCCGCCGCCGGTGTCAGCACCAGTTCGGCACCGAGGAAAGCCAGCATCTTGCGGCGTTCGAGCGAGAACGATTCCGGCATGCACAGGATCAGTTTGTAGCCGCGCGCTGCTGCCACGAAGGCGAGCGCGATGCCGGTATTGCCGCTGGTGGGTTCGACCAGCGTCGTCTTGCCCGGCACGATTTTGCCTTCGCGCTCGAGGGCGTCGATCATGGCAACGCCGATGCGGTCCTTCACCGAGGCGATCGGATTGAAGAACTCAAGCTTGAGAAGAATGTTCGCCTTGACGCCTTCCTGCTGCGGCAACCGCGCCAGCTTCACAATGGGCGTGTCGCCGACGGTCTCAGTGATCGAATTGTAGATGCGGCCGCGTCCCGGGGCGCGGAAGGTGGGGCTTTCGGTATAGGCAACGGACATAGGGAATTCTCCTGCTCAAAGCGTGCAACCAAACGCTTGTACAGAATATACCGACACAACACGATAATGTCCAGGTATTTTGTATAGAATATATTATAACACACAATATTGTTGTGTAATTGTTCCGATCACACCGAGACTGTCATGAAGCTGTGTGCACGGCGCCGCACCTTCTTGCGCGCCCGGCCCAGTCAAGCCTAAACGAAACGGTCACCCCGAAACGAGCTGCCGATGTCTTCAGATCCCACGCCGATCACCTACAAGGATGCGGGCGTTGATATCGATGCCGGCGAAGCTTTGGTCGAACGCATTGCGCCGGCCGCCAAGGCGACCCGCCGTCCCGGAGCCGATGCCGATCTCGGCGGCTTTGGCGGCCTGTTCGACCTCAAGGCGGCGGGCTACACCGACCCGGTGCTGGTGGCCTCCACCGACGGCGTCGGCACCAAGCTCAAAATCGCCATCGACACCGGCCATTACGACGGCCTCGGTCAGGACCTGGTGGCGATGTGCGTCAACGACATTGTCGTGCAGGGCGCCGAGCCGCTGTTCTTCCTCGACTACTACGCCAGCGGCAAACTGAACGTCGATGCGGCGGCGAAAATCGTCGAAGGCATTGCGCGCGCTTGCAAGGATTCCGGCTGCGCCCTGATCGGCGGCGAGACGGCGGAAATGCCGGGCCTTTATGCGCCGCACGATTTCGACCTCGCCGGTTTTTCGGTCGGTGCGGTAGAACGCGGCGCCATCCTGCCCAAGACGGCCGCGATGCGCGCTGGCGATGTTTTGATCGGGGTCGGCTCGTCAGGCGTCCATTCCAACGGTTTCTCGCTGGTGCGCCGCGTGGTCGAGCGCCTCGGCCTCTCCTATGAGTCCTGCGCCACTTTCGCCAATCCCTCCACCCTCGGCGAAGCGCTGCTGACTCCGACGCGGCTTTATGTGTTGAGTGGGCTGGCGGCGATCAAAACGGGCGGCATCAAAGGCCTCGCTCACATCACCGGCGGCGGCCTTACCGAGAACACACCGCGGGCGCTTCCCGCCGGGCTCGATGCCGAAATCGATCTCGGCGCCTGGACTATGCCCGGCGTGTTCGCTTGGCTGGCGCGCGCCGCCGCCATTCCGGCGGATGAAATGCTACGCACCTTCAATTGCGGCATTGGCCTTGTCGCCGTGGCAGCGCCCGAGCGGGCTGACGCCGTGCTGGACGCGTTCCGCAGCCATGGCGATGCGCCTTATGTCATCGGCAGCTTGGTGCCCGGCGAAGGCGAGGCCAAAGTGCGCTATCGGGGAAAGCTGAAGTTATGAAGAAGCGCGTTGGCATCCTGATCTCCGGCCGCGGCAGCAACATGCGCTCGCTGATCGCAGCGGCCTCGCTGCCGGGATTTCCGGTCGAGATCGTTCTGGTGATTTCCAACGCCATCAATGCCGAAGGCTTGCAGCACGCCAGCGCCGCCGGCGTCGCGACCAAAGTCGTTTCGCATAAGGCCTATGAAACCCGCGAGGCTTTCGACCGCGCCGTCACCCACGAGCTGGAAGCGGCCGGTGTCGAGATCGTGTGCCTGGCCGGGTTCATGCGTATCTTGTCGACGTGGTTCGCCCGCCATTGGGAGGGGCGCCTGCTCAACATCCATCCTTCGCTGCTGCCGCTGTTCAAGGGCGTCCATGTGCATGAGCAGGCCTTGGCAGCGGGCGTGCGCGTGTCGGGCTGTACCGTGCATTTCGTGGTGCCCGAGCTCGACGCCGGTCCGATCATCGCCCAGGCCGCCGTGCCGGTGGCAATCGACGACACCCCCGACACGCTCGCGTCCCGCATATTGGTCGAAGAGCACAAACTCTATCCCGCCGCGCTGAAGCTCGTCGCCGAGGGTCGGGTGCGCCTCGAAGACGGCCGGACGGTGTTTTCCAAGGGCTAGACGATGCCTAAGAAATTCTCGCTCGGCAATTTCCTGCGCCGCCTCGGCCTGTTGCGGCTGGTGGTGTTTTTCCTCGTCCTCGCCCTCGCCTATGCCGGACCGCAAATTCTGCTGCAGTTCCAGGTCCTGCCGCATCTCGCCAAGGAATTGCGCGGGCCGGTGGCGTTCGGCACGGCGCTCGTCACCTGCGTCCTCAGCATCAGCGTCTACGCTCTTTTGGTCGGCGGATATGAGCGCCGCGACATCATCGAGCTTGGCCTGAGGCGCGGCGTACCGCTCGCGCTCACCGGGATTGTTTTGGCGGTCCTGATGTTCGCGGTTGTTTATGTGGCGCTGTTCGGTGCCAAAGCCGCCGTCTGGTACGGCTTCGGCAGCTCCAACTGGCTCCTCGGCATGGCCACCATGGCGATCCTGTCGGGTGTCTGCGAAGAGCTGATCTTCCGCGCCGGTATTTATCGCATCACCGAAGACATGTTCGGCACCACGATCGCGCTGGTTATCTCCGGCGGCGTCTTCGGCTTGGTGCATCTCGGCAATCCCCACGCCACGCTTATCGCCGGCATCGCGATTGCGCTCGAGGCGGGCATCCTGCTCGGGGCGGCCTATGCGGCGACGCGCAATCTGTGGTTCCCGATCGGCATCCATATCGGATGGAATTTTGCCGAGGGTGGTATCTTCGGTGCTTCGGTTTCGGGCAGCCCAGCCGGACGTGGCCTTCTCAACATTCCGCTACACGGCCCCGACTGGCTCACCGGCGGTGGCTTCGGACCGGAAGCCTCGGTAGTGACGATCATCGTCTGCACCGCCGCCGGGCTTTATTTTGTGGTTCAGACCATCCGCAAAGGGCGCTGGTGCCGCGCCGGCTTCCGCATGTTGCTGGATTAGATCAGCGGTAACGCGTGCAGCGTCCGGCGCCAATGCGCTTCCCGCTTCTTGAGCAGGATGGGGATCATCATCTCGTTTTCGTCGCTGACTTCCTCAAGCGTCTCGAAGGTGAACGCCGCTTCGCCATGCGTTGTCCAAGCCTCTTGCAGCGACTTACCGGGAAAGCTGCCCTGGCGAAGCTGAAACCACAATCCCGGCTGTCGCTTGGGCAGATCGGGCGCTTTGGCCACCCACACTTCATGGCTCGCAGTGCAGCGCACTGCGAAGATACCAGGCGTTGCCTTCTGTTCCTTAAAGGTGCGCGAAAGCTCTTTCTTGCGGGCGTTATCCATTGGCGATCTGTTCCGAAATTTCCCACAAACGCTTGGCATCCGCGGCATTGCGGGCCGCGCGCGAGGGGGCGATGGGCTTGCACTTATACCAATAGGTGCCGCCGTTACAATCAATACCGGGCACCGAGGCCAGATGTACGATGGTGCGTGCCCCTTTTTCCGGCGAAATTGCCGCCAGCTTCTTCAACACCGCAAACGCCATGCCGAGCCAGCCGTTATTATTGGTGGCGAACCGCGTCGCGACGAAGCCGGGATGCAAGCAAACGGCGGTGATACCGGTTCCCTCCAGCCGCCGCGCCAATTCGCGCGTGAACAAGATGTTGCACAACTTCGAGGTGCCGTAGACGCGAAACCCTTTGAAGCCGTGCTCGAACTGGAGATCGTCGAAATCGAGCCGGGCGGCCAGATGGGCATCGGAAGCGGTCGAAACGATCCGTGCCCCCGGCTTCAGAGTCTTCAAGAGGCCATTGGTGATGACGAAATACGCCATGTGGTTCAGCGCAAACGTCCGCTCCAACCCGTCAACCGTCACTTGCCGTTTCTCGAACAACCCCCCGGCGTTGTTGATCAGAACATCGATAGCGGGTTCCGCCGCAGCGATTTCGGCGGCAACGCGCTTCATCTCGGCGAGTGAGAACAGATCGGCGATGTGAAAGCTATGCACCACGCCGGGATTGGCAAGCGCCAGTTTGGCAAGCGTGGTTTCGGCCCGCGTCTTGTCGCGCGCCACGAAAACGATGCGCGCGCCCTTTTCCGCCAGCCGGACAGCCGCCACTTCGCCGATGCCCGACGTGCCGCCGGTGATGACAACGGTTTTGCCCCTCATGCTGCCCTCATTTCTTCGGCGCGCGCGTGTCGTGCCCGTTCTGGTGTAACACAACCGCGATCACCTTGCCCGCTCCATCGCGCTCGAAGCTGAGCTGAGCATCCACCACCTTGTAGAAGAACGCGTCCTTGCCGCCGGGATAGACCTGAAATGCCGACTGAGTGGCAAGTTGGGCGAAAAGCTGGCCGTCCTTCAGTGTGAACACGAAATCACCGTGAGCGCCGAAGCTGTAGACGCCGACATAATCGCGTAGCGTCTTCGCATCCACCGAGAAGGCCGTATCCGTCACTTTGGGCGCAACGTGATCGCCGTTCTGGTGCAGTACCAATCCCGTCACCTTGCCCGCCGCATCGCGCGTGAAGGTCGCCGCAATCGGCGCAATCTTGACGAAGAAATCGTTGGGGCCGGAGGCATAGATCGGCAGCGCCGGCTGCCCTTCGGCGCGCGCGACAAGCTGGTCGCCTTCGCGGAAAATGTGAATGACAAGGCCCGTCGGCAGCCTGTAGTCGCCGACGACTTCATCAAGCGCCGCAACCGGTAGCGTCACGCTTTTCTTGACAGCCGTAATCGGCGCCTCGGCGATCAGGGTGGCAAAACCGAGATCGTCAAGCGACGCGGCCGCATTGGTCAGCAGCACCACGCCGTGTTTGCGATCGGCCGAAAAGCCGACATAGGCGGCATAGCCCCCGGTCATGCCGTTGTGCCACACGACGCCGTATTTACCGGTCGTCATCCAGGCCAGCCCAATCTTGCTGTCCGGTCCGACGTCGGCCCGCGGCTGCTGAGCAAGCGCCATGGCCGTCCCCTGTGCCGCGGTCATGTTGGCCTTCAGATATTTCAGCATGTCGTTGCCGGTCGAACGGACGCCGCCAGCACCGGCAAACGCATCGAACACCCAATTATTCGTAGGCAGCCCCTTCTCATCGTGGCCGGGCGCCAGATCGGCCGTTTGCGACGGCGTGGTGGCGACCGAACTGGCGGTCATCCCGAGCGGCCCGAACACGATCCGCTGCAGCAAGCTGGCGTAATCGGATTGGGCATGATGAGCGAGCGCGGTTCCTAGAAGTCCGAAGCCGAGATTGGAGTATTCGTATTTTGTCCCTGGCTCGCGCGGCAGCGTATAGCCGGCGAGAAACGCCTTCAGCTTGTCCTCGCCGTAATCGCGATAAGGATTGGCGGGACCGGCGGGCACGAAGTTCGTCGGCATCCGCGGCAGGCCGGAGCGCTGCGTGGCGATCGTCTCGAGCGTGAGCTTGGGTCCGCCCGGAATCGTCCAGCCGGGCAGAAGATCGGCAATCGGCTGATCAAGGCGCAACGTTCCCTTCAGCACCGCATCGGCCAGCAGCGTGGCGGTGAAGGTTTTGGTGACCGAGCCGATCTCGAACACGGTGTTGCCATCGGCGGGTTTGCCGCCCGGCAGTTTGCCGAAGCCGCGCACTTCGGATTTGTCGCCATCGACGACCGCGATCACCACCACCGGATACTGATCGGCGGCGATGCGCTCCTGAATGGCCGTCTCGACGCGCTCAGGCACCAACCCTGCGGCAAAGGCCGAACTGTTCAGCAACACTACGGCTACGGCTGCGGTTGCGATCGCAAAGCGCATGTCAGACCCCTTCCTGGTTAACCCCTATGAACAATCCCTAGTGGCGTCATTGCCTGCATTCCTTGATCGTGATCTTCACGGCTCGAAAATCCACGTTCTTCTGGCCCCTCCCCCTGACAAACCTAGGGGCCGCGGACAGCGCGGACTCGTCGCCGGCATCATAGAACCACAGACGTGTAAGTGCAGCCGGCGCGGATTCAACGCGGCCGGGTATCATAGACATAAATTTGCTGTTGCAAGCGCACGAGCGCGCGGCCGTATCCGGCCACGGCGCTGACGTAGCGCTCATCCTGGTCTGCACGAAACATCGCACCGGCCCGGCTTCCCTGTCTCACCAAGGTAGTCGGATCGGTGCGAAAAGTCTTACAGAGGAAAATAGTCTCTGGTGATCAGCCGACGATATCGAGATCGGAGAAGAAGAATTTGATCTCGCCCGCGGCGGTTTCGGGGGCGTCGGAGCCGTGCACCGAATTGGCTTCCATCGACTCGGCGAAGTCGGCGCGGATGGTTCCGGCCGCGGCCTTGGCGGGGTTGGTGGCGCCCATCACTTCGCGGTTCTTGGCGATGGCGCTTTCGCCTTCCAGCACCTGCACCACCACCGGGCCTGAGGTCATAAAGGCGACCAAGCTGCCGTAAAACGGCTTTTCGGCGTGAACGGCGTAAAACGCCTTGGCTTGCATCTCGGAAAGGCGGATGCGGCGGGACGCCACGACCCGAAGGCCTGCCTTCTCGAACCGCGCAACGATTTCGCCGGTCAGATTGCGGCGGGTTGCGTCGGGTTTGATGATCGAAAGCGTGCGTTCAATAGCCATGGTCCCACTCCCTTAATTTTTGAAAAGTTGCGCGGGTTATAGCCACGGCCTTTGCACGGGCGCAAGGCATGCTACAAGCCCCGCATCATGCTGACGATCGACAATGTGACAGTACGGATCGCGGGGCGCGTCATTCTGGACGGTGCCAGCGCCAGTGTGCCGGCCGGGCGGCGCGTCGGCCTGGTGGGGCGCAACGGGTGCGGCAAGTCGACCTTGCTCAAGGTCATCCTGGGGCTCATCCACCCCGATGACGGCGAAACCTCCACCCCGAAGGACTGGCGCATCGGTGCTTTGGCGCAAGAGGCGCCTTCGGGCCCGCAATCGCTGCTCGAAACCGTGCTGTCGGCGGACAAGGAACGCACCGTCCTTCTGGCGCGCGCCGAGACCGAAAAAGACCCGCACGCCATCGCCGAGATTCACGCCCGGCTGCACACCATCGATTCCTATTCCGCCCCGGCACGCGCGGCCGAGATTCTGGCCGGCCTCGGATTCCCGGAACCCGATCAGCAACGCCCGTGTTCGGAATTCTCCGGCGGCTGGCGGATGCGCGTGGCGCTGGCCGCGGTGCTGTTCTCGGCGCCCGATCTGCTCCTCCTCGACGAGCCGACCAACTACCTCGATCTCGAAGGCGTGATGTGGCTTGAAGATTATTTGAAGCGCTATCGCGGCACGGTGCTGATCGTCTCGCACGACCGCGATCTGCTCAACACCGTCGCCGAATTCATCCTGCATCTCGAACACGGCAAGCTGACGCTTTACACCGGCGGCTACGACACTTTCGTCGAAACCCGCGCCATGAAACGGGCGCTGGATGAAGCTTCCGCGAAGAAGGTCGATGCGCAGAGAAAACACCTGCAGGCTTTCGTCGAACGTTTCCGCTACAAGGCGTCCAAAGCCAGTCAGGCGCAAAGCCGCATCAAGATGCTGGAGCGGCTGCAAACCATCGACCTGCCGATGGACGAGCACGTCGCGCCGATCCGCCTGCCCAAAGCCACTGGTGCCAGCCCGCCGCTGATCACCATGGAGAATGCTTCGGTCGGCTATGTCGAAGGCAAGCCCGTGCTGACCGGGCTGAACCTGCGCTTCGATCCCGACGACCGCATTGCGCTGCTCGGCAAGAACGGCAACGGCAAATCGACTCTGGCGAAACTGCTGGCGGGCAAGCTGGAGCCGATGGACGGGGTGATGACCCGCGCCAAGAAAATGATCCCGGGTTATTTCGCCCAACATCAGCTTGAAGAATTGAACGGCGACATCACGCCGGTCGATACCCTGAGCCGGCTGCGCCCCGCGCTGTCGCTGTTGCAAGTGCGCAATGCCTTGGGCGGGTTCGGCTTCTCCGCCGACAAGGCGCTGACCAGGGTAAGCAATCTTTCCGGTGGCGAACGGGCGCGGCTGATGCTGGCGCTGGCGACGCTCGATCATCCCAATTTGCTCATCCTCGACGAACCGACCAACCATCTCGACATCGACGCGCGCAATGAGCTTTTGAATGCGCTCAACGATTTCGATGGCGCCGTCATCCTGGTCAGCCATGACCGTCGCTTGTTGGAAGCCACCGCCGATCGCCTGATGCTGGTGGCGGACGGGCGTGCGCTGCCGTTTGATGGCGATCTCGACGATTATCGCCGCTTCCTGCTCACTCCCGATGCGGCGCCAAAAACAGCCGCGGCCGAGCCGAAGCAGACCAAGGAAGATGCGCGGCGCGACGCGGCGGAGAAACGGCGGCGCCTGAAACCGCTGAAAGACAAGGTCGATGCCGCCGAACATCAGATCAACGCCCTGACGGCGGAAATCAAAAAGCTCGACGCCGCGCTGGCCGATCCGCTGCTGTTCGTCCACGACCCCAAGAAAGGCACCGCGGTCTCCAAAAAACGCGCCGATGCGGTAAAAAAACTCGAAGCCGCCGAAGAACGCTGGCTCGCGGTGCACGAGGACTACGAACAAGCCGCGGCAGAATAAAAGCCGCCTCGCCCTCCTTCCCCGCACACTTGCTTGTGAAATTCGGCGGCTTTTGTTCTGTGTGCACGGCCGCACGCGTCTTGCTAGGATTGGGGCTGGAACGCGCATCGAAACCTACCTGGTGCTTTACCCGACGCCGGTGACCGAAAGCCTGACGCTTACTGGGCGAAAAGCCGTTCGCTGCAACCCTGACCGAACCTTGGACCAAAGGCCCGCCCGCCTCGACGCCGCAACGGCAGTGTTGACGGCACCATGATAGGGGTGAACGTTCGGTCCGCCGAATTTGCTTAAGACGAAATTAGGGGGACGCATTCTACTAACGTGCGTGCGAAAATTGAGCGGAGGGCGCGCCATGCGGTTCATGGTCTTCACCGACAAAATGGTCGACGGTGTCGCCGAGATCGACAGCCAGCATGCCCGGATGATCGATATCCTCAACGAACTCTATGCGATCGTCATCGACAAGGATATCAACGCTTCGCTCGAACGGGTGTTCGACAAGCTGGCATCTTATATGGTCCAGCATCTCGACTACGAGGAAGCCCTGTTCGCTGAGACCCAATATCCCAAGGCAGACGAGCATCGCGCCGAGCACGAGTCGCTGCGCCGACGCATCGCCGATTTTCGCGAAGCCAGCCGCGGCAATCACGACATCGTCCTGGCGTCTGACCTGCTGCACTTCCTTCGCCAGTGGCTCAACGACCACATGCTCAGTGCCGACAAGGACGCCTGCCGCCACTTCAACGCGCACGGCATCCACTGACCGTCAGTCGCGGACGATCTCATTCAGCCAACGGCCGAACACCGCGATGGCTTGCGCGGCATAGGTTGGTGCGCGCTGGGCGGCGTCTTTGCGCAAGGCGGGGATGTCGATTCCGGCCTTCGCCAACTCGACCGCATGACCAACCAGCCAGCGCTCCAGCTTGCTGGGATCGGCTTCGAGGTGAAATTGCAACGCCAGCGCGCCGGGGCCATAGGCGAACGCCTGGTTGGGATAGGTCTCGTTCGCGGCCAACCGCGTTGCGCCGTGCGGCAAGTCGAAGGTGTCGCCATGCCAATGCAACACCGCCGCGTGCGGATCGACCAGCGGCGCCAGCGCGGACGCCGCGCCTTCGGGTGTGAGGCTAACGCGGCCAAACCCGATTTCCTTGGTGCCGCCGAACGCAACCCGCGCACCCAAAACCTGCGCCATCGCCTGCGCCCCGAGACAAATGCCGAGCGTCGGCTTGTTCGCTTTGAGCCGCCGTTCGATCGCCGCCAATTCGCCCTTGAGGAAGGGATAGCTATCGCCCTCGTAAATGCCGATCGGCCCACCCAAAACCGCCACAAGATCAGCCTGTTGCAGCGCCGGATCGGCAAGATCGTCGAGGCTCGCATCGCGGTAGCTGATGCTCCAGCCCAGCGCGGTCAGCAACGGCTCGATCAGGCCGAGGTCCTCAAAAGCGACATGGCGAAGCGCGATGGCGGTACGGGTCATACGGTTCCTCCGCTGAGGTGCGACACACTTTTTGCCGCGATTCGGGGCCTCGGCGCGACCAAACGTCAAAATTCCACGTCCTGCGGCATGCTACACTGGGTTCGGGTCGGATTGTGGGTGAAAAAATGCCGGCAAAAATTTTTATTCTGGGCGGTACCGGATTCACCGGACGGCTGATCGCGCGCCATCTCTTGGAGCGCTCTGACGCCATCATTACGATTGCCAGCCGCCGCCTCGAAAAGGCGCAGGAAGTGGCCGGCGATCTTGGCCGCGACCGGCCGGGCCGCGTGCGCGCAGCGCATGCCGATGCCGCCGATGCCGCGTCCTTGCGCACCGCGATGGCGGGCCAGACGCTGATCGTGGTGGCGGCGTCGACCACGACCTATGTCGAGATAGTGGCGCGGCTGGCGCTGGACCTCGGCGTCGATTATCTCGACGTGCAACTTGGCGCCAAGAAGTTCGCCTATCTGAAATCGATCGCGGGTGAGATTGAAGCCAAGGGCCGCTGCTTCATCACCGAAGCGGGCTTTCATCCCGGTCTGCCCGCAGCGCTGGTGCGCTTTGCCGCCGAACATTTTGACAAGATCGAAACCGCCACCACGGCCGGGTATGTCAGTTTCCCCAAAGACCAGCCCTATTCCGAAGCGGTCGACGAACTGGTGGATGTCTTCCGCGATTATCAGGCGCAGGTGTTCACGAACGGATATTGGACCAATCCCAAGGCATACCAGATCCGGAAGATCGATTTCGGCGGCGATATCGGCCCCCGCACCTGCTATTCGATGTTCTTCGAGGAACTGGGGCCGCTGCCGGAGCGCTATTCCTCGCTCCGCGAGACCGGCTTTTTTATCGCCGGTACGAACTGGTTCGTCGATACGGTCATTACGCCGCTTGTGTTCGTTCTGTTGAAGCTGCTGCCCAAGGCCCGCAGAATGACCGGCAGACTGCTCTGGTGGGGCATGACGCGCTTCCAGAAACCGCCGTTCCGCACCGAACTGATCGTCCAGGCGAGCGGCATCCACGCCGGACAGAAGACGCAGTTCGAGGCGGCAGTGGCGCATCGCGACGCCTACGAACTCACCGCCATCCCGGTTGCCGCCGCGATCCTGCAATATCTCGAAGGATTGGGGCGCAGCCCCGGCCTGTGGATGATGGGCCACCTCGCCGACCCCCGCCGCCTCATCACCGATATGAAGCGCATGGGCGTGAAGGTGCGGGCGAAGGTGGAGTAGTCGTGGATTTCTGCCACCCGCTGGAGCCGCGGCGTGATCCTTTAGCCGCGCCTAGAGAACCTCATCTCTCGAAACTAAGCCAAAAGAACATGAAAATCAGAACAGGGTAGGCTGATTCACTTCGTCAAGGCGCACAACCCCGTTAATCAACCAAACATCGGGATACAGGGAATGCGTCCCCATAGCGAGCAGCATCCCCTTGCTTGGCCATTCTTCACCAAAAATACGCTGTATCGCAGTGAGCGCCTGCGTCTCGCCATACCGCTTTTCCCAATTGTAGAACGTTGCTTCTGTCTCCCAGTCTTGACACGTGCCTTCTCGAATTCCGTCATCCGTCTGATAGCGGTATTTGAAGCTATAACGACATGGCTGGTACGGAATAATCGACTTGGTATTGAATAAGTCCTTCTGACTGTGAAGAGCCGCAAACCTTACCGTCTCGGACGCAATCTCTTTGTCCGAGCGCTTTTCGATCTTGAAGTCTAGAATCTTGGCTTTCAGGAGCGCCAAACTTCGTCCAGCGGCCCGCTCCCGTTCTAAACTTGTGACAATAAGATTGGAGAGAAAGCTCTGACGCTCAGACCGTTTGATCTCACCGACGATTTCGAGACTATCCTGATCAACACGGTGGCTTTCAATACGATGATCGTCGCTGGGTTTTCTCCACTTAAAGCGAATCCGATCCCAACGACCGAACTTCTGCCCCTCATCCAGCGAGCGAAACGATACAGGGTAGAGCCGCAGCCAGTTGCCGTGAAGATCAATGCCCGCACAACAAACAGTTTCCCCGTGCTTCTTGCTCGCGTGAGGAACAGCCTTAACAATTACGATTGCTTCAGCTTCACCCGAATGCAAATTCAGGTTCGTTGCTGTGCCCATAGCGCCCCCCGCGCCCTACGGAAATGTTCTTTTTGACCCCAACATGGCGAATGGAAAACCCAGCCGATTGGGCGAGCGCAACGGCGACCATATTGCGGTGGCAGTGTTCATGCGCGCGCTCAAAACACAGTAAGCACGAAACGCGCTGCCCAGCCTCATTCGCCGCAACGGTAAGCGCGGCTTGCGCCGCATCTGTCTTAAGATGCGCGGCATAAATCGTGCTGAATAGACTATAGTCGCCGCGGCGGGCCGCCTCACGACCAGGCTTGGGGTCGCCCAAGTCTTTTAGGTGGATGTATGCAATCCCTTTAGCAGCCAAAGCCTCCGCCAGGACGTTCTTAGAAAAACCACGTTTTCGGGAAACCGGAACATCGCGCACGTCAATGATCTGGGTGATGCCGCACGCGGCCAACGTCACCAGAAAGTCAGCCAACTCGGCGCCTTCATATCCGATCGTGAAGAGCTGTTTGGCCGACAATTCCTGACTCCATACTGTGCATGTGACTACTTCGAAGCGCCACGAGTATCGCTGTTAAGGACTGGATTTCAAATGCTATTTGCATCTACTGCGATCGGCCACTGCCAGAACGCCGATATTGCTGTTGCAAGCACCTGATTTGACTCTCCTTTTGCAGATCTGGCTAGCAGACGCACAACCCCACAACGTCCTCCTCATGCGAGGGTGAAACGGCCTATCGGGGATAGACCGTCAAATGCCTAGCCCATTCAATCGTCCAAATTTCGAATAAGGCAACCGGGCTCAGAGAAAACGTCCACTTCAAACGCCCGGCATCGTTGCTTCGTCGCCCGCCTTCGCCACACACGACGCATTCCGCTGCGATACGAACGCGGCTTTCACTCCTCTTCCACCGCCACCACGTCCACCGGACCATCGGGCAAAGTTTCGTTGGCAAGATACGCATACAACGGCGCCAGCGTCAGTTGCGGGCGGGCAGGAATGGTGAGGATCGCTTTGCCACCGGCCTTGATCTGATAGGCCGCCAGAGGCTTCGCACCCGCCACCGCCGCTTGCCAAGTGACTTTCACGCGGCCGCCATCTTTGCTGACTTTCACCTCGGTCGGCTGGATCAGGCCTTGTGCCTTTTGCTGGAAATAATTGGTGGTGGCGCCGTATTGCGCCGCGGCTTCTTTCTCCAGCGCTTCGCGTTCGGCCCGCGTCATCGTCACATCGGTGGCGGCGGCGAGATTGGCGACGATCTGATCTTTTGACGGGTCCTTGCGGTCGATGTGGCCGGTCCCGATGATGGTGGTGCAGACGCCCGGCAGCGAAACCGTGTAGCGCACCATATCGTGCGTATTGATGCGGCCCTGCGCGTCACCGACATTGGTGACGACCTCCTGCGGCCCGCGGGTCCAATGCGCCTCTTTGCCGACGAACGCACCGTCAGCGAACACCTTCATGGCGATAACGCCCATGCCTTTGGCAACCGCCAGCGGCAGCACGTTGTATTGATGCGGCAAATAAAGCTTGTCGTTGACGTTGAGCGCCACCAGCAGGGTGTCGAGTTCGCCTCCCTCGTCCATGCGGATCAGCCGGGACAGCACGGTGGAATCGAGATGGCCGGTGACGCCGACATGGCGCACCCAGTGTTTATGCTCGGGGTTCAAACCGGTGTAGTTGGTGCCGTCGCGGTAATCGAGCAGCGCCGCGAAGGCGCCGATCTGATCGCCCATCTTGCCGCCGCGGTCCGCCATGCCGATATAGCTCTGCGCCACCTGATCGAGAGTACCGATCGCATGCATCTGGATGCAATCGAGATAGGCCCCTTCAGGAATGAAGCCCTGCCCGTCGCCGAAGATTTGCGTCAGCGTGCGCTTCAATTCGTCGATGGCGAACGGGCCCTTGTCGTCAGCCGGATTCTTGGCGAAGCGCCGCGTGGTCTTGGAATTGAGGTACAGACGCTCGCGCAGCGCCGCATTGTAACCGGGCTTGCCGGGGATCAGGTTCAGCCGCTGAAAGGCCTTGCCGTAATTGGTCTGGCTGGGGCCATAGGCATTGGCGGTGTCGAGATAGTTCACGCCAAGCTCGACCGCGCGGCAGATGATGTCGGCAGCATCGACACCCTCCGGCGTCCATTGCAGCGAGGCCTGACCGCCAAGCCCGAGCGGGCCAACCATATGGCCGGTGCGGCCGAGCACGCGCTTCTGGATGATCGGTTTCGTCGTCGGGGCCGTTTTGGCGGCAAACGCCGGTTCGAGCAGCGCCGCGGCCGCGGCACCCGCACCAAGGGTGGAAAGAAGCTGACGGCGATTGGTCATGGCGGTGGCCCCGGGTGCGATTTGTCGGGCGCCATTCTATGCCAGCCAGAGGCGCACCGCGCGTGGCACTTGCGGTCATACGGATCAATTTGCGGTGTTCAGGACGCCAGCTCGTCCTTGGCGATGCGGGACCACTCGCGTTGGCGGGTGCGGTAATAGCTGGGGGCGTGTTTGACGGACTCGATGATCTCGCGGAACAGCGCACGCGCGCGTTCGGTCTGGCCGAGTTGCTTCAGCAGCAAGGCGAAACGGCAGCGGGCTTCTTCGCCGGGATAGCGCGGCACCACGGTTTCATACTGGCGCAGCGCATCGTCGGTGCGCCCGGCCAGATGGAGCGCGCGGGCATAATCGAGTTCGGTATCGGCATCGAAGGCGGCGCGGTCCATGGCGCGCAATTTTTCATAGGCCGCCGCCGCACCAGGTCCGTCGCCCGCCAGCAGTTTCGCGCGTGCGATCCCCTTCAACAGGGTCGGATCGCCGTCGCCGATCGGGCCGTTCATCGCACCCTGATAAAGCTCCACCGCATCCTGGAACAGACCGCGTTTGATGCACTCTTCCGCCAGCGCGCGCTTGGCATCGGCCGAACCGACCCGCTCGACCTCGTGCAGTTTCTCGCGATAGCTGCGGCCAGGATCGGCCATGGTCGAGACGTTGTCGGTAAATCTGCGCGCCGAGGCGCTGCCGAACACATCGGGAATGACGGCGAAGATCACATAAGCGATCCAGCCAAACGGCGGCGGCACCATGCCGATGACAAGAATCCACCACCACGGCCGCCCGGAGCGAATGCAATGATAGGCGAGCGCGAGCGAAACCAGCACCCAGCCGAAGCCGTATCCGTACAGCATGCGTTGTTCCTATCCCCCCCGCCAGAGATAGGCAGCCTGGAACTGCCAATCAACCCTGCTTTTCCCACTTTCCAGTGGGGCTTTCTTTCCAATAGGTGACATCGTGCCCAGCCGCCTTGGCCGCTTTCCAGGCGTCACGCGCCGTCTGCACCGCCGACGGGTCGTGGCCGTCGAACAACAGAACAATCCGGGTGAGCGATTTGGCGGCCTCGGAGGCCCAATCGGGCGGCGCCGCCCCGCCGACCACGAACAGGATGGCAGCCGCGTTGGGATTACCCGCCTCGGTCGTGATCAGAACCGGCTGGCGTGCCGCCTCGCCATCGCCCGCCTGGGCATGCGGCAGGAAGCCGTCGTTGAAGGTCCACAGCAAGGTGTCGAGCGCATCGGCACGGTCGGCGGACTCAGCCTTGATGACCGCCCGCCAGCCGCGCCCCAGCGACTTCTCGACGAGGCCGGGAAGCACATCCTCCAGGGCCCGCCGTTCGAGGTGATAAAACAGGGTTTCGCTCATCGACGGATCTGCCAAAAAAGTGCGGCGGGCTTGCGTTAGAGTCGCCGATTGGTATGCTATGTCAAACTTTGACATATGGGCAAGCCATGGCAACCAATGTCCATTTGACCCCCGAACTGGAAGAATTCGCCCGCGCCTGCGTCGAGACCGGCCGCTACAACAATGTCAGCGAAGTAATGCGCGCGGGCCTGAGACTTTTGCAAGAGCGTGAAGACCGCCGCCGCGCATTCGCAAAAATGCTCACAGATGCCGAGGCAGAGGCCGAGAGCGAAGGCACCTACACAATCGACGAAGTCGCTGCCGAGTTGGACGCCATCATTGCCGGTAAGGTGTGATGAGCCCCGCCATCCTGTTGCCGCCTGCGCGCCGCGATCTGCGAGATGCCGTGCGCTGGATCGCAAAGGATAACCCCGCGGCAGCGCGAGGCTTGCGCGATGCGGTCGTGACGGCGGCAAGAAGAATTGGCGAGCATCCCGAAATCGGCCTTGTACGTCCCGAATACGCGGACGAACCGATCAGGTTCTTCGTCCTGACCGGCTATCCGTACATTCTCTATTACAACGCTGGGACGCATCCGCCGCGTATCGTGCGTGTGTTGCACGGCGCCCGGGACATTCCGTCCGTTCTCGGACGAATTTGATTAATCCTCGTAATTGTCCGCCACCAGACGATCCAGAATCCGCACGCCCCAGCCGGTCGACCAGCTTGGGATCAGCGGCTTTTGTTCACCGTCCTGCCACGCCACACCAGCGATATCGAGATGCGCCCAGGCGGTCTTGTCCTGAACAAAGCGCTGCAGGAATTGCGCTGCGGTGATCGACCCGGCATGGGCGCCGCCGATATTCTTCATGTCGGCGATCTTGGATTTGATCAGCTTGTCGTAGCCCTTGCCGAGCGGCATGCGCCACACCGGCTCGCCAGCGGCCTTGCCCGCGGCGGTCAGGTTTGCGGCCAGGGTATCATTGTTCGAAAATAGGCCGGCATGTTCTGACCCGAGCGCGACCATAATGGCGCCGGTCAGCGTCGCCAGATCGATCACGGCCCGCGGCTTGAACTTCGTTTGCGCGTACCACAGTGCATCGGCCAGCACGAGGCGGCCTTCGGCGTCGGTGTTGAGCACTTCAATGGTCTGGCCCGACATCGATATCACCACATCGTCGGGGCGCTGGGCGCCGCCATCGGGCATGTTCTCGGCGAGCGCAATGACGCCGACCGCATTGACCTTGGCTTTGCGCACCGCCAGCGCCCTGAGGGTGCCGATCACCGCCGCCGCCCCGCCCATATCGCCCTTCATGCCCATCATCGAATTGCCGGGCTTGAGGCTGAGGCCGCCGGAATCGAAGCACAGCCCCTTGCCGACGAAGGCGATTGGCGCAGCGGTTTTTTTGCGCGAGCCATTCCATTGCAGCACCAGAAGCTGGCTTTCGCGTTCGCTGCCCTGGCCGACGCCAAGCAGCGCCCCCATGCCGAGCCGCTTCATCTGGGCCTCGCCGAGCACACTCACTTTGAGGCCGAGTTTGGCGAGCCCCTTGGCCCGGCGGGCGAATTCGACCGGCGACAACACGTTCGGCGGCTCGTTGACGAGATCGCGCGCCAGGAACACACCATCGGCCACCGCTTCAAGGCGGGCGAAGGCGCGGCGGGCAGCGGCGGCCTCACCTGTCGCAATCGTAATCTTCTTGACGGTCTGGGCGCGATCTTCAAGGTCCTTGGTACGATAGCGGTCGAAGGTATAACTCTTCAGCTTCGCGCCCAGCGCGAGATGGGCGGCAAGTTCGACCCCTTCCACCTTGGCACCCTTCAGGCCGATGAGGTCGATGACGACCTCGGTCTCGGCGCCGCCCTTGATCCGCCCCAGCGCCCCGGCCGCCAGCCCCTCGGCTGCCGCGGCGTCAAAATCTCCCGCTTTGCCGAGTCCCACGACGATCAGCCGCGACACTTTCAGCCCCGCCGGCGCCAGAATTTCCACGCACTGGCCCGGCTTTCCCGTAAACCGGGAGGCGACCAGCGCCCGCCCAACCGCACCGCGGCTGGCCCGGTCGGCTTTTACCGCCGCCGGTAGCAGTTCCGGACCCTCGGTCGCACCGACCACCAGGGCATCCGATTCCACAACCGCCGCAGCGGTAAAGGTGAACTGCATTGATATCTCTCCTGAATTGGGTTTGGCCCTAGCGTTGGGTTGCCCTGGGGCCACATGGGAATGCTAAACAAGGGGGTGCTAGTTTATGTCGAATCATCCCGGGGGCAAATCTTACGCCTCGGCCCGGGCTGAGTTTGATCTTTAAGCCCGTTAGGGCGCATCTGGAAAGCTTATGCGGCGGCTGTCGTCCTACGTCCTGAAGCAGTTGATTGGCCCGGTGGCACTGTTCACCTTCCTGATGACGTGCGTCATCTGGCTGACCCAGGCGCTGAGGCTGCTCGACCTCATCATCAATCGTGGCCAGTCGGCGACGACGTTCGCCTATCTGTCGATGCTGATCGTGCCGAGCCTGCTCATCATCATCTTGCCGCTCGCCTTTTTCTTCGGCGCGCTTTACGCCCTGTCGCGACTCAACACCGAGAGCGAACTTGTGGTGATGGCCTCCGCCGGGTTTAGCCAGGTGCAACTCGCAGCGCCGGTGCTGATAGCAGCGGTCCTCGTGATGGCGCTCACCTGGGCTTGCAGCCTATATCTGGCACCGGCGGGCCAGCGCACCTTGAACGCGACGCTGTTCGACATCCGCGCCAACATTTCCACGGCTCTCTTCAACGAAGGCACCTTCAACACGCCGACCAAGGGCCTCACTGTGTTCATCCGCGCCATCGACAACAATGGCACCATCCACGGCGCGCTGGTGCACGACAATCGCAACAAGAAGGCGCCGATCACCTATCTGGCCGAAAGTGGGCGCATTGTGCAGACACCGGCGGGGTCGCGCCTTGTTATGGACAACGCCACAGTCCAACGCATCGCCAAGAACGGCGCCCGGCTCAACGTGCTCAAATTCGAACGCCTTCCCTTCGACCTCGACCAATTCACCTCGACGGCACCAGCGGCGGACCGGAAGGTGCGGGAACTCTACATCAGCGAACTTCTCCATCCCGACCCAAAGCTGAAGCCAAAGGCCCACCGTGCCTATATCGCCGAGGCCCATAGCCGGATTTCTGAGCCGTTCTATTGCCTCGCCTTTGCCCTCATTGCACTCGCCGCCGTGACGCAAGGACGGCGCGCCCGTGGCGCGCATCTGTTGCGCATGACCATCGCCTGCTTCGCCGCCGCCGGGCTGCGCATTGCTGGCTACGGCGTTGCCGGATTGGCCGCCGGCAATTCGACGTTCTGCATCCTGTTCTATGTGCTGCCGCTGATTGGCATTGTCGGGGCCGCAATCGTGTTGTCGGGCAGATTTCCCAAGCCGCGCGACGGCGTGGCGGCGGCAGCGACACCCACGCCCACGCGCACAGGAGCCGCGGCATGAGTTGGTCGTGGACCCTGTATCGCTATCTTGGCCGCCAGTTCACGCTCGGCGTCGGCATGGTCTATATGGCCTTCCTGGTGCTGACATTCTCGATCGACATCGTGAATTTGACCGACCGCGTCGCGGGTAGCGGCGTTTCCACCGGCGCAGTGATCGGCATGGCACTGCTGCAGTTGCCGGAACTCGGCATCAAGCTGTTGCCCTTTGCGGTGCTGCTCGGTGGCGTGTTCTGCTTTGTGCGGCTGTCGCGCAGCCAGGAACTGGTCGCCACCCGCGCCGCCGGCGTTTCGGCCTGGGACTTTTTGATGCCGCCGCTCACCGTGGCGATTGGAATCGGCGTCTTCGTGGTGGTTGCCGTGACGCCGGTATCCTCGATCATGCTGAACCAGTTCTCGGCGCTCGAAGCCAAATACATCAAAGGCCAGGCGTCACAGCTTTCGATCTCGAACAACGGATTGTGGCTGCGCCAGGGCGACCAGAATGCGCAAAGCGTGATCCATGCCCTGTCGGTGGCCGACCAGGGGATTCATCTCAATGACGTGATCGTGTTCCTCTACGGCGTCAACGACCATATCGAAGGGCGGATCGATGCCAAAAGCGCCCAACTGACCGACGGCGCCTGGATCATGTCCGACGCCTGGGTGAGCGGACCGGACGGCAACCCGAAGCATTACGACCGCTATCCCTCCAAGACGACGCTAACGGCCGAACGCATCCAGGAAAGCTTCGCCCCGCCCGACACCCTGTCGTTCTGGACCCTGCCACACTTCATCCAATCGGCGGAAAGCGCCGGGTTTTCGGCCATCAAATACCAGCTTTATCTCTATTCGCTCCTGACTCTGCCCGTTCTCCTGGCCGCGATGGTGTTCATGGCCGCCAGTTTCTCGCTGCGCCTATCGCGGACCGGCGGGCTGGGGCGCGTCGTTCTGATCAGTGCCTTGTCGGGGTTTGGCGTGTACTTTTTCACCGATTTGACGCGCGCGCTCGGTCAAACGGCTATCCTGCCCGCCTGGCTTGCCGCCACGGCTCCGGCGGCGGCGGCCATTTTGATCGGCATGACGCTCGTCTTCCACCAGGAGGACGGATGACACCGGACCTGAAGCGGCTCCTGCTCGGCAGTGCGACCCTCGCCTTTGCGGCGCTGGGCCCGTGCGCGCATGCCGATGATGCGCTCGCCGGCAAGGACATGCTGCTGCAGGCGGACCGGGCCGTCTACGACGACAAGTCCAAAGTGGTGACTGCCAAAGGTCATATCGAAATCGACTATGACGGGCGCATCCTGTTCGCCGACAGCGTCACCTATAACCAGAACACCGACGTCGTGACCGCCGACGGCCACGTCGCGCTGCTCGACAAGGGCGGCAACGTCGCTTTCGCCGAACACGTCGTCCTGGCCGACAAGATGCGTGATGGCGTCATGCAGGGCTTCGGCGCGCTGCTGGGCAAAAACGCCCGCATGGTGGCGGCCAGCGCCCAGCGCAAAGAGGGCCGCTACACCATCGCGCGGCACGTCGCCTACACGCCGTGCAAGATCTGCAACAAACCGGGCGAACGCGTGCCGACCTGGCAGATCCGCGCCGGCCGCATCGAACACGACCAGGAAACACACCGCATCAAGTTCCACGATGCCACGGTTGCTGCCTTCGGCGTGCCGGTGTTCTACACACCCTATCTCGTCGAGCCCGATCCGACGGTGAATTACGCCAGCGGCTTCCTGCTGCCAGATGTCGGTTCGTCAAGCGCCAACGGCTATTTCGTCACCCTGCCCTATTACTGGGCGATGTCGAAAAGCCGCGACATCACCATCCAGCCGATGTTCACCACCCACGGCGGCCAAGTGTTGGAGGGCGAATACCGCCAGCGCTGGAACGAAGGCGGGATGTGGTTGCAAGGCTCGGTCGCCCACAATCCCAACGGTGCGGAGAGCCAGTCGCACACCCAATACTACACCCACCTGTTCGGCTCCGGGCGCGCCGCGCTCGACGATACCTGGTCGTTCGGTTACGACGCGCAACTCTCCTCTTACGACACCTATCTGAAGCGCTACGACATCAGCCAACTCGACCGTCTGGTGTCGGACGTGTTCTTCACCGGCGAGCAAGGCCGCAGCCGTTTCTCGATCGCGGGCTATTTCTTCCAAGGCCTCAGGGCGTCCGACGACAACCGCACCTTCGCCGTGCCGCTGCCGCTGATCGAATACACTTACATTCCGTCGCAGAAACTGGCGGGCGGGCGCTTCCAGCTCGACATCAACTCTGTCACCCTGACGCGCGATACCGGCGCCAACGACCAGCGCGTGACGGCCGAAGTGAACTGGCGCCTTCCGGTCGTGACCGGCAACGGCATGATATGGACCTTCGCGCTCGACGCCCGCGGCGACGTCTATCACACCGACACGCTTTCCACGTCGACCACCAGCCATTACCAGACCCGCGGTCTGCCGTACGTCGCGCTCGATTGGCGCTGGCCCTTCATCAACAATTTCGGCAGTAGCGCGGTGGTGCTGGAACCGATCGTGCAGCTCATCGGCCAGCCTTACGGCGGCAACCGCGCGGGCATCCCGAACGAAGACAGCCTCAATATGGAAATCGACGACAACAACCTTTTGAGCTTCGACCAGGTGCCGGGCTACGATCTGGCGGTATCAGGGCCGCGCGCCAATTTCGGCTTGCGCGCCGAAACCCGCTTCGAATCCGGCTATGCCGAGGCACTGATCGGCCAGGCATTCCGCCTCAAAGAAGACCCGGCGCTGGCGGCCGTGCCCGGCTCGGGCTTTAGCGGCGACCACTCCGACCTGATCGGCCGCTTCAGCGTCAAATTTCAACCTTACATCGACCTTACCAATCGCATCGACATAGATGAACAGAACGGTAATGTGCGGCGTAACGAAGTGTATCTGACGGGAACACTTGGACGATCCGCGACACGTATCAGCTATGTTCAACTGTCTCAGACCCAGTTGACGCCGACCAGCGGTCTGCCGGCACGCCAGGAAGTCAACGCGCAGGTCGATATTAACTTCTATCGCAACTGGCAGGGGTTTGCGGCCATCCGTCGCGATTTGAAGGCGGACCAGACACTCGATACGGAATTCGGGCTCGGTTACGAAGATGAATGTCTTGGAATTTCCCTGGGCTATCACCGGAAATACACCGCAGACCGCGATTTAAAGCCGTCTACCAACTTCGTCCTGCGATTCAAGCTGAAGACCTCGGATTCGCCGACCCAGCCGTTCAGCCTGTTTCCGGAAGATGTCTTCTCCTACGGCCGTCCTTGATCCATAACCGGATTTGCTTATCTTTCCGACCCGGCTAAAACCGGGCCGTGATTGGGAAAAATCGTTCGTGATGCACCTGAACAATCGAGCCCTAACGGGCCTTCTTGCGGCCCTCGCGCTTGTCGCGCTGACGCCGAGTCGCGCCGAACCGACACCAGCCACGCCCCCCGCTGCGCCGGCGGCAACGCCTGCAACACCGGCGGCGGCACCTGCCGCACCGGCGGCGACGCCGGCCGCGGCAGCTCCGGCCGATGCCAAAGCGGCGAGTGCCAAACCGGCTGATGCCAAGGCGGCCAAGCCGAAGAAGCCGCATGAAGAGAATGGGATCGTTGCTCTCGTCAACGATCTGCCGATCACGACGTACGAACTTAAGCAGCGCATGAACCTGGTCTTTGCCACATCCGGCGGCATGCAGCGCACGCCGGAAATTGAAAAGAAGGTTCGCGACCAGATCGTCGAACAGCTTGAGACCGAACTCCTGCAGCGCCAGGAAGCGGCCAAGAACGACATCACGGTGTCATCGGTGGAAGTCGACAAGTACATGCAGGGCATCCTCGACGACAACCACATGACCAAGGACCAGCTTAAGGAGGTCCTGGGCAAGGGTGGCGTGCAGATAGCGACCTTCCGGGCCCAGATCGCAGCGCAGATTCTGTGGCAGAAGGCGGTCAACGAGCACTATGCCGGCCGCGTCACCATCAGCCCCGAAGCGGTTGACGCCGAAATGGCGCGCGTCAAGGAAGGCGCCACCAAGGCGCACTTCATGGTTGCGGAAATCTTCCTCGCCGTCGACAATCCCGATCTCGACGAGAAGGTGAAGAAAAATGCCGAAGATCTGGTCGCCCAGATCAAGGCCGGCGCGACGTTCCTCAACATTGCGCGCCAGTTCAGCCAGAGCCCGTCGGCGGCCCAAGGCGGCGACATTGGTACCGTCTATGACGGCCAGCTCGCGCCCGAGCTCAATGCCGCGCTCGAGAAGATGGCGACCGGCGACATGTCGGCCCCGATCCGCTCGATCGGCGGCTATTACATCCTGGTGCTGCGCCAACGCTTCGAGCCAGTCGGCACCAAGATCGAAGACATCAAGCCGAGCGCCGCCTCGCTGCCGCCCGTCGTGTCGCTGGGCCGCATTCTGCTGCGCCTGCCGCCGAAGCCGCCGCAGGAGTATCTCGACCGCGTGATGCTGATCGCCAAACAGATCCAGGGCGCGGTGACGAGTTGCGACATGGCCGCCAAGATACCGGCGAGCACGCAGGGCATCCTCTATTTCCCGCTCGGTGCGACGAGGGTCTCCGATCTGAACGCCGAGACCCGCACCGCGCTCGAAAAGACCGAAGTCGGCGGCGTCGCTGAACCGTTTCGCTCCGATGCCGGTATCGAAGTCTTCGTCCGTTGCGAGCCGCGCGTCGTCAAGAAACATGCGTTTGAACTGCCGACGCGCGAGCAGATCGAAAACCAGTTGTTCTCCGAGCAGATCAGCGCCCTCGCGCGCCGTTATCAACGAGACTTGAGACGCAGTGCCAGTATCGAAGTCCGCTGAACCTATCCTGCTGACGATGGGAGAACCGGCCGGTGTGGGGCCGGAAGTGGCGGCGGCTGCGTTCAAAGCTCTGAGCGGCAAGATCGGCGCCCATCCGCTGCGGCTGATCGGCGATCCCAACGTCTTGGCATCCTGCGGCGCCCCGCGCGAGGCGGTGATCGCCGTCAAGGCGCGTGCCGTTCGCGAACCCGGCCGCCCTGATGCCGCCAACGCCGCCGCCACGATTGAAGCCATCACCGCCGCGGTGAGCTTGGCGATGAAAGGCGACGCAGCAGCCATCGTCACCGCGCCGATCAACAAGCATGTGTTGATGCAAACCGGCTTCGCGTTTCCGGGGCACACCGATTTCCTGCAAGCGCTGACGGGTGCCAAACGCGCCGTGATGATGCTGGCGAGCAAAGCCTTGCGCGTCGTGCCGCTGACGGTTCACATCCCGCTCGCCGACGTGCCGAAGAAGATCACGCATGACGCAATTGTCGAGACCGCGGAGATCACACTGGCAGCGCTGCGGCGCGAATTCGCGATTCGCTTCCCGCGGCTCGCCGTAGCAGGGCTCAATCCCCATGCCGGCGAAGACGGCGACATCGGTCGCGAAGAGCAAGACATCCTGATCCCCGCCATTGCGGAGTTGCGGGCGCGCGGCCATGCCGTGCTGGGGCCGCTGCCGTCCGACACCATGTTCCATGCCGAGGCCCGCGGCCACTACGATGCGGCGCTGTGCATGTATCACGACCAGGCGCTGATCCCGATCAAGACACTGTCGTTCTGGGACGGGGTCAACGTCACCCTTGGCCTTCCCATCGTGCGCACCTCGCCCGATCACGGCACAGCCTTCGAGATCGCCGGCACCGGCAAGGCCGATCCCCGTAGCATGATCGCGGCCGTGCAGATGGCCGCCGAGATGGCCGATGCCCGAGTTCGATAAAGTGCCCGATAATCTGCCGCCGCTGCGCGACGTGATCGCCGCGAACGACTTGATGGCCAAGAAATCGCTGGGCCAGAACTTTCTGCTCGACCTCAACCTCACCCGCCGCATCGCACGCGCCGCCGATGCCGAGGGCGCCGTGGTGTACGAGGTCGGTCCCGGACCCGGCGGCCTGACGCGGGCACTGCTGGCCGAAGGGGCCGCGAAGGTCATCGCCGTCGAGCGCGACCAGCGCTGTGTGGCCCCGCTTTACCAGATCGCCATGGCCTATCCGGACCGCCTGTTCGTCGAGATGGGCGATGCGATGACGGTGGACGAAGCGGCACTGCTCAAACACTACGCCATCGCCGGCCCCGTCCGCGTCGCCGCCAACCTGCCCTACAACGTCGGCACTGCGCTGCTGATCAAATGGCTGACCGCCGATACTTGGCCGCCGTTCTTTTCCAGCCTCACCTTGATGTTCCAGCGCGAAGTGGCGGAGCGTATCGTCGCCGCGCCGGGGACCAAGCATTACGGCCGCCTGTCGGTGCTGGCGGGATGGCGCTGTACCGCCAAGATGCTGTTCGACGTCGCGCCCAGTGCCTTCGTACCGCCGCCCAAAATCGTCTCAACCATCGTGCGGCTGGAGCCTTTGCCCGAACCGGTCGCCTCCGCCGAACTCGCTGATCTCCAAGCTGTCACTGCTGCCGCCTTCGGCCAGCGCCGGAAAATGCTGCGCCAAAGCCTGAAAACGCTGGTGCCCGACGCCGAAGCGTTATTGGCCGAAGCTGGAATTGTTGCCACCGAGCGGCCGGAGCGCCTGAGCGTCGCCGACTTTGCTGCCCTGGCGCGCGCCTTTCGCAATCAGCGTTAGGCCGCATACGTACATCCCCTGGTTGATATCGGGTCGTAATTATTTCACCTTCGTTAAGAGTGTCGCAACTGCTTTTTGGGTGACTCTGGGTCGCGATATCGTTAGGGCGCGTCATGGACACGATCAGCGACGATCTTCTGGCCGTTCTCAATTTCTCCCCGGATGCGATGTTCGTCGTCGATCCCTCCGGGAACATGGTTGACGTCAATGCCGCAGCGGCCGAGCTGTTCGGCTACGCCCCCCGCGAACTCATCGGTAAGCCGGTCGAAGTGCTGGTGCCGGATCGTTTGCAGCCCTTCCACCAGCACGGCCACGATGCCTTTCTGACGCGCCCCAGCCGCCAGCAATGGCCGAGCGGAACGCGCGTGCGGGCGCTGACCAAAGCCGGACGCGAAATCCCAGTCGAGGTCACCCTCGGCCCACTCGGCAAGGGCGACAACGTGAACGTGATCGCAAGCGTACGTGACGTCTCGGCGCGCGTTGCGCGTGAGGACCAGTTGCGCGCCATCATCGAAGAGACCGAACGGCGTCTGCGGACCTCGGAGCTCGATTTCCACCGCACCAACGATCACTTCAAGCTGTTCCTCAAACATGCCCCCGCCGCGATCGCACTGCTCGACCGGCAGATGCGCTATCTGATCGTCAGCGACCGCTGGATGCGGGACTTTGGCCGCGGCAATCGCGACTGCCACGGCCTTAACCACTACGATCTGTTCCCCGATGTTCCCGAACTCTGGCGCGAAGAACATCGCCGCTGCCTGGTGGGGGAGACCGTGGTCAGCGATGAAGACTGCTTCGCGCGCCGCGACGGGCAGAGCGAGTGGGTGCGGCGCGAGCTGCACCCCTGGCGCGGCAGCGATGGGCGCGTCGGTGGCATGCTGATGTTCGTCGAGCTGATCACCGCGCGCAAGAACGCCGAACTGGCGCTGATGAAAAGCAATCTGGAGCTCGAACAGCGCGTCGCCGAGCGCACCGCCGAACTTGAGCGTTTGAAAAACGACGCCACCCGCGCCAACACCCAGAAATCTTGGTTTGTCGCCGCCGCGTCCCACGATTTGCGCCAGCCGTTGCAGGCCTCGCTCGCCTATCTGTCAGTGCTGTCGCGCCGGACCGAACGCGACGACCTCGAAGAACTATGCGCTAAGGCCCGTCAGCCTTTGAAGGCGATGAGCGACATCCTCGACGTGCTGCTCGATATCGCCGATCTCGAAAGCGGGAACGTCCAGCCGCAGATGTGCGACTTCCAGCTCGGCGACCTTCTCTTGCGCGTGATCGCCAACGCCCAGAACCTGGCCGAGGACAAGGGTCTGCGCCTGTCCTGCGTGCCGACGGACCTGACCGTGCACAGCGATCCCAGGCTGCTCGAACGCGTGCTCTCCAATTTTGTCACCAACGCCATCCGCTACACCGACAAAGGCTTGATCGGCGTGTATTGCGAGACGGTAGGCGACAAGGTCTGCATTTCCGTCACCGATACCGGCATCGGCATTCCGCCCGAGGCGCTGAGCGTCATTTTCGAAGATCATATTCAGCTCGGCAATCCGGAGCGCGATCGCCGCAAGGGTCTGGGGCTTGGCCTGTCGATCGCCAAACGCATCGCCGATGCCCTCGGTCATCGCATTTCGGTGCAGTCGGAACTGGGGTCAGGCTCGTCGTTCTCGATCGAACTGCCGCAAAGCGGGGCTGCGGCTGAGCGCATCGAAGCGGAAGAGATCGCCGCGCCGGCGCCAAGCAGCGAACGCCCGGTCGTGCTCCTGATCGACGACGATCCGGACGTCGCCGAAGCGATGCAGATGCTACTTCAGTCCTATCAATTTGAGACCTACATGGCGCACAGCCGCGACGCCGCGCTGGCAATGCTGGAATCGGGTCTCAATCCGGGGCTGGTTCTATGTGACTACCGCATGCCGGGCGCCAACGGCATCGATGTGATCCGCCAAGTGCGCCAAGCGCTGGGCGCCGAGGTCCCGGCCGTCATCATGACCGGCGATATGGGCCTCACCGAATGCCCGGACAACCTGCCCAAGTGCGCCGTGCTGCATAAGCCGATGGACGTTGAGGACCTCTTCTCGATCATTGGCAAGCTGGCGGCTTGACGCCGCCGGATCCATGGTCCCCCATACTGTCGGCACTTCGGCCATCCGTTAACGGAACCTTGGCGGCATTGCGGCATGATGGCCGCGCGATATTTTGGTAATTTCCCATGAGCGTCCACCACCAGCTTCATCACCTCCATCTCGGCGGCGAACTCTTGCGCGACGCCAAGGAACGCGCCCGCGTTGAGAAGCATTGGCACGTGCTGGGCGATGCCAAGCCGCCGAAACCGCCGAAGAAAAAGTATTCCTACATCGACGAGCTGACGCGGCTGCAATTCGAGTTGCTCAAGCTGCAGGAATGGGTGCGGCTGCAAGGCTTACGCGTCGTCATCATTTTCGAAGGCCGCGATGCGGCCGGCAAGGGCGGCGTCATCAAACGCATCAATGAATGCCTCAATCCGCGCTCCTGCCGCGTCGTGGCGCTGGCGACGCCGACCGAAAAAGAGCGCGGCCAGTGGTATTTCCAGCGTTATGTCGAGCAGCTTCCGGCCAAGGGCGAGATCGTGCTGTTCGACCGTTCCTGGTACAACCGCGCCGGCGTCGAGCATGTGATGGAGTTCTGTTCCAAGGACGAATACAAGGAATTCTTGCGCTCCTGCCCGCTGTTCGAAGAGATGCTGGTGCGGTCCGGCATCGTCCTCATCAAGTACTGGTTCAGCGTCAACGACGAGGAACAGGAGCGCCGCTTCCTCGAGCGCATGAAGAACCCGATCAAGCGCTGGAAACTGTCACCGATGGACGTCGAAAGCCGCGAGCGCTGGGTCGAGTACTCCAAAGCCAAAGACGTCATGCTGCGGCACACCGACAAGAAACTGACACCCTGGTACATCGTCAACGCCGACAACAAAAAGAAGGCGCGGCTCAACTGTATCGCGCACCTGCTCCGGCAGATTCCGTACAAAGACCTAACCCCGGTGCAAATCGAACTGCCGCCGCGCCAAGCCGACACCGGCTATTGTCGCCCCAAGAAGTCGAAGCAGAATTGGGTCAAGGAGTGGTACTGAAAACAATGGGTTAGCGCCACCGGCCGGTGGTCTCTTTCCAGATGTAAACATAAGGCGCAATCCGGTGTATGATTACCTTGTCCGTTCGAACCGGAGGGGGACATCATGTTCGTCGCACGGAATTGCCGTTTTCTCCTATGCGCCGTTGCCGCGCTGATTGCCGTTGCGTTTCTGACACCCGGCAGCAAAGCGGGCCTATTCGGCCCCTCGACACCGCAGGAAAAGCTTTCCGAAGCAAACGACCTCATCTTCGGTCCAGGACGGGTTGGCAAGGCACGCCAGTTGATCGAAGAGGCGCGCGCCGAATGCGAGAAGAACAACGACAAAGCCTGCCTATCGGAGGTTTATCGTCTTTACGGCCTGTTGGAGCGTTACGGCTTCACCGATGCCATCATCGTGCGTGGCAATATCGACAACATCAAGCCAACGCCGGAAGAACTTGACCGGTCCGACGCCCGATATACCAAGGCCCTCGACCTCGCCACCGAAGTACATGCGTTCGACAAAGTCACAAACATCAATTTTCTTTTGGCCGGCAATCAAAAATTGCGCGGTGTCCCACAAGGCCCCTGCATCTATTTGGATCGTGCGCTAGCCGCCGCCAAAGAAGCGCAGCGCCTGCATCCGGACGAAAAAATGAGAGTTTCGCCACCGTTCCAAACGGTGGATGAATGGCTGGAGCAAATGAAGAAGAATGAAGGCTGTCCCAACGGCTGAGGTCTACTCCCCCCGCATCAGCCCTTCGACGAACCCGAACAAGCCCGGCTGGCGTTCGCGTTTGAGGCGTTCGGCTTTCAGGATAACGTCGACCTGCGCCTGCGCCTTGGCAACATCGTCGTTGACAATGACGTAATCGTATTCCGCCCAGTGGCTGATTTCGCCGTCGGCTTTGGCCATGCGTTTGGCGATCACGTCGGCCGGATCTTCGGCGCGGCCTTTGAGACGGCGCTCCAACTCGCCGCGCGCCGGCGGCAGCACAAAAATCGACACCACATCGTCGCGCGCCTGCTGACGCAGCTGCTGCGTGCCTTGCCAATCGATGTCGAACAACACATCACGGCCCGCTGCGAGCGCCTCGAACACCGGCTTCTTGGGCGTACCGTAATGATTGCCGAACACCACGGCGTGCTCAAGGAACGCGTCCTGCTGCACCATGCGCAGGAATTCTTCCACACCGGTGAAGCAATAGTCCTTGCCGTTGACTTCACCGGGACGGGGCGCGCGCGTCGTCGCCGACACGCTCATCACCACGTCGGGATCATTGGCGAGCAGTCCGCGCGACAGCGTGGTCTTGCCCGCGCCCGAAGGCGAGGACAGCACCAGCATCAGTCCGCGGCGTTGGATTTCGACGGTCATTCGACGTTCTGCAATTGCTCCCGGAACTGGTCGATCGCGGTCTTGAGATCGAGCCCGATACGGGTCAGTTCGCTGTCGGCCGATTTCGAACACAGCGTATTGGCTTCGCGATTGAATTCCTGCGCCAGGAAATCGAGACGGCGGCCCACCGCATCCCCGGCGGCGATCAGGCGGCGCGCTTCCGAGACGTGGGAGCCGAGGCGGTCAAGTTCCTCACGGATATCGGCTTTGGTGGCGAGCAGCGCGATTTCCTGCTCCAGGCGTTCGGCAGACACCGCGCCAGGCGCCAGGAGATCGGCAAGCTGCGCCTTGAGGCGGCTTTGGATCGCGGCGGGCTGGGTGGCGGCGGCCTTGGCAGCAGCGTCGGTCAGGCGCGCGATTTCGCCCACTTGGCCGCCGAGCACGACGGCAAGCTTGGCGCCTTCGATGCTGCGCGCCTTGGCGAGATGGTCGAAACATTCGGCTAGGGTCTTCAACAGGGCGGTATCGCGCGCCGCCTGCACTTCGGCGTCGGGCAACTGGCCTTCGTCCGGCACAATAACACCTTTGAGCGCCAAAAGACCGTCAACGCGTGCCGGCGCCAAGCCGGTTTCGCCGGCCACTTGCTGGGCGATCTTCACCGCCGACGCCAACGCCGCGGCATCAACCCGCAAGCCATGACTCGCCATGCCCGGGTCGTAGTTCAGCGACGCCTGAATGTTACCGCGCTTGAAGCGGCTGCTGGCGAGGGTGCGGGCCGCTGGTTCGATGGCTTCGAATCCGGGCGGCAGACGCAGGCGCAACTCCAGCCCGCGACCATTGACACTGCGCGCTTCCCAGCGCCAGCGGGCGCTCTCACGGCCGCCATGGCCTTCGGCAAAACCAGTCATGCTAACGAGGGGCATCGGCGACTCCGGAAATTTGACCGGACCTTACAGCCCGACAAAATCACTGTCATCCCCGGCCAAGCGCCGCGAGGGGCTACTTCTCGCCCTTGAGATGGATCTTCCGCCACTTGATGACGTTTTTGGTTTGGTCGTCGATATTGTCGGCGAAGACGTGCCCGCCGCTGCCGTTGGCGACGAAATAGAGGTCTTTGGTCTTGATCGGATTGAGCACGGCGGCAATGGCATCCTTGCCGGGATTGCAGATCGGATGCGGCGGCAGACCGGCGATCACATAGGTATTGTAGGGCGTGGCGCCATGGACTTCGCTGGCCAAAAGGCGGCGGCCGATCGGATAGCCCTGGGTGATGCCGTAGATGATGGTGGGATCGGATTCGAGCTTCATGCCGATTTTCAGCCGGTTCATGAACACCGCAGCGATATGCGGGCGTTCCGACGCAATGCCGGTTTCTTTCTCAACAATAGAAGCCAGCACCAGCGCTTCTTCCTTGGTCTTGATCGGCAGGCCGGCTTCGCGTTTTTCCCACAGCTTGTCGAGCAGCTCGGTTTGCGCCTTGTGCATCTTGGCGATCAGCTGGCCCCTCGTATCGCCGCGCTGGAACAGATAGGTCTCGGGCAGCAAGCTGCCTTCCGGCGGCACCAGCCCGATGTCGCCCTTGAGCAGATCGTCGTCCTTGACGATGTCGTAGACCATCCGGCTGGTGAGGCCTTCGGCGACCGTCACCTTGTGCGGGATCGATTTGCCGGAGATCAGCAGATCCATGATCGCCCGCATGCTAGCGCGCGACGGGATCGCGTATTCGCCGGCCTTGAGCTGCGGCGCCTTGCCGAGCACGCGCACACCGACCTGGAACACTTCCGGCCGCTCAATCACACCAGCGTCGGCGAGCGTCTGCGCCACGCCCTTGAGGCCGATGCCGGGTTTGACCACGACGACGGTTTCGCGCCCCGTCTTGGCCGCAAGCCCGGGTGCGTTGAACGCCGCATAGGTCCACTCGATCGCGCCAGCGCCGATCAAGATAACGAGAAACAGAAATACCAGAAACTTCTTCATGGCCCCCTACCCTACGCCCGGGCCAGAAAAATCACTCCGGACGCGTCAAAATCAGACAGGCGTTGGTGCCGCCGAAACCGAACGAATTCGACATCGCGACCCGAACTTCACGCTTGATGGCGGTATGCGGCACCAGATTCATCTTGGTCTCGACGTCCGGATTGTCGAGATTGAGCGTCGGCGGGATGATGCCGTCACGCATGGCGAGCATGCAGAAGATCGCCTCCACCGCACCGGCCGCCCCAAGCATATGACCGGTCGACGACTTGGTCGAGCTCATCACCTTGCCCGGCGCCGCATCGCCCATCAGCCGTTCCACCGCCCTGAGTTCAATGGGATCGGCCATCGTGGAGGTGCCGTGGGCGTTGACGTAATCGATGTCCGCGGGCGCAAGACCGGCGCGCTTCAGGGCCATCTTCATGGCGCGGAAACCACCGTCACCGTTTTCCGCCGGCGCGGTGATGTGGAAGGCATCGCCCGACAGGCCGTAGCCCTTCACTTCGGCGTAAATCTTGGCGCCGCGCGCCTTGGCATGCTCATATTCTTCGAGCATCACCACCCCGGCGCCTTCGGCCATGACGAAGCCGTCGCGATCCTTGTCGTAAGGGCGCGACGCCTTTTCGGGTGTGTCGTTGTACTTGGTGGCCAAGGCGCGGCAGGCATTGAAGCCGGCAACGCCGAGACGGCAGATCGTCGCTTCGGTACCGCCCGCCAGCATGAGGTCGGCATCGTCGAGCGCAATCAGCCGCGCCGCATCGCCAATGGCATGCGCACCGGTGGCACAGGCCGTCACCACAGCGTGGTTCGGGCCCTTGTAGCCGAAGCGAATCGAGGCGTAGCCCGACACCAGATTGATCAGCCGCCCAGGAATGAAGAACGGCGAGATCCGCCGCGGGCCCTTTTCGGCCAACAGCAGCGCCGCTTCCGCGATTCCCTCAAGGCCGCCAACACCCGAACCGATCAGGACACCCGTGCGGTCCCTTTCGTCTTCGGTCTCTGGAACCCAGCCGGAATCGGTCACCGCCTGCTGTGCCGCCGCAAGGCCGAAGACGATAAACTCGTCGACCTTGCGCTGATCCTTGGGGTCCACCCAGGCGTCAGCATCGAACGTCCCGTTCGTGCCGTCGCCCTTGGGAACCATGCAGGCGATCCGGGTAGCCAGATCGTCGGTGTTGAACTTTTCGATGCGCCGCGCACCTGATTGACCGGCGACGAGGCGTGACCAAGTGCCTTCCACGCCGCTGGCTAGCGGCGTGACAAGCCCCAGCCCTGTCACTACGACTCTACGCATCTATAATCAGTCAGGTAATCAGGCGTTGGCCTTGTCGATGTATTTGACGGCGTCACCGACAGTTACGATCGACTCTGCAGCGTCGTCGGGAATCTCGATACCGAATTCCTCTTCAAACGCCATGACCAGTTCGACTGTATCCAAGCTGTCGGCGCCGAGGTCTTCGATGAACGACGCTGTGTCGGTGACCTTCTCGGCATCCACATTGAGATGCTCGATGACGATCTTCTTCACGCGTTCGGCAGTATCGCTCATTGCTTCTCTAAGCCTTTCTTTAGTTCACGCCGCGCTTGCGTTGGACATGGCCCGCGGCAAGGGCCCTCACTGACGAAATCCACATGGGGGTTGGCAGCTTCGTAACACAAAGACTTCCGTCCCGCCACAGGCACTAAGTAGTTGAAACGACTATTAAACCATAGCTAGACCACCATTCACATGGACGGTCTGACCGGTAACATAGGCTGCTTCCTCGCTGGCCAAGTAAACCACCGCCGCGGCAATTTCCGCCGGCTGGCCCATCCGGGAAGCAGGAATTCTGGCCGTTGTGGCCTGTTTCTGCGCGTCGGTCAGCACATCGGTCATTGGCGTACCGATGAATCCGGGGGCGACGCAATTCGCAGTAACGCCGCGGCTGGCGACCTCATAAGCGATCGATTTCGACATCGCGGCAAGGCCCGCTTTGGCCGCGGCATAATTGCACTGACCCGGGTTGCCGACCGAACCGATCACCGACGTCACCGAGATGATACGGCCCCAGCGCTTCTTCATCATACCGCGCAAACAGGCGCGCGACAGGCGGAAAGCGGCGGTGAGATCGACGGCGATGACCGTGTCCCACTCTTCGTCCTTCATGCGCATGGAGAGATTGTCGCGCGTCACACCGGCGTTGTTGATGAGGATGTCGATCGGCGCTCCGGCGGCAGCTTCGGCCGCTTTCGGCAGAGCGTCCACGGCGGCAGCGTCGGCGAGATTGCAGGCCGCCACGAACGCGCGCGTCCCCAACTCGGCTTTGAGCGCCTCAAGCGCCTCGGCGCGGGTGCCGGACAGCACGACGGTAGCGCCCTGCGCATGCAGCGCCTGGGCAATGGCGCGGCCGATGCCGCCGGAAGCGCCCGTGACAAGCGCGACTTTGCCGGTGAGGTCGAACATCAGAGGGTCCTCGCAAACGCTTCGACGTCGGCCGGCAGATCGAGATTGAGCGTCGCCAGATCCTTGTCGATCCGCTTCACCATGCCGGTAAGCACCTTGTTGCCGCCGAATTCGACCGTGGTCGCGACACCGAGGCTGCGGAAGGAGGCAACGCTTTCGCGCCAGCGCACGCGGCCAGTGACTTGTTCGACCAGCAGGCGGCGGATCGATTCGGGTTCGCTCGTCGGCTCGGCAGTGACATTGGCCACCACCGGCACCACCGGTGGGCGGATGGTCACGGCAGCCAGCGCCTCGGCCATTTTGTCGGCGGCGGGCTGCATCATCGGGCAATGGAATGGGGCGCTGACGGCCAGCGGCAAGACGCGCTTGACGCCTCTGACTTTGGCGAGTTCGCCGGCGCGCGTCACCGTGGCTTTCAGACCGGAGATCACCACTTGGCCCGGCGCATTGTCGTTGGCGACGACGCACACGGGGTTTGCTTCCACCGCATCGGCGACGGCTTCGTTCGCCACATCCTCAGCCAGCGCCACATCGGCACCAATCAGCACAAACATCGCGCCGACGCCCACCGGCACCGCGGCCTGCATGGCTTGGCCGCGAATTTTCAGCAGCCGTGCCGTATCGCCGAGCGTCAAGGCCCCGGCGGCACACAGCGCCGCGTATTCACCAAGCGAATGACCGGCGACCAGCTTGCCGTGGGTGTGAAGTTCGAGCCCGGCCTCGCACTGCATCACGCGCAACACCGCGATCGAAGCGGCCATGATGGCGGGCTGGGCATTTTCGGTCAGGACGAGATCGGCGTCGGGACCTTCCCACATCAGGCGGGAGAGGTTCTGCGACAAGGCGTCATCGACTTCGTGAAAAACGTCCCGCGCCGAGGCAAAGGCATCGGCGAGCAGCTTGCCCATGCCGACGGCCTGACTGCCCTGTCCGGGAAAAAGGAATGCACGCGTCATCAAGCAGAAGCCCCTAAACCGGGAATGCGCCGCGGATAATGCGACGAAGCCCGAAGCCGGGCGAGACAAATCAAGGGTAGTCCCTTAAGTCAAGCACAGGTCCTTGCATGCCTGGGTCCGCGCGCCAAAGCCACAGTCAAGGGCAATCGTTTTTCCGGGCCGCGCGGCACAAATCGTCGTTACCGTAGGCTGCCAGAAACACCGCCGTAATGCGCTGCGTCTCGGTTTCGAGGGCCTCGGCACCCAGCGCATCGACCGAGTTCCACAGCCGCTGGGTGTGCAGGTTGCCGGCCGTCAGGTCGAGGAAAGTGTCCGCCGCGTCCATCGGGTTGCACGGCCGCAAAGCCCCATCGGTGATCGCTTGGGCAAAGAAACGCGCGATTCGCTCCAGACCCCGGCGCACCGCCAATTCGTAGGCCGTCCGCCCGATCTCTGGGAAACGGCCCGCTTCGGCGATAATGAGGCGGTAGCCCGAGACGATGGTGTCGGACAAAAGCCCGTCCAGGCACCGGCGCACCAGTTCCGTGATCGCCGCACGCGGCTCGTCCGCCGACAAACTGACATTGAAGATGCGGTCGTAAAGACCTGCCGTTTCGCGGTCGATTACCGCGACGAACAATTCCTTCTTGGACGGGAAGTAATTGTAGAGCGTGGCCTTCGAGCCGCCGACCAGCGCGGCAATGCGGCTCATCGATGTGCCGGAATAACCATCCTGCAAAAAAGCTTCGCGCGCGATGTCGAGGATCGCAGCACGACGTTCGTCCGGACTGGGCTTCCTGCCCTCAACCATAACCATGCCGCCTGTTTAGCCTCCGCGCCCGCCTCGGCGTAAGAGTATTTGCTTGACTTTGGCGCCGCACAGTCTACTGTACTGTACAGTACAGTCAACAAGATGCCCTATCGGGCTTCGCCGGTAAGACCCGGTGATGACTGCAAGGGCGGCAGCGCAAAATTCCCGCGTAGGCACGTTTCCCCAAACTGCCGAGCCGCCCTTGCAATCTCTTTCCTCCTGAAAATCCCACGCCAGCGCCTCATCTTGAGGAACCCATTTGCCCTCTCCTTGAGTTGGGTGGCGACAGCCTACCGGCGAGATCACGTCACCCTCCTCTTGAGGGACAAGGCTATCGCAGATGGAATTCGAACCCCACTTGTCATGGCCCGCAGTCGCGGGCCATGACAACAGTGGATGAAGCTCATATGCGATAGCTCCTCCCTTGAGGAGGGTCGCGTCAGGATGCCCGCCGCTCGAGCTTTCGTCAGTACCCTGAATATTCGCGCGCAGCGCGGCGGAACGCCTCGTTGCCGAACGCGGCGAGGAACGTCGCCGCGACGCGCTCGGACTCGACCTTCATTCGCTCAGGCTCGATCGTGGTAAGCACGTTCCATAACCGCACCTTGTGCAGCGTGCCGGTGGTAAGATCGAAAAACTGCTCGGCCGCCATCTTCGGATTGACGCTGCGCATCTCGCCCGCCTCTATGGCGCGCTTGAAGAACGCCGCCAGATGCTGGATGCCGCGCCTGAGCGCGATATCGTGCATGGCGAGGCCGATTTCGGGAAACCGTGCCGATTCCGCGACGATGAGGCGATAGGCCTCGATCAACTCATCGGACAGCATGGCATCGAGCAGGCGGCGCGCCAATTCCAGAACCCGGTCGCGGAAATCACCGGCGATCTCGGTGGCGACGAAAATCTGATCGAACAGCTTGGCACATTCGCGGTCGACCACGGCGACGAACAACTCTTTCTTGGATTCGAAATAGTTGTAGAGCGTCGTCTTCGAGCCGCCGACCTGCGCCGCGATGCGCGCCATCGAGGTGCCGGAATAACCGTCCCGGATGAACGCCGCATAGGCGATGTCCAGGATGTGACCCCGCCGCTCGTCCGGCGTGACCTTTTTGGGCTCCGCCAAGTCCATTTTTCGTCGGCCTCCAGACACCTTGACACCCGCGCGAACTTCGTGTTTGTACCGTACTGTATCGTACAGATTGCAGGTCGCCAATGGCCAATTTGAGCCGAAGAGCCCTGAAGAGCACCACTCTCCTCGCAGGAATCGCGGCATTTTCTCTCGCGGGTTGTGCGCCCGATCTCGGTCCCAAGCCTGAGATGGCGCCGCCCGCCACCTTCGAGTCGGCCAAAAGCACGGCGGCGCCGCAAGCCGCTTGGCCGGAGGATGCTTGGTGGAAAACCTATTCTGACCCGCAGCTCGACCGGCTGATTGCCGATGCGCTGAAGGATTCGCCCGACCTCAAGATGGCGGCGGCCCGGGTGCGCGCCGCCGAAGCGATGGCCGATATCAATGAATCGCTGCTCTGGCCGACCATCGTCGGCAACGGCACCTTCATGGAAACCGAGATCACCCAGAACATCGGCTTCCCGGCGATGTTCCAGCCGTATCTGCCCAAGGGCTTCCACAATATGGCGGCCCTGTCGCTTGGGATGCAGTACCAGCTCGACCTGTTCGGGAAAAACCACGCCAATTTCGCTGCCGCGATGACCGCGGCCGACGCGGCCAAGGCCGACGAAGCCTCCGCCAAACTGCAGATCGCCGCTGGCATGGCGACCTATTACGCCGTGCTGACCCAGCTTTTCGCCGACCAAGCGACGGCCGAGGATGCCGTCAAGGTGCGCAGCGAAAGCGCCGGACTGGTCGAAAAGCGCTTCCATGCGGGTCTGGAGAACGAGGCCGCGCGCAGTCAGGCCCGTGCCCAGCTTGAAACCGCCAAGGTGCAGATCGAAGCGGTGAAAGGGGCCGTCGCCAAGGTGCGCCATGCCATTGCGGCGCTCAGCGGCAAAGGCCCCGATTACGGTCTCACCATCGTGCCGGCCGGAACCCATCCCTTGCGCTCGAACGGCCTGCCCGCCGCGCTCACGGTGAACTTGATCGGACGCCGCCCGGACATCGTGGCGGCGCGCAAGAACGTCGAAGCGGCCGGCTTCGGCATCGAGGCCGCCAACGCGAACTTCTATCCCAACATCGACATCACCGGGATGTATGGCCTCGGCACCCTCGACGCCAAATATCTTTTGAACGCCTCCTCCGAGATGGCGGCTATCGGCCCGGCGCTGCGTCTGCCGATCTTCGACTACGGCCGCAACAAAGCGATCTATCGCGCCTCCCGTGCCAAATACGACGCCGCTGTGGCGCTTTACGACAAGACCCTCGCCAATGCCCTGCGCGACGTCGCCGACGCCTATGGCGACCGCAAGGCGCTGGAAGGCGAGCTTCTGCACGCCCGCAAGGCACTCAGCGAAAGCGAGAATGCCTATCGCGTAATCAAGACCCGCTACGATGCCGGACTGGCGCGCTATATCGACGTGCTGACGGTTGAAGACAAATTGCTGGCAATCCGCATGGCAGTGGCCGATTTCGAAGCCCAGGCCTTCGTCCATGACATCGCACTGGTTCGCGCCCTCGGTGGCGGTTACATCGAAAAGAAGTGAGAAAGCGCATGACCGATAGTACCGGAACCGAAGGTCTCAGCGAAACCCGCAAGAAGCTGTTTGCTTGGCTCGGCATCGCCGTCGCCGTGATCGCGATCCTTGCGGTGGCGTATTGGTTTTTCATCGGCTCCAATTACGTTTCGACCGACGACGCTTACGTCAACGTCTCGCCGGCGCAGGTGACCCCGCTGACCAACGGCCGCGTCATGGAAGTGAAAGTCCACGACTCGCAGCATGTCGAAAAGGGCGCCGTGCTGGTGGTGATCGATCCGGCCGATGCGCAGCTTTTGGTGAACCAGGCCGAAGCCGGCTACGGCGCCACGCTGCGCAAGGTGCGCACGTATTTCGGCCAAGCCGCCGCGCGCCGGGCCGACTGCAACCGCACCCGCCTCGACTACCAGCGCCGCGCCACGATTCAGAACACCGGCGCCATGTCGAAGGAAGAATTCTCCAGCTACAAGGCGGCCTATGAAGCCTCCTGCGCCGCGTTACAGGCCGCCGAGGCGCTGACCGCAAACACCTCGGTCGAACACCATCCGGAAGTGCTGGCCGCCAAGGCGCAGCTCGACACCGCCAAGCTGAATCTCTCGCGTACCGTGATTGCCGCGCCGGTTACTGGCATCGTCGCCCAGCGCAATATCCAGGTCGGCCAGATGGCGGCGGCGGGACGGCCGATCATGGCGGTGGTGCCGATCCAGGATGTTTATGTCGACGCCAATTTCAAGGAAGACCAGCTCGCCAAAGTGCGTCCCGGCCAAACCGTGACCCTGACCTCCGATCTCTATGGCTCGTCGGTCAAGTTCCACGGCACGGTCGCGGGATTGGGCGGCGGCACCGGCGCGGCCTTCGCCATCATCCCGGCCCAGAACGCCACCGGCAACTGGATCAAAGTGGTGCAGCGCATTCCGGTGCGCATCGCGCTCGATCCGGCCGAACTGAAGGACCATCCCTTGCGCGTCGGTCTGTCGATGAAGGTTTCCATCGACATTTCGAAGTAGGCGATGCCCGTGACCACGGCCGACGACGCCCAGGATAAAGAACACGCCCATGGCCTGACACTGGCCTTGGTGGTGCTTGTGCTGGCGTTGGCGAATTTCCTCGCCGTCATGGACATCACCATCGTCAACGTGCTGGTGCCGCAGATCGCCGGCTCACTGGCGGTATCGAGCGCTGACGGCACTTGGGTGATCACCTCCTATGCGGTGGCCGAAGCCATCATGGTGCCGCTGACCGGCTGGCTGGCCGAACGCTTCGGGCCGGTGCGTGTGTTCGTGCTCGGCATCGCCGGGTTCGGCTTCGTCTCGGTGCTGTGCGGACTGGCGACCACGCTGCCGATGCTGATCGCCTTCCGCATCATGCTCGGCATCTGCGGCGGGCCGCTGATCCCTTTGTCGCAGACCCTGCTGCTCACCGTCGTGCCCAAGAAATACGAAATGCCGGCGCTGGCCGTGTGGGCGATGACCACCATCCTGGGGCCGGTGGCGGGCCCGGTTCTGGGCGGCATCATCACCGACCAGTGGAGTTGGCCCTGGGCCTTTCACTTCAAGCTGCCGTTGGCGATTCCGCTGGCCATTCTGGCCTGGTACGTGCTCAAGAAACACGAAATGCCAACCAAGAAGACGCCGGTCGATTTCGTCGGACTGGGACTTTTGATTTTGTGGGTCGGCGCGCTGCAAGTCATGCTCGGCAACGGCCAGAACATGGACTGGTTCAACAACTCCTTCATCGTCTCGCTGCTGATCGTCACCATTATCGGCTTTATCAGCTTCGTGATCTGGGAGATGACCGACAAGCAGCCGATCGTCGATCTGCGCATCTTCAAGAACCGCGCCTTCTCGGTGTCGATGTTCGTGATCTTCCTGGCCTATGGCGCCATGTTCGGCGCGGTGGTGCTGGTGCCGCTGTGGCTGCAAAACATCTTGGGCTATACGGCGACGCAGGCCGGTTACAATACCGCCTTTGCCGGACTGATTTCCCTGCCGGTAGCGCCACTCACCACCAAGCTGATGAGCAAATACGATCATCGCGGCATCGTCATGGTCGGCGTACTGTTCTGCGCCGCTTCGAGCCTGTCGCGCATCTTCTTCAATCTCGACGTCACCTTTGCGCAGTCGCTGTGGCCCCAAGTGCTGCAAGGCATCAGCTTCCCGCTGATCCTGATTCCGCTGATGGACATGTCGGTCAGTTCGCTGCCGGTCAAAGACACCGCCGCGGGCGCCGGCCAGTTCAACTTCATCCGGACGCTGTCGGGCGCCATCGCCACCGCCATCGTGGTCGCAGTGTGGGAAGACGCCATCAAATGGAACAAAGCCGTGCTGGCCGGGACTCTGCAACATGGCCAGGACTTGCTGAACCTGATGCAGTCCAGCGGTTTTTCCGAAGGCAGGGCGCGCGGCTTGTTCGACATGGCGGTGCTGCAACAGGCTGCCCAGCTCGGTACCAACAATGCCTTCTTGGAGATCAGCGTTGTGCTATTAATTACCGCAGCCGCGGTCTGGATCGCACCCAAACCGCCGCGGCAAGCGGGCGGCAACGGCAACGGCAAACCGCCAGTGGGGCCTTAAAGCTTCAGGCCAGCGCGCGGACTTCGTTGGCGAGCGCATCGGTGCCATAGGCGGCCAGAAAACAGATCATCACGTTATAGGCACTCTTTTCGAGTTCGGCGGAGGTGACATCCTTCGCTATGTTCCACAATCGCAACTGCCCGAGATGACTTGAGGTGCACATTTCGAGTAGGCGCAACGCGACCTCGCGGGGATTGCCGGGACGCAGCAGCTTGGAGGCCATCGCCTGCTGCAGATACGGCGTCAGCCGCTCGATGCCGCGCTGATGGGCGAATTCGAACAGCGCCTGCCCCACTTCCGGAAAGCGCACCGATTCCGCTATCACCATCCGCTGCAAGGCGATGTTGTCCTCGCTGAGGAGGCGGGAAAGGAAGCGCTGGGCGAACAGCACCACCGCCGAGCGCAGATCGGCCAGCGAGGGTCCGAGTTCGAAGACGTGATCAAACAGCCGCGTGCATTCGAGATCGATCACGGTAAAGAACAAATCCTTCTTGGACGGGAACAGGCTGTAAAGGGTGCGCTTGGAGCCGCCGACCGTCTCCGAAATCTTCGACATCGACACCGCCGCGTAGCCTTCGCGAATGAAGGCCGCACGCGCCACCGCGATGATCTGCGCCCGCCGGTCGTCCCGCTTCATGCGCGTGGAGTCCATCATTTTGTACCTGTGGCGACGTCGGCGTGCGCGCCCTGCCGTCCTAACCGAACTGCCCTTACACCTTTTGCGCTTCCACTCACAAGGAAACGGTGCAGTACCGTCTTTTAGTAAATTGACTTCCGGGAAAATAGGTGCAATTCTCAAATGGTACGGTACAGTACCGTACCTATTAGAACTAACCTATCTTGCTGCTATGGCTGTGTTCCGTTTTTCCTCGGCTGAGACTCTGTTGTACTCGAAGCAGGCTCTCCACACCCGCAATGCCGAGGAAACCCCCTCGGCGGCGTCCTTGCCCCCCAAAGACGCCGCCGTCGCGGGGCGCAGGCGGTGAGTAGCGCAGGCCGCACCACGCCGCATGTCATCGGCAAGGAGCCCACGGGTATCGAACTAGTCGCCGTGGTGATTGTGCTGGCATTGGCGAACTTCCTCGCCGTGCTCGACATGACCATCGCCAACGTGCTGGTACCGCAGATTTCCGGCAGCCTCGCTGCCTCGACCAGCAATGGCACATGGGTCATCACCGCCTACGGTATCGCCGAGGCGATCATGGTGCCGCTCACCGGTTGGCTGGCCGAACGCTTCGGCCCGGTTCGCGTTTTTATCATCGGCATCGTCGGGTTTGCCGCCTGCTCGCTGTTGTGCGGCGTGGCGACCTCGCTCGGGATGCTGATCGTGTTCCGCATTCTGCTCGGCATCTGCGGCGGACCGTTGATCCCGCTGTCGCAGACACTGCTCGTCACCATCGTACCGGAACGCCATTCGGCGGCAGCGTTGGCAGCGTGGTCGGTCACCACCATCCTGGCGCCGATCATCGGCCCGGTCATCGGCGGCTGGATCGGCGACAACTGGACCTGGCAATGGGCCTTCCTGTTCAAGGTACCGCTGGCGCTGGCGATCGGCGGCTTGGCCTGGGCTGTGCTGCGCGCCCACGAACCATCGACCCGCCACGCCCCGATCGATTTCGTCGGATTGGCGCTCCTGATCGTCTGGGTCGGCGCGTTACAGACCATGCTCGGCAACGGCCAAGACCAGGACTGGTTCAACTCAAGTTTCATCATCGGACTGGCCGTCGTATCGGTGCTCGGGTTCATCGCGTTTTTGATCTGGGAACTGACGGACGCCAAGCCGATCGTCAATCTGCGCATCTACCGCGACCGCCAGTTCTCCGCCACCAATCTGGTTCTGGCGCTGGCGTTCGGCGCCATGTTCGGCGGGGTCGTCATCGTTCCGCTGTGGCTACAGATGAATCTCGGCTATACCGCCACTTGGGCTGGCTTCAATCTGGCTGCGGGCGGCGTCACCGCCATCGTTGCGGCGCCGATCGCAGCCGTCCTGATCACCCGTTATGACATGCGCGGCGTCGCCTGCTGCGGCATTCTGCTATGTGCGCTGTCGATGGCGATACGCGTTTGTTATAGCGATCAGATCGCGTTCGCGGCTTCGTTGTGGCCCTGTTACTTGATCGGAGCCGGCATGGTCTTCGTCCTGGTGCCACTCCTCGACATGTCGACGAGTTCGCTGAACGAAACCGACGTCGCCTCGGGGGCGGGGCAATTTGGCTTTGTGCGGACGTTGTCGGGTGCCATCGCGACGGCCGCGGTCGTGGCCCTGTGGAATGACGAAATCCGCTCCAACCATGCCGCCCTGGTCGCCAATCTGCACGCACCGGAAACCCTGATTGCCAACGCCGAAGCCAGTGGCCTTTCGCCGGACGCCGCACGCAGCCTGCTTGACCAGATGGTGTCGATGCAAAGCGTGCAACAGGCGACCAACAACTGTTTCGTGGTGCTGACCGTGCTGATGCTGGCCGCTGCCGCCCTGATCTGGCTTTCTCCCAAACCGCCGATGAAGCACAGTGGCGCCCCTCCGGCGACGCCCTAATACGGATCCGAATCCGTCCAGCTCGGTACCAACAATGCCTTCTTGGAGATCAGCGTTGTGCTATTAGTTACCGCAGCCGCGGTCTGGATCGCACCCAAACCGCCGCGGCAAGCGGGCGGTAACGGCAACGGTAACGGCAAAACGCCGAAGGGGCACTGACCCGCCCCCGGCACACAAGGGCGTCATGTACGATATCCTCAACAACCTCAGCCAGCGTCCGGCGCCCTTCTCGGCCTATACCGCGCGCGAGCTGTGGACCGACGAATACGTCTCGGCGCGGATGCTGGAGCACCATCTCGATCCGGCGTCGGACCTGGCCTCGCGCCGGCCGGAAGCGATCGACGCGCTGGTCAAGTGGCTGGAGACGCGCATCGGGCTGGCCGGCAAGTCGGTCACCGATCTCGGCTGCGGGCCGGGGCTTTATGCCGAGCGCATGGCGATGCATGGCGCCCGCGTCATCGGCCTCGATTTCTCCAGCCGCTCGCTCACCCACGCGCGCTGGCAGGCCACCGCCAAGCGCCTCGCCATGGACTACCGCCTCGCCGATTATTTGCAGGATGCGCTGCCGGACGGCCAGAACATCGTCACCTTGATTTATGGCGATTATTGCGCGCTGTCGCCGGAGCAGCGGCAGACGCTGCTGGCGCGCATCAAAGCCATGCTGAAGCCGGGCGGCTATTTCGTATTTGACGTCTTCGCGCAGCCGCAGTTCGGGCAGGTGACGGAAGGCTTCGTCTGCGAACGGCGGCTGATGAACGGCTTCTGGGCGGAAGGCGATTATTTCGGCTTCAAAGTCACCCATCGCTATGAAGAACTGTATCTCGCCCTCGACCGCTATCTGATCGTCGAGCCGGAGCGCACGCGCGACATCTACAACTGGATGCAGTATTTCACCCCCGACGAGATCGCCGCCGAACTCGCGGCGGCGGGGCTGGAGCTGGCGGAAATCTTCGACCTCTCCACCGGCGGCCACTGGATCGCCAAAGCGGCGCCGTTCGGCGTGCTGGCGCGAAAGACTGCGGCATAGAGCGCTTCACCGAAAAGTGGAATCCGGTTTTCGGCAATGAAGCGCGACAATCAAAGAATCTAGAGCGTTTCATCGTTTCCGTGAAACGGTGAAATGCTCTAGCGATTCAAGACCGCGCGAAAGCGATGAGCGGCTCCAAATCGTGCGCATCAGCGGCGTGTAGTGCGTCCAGGTAGGTTTGTCGCATATCGCTTGGGGCACGCAGGTCTGCGCTTCCCCACGTGAAGAGCGGTCTGTCGAGACGGACGGCAAGAAGATCGGCCATAAGCCGCGACCAGCGTCCGTTGCCGTTGGCATATGGATGGATCAAAACGAGCGCGTGATGAAATCTCACTGCGATTTCGTCCGGCGGATAGGTCGAGTGCGCAGTCCAGAATTGCGCTTCGTCCAAGACCTCGGGAATGCGCGAGGGAATTCGCCACCATTCGGTACCGATATTTTTGTCCGACTCCCGGTACCGGCCGGCCCATTGCCAAACCTTGGCGAACATCCGCCGGTGGAGATTTCGTCCGAACGGTTCCGCGAAGACGTTCCGCTTGCGTGCCAAAGCCCAAGCGTTGGCTTCAAGGATGTTCTGTTGCTCAAGTTCGTTCAGTTCGCCCCGCAACGTGACGTGCGAAGGGATAAGCCCTTCGCGTTCTTCTGCCGTAAGGGGCGTCTGTCCTTCATGAGCATCGAAAAGGTGGTCGCTCAAGGATCATCCCATAGCCGTGACGGCTTTCGAAGAAGCTGGTCTACCAAACCCGCGCGAGCCTCGTTTTGTTGGCCCGGCACGCCCTGCGCTTCCAGCCGCATGGTCTGGTCTACGGAAGCAAGCTGCGCGTCAGCGACACGCAACGCCCGTTCCGTCAGCACCTCGGTCAGCGGCCGTTCGGGCACCAAGACGTAGACGACACGGCACCCCATCGCTTCCGCGGCGCGTTCCAAACTTTGCAGGGTGATCTTCCCGGCCTTCTCCGCCGCCTCCAGTTCCGTGATCCGCGGCTGCTTCACGCCCATGCGCCGCGCGAGTTGGCCTGTCGTCATCCCGAGCGCATTTCGGATTGCCCGGATCCACCCCGGGCTTGGGCGCTGCGTGAGGGGCAGAAGCGGCCGAATTTCGCGAAATTTCCGATCAAGCTGGGAGGCTGGCGTTAGCATGTAATAAGAAATATCTTCTTATTGACCGACGTGTCAATAATATATTCCTTATTATTTACCGAAGTGTCAATAAGATATTTCTTATCGTTTTTCCTTCACACCGCCACCGCGTGCACCGCTTTCGAGCCGGCCAGATAGGTGTCGAACACCGAGGCCACTAGGCGCACGGCGGCGCGGGCGGCAGGGGGAACCCGCAAAATGGTGCCGTCCTGCACCACGAAACCTTCCGCCATCAAGGGCGCCAGCGCTGCCATCTCATGCGGGAAATCGCTCACGCTTTTGCCGAAGGCCGCCAAATCGACTTCAAGGAAGCACATCAGCTTTTCGATCAGCGCGCGGCGCAGCTTGTCGTCGGCGGACAGCGCAATGCCGCGCGCCACTGGCAACTCGCCTGCTTCAATCGCTTTGCGCCATTCCGGCACGTCTGGCTTGTTCTGGATGTAGCCCTGCGGCAGGGCACTGATCGAAGAGGCGCCAAGACCGATCAAGGCGGGCGCATCGTCGCTTGTGTAACCCTGGAAATTCCGCGCCAGCGTGCCGTTCCTGGCGGCGATGGCGAGGCTGTCGCCCGGCAGCGCGAAATGATCGAGGCCGATGGCGGTATAGCCTGCCGCCGAAATCAGACGATGCGCCAGTTCGAATTGCGCCACCCGTTCGGCCGCATCGGGCAGCGCCTCGGTCTTGATCAGCTGCATGTGCTTCTTGAAATGCGGCACATGGGCATATCCGAATACGGCAAAGCGTTGCGGCTTCAAGCTGAGCGACAGCTCGATGGTGCGCGCCACGTTTTCGCGCGTCTGGTACGGCAGGCCGTAGATGAGGTCGATGTTGAGCGAGGCGACTCCTGCGGCGCGCAGCCCATCCACGACGCGTTTGGTCTCGTCGAACGGTTGGATGCGGTTGATCGCCTTCTGCACCTGCGGCGCGAAATCCTGCACCCCGATCGAGGCGCGGGTCAGGCCGCAGTCGCCGAGCGTCGCCATCAACGCGTCCGAGAGCCCGCGCGGATCGATTTCCACCGCGAATTCCGCATCGGGCATAAATTCGAAATGCCGCGTCAACGTTTCCTTCAGGACACGGACATCATCGGGCGTCAGCATAGTCGGCGAGCCGCCGCCCCAATGCAGATGGCTGACCGGATGGCCCTTCAGAAGCGGTGCGATATTCGCAATCTCGGTGAAGAGATGGTTGAGATACGAAGCGACCGGCGAATAGTGATTCACCACCGACGTATGGCAGCCGCAGAACCAGCACAGCGTGTCGCAAAACGGAATGTGCACGTAGAGCGACAGCGGCAACCTTGCGGGCAAATCGGCAAGCCACTGGCGCAGCGTGGTTTGCGTGATGCCGGCATGAAAATGCGGCGCCGTCGGATACGAGGTGTAGCGCGGCACGCGAGCGGAAAAGAGATCGACGCGAGAGGTCATTTTGGTTCCGTTACCGGGAATGCAGAAATCGGTTCATTGACGTTGCGCAATTTCGTAACCCAATAATCGCGCCGCATACAGTCCGGATTTCTTGACTTTCTTTGTGGTTGGTGCATACTAATTCCTGCCTCGCTCGAGTGAGAGCAGATGAGGTGCAAAGACGGGCCCGCCCGCCGGGCCGGTCGGCCAAAAGGCTGCGAGCCATGGCCGTAAAAGGGGGCTGCCTTAGCGACAGCCCCCGCACCTTGTGTAGGGCTTATGCAATTCATCGCACGAACTGTAGCGCAGGTGCGCGCGCAAATCTAACCGCTGTGCCAAACGAAATTGGCGTATACCATCACCGCATACGTGGGTATTTGTGCGGCCAAACTGCAATGCGTGTTTTGTCCATCATTGCGGCCTTATCCACCCTGCTCACGACATGGACGGGCCGGAATAGCCTTCCGGTGTTGGCTTGGTCCGTTCGCGCATGCGAAACTGCCGGCTCAGCCGGTGGACGGTCGGAAACAAATCCCGTCGCACGTCCTCAGCGCCCAGCCGCAGCACGGTGTAGCCCGCCGCCGTCAGCCACGTCACTTTGGCGTCCAATGCGCCGCCATCGGGCTGGCGGTCGTCGAGTTCGATGACCAGCTTTGCCGCCGGACAATAGAAATCGACCAGATAAGACCCGATCGGCGCGTTGCGCGTGAACGGCTCCCCGTTGATGACCTTGCGCCGCAGCAGCGACCACAGCTTGCGCCTGGCCTCCGCGGCGTTCTTTTTCTGCTGCAGGGCATAGGCCGTGATCGTCCCGGCCTGAGGCCGCCCCGAAACCGGTGGCTTTTGCCGTTCCATAAGGTGAATCCTCGCTCCAGCGCGACGCAGGGTGGAATCATACCGCGCCCCGCCGCGCGCTGCACCCCCGCCTTGCCTCCCCCGCCCCTTTCCGCTATACGCCCGCCCCTCAGTGATTGCGGTCGCGAGGACCTGGCCGGATAGGATCAAATCCCCTTTCCGTACGGGCTTGCCGGATCGTCCGGTTTCCTTTCGAGCCAATGCGATCAAGAGCTTAACCCGGCTCTGTCGCACCGCAGTCCAACAAGGGAACGGGACATGGCTCTTTACGAGCATCTCCTGATCGCGCGCCAGGATATCAGCGCGCAGGCGGTCGACGCCCTCGCAACCCACCTCAAAACCATCGTCGAAGGCGAAGGCGGCAAGGTCGAGAAGCAGGAATATTGGGGCCTTCGCGGCCTCGCCTACCGCATCAAGAAGAACCGCAAGGGGCATTATGTGCTCCTCAACATCAACGCCCCATCCAAGGCCGTGATCGAGCTGGAACGTCAGCTCAAGATCAACGAAGACGTGCTGCGCTTCCTCACCGTCAAGGTGGATGCGTTTGAGCAGTCCTCGTCCAAGACGCGGCGTGATGATCGTGGCGACGGCAAGCCCGAAGGCGAAGCCGCGAAAGACGTGAAAGAGGAGACCGCACAATGAGCTTCGGCGGACATTCCGGTGGCGGCGATCGCCACGAACGCAGCGGCGGCGGCGACCGCGAGGGCGGTCATGGTGGAGCCGGCGGCCAGCGCCGTCCCTTCTTCCGCCGCAAGAAAACCTGCCCCTTCTCGGGCGCCGGCGCACCGAAAATCGACTACAAGGACGTGAAGCTGCTGCAGCGCTTCATCTCCGAGCGCGGCAAGATTGTGCCCAGCCGCATCACGGCGGTTTCCGCCAAGAAGCAGCGCATTTTGGCCACGGCCATCAAGCGCGCCCGCTTCATGGCGCTGTTGCCTTACGTGATCGAGTAGGAGGGAAAACATGCAAGTCATCCTGCTCGAACGGGTCGAGAAACTCGGCCAAATGGGCGACGAAGTGAAAGTGAAGGACGGGTTCGCCCGCAACTTCCTGTTGCCCGAAAAGAAGGCCCTGCGCGCCACTAAGGCGAACAAGGAATTCCTTACGACGCAAAAGGCCCAGCTCGAATCCAACAACCTCGAACGCAAGAAGGACGCCGAGGCCGTTGCCGGCAAGCTGAAAGGCGAGATCCACGCGCTGCTGCGCTCGGCCGGGGATCGAG
>DBUB01000008.1:31720-230892 GCA_002307725.1 Alphaproteobacteria bacterium UBA1301 | reverse complement strand
CCGAGAGAGCGCCCCCTTGCACGAGCGGGTCGGCCCCGAAACGCCCCAGCGACAAGCCCATAGCCACCTCCCAAATCACGCCGATAGGGAATCAGCCTCCTGACCACACCGCAAGCGCTCAGAGATGTGTGAATGCCGTAGCCCTCCCCCCCGGGTGAGGCGAAAAGCGAAAAACAATGATCAAGCTCTTGCGGTCCGATGAGGTCTGGCACCCCAAGCGTGGGGCGCCGCGCGGCAACCGCAATGCCGTCACGAACGGCCGTCACACCGCCCAGCAGCGCGCTCTGAGGCGCCGCATCGCCGCTTGGCGGCGCAAGGTGCGGGCGGTCCTGGCAGCGTTGGAAGCGGCCGCCGCGGCAAAGACGCGTGAACCGCCTTCAGTGTGGGGGCGCAGCTTGATCGGGCGTGACCGGTGGGGTTGTGGCCTCAGACGCAGCGGCGGGTACCGGTGGCGGCGGCAGGGCCGCGGCGACTTCGCTGATCGTGATCTTCTTGATGACGATCGGCTTCTGCGGATAGGCCGTCGGGAACGAGCCCTTCATGCCGCCGAGCGGGACCAACGCGATGGCGTCGAGCACCTCTTGGCCGCTGGCGATATGGCCGAACACTGCAAAGCCGGTGGTGTTGGGGGCGTCGCCGGGCTTGGCGTCGAGGGCGGCGGCGTTGGTGTCGGCCAGATTGAAGAAGAACTCGGCCTTGGCGCTGTTGGTCGGCTTCATCTCGCGCGCCATCGCCAGGGTGCCGCGTTTGTTGGAGAGGCCGCCCGCCGTTTCCAGCGGCACGCCGGCCCCGAGCGGGCGCCATTTGAGGTCGGCCCCGAGCGAGCCGGTCTGCACCACATAGCCGGGCACGATGCGATAGATCACGGTATTGTTGTAAAGGCCTTGGCGGGCGTAGCGGATGAAGTTGGCGACAGTCTTCGGCGCCTTGTCCTTTTCCAGAACGACCACTACCGTGCCCATGCTGGTTTCGATCTTGGCTTGCGGCTGGGCCGCGGCTGCAACCGCTAACAGACTCAAGGTTGTGGCCAGAACAATCGCAACGCGCATGCGGAACTCCTTCGCTGGAACAGTGTCACGGTTTGTAGCATGTCGTACGGGAATACGCGCCCCGGTTTAGCTCCCAATCCGGGGATTTTGGCCGCGGCAACCTTGACGGCGCGCCCGTGAAGGGTTTGATACAATATGGCGTGTGCGCCTTACGGCGGCCGGCTATTTCAAAAGGTTCAAATACGTGAAACTTCCGAAGCAAGATGAATACGCCTTCAAATATCCCAGCGAAGACGAGCCTTATGTCCGCCGATTTGGGGCGGCGCTGCTGATGCATTGGGCCGAGGTTCCGGAAGAATTGCGCGCCAAGATTCTGACCGAAGCCGCGACCATTTGGGACCGCGAGTTCCACATTCCGCAGATCGCCAAGAAACTCGACAGTTTCATTCGGCGCCGGCCGGTGCCACCGCCGCGCGAAAGTTAACGCCGTTTATTTCACGGTGCTTTGTACTGTTGCGCTGGCGTGAAATAATCTGCGATCCGGCGTTTTCGGAGAGTGGCTATGAACAAAGCGGTCGAACGGGTCCATCGCCTGTACACGCGGCACGAAGAGACGGCCGACGCCGTCGTGCATGTGACCGGCGTCCTGTTCGCCATCAACGCCTCGTTGTGGCTGCTCTCGCACGTCGCTGGCATGAATGTGGTGGTGTCGGTCGTAATCTACTGCGTCGGCCTTCTTGCCATGATCGGGTGTTCGGCCGCCTACAATCTGACGCCGCAATCGCGCCCGTCGAAGAAAATCCTCCGGCGTCTCGATCACTGCGCCATCTTCATCATGATCGCGGCGACCTATACCCCGTTTGCGGTCAACCGGCTGGGGGCCACCGCGGGCCCCATCATCCTGTCGGTGGTCTGGTTCTGCGCCACGGTCGGGGTGGTGATGAAACTGGTGTGGCCGCGCCGTTTCGAATGGCTATCGCTTGGGCTTTACCTCGCCATGGGCTGGGTGATCGTCACCGTGATCCAGCCGCTGTCGTTGTCGCTGGCTCACGTCAATTTCTGGCTGTTGATGGCGGGTGGCATCGTCTATTCGGCGGGTGTGATCTTCTACGTCATGGAGCGCATCCCCTATCACCGCGCCATCTGGCACGCCTTCGTGCTGGCCGCGGCGGTGCTGCAATTCGGCTCGATCTGGGGCGAGTTCGTCAGCCGGTAGAGCGCTTTTTAAAAACTATCTTTGCGGCGGCGGATTTCGGCGAACACGGCGACGTCGTCGGCAGTGGTCATGCCGATGCTGCGGCGGATTTCCGCCGAATCGGTTCTGAGGAACGGATTGGTTGCCTTCTCCAGGGCGATGGTCGATGGCACCGTGAACTTGCCCGCGGCGCGCAGCGCTTCCACCTCGCGCAGCCGCGCCGCCAAGGCGGCGTTGCCCGGTTCCAGGCTCAACGCGAAGCGGGCATTGGCGAGGGTGTATTCGTGGCCGCAATAGACCGCGGTGGCGTCAGGCAGGGCCGCGATCTTGGTGAGGCTCGCCAGCATCATCGCGGCCGAGCCCTCGAACAGCCGGCCGCAGCCCATGACGAACAGCGTGTCGCCGGTGAACACCGCGCCGCCGATGACATAGGCGACCGCACCGCGCGTATGGGCCGGCACCTCCAGCACTTGGACCTTGAGGTCGCCAAAGCGCCAGCCATGTTCCTCGTCGACCCCGGTGTCGATCGCCGGGATGCGGGTCCGGTCCGCCTCCGGGCCGATCACCTCGGCGCCAGAGGCCGCCTTGAGCTCCCGGTTGCCGCCGGAATGGTCCCAATGGTGGTGGGTGTTGAGGATGTGGGTCAGCCGGGCGCCCGTGACCTTGAGGGCGGCTTCCACCGGCGCCGCCTCCGCCGGATCGATCACGGCGCAAAGCGCGCCGCTGCGGATGAGGTAGGCGTAGTTATCCTTGAGGCAGGGGATGATCGTGATCTCAAGATCGGGCATGGCGGCGGACTCCATCTTGAATAGTTCTTATCAGTCCCGGGCCCCACATTGAACCCTGGCGCATTGAACCCAGGCTTGGTTGGGCTTAAGCCTGACGCCATGCAGCTTGATGCGGGCGAGCTCTCCGATTTCTACGAGTCGCCGGTGGGCCGGGCCGCCCGGCGGCTGATTTCCCGCCGGATTCGGGAGTTCTGGCCCCATTGCCGCGGCCTTCGGGTTCTCGGCTACGGCTTCGCCCCGCCCTACCTCAAACCGTATCTTGCCGATGCCGAGCGGGTGATCGCCTGTATGCCGGCCCGCACCGGCGTGGTGGCCTGGCCGGTGCCCCGTTCGTTGTCGGTCCTCTCGGACGAAGACGCCCTGCCGTTCGCCGACGCCCTATTCGACCGCATCCTGGTGGTGCACGGACTGGAAGGGGCCGATGCCGCCCGGGTGCTGCTCCGCCAGCTCTGGCGCGTCCTGGCCCCGGAGGGCCGGATGCTGTTGGTCACGCCCAATCGCGCCAGCCTCTGGGCCCAGATCGAATCGTCGCCCTTCGCCTGCGGCCGGCCCTTCCATAAGGGCGAACTGACGAGTCTGTTGACCGACACCTTGTTCGAACCGGTCAAATGGGATCGCGCGCTTTACCTGCCGCCGTTCGCTGGCAGGCGCATGGCGCAGTTCGGTGACGGCTTTGAGAAATTGGGACGCCGCTTTTTTCCGCAAGTGGCGGGCGTGCATCTTGTTGAGGCAACAAAATCGCTTTATGGCCGCGCCGCAGTGAAGACAGTGACCAAAGCCAAAGCGGCTTTGCGTCCCGCCACAACACTGCAAAGCTGATATTCAATCACTCATTCGTGAATACAGTACTGTGCAATCGCTGCAGCACGCGCAAAACCGCCATGCGCTACAGGAGCATCACGCGCAATCGCGTAAAAAAAGCCCTGTAAATCTGGCTTTCTGTGCAGCCGCGCAATTTTCGAACAGCAGACCTCCCAAACACGTGAAGCAGAAGGGGCTACAATAGTCGCCAGTCAACGACCACATCCGGATAACCGGACCCCTAGTCCCCAAGGAGGATACAAATGAAATTCGCATTCGCGCTTGTAGCGCTTACGACTCTCGCTCTTGCCCCGGCCGCCAACGCAGCTGACGCCCGTCTGACCGACTGCGTGCACCTTTCCAAGCAGGTTTCGGCAGCCCTCGAAGCGGCCCAGCCTGGCACCACGACGGATGCCGCACGTGAGCAGGCCAGCGCCGGCCGCAGCTTGTGCGGTTCGCAGATGTATGCGCTGGGCGTTGCTCGCTATACCAAGGCGCTGCAGCTGCTCGGCAAAAGCTGAACCTTGGGCCGCTTCCTTTGCCTTGCGTCGGTGCTCTCCGCATACCCCCTATGCGAACACCATTCAGCGTCAAGGAAGCGGCTGCAAGCCTGTATGTATTGCGGAATCAGGCAATCCCCCAGCCTGTTCCGCGGCCGCCGGTCAGCGATGACATTGGCGGTTATTCCCCCCTGGCGGAATGGGGCGTAGCAATTCCGCCGTGACCGGCTGGCAGCCCCTTTTTTTGTTAGCTGCCGCTCGGCAAAGCCACTGACGGGTGTTAGGAGCGGCTGCCGCAACCAGCCGCTCCTTCCTGTTTCAGGGGTAGAAGATCTCAGATTCCGGCGCCGTGATTGTCGACGCGCAGAACGAAGATCGCTCCTTCCGCCATCAGATTGGGACCCCACGACCGCGGGCTCATCGGCTTGGTGTCACCAGCCGGCGTCAAGGCGTAGGCCGTTTCAATCACCGCGCCGCAGCTTTCGGCGAGATCGACGAAGTCGGCGATAGTGCACAAATGAATGTTCGGCGTGTCGTACCACTCGTTGTCGAGGGTCTTGGTGCGCGGCATATGCCCGGTCGCGAGGAGCCCCAGGCGAATGCGCCAATGGCCGAAATTTGGCAGCGAAATGATACTGCGCCGTCCAATCCGCAGCATCTGTTCCATCACAGCCTTGGGATTGCGCGTGGCTTGGATGGTCAGGCTCAGGATCACCACATCGAACACCTGTGACGGGTATTCCCCGAGATCGGTGTCGGCGTCGCCTTGGATGACCGGCAGCCCCCGCGCCACGCTGGCATTGACCTTGTGTTGCGACAATTCCAGGCCGCGGCCGTCGACATGCTTGGTGCTGCTCAAATGCTCCAAGAGGACGCCGTCACCGCAACCGATATCGAGCACGCGCGCGTTTTCCGGGATCATCGCGGCGATGGCGGCAAGGTCGGGGCGAAGGCTCATTACGCCACTCCTTCGCTCGAAGCCACCGCATTGAGGAAGCCGCGCACGGTGCCGAACATCTCCGGTTCGTTGAGCAGGAAGGCGTCGTGGCCGCGGTCGGATTCGATCTCGACGAAGCTGACGGACGCCGCCACCGCATTCAGGGCATGGGCGATGCGCTTGTTCTCGAAGGTTGGATAAAGCCAGTCGCTGGTGAAGGAGATGATGCAGAACCGCGTCTTGCAGCCGCGAAAGGCCTCGGCCAGCACGCCGCCGAAATCGGCGGCGAGGTCGAAATAGTCGGTGGCGCGGGTGATGTAGAGATAGGAATTGGCGTCGAAACGGTCGACGAAGGCCGTGCCTTGGTGGTGGAGATAGGATTCCACCTGGAAATCGGGGGCAAAGGCGAAACTGATGCCGCCGCGGTTTTGCAAAGTGCGACCGAATTTGCGCTGTAGCGCTGGTTCCGACAGATAAGTAATGTGCGCCGCCATACGCGCCACCGCCAGGCCCTTGGAGGGCTGGGTGCCGTGTTCCTGATAGGCGCCGCCGTGCCAGTCGGGATCGGCCATGATCGCTTGGCGTCCGACTTCGTGGAAGGCGATGTTCTGCGCCGAATGGCGCGCCGCGCAGGCGATTGGCATCGCTGCCACCACTCGCTCGGGATAGCTGACCGTCCACTGCAGTGCCTGCATACCGCCCATCGAGCCGCCCATCACGCACATCAGCTTCTTTATGCCGAGGTGGTCGAGCAGCATGGCCTGGGCCCGCACCATGTCGCGGATGGTAACCAGCGGGAAATCGAGGCCGTAAGGATGACCGGTCGCCGGATTGACTTCCGCCGGTCCGCTCGAGCCCATGCAGCCGCCGATGACATTGGTGCCGATGACGAAGAAACGGTCGGTATCGACCGGCTTGCCGGGGCCGACCATGGTCTCCCACCAGCCCGGCTTGCCGGTGACGGGGTGAGCGGATGCGACGAACTGGTCGCCGGTCAGGGCATGGCAAATCAGAATCGCGTTGGAGCGCGCCTCGTTGAGCTTGCCATAGGTCTTGTAGGCCAGGGTCCAGGTTTTGAGCGTGCGCCCGGAATCCAGCTCCAGGGCGTTGTCCGGCCCAAATTCCACCGCTTCGCCCCGGTCGGCGTCTGGAGCGGTCAAAGGACGCAGGAAGATGGGATCGGACAAATGAACCTCACCACCGGACCAGCCGGAGGGATTTGCTAAGGCCAGGGCCCCCCCATGTCAACGAAGCCGTCAACCAAGCCGGTTTTGATTTTGCGAGCGCGCCGCCGTATCAGGGGGGCCGCAAAGGAGAAACAAATGAGCTTCGCGCCCAAGCCCGGCGTGCTGGATATTGCGCCCTATGTTGGCGGCCGCGCCTCTGTTCCGGGTGTAGCAGCACCGATCAAGTTGTCGTCCAACGAGGGCGCCCTTGGGCCCAGCCCCAAGGCGATGATCGCCTATGCCGCCGCCGCCGCGGATGCATCCCTTTATCCGGAAGGCTCCGCCGAGCTCCTGCGCGCGGCGGTGGGCGAGGCGTTTGGGCTCGATCCGGCCCGCATCGTCTGCGGCAATGGCTCGGACGAGCTTCTTACGCTCCTTGCCAATGCCTACTTGCGGCCCGGTGATGAGGTTCTGTTCAGCGAGCATTCTTTCCTTGTCTACCGGATTGCCACCCTGGCCAACAGCGCCGTGCCGGTGTCGGTCAAGGAGAAGGACCGCCAAGTCGATGTCGACGCCATGCTGGCGGCCGTCACGCCGCGGACCAAGCTCGTCTATCTCGCCAATCCGAACAATCCGACCGGCACCTATCTGCCGTTCGACGAGGTCAGGCGCCTGCTCACGGGGCTGAGGCCCGGCATGCTGCTGGTGCTCGATGCGGCTTATGGCGAATTCGTCCGCAACAATGATTACGACACCGGCATCGCGCTGTGCCTGAAGCATGACAACGTCGTGATGACGCGGACGTTTTCCAAGGTCTATGGCCTTGCGGGCCTTCGGATCGGCTGGGCGCTGTGTCCGCCAACTGTCGCGGATGTGCTGAATCGTATCCGGATGCCGTTTAACGTCTCGATTCCGGCCCAGCGTGCCGGTGCCGCGGCGCTCAGCGATCACGATCACCTGACGGCCGCCCTCGAACACAACGACATCTGGCGGGAAAAGCTCACCGCGGCGATCCGCGCCACCGGTCTCAAGGTGGATGACAGCGTTACCAACTTCCTTTTGATCCGTTTCCCAAATGAACCGGGCAAGACGGCCGCCGAGGCCGACCGATACTTGTGCACGCGCGGATTGATTTTGCGCGGCGTGGCCAGTTATGGCCTGCCGGATTGTTTGCGGCTTACCATCGGCCCAGCGGATGCCAATCAGAAAGTGATGACAGCGCTGGCCGAGTTCATGGCACGAAAATGAGCGAGATGTTTGCCAAAGTTGCCCTGTTGGGGATCGGTTTGATCGGGTCGTCAATGGCCCATGCGATGCGTCGCGGCGGCCTTGCCGGTCACATCGCCGGCTATTCCCACCGGGTCGAGACGCTCGATCTGGCGCGCACCGTCGGCTTTGCCCATGCACTGTATTCGGATGCGGCCGCGTGCGTGAAAGACGCCGATCTGGTGGTGCTGTGCACACCGGTCGGTACGTTCCAGTCGCTCGCTGAGGAAATTGCGCCCAACCTGAAGCCGGGCGCCATTTTGTCGGACGCCGGTTCGGTTAAAAGTGCGGTGATCCGCGACGTCGGGCCCTTCGTGCCGGAAGGCGTGCATTTTGTGCCGGCGCATCCGATCGCCGGTACCGAGCAATCCGGTCCCACCGCGGGCTTTGCCGAATTGTTCGATGGCCGCTGGTGCATCCTGACGCCGCCGGAAGGCGCCGATCCAGACGCCGTTGCCAAGTTGAAGACGTTCTGGGAAGCGCTTGGCAGCAATGTGGAAGTGATGGACGCCCACCGCCACGATCTGGTGCTGGCGATCACCAGCCATGTGCCGCATTTGATTGCCTACAACATCGTCGGCACCGCGGACGATCTCGAAACCGTGACCGAGAGCGACGTGATCAAATATTCGGCCGGCGGTTTTCGCGATTTTACCCGCATCGCCGCCTCCGATCCGACCATGTGGCGCGACGTCTTCCTCAACAACCGCGAGGCGGTGCTGGAAGTGCTCGGCCGCTTCAGCGAGGATTTGAGCGCCTTGCAGCGCGCCATCCGCTGGGGTGACGGCGACACGCTGTTCAATCTCTTCACCCGCACCCGCGCCATCCGCCGCTCGATCATCGATGCCGGCCAGGATACCGCGTCACCCAACTTCGGCCGCGGCGAAAAAAAGAACTGATTTTTCAGGGGTCGGTGAGACAGAGTCCGGGCCGCGATCGGTTGCGGTTTTGGCAAAATAGCAAAACGGCCCGGCTTGGCCCGGACCGCTGGATGCACCTCAACGGATATATCTCAGATGGGGAAACCTCCCTCTCGTTTCAAGGGGGTTTTGGGATTTTATTTTCTCCTGGGCGAGCAAAGCGTTAGGCCGAAACGGGCCGCGCATGCTTCTTAATTTCATCGGTAACGGCAGAATTTATTTTTGCCCGCCGCCACGCGCCGCAGACGGCGTTTGCGAGGGCGGTCTGGTTAGCCCTAATTCACGGCGGGTCTCAGAACGGCACCGCAATGCAGACGACTGTTCATTGTATAGTATACGCTATAGCTGAAAACGAACCATTGCGGTCTGACCCTAGCTAGGGGTGATATTGCAGCAAGGAGTCTGCTGCAACCACTGCCAGCCCCCTTGGCATGATGAAGTAGTCGCCATTAGCGGCTAACCCGATCAGTTTGTCATCCACCATCTCTTTGAGCTTACGCCGCACACGCGACTTATTGCTGTCGCCAACCTTGTCTTCTAGGACACTCCCGGTTGCGCTCGGGTTCTTCATAAGCCAAACCAGCACCTCCTCCTTGGCGCCGAGGTCGTGCCGGGCGATGAACAACTCTCCGTTACGTTCGATTATCACCGGATACTCCTTTACCGCCAGACCATCCACGATCTCTTGAGCCCGGTCCATCGGATAACCTCCGTAAACCCTGATGAATTCGCAAAGAATCCAGGTGGCACAAGTCATGACGAACAGCGTATCCGTGCTGTTTGCATCGAACCCTCCGAGATGTGCAACATCCCGGTTATTACGAAAATCCAAAAGTAGCCGAACGAGCGGAACAGTCTTTTGGCGCACATGCTCATCTATGGTGCCTGCGCTCAGCACATTGTTCATAATCCGAGTTTTTTCGGCCGCAACAATATCTCTGCCGAATGGCGTAACCGTGTCCCCTAAAAGGTGCTGATATGCACGCAAGACAACTTCGGCAAATCGCCCACCCCTCAATTGCCCGGGCCCCCAATCATTCGTAGCGAAATGCCTTTTTATTTCGAGGTACTCCTCGACCAGACTTTCGCTAACGAGAGAGGGAAGGCCGTTGATTGCAAGAGTCATCAATTACGGTCCTTTGGCTTCTTGTACTCTGCCAAAATGAACTGCTCACCGCTGCGCGTGATCACATATGTGGCCTTGTTGTTCTTCTTCTCTTCACCGTCCATCATGTGTCCATGCTTAATGCAGTGAGCGATATTCACACTTATGTTGGACGGCAAGGGCTCCTTAGCGTCCCTGTAACCTTTTTCCAGTTCAGCCCTCGTGAAACATGCTAAGCCGGTATGGTTTTCCAAAAAATATCCAATTGCCAACGTTCGCTGAATGTCCGTGGCCGGTTGGTGTTGGAGGAGGAATTCTTTAATCGATAACTTCTTGGCCATCGTACGTGGCGCCGTTTTCTCGTCGCGGCTTGAGGCGGCGCCGTTTGCTTCTATGCGTGAGACACGCACTTCCAAGTTTTTGATAGATTCAAGGATCGCATCGAGCTTCCCGCTATTGTTTGCAGTCATGGTAGTCTAGTCGCGGGTGTTCCGCGTGCTCCCTTAAGTTTCACTCAGCTGCGTGACCAGAGACGCGCCGAGATTCGTCCCACGTGTTGTTAACACCCAGCTACCCTTCTCGCGCGTGGCGGTAAACTCGCTGCACTTCATGTATTTCGTGTGATTAGTGCTGTCGAAAAAGCCACCTGATTCGCAGACGCGCCTCGCAACCTTGTCGTCGAATTTGGTATCTCCAGAGGCCAGTAGGCGACAAATTCCGCAAAGCACATAGGCATTGCGAACTTGCTCCTTTCTACTTGCGCCCGGTATGGGGGCTGTGATTTCAGGGCCATCTTCCCCGAAGTGAAATACTAGATTGATCTGTTCGATACTAAGACCGTGCTGCTTCATCCAGTTGCGCGCTTTCGCTGGCAGTCCGGCGTACTGGTCATCGGCATCGTTCGGAGTCTCATTATTGGAAACGATTTGTGTCGGCGCTTCGCCCAATAGGGTCATCGACGCCGACACGATTCGATGCCGATCTTCCGACGTAAATTCCTTCAATTGATCGACAATATTTGCGACGGCTTCGGTCAATGATTTCTCCGGCATACTCATCTCCCTATCGGACATAGGTCCACCGCTTTTGGACTTTGATGCGACGGAGCTGTTTGCTCCGCACTAGACGGAGCACCAACGGCGACAATGTTGTCGTTGGGTAGAAATGCCCCTGCGCTTCGAGCGCCATTCGAATTGCGCTGAGCTCCTGTGGTGTTTTGAAAAAGTCGCTGTCGATCAGGTCCAGAAGCAACTGCATCGGACCCTCCCGCGTAACTGCGGTTCTTGTAGGCGCGCGCGCGCCCTTCCGCTTCGAAGGTGTTTGGTTGCCCTGGAATGTGGCGATCAAGTTCGCCACCTCGGCTTGGCTTCCCTCAATGACAACCTTTGCGCCGCTTAAGAGGGTAATTGATGCCGTCGGCATTTCTATACTCCTATATCGTAAGCGAAGATAAATACAACATAGTGATTCTGTCAAATGCTTTGTAATAAGGTAAAACATAATCGCCATGGGTTAGTTTTGGCGCGCTCCGATACGGTCATTGCGTACGTGTCTTGTGAACACTCGCCGTAACACGGCAAAGCTGCCGCGTTTTTATCTGGCGCCATAAATCTGAGAAACCAACCAAGAACACTCAGAAGGAGTATTATGTATGTTAAACAATGAGTTATTGGAAGACCGTGGGATCGTAGTCGTCACCTGCCAACCGTACTAATGCTGTGGTATGCGATCAGGCTGGCACCAAATCATCGAAGGTGTCGAATTGGTATATACTTGTACTTTGAAGTGGTAGACACAAAAGTCTAATAACGTGTTGTTTATAAACAAAAATATATGGAACGTTAGTATATGTATAACAACTACTTCGGCGTCAGATAGCTATCATGGTCGAGGCAACACGGCAAAGCTGCTGCGTTTTTATCTGGCGCCATAAATCTGAGAAACCAACCAAGAACACTCAGAAGGAGTATTATATATGTTAAACAATGAGTTATTGGAAGACCGTGGGATCGTAGTCGTCACCTGCCAACCGTATTAATGCTGTGGTATGCGATCAGGCTGGCACCAAATCATCGAAGGTGTCGAATTGGTATATACTTGTACTTTGAAGTGGTAGACACAAAAGTCTAATAACGTGTTGTTTATAAACAAAAATATATGGAACGTTCGTATATGTATAACAACTACTTCGGCGTCAGATAGCTATCATGGTCGAGGCAACACGGCAAAGCTGCTGCGTTTTTATCTGAATACATAAGTGCTGTGGCGAGAGTTAATCAGGGGGTTGATCCCCGAACATTTGAGGCGCGTTTGTCTGTCGTCGCCTAGTCCCGTGACCTAATGCAAATAAATTACACGTCGCTAGTCGGCTCTCGCAGAGGGCCGAGTCACTCTAGCCGCACTTCGAATAGCTGCATGACAGGCACGAGTCGCACCCTTCCAGCTTGACGAAGCTGGGCGAGCCGCAGCGCGGGCAGTGACGGGCCGGGGCCCCTTCCGCCGCGATGGCAGCCACCTTCTTGCCGTCGGGCGCCAGCGTGTCGCCGTGCTCGGCCATGAAGCCGATCGCGACCAGATGTTTGTGGATCACCTCGCCGATCGCCGCGAGCAGCGAGGGCACGTAATGGCCTTCCATCCACTGGCCGCCGCGCGGATCGAACACCGCCTTCAGCTCGTCGACCACGAACGACACATCGCCGCCGCGCCGGAATACCGCCGAGATCATTCGCGTCAGCGCCAGCGTCCAGGCGTAAGCTTCCATGTTCTTCGAGTTGATGAACACTTCGAACGGCCGCCGCCGCCCATCGGTCTCGACATCGTTGACGGTGATGTAGAAGGCGTGGTCGGAATCGAGCCATTTGATCTTGTAGGTCTGGCCGATCAGCACATCGGGGCGGTCGAGCGGGCGATGCATGTAGACGATATCGCCGGTTTTTGGCATGTCGTCCGCATCGTCGTCGACCTCGGTTTCCGTCACCGTCAATACCGATCCGGTCACCTCGTTCGGCCGGTAGGTGGTGCAGCCTTTGCACCCCGTCTCATAGGCCGTCATGTAGACGTCCTTGAAGGCTGCGAATGAGATCGACGCCGGCAAGTTGATGGTCTTGGAGATCGACGAATCGATGTATTTCTGCGCCGCCGCCTGCACCGCCAAGTGGTCCTCGGGCGCCAAGGTCTGCGCGCTGACGAAATAGTCCGGCAGTTCGGCGCTATCGCCGAATTTGGCGTGGAACGCCGCCACGGCGTAGTCGCGCACGATCTGTTCTTCCGGCGTGCCGTCCGGCATCAAGACGCGGCGGCTGTAGCTGTAAGCGAACACCGGCTCGATGCCGCTCGACACATTGCCGGCATAGAGCGAAATGGTGCCGGTCGGCGCGATCGACGTGAGCAGGCCGTTGCGGATGCCGTAGCGCGCAATGTCTTCGCGCAGGTCATAGGGCAGGCGCCTGATGAACGGCCGCAGCAAATATTCATCGACATCGAACAGCGGGAAGGCCCCTTTGAGGCGGGCCAGTTCGACCGACGCGCGATAGGCGGCGTGGGCCATCGTCTCCAGCCAATGTTCGATCAGCACGATGCTCGCGGGCGAACCGTATTTGGTGCGGCAGAAAATCAGCGCATCGGCGAGCCCGGTCACGCCCAGACCGATGCGGCGCTTGGCCTCGGCTTCGGCACGCTGGCCGGGGAGCGGAAAGCGCGACACGTCGATCACATTGTCGAGCAGGCGGATCGCGGTCGTCGTCAGACGTGCCAATTCGGCGGTGTCGAGTTCGGCGCCGTCTTCGAACGGATGCTTGACCAGACGCGCCAGATTGATCGAGCCGAGCAGGCAGGCGCCATAAGGCGGCAACGGCTGCTCGCCGCAATTGTGGGCCCACAAGCCATTGGCGTCGAAGGCATTGAGGCCGGGGATAGCGGCATCGAAGACCTCTTCTTCGCCGGCCGGTTCGATCACGCTAACGGTCGCAACAAAAGCACTGTGGTTCAGGTGGCGTTTATACCCGCTCAGAACTCGCACCAATTGTCCCGCTTTCTTGGTGTCGGCAAACCCGATCCGGTCGGCAAAGGTCTTCAGATTGTCGCCGCTGATCACCAATTCGTGCTGGGCATCGGTTTGGTATCTACGATGGCCGCCCTTGCCGTCCGGCAGGACGGTAGCTTTGGGTGGCCGGCGATCCTGATAGATCGTGCCGGCAATGCCGAGGCGCAGCAGCATCCGCTGCACGGCCTCAAGGCGGGCAAGATCGCTTTGGCTGAGCCGGATACTCACGCCTTTGGCCTGCGAGCCCTGAACCGAACCGTCGGCATCGAAGAACGCCTGCAAGAAAGCTCGGGCAAAGGCTGGCGAGCGTTTCTCGATGGCCGGTGTGATGGCCTTGTGTCCCGGCTCTAGCCCGTGATCGGCCGCCAGACGTTTGAGTGCACCAAGGGCGAGGCGAAACTCGCCGTGTCCCGGCACAGCGATCCAGCCGGAGAAATCGCTGCGATGCGGCAGAAGCTGCGCTGCGCCAAGGGTGCGCGCCATGATGCCTCGTACACCCGGGCGATCATCGTCGCCGTTGGCGACGCGCTGTCCCGGCCACACCGAAAGCACCGCCTTGTCCGCATTCAGAACACCGTCGCCGATCAAGGCACCAAGCAGATAACCTTCGGCATCATCGCGTGCCGCGGATTCGGCTGATTGTTCCAGGGTCAGACTGCGGTGATTGTGCAGCAGCACTTCGTCGCCGGCCGCCAGATGCCCGGTTTCACACCATTCCCAGTCGCTGGACCAGCGCGTCCGGCGCGTAATTTTGCGCACCCGATGGTCTGCGGTGAGACGTAAGGCATAGCCTTGTTGGGTGGCCAGCCGGACCACCGGCTTGACGCCGTTCGAGAAGAAGCCGCGCGGATCGCTCGGCCAAGGTTTTCCGTCGGCGATAGCGGTAAAGGACTGCCCGACAAGATCGCGGATTTGTCGCGCGCCCGCGGCCGTCATGATCCAGCTATCACCCGTCAAGCAAGGATTGGTCGCCCGGATGGTTTCGCAATAGCCGAGATTGTTTTCGGCATTGATGCGGTCGATGAAAATCACGCCCGGCTCGGCGAAATCATAGGTCGACCGCATGATGGCGTCCCACAGCGCCCGCGCTTTGACGGTACGGTAGACACGGCCGCCGAAGCTCAGCGGCCAGTCTTCGTCGGCCTTGACCGCGGCCATGAAGGCATCGGTCACCAGCACCGACAGATTGAACATTTGCAAACGCCCTTGGCGGCGTTTGGCGGTGATGAAGTCTTCGATGTCGGGATGATCGCACATCAGCGTCGCCATCATGGCGCCGCGGCGGCTGCCCGCACTCATGATGGTGCGGCACATGGCGTCCCACACGTCCATGAACGAGACTGGCCCACTGGCATCGGCGCCGACGCCTTCAACCGGCGCCCCCTTGGGCCGGATGGTCGAGAAGTCGTAACCGATGCCGCCGCCTTGCTGCAGCGTCAGCGCCGCCTCGCGCAGAGCCGAGAAGATGCCATCCATCGAATCGGCGATGGTGCCCATGACGAAGCAATTGAACAGCGTCACGCTGCGCCCGGTTCCGGCACCGGCCAGAATCCGTCCCGCCGGTAGGAAGCGATAGCCCGCGAGCGCCTCGGCGAAGGCAAGAGCCTGGCTCCGCCGGTCCTCGGGCGCCTCGGCTTGGCTTGCGGCCAGCGCCACCCGCGCCCAACTGGCGGCCACATCGCTATCGACCGGCGTGCCGTCAGGCTGCCGGAAACGGTACTTCATATCCCAAATTTGGTGGGCGATGTCGCTCATAAGGGGTCTTTCGCGCGTCCGTTCCAGCATACGAGGACGGATTAAATAATTAACAATCAAACGCCCGATTTACAACCGGACGTTCCGGGAATGTTCTAACGTAAGGATTAATCCTGGCCGAGCTGGGTGCGGCCTTCGGCGACCAGCTTTGCGGTTGCCGTTTCAATGCTCTGTTCGAGCTCGCGCATGAAGGCGCCGCGTTTGAGGCCGGCTGGAATGGGCGGCAAAAACGCGATCACGATGGTGCCGGGGCGCTTAATGAAGCCGGTCCAGAACTGGCCCGAGTTGAGCGCCACCGGTACGCAAGGCACACCGAACTGGGTGTAAAGTCCGGCCACGCCCGGCTTGTAGTCAGGGGGCGCACCCGGCTTCTTGCGGGTTCCTTCCGGAAAAATGACGAGCGGCCGTCCGGCGGCATATATTTCCTTGGCTCGGGCCGCCATCTGGCGCAGGGCGCTGGCCCCGGCCTTGCGGTCGATGCCGATCACCCCGGCCCGGTTGATGTACCAGCCGTAGAACGGAATTTTGAGCAGCTCGCGCTTGACCACCATCGAAGTGTCGTCCAGCAGCATGAACAGCACCACCGTGTCCCACATGCTCATGTGCTTGGCGGCGAACAGGAATGGACCTTTGGGGATGTCGCCGCGGACCTCAAAGCCGCAGCCGCCAAACACGCGCAGGCCGAAGAGGACGGTCCGACTCCAGGCCTGTGAGGTGCGCACGATCGTCATGCGCGGCAACAGCATCATCGGCAGCGCCACGATGAAAAACACCGCCGAGGCGATGACAAAATAGACGAAGAACAGGATGGAACGGACGAAGGTCACGGCGGGCTTTGGTTCTACGATGCGGTGTCAGAGTCGGTTGCGGACTTGTCCTGGTCAAGACCCGGCTCAAGCCCGGTGGCGGTTAAAAAAGTCACGGCGATAAACTTGGCATATTCGCTATGCAGCACCTTCAGGGCGCGTATTTTGCTCGCGAAATCCTTCCCCGTTTCGGCATCGACCGGATAGGGGATCACTGTCACCCCGGGCATCACGTCGCGGAATTCGGCGACCGAGCGCGGCATGTGATAGCGCGATGTCACCAGCAGGATGGACTTGTAGTGGTGGAAGCGAGCCCAGGCCGCTGCCTCCTTGGCGTTACCGAAAGTGTTTTCGGCGGCATAGCCGAGATCAACACAGCAATCGAACCGCTTCTTGCCATGCGCCAGCGTCTTCAGCTCTTTCTTGGTGGTCTGGGGAAAGACACCTGAGATCAGCAGCCGCTCGCCTTTGCCTTTTTCGAACAGCGCCACCGCAACGTCGAGGCGTGAACCGCCGCCGGTCAAAGCGACGATGCCGCCCACCGGTCCAATCGCGCGCGGTGCTTTGGGCAAGCGGATCGCAAAGGCAGCAAACCCCAAACCGTAAAGCAGCACCAACGCGATGACGATTCGCTTCAGCAATCGAAGACTCCGCTCTTGCGGACAGATAATGCAATGCATCGCGTGCGAGGTGAAGTCCCCGCACCGCGCTGGATTGTGACAGTGCGGATAATAGCTCGATTGCGCTAATGAATCGCCCGCAAAGCGGCGAACACGGAAAGCCGTGCCGTAATTAGTGCAATCAGCCCGGCCGCTGCGGGAACCGCCAGCAGCCACAACAATTCAATCGGCTTCAACGATAGGGGCGGCAGAAAAGGAACCGGTTCATAGCCCACCGACTCCAGTCCGCCCGCCGCCAGAAAAAAGACGGCGGCAAAGGCTGCTCCCGTCCCCGCGGCGAGGAGGGTGGCCCGGAAATAGTGGCCTTCGAAGGCGCGCGCAATGAACCCGGCCTGGGCGCCCATCTGGTGCAGCAGCGAGACCATGTCGTTATGGGCGTCGAGTCCCGCCCGCGTCGCAAACGCCACCGTCGAGGCGGTTGCCACCGCAATCAGGAACAGGATGCCATAAGCCGACCATACCAGGGTACGGGCGAGATCGTGCAAGCGCCCGATCCAATGGCTGTGATCATCGAGCACCGCAGTCGGCACCACTGCCTTCAGCCGCACGGTCAAGTCTGCGATGTTGATCTCCGAACCGGGCGCGATGTCGGCGTCGATCAGTTGCGGCAGCGGTAGATCGGCTACTAGCGCTTCGGCGCCGAGCCAGGGCTGCACCAGCTTCAGTTGCTCGTTCTGCGACAGCGGTGCGGCATGGGCGATACCGGGCGTCGCCTTCAACACCGCCAGGGCCGCCTCGGTTTCCTGGTCGAGGCCGTCGCGCGCCGGCCCGCTGGTCGGCGGCATGATCTGCACCGTGATCTTGCCGGAGAGGCCTTCGCTCCAGCTATCGGCGGCGCGCTGGGCGATCAGCGAGGCGCCCAAGGCCAGCGCGGCCAAAAAGGCCATCACCGCGATGACGACGTCGAGGGGCGCGGCCCCTTTCGAGGCGGGCATGATGCGCCGTTTTTTCATGGCCGCGGCGTCCTCAGTTCGACCAGCCTTCCGTCCACCAGCCGCATTTCGCGGGCCCGCGTGCTTTCGACCAGATTGCGGTCATGGGTGGCGATCAACACCGTGGTGCCGAGCCGGTTCAGTTCGGCGAACAGGCGGATCAGGCGGGCGCCAATTTCGGGGTCGACATTGCCGGTCGGCTCGTCGGCGACCAGCAAATCGGGTTTGGCGACCACGGCCCGGGCAATCGCAACGCGTTGCTGCTCGCCGCCGGACAGAGTGGGTGGGACCGCGTTCATACGATCACCAAGGCCGACCCAGGCGAGCAGTTCCTTGACGTCGCGGGCGTATTCGCCCTCCTTGCGGCCGGCGATCCTGAGCGGCAGGGCGACGTTGTCGAAGGCGGAGAGGTGGTCGAGCAGGCGGAAATCCTGGAAAACGACCCCGATCCGGCGCCGCAAGGCGGGCAGGGTAGAACGCTTCGCGGTCGCCAGATCACGGCCAAACAGCGTGATCAGCCCGCGTGTGGGCCGTTCGGCGATCGACATCAGCCTCAAAAGGGTGGTCTTGCCGGCGCCCGACAGCCCGGTCAAAAAGGTAAACGAGCCCGCCTCCAGAACGAAGGTGACATCCCGTAAGACCTCCGGACCGGCGCCGTAGCGCATCCCGACATTTTCGAAGCGAACCATGATATGGCGACCATAACCTCGGGGGATGTTGGTTACGAGTGTTTCAGGCCTTTAGGTTACTCTGCTTGCAGCACACCCCTTTTGGCGCCAAACTTTGGCGATTGGGATCGTCAGTATGATTTTAACCTGCCCGGCCTGTCAGACGCGCTACGAAGTCGATGCGACGAAATTCCCGCCGGCTGGACGCAATGTGCGCTGCGCGCGCTGCAGCAACGTCTGGCATGCCCTCCCCGAGAAACCTGAGTCGGAGCCTGAGCCTCCGGCACCGTCTGGCCCCGATTACCTCGCCGCGGAGCCGCCGCGCGAGGTTTATGCACAACCTCAGGAGCGCGACCCGGAGCCGCAGGAAAGCGTCACCGCCGCTGCGGAACCCGCCGCTCCTGCGGGCCCGAAGTTCTGGCAACGGTCGTGGTTCCTGACGGCCGGATGGGCCGCTTTGGCTGGTGTTGTGATTTTGCTTGGCGTTGTCGCGACGGTTTATCGCCACCAGGTTGTCGAGGCGTGGCCGCAAAGCGCGTCGGTCTACTCGAAGCTGGGGATGAAAGTCGCCTCCGGCGGCCTGAAAATAGGCAATACCAAGAACACCAGGGAAATGCGGGGCGGCCAGCTCGTCTTGACGGTGAGCGGCACTCTGACCAATGTGACCGACAGAGAGTTGCCGGTGCCGCAGATTCGCATTGGTTTGGTCGATAATGATAAGCGTGAAGTCTATCACTGGACCGTTGCGTCGGATGTCATCACGTTGAAACCCGGTCAATCCACCCATTTCGTCACCCAGCTTTCGAACCCGCCTGATGAGGCGACCAATTATCGAGTGGAACTTGCGAAAGCTGGGGAGTGATGCGCCGAACGATTCTCTATAGTGAAGAACAGATTGCTGCACGCGTGAAGGCTCTGGCCTATGACATCGCGCACGGTCCCGTTGTGCCGCATGTGGCAGTTCCAATCCTGGTGGGCGCTTATGTGTTCGCCGCCGATCTTTTACGCGCGTTGGCGGTGGAAGGCATTTCCATTCCGACCGAGTTCCTCTGGTTGCGCAGCTATGTCGGGCACGAGTCGACCAAAAACGTGAAGATCCTGATCGGCCCCAATGAGAACCTGCGCGGCAAGAACGTGCTGGTGATCGACGGCGTGCTTGATGGCGGCCACACGATGAAAAAAGCGCGCGAACTGGCTCTCGAATACGGCGCCACGTCGGTGATCTCGGCGGTGGTGGTCGACAAGCTCAGGTCCGATGCGACCGCCAAGGCCGATTACGCCTGCTTCACCGGCACCTCCGAGTTCATTGTAGGTTACGGCATGGATGATTCCGGCAACCATCGCGCCCTGCCCTATATCGCCAAGTGCGAGTAACCGTCCGGCCGCGCGACCAAAAAGTTCAGAACTGCTTGAGCAGCCGGTCGATGTAATCCAGCTCTTGTTTGGGGCGGCCTTGCTGACCGGCGCGGCGGCGCAGTTCCATTAAGATGTCGCGCGCCCGCTGCAGCACTTGCGCATCGGGAATACGCACATCGCTGCTGCCGGTCCCGCGCGCATTGGAGGCGCGGCCGAGCGGGTCCTGGCCGTTTTGGCCTTGCTGGCCTTGCGTCTGCCCCGCCGCTTTGGCAACGGCTTCGGCGCCTTTGCGCAATTCGTCGAGCACGTATTTCTGCAAGGTCGAGGCGCGCCCGAAATCGGACAACGAGAGGGCTTGCTGCGCGTCCTCCATATAGCGCTTGGCCTTGTCGAGATTGGGTCCGCCGGCGCCCTGCTTGCCGGATTTCTTCTTCAGGGTTTCGAGATCGCCGCGGATTTGGCCCTGTTGCTGTGCCAGACCCTTGGCACCGCCGTCCTTGGGATCGCCGTTGCCGTCGGCTTGCCGGAAGGTCTTGTCGAGCAGCAGACGTTGCTTGCCCATCAGATCGCCGAGTGCCTGGAGGGCTTGGTTGGCCGCAGCATCGCCGCCGCCGCTGCCGTTCTGGCCCTCGCCGCCGGACACCTGCGCGTTTTCCAGCAGCGATTGCAGCATGGCCAGAAGCTGCATCGCTTTGAGCCGGTCACCGGCCTGGCTCAGGTCCTGGATCGCTTTGAGCAGCGCGGCGATGTCCTGATCGCCAAGCACCTTGGCATTGGGATCGCTAGGGCCGCCGTTGTGAGGTGCATTTTGAGCGAGCGCCGCCAGATAGCGCTGCGTCAATTCGTTATAACGTTGGAGAGCCGCATCAATATCGGCTTGCGGCGCACCTTGGGCCATCATCTGCATGATCATCGCCTGCATGCGGCGCAATTGTTCGGCCATGGTGAGGAGCCCGCCATGCTCGAGCCCCACCGCGGTCTGCCACAACAGATCTTCGATGCGCTTGAAATCCTCCCCCGTCTCGGCGCCCTCGGTCGAATGCAGCGCCATGCGCAGAGCAAGATAGGCGGCGCTTTTGCCTTCGAAGAACAGTTCGGGCGCATAGGTCAAGGCATCGAGGGTTTTGACGGTGCGCCCCCGCGCTGCCAAGCCTTCCGTGGCGAGGTTCTGGCGCAGTTCGATCAGCGCCCGCGCCAAGGGATCGGTGAAAATGCGCTGCGGCAGCTTGAAGGTGACGGTGGCACTGGTTGCCTTGTTACCGGCGGCATCCATCGCTTCGAGCGTGATGTCGACCTCAAGCCCGGCGTAAGGGTTTTCGGTGAGATCGTGAAAACTGGTCAACGTCACTGGGTGATCGGCGTGTTCCGGCAAAGGCAGATCGACGATCAGCGGGTCGCCGGGCCCATTATGCGGCTTGATGATCGCGCGCGCCGCGGTGACGCCGTAGTCGTCGCTCGAAACATAGCTGAGTTTCAGTGCCTGGCGTTCGGTGGCGGCCGGGGCCGCGGCAAAGCCGATGGTCGGCGCCTTGTCGGGGATCAGCGTGATCTTCCACGAGCCGATGGTGTGGCCGCCGGCCCGCACGCGCACGTGATCGCTTTCGGTGAGCTTTGCTTCGGTCGCGTATTCGCCTTTATCGCCGGCAAAGTGCACATCGTCGAGCGTCACCGACGGGCGATGATCGGCGCCATGCACGCGCACCTTGAGCACCGATCCGGCTGGCACCGTGATCTTGCCGCTGGCACCGAGATAGACGGGCTCCTCGCCGGTGTAGGCGGGCGGCTCGATCCAGGCATCCATAGTGGCGATGAGGCCGGGATTGGGCGTGAAGATCGATTCGAGACGCTGAAACCAGTCGCCGCGCGCGATGATCAGCCCGAAGGCGATCAGTACCAGCACGCCATAGCGCAGCGCGCGCGGATCGCGTTTAGCGAGAGCAGAGTGCGGCAGAGCCAAGTGGAACACCGGCAGCAGGACAAGTCGCGCCTTCAGATGGGCGTGCCACAGCTCTTCGGCAAAGGGATCGCCGTTGCCGGCGGCGAGTGTGTCGGAGCTTTCCGAGACCGGGCGGTGTTCGAGGGCGCTGTCGCGTTCGAGTCGCCGGGCACCTTCGTCCCAACGCGGCCACTCGACGTGTTCGAGATTGAAATACAGTGTCAGCGCGATAGCAGTGACCAGACACGCCAAAATCAGGGAATGCAGTGGCCAGGGCAGCGGCGAAAACAGATTGAACAGCGACGCCGCGAGCGCAAGCCCGGCAATGCCAGTGGCAGGCCACAGCGCCGGCCAAACGCGTTCGAAGCCGACGATGATCCGTGCCGCCGCAACGAAACGTTCGGCACGTTCAGCCCAGCCAGGCCGGAATTCTGTCGTTTCCGAAAAGCGCGTCATCATCCATCCGCGGCCGTATCACCGCCCATTCGCCGCCTTTGACCAACACTTCGGCCGCCAGGGGGCGGGCATTGTAGGCCGACGACATCACCGCGCCATAGGCACCCGCCGTCAAAATCGCAATCCGGTCGTCCGCTTTGAGGACTGGAAGCGGCCGGTCGGCAGCAAAAATGTCGGAAGTTTCACACACCGGTCCGACGATGTCGTAACGCGTCCAGGCGCTGTCCGGTTTGGGTGCGGTGACCGCCACGATCTCGTGCCAAGCGTCATAGAGGGCGGGACGGATGAGATCGTTCATCGCCGCGTCGACGATCAGGAACTTCTTGTTCTCGCCTTGCTTCACATAGATGACGCTGGCGACCAGCAACCCGGCATTGGCGGCGATCAGCCGGCCCGGTTCCATGATCAGGCGCGCGCCGGTGTCCTTGGTGATGCGGGAAGCCAGTGCGCCATAGGCAGCCGGATCGGGCGGCGGCAGATTGTCGTTGCGATAGGGTACGCCGAGGCCGCCGCCGAGATCGATGCGGCTGATGGCATATCCCTTGGCGCGCAATTTGCCGACCAATTCGACCACCCGCGTGAAGGCGGCTTCGAACGGTGCGAGGTCCGTGATCTGACTGCCGATGTGCACGTCGACGCCGACGATGGCGATGTGCTTCAGCTTCGCCGCCGTGGCATAAGCGGCGTGAACATGACTCCACGGAATACCGAATTTGGTCTCGGCGCCGCCGGTGGAAATTTTCGCATGGGTCTTGGCGTCGACGTCGGGATTGACCCGGAACGCCACCGGCGCCGTGACGCCGAGCGCGCCAGCGACCTCATCAAGTGCCAGAAGTTCGACTTCGCTCTCGACATTGAACTGATAGATGCCAGCCTTCAGCGCGGCGGCCATTTCGGCTTTGGTTTTGCCGACGCCGGAAAAAACGATTTTCTCGCCAGGGATGCCGGCGGCCAGCGCCCGCTTCAATTCCCCGCCCGACACCACATCGGCCCCGGCGCCAAGTGACGCCAGGGTCCTCAGTACCGCCAGATTGCCGTTGGCCTTGACCGAAAAGGCGACCAGCGCATCCTTCTGCATCGCTTCGGCGAACACGCGGTAATGGCGTTCCAGCGTGGCGGTCGAATAGCAATAGAACGGCGTGCCGATTTCGGCTGCGATCGCCGACAGGGCGACGTCTTCGGCGTGAAGCTCGCCGTTTTTGTACTGGAAATGGTTCATTTGCCGAGCTGCGATGGCGGCTTGGAGGGGTCCTTCTCGCTTTTTTGCGAGGACGCTTTGTCGCTCTTTTGCGGTGGCGCGGCCGGCTTTTCGAGGTCGCTTTTCACGCCGCATCCGGCCAGCGCCACGGCGGCCGCGAACGCAATCAACAGGCGCAGCTTCATTTCAGCTTTTCCTTCCAGAAGAAGATCTGTTCGCGCACGCGGTCGGGCGCGGTGCCACCATAGCTCATGCGCGCAGCAACCGAGGCTTCGACGCTCAAAACCTTCATTACGTCGGCAGTGATGGCGGGCTCGATCTTCTGCATTTCTTCCAGCGGCAAATGATCGAGATCGACACCCAGTTCTTCGGCACGTTTGACGATGGACCCGGTGACGTGATGGGCGTCGCGGAACGGCATGTTGAGGTTTTGCACCAGCCAATCGGCAAGATCGGTGGCGGTGGGATAGCCCGCGTTGGCGAGCGCGCGCATCCGCGCCGTATTCACCGTCAGATCGGCGAACATGCCCGCCATCACTTTGAGCGATGGCTCCAGCGCGTCGGCGGCATCGAACACGCGTTCCTTGTCTTCCTGCAGGTCGGTGCCATAGGCCAGCACCAAGCCCTTCACCACGGTGGCCAGCGCCACGAAATCGCCGAGCACGCGCCCAGTCTTGCCGCGGATCAGTTCGGCGGCGTCGGGATTGCGTTTTTGCGGCATGATCGAGGAGCCGGTGGTGAACGCATCCGACAGCTTAACAAAACCGAAGCCGGGCGAGCACCACTGCACCAATTCGCCCGCCAGTTTCGACAGATGTGTTGCGGCAATCGTCGCGGCAGCGAGATATTCCAAGGCGAAGTCGCGTGACGATACGCCGTCCAAGGAATTTCGCATCGGGCGGGCAAAGCCGAGCTGACGGGCGGTGTATTCGCGGTCGATGAAATATGGCGTCCCGGCCAGCGCCGCCGAGCCGAGCGGGCATTCGTTGAGCCGTTTGGCGGTATCGGCGAAGCGGGTGCGGTCGCGCCCGAACATCTCGATATAGGCCAGACAATAATGCGCAAACGTCACCGGCTGCGCCGACTGCATGTGGGTGAAGCCGGGCATGATGGTGGTGACATTTGCAGTGGCCTGCTGGAGCAGTGCCTGTTGCAGAAGAATCAAGCTTTCGTCGGCGCGGGTGCAGGCGGCGCGGACCCAGAGGCGGAAGTCGGTTGCCACCTGGTCGTTGCGCGAGCGCGCGGTGTGCAGGCGCCCGGCGGCGGGTCCGGCGAGTTCGGCCAGACGGGATTCGATGTTGAGATGGATGTCTTCCAGCGCCCGCTTGAATTCGAAGGTCCCCTCGCGGATTTCGGCCTCGATGGTTGACAGCCCCTTGAGGATGGCGTCGAGGTCGACGCGGGTGATGATGCCCTGGATCGCCAGCATCTTGGCATGGGCGCGGCTGCCGTTAAGGTCCTCGCCGGCCAGCCGTTGGTCGAAACCGATGGAGGGGGTAAACTCCTCCATGATCTTTGCCGGGCCACCTTCGAAGCGGCCACCCCACATCTTGTTCGTGCTCATGAGACATCCGTGACCAAGCCCCGCCTTCTTGTCTTTGCGACCCTAGCCGGCGCGGCTTTGCTGCTGCTGGGCGTTCTATATTGGATGACGGCCTCAACTGTCCACGCGCCACCGGCCGCGTTGGCGCCTCTCAAGCTGGCGGCGACGCCCCAGCCGGCCCCGGCAGTGGCCTTTACCGGCCCAGGCGGCAGGATCGCGAACCTGCACGATTTCAAGGGCCGCTACGTGTTGCTCAATCTGTGGGCACCCTGGTGTGGGCCATGTGTCAAGGAACTGCCGGCCCTGGCGGCGCTGCAGCGGGCCCTGCCGGCCGACCGGTTTGTGGTCGTGCCGGTTGATGTCGGGCGCGAGGGCCAGGCTGACGCGCAAGGGTTCCTGGCCGGACATGGCGCCGGAGCCTTGCAAACCTATGTCGATTCCAATGCCGCGCTGCTCCGGGCTTTCGGCGGCTATGGTCTGCCGATGACGGCCCTGATCGACCCCGAGGGCAGGGAAATTGCCCGAGCGGAAGGGGCTCCGGACTGGTCCAAGCCGGAATCGGTGGAGTATTTGAAGCAGCTTGTCGGTAGGTAATAATATTACCGCGTCGGCACCGGGTGGTCGCTGCGGTAGTCGTAGAAGCCGCGGCCGGTCTTGCGGCCGAGCCAGCCCGCCTCGACATATTTCACCAAGAGCGGGCAGGGGCGGTATTTGGAGTCGGCCAAGCCCTCATACAGCACTTGCATCACCGACAGGCAGGTATCGAGACCGATGAAGTCGGCGAGCTGCAACGGGCCCATCGGGTGGTTGGCGCCGAGCCGCATGGCGGTGTCGATCGCTTCCACATTCCCGACGCCTTCGTACAGCGTGTAGACCGCCTCGTTGATCATTGGCAGCAGGATGCGGTTGACGATGAAGGCGGGGAAGTCTTCGGCATAGGCCGCAGTCTTGCCGATCCGCTTCACCAGTTCGAGCGCCGATTGATAGGTGGCGTCGTCGGTGGCAATGCCGCGGATGACCTCGACGAGCTGCATCACCGGCACCGGATTCATGAAATGCAGGCCGACGAAGCGTTCGGCCCGTCCCGATGCCGCCGCCAGCCGGGTGATCGAAATCGACGAGGTGTTGGTGGCGATGATCGCTTCCGGCTTCAGCTTGGCGGCCAGCTCCTGGAAGATGGCCTTCTTCATCGCTTCATCTTCGAAAGCCGATTCGATCACCATGTCGCGGTCGGCAAGCCCGCCCAGACCGATGGTCGTGGCGATACGGGCCATCGCCGGTTCGATCTCGGCGTCCTGAATGAGGGCGCGCCCGGCTTGGCGGCCCATGTTCTTGCGGATCAGCGCGACCGATTTGTCGAGCGCTTCCTGGTTCAGATCTTCCAGAACGACGTCGTAACCGGCCAGCGCCAGCACATGGGCGATCCCGGTGCCCATCTGGCCTGCGCCAACAACTCCGATGCGTTCGATGCTCATGATGATCCTCGTTGGCGGCGCGCCCTTGAGCGCTTTCAGGAAAAGTGGAATCCGGTTTTCCGTTCGAAAGCGCGACAAACCAAAAATCTAGAGCGGTTCATCGTTGCCGTGAAACGACGAAATGCTTTAGCTCGGAAAACCGGTTACCTCAGCTTGGCGCGCCAATCAATTGTAGCCGCGCGTGGCGAGCGCGGCGTCTATTTCCGGTAGAGCCTGAAACAGGTCTGCCACCAAGGCGAAGTCAGCGACCTGGAAGATCGGCGCTTCTTCGTCCTTGTTGATGGCCACAATGCGTTTGGACCCGCTCATCCCGGCCAGATGCTGGACCGCCCCGGAGATGCCGACGGCTATGTAAAGCTCTGGCGCAACAACCTTTCCGGTCTGACCGACCTGGCAGTCGTTGGCCACGAAACCGGCGTCCACAGCGGCGCGGGAGGCGCCCACAGCGGCGTTCAGCCGGTCGGCGATCTTCTCCAGCAGCTTGAAATTCTCCTCCGATTGCAGGCCACGGCCGCCGGCAACGACGATCTTGGCGACGGTCAGCTCGGGCCGGATTGACTGCGATAGCGTCTCACTCACAAAGGCCGACAGCCCTGGATCGGGCCCGGCGGCAGTCACGCTGACGGGGGCAGACCCGCCTGCGCCGGCCGCAGCGAAGGCTGTCGCGCGCACGGTGAGCACCAATTTTCCCGGCGGCGCTTGCACGGTCTGGATGACACTGCCGGCATAGATCGGCCGCTCGAAGATGCCGGGCGCCACAATCCTGGTGATCTCGGAAATCTGCTGCACGTCGAGCATAGCTGCGACCCGCGGCAGGATGGTCTTGCCGTTGGACGTCGCCGGCGCCAGCACCGCATCATAGCGATCGGCAAGCTCAAGGATCAGCGCCGCCAGCGGTTCGGCCAACGGATGGGCATAGAGTGGATCGTCAGCCAGCAGCACGGCGTCAACGCCTTGCAAACGCGCCGCCGCTTCGGCCACCGCACCGCAATTGTGTCCGGCCACCAGCATATGCACCGGTGCCCCCAGCTGCAGTGCAGCCGTCACCGTCTTCGCCGTCGCGTCGGACAGCGTCATGTTGTCGTGCTCGGCAACAACCAAGCTCGCCATCAAATCGCTCCAGCCGCGTGTAGTTTGTCGAGCAGCTCGCCGACGCTGGTCACCTTGACGCCCGCGGGACGCACCGCCGGTGCGCAAACACCGAGCAGGGTGAGCCGCGGTGTGGTGTCGATGCCGTAATCGGCTGCTGTCTTTTCAGCGATTGGCTTCTTCTTGGCCTTCATGATGTTCGGCAGCGAGGCGTAACGCGGCTCATTAAGGCGCAGATCGGTCGTCACCACGGCCGGAAGCTGCAACGCAACGGTTTGCAGCCCGTTGTCGATCTCGCACTCGACCCGCGCGATGCCCGCATCAACCTCAAGCTTGCGGGCGCGCGTCGCTTGCGCCCAGCCGAGCAAGGCGGCGAGCATTGGGCCGGTTTGGGCGGCGTCGTCATCGATTGCTTGCTTGCCGGTGATGACCAGCTGCGGCTGTTCCGCGGCGCAGATGGCTTTGAGGATTTTTGCGACTGCCAGCGGTTCGACATCGTCTTCCGTCACCACCAGGACGCCGCGGTCGGCGCCCATGGCGAGTGCGGTGCGGAGGGTCTCCGAAGCTTCGCGCGGACCGATGGACACCGCCACGATCTCGCTCGCGATGCCCTTCTCCTTGAGCTGCACCGCGGCTTCGACGGCAATTTCGTCGAAGGGGTTCATGCTCATCTTGAGGTTGGCGCGTTCGACGCCGCTGCTATCCGCTGTGAGGCGGACTTTAACGTTGTAATCCACCACCCGTTTGACGGGCACCACGACTTTCATGCGTTTTCCTGATCGGAAAGGCCGCCACCACAAGCGCTTTTATTCTATTTGAAACGCTAGGCGGGGGGCTGCGCCCTGTCAACGAAGCCGCATCTTGCGTCACCGTGCCGCACAATTCAAACCTAGCTCACCGTTACGGCAGCAGCACCGAAGCAGAGCACACTGGCCGTCGAGATGACGATGCTTCCTCTTTGTTTCAACCGCCGTGCGCTGCTCGGTGCGGCCGCCGCAATGATCGCTGCGGGCCGTGCACCCGCGGAAGAGCCGCTCGGCGCCGAAGAGATGCGGCTTTTGGTTGAACACGGCCGCTATTTGCCGCTGCTGCAGTTCACCCGCAGCATGGCCGCTGCCAACACGAGTATGGCCTGGATGGCGGCGCAGATTTCGGCGATGGCGGGCGATGAGGATGCCGCTTTCAATATTCCGGCCGCAACGCCGCTGCCGCTGCGTGATCTCACCGGCTGCTTCGCTGCCGATGCCGTCGAAACAATCGCACAGGCGGCGCGCACCCGCCGGGTCGTGATCCTCAATGAGGCGCACAACATCTCGCGCTGCCGGGCCTTTGCCGGTGTCGTCGCGTCGCGACTGCGCCAGGAAGGGTTCACGGTTTTCGCTGCCGAGACCTTTGACAATGCCACAGCCGCAGCCATTGGCTCCTTGAACGCTGGCGCCCCGATCACGCCGGCGCTGGGCTGGTACATGGCCGATCCGGTCTATGCCGAGACGGTGCGGGCAGCCCGGCGCAAGGGCTTCCGCTTTGCCGCTTATGAAGCCAAGTCCAAGCAAATGGCGGGTGCCGCACCAGCGCAGCAAATCGAAACGCGCGAAGACGCCGAGGCCAACAATTTCATCGCCAACATTCTCACTCGCGATCCCAAGGCGCGGGTTTTTGTTACCTGCGGCTATGATCATGTGCGCAAGACGCCGGATGCCAATGGCCAGATGTGGTTTGCGGCGCGGCTGAAGGCCAAGACCGGCATCGATCCGTTGTGCGTCAGCCAGGATTGGAGCGTGCCGCCGTCTGATCCTGTGCCAGAGCCGCCAGCGTTGATGGCGATTCTGGACGATTTCACACCGGCCGCGCCGGTGGTGGTGTTCGATCGCGCCAAAGCGCCGCTACATGTGGCGCGGCCGCAAGGTTCGGTCGATATCGAAGTGATTCATCCGCGCCTGCGCCCGGTCGACGGCCGCCCCGGTTGGTTGGCGAGATTGCCGGGGCGCAAGCGGGCGTCCTTCGCCTTGGCCGCAGCGGCGCAAGCGAGCGATCTGATCCAAGCGATTCCGGCGGGCGAAACCAGAGCCGCGGGTGCGGTGCCGTCGGATCAATATCCGCTGAAAGAGGGGGCGCGCGAGGCGGTGTTTTTCCTCACCGCAGGCACTTACGAAATCCGGCTCGAAACCAGCGACGGCCGCAGCGTACTCGGCCAGATCAAGGTCTGATGGTTCCGTTGCGTGGTGATGGAACGGCGACTGTGTAAAGCCGCCGCAACAAACCTTCGAACAGCCTGTCGCGACGGCAAAATGCGTATTGTTTTCAGCGGAACAGCAGCGGGGCCATTTCACTGAGATAGCGGCGCCAGTTCACCATGGTGTGGCCGCCGGGCGTTTCTTCGTGATAAAATTTCACGTCATGGCGCTCCAGCATCTTCATCACCGCTAGCGAGTTGTCGCGGGCGATGTCGGTCTTGCCGTGTGCCATCCACAAGAGCTTGAGGCGATCGGTGTTGGCCTTCAGGTTGTCGCCGTATTTGGCCTCGAAGGACTTGAGGTTGTCGGGAAACCAGCCCGACGAGAAAATGCCCAGATAGCGGAACGCGTCGGTGTGCAACAGACCGATGTTGAGCGTCTGGATGCCGCCCATCGAAAGGCCCGCCAGGGCACGGTCTTCCGGTCGCTTCGAAACGTTGAAGCTGGATTCGATCAACGGCACGATGACGGTGCGAAGCTCGAGCCCGAACTTGTCCTGCTCGGGCGTGCCCATCGCCCAAGAGTCCTTCACGATTCCGTCCGGGAATACCACCACCATCGGCTTGGCTTTGCCTTGGGCGATGAGGTTGTCGAGGATCTCAGCGGCATGGCCTTCGGTTAGCCAGCCAAGATCGCTGTCGCCGCCGCCGTGCAAAAGATAGAGCACGGGAAAGCCCTTGCCGGCCCGATATCCTGGCGGCAGATAGACATGCAGCCGGCGGTGCGGGCCCGCGACCGCCGAATCGTAGACCTGGGTCACCACAGCGCCGTGCGGGACGTCGGCATGATAGGTCGAAAGATCGTCGGCGCCGCCCGGGACGGCGACAAGACTGGTCATTTCGCGATTCATCGCGCCCGTGGCGGTATTGCGCGGATCGGGAACGGTGGCGCCATCGACGGTGAAGCGATAGCGGTAGGCGCCCGGTGCGATCGACTCGGTGGTCAGCGACCAGACGCCGTCGGAACCTTTGGCCAGCGCCATTGGCGGGCGGTCGTCACCGAACCACGGGATGAGGGCGACGCTTTGCGCCTTGGGCGCATAGAAGCGGAACGTGATGCGCCCGTTGGGCGAGACCTCTGGTGACACCAGCTGGTCGTAAGGGCTGGTTGGGCCGACAGGGAACGGCAGCTTCACGCCGGGCGGCGGGGTTTGCGCTGCGGCGGCGGCAAAAACGACGAAGGTTGCGGCAGATAGGGCGGCGATGACACGTTTCATCTGGGTTATTCTCCCTTGGAGAATTTACAGTATGTCGCTGCGTCAATTTTAATGCAATCGTTTGTAATTAGTGGCGGACGGGGCTTTCCGCGGCATTGCGAACGCATCGCGCAGTCGTGATCGGGGCGCACGACTTTTCGCATGCCCTTATGATTTGGTTGGGAGATGACCTGCTCTTCTTTCGTCCGCTCGATCAGGGCGCGCCCGGTTCTTTCGCGTCTTGTGCGCTTGCGGAAGGTCCGGTCGGGGCACTGTCGCCTTTAATGAGGTCGGTCACGCTCTGCCACAGGGCCGGATCGGCGACGACAAAGAAAAGCCCGCCGCGTCCGTTCTGGCTGCTGGCGCAGGTGCGCGATGGGTCGACGGCGTTACCCTGCTGGTTGAGATCACCGAAGATGACATAGTCCGGTCCATCGCCGATCGAGACGCCGAGTTTGGCGTGGTTATAGTTCGTCCCCAGACCGCCGGTCAGGCCGAAGATGGTTCCGTTCCACTGTCCGCTCGTCGCGATTTCGACCGCGCCGGGTTTGGTGGTGAGGTTTTCATCCCAACACACGAGGTTCGAAGAGTCGGTGGTCGAATAGATTTTCGGTACGGCCCACCACGTTGCCGCGCGCAAAGGGGCGCCGTCCAGCAGTGACGACACCATCTGCCAGGGCGGCACATGCAGTGCCGAAGGTTTTGAGATGACAACGACACCACTCGACAATGTGGTCTTGAGATAGGTCTTGCTGTCCGATTTGACGCCGAGTTGCTTGACCAGCGCGACGATGTCGTCGGGGCCGCCGTTGTTGACGATTTGCGGGTTGGCGATGTCGGTCACGATGCTGGCATTGCCGAGGGCTTTGAGCACCGTCACGACGTCGTCCTTGTCGAGTTGCAAGGCAAAGACGTGCTGGCTCACCATCACGTTGTTGTCGATCACGCAGCCGAGCGTATTGCCGTCGCGGGTCCGTGGATTGGCGGCATTGCCGGCGCCCGGCCAAGACGGCGTCGAGACCTGCATGACGAGTCCGTTGCCGTCGCCGTCCCAGGCCAGAACCCCTTTGCTGTGTCCCCATGGCGAAGCGCAACTGTTGCCGCATCCGGCAATTTTAGGGTCACCGTAAAACTGGTCGTTCCAGACCACAAAATAGAGCGCGCGGTTGTAGATTTGGTTGAAGGTCGCGCCGACGGGATCTTGCACGCTATCACCGGCGCAACCACTGCCTTGCTGCAGCGTGTGATTGTCGCTACTGGCGTAAACAAACTGCTGGCCCCATTGCTTGTAGGTCTGCACGGTTCCGCCGAACAGGCAGTCCCGGCTGGCGTCGCCGCCGCATCCTGGGAAGGTGGCGGCGTTGAGCTTGAAGGCAAACCACCACGTCACCGGCTGGCCGTCTTGCAGGAGCGGTGATGGCGGGTTCGCCGCGGCCGCAGCTGCGAACACCAAGAACGACAAGAAAATAGCGCAAATCTTCTGCATCACCGATCGAACCATGGTCGAGCCTCCCGGCCGGATGCGGTACGCAATCAAGTGCCTACCGCTCTTCGTGCTCGGGCAGCAGGACTTCGCGCACGCCTTTATGGTTGGGCTTGGAGATGACCTGTTCTTCTTCCATCCGCTCGATCAGGCGGGCGGCACGGTTGTAGCCAATCTGCAGGCGGCGCTGGATATAGCTGGTGGTGGCTTTACGTTCGCGCGCCACGATCGCCAGCGCCTTGTCGTAGAGATCGTCGCCGGATTCGCCATTGCCTTGGCCGAACACCGAATAGGGATCGTCGCCGTCGCCGTCGGGTTCTTCGGTGACCGCGTCGAGATATTCCGGCGAGCCTTGCGTCTTGAGGAACTTCACCACCTCTTCGACTTCGTCGTCGGACACGAACGGGCCGTGGACGCGGCGGATGCGCCCGCCCGCCATCATGTAGAGCATGTCGCCCTGGCCGAGCAGTTGTTCGGCACCCTGTTCGCCGAGGATGGTGCGGCTGTCGATCTTGCTCGTCACCTGGAACGAAATACGGGTCGGGAAGTTTGCTTTGATGGTGCCGGTGATGACGTCGACCGACGGGCGCTGGGTGGCGGCGATCAGATGGATGCCGGCGGCGCGTGCCATCTGGGCGAGGCGCTGCACCGCGCCTTCGACTTCCTTGCCCGATGTCATCATCAGGTCGGCGACCTCGTCGACCACCACGACGATATACGGCATCGGTTCGAGGTCCAGCACTTCGTCTTCATAGATCGGTTTGCCGGTTTCCTTGTCGAAGCCGGTCTGCACCGTGCGCTTCAAGACTTCGTTCTTGACCTTGGCTTTCTTGACGCGCTCGTTGAAGGCTTCCACCCCGCGCACGCCGAGCTTGGACATTTTGCGATAGCGTTCTTCCATCTCGCGCACCGCCCATTTGAGCGCGACAACAGCCTTGCGCGGATCGGTGACGACCGCGGTCAGGAGATGCGGGATGCCGTCGTACGCCGACAGTTCCAGCATCTTGGGGTCGATCATGATTAGTTTGCACTGGTCTGGCGGAAGCCGGTAGAGCAGCGACAGGATCATGGTGTTGATTGCCACCGACTTACCCGATCCGGTGGTGCCGGCGATGAGCAAGTGAGGCATTTTGGCGAGATCGGCCATCACCGGCTCGCCGCCGATGGTTTTGCCCAGCGCCAGGATCAGCGGCGCGCGCGCCTTTTCGAATTCGGTCGAACCCAGAAGCTCGCGCAGATAGACCATCTCGCGGGTCTGGTTGGGCAGTTCGATACCCATCACATTGCGTCCCGGGATCACCGCGATGCGCGCCGCCACCGCCGACATCGAGCGCGCCACGTCATCGGCCAGTGCGATCACACGGGAGGATTTGACGCCCGCAGCGGGCTCGAATTCATACAGCGTCACCACCGGACCCGGACGCACCGCCATGATGCGGCCTTTGACGCCGAAATCGGACAAAACCGATTCCAGCATGCGGGCGTTTTCTTCGAGCGATTCATCGGAGAAGGAGGCTTCGTCGCGCCGCGGCGGTGGCTCGGACAAAAGGTTCAACGACGGCAGTTCGTATTCGCCGGATGTGAACAGCGCCGCCTGTTTGGCGCGCTTCGCGGTCGCAGCGGATTTCTTCTGTTCGTCGCGTTTGACGCGGCTGACATTGGCGCCCGCCGCTTCCGGTTCGGGAACAATCTCGTCCTCGTCGAGGTCTTCTACGTCCTCTTCATCGTCAACGTCATTTGCCGCGATGCGCGGCGATTTCGATTCGATCCGGCGCTTGGGGGCTTTGCCTTCGGGCACCTTGAGCAGCGCGCCGAGCCAATAGATGAAAGCCAGCACATGGAAACCGCCGCGGGCGATGGCGCGAGGCCGGATGTCGGCGGCAAGAATCGCGAGTGCGATGCCGGCGATCAGCAGTACCAGCGGCAGCGCAAAACCGATCCAGGGCTGAGACCACGCCGCACCGAACCGCTCGGCCATCTGGACGGCGGCGATCCCGATCACACCACCGGCGCCGAAGCTGCCGGGTTTGGGCAGAATGCCGAGGCCGGCCGCGGCCAGCATGGTGGCTGCCGGCCAGGCGCACAGGCGCAGCATGGCGTAGCGCAGCGGCCAGCCCATCACGGCGCGGGTGCCCCAGACGATCGGCGGCAGTAGGAAGGCGAGTGCGGCGAAGCCAAAATACTGCAGCAGCAGATTGGCGGCGGTAGCGCCGAAGGGCCCAAGCAAATTGGTGGCCTCATGTCCGGTCGCGGTATCGGAACTGGGGTCGTCAGGGTTGTAGCTGATCAGTGCGACCAGCACCGCAGCGGCTGCCACCAGCACCGTCAGTCCGGCGCCGCGGAACGCCGCCAGCTTGAGCAGTGCCGCCGTCCTGCGGCGGGCTTCGGCAAACGTCTCGGACAACCACGCGCCTTTGCGGCGCGGCTGGTAGACTCCCGAGGTTCTGGCGCCGCTCATGGTCCCTCTTCGGTCAAGACAGAGCCGATCTTAACCAGTGCCGCAGAAATGGTTGACAAATCGTTGACGAGCGCCACCCGGATATACGGAAACCCGGGGTTTGTGCGGGGTTTTCCGGCGACTATTTCGCGGCCCATATAGGCGCCGGGCAGCACCCGGACCCCGGCTTTGACCCACAGTTTGAGCGCCGTGGCCTCGCCGTCGCCGACCTCAAGCCAGAGGAAAAATCCGCCTTTGGGCAGGTCGAAGCCGGGCAAATCGCCGAGAATGCGCTCGGCCAGCTCGAACCGCTCGGCGTAAGCCGCGCGATTTTTCCGGACGTGGTCCTCGTCGTTCCAGGCGGCGACGGAGGCAGCTTGGATCGGCAGCGGCACTTGCGGACCAGCGTAATTGCGCAAAGCGCGGAAGCGGGCCATCAGGATGGGATCACCCGCCACAATGCCGGACCGCAGCCCCGGCAAGCCGGAGCGCTTCGACAGCGAATGGAAAGTAAGAAGCCGCTCGAACGGCGGCCGACGCACTTGGAGCGCGCCCAGCGGCGGGCGGCCCTGATAAATATCGGCGTAGCACTCGTCGGCGAACACTGTGAAGTCATAGGCGTCCGCTAGCGCGAACAGTGTTTGCCAATAGGCTTCACCGGCAGCGGCGCCTTCGGGATTGGACGGCGAGCAGAAATACGCCGCCACCGTGCGCGTCAGGACCGACAGCGGCAGCGAAGCGAAATCGGGCAAAAATCCATTTTCCGCTCGCGCCGGCACATAGACCGGTTCGGCCCCGGCCGCACAAATCGCCGCCGCGTAGCACTGATAGAACGGGTTCGGCAACAGAATCACCGGCCGGCCGCCACCTTTGGTCTCGGGCGTGACAATCTTCGGCGCCAGGAACAGGCCCTCGCGGGTGCCATTCAGCGGCAGCACTTGGGTTTCGGGATTGAGCTCTGCCCCGAAGCGCCGCCTCAGCCAGCCGGCGGCCGCTTGCCGCCATTCCGGCGTGCCGTCGATCGGCGGATATTGGCCGAATTCATGGGCATGGGAGGCGATCGCTTCGCGCACAAAGTCGGGCACCTCACCGCGCGGATCGCCGACCGCGAGGCTGATCGGGGTGTCGCCGGGCGGCACGCCTTCGAACAGAAGGGCGAGTTTGGCAAAGGAGCCTTGCGGCAGTTCAGAGAGGCGTCCAGGGAAGATCACAGGCAATCTCGATGAGGAAACACGCGAATCCTAACCATAGTCGGGTGCAAATGCACCGGGGCAGGTTTGCCACGCAAAAAGGTGACCTACCCGCGATCATCGGCTACCACTATGGCAATGGTGGAGGGGCCCATGAAACGCTGGATGATTGTCGCTTTTCTCGGTCTGGGAATGGGCGCCCTGGCCGCCGATCCGCCGGTGACCACCGCACCCGCTTCAGCCCCACCGGTTTCAGATTGGGCGCCGGATGAGTCCATCGTGGTGTCGGCCAAGGCGGAAGGTCCCGCCTTCTGGCACATCCGGCGCGGCGATTCGGAGATCTATATCCTCGCCACCGTCGACGACCTGCCCGCGGGAACGACGTTTGAAGACGCCCACATCGTAAATGTGCTCAAGGGTTCGCGCGTCGTCCTGTTGCCACCAAAAGCGTCGAGCGGCTTTGTTTCGACCGCGTGGTTCCTGCTGTGGAACCGCAGCCTGCTGTCGATGCCCGACGGCAAAAACTTGTTCGACACTCTTCCGCCCGGGTTGAAAGCGCGTTTTGTGGCAGTGCTGGACCAGATCAAGGCCCCCAAGGACAAACTCGCCGACGATCCGCCGATCCTCGCTGCCATGTCGCTTGAGAGCAGTTTCGCCACCCACGCCAAGCTCATCAAGGGCGGCTTCAACGACACCATCGAAAAGTATGCTTCCAGCAACCATGTGCCGGTGCAGCGGATCGCCGACTACGACGCCCTCGGGCTGGTGAAGGAATTGCTGCGTCTGCCCGCGCCAGCGCAGCAGGCGTGTCTGGAAGAAGCGGTCACCAATGTCGAGCAGCGCATGATCCATGTCGGTCCGCTAGCCAAGGCGTGGGCCGTTGGCGACGTCAAGGGGATCAAGGCGCACTATACCCCGCACGCCTTCTGGCAATGCGCCAACGCCACCGCAAGCTTCGCCAAGCTCTATGACCGCGCCGTGGCCGATTACTTGAAGGCCATCCACGAGGCCTTGTCGAAACCCGGTAAGACCGTTCTGATGACCGATGTCGGCCACTTGCTGCGCAACACCGGCGTGGTCGAAAAGCTGCATGCCGAAGGCCTGACCATCGAAGGCCCGGCGGAATAGGAGCGCCGGCCAGGAAAAGTGCGCAGCGGTTTTCCGTCCGGCCGCGCGACCATAAAAAAAGGGCGCTCCGTGTGGAGCGCCCAGTTTCTCTGGAGGAGATAGTACCCGAAGGATCAGCCGTGGACCGTTTCGCCGTGGAGGTTGATGTCGAGACCCTCGACTTCCACTTCCGGCGAGACGCGCAGTCCGATCACAAGGTCGATCAGCTTGAGGATGATGAAGGTGACGATGCCCGAGTAGAGGAACACCGCACCGATATCCTCGGCCTGCAAAACGAGCTGGTGGACGTTGCCGTCATAGAGCCAGCCCTTGCCGAGCGAGTTGATCGCACTCGAAGCGAATACGCCGGTCAGGATGGCACCGAGCGCACCGCCGACGCCGTGGACGCCCCAGGCATCGAGCGCATCGTCGTAACCGATCCATTTCTTCACCCACACCGACGAGGTGTAGCAGACCACGCCAACGGCGAGGCCGATGAAGAACGCACCGGTCGGATCGACGAAGCCCGACGCCGGGGTGATGGCGACCAAGCCGGCGACCGCGCCCGAAATCAGGCCGAGGACGGACGGCTTCTTGGCGATCAGCCATTCGACGAACGACCAGGTCAAGGCCGCCGTGGCGGTCGCGATTTGTGTTGCGGCGGCAGCCATGCCGGCGTTGACGTTGGAGGTCACGGCGGAACCGGCGTTGAAGCCGAACCAGCCGACCCACAACAGCGAGGCGCCGATCACCGACAGCACCAAATTATGCGGTGCCATGTTTTCGGTGCCGAGACCTTTGCGCTTGCCGAGCACGAGGCAGGAGACCAAGGCCGCCGTACCAGCGTTCAGATGCACGACCGAACCACCGGCATAGTCGAGGGCGCCTGCGGTACCGAGCCAGCCGCCGCCCCAAACCCAATGGGCAACTGGGCAATAGACGAAGATCAGCCACAGACCCATGAACCACAAGAAGGCCGAATACTTCATGCGGTCTGCCAGGGCACCGGCGATCAGCGCCGGGGTGATGATGGCGAACGTCATCTGGAAGAACATGTAGACCGACTCAGGAATCGTGCCGGCCAGCGCGCTTTGCGCGTTGACGCCCATCGGCTTCAGGAACAGATAGCCGAAACCACCGATCAACGGATTGAGGTTGGGGTCGGGGTTGCTCGTGAAGGCGATCGAATAGCCGATGACGTACCAAAGAACCGTGATCAGGCAGGTGGCGCCGAAGCTTTGTGCCATCGTGGCCAAGACGTTCTTGCGGCGCACCATGCCGCCATAGAACAGGGCCAGGCCCGGAATGGTCATCAACAGAACCAGCACGCTGGAGGTAAGCATCCAGGCGGTGTCGCCGGTGTCGATCTTCGGTCCCGCGGCGAACGCGGCGCCCGACATGGCAACAAGGGCTGCCATTCCCGCAAGCGCACCATGCGCCAGCTTCTTCATGTTCGATCCTTTCATACTCGTATTCCCCTTTATCGATCCCGTGAGCGTTTTGAAGAATAGTGGAAATTGGATTTCCGTTCAAAAACGCATCAGCCAAGAATTGAGACGTGAGCCTTACAAGGCGTCGCCGTCGGTTTCGCCGGTGCGGATGCGCACCACTTGCTCGAGCGGCGTGACAAAAATCTTGCCGTCGCCAATCTGTCCGGTCTTGGCTTTGCTGGTAATGGCGTCGAGCACCGCGGCGGCCATTTCGGCCTTCACGGCAACTTCGATTTTCAGCTTGGGCAGGAAGCTCACGGCGTATTCCGCGCCGCGATAGATTTCCGTGTGCCCCTTCTGTCGCCCGTACCCCTTCACTTCGGTGACGGTCATGCCCTGAACGCCAAGGGCCGAGAGCGACTCGCGCACCTCGTCCAATTTGAAGGGCTTGATGATCGCCATGATAAGTTTCATCGCTGCTTCCCGCTTGTTTGGCCTCTGCCTCCTTGTCATCAAGAAATGTGCCGACTCCTTGCGCAGCGCCATACCATTGTTTTTGCTTGTGTTTTCATGAAACGACAGGAAGTTGCCGTGATCAACTGGCCCCCACATGCCTAATAATTAGACTGAGTAAATTACATGCCTACAATTTAGGCATTGACGGTTGCCCGTGGGCATGAGAAGCGGGGGTATGAACCCGGATGTGATCATCGGTGGCGGCGGCTTCGTCGGCCTGAGTTTGGCCCTGGCGCTGGCCCGCAAGGGTCTTGCGGTCACCGTGGCCGATCCGGTCACCCCTGCCGTTGCGGCCGACGCCAAATTCGACGGCCGGGTTTCCGCCTTGTCTTACGCCGCCTTACGGATGTTCCGGGCGCTTCAGGTGTGGCCGGAACTGGCCGCTGAGGCCCAGCCGATCGAGCAGATTCTGGTCACCGATGCGGCCCTCGGAAAATCGCCGTCGCCGTTCTCGCTGCACTTCGATGGCCAGGAGATCGGCGGGCCGCTGGGGGCAATTGCTGAAAATCGCGCCATCCGCCGGGCGCTGTACGGTGCCGTCGCCCGCCAGCCTCGTATCCGCTTGATCGCCCCCTCCGGCGTCGCGGCGCTCAAAATTGAAGGCGCGATGGCCACTGCCCAACTCACCGATGGCACGGCTCTTGACGCCCCGCTGGTGGTCGCCGCCGACGGCCGCGACTCGCGCCTGCGCGAAGACATGGGAATCGGCAGCGTCGGTTGGTCCTATGCGCAAAGCGGCATCGTCGCCACCGTCACCCACGCCCGCCCGCACAATGGTACAGCTTACGAACATTTTTTACCCGCCGGGCCGTTTGCCATTCTGCCGCTGACGGGCAACCGTTCGTCGCTGGTGTGGACCGAGAAAACCGCCGTCGCGGCGGAGATGATGCAACGCGATAACGCCGGGTTCGTCGCCGAGATCGCCCGCCGCTTCGGCGATCATCTGGGCGCCGTCACCTGCGATGGCCCGCGCTGGAGTTATCCGCTGCGCTTCCATCTGGCGCGCGATTATGTGCGGCCGCGTTTTGCGCTGGCCGGTGATGCCGCCCACGGCATTCATCCGATTGCAGGCCAAGGCCTCAATCTCGGCCTGCGCGATGCCGCCGCGCTGGCCGATGTGATCGTGGACGCCGCCGAACTGGGCCGCGATATCGGTGCACTCGATGTATTGAAGGCTTACGAACGCTGGCGCCGGTTCGACAGTTTCGCCACCGGCCTGACCATGGATGCGCTCAATCGCTTGTTCGCCAACGACATCGCCCCCTTACGCGGGCTGCGCGATCTGGGGATGGGCCTCGTCGACAAAATCGGTCCGTTGCGCCGCGCGCTGATGCGCGAAGCCGGTGGCGACACCGGCAAACTGCCGAGTCTGATGCAGGGGTGAAGGACGCCACCCGCATTTCTTCCCCGTGCGGCGCGGGGGAATTGCACAGGACACTTCATCTCTGTTTGTCATGGCCCGCGACTGCGGGCCATCCAGATTCACCCAGAAAATCCGTGCTTTTCTGGATAGCCGTTGCAAACCTTACACTCCGGCCGCGCCGTAAGCCCATTTCCTCGAAAACGGACTCCAACTCCGATCTCGCTTCTACACGAGAAAAAATTTGCACGCGGAGGCGCGGAGCGGACGTTCGTTTCGTGGAGACCCGTGCAGGATAAGCAAGAACCTCCGCGTTCTCCGCGGCTCCGCGTGAATCCAGGTTCCTAACGTCCGCTTCACCCCCGACAGCAGACCCTCCCGCCTGCCCGCTATGTCCTGGGTGCGCCAGGAGAGGGCATCGGGTGCGCAGTCAGGAACGGCAACTCGCATCGACGCCGCGGCGTCACCGCCCGGGACTTCCGAGTGTGGCCCGCTGTCTCTTGTCCCGTTCCTTGTCGGGATCTTCGACCGCCTCAACCGACTCAATGCATTCGGCGATATATTTCGGCGGCAGGCCGTACTCCCTCCCACCTGCAAGGACAAAGTCCTTGTACCAGCCATAGGGTTTGAGGCTGTCGTCGATGTGGTCAGGGGTGGCGAGATAGGTAAGGACCTTCCGCCTGCGTCCTTTGTCGTTGATGACCGTGACCATCACGTGCTCGTAGCCGCTGCCGACGCCTTCGGTTTTATCTAGTTTGGCCCGCTCGGCGGGATCGAAGCTGAACAGGACCCCGATCACGCTCTTGTCGTTGCCACTGGCGAATGCGTTGCACTTCCCGGACTCGTCTATGCTGCGCTTATGGAAGCGAAGCTCATGACCCGGCAAGGTCGCAATGCCGAGCGGCTTGCAGCTTGGCACGCGCTCGCGCAGCCGGGCGGTCGACATGTTGGACCCGTAGGCGAAATAGACGACTGGCTCCGGTGGGCCGGTCTCGACTTTCTTTGGCGGCTTGATCGGTGGATCGCCCGGCTTAATGATCGTGCGCAGCGGGACAGTCATGATGCTGTGCTCGTCGGATTCTTCGCCTTCGCGGGTGATGATGGGCTGTCTGTCCTCAAGGTCGAGGATTGGGACGGGCCTGCCGGTCCATCCGCAGTCGGCGCAGCGTGGTCGTTCCCAGAGTACGCCGGGTGCAGCGGTATTTTGGCCCTGTTCGGGTTCGAGATGTGGCGAACCGCAGTTCGGGCATTCCTCAGGAACACGGCGCAACTCTCGAAGGATCAATGAGGTCGCCATGCCGGTGGCGTGCTGGACCAATGAGTGCGCCATGTCGGCATCAATCCAGGTGGCCGATTTTGAGTGCGTTAGCCAGTTGGAAAACGTCCATGCGGACTCAAGCGTACCCTTGAGAACGCCACGACGCTCCTTATTGGCGTCGCTCGGCAGAAGATCATTGCAGATGATCTCCACCCATGCACGAAAGTTTGCACGCTGCGGCGGTGCGTCGGTCCACGCAGCCGCGTCCTAAGCGACGCCAATCAGCTCGAGTAGCACCTCACGACAACGGACGCCGACGGCCTGATAGTCCGCGAGGTTCTGCGCCTGTGTCACTGCGGTGCCGGCTTCTTCCATCTTCTGAAAGACGGGACCGAACGGGAGGATGCGTAGATCATCTTCTTGTTGTTGGTCCGTTCGCGGGATGCGGAGGATCAGGCCAATGTGGAAGGTTAGAGCGAGGTCCATATTTGGAAACTGCTCCTGAGAATAGAGGTTTGTGCCACCCGTAATGACCCACCAGCGATCTTTGTTGGTGTGGATGTCCCATACGTCGTGGTGGGTGTTCAGGACGATCTCCGAATAAACCTTCTGCATGAAGGTAACTTCGAGGTCGGGCGCCTGCCATTCAAAGTATTCCCGGACTTCCTCGATTTCCTCTTCCGTAGCTTTCAACATGATCGTCTCACCACGATGGGCTTGTCGCGCCGCGCCGCGCCGCAAAGGGTTTGCGAAAGCCTCACCACTCCGACGTCAAGTTGTAGACCCTAAATAGGTACGTGGCGAAGGGCGAGCTTTGGCGCAAGCTTCCCATTGCTCGAATGGTCCGGTGTCGGCCCGCATCTCACCATTGAAAGATGGTCGCAGAGACGAGTCCGGGGTCGAAGGGAAAAAAATTCCAGCCCGTCCGCGTCCCACAACTTCATCCTTCGGAAATCTGCTTCCTGCGTCCTTGAATTTTGCGGTCTCGCTTCCCACATCTGTTAGGTCCTCTGTCATTCGATGGTGCATGGAAGAAGCATTTGCACTCGCAGAGTCTCACCTCCCGTCGCTTGTGATCGCAGCGATGCGCAGCCCTGTGCGTCGTTCCCGCGCGGCGCGCGGCGAAATCGATGGTGAACGCCGGTGCGCCAACGCCAAGAGGGGGGGAGGGGCCCTCCCTCCTCCCCGCCGATTCACGCAAAACAATTATCTTGCTGAACCAGCCAAGCCCGGCTTGCCCGGCGACTTGTCGGCCGTAGCCTTGGCGAAGGCTGAAGCCAAAGCGAAGCCGGGTTTGGCGGAACGACGCGCTCTCAAGGCCAAGGTGAAGGCGCATATCACCCGCATGAAGGCTGCCATTGCCGCCGCCGAGGCACTCATCGCGGCGCGCCAAGCCGCGCGCCCGCGCCGCCGCATCACGCGCTTCATTTATGAAGTGGACGGCGCCGTACGCCGCGTGCGGGTCATGGTGTGGATCAAGAAAACAAAACCAACTGGCAGTTTGGCGGTTTGCCGCGACCCTAACTCAACCGCCCATCGTGCTTGCGTGCCGCCAGTGCCGCCGGCAGGTCGTGATAGAAACCGCGGGCGATATCGCCGATTTTTGCCGCCCGCACCTGTTCGGCCTCGTCACGGGTCGCATACCAGATGCCTTCGAAGGCGAAGCGGATCACCAGCGTACCGGTGCGCGGATCGGCCTCTTTCACTTCGGCGATGTCTTCCACCTGTTCCTCAGCCACTTCCAGGGTATGGCGGAAATGGGCGCGGGCGTCGCGGCGGTCTTGCCATTGGCTGACGATGCGGTCGCGGTTGTCGGCGTCGAAGCGCTGGAACGCCGCAATGATGCGCGGCCCCAGCCAGTAAAGCGCGAGTCCGGCGAGCGCGATCACAAGGACGGTGGTGAGGTTCCAGAACATGCTGTGGAAATATAGGCGATGCGGCGCATTTCAAGAAGCCCTGAGACGGTTCGGGCAAAGCCGTCACTTTGGGGGAACAGGGCGTCCGGCGGGGCGGAACCCGGACGGCATCAGGCACCCGGTTTGATGAGGGCGCGCAGTCTGTCATCTGCAGTGGCAGCGGGTACGGTGATTTCCGCTACCGCAAAAGCGTCAGGCCTTCACCAGCCCCCGGTTGATCAGGCATTCGGCGATCTGCACCGCGTTCAGCGCCGCCCCTTTGCGCAGATTGTCCGCCACCACCCACAGCGACAGACCGTGTTCGACGGTGGGGTCTTTGCGGATGCGGCTAATATAGGTGGCATCCTCGCCGGCGGCTTCGACCGGGGTGATGTAACCGCCGTCTTCGTGTTTGTCGATCACCAGGCATCCCGGCGCTTCGCGTAGGATCGCACGGGCCCGCGCCGCCGTGATCGGCTTGGCGAATTCGAGATTGACGGATTCGGAATGGCCGATGAACACCGGCACGCGCACGCAGGTGGCGGTCACCTGGATATCGGGGTCGAGGATTTTCTGCACCTCGACCATCATCTTCCATTCCTCCCTGGTGTAGCCGGAATCGAGGAACTCATCGATGTGCGGGATGACGTTGAAGGCGATCTGCTTGGTAAAGTGCACGACCTCGATCGGATCGGCGACGAACACCGAACGGGTCTGGCGGAACAACTCGTCCATGGCGTCTTTGCCGGCGCCCGACACCGATTGATAGGTCGACACCACGCAGCGCGTAATGGTGGCTTCGTCGTGCAAAGGCTTCATCGCCACCACAAGCTGGGCGGTAGAACAGTTCGGATTGGCGACGATACCCTTCTTGATGCCGGCATCGAGCACGGCCGCGTTCACCTCGGGCACGATCAGTGGCACCTCGCGATCCATACGCCAGGCCGACGAGTTGTCGATCACGATCGCGCCTTGCTTGGCAATCTTGGGCGCCCATTCCTTGGCGATCACCCCGCCCGAGCTCATCAGCACGATATCGGTGCCCTTGAAGTCGTAATGGTCGAGACCATGCACCTTGAGGATGCCGTCGCCGAACGACACCTCGACCCCGATCGAGCGGCTCGAGGCCAGGGCGACCACCTCGCTGGCGGGGAACTGGCGCTCCTTGAGAACGCTCAGCATCTCGCGCCCGACATTTCCGGTGGCGCCGACAACAGCGACTTTAAGGGGCATGGAATCTTGTCCTTTGGCGGTTTTGCAGACGCTTACAAGAGGTGGGGCCGTGAAGATAGGCTCCTCTTGGCCATGAAGCACCCCGGTGATACGCCATTGCCTGGATGGGACAAGCCTGCGCGCTTGCGTCAGTCCCCCGAAGGCTGTGACTTTCTCGGAGGCTGCGACCTGGAGGAATGGCCAGTCCGCGGTATGGAATGCTAGGCTTGCGGTGGCTTCGATGGAAAAAGCAAAGAGGTTTCCATGAAAATCCGTGTTCTGGGCGTGGTGGGCGTGTGTGCGCTTGCGCTGTGTGTGGCGGCGGGCGCGGCACCAAAAAAGGCGCGTGCCGTGGTAGGCAAGTGCGCCAGTCCGGCAGAAATGTCGGCGCAATACACGACGGCGATCCAGCAGGAGCTGATGGATGCGGCGCTGACCTGCGGCGAGACGGCGAGGGTCAATTACAACGCCTTCCAGACCCGTTTCGGGCCGGAACTGCGCGTTTCCGATCAGCTTATGCTGAGGATGTTTACCCGCGTGATGGGCGCCAAGATCGGTGACAAGGCCTACAACCTGTTCAAAACCGAACTGGCCGCCAAGGCCGAGCTTCGGCGCACCCACGACCACGAGGAGTTCTGCCAGGGTGCCACGCTGCTGGCCGGCGCGGCGCTGGGGCCATCCGCTCTCAGGCTGGGCGATTTCGTCGCCGATGTGCCGCCTGCGATGCTCGCCGGCGGGGTGTCGAGTTGTGTGCTTCCGGCCGACGCGATTGGTCCGGTGATTGTGCCCAAACCCAATCCGCTACGCTTGGCGGCAGTGCCGTCCCCGGCAACGGCACCGCACCCGTAAGCGTAAGAGATTTTTGAAGAGGCGCCGGGCCGTCGTCGTGTCCGGCGCCTTTTCTTTGCCCGAAACAGCATACGAAAAGGGCGGATCTTGCGATCCGCCCTGTCGTTATTCACTTCTACTTGGAAGCGATTACTTACCGAGGTCGATCACGGCACGACGATTCTGCGGCTCACGCACGCCCGGACCCGTCGGGACCAGGAGGTCGTGGAAGCCCTTGCCTTCAATCGCGATGCCGGTGCCGTCGACGCCCTGGCGGACCATTTCGTCCTTCACGGCTGCAGCGCGCTCAACCGACAGTTTCATATTGTACTTGTCGGAGCCGACCGTGTCGGTGTGGCCGACGACCTGTACCTTCACAAAGCCATTGGTCTTGGCCGTCTTGACCGCTTCGGTCACGACCGCTTGCGCAGCTTCCGTCAGGTTCGCCTTGTTGAAGTCGAAGAAGACGATGAACGTCTTCACCGGCGGCGGAGGCGGCGGGGGCGGCGGCGGAGGCGGAGGCGGCGGAGGAGGCGGAGGAGGCGGCGGTGCCGCCTGATCGAAGAACCAGCGCAGCGTGACCATGTAGTTGTGCGAGTCGATCCGGTCGATGCCGCCGAAATTGTCGATCTTCGGGCTTTCGACCGCAATATAGCGATAGTCAAACTGGAGATCGACGTTATCGGTGAGCCGGTAGGTCAGACCCGCGATGGCCTGCCAAGTGAATCCGTCACCAGATTCGCTGTAGCCACTCGGGAAGTGGGCCTTCAGGAACGAATAGCCGAGACCACCGCCGAGCGTGAAGTACCACTTCTCGCTAAGCGGAACGTCGTACAGCAAATTGCCCATCAGGCTGTACTGGCGAAGGCCACCGTCTGTCAGCGTCCCACACAGGTTGGTGCCGCTGCAATCCTGGTCAAAGTCAGCATCGGTGTAGCCGAATTCGCCTTCAAGGCGCCAATGGCTCGCCCAGGAATAGCCTAGCGTAGCAATTCCACGAAACGCCGGATTGAAGCTGGCCGTCGCATTCGTTGTACCGAGGACAGCGACGTTTCCAATGCTCACATCTTGCTGCAAATTTAGACCGGCGCCGAGCCCGACATACCAGCCAGTGTCGACGGCGAGTGCCGAACCGGTTAATGCAAAAAAAGCGGCGCCTGCAAGCGCCAGATGACGAAACCTCATAGGGTCCCCCTTCTCTTGGCCGAAGTTAACAATAACCGCGCGAAACGTCTTTCGTGGGAGCCGTCAACCTGCAAGAGAGAATGCACCATTTTCCCTGGCTGTTTCCAGTCTCTAGCCGCGGATAAGCCGAGAATTCTGGCAAAGAGTACCAACGGTGTTACTATTCTGCCGCAGGGCAAACAGCCGGAGCGGCGCGAATCTACACTAGCCAGTTGATCCAGATTCTAACCTAAGTTGATGATGGAACGCCCATTTTGCAGGTCGCCCCGACCCGGACCGGGGCCCAGCGGGGCGTGGAAGCCGTAATTCTGTGATTGAGACGCAACAATCGGAAAGGAACGCTAGACCGACAGGTTTCCGGCCGTCAAGAGGAACGCGTAGCGCCCCGGCAACAGCCGCAGGTCCGCGCCGGGTTCGTGCTCGAGCCGTTCGAGTAATTCGGTTCTCGGGGCGACGTGAAACAGGTGCAGCCAGCCGAGCATCGCGTGACGCGCCACTGCGCCGAGCCCGGTGAGATCGCCGAAGTCGACGATATGGATGTGCCCGCCGCTGGCCAGATTCCGCGAGGCGGCATTGATCGCTGCTTTCCAGTCCGGGATCATCGACAGACTATAAGAGAACACGCAGGCCGCGAACGGTGCGGTTTCGGCGAACATCGCCGGCGTCAAATTCTCGGCATAGCCGTGCGCCAGCGTGATGCGGTCTTGAAGCCCTGCCCGTGCTACGTTTTCCGCCGCACTTTTCAGCATCTCGTGGCTAGCATCGAGTCCGAACAGCCGCGCCTCGGGATAGGCTTTGGCAATTTTCACCAGATTGCGGGCGGTGCCGCAGCCGATTTCGACCAGCCGGTCGCCGGGCTTCAGATCCAGTTCGCGGATCAGCCGGTCGCGCCCGAACAGATAGTACTTGCGGGTGATGTCGTAGATAAAGCGCTGATGCCGGTAGATCCGGTCCATCAGGTCGCTGTGATTTTCAACTTCTGCGGACATAGACGTGGAATCCGCCGTAGATGGAGGAGCGGTCTTGAGCGTGGAACGCTCTGCTCTCTTCTTCGAGATAGTGCCACGGGTCGAGCAGGCCGGGACGCAGCTTCTTGGGCAGCGGGCTCTCGGCACCAGCGGTTCGGAAGATGACACGGGCGTCCTTGGTATCGGCGGTGCGATCGATCTCGGCCCACAGCGATGAGCATTGCGCCGGGTTCATCCAGTCCTGACTGTCGAGCAGCACGAAGCGGTGCAGCGATTGCGCATCCTGCTTGTTCAGGAAGTCGGTCAGCATGGCGTGATGGACTTCGACCTTGCCCGTGCGTGTCTTGATTTTCTCGTAGACGTCGGCGCGCAAGTAGGCCGGCACCGCTTCGCGATTGGCGGTGTCGTAGCCACGTCCGAACGCCTGCCAGGCGAAATAGTTCTCATGAATCGGAAAATCGCAGGCCAGCCGTTCGACCCGTTCGCGCAAGATGGTCATCACGTTGCCATGGGGGCCGACCAGTTCGTCGTATTGGGCCGGCGGAATGCCGAGGGCGTAGAGCGACACCGGGCTCTTCGACAACAGGCGGATGGATTTGTTGTTGAACAGCGGCGCGATCAGGCGGTCGAAGGCGGCACGCTGCTCGGCCGGCGTCTTGGCGTCGAGCATGCCATCGAGCCGCTTGCCGTGCAGTTTGGCGACCACATGCAGGATGCCGATGAAGCGTCCGAGCAGACCATAGCGGTACAGGTTGCGCGCGAACATGTTGATCCGCCGGCTGCCGAACGGATTACGCTTTTCCCAGTGGCGGCGCGTTTCGGGATCGAGCTTGTCGGCGAGATAAGTGTCGTAGGCGGTTCGGTTGGCCTTGTCGTTGGCCTCGCCGAAAAAGCGGAAGAAGTCTTCATAGCTCGGCAGGTTGGCGAGGGCGCATAGTTTCAGACGCGTCAGTGCAACGTGATTGGGATTGAGGTCAACCGCGATGATGCGGCCGGGGTCGGCGGCCAGGTAGTTGAGGACGTTGCAGCCGCCCGAGGCGATGGTGAGCAGACGGTGGTGGGGCTTTAGGTCAAGCGCGGCCAGATCGACGTCCGGGTCTTCCCAGATCTGGTTATAAACAAAGCCCTGAAACATAAGTGTAAACAGGCGCTCCAAAGCGCCTCTTTTGGTATTTGCGGGCCGCTGATGAGCGGCGCGTTCGAGCAATTCGTTGGCCATGTTCTTCTTCGAATTCAGCCCCGGGCCCAGTTCCGGCCGGTTACCTATATGGAAGAGGCCGCCCTAGCAAATGCAATCGACGGCGCGCTTGCGCCCGGTTCCGCCACGCGTTTAGCTTTCCGCCATGACCGCACCTATCCAGGAAGTTCTCGATCTGCTCAACCTCGAGAAGATCGAGGAGAACATTTTTCGCGGGATCAGTCCCAAGGACAGGATCCAACGCGTCTTCGGCGGCCAAGTCCTGGGTCAGGCCTTAATGGCGGCGAATCGCACGGTCGAAGGCAGGCTGTGTCATTCGCTGCACGCCTATTTCCTCAGGGCCGGCGATCCCAAGGTTCCGATTCTTTATGAGGTTGACCGCTCGCGTGACGGTGCCAGCTTTACATCGCGGCGGGTGGTGGCGATCCAGCATGGCCGGCCTATCTTTACGCTGGAAGCATCGTTTCAGAAGGACGAGCCGGGTTACGAGCACGCCTTTGAGCGTCCCGATGTGCCCGCGCCGGAAGACCTGCCAAGCGATACCGAGTTGCGCGCCACGATCACGGCCCGCGTTCCGCCCGATCTTACCGCCTTGGCGTTCCGGCCGCGCCCGATCGAGACGAGGCCGATCGACCCGCGTCCCTATTTCAACCCGGACAAGCGGCCGCCGCACGAAATGGCTTGGATCCGCGCTTCGGGGCCGTTGCCGGACGACCCGGCGCTGCACCGCTGCGTGGCGGCGTTTGCCTCCGACATGTCGATCATCGGCACCGCGATGCTGCCGCACGGCATCGGTTGGTACGACGACACTGTGCAGCTTGCCAGTCTCGACCACGCGATGTGGTTTCATCGCCCGTTCCGCATCGACGAGTGGTTGTTGTTCGTGCAGGACTCCCCGTCGGCCTCGGGCGCACGCGGCTTCAATCGCGGCCTCTTGTTCGCCCGCGGCGGGGCGCTGGTGGCGTCTGTCACGCAGGAGGGTTTGATGCGGCCGACGCGTCCGAAGGGTTAGACGGTCAGGAGCCTGATCAGGAATTAACTGTGCGTGACTTTTACACTGCGCCGCGGCTTGGAATAGAAGCTATCTGTCAGGTCGACGGTGCCGAGGAAATAGGAAATCGCCGGCGTGAAGGAATAGGTGACCTCCGCGTAAATCACACTGGAGCTGGCCGGAAGAATGCCGGTGGGAATGCTCGCCGGCGGGCTCGTGCGCGTCGAGGTGTTCTGGGCATCGCTCCAGCCGACGGTGACTGTGCCGTTCGAGTCGGCGACGAGGCTGGTCACCACGATCTTGGCATTGGACGCAGCATAAGGGTAAAGGATCGCGTTGGCGGCGTTGAAGATGTTGGTGGTATCGGCCGTCGAAACCGCGGTCGATTGCGCCACCAAGTCGGCAACGGTCGAAGATACCCGCGCCACGCGCGATTTGCAGTCGAGCGCGCTCGACAGTTCCACCGCACCGAAGAACATGAGCGCCATCACCGGTGCGATCAGCGCAAACTCGACCGCGGCGAGGCCCTTGCGATCGCATAGGTATGATATGGCGCGTTTCAGCATCCCGACACCGACGTGTCATAGGGCTCGTTGCGGAATGCCGACGCCGCGGTCAGCAGGTGATTGTTGCTGGACATATTGACCAGGAACGGCGTCAACAAGGGTGTGGCGACATTCCAAGTATAGAAGGTGCGGACCAGGACGATGCTGCATACCGTTCCTGGCGCCCAATTGTTGAGCGTGGAATCGAGGCCGCCGCTTGCCGTGAGCGGATCGGTGATGCTGGCCGAGGTGAAACTGGTGAATGTCTCAACATCGATCTGCAGGTTGGTGTCGCAGGCCAGCAGTGGGGCGATCCCGTTGCAGATCAGGGTGCGGAACTGCGCCTGGGTCATGCTGCTCGCCGCCACTTGGCCGGTGCGGATCTGGCGCGCGGCATCGTTGGTGGCGTTCTGCAGCACAAAATTGCTGAGATAGATGAGGCCCGTCTCCATGGTCGCCATCAGGAACAAGAAGAAGATCGGTGCTATGAAGGCGAATTCGATTGCGGCCGAGCCAGAGCGGGAGCGCAATGCGGAAAAGTGTGAAGCGGTTTTCCGCGAAATTGCACGACCAATTGAAGAACAGGTGTTCGTCTTGAGGCGCGCCGATTTTGCGCGAACGCGGCAGGCGGCCTGTTCCAGGCGTCGCTTCACGCGAACCCGCATCTTCATCATGAATCGCGACACCGGCTTCCCCGTCCACCTTTTGGCAGAAACACGGCATTAGACGCTCGCCGGGCGTGTGTTCGTAGTGATTTTGCTCGTGATGCTGAACCAGTGGTTAACGAGAGCGGCTGCAGCCGTTACCGAAACGGTGCGCATAAATTGGAACGATTTCTTTAGGCCCTCGGCGCCATCTTTCAACGGAGTCCAATAGGGGAATGCTGTGCTGCGGTTCTTATCCGCAAGGATGCGCCGGTTTGTGGCTGGCTGCGGAGGAAATGTCGCGATGATTTATGCGCTCGCGCTGGTGCCGCTGATGCTGGCAACCGGCGGCGCAATCGATTACGCGCGCGCGGTTGTGGTCAAAACCGCGATGGGGGCGGCGCTCGATGCGGCAGCGCTGGCGGTCGCCCAGTCCAAGAACCTCACCACGGCGCAGATGCAGACCCTGGCGCAGCAGTACTTCAACGCCAACTATCACCAAAGTTCCGACTACGGCACGCCGGTCGCGCTGACCGTCACCACATCCGGCCAGACCATCACCGTCAACACGTCCTGCGACGTGCCGACGACGGTGTTGCATGCGCTCGGCTTTACGTCCTGGCCCGTCACGGCGAGCAGCACGGTCACTTACGGCCAAACCAAGCTGTGGGTCGCGCTGGTGCTCGACAATACCGGCTCGATGAGCCAGACCGACACGACTGGTCTCAGCAAGATGACGGCGTTGAAATCGGCGTCGCACTCACTGCTCTCCATGCTGCAAAGCGCCACATCCACTGACGGCGACGTGCAAGTCGCCATCATTCCTTTCGCGCGCGATGTCTTTTTGGGGACCAGCTACGTCAGTTCAAGTTGGTTGAGCTTCACCGATTTCCAAGCTGAACCACCGAGCAAACCGGGGTCGAGTATTGGTCCCAACAGCAGTTGCCCGTGGAGCGACTCTGTCAACTACTACCATTGTCAGGCCAATTCGACGAACGGCAGCAGCCAGATAACCAAGATCCAGAGCAACGGCCTAATCTGCCCGAGCCTGAACACCTATACGCGCCACTATTACAACGGCTGCTACAATTCGGTGTACAATTCGAAAACCAAAACCTACAGCCACACCTGGACGGCCAATGCCACGAGCACTTGGACTGGTTGTGTCACTGATCGTGGCAGCAGCACGGCCCCCACCAGTTCGACAGATTACGACGTTACGGTCACAACGCCGACGGCGAGCACGGCCAATTCGATGATGGTGGCGGAGAACGGTAATCAGGCCTGCCCAGGCTCTACCGTCATGGGGCTGAGTTACGATTGGACGGCACTCAACAGTGCGATCGACTCAATGGTGGCCAACGGCTCGACCAACCAGACCATCGGTCTGGTGTGGGGCTGGCATGCCATGACGCAAGGGGTGCCGCTCAGTGCGCCGACGCTACCCGATGATACCCAACGCGTCATCATTCTCTTGAGTGACGGCTTAAACACGCAAAACCGTTGGTCGGGCAACGGCAGCAACACGAGTTCGGCCGTGGATGCGCGCATGGCCTACGCTTGCGCCAACGCCAAGGCCGCAGGCATCACGATCTACACGGTGTTTGTCGACCTTAATGGTGCGCAGGGCAGTTCGACAGTGCTGCAGTCCTGCGCCACCGACTCGAGCAAGTATTACGACCTCACCAGCTCAAGCCTGATCCAATCGGCGTTCAACGACATCGCCCAGCAGATCACCAATCTCCGCGTTACACAGTAACCGCCGCCTTCGTCCCGGCCACCGGCGGCGACCTGAAAGCGGCGTTCAGTGATATTGCGCAGCAGATCACCACTCTGTGCGTCAGGGGGGTGTGCTATTTCGAAAAGTGTGCAGCGGTTTCCGTGCAGGAAGTGCCAGACGCGCCTACTGGGCGCCGCTACTGCCTGCCTTCGACAACAGACCCTGGTATTTGCTGATCTGATCGGTTGCGGCTTCGAATGCATCCTTGGAGTCGCCCGGCTGCGGCGCGGGCTGGCAGCGGTTACCGGCGCAGGCATAGGTCATCTGCTGGCTGCCGCGCTGCAGCGTCACCGTTGAACTGCCGCCAGCCTTGCCCGCAACCACAATCTGTTGGTTGGCGACAGGGTGGCCGGCGGAATCGAGTGCCACGACATTGGTGGTGCCGAAGGCTTTGCCTTGAACGAAGGCGTGACGGTTGTCGATGATCAGCACGTCAGCGATGACCGGATTGCCGACATAGAGAACCGAGACGGGCTTGGCGAAGGAGACAACGCGCACTTCATCCAGCGGCACGCTCATCGCAGAACCGGCATAGGCCCCGCTCAGACTGAACGTTGCGGCAGCGGCACTGAAGGCGGCGAGAACGACGCGGCGCATGGCTTTGAATCCCCTGCGGTTGCTGGTTGCAGCGTAATGCACCGCGGTAAATTTCCACATAAGGATTGATACCTAGCGATTACCGCGGCAAAGGAAATTGTTTTTCTAAAGCTGTGGTAAACGCGCGGTAAAGGAACGGCGTGATCCTTGGTAAGCAGGTTCTTTACGAAATGTTGAGAGCACGACATACATTCTCCGCTTCGATCGCAACAGGAAGGTATGATGGAGGACTCGAACAAAGCGGTAGTACCTCCCGCGGTGTCATGTTCACGTCCAACCGTGATTCTCGATATTTGCGAACGCGCGTTTGTTTTTATCGTTTTTTCCCGCTTTGCCTGGCTCATGCTGTCCGGCGCAGGACGCCCCACGAATCTCCTCGACGTGTTGCTGGTGATCTCGGAGGCAATTTCGTTCGTTCTGATCCTGCTGCGCAGTCGATCGGAAACGCTATCGCGCCGTCCGACGAATTGGCTGCTCGGAATGGCCGGCGTCACCCTTCCGCTCCTGGTGCACCCGGCCACGGTTGTCCCGTTGGTGCCAGCAAACATCTGTTTTTTTGTCATGGTTTTTGGGACCTTCATCCAGCTGGCGGCGAAAGTCGTTTTGGGGCGAAGCTTCGGTGTCATTGCGGCGAACCGAGGTATTGTGACGTTGGGACCGTACCGGTTCGTTCGTCATCCCATGTATCTGGGGTACACGATTACGCACATCGGCTTTCTCTTGAGTACGCCAACCACGGTGACGGCATTGCTATACGCTACGACGTTGGCGGTGCAGGTCTTGCGTCTTCTGCGCGAGGAACAAGTCCTCATGCAGGATGAGGACTATCGTGCTTTTGCCAAGCAGGTGCGTTTCCGGCTTTTGCCAGGCGTGTTTTAGGCTGCTGCCTGCCGTCAAGTGTCTGACGCGAAATCGTAAGGAACCCCAAGTTTCGTTGGTCTGGTAAACAGATGGAAAAAATTAAGTAAGGCACACTCGGCCAGACGCCACTTTTCGTATCATTGTGGCACAAACCTTCGAAATCCGGCAGGAACAATTTAGGGTCTCATTAAACCTCCACGCCTAAGCTTTGTTGGTCCTGGCAGTCAACCGTCGCAAACGGGGACGCCGCGGATCCTAGGGTGTCCACAAGCGGAGGTCTATATGAACAACATTTTTTCGCGTTTTGTGCGCGATGAGTCCGGTGCAACGGCGATCGAATACGGTCTGATTGCTGCGTTGATTGCGGTCGTGATCATCACCGCGCTGACGAATATCGGCACTAGCCTGAACGCAAAATTGGGCTCGGTCGCTAGCGCTCTGTAAGTTTCGTGATCAAATCGACGATGAGTTGAGGTTAAGTGCCGCTTTCATCGGTTGAGACAACAGGCGGCCGCCGTGAGGCGGCCGTTCCTGTTTTCGGCAAGGCAGACAGATGAGCACATTTCTGGTGATGATGGTGCTGCCGCTGTTGCTCGCGCTGGCCGCCGGCTGGGATTTGGCGAGCTATACGATCCCCAACCTCCTGCCTATTGGCATCGTCGCGGCATTCCTGATTTTTGCCGCCCTTTCGGGCCTTCCCGGCGCGGCGTGGGGTGCGCATCTGGCCGCTGGAGTGGTCGCGCTGGTGGCGGGTTTTGCTTTCTTTGCGGCCGGTTGGATCGGCGGCGGCGATGCCAAATTATTTGCCGCTGCCGCGCTGTGGTTCGGTTTCGGCGATCTATTGTCCTACGCGCTGGTTGCCGCGCTTTTGGGCGGGGCACTTACCATCGTGCTGCTTGTGGCGCGCCGCGTGCCACTGCCCGCCGGGCTGATCCGCCAGGGCTGGATTGCGCGTTTGCACGATCAACGGTCCGGCATTCCTTACGGTGTTGCGCTCGCCGCCGGTGCCTTGGTGGTGCTGCCGTCAGCGCAGATTCTGCGCGCGGTAGGACTTGTATAAAGCAAAGCGTAACCACTGTTTTACGGGCGTTTTTCAGCACCTCATTAAGCAATCCCTAAAGGGTTCCGTGCTCGTATAGAGTTAAAAGGAGCCATATCATGAACACGCGGAGACTAGTTGTTCTCTTGCTGGCGGCTGGTGCTGCGGGCGTTGTCGCCCTCATGGTGCGCGGTTTCGTCGGTGGCGGCACCAAACAGGCCGAAGCCAAAGTCGCGCCGGCGCCAGTCGCGATTTTCCAAGTGCTCGTCGCGGCAGCGCGGCTTGATCCCGGCAAGCCTATCCTGCCCCAACAGGTGCGCTGGCAGGCGTGGCCGCAGAAATCCATCGATCCCAATTTCATTCGCCAGACTCCCGGTGCCACCGCCGCCGCGATCGTCGAAGGTATGGTGGTGCGCGCCCCGATGGTCGAAGGCGAGCCCGTGACCTTTGCGAAAATCGTTAAGAGCCAGGGTACCGGTTTCATGGCGGCAACGATTACGCCGGGTATGCGCGCGGTTTCGATTCCCGTTTCGGTGGCGTCCGTCGCCGGCGGTTTCATTCTTCCCAATAATCGCGTCGACATCAATCTCACGCAGGTCACGGGCGACAACCCTAAGCGCGGTATCACGCGCACCGTGCTTGTTGATGTGCGCGTGCTGGCGGTTGACCAGGTGGTCGAGAACAAGGACCAGAAGGCGGCGCCGGATGTGAAGACTGTCACACTCGAACTCACACCCGATCAGGCGCGCACGATGGCGACCGCCGAGGCGATGGGCACGCTGACGCTGTCCTTGCGTAGTCTCGGCGACGAGTTGACCGCTACCGCATCGGCCGCCACGACGGAAAATAATTCCAGCTCCGCCGCACAAACCGGCGATGACCAATCGGGATTGGTAACCGTGATCCGCTACGGCCAGATTCGAAAATCCGGCGGCGGAGGAGCACAGTAATGCGCAAGGTTCTTGTTCCCCTTATCGCCATGGCCGCGGCCTTCCTCGCGGTCCAATGTGCATTTGCGGCCCCGCCGGCCGCCGAGGAAGCCTCGGCGCGAACGATCGTGGTTTCGACGCGCAACGTGCCGCTGCCGGTTCATCAGCGCGTCACCCTCGGTCTCGGTAAGGCGGCGGTGGTCGAGATCGACACCGACGCGCGCGATGTGCTCGTCTCCAATCCGGAAATCGTCGACGCAGTGGTGCGCACGCCGCGGCGCATCTTCCTAATGGGCCAGAAGGGCGGTCAGACCAACGCTTTCTTTTTCGACACATCTGGCCGCCAAATCGCCTCGATCGACATCCGCGTCGAAAAGGACACCACCGATCTCGCCAAACTGATCAAGCTCTCCTTCCCCGATACCGACATCAAGGCGCAGGCCATCAACGATACGGTGGTGCTCACCGGTCATGTCGCCAGCGTCCAAGAAGCCCAGCGCGCCGCCGATATCGCCGCATCCTTCACCGGTGATGCCAAGAAGGTCGTCAATGTGCTTGCCATCCGCTCTTCGGAGCAGGTGATGCTGAAAGTGCGCATTGCCGAAATGCAGCGCTCCGTGTCGAAGCAGCTCGGCATCGACCTGTCGCAGGCATCCACCACCATCGGCGGGACGGTGATCTCCGGCGCGACCTCAAATCCCTACGGCATCGTCGGCTCGGCGCTGAGCGATCTTTCTCAAATCAAGGTCAGCAACGGCAACCTCTCTGGCACCCTCAAGGCGCTAGAGTCGGTCGGTCTGGTGCATATCCTGGCCGAACCTAATCTCACCGCCGTGTCGGGCGAGACGGCGAAGTTCCTGGCGGGCGGCGAATATCCGGTGCCGTCGGGGCGCGATTCCTCTGGCAACGTCTCGGTCAGCTTCAAGCAGTACGGCATCGGTCTGTCGTTCACGCCGGTGGTGCTCGGTCCAGGGCGGATTTCGCTGCAGCTGTCGACCGAAGTGAGCGAACTGACCAACACGGGCTCTTACACCCTGCAGGGCTCGACATCGTCGACCACGACGACCATTCCAGCCCTATCGGTGCGCCGCGCCGAAACCACGGTCGAAGTACCGTCGGGTGGGTCCTTCGCCATCGCCGGCTTGATGCAGCACACCACCAAGCAAGTCCTCGAAGGGTTCCCGGGCGCTAAAGACTTGCCGATTCTCGGCGCGCTGTTTCGTAGCCGCGACTTCTCCAACGAGGAAACCGAACTGGTCGTGCTGGTCACCGCCTATCTGGTGAAGCCGGCCACCGAAACCAAGTTCGCAGCATCCACCGACGGCTTTGTGGTGCCCACCGACGCCGAGGCCCTTCTGCTCGGCCGCCTCAACGCCATCTACAGTCGCGACAGCGGCGGTACGGCGAAAACGGCGGAAGCGGCAGGTGGCTATATTGTGCAATAGGACAGCGGCCATGATGAATTTCAAAGATATTCTGCGTATCGCCGCAATCGGTGCGGTCCTGCTGGCCGGAAGTTGCGCCTCGCCGACGGACGAGCTTTCCATGGCCGATCCGATGGTCAATCATCCGATCGCGGTCGAGCCGCGGTATGCCGCGATCAAGCTATCCTTCTCGGCGCCGGACGCCGGGCTGTTGCCAGACGATGCGGCGCGGTTTGAAGCCTTCGTTGCCGATTATCTGTCGCGCGGCTCGGGATCGATCTCGGTGTCGGCGCCGCAAGGGGCCGATAGCGCCACTGCCCTGACTTATTTCGGCGCGCGTCTGTTCAGCATGGGCGTGCCACGCTCAGACATCATGGTCGGCACCCATGATGGGGCCGAGCCCCGTGTCGAGATCGGTTACATCGCCTACGGCGCTAAGACTGATCCCTGCGGTGATTGGTCGGACAATGTCGCCATGACCTACGGCAATCGTCCCACGCGCAATTTCGGCTGCGCCGTGCAGCACAACATCGCCGCCCAGGTTGCCGATCCGCGCGATCTGATCGAGATGCGTCCCTCCGATCCCGCCGACACAGTCCGCCGCGGCCAGGTGCTCGACAATTACGAAAAGGGCAAGGTAACCGCGTCCGAAAAGAGCAAAGCCCAATCGGGCGCCGTGTCTGAAGTGAACAATAACTAGAGTGTCGGCCATGAACAACCCGCCGTCGCAGACTCTTGAACCCTTCGGGGCCGCACCGCACGAAAGACCCGTGCCGCGGATTTCGATTCACGCCTTCTGCGAATTCCCCGATACCGGGGCTGCCTTGCAGCGCGCCGGGGTCGACCGCCGTTTGACCAAAGCCCAGCTCACGGTGCAACTCGGCGGAATCGGAGCGGCGGTGGACCAGTTAACGGGCCAGGTGACACCGAACCTGTTGATCGTCGAAACTCGTCTCGGCGGCCGCGCGGCGCTGGAGGAACTCGATCGTCTTGCCGAAGTGTGCGACGCCGCTACCAAGGTGGTGGTGATCGGCCGCGTCAACGACGTCGAACTTTATCGCGAGTTGATACGCCGCGGCGCCTCCGAATATCTTGTGGCTCCGGTCGATCCGATCCATCTGATCGAGGTCATTTCCGGACTCTATTCCGATCCCGGCAGGCGTCCGATCGGTCGCGTCATCGCTTTTTGGGGTGCCCGCGGTGGTGTTGGTTCCTCGACGCTGTGCCACAATATTGGCTGGGTGATTGCTGAAGAGCAGCACATCAACACTACCATCATCGATTTTGATCTGCCGTTCGGCACCGTCGCTTTGGACTTCAACGACGAGCCCGGCCAGAGCATCGCCGATGCTCTGGCGACGCCCGAGCGTCTCGACGATGTGCTCTTGGAGCGCATTTTGCTCAAGCGCGGCGATTACCTGTCGCTGTTTGCCGCCCCTGCCTCGATCGAGCGCGATTACGAATATGGTCACGACGCCTATGAGGCGGTGATCGACGCGGTGCGTCAATCCTCGCCCTGCGTCGTCATCGATCTGCCGCACATCTGGACGCCGTGGGTCAAAGGTACTTTGATCGCTGCTGACGAGATTGTGCTGGTGGCGTCGCCGGATCTGGCGAGCTTGCGCAACACCAAGAACCTCATCGATCTGCTCAAGGTCAATCGCCCCAACGATGTGCCGCCGCGCGTCGTACTCAATAAGGTCGGTGTCGCCAAGCGTCCGGAAATTCCGGTCAAGGACTTCGCCGAGACCATTGGCGGCGAACCGGCGCTGGTTCTGCCCTACGACGCAGCCGTGTTTGGTCAGGCTGCCAACAACGGCCAGATGCTCGCCGAACTCGGCCAGAAAGGCGCCGTGGTCGACGGTATCCGCGCCTTCGCTGGATCGCTCACCGGGCGTAAGCCTGTCGCGGCCCAGCCGAAATCGTTCCTGTCGCTATTTGCCGGCAAGAAGAGGGCATAAATGGGATTCGGACGACGCGTTACGGTTGATGATGCAAGGCCGGTTCACGCCGCCGAGCGTCCGCGCACGCCCGACGTTCCGCCGCCGACGGCCGCAATGGGTGCGCCGCCAGTCGTGATCGCGCCCAAGGCTTCCTCCGCACCCGTTTTCACGCCTGACAGTCGTTCGGAAGACTATTACGCGATCAAGGCGACCATCTTCTCCGCCCTGATCGACACCATCGATCTGGCCCAACTCGCCCAGCTCGATCCGGATTCGGCGCGCGAAGAAATCCGCGACATCGTCAACGAGATCATCTCGATCAAAGCCGTAGTGATGTCGATCGCCGAGCAGGAACAGTTGCTGCAGGACATCTGCAACGACGTGCTCGGTTACGGTCCGCTCGAACCGCTACTCGCGCGCGACGACATCTCCGACATCATGGTCAACGGGGCGGGGCGCGTCTTCATCGAAGTCGGCGGGCGGGTGCAGCTTACCAGCGTGCGCTTCCGCGACAACGCCCAACTGATGAACATCTGCCAGCGCATCGTCAGTCAGGTCGGCCGCCGCGTCGACGAATCCTCGCCGATCTGCGATGCGCGCCTGCTGGACGGTTCCCGCGTCAACGTTATCGCTCCGCCGCTAGCGCTCGACGGGCCGACGCTGACCATCCGCAAGTTCAAGAAGGACAAGCTCAAGCTCGCCGATCTGGTCCGCTTCGGATCGATATCGGAAGCGGGCAGCCGTATCCTCGCCGTGATCGGACGCTGCCGTTGCAATATCTTGATCTCCGGCGGCACCGGTTCGGGCAAGACCACGCTGCTCAATTGCCTCACCGCCTTTATCGACGAGGACGAGCGCGTCATTACCTGCGAAGACGCTGCCGAATTGCAGCTCCAACAGCCGCATGTGGTGCGCCTTGAAACCCGCCCGCCGAACCTCGAAGGCCAGGGCATGATAAACATGCGCGATCTGGTGCGGAACTGCCTGCGTATGCGCCCCGAACGCATCATCGTCGGCGAAGTGCGCGGGCCCGAGGCGTTCGATCTGTTGCAGGCAATGAACACTGGCCATGACGGCTCGATGGGCACGCTGCACGCCAATAGCCCGCGCGAAGCCATTTCGCGCCTTGAATCAATGATCACCATGGGCGGCTTTCAGCTTCCTTCCAAGACCATCCGGGAGATGGTCGTCGGCTCGATCGACGTCATCGTACAGGCCGAGCGTTTGCGCGACGGCTCGCGCCGCATCACCGAAATCACCGAAGTGGTGGGCACCGAAGGCGACGTCGTCATCACCCAGGACTTGATGAAGTTCGAGATGGACGGCGAGGACGAATCCGGCCGCATCAAAGGCAAGCATGTTGGGACTGGCATCGTGCGCCCGAAGTTCTGGGAACGGGCCCGTTATTTCGGAATGGAACGCGAGCTCTCCGAAGCGCTCGACGCACTGCAGGGATAGCCATGGTGTTGGTGCTCGCCGTGATGTTGGTTGTGCTCCTGGGTGGCGGCGCCGTGATGGCGCTGGCAGGTGAGGGCGACCGCTCCAAGGCGCGCGTCGCGGCACTCACCAAACCCGAGGCGCGCCTCGGCAAGAACGATGCGGGCGTGGTGCGCAAGCGCAACATGCAGACTGCACTCAAGGAATTCGAAAAGAAGCAGGCCGAAAAGAAGACGACGGTTACCATCCGCCGCCGGCTCGATCAGGCCGGTCTGTTTGGCACCCAGCCGAAGACCTTTTGGATTGCATCGGCCGCGCTTGCGCTCGTGGCCGTTCTTATTTTGATGTTCAAGGGCCAAACGATCCTGGTTGCAGGGCTTGGCGGTTTTGCCGCCGGGTTCGGCCTGCCGCGTTGGGTGCTGGGATTTCTGAAACGCCGCCGCGAAAAAAAGTTCACTGCCGATTTTGCCAATGCCATCGACGTCATCGTGCGTTCTGTGAAGTCAGGCCTTCCCACCAGCGACGCCTTGCGTATCGTCGCCGGCGAGTTCCGCGATCCGGTCGGCGGCGAGTTCAAGAAGCTGGTGGAAGGCATGAAGGTCGGGCTCACGCTCGAACAGGGTCTCAAGAAGATGTACGATTCGATGCCCACCACCGAGGTGAGCTTCTTCGGCATCGTGATGACCATCCAGATGAAGACCGGTGGCAATTTGTCGGAGGCGCTCGGCAACCTTGCCGCCGTGCTGCGCGACCGCAAGCGCTTGCAAGGCAAGATCAAGGCGATGTCGTCGGAGGCCAAGGCCTCGGCGGGGATCATCGGCTCGCTGCCGCCGGCTGTGGGAGGCCTCGTGTATCTTACGACGCCGGCGTACATCTCGCTGCTGTTCACCGAGCGGGTCGGCAATTTGCTCTTGGTCGGCTGTGTCATCTGGATGGGTCTGGGAATTGCGGTCATGAAAAAAATGATCAACTTCAAGCATTGAGGGGCCATGTTCGGCGGTATCGACATCGTTGACCTGTTGTTCGACGCTAGATTTCTGGCGACGGCGGCTGCGGCGATTTTCGCTTTTGCGACGTTCGTCACCATCGGCCTGCCGCTGCTCGAACGCGACAACCTCAACAAGCGCCTCAAATTGGTGGCCGCACGGCGCGAGGAATTGCGCGCGCGCCACAAGGAACTGCTCAACCAGCGCCGCGGCACGACTTTGCGCGCCGAACAGACCGGTTCGACCAAGTTAATTAGGCAGTTCTCCGACCGCTTCGATCTCGCCAAGCTGGTGGCCTCTGAAGGCACCCAGCAAAAGCTGCAGCAGGCGGGTATGCGCGGGCCGACGCCGCTGTTGGTGTTCAACTTCTTCCGCTTTGTGATGCCGTTTGCGCTCTTCGCCTTTGGCCTGCTCTATTTCTTCGTGATCGGCTCGTTCCATTGGTCGCCGATGATGAAGCTCGTCGCGTCGGTGGTGGCGGCGCTTGTGGGCTATTATCTGCCGGACGTGTTCATCTCCAACGCAATCGCGCGGCGTCAGAAGTCGATCATGGCGACGTTTCCCGACGCGCTCGACCTTTTGCTCATCTGTGTCGAATCCGGAATGAGTGTCGAAGCTGGCTTCCAGAAGGTGGCCGGGGAGATCGGTCAGTCTTCAACCGAACTTGCCGAGGAATTCGCGCTGACGACGGCTGAACTCAGCTATCTGCCCGACCGCAAGCAGGCATTCGAGAATCTTGCCAAGCGCTGTGGTCATCCGGGCGTCAGGGCGGTGGCCACCGCTTTGAACCAGGCCGAGCGTTACGGTACGCCGATGGGCCAAGCCTTACGCATCTGCGCCCAGGAAAACCGAGAAATGCGTATGGTCGCGGCCGAACAGAAAGCCGCCGCGCTTCCGGCCAAGCTCACCGTGCCGATGATCCTTTTCTTCCTGCCGTGCCTGTTCGTCGTGATCATCGGTCCGGCGATCATGCGCGTGATGCACATGGTCTGATCGATGTGCTCACCCTCACTTTAGGGGGCCTAGATCGACGGGTACTTGATTTTCCTACTGGTGGTCGTTGGCAAGCCGCAGCGCCGGGATGTCTTTACCGGCGGCGCGTTTGGCCGCTAGCGTCGCCGAGGCGGTTTTTTTCACCTTCGGTTTTACCGGACCGGCCTGTGCATCGTGGGGGACGGCCTGCATCATGATGGTGTTGCCTTCCGCCGGCGTCAGCGTGCGCGCAATCTGGCGCGGCGGCGCCGAAGCGACCGGTCTGTGCGGCAGCGGAGCAGCGACCCCGACCGGCGTCTTGGCGGCTGGCGGCGCTTTGAGGCTGGCGATCATTTGCATGTTCTTGGCGATGCGTTCGTCTTTCGAGGCGGATGCGGCCTGGGCGATCAGTGTCTTGGCGTGTTCAAGATCGCCGGCCTGCAAGCAGCTCATGGCGTAGTTGTTCAAGACCGCGCTTTCGCCGGGATGGAGCTGCAGCGCGCGCTGATAGGCCATTTGCGCATTGGCGTAATCGCCTTTCTGGTCATAAGCGACGCCGAGCGCCGAATAGAGTGTCCAGTCGTCGGTCTGGATCTGCACGGCGCGGCGCAGGAAATCGAGCGCCTCGTTGGCGCGTCCCTGCTGCACCAGCACCTTGCCGTATTCGCCGACCACGCGGGGATCGTCGGCTGCCACCAGCATGAGCTGACTGAGCAGCTTGATTGCGCCGCTATAATCCTTCTGGCTGCGCTTGATTTGGGCATCGCGCACGCCCGCATCGACGCTTTGGGCCAGCGTGGCGGTGGACTGCTGCGGCGGGGAAGCGAGAGCCGTGGTGCACAACAGGGCCGAAACGGCGATGGCGCTGAGGCTGGGGCAAACGCGGGACATTGGACAAAAGCCTTATTATTGCCTTGCCACAATGACGAAATGCGGTCAACAAAGGCTTAAATTGCGCTGTGAAGCGCAGCTTTATCCGTTGTAGGGTGTCAAAAGGCATTAGGTTTTGTGCCGGACAAAACTCAAATTACGGCCGTAATGCTATGCGGGAATGGATGCGTGGTGAAAGCACCCCTCATCGTGGTAGCCGTCATCGCTGTGGCCGTTGCAGCCATGGCGCAAGTGTTGCCGCCGCGCCGGTCGTTCGAGATCGCTACCGGCTCCGCAGCGGGAACCTATTTTTCCGCCGGCGAATTGATCGCCCGGGTGGTCAGCCACCCGCCGGGCTTGGCGCGGTGCGAGAAAAGTCCGCTCTGCGGCCCGCCGGGCGTGATTGTCTCGGCCAAATCGAGTGATGGCGCGGTCGCCAATGTGCTGGCGGTGAATGCGGGCGCCGCGGCTTCGGGATTGGCGCAAGGCAATGTCGTGGCCGATGCGGTGGCCGGGCGCGGTGCGTTCCAGAAAACCGGCCCGCAGAAGCATATCCGCGTTATGGCCGATCTCTTCACCGAACAGGTCCAGCTCGTGGTGCCGAGGCGCTCGCTGATTCGATCAATCGCCGATCTCAAGGGCAAGCGCGTCTCACTCGGCAATGCCAATTCCGGTGCTGACGTCATCGCCGAAGCGATTCTCAAGGCCTATGGCGTGCGCCGGGTCAAAACCGTGCGCGAGACCTACGAAATCAGCGGCGGTTTGATGCGCGAAGGCAAGATCGACGCCTTCTTCTTCCTCGGCGGCGCGCCCGCACCGCTCATCGCCGACATGGTGAACCGCGGCCAGGCGCGCCTCATCCCAATCGATGGCAAAGGCCGGATGAAACTCCTCGCTCGCACAAAAGGCATTGCCGCCGATGCCCTTCCTGCCGGCACCTATCAGGGTACGCCGCGGCTTGAGACCGTTTCCAGCCACACCTATTGGATCGTGCGGGACAGCGCCGCGCAGGGCGCGGTTTATGACCTCGTACGCGCACTGTATCACCCCGGCAACCGGGCGATCCTCGATCAGCAGGCGGTCGATTTCGGCCACATCCGCATCGGCGATGCGGCAAGCCTCGCGAGTGTCCCGCTCCACCCCGGCGCGGTGCGCTACTATCGCGAAATCGGAAGATTGAAATAGAGCGCAACCGGAAAAGTGGGAACCGGTTTTCCGATAAGTTGCGCGGCTCTAAAATGCTACTTCCAGCCGCGCGCGATTTCCGCTTCGGCCGCGGCCTTCCATTCCTGCAAACCCGGCAACGCCAGCATGCGCTCACGATAGGCCGCCGAGGCTTTGGCCAGGTCGATACCATAGGTTTTGAATCGCGACACCACCGGCGCGTACATGCAGTCGGCGATCGAGAAGCGACCGAACAGGAAGCCGCCGTCATGGGCCGCCAGCGCCGTTTCCCAGGCGGTGATGATGCGCGCCACCTGTTTTCTGATGGCATCATTCAGGTCCGGCACCGGGATCGTCCTGGCAAAAGCCATTGGCAGGTTCTGCCGCACATCGACAAAGCTCGCATGCATCTCGGCCGCATAGGAGCGGGCCACGGCGCGCACGGCCGGATCGGAGGGCCACAACCCAGCTTCGGGATGCCGCTCGGCAATAGTCTCGCAAATGGCGAGGCTGTCCCATACCGTCAGGGTCTTGCCGTTCTCAGCAATCTTCAGCACCGGTACTTTGCCTGCACCCGAATACTGCGCAATGGACGCGCGGGTTTCCGGCTGGTCGAGTCGCACCACGATTTCATCGAACGGCACCCCAGCCGCCTTCAGTGCCAGCCACGGCCTGAGCGACCAGCTCGACAGGTTCTTATTGCCGATCACGAGGGTGTATTGCGCAGACATGGTCTTCTCCTAGTAAGCGGTATTGATGTCTACCACGGTTGCAGGTGTTTCGCCGCGTTCGAATACGGCAATCCCATCGCGGATATAATCGAGCACGACTTGCGGCTGAGATACCGCAGCAATATGCGGCGTGATCGTCACGTCTGCGTGAGCCCAGAGCGGGCTTTGCGACGGCAGCGGTTCCTCGGCGAACACGTCGAGCGCCGCGCCCGACAGATGCCCGCAATCGAGCGCCGCGATCAGATCGGGTTCGACGAGATGCGCTCCGCGCGCCACATTGATGACGAAGGCGCCTTTGGGTAACGCCGCAAAGGTTTTAGCATTGAGGATGCCGGCCGTCTGGCGCGTCAGCGCCAACAGACAAATTAGAATGTCGACCTCGCCCAGGAACGCCGCGAGTGCCACATCACCGGTGAAGCTCTTGAGCTCTGGTATATCCTTCGGCGTTCGGCTCCAGCCCGAGACCTGGAATCCGAGATCGATCAGCCGTTTTGCCGCGAAGCTGCCGATCGCGCCCAGCCCCAAGAACCCGATTCGCGTGTCTTCGGTGCGCCGCTGTAAGGTCTCTTGGCGCCATTGCCCCGCGCGCTGAGCAGCATCGAAGAAGCGCTGGCGGCGGTGGTGCATCAAGATCTGCAGCAGCAGATATTGTGTCATCTCGGCCGACAGCGTGCGATCGACGAAGCGCACCAGCGGCACCCGCCGAGGGTAGTTGGGATCGGACAAAAAACCATCGACCCCGGCACCGAGGCAAAAAGCCGCCTTCAGGTTGGGCAAGGATGCCAGCTTTCCCGGCGGCGGCGTGAAGCTCATCACATAATCGATGGAGCCGGGCGCGTAGTCGTCACGACCCTCCACTATCACTTCGGCATTATCGAGCTTGGCGTCTGTCAGCCCCTTCCATTTGGCCGACACGATCATCAGGAGTTTGGGTTTGGGCACTAGACTAAACCATCATGGCCGGAATGACATCGCACGTAATCTCACTTCGTCGCCGCCGGAATCGGCGCCGGGGTCTCGGCGAGGGTTCGTAAGTACGCCAAGAGATCGATGCGGTCCTGGGGCGAGCGCAAACCAGCGTAGCTCATCTTGGTCCCCGGCGTGTCGGTGTTTGGCGCCCTCAGGTAGGTGAACAGCTTGTCGTAGGTCCACGGATCGTGATTGGCGCTCATCGCGCTCGAATAGGAATAGCCGGGAGCGGTCGCGCGCGGGCGGTCGACCAAGCCCCACAGACTGGGACCGATCTTGTTGGGGCCGGCCTTGGTGTCGTCGTGACATTGCTGGCAGCGGGTGGCGAGGTCCTTGCCGTGGGTAACGTCGGCGCTCGGCAGCACGGCGGCGAAATCGGGCAGCGGCTCAGCGGCGGCCGGAATGGCGGTGGTTTGGGCCTCAGAGTCTTCCGCCACGTCCACAGCATAACCCGCCTTTTTCGGCAGGGGTGTCTTGGTGATCGCCTCGGCGATAAAATGTATAGCAAGAACAAAGAGCAAAACGCCGAGAACTGCGCCGGCGATCTTGTTCCATTCCCAGGAATCCATAAGGTCTGGCTCCGTGTAATCACTTCGGTGCGTCGTATGTGGCCTTGCGCCAGATGCGAACGAGGACGAAAAAGAGGCCCGCTATGGGACCTCCGGGTGCGACATTACAAGCCCAACCCGGGGCAATAGCGCGGCAGACTGTCGCGCTTTTTGGAGGGGAGACCCAATGAAACCGATCGTGCTGATCCCGGCCCGCATGGCCTCCACGCGCCTCCCCGGCAAACCCCTGGCCGATATCGGTGGGGTTCCCATGATCGTGCGGGTTTGGAAGAAGGCGGTCGAGGCGGGGGTCGGCCCTGTCGTTGTCGCTTGCGCCGAAAAAGAAGTGCAGCAAGCCGTCGAGGCGGCCGGCGGGCGGGCGGTGATGACCAATGCGAATCTGCCCTCGGGCTCTGACCGGATATGGGCAGCGCTGAACGCCGTCGACCGCGGCTTTGAACATGATTTTGTCGTCAACTTGCAAGGCGATCTGCCGACCTTTGATCCGGCCTGCATCAAGGCGGCGCTCGATGCCATGGTGACCACCGGCGGCGAGATTGGCACCTGCGCCGCCGAGATCGACGATCCGGCCGAAGCCGACAATCCGAGTGTCGTCAAAGTCGTCGCCACCTGGGACGTCGGCGGCGTTTATGGTCGCGCCCATTATTTCTCGCGCTCGCGCATCCCGAGCGGCAAAGGTCCGTGGTTTGCCCATGTCGGACTTTACGTCTATCGCCGCGAGGCGTTACAGCGGTTCGTCGGGCTACAGCCCTCACCGCTCGAACTGCGCGAGAAGCTGGAGCAGCTCCGGGCCATCGAGGCGGATATCAAGATTGCGGTCGGCCGCGTCGACGAAGTTCCGCTCAGTGTCGATACCCCCGCCGACCTCGAGAAAGCGCGGGCCCTCGTCGCGCGGGAAAGATAAATGAGCGACAACACATTGATCTCCCGCGCCCGTACGGTGGCGTTTCAGGGCGAGCTGGGGGCTTATGCCAATCTCGCGGCCAAGGAAGCGGTGCCGCAGGCAAAGTTTGTCGCTCAACCGACCTTCGAGGCCGCGCTCGAAGCGGTGCGCTCGGGCGAGACTGATCTCGCCGTCGTACCGGTGGAGAACTCCGTCTACGGCCGCATCGCCGATGTACACATGCTGGTGCGCCATTTCGGTCGGCCGGTGAAAGGCTTCATCCCCGAAGGCGAGAAAAGCCTGTTCATCCTCGGCGAGCATTTCCATCGCGTCCGCCATCAGTTGCTTGGTCTTCCCGGCGCCAAACTCGAAAACGTGACGTCGGTGTTCAGCCAGGCTCCGGCGCTGGGTCAGGTGCGCAAGGTGACCAAGGCACTCGGTCTCAGCGAAAAGGAATGGTACGACACCGCAGCGGCGGCCCGTCACGTCGCTGAGTTGAAGGACCCAACCTGCGCCGCTGTCGCCTCGAAATTGGCCGGTGAGATTTACGGCCTCGAAGTCCTCAAAGCCGACATTGAAGACGCGCCCAATAACATGACGCGCTTTCTCATTGTCGGCAGCGAGCCGGACGATCCGCCCAATGACGGCCGCCCGGTGATCACCACCTTCCTGTTCGGGGTGCGCAACATTCCGGCGGCGCTCTACAAAGCGATGGGCGGGTTCGCCACCAACGGCGTCAACATGACCAAGCTGGAGAGCTATCAGCTCGGCGGCTCGTTCAACGCCACCGAATTCTACGCCGATATCGAAGGCCACCCGGATTCGCGCAATGTGCGCCTCGCCTTGGAGGAGCTGTCGTTCTTCTCCTCGCGCGTGATCATGCTTGGCATCTACCCGGCGCATCCCTATCGCACCGAGATGCCGTAGCTATTTCGGCAGCTTGCAGACGAAGCTCGACGCCTCGTCGACCGGTCCAAAGCCTTTGTAGACCGCAACGCGCGGTTCGGCGCACAAGGCGCGCGTCGCCGTAATCGTGCCGTCCGGTGCGGTGTGATAGCCGGTAAGGTCGTCAGGTGCCTCGCCGGTTTCGACCCACGACACGATCGCCGAATTGGAATCGAAGCCGTTGGGCCCTTCGCCGCCGCCGCAATGACCCATTGACGGAATCAGGAACAGCCGCACAAAAGCGTCCGCCCCCGGATTTTTCTCGTGCACGGCGTGGAAATAATCGAGCGTGTTGAACGGCGAGAGTTGGCCGTCGGCCCAGCCGTGATAAATCAGCAGTTTCCCGCCACGCGCCCTGAAGGCAGAAAGATCGGGATTGGTCGCGTTCAGCATCGCGCCCAACTCCTTGTCGATTGGCTTCATGTCGCGATCGGGATTGTAGGTCGCGACCGTCCATGACGGCTTCTGCTTCAGTGCCAGAATCATCATGGTGTCTTTGAACGGATCACGTCCCGGTGCGATCGAGTGCGGCCCGAAAGCGGAAACCACTCCCAGCGGCAGACCGGGATAAAGTTTCAAGCCCTTCGGCGTCGTTTGTGGTCCGTACAACGTTTTGGCCCGCGCGATTTGCGCTTTGGTCAGGCAATTGGGCTTGTCGCCCGCTTTGCATTGCACCTTCGACCAATCGAATTTGCACAGCCTCGGATCTGTGATGAAACCGTCTTTGGTGCCGTCGGCCGCATCGCATTGCGCCACCATCGCCTTGGCCAGCAGCGACAGTTTTTCCCCCGGCAGGTTGCCTTTCGGATTGAGTCGCGCCCGCCAAGCCTGGACGAAGCCGCTCGATTGCAGACGGACAAAATTGATCGCCGGGGCGCCGGCGACAATGCCGTCGTAATCTTCGGGATAGCGTTCAGCCTCGCTCAAAGCTTGCCAGCCGCCCGACGAGCAGCCGGTGAAATAGCTCTTCTTCGGTTCGCGGCCGTAATAGGCGGCGATGAGCTTCTTGGCGGCGACCGCCATCAGGTGGTGACCGCGATAGGCGAAATTTTCGACCCGCTCGGGATGGCCGGCGACCCAACTCGTATCGAAGAAGCCGTCCGGCGTTTCGTGGCCGGTGTCGGTCGAAGCGGTGGCAAATCCGGCGCCGACCGCGCGCGCCATTTCGGGGTAGTTGAGCGCGCCGGTCAGTCCGCCGTTGCCGACGCCTTCGAAGCGATGGTTCCAGATGTCGGGCATCCAGACTTCGGCCCGGATCTCCTTATCGATGGTCAGTGCCACGCGGCAGAACGAAGTGTGGGCTTCGGCGCGCTTGGAATAGGCATTGAACGGCGATTTGGGAAACAACCACCCCGGCGCCACATGCTCCGCCGCGGTGATCCGCACGTTCTCCAGCCTCAGCTCCGCCAGCCCCTTGCAAGCCGCAGGCGTGCCTTGCCCCCACGCGCTGGCACTGGCGAGCGCCGCCGCAGCAATCAGCGCACAAGCAAAGCGACAGGCAACCATGAACGCCCTCCCGGCGGATTTTGGCCACAGGCTAAGCGGGAACGATAAATAAAACAGCCCATGCGCTGCGACGTTTACGCTCTGGTGTCATCCCCGGCTTGTCGCGGCGAAGCGTGGCGAAGCCGGACGAGCCTGCGCCGTACACTTTTCGCGTTTAGGTAGATCGTTATTGGCACGGGCGACGGAAGAGGACCCAGGTGCAAAAACCGACCAGCTTTTCCAAAGGTAGTGATTCACGCGGAGGCGCGGAGCAGCCATGCAAAACTCTTATGCTGTAACTCAGGTCCGACCGCCACGCGCTGGTGCTGTTAAGGGCACGCCATCTCCGCGTCTCCGCGTGAGCCGGTCCATCGCGTTGCCACGGTTCAAAAGGAGGAGAGAACACGAAGGACGATCAACAGCACAAAGAAGGCGCCGCCGAACAGCCACGCCAATCGCGCCGCGTGTCGCGCGGGTGCTCGTCCTTCGCCTTTGGCGGCAAAAAGCCCGAATATCTTAAATTCAAAAGAGTCGCGCACGACGGCCTCCTGTTGAGTCCGCCGGCGGTCGAGCGCCAACGCGTGTTTGAATATGGTCATCATTCATCTGTGACCCCAGCCTGTCAACGGTCAGTGAGAACTCAAACACGCGATGGCACGCGGGAGCGTGTCAAGTGGCCGCGCTCAGGTTCTCAAAAGCCTTTCAAAGGGTCTTGAACGACCTTTTACGAGCTAGCGATTTTTGAAATCAGCGTTATTGGCAGCGTGCGTGTACAAGGAAGCAAAAGTGATTCGTTGGGGTGAATCTCTATTCACCTTCCACCCAGCCATGAATCAAATGCCACGCGATCGCCGACTTTATCGGGCCGCGGCGACCTTCGATTTGGCCTTCCAGGAGCGCGCGAGCTTCGTCCTTGGTGTACCACACCGCATCGGCGATCTCGCCGGGGTCGAGTGTCAGCGTGTCGCCATCGCACTCAGCATAGCAGCCGACCATCAGCGCCGCCGGGAAGGGCCAGGGCTGGCTGGCAAAATAGCGCACGGGCCCCGCCACCACGCCCGCTTCCTCGAACAGTTCGCGTCGCACCGCTTCTTCGATGCTTTCGCCCGGTTCCATGAACCCGGCGAGGCAGGAATAGAAATCCGGCGTCCAGTTGACATTGCGCGCCAACAGACAGCGTTCGCCATAGGTCGCCAGCATGATCACCGCCGGATCGGTGCGCGGGAAATGCTCGGTGGCGCAAAGCGGGCAAACGCGCTTGGTGCCAGCATCGGCGAGGACGGTTTTGGTGCCGCAGCGGGCGCAGAAGCCATGCCGGCTATGCCACTCGATCATGCCCTTGGCCTGGGACAGGATGGCGAGGTCGTGGCGGCGCAGCAGCAATGACGCAATGCGCAAATCGCGGAACTCGCCAAAGGGCTTCAGCGCTTCGGGCGCCTCGAGATTGTCGGACACGTCAAGGGCGAAAACCGGCGTTTCCATGTCGAGGCCGAGAAACACCAGCGGCGCCCCCGGCACCGCCAGCGTCCCGATGAGACCGGCCGGGATCGACGCCGCTTTCAGCACCGGCGCGCCAGTGACCAGCACCTGGGTCTGCCACAGCGGCAACACCCGGGCGCGACGAAGCTGTTCGGCCACCCAGGCGATGTTGCCGCGCTTGTCCGAGCGGCGGTCGAGGGGATTTCCGGTAAACGGGAGCATGGACCTAACACCTTTCCAGACCTGAATTATCTACCTGATCCGGCTTCGGCAACCGCAATTTGCGGCGGCCGGTGAGGGCTGTCCCAAATCCGGTCAACAGCTTCATTTCAAAGGCCGACTCGCAAATCCCAGCGCGCCGTTCTATATCCGTCTTGGGAACCGGTGGCGGACGGAACGCTCGCCAACCCGGTCAGGTCCGGAAGGAAGCAGCCGTAACGAATCCGGTCCGGGTCGTCGCCGGTTCCCACCTTCCTTCAAGCGCTTTCAGGAAAAGTGGTCACCGGTTTTCCGTCCGAAAGCGCGACAAGAAGAGAGCTTTCGGGCGGCTATGGACGACACAGAGGCACCCTCCCTTGGATTAGGTTTGGCGCCCGGCTCATCAGGCTCGGCGGCGCCTTCGGGCGACTACAAGGTTCTGGCGCGAAAATACCGCCCCTCTGATTTCACCGGATTGATCGGCCAAGAAGCCCTGGTCCGCACCCTGTCGAATGCGTTCGCCACGGGGCGCATCGCGCACGCTTTCATGCTGACCGGCGTGCGTGGTGTCGGCAAAACCACCACCGCCCGCATTATCGCCCGGGCGCTCAACTGCATCGGGCCCGACGGCAAGCGGACCGAGCCGACCATCCACCCGTGCGGGGTGTGCGAGCCTTGCCGGGCGATTGCCGAATCCCGTCATGTCGATGTGCAGGAGATGGACGCCGCCTCCCGCACCGGCATCGACGACGTGCGTGAGATCATTGAAGGGGTTCGTTATGCCCCCGCCTCGGCCCGGTACAAGGTCTACATCATCGACGAAGTCCACATGCTGTCGAAGCAAGCGTTCAACGGCTTGCTCAAGACCCTGGAAGAGCCGCCGCCGCATGTGAAATTCGTTTTTGCCACCACTGAAATCCGCAAAGTGCCGGTGACGGTGTTGTCGCGCTGCCAGCGCTTCGACCTCAGGCGTATCGAGACGGCGGAGCTGATCAAGCACCTCGAAAACATCGCTGGCCAGGAAGGCGTTCGTCTGGAAGATGCCGCGCTTGCCCTCGTTGCCCGTGCCGCCGAAGGCTCGGTGCGCGATGCTCTGTCGCTGCTCGACCAAGCCATCGCCCACGGCACCGAAACGGTCATCACTGCCGACACCATCCGCGGCATGCTCGGCCTCGCTGATCGTGGCCGGGTGCTCGACCTGTTCGAGAAGGTGATGGGCGGCGAGGTGGCCGCAGCGCTGTCCTCGCTCGGCGAGCTTTACGACCGCGGCGCCGATCCCCTGGCGGTGATGCAAGACCTGCTCGAAATCACCCATTTCCTCACCCGCATCAAAGTCGCCCCCGGCGCCGAAGGCTTCTTCGACGGCGCCTCGTCGGAAGCCAAGCGCTCTGCGGAAATGGCCGCCAAGCTGACGGTGCCGTCGCTCACCCGCGCCTGGACGATGCTGCTGAAGGGCCTGTTCGAAGTGCGCGATGCTGCCCGTCCGGTGCAGGCGCTGGAGATGGCGTTGATCCGCCTCGCCTACGCCGCCGATCTGCCGCCCGCCGACAAGCTGGTGCGCGATCTGATGGAAGGTGGCGCCGCTCCTGCCGCCCCCCGCAACCCCGGCGGTGCGCCGACCGGTGGTGCTCCACGCATGGCGGTATCGAACCACGAACGCCCCACCGCGATCGCCGCGCCCGCGCCGATGGTGTCCGCCGCTGACAACGCACCCACCTTCCACAATCTGGAAGAGCTTGCCGCGTATGCCCAAAGCCACGGCGCACCACTGCTCAAAGTGCACATCGAAAATGATATGCATTTGGTGCGGATCGAGCCCGGCCGGCTGGAGTTCGTGCCCACCCCGCGGGCACCGCGCACGCTGCCGGCCGATCTCGCGCAGCGCCTCAAAGATTGGACCGCCACCCGCTGGACTGTCACGGTGGCGAAAGACGGCGGTGCGCCGACCATCGCCGAGCAGAAGAAAGCTGCCAAGCAGGCCCGTCATGAAGCGGTGTTGCAGGAACCCTTGGTGCGGGCGGTGATGGATCGCTTCCCCGGCGCCGAGATCATCGCAGTGCGTGATGTCGTGCCCAGTGAAATTGGTACAGAAACCGAAGCGCCAATGCCGGAAGTGGACGAAGACTAGTGTCCACCATCGGTCCCGAGATCGAACGGCTAATTCAACTCCTGGCCAAACTGCCAGGCCTGGGTCCGCGTTCGGCCCGCCGGGCGGCGCTCGATCTCCTCAAAAAGCGCGAGGTCTTGATGGAGCCCTTGGCGCTGGCGCTTACCGATGCCGCCCGCGCCATCAAAACCTGCGAGATTTGCGGCAATCTCGACACCGCCAGCCCGTGCGGTCTGTGCCGCGATCCGCGCCGCGAGGGCCGGATCCTCTGCGTGGTGGAGGACGTCGCCGATTTGTGGGCGCTGGAACGGGCAGGCGTGTTCAAGGGCCGTTATCACGTGCTCGGCGGGGCGTTGTCGGCGCTCGACGGCATCACGCCGGAGCGGCTCAACGTGACCTCGCTCATCACCCGCGCCAAAGACGGGGTGGAAGAAATCATCCTCGCCATGAATGCGACGGTGGAAGGCCAGACCACGGCCCATTACCTGCTCGACGCGCTGGCGGATACAGGCGTTAAAGTCACCCGCCTCGCCCATGGCGTGCCGGTCGGCGGCGAACTCGATTACCTCGACGAAGGCACTCTCTCCGCCGCCTTCAAGGCGCGCCGGCCGCTGTAGGTCGCCTGGCCGCGAGTGTCTCCTGCTAGCGCCACACAACTTATTGTTGTCAACTTTCTCGGCCATGATATTCTCCATGGTTGTGCTTCCGCCAACAGAACCGCGGAAGTAGCGTTGTGTCGAAACTCTTTTTATTGGGGGCCCCCCATGTCGAGAGTCATCGGTTGCGCAATTGCATCAGCATTCTTGGGAATTTTGATCGCCACCGCGGCCGTAGCGGAACCGGCTGGTCCGCCCACGCCGAATACTCCGGCTGTGAGTACGACGACGGCACCGGAAAACGGCGCGAAGCAGGACACAGCCACACCGCCGCCCGCGCCACAGTCTCCGGCACCGGACGCTGCTGCGAAGCAGTCTTCGCCTTCGGCCGCAGAAGATACGAAGCCGCCGGAATTTCGTCCGGCGCCGCAATGGTTCATTCTGTCTGCCATTATCCTCGTGTACGTCAGCGTGATCGGCGCTTTTTTGATGATCCGCAACAGCTTGCGGACCACGGGGACTTGGCATCTGGGTGATGCGCTGGCGGAAGAAGCCGAGATCACCAACGACGCTGGCGTGGCGATCACGAAGATGATGCCGAGCACGAGCCGTCTGATCGCCTTTTTCGGGCTGATCGCTCTGCTCATTCTGTTTCTCGGCTTCGGGATTTTCGCACTCTATTCCGTTGCCACCGGGCACGAGATCCAGGGCATCAACTCCATCTCCAAGTTTCTGCTGACCGGGATGTCGCTGTTTGCGCCCTATGCGGTCAACCAAGCGCGTGCCGCGATCGAAAGCCTGTCCGCGCCCCCGGTCTCTGCGCCGCCGAAAGTGGCCAATCCGCCGGCTCTGTCCGCCGCAAAGTCCGAAGGCGGCTGTTGAATGTTGGTGTTCGTCCACTTTTCTGCGTGAGGCATCGCATGAGCTTCTACACGGATGTGATCGTCAAGAGCCCGCACTTCACCGACAATGATCCGGTCAGCGACCTCGATCTGCTCGAACCAGCGACCCGGCAGGCGGTGCAGACGATCGTTCCCCAAGCCAAGTCGATCTACGGTTTCGACCTGATGGTGTTCGAGACCTATCGCAGCCAGAGCCGTCAGGCGCTTCTGTACAGTCAAGGCGCGACGAAGCTGAAGGCCGTCGGCGTGCATCACTACGGCTTGGCCTGCGATTTGGTAAAATCAATCAACGGCCAGCCGTCCTGGAAGGGCGATTTCAGTTTTCTAGGGAAGCTGGCAAAGGCCAACGGGCTGGTCTGGGGTGGCGATTGGGGGCATCCGCAAACGCCGACGAGCTTTCCCGACAGCGACCACGTGCAACGCTGTTCGATCGCCAGACAGCACGATCTGTTCGCCGGGTCCTGGTATCCCGACTCGACCTACGATCCTTACGCGGGTTGAACGTCAGCATTCCCACCCCAGCCACGCGCGCGCTTCTTTTTCCGTTGTAAAGGCGGCGCATTCGGTTTGAGGGAACAGAGCGGACGTAATCTTAGCCACCATGGCCAAGAAGGTGTCATGCACCAGATAGGCGTTTTTGTTAGTGCGGCTGGCGCCTTTGGGCATGACGTCGCTGATCTTCTTGATCTCGTCCCAGTCGATCACGCCGGTGAACGCAGTGAGGTCGATGAGGGCGTTGAAGTCGTCGGAGGCAAGATGACCGGCGGCGCGCATGTCCTTGAGCAGGCCGACGACGTTTTCGGATTGGATGGTGCCGTCGATCTTGAGCACCAGCCGGTGCGGCGCCACCGCCAGCATTACCGAAGCGCCCTTGCGGCCGTGCGTGAAAACGACCGCCCCCGGATATTTCCTGGCAAAGGCTTCCGCATCCATGGCCCGCCGTTCCCGCGATTCTGTCCCCAAGTGGATTCTATACGCGACACCGCCGATGGGAATCGGTCTACGGCAACATTTCTGCGGACGGCACGTTTTTTTGCTGCGCCATCCGGCTCGACTTGCCTAGTGCGAGTACGCTATTTGTTCTAACCGGCATGAGGCAGGACGAAAGATATGGACTGGCTGCTGACATCGATTGTGGCGATCGGCTCCTTGGCGATCGGCGCACTGACTGTCTGGATCGTCCGCGGACGCGATATCCAGTCAGCGCTGACCCGGCTTGCGGGACTTGATGCCGAGCTGGCGCCGCTACGCGAACGCGCTGCCGAGGCGGAATCGTCCCGAGTTCGCGCCGCGGAGTTGGCGGCGGACTTGGCGGGGGCCACGGCGAAAATCGAGTCTCTGGTGCGGATCGAAGACGACCTCAAATCCTTGCGCGAAACCCATGCCGCGCTGGCGGCCGAAAAGGCGACGCTGGAGGCCAATCTTGCCGCTTCGGAGAAATCCCGCCAGGAGCAGGTGGCGCAACTCACCGCTTTGCGTGATGACGTGCAGCAGCGGTTCCAGCTTTTGGCCGGTGATGTGCTCAAGGCCAGCAATGCGGAATTCCTCAAGCAGGCGGGCGCGCTGTTTGCCTCCCAGAAAGAGCTGACCGCCAACGACCTCGACCAGCGCACTGCGAAGATCGCCGAACTGGTAAAGCCGCTCGGCGATTCACTCAAAGCCTATGACGACGCGCTTAAGCTGCTGCAAAACGACAGCAGGGAGCAGTTCGGCGCAATCACCAACGCGCTCAACGATGTCCGGGCCAAGAACGAGGACGTGAAAACGGTCACCGCCAGTCTGGTCAATGCGCTGCGGGCCTCACCCAAAACGCGCGGTCGTTGGGGTGAAGAGACGCTGCGCCGGGTGATGGAACTATCCGGGATGGTGGAGCATTGCGACTTCGCCACCGAGAAACATTTTCGCGGCGACGATGAATCCTTGCGGCCCGACGTGGTGATTTCGGTCGCTGGCGGGCGGGTCATCGTTGTTGACGCTAAGGCGCCGATTTCCGCCTATATCGACGCGCTGTCCGCCACCAGTGATGACGAGCGCGAGGCGCTTTTGAAGCGTCACGCGGCGCAAATGCGCGAGCGGCTCAACAATCTTTCCAGCAAATCTTATTGGGAGCGGATCGAGGGCAGTCCCGATTGCGTGGTGATGTTCGTCCCGGGCGATAATTTTGTCTCCGCCGCTTTCGAGCGCGATCAGTCCTTGTTCGAAGACGGTATCAAGGCGCGGGTATTGATCTGTACACCGACCACTTTTATCGCGCTTGCCAAAGCGATTTCCTACGGCTGGCGGCAGCAGCGCTTGGCGCAGAACGCGGCCGATGTCGCACGCCTCGGCAAGGAGCTTTATACCCGCCTTGGTACCATGGGCGATCACGTCGCCACGCTCGGCCGCGGCCTTGCGACCACGGTCAAGTCGTTCAACAATTTCGTCGGCAGTCTCGAAACCTCGGTGATGCCGCAGGCCCGCCGCTTCCAGGAACTCGGTGTCGAAGGGGCGACCAAGCCGCTGCCGGAAGCCCTTCCCGCCGAAGTGGTGGTGCGGCTTCCGCAAGCCGGGCGTGATCTGCTGATCACCGACACGACGAAAAGTTGACGCCTTAGCCTAAACCAGCCCTTCGCCCATGATCTTCAGCGCTACGCCGAAATCGTGGTTTGCCGCATCCGGCACGTCGACCACCAAGCCTTCGGCGGATTGCCGGAACGTAAGCGGCGCGGTCGCCCCCGCCATTTCCACCCGCTTCACCTTCGCGCCTCTGAGTGCATTGATGGTGACGGATTTATCCGGCCGACCGAGAGTGATGGCGTAAAGCGCGCCGTTCTTGGTAGTAAAGCGGATGTCGGCGGCGGAGAACGACTTGAGTTTTTCTTCGCCGAACGCGCCGCCCGCCACCTGGGTCGGGCCTTCACCGGCGATTTTCCACGGCCGCGTGCCGTAGATAGCGTCGGAAAACCGCCCCATCCAGCCAGCGATGCCTTCGACGATGGCGGTTTCCTTTTCGTCGATGGTACCGTCGCGGCGCACTGGCACACTAAGCAACAGATTGCCGTTCTTGGCGACGATATCGCACAGGAAGTGAACCACCAGATCGGCGCTCTTGTATTCGTTTTTCTCATAAACCGGGCGGCTGTAGTGCCATTGCCCGATGCAGGTATCGGTCTGCCAAGCGTGTTGTGCGATTTCGCCGTGCAGGCCGCGTTCGGTATCTTCCACCAGCGCCGAACGGCGTGCCTCGGGCAGGAATTTGGCGTTGATCACCGCGTCCAGCTTGCCGTGCCATTTGAGCGAGGCATTGTAGTAATGCGCGGCGATGTCGAGCCCTGCCTGACCGAGCGGCAGTCCGGTGTTGTCGAAATAGATCAGATCGGGCTGATAGGAATCGATCAAGTCCTTGCAGCGCAGAAACCAAGCCCGCGTGAAGGCGGGATTGGCGGCGGGCGGGTTTTCGTCCCAATGCCGGTCGTGGTCCTCGTGCCATTTGTCGGCCGTTTTGATGTCGGTGAAACCGTCCGGCAGCGGCATGACACGGCCGCCGTAAAGCTCTTGCGGATCGAGGCCTTCCCACCATTTGCCTTTGCCGCTCGCTTTGGTCAGCGTCCACGCGTCGTAGCGCTGGCCACGGCGCACGCCTTCCGGATCGTAGCCATAAGCGACCTGGAACCAGTGCCAAGCATGGGCGGAGTGGTTGGAAACGCCAAACTTGAGGCCGCGTACCCGTGCCGCTTTGGCCCATAGTCCGATCAGGTCGCGTTTGGGGCCGACCCGCGTCGCGTTCCAGGCGTGGAATTTCGAATTGTAGGTGTCGAAATTGTCGTGATGGTTGGCCAGCGCGACGAAGTATTTGGCGCCAGCCTTAACGTAGAGATCGAGCAGCGCATCGGGGTTGAAATTCTCCGCCGTCCAGGAACGGATGACGTCGATGAAGCCGGAATCGGCCGGATGCCCGTAATGCTTCAGGTGATGTTCGTATTGCTCCTGGCCTTGCAGATACATGTTGCGGGCGTACCAGTCGCCGTCCTCAGCGGCACATTGCGGACCCCAATGGGCCCAGATGCCGAACTTGGCGTTACGGAACCAATCCGGCGCCGAATAGCCGGCAATCAGCGAATCCCAGGTTGCGGCAAACGGGCCGGTAGCGATGTCCGCCACGCCTTCGCCATACGCGGTTTTCGGCAGCCCCGCGGCGAGTCCAAGCCCAGCGACCGCCTGAAACAGCCCCCTCTTGCTAATGCCTGCCATTGTCTCCTCCCGCTAACTATATTTATAAGGCTATAGAATTTGGCATTTGTCCGACAAGTCGGCAAGCCGCCCTTTGGGCTGCCCTTGACCCATTATAGACCCGCGCTTATCTGAAGCTCATGGCCAAACGCACGATCCTGACCGCCCCCGATCCCCGCCTCAAGGCGAAAGGCAAAGACGTCGACAAAGTGGACGGCGACATCCGTCGCCTGATCGACGACATGCTGGAAACTATGTACGCCGCCGATGGCGTCGGCTTGGCCGCGGTGCAGATCGGCGTGGCCCTCAATGTGGTGGTGATGGACATCGCCCAGAAGGAAGGCAAGAACGATCCGCAGGTCTTCATCAATCCGAAGATTCTGTGGGCCTCGGAAGAGACCGCCAAATTCGAGGAAGGCTGCCTGTCGGTGCCCGACATTTGGGAAGAGGTCACCCGCCATACCGCCATCCGCGCCCAATACCTCGACCGCGACGGCAATCAGCAGGTCGTGGAGGCCGACGGCTTCCTCGCCGATTGCCTGCAACACGAGATCGACCATCTCAGCGGCAAACTCTTCATCGACCATTTGTCGCGGCTCAAACGTTCGATGGCGCTGAAAAAGCTGGGAAAGGCGAAACGCCAGAAGGAACTGGCGTAACTCTTTCACCTCCCCCTGGTGGGGAGGTCGAAGCGCGTAGCGCTTCGGGTGGGGGTGCGATGCGCTTAGCCTTTATGGGCACGCCGGATTTTGCGGTGCCGCTGCTCGCCGAATTGATCGCAGAAGGCCACGACATTGCCGCGGTCTATTCCCAACCTGCCCGCCCCAAAGGCCGGGGCATGAAGGAAGAGCCGTCGCCGGTGGCCAAGCTGGCGCTGGCGAATGGCCTTGAGGTGCGCACGCCGGTCAGCCTGCGCCAGAGCGAACCGCAAGCCCAATTTGCCGCCCTGAACCTCGATGTTGCAGTGGCGGCCGCTTACGGCCTGATCCTGCCCAAACCGATTTTGGACGCCCCGCGTCTCGGCTGCTGGAATTTGCATGGCTCGCTGCTACCGCGCTGGCGCGGCGCGGCCCCAATCCAGCGTGCCGTGATGGCGGGCGATACCGAAGCCGGCGTCATGGTCATGCGCATGGAAGAAGGACTTGATACCGGCCCGGTACTCCTCACCGAGAAAACGGCCATCGGCCGCAAGACCGCGGGTGAGCTGACCGACGAACTCGCCAAATCCGGTGCCAAGCTGATGGCGCGCGGCCTGAAGCTGCTGGCGAGCGGCAGCGCCGCTGCTATGCCGCAAGCTGCAGACGGCGCCACCTACGCCAAGAAAATCCTCAAAGACGAAGCAAAAATCGATTGGACCAAACCGGCACGAGAAGTCGACTGGCAGATACGCGGCTTATCACCTTGGCCGGGTTCTTGGACAGAAGTGAATGGCCAGCGGTTGAAGATACTGAACTGCACTATTGGGGACTCAGGTGACGACAATGTCCGCCCGGGTACTGTCCTCCGAGATGATGTGAGTGGAAACAACCAGCTTGTGGTCGCGTGCGCCTTTGGCTCGATGATTATCGCGACCCAAGTGCAGCGCTCAGGTGGACGCGCGATGGATTCGAGAGACTTGCTCAAAGGCTTCCCGGTGCCGCCGGGAACCAGACTCGCCTGATGCCGCGCTATCGCCTCACGGTGGAATATGACGGCGGCCCGTTTGTCGGCTGGCAGCGGCAGGACAATGGGCCGTCGGTGCAAGGCGCCCTGGAAGCGGCCATTCATTCGTTCAGCCACGAAACCGCCACCGTCACCGGCGCCGGACGCACCGATGCGGGTGTGCATGCGCTGGGGCAAGTGGCACATTTCGACCTGGTGAAAGCGTTCCATCCCGACAAAGTCCGCGATGCGTTGAACCATTTCGTGCGCCCGGCGCCGATTGCGGTGCTGAACGCCGAAATTGCCGATCCGGACTTCAACGCCCGCTTCTCGGCCCATGCCCGCCATTATCTTTATCGCATCATTTGCCGCCGCGCCCCGCTGGCGCTCGACCGTGGCCATGCTTGGCAGGTGGTGCACGATCTCGATGCCGACGCCATGCACGCCGCCGCCCAAACCCTCATCGGCCAACACGATTTCACCACCTTCCGGGCTTCGGAGTGCCAGGCGAAATCGCCGGTCAAGACGCTGGACAAACTGACAGTGCGCCGTGCCCTTGATGAGATCGACATTGAAGCCAGCGCTCGCTCGTTCCTGCATCATCAGGTGCGCTCGATGGTTGGCACACTGAAACTGGTCGGCGAAGGAAAATGGCGTCCGCGCGATGTCGCCGCCGCGCTGAAAGCCTGCGACCGCTCTCGTTGTGGCCCGGTGTCGCCGCCCGATGGGCTGTATTTTGTGAAAGTGGATTACTAAGCCCGCGCGCGTTGCGCGCAATTACTGCAAGTCCACTTGCTCCACCGCACCCGGATCGATCTGGCTGCCGAAGAAAATCTCGCCGACGCGGGCGAAGCGGTCGGGCGCATCGGTGCAGTAGAAATGGTGCGCGCCCGGGCTTTCCGATGCGGCGAGGCCCCGCTCGGCTAGCAAGCGCGCCACGACATCGGCGGTAATGGCGGCGCTGTCGACCAGTGTCACATCGGGGCCGACCACGCGGGCGATGACGTTTTTCAGTGCCGGATAATGAGTGCAGCCGAGCACCAGCACTTTTGGCCTCGGCAATCGCGCCATGAGGGGATCGAGATAGCGATGCGCCACTGCTTCGGCGATCGGCCCGTCGGTCAAGCCTTCTTCGGCCATCGGCACAAATAGCGGGCAGGCTTGCTGTACCACTGGCGCGGCCGATAGCGCATGAATGGCGCGCACGTAAGCGCCGCCTTTGACCGTGCCTTCGGTGGCGATGACGCCGATCGGACCGCCCGGCGCAGCGGCGAGCGCGGCTTCGGCACCGGGCTCGATCACCCCGATCACCGGCAGCGGCGCCAGCGCTTCCTGCAGATAGGGGAGGCCGACCGAAGCGGTATTGCAGGCGATCACCACCAGCTTGACGTCGCGCCGCGTCAGCGCATGAGCCGCCTGCAGCGCATAGCGGCGCACGGTGTCGGCGCTTTTGGTGCCATAGGGCAGGCGCGCGGTATCGCCGAGATAAAGAAACTGTTCGCCCGGCAACTTTTTGGCCAGCGCCCGCATGACGGTCAGCCCGCCCATGCCGGAATCAAAAATGCCGATGGGTGCGTTGTTCATGACTCAACCGGAAAAATATTCATCGAGGATGGCAGTATAGATATCGGTCAGCCGCGCCAGATCGGCCACTGGCACGCATTCGTTGGATTGATGCATGGTGGCGTTCCTCAATCCGAGTTCCACCGCCGGGCAGAAATCCTTGATGAAGCGCCCGTCGGAGGTGCCGCCGCCGGTGGTATGATCCGGCTTCGTACCGGTCACCCGCATGATCGCGCGGTCGATGAGATCGGTGAACGCGCCCGGCGGTACGGCGTCGGCGGTGCCGGAAAGACTAAACGTCAGCGCCACGTAACAACCGGTGTCTTGCGACACGCTGTCCGCCACTTTGGTCAGCCGCAGCTTCAGCGAATCGAAGCTGTGAGCATCATTGAAGCGGATATTGAAGGCGCCTGTCGCTTTGGCCGGAATAATATTGGAGGTCGGATTGCCGACATCGACGGTCGAGAAAATCAGCGTCGAAGGATCGAACAGCGCCGTGCCTTGATCGAGCGGTGTCTTGGTCAACCGGCCGATGAACTCCGCCAGCGCATGCACCGGGTTCTTCGCCTTGTGCGGCCAGGCGGCATGGCCTTGCACGCCTTCGACTCGCACCTTGGTATTGAGCGAACCGCGGCGTCCGACCTTGAGCCCATCGCCGATCCGCACCGTCGAAGACGGTTCACCGATCAAGCAATGGTCAAGGGTAATGGAATTTTCCTTCAGCCAGCGCAGCATCTTCGGCGTGCCGTTGAGCGCATCGCCTTCTTCGTCGCCGGTGATGAGGAAAACGACCGAGCCTTTGCGCGGACCCTTCGTCAAATGCCGTTCGCAGGCGGCGGCGAAACAGGCAATGGCGGATTTCATGTCGACCGCACCGCGGCCGTAGAGAACGCCGCTTTCGATCACGGCGCCGAAGGGATCATGTTTCCAGAACGACAGATCGCCCGGCGGCACCACGTCGGTATGCCCGGCAAAACAAAACACCGGACCGCCGCTGCCGATGCGGGCAAATAAATTCTCGGTATGCGGCGCGCCCGGCTGGTCGAACGGCAGCGGCACGCAATCGAACCCCAGCGGCAGAAGCGCCTCGGTCAGCACGCCAAGCGCACCGGCGTCATCGGGCGTCACCGAGGGGCGGCGGATCAGGGCCTGGGCGAGGGCTACAGGATCGATCATCCTAGCGATTTACGCTTGCCATTTGGGACGGTCAAATCAGGGCCGCAAAAGCTCGTTAATGGAAGTTTTCGACCGGGTTTTGGCGTCCACCCGTTTTACGATCACCGCGCAGTACAGTGCCGGACTGCCGCCAGACGTGCCCGGGACGACCACCGAATAAGCTGGCACACGGCCGGTAAACGTCTCGCCGCTGGCGCGGTCGATGATCGGCGTGGAAGCGCCGATGGTGGTGCCCATGGCGATCACGGAACCGGTTTCGACGATCACCCCTTCGGTCACCGCCGAGCAGGCGCCGACGAAGCAGTTGTCTTCGATGATCACCGGACCAGCCTGTACCGGCTCGAGCACGCCGCCAATCACGACATTGGCCGAGATATGGCAGTTCGCGCCGATCTGGCAGGCCGAACCGATGGTCGCCCAGCTGTCGATCATGGTGGCCTTATCGACATAGGCGCCGATATTGACGAAGCTCGGCATCACGATCACGCCCGGCGCCAGATAGGACGCATGACGTACAAAGGCGCCAGGCACGGCGCGCACGCCCGCGGCGCGGAAGCGGGCTTCGTCCCAGCCGGCGAATTTCGACGGCACCTTGTCCCACCACGCGGCGCCTGGTCCGCCGTCGATCAGCGCATTATCACTGAGGCGGAACGACAGCAGGATCGCCTTTTTCAGCCATTGATTGACGACCCATTGGCCGTCCTTTTTCTCGGCAACGCGCACCATCCCCGCATCCAGGCCATCGAGCGTCGATTCGACCGCTTCGCGGATATCGCCCTGGGTGGAAAGATTGATCTCAGCGCGGATTTCCCAGGCGCGTTCGATGATGCTTTCGAGCTCATTCGGCATGGCAGCTGCGGCGGTTGGGCTTCAGAGTCGGATGGTCTGAAGGAAATCGCCGAGGTCGTCAATCTCGTGATGAAACGTCTGGCGCGGGGTGGCGGCGACCTGAGGCCCTTGGATCGACCAGCGCGAACCCGTACGGATCAACACGGTCGTCATGCCCAGATCATAGGCCGGGACCAGGTTGCGGGCGGTGTCCTCGAACATCGCCGCCGCGTGCGGGTCGAAGGCGCCCACTTCGACGACACGGGTGTAGGCTTCGGGCAGCGGCTTGGGTTTGAAGTCCAGGGTACGGATATCCCAGATGTCGTCCCACAACTCGGCGAGCTGGATTTGCTCCAGCACCCGCTGGGCGTGCCGGCGGCAGCCGTTGGTGAAGATGTAGCGGCGGCCGGGAAGACGGGCGAGCGCGGGGCGAAGTGCCGGGTTCGGGTGCAGTGGCGACAAATCGACATCGTGAACGTAGCTGAGGAACTCTTCGGGATCGACGTGGTCGCAGATCATCAGCCCGTTCAAGGTGGAACCATAGGTACGGAAATAGAAGTGCTGCAGCGCGTAAGCCTCACCGGGATGCACATCCAGCCGGTGCGCGATGAACTCGGTCATGCGCGATTCGATTTGCGCGAACAAGTTGGAATCGGCCTGATACAGCGTGTTGTCGAGATCGAAAATCCAAGTCTCGATGTGACGGAAATCGGGTGCATCCAAGGGCGGAGCCATGACGAACCAGCCGTAAATGTCTCAACCAACACTATGCGCCCGCAACGTTTGCAGGCGTCTTAAGCGGCGCGATCATGGTAAACTCCCGTTAAGGCTCGGCACAAGATCGGCGAAAAGCATTGGCTGTTTAGAAGAATATTTCACCCTCCCTCCAAGGAGGATAAAGCGGGCATGCGACGCAGCGCGTCTATTTTCTGGCCAATCCACTGGCCGTGACATGGGCGGTGAAGCCGGGCGCTGGCCCGCCAGCGGTTTCGGCAAATCCGGCCTCGGTCAGGCCGCGGGCGGCGCAGCGGCTCCGGCCCTGGATGTCGAATTCGATATTGGTGATGCAGAATTTCGCCGGACCTTGCACCAACACGGCGCCTTTGGCCCGCTCCACCCGGAGCCAGATTTTCTTGCCGGTGAGCGAATCCGTCATCAGTTGCGCGCAGGCCCCGCCCGCCACCGTCCACCAGCCGCGCGCCACGAACACCAGTCCGCTCTGGGCGACCATCTGCTGGCCGATGGCGGCATAGATGTCGCCGCCTGTGTCGTTACACAGCGTATAGCCGCTCGGCGCGGCCGATTTCATCGCTTCGGTTTCGAGCGCATCGAACAGCGCGGCGCTTGGCGCATTGATGGCCAAATGCAGGCGCGCCTTGAAGGCCTTCAGCGCGTCGTCCACCTGCTTGTCGGTGTAGACGTTCTTGACGCCGGTATCGCCGATCAGGCGCTTCAGCCCGGCGCGCTCGGCCGCTTGGGGTGAGGGCAGATCCGGCGAGTCGTGGAACGTCGTGGTCCAGGCGCGCCTATGCTGGGTCGCCACCTCGGAAAAATTTAGCTCATAGCCGTCGGCCGGGCAGCGCGCATTGAACGGCAGGCGCAGCGCAAAATCCTTGTCCTTGGCGCAGAGCTGCGTGGCGCCGCTCCAGGCGTGCGGGGTTCCGGCATGGGCGCGGCTGGTCTTGGCATAGAGGAAATACTGCTGGGCGGTGAGATCGCCTTTGATCGTTTCGGTGCAAGCCCCCGGGATGAGCCGCGTCCAGCCTTTCACGGCGATGTCGGGCAGGCTCAAGGCGCCGGTGGCGGCGTAAAGCACATAGCTGGTGCGATTGCACAGCGTCAGTCCGGCCTGGGCCGCAGAGGTGGCAGTAGCGAGTCCGACGGCCAAAGCAAACGCGTGTGCGAGCCGTTTCATCTCATTCGGCGGTGATCAAAGTACCGGCGCCGTGCTGGGTGAAGAGTTCCAAGAGCAGCACATGCGGAATACGCCCATCGAGAATCACCGCGGCAGAAACGCCGCTTTCAACCGCTTCGATCGCGGTTTCGATCTTGGGGATCATGCCGCCGGAAATGGTGCCGTCGGCGATTAGGGTGCGCGCTTCGCTGAGTGACAGCTTGCCGATCAGTTTGCCGTCTTTGTCGAGCACACCTTCGACGTCGGTGAGCAGAACCAGGCGTTCGGCCTGCGTGGCGCCTGCCACCGCCCCCGCGACCGTATCAGCGTTGATGTTATAGCTCTCGCCATGGCGGCCGACGCCGACCGGCGCGATCACCGGGATGAGGTCGGATTTGAGGAAGGTGCGCAAGACTTCCGGATTGATCTCTTCCGGTTCGCCGACGAATCCGAGATCGACCGGTTTGGACTGATGGGTCTCAGGATCGATCTTCATCCGCTCGAGCTTGCGGGCTACCACTAGATTGGCGTCGGTGCCGCTAAGGCCGATGGCATGACCGCCGGCGGCATTGATTCCGGTGACGATCTGCTTGTTGATCGAGCCGGTCAGAACCATCTCGACCACTTCCATCGCCGCCTTGTCGGTGACGCGTAGGCCATCGATGAACTGGCTCGGGATGGCGAGCTTCTTCAGCATGGCGCCGATCTGGGGCCCGCCGCCATGGACCACGATCGGCTCCATGCCGGTCTGCTTCATCAGGACGATGTCCTGAGAGAAGTCGGAGGCGCTTTCCTCGCTCATGGCGTTACCGCCAAACTTCACCACCACGATCTTCTGGTCGTATTGCAGGATGAAGGGCAGGGCTTCCACCAGCACCCGTGCGGTCGAGCGCCAGCGCGCCATCGAGCGCAGGTTTTTGTCGCCAAGATCGTCCGAAAAAGCCATCCGTCGCGTCTCCCGCAATCGGGGGGCCTTATAACCCGAAGTTTACGGAACCGCCAACGCCACCATGTGGCATTGGAGCTGTTCCAGGCCTGCGGCTTTGTGCGCCGACGTCGCGAACAGGGCGGGATAGGCCGCGGTGTGCTTTTTGGCCTCGGCCTCGACCTTGGCGCGCACTTCGGCGAGGTCGGCGTCTTTTAGGCTGTCCGTCTTGGTAAGGACGACCACATAGGACACCGCCGACTTGTCGAGCAGGTCCATCACCGCCTGATCGACGTCCATCACGCCGCGGCGCGCGTCGATCAAGAGCATCACCCGTTTCAGGCTCGCCCGTCCGCGCAGGTAGGCGAAGATCATGTTTTGCCACTCCGCGGCCAGCTCTTTGGAGGCCTTGGCGTAGCCGTAGCCGGGCAGGTCGACCAGCATCAACTTGCTGCCAAGATCGAAGAAGTTGATTTCACGGGTGCGCCCTGGCGTCTGCGACACCCGGGCCAGCGCTTTGCGGCCGGTGAGCGCATTGATCAGGCTCGACTTGCCGACATTGGAGCGTCCGGCAAAGGCCATCTCGGGTAAGTGCTGCGGCGGCAGGCCGTCGACCGATTGCGCCCCCCAGACGAACTTGGCCTCGCCGGCGAACAGCTTCTTGGCGACAGCCGACTCGATGGGGGCGTCTTCGTCGCTCACGCCACTTCCTTGCCGAAGCCGAACAGCTTCCTCAGCCACACCGGCGGCTTCAGGTTCTGGGCCAGATGGATCGGCACGCCTTCCTTCTTCATGTTGTAGCCTTGCTGCGCCATCGAGAGCAGATTGTTCCAGGTGTAATAGATCACCAGGCCGGCCGGGAAGGTGGCGAACATGAAGGTGAAGATCAGCGGCATCAGCGCAAACATTTTGGCCTGCATCGGATCGGTGGCGGCCGGGTTCATCTTCATCTGCACCCATTGCGTTATGCCCATCAGCACCGGCCACAGGCCGACATGGAGCAGGAAGCCGAGCCCGAAGGGCAGCACATCCGGCACACTGTAAGGCAACAGGCCGAACAGATTGGCGTACGTCGTCGGATCGGGCGCCGACAAATCCTTGATCCAGCCCCAGAACGGAGCGTGGAACATTTCGATGGTGACGACCTGAACCTTGTAGAAGGCGAACAGGATCGGGAACTGGATCAGCATCGGCAGGCAGCCGGCCACCGGATTGGCCTTCTCCCGCTTATAGAGATCCATCATCTCCTGCTGCATCTTCTGCTGATCGTCGGCGTAGCGCTTCTTGATCGCTTCCATCTGCGGCTGCAGCTTCTTCATCTTGGCCATCGACTTGAACTGATGGCTAGCCATGGGGAAGAGCAGGATGCGCAGGGCGATGGTGGCCAGGATGATGGCGAGGCCGAAATTGCCGACGATCAGAAAGATATGGTCGAGCACCCAGAACAGCGGCCGGGTGAACATCCAGAACCAGCCCCAGTCGGTGGCGTAATCGAACATTTCGATCGATTGCTGCGTCTCGTACTGACGCAGGATGGTGACCACTTTGGCGCCGGCGAACAGTCTGTGGGTGACGCTGGCGCTGCCGCCCGCGGTCAGGGTACGGGCGCCGAGGCTGTAATTGGCTTGATAGGATTTGGACGTGCTCCAGGGCGTCGCCTGGAAGGCGCCGTTGAACGGTTCGTTCTGCGGCGGGATGATGGCCGCCATCCAGTACTTGTCGGTGATACCGAGCCAGCCGCCGGACGAGCCGAACTTGAGCGGCTGGGCGTCGTCCTTGTCGTAGTCCTTGTAGGTCTTGTCCTTGAGACGGCCTTCACCGACGCCGACGAATCCTTCGTGCAGAAGGTAGGTGACGAAGTGTTTGTCTTCCTTGGGCTTGCCGTCGCGCACGGCAAGCGCATAGGGATAAAGCGTGATTTTCCCGCCAGCCGTCTCTTTGACGGTGTCGGTGACGGTGAACAAATACTGGGCATCGACCGCGATTTGTCGCGTGAAAATCAGGCCATGGCCGTTATCCCATTCGAGCGTGACCGGATTGCCGGGCGTCAGCGTGGTGCCGCCGACGAGTTTCCACGGTGTCGCGTCTCCCGGAACCGTGGTGGCGCGATCGGCAGTGCTCCAGCCGAACTCGGCGAAATAGGGATTCTCCGAGCCCGTCGGCGCCAAGAGATCGATATTGGCGCTCTTGGGATCGACGCTGACGTGATAGTTCTTGAGCTTCAGGTCGTCGAAGCGCGCCCCTTTGAGCTGCAGCGAGCCTTTCAGGGTCGGAGTGTCGATGGCGACCCGGGCACCGCCTTGTTTGAGCGCCGCATCCCGCGACAGCGTTGCGCCCGGGGTTTGCACCACGCCCGGCGGCGGCGCCACCGTCATGGGGGCTTCGGCTGGCTTCTGCGGCTTCTGGGTTGCCGCGATCTGTGCCTTGTGCTGGGCCTCGAGTTTGAGCTGCTGCGGCTCCGCGAAGAACTTCCACCAGCCCAGCATGAACAGGGCCGAGAGGGCGACGGCGATGAACAGGTTACGGTTCTCAGACATGGGCGTCCTATCGCGGTGGAACAGGGTCGTACCCTTGTGACCCACCTAGTCGTTTGATCGGATGGCAACGCAACAGCCGCCGGACGGTTAGGTACAGGCCTTTGAGGGGGCCGTGCACCTGAATGGCCTCGATGGCATATTGCGAGCACGTCGGCACAAAGCGGCAAGACGGCGGCAACAAGGGCGAAATGGCATAGCGGTAGAAACGGATCGGTGCGATCAGAACCGCCCCGGCAATCTGCCGCAGCTTCTCGCCCGCGCCCATCACGGTTCTCCCGCCCCCGTAACCGGGGCGAGCTTCAAATGGGCTGCGGCGAGGCAATGAGCAAGGTCTTTCATCAACTCCGCGTAGGGCCGCGTCAGCGTGGCGGGGCGGGCGATGAGAACATAATCGGTACGTTCGTGGGCTTGAACGGGCAGAAGAGCCCGGGCTGCGGCCCTGAGGCGCCGTTTGGCCCGGTTGCGCTGGACGGCGCCGCCCACTTTGCGGCTGGCGGTGAAGCCGAGACGAAAGCAGCCCTCCCGGCCGACGGGCTCCGGGGTGGCACAAATTTCCAAGGTTAATCCCGCAGAACTCTTGCGTATGCCCTTCTGGGCACGCAGAAAATCGGCTCGTTTCCGGAGGTGGTCGGCCTTGAGTTTTCCCATGGCCAGCCTCATGCAGGCCCTGCCGGGCTGCTAGGCAGACAGCTTCTGGCGGCCGTGGGCACGACGGCGCGACAGCACCGCGCGGCCACTCCTGGTGGCCATACGGGCACGGAAGCCGTGGCGGCGTTTGCGCACGAGCTTGCTTGGCTGATAGGTGCGCTTCATAGGCTATTCTCCGGTCGGCGAAAGAGGCGGGGTTTCTAAGCACTGGCACCCCGCCTGTCAATGACACCGAATCCGCCTGGCAGACTGGCGTTTATTCCGGCCCGCCGTGGGTCGTTCCGGTGTGGATAGAGCTTAGTGGCCCCAACCGTCGTGCCGGTTGCGGTGGCCGAAACGGTCAATCGCGTGGTCGTTCGGCGTCGTAGATGTGTCCGCGGAAATCTTCTCAGCGTTGTTCCAAATCCTGTGCAATATGTGCAAGACTCGACGTGATTGAAAAAGAGTAAAATCATGAATATAAAAGTAAATAAGTAACTTCCATAAAACAACATAAGGATTTGAGTCTTCGACTCAACATACATTATTTCACGAATTTTCACGATTATATCGTTATTTATTGTAGGAGTACCGTAAGTTATTCTGTTTTTACATTGCGTTTATTTTGCAAGCCCACAGAAGAGCCCTTGGCGCTGATCGGTTTGGGTTTACCTTCGCGGCGGTGGAACCTCCGGCGCAGGGGTATTTTCGAGCCATGTGGCCTCGGCATGCCTTGAGGAATTTGGCTTTTGGGGCCCGGACAGCCTTTTTTTCGCCCCGCGGGTGGCGCGATATAGCCATCTAATGTCAATCCGACCGAGGCAGCTCCAGGGGGTTTGGAGCCTCGTGGCGCACAGCCTCTCGGGGCGATTGCTGCTTCTGACTATTCTGTACGTGCTAGCGTCGACGGCGCTGATCTTCCTGCCGGCGATGGGGATTGAGGAGCGCGACATCCTCGGTGACCACATCCTGTCGGCGGAGCTTTCGATCCTGCCGTTCACCACCCCGAACCAAGACTGGCCCGATGATCTGCGCCAGAATCTGCTGAAACACGCCGACGCCGACGAAGTGCTGCTGCGCCGTCGCTACCAGCGCGACTACTTCCAGATCGGGGCGCCGCATTCTAAGATCGACCGGACGATCGATTTGCGCCGTGAACGGCTGTGGCGCGATACCTTGAACGCGATGGATTGCCTGTTCAACGGGGGCGCCCGCACGCTCTATGTAATCGCGCCATCCAGCATCAAGGATGCGAGTTCGATCTCCATCATCCTGTCCGAAGCGCCGGTCCGCGCCGAGCTGATGACCTACGCCCGCCGGGTGATGGTCGCCGCCGTCTTTATTTCCGCTCTCACCGGCGCGCTAGTGTTCGCCAGCCTTTATTACTTCGCGGTACGGCCGATCCGGCGGATCACCGGCGCCATCGGCCAGTTCCACGAAAATCCCGAAGACGCCAGCCGCATCCTGGTGGCGACCGCGCGTGCCGACGAGATCGGCTTGGCCGAACGCGAACTCGCCGCGATGCAGCGTGATCTCTACGGCTTCTTGCGCCAGAAGCAGCGGCTTGCCGCGGTCGGTGCGGCGGTGTCGCGTATCCAGCATGATTTGCGCAACATCCTCGCCAATGCCCAGCTAGCCTCGGACCGTCTGGCGGCGAGCGAAGATCCCGAGGTGAAGAAATTGGCGCTGCGGCTCGTCACCACTATCGATCGTGCCATCGTACTCGCCACCACCACCTTAAAATACGGCCGCACTCAGGATCTGCCGCCGTGTCCGAGCGAATTCTGTCTCAAGGCGCTGATCGAAGAAGCCGCCACGGCCGCGATGGACGGGCGTACTGACATCGCCGTTAGTTTTGCCAATCGCGTCGAGGATGCGCTGGTTGTGCGCGCTGATCGCGATCAGTTGTTTCGCGTCGTGCTCAACTTGGTGAAAAATGCCTGCGAGGCGTTACACGGCACCGGTGCCATCACCGTCACCGCCGCCCACGGATCGGGTGCCATCGCCGTCGACATCGCCGATACCGGCCTTGGTATGAGCGATATCATGCGCGCCAAACTGTTCCAGCCGTTCGTCTCGGCCGGGCGTCCGGGCGGCTCGGGACTTGGCCTTGCCATCGCGCGGGACCTCACCCGCGGCCACGGCGGTGATCTGGCGCTGGTTTCCACCGGCCCCAACGGCACCGTGTTCCGCATCACCTTGCCTGTGTGAAGGTGTCAGACTCGGTTGTCCTGACGAAGCGCTGCCTCGCAAACAAATGAGATACGGCAGGTCGCTGGTGTGCAGAACCGGAACCACCGCGACGTATTCCAGTTTTTAACGTGGATCCCGAATCGCGCTCATTCTTCTGTTGACCAGCACCGGTCTAGGAGAAGCTGAAGGTGTTTATGCCACAGTTTTTCAGGAGAGGATCGGATGAAGGTTCAGAAGAGCGATCAGTGTGGCGAGAATATATCACTCATGTCAATCGTTTGTATTCCTATTGCAATCGATTGTATTTTGAGCGATCCTCGAAGGACTAGGGGCACGCTGCTCGCCCTAGCTGGCGGCAGACAAGGAAGGGGGAATTGCGAAGTCGGGCAAACTGGCAAGATGCTTGTGCCCCAAATGTAGCGGCGTCTCGATACTCGTCGAGGCGGTGTGAAATAAGCAGAACAGACGACTTTCGCAGTTAGGAAACAACAGCCGCTCGCGAATTGTTCAAGCTGGTCCTCTTGGGGGAAGCCCTCCAGGTTTTGCCTTCAATCAAGGGCAGTTGACCCACTTGGCATTCCACAGAAGCGGACTTGGGCCACCAATAGGTGGTTCCATTGATAGGGAGGGGAGCTCATGAAGCTCAATAAAGTTATCTACACGTCGTCCGCCTCGATTTTAGCGCTTACTTTGGGTTGCTGTGCCTTCGGCACATCAGCGCTCGCCCAGTCCGACACCGTGGAAACCGTGGTCGTGACCGCAACCGGCACGAACATCTCCGGCATTGCACCGGTGGGCACCGAAGCCGTCACACTGGATCGCGAAGCCATCCTAAACACCGGTCAGACATCTCTGTCGGACGTCGTTCGGTCGCTGCCGCAAGTTACCAATCTCGGCATCTTCCATGAGGGAGGCACGCAGGGCGGTACAAACGCGACTCAGGCTAATGTCATCAACCTCCGCGGACTAGGCATTGGCGGCACGCTGACCTTGGTCGACGGGCACCGCGTACCCAGCACGGGTACGGGGACGACGTTGACCGACGCGAACCAACTGCCGATGGCGATGATCGAGCGAGTCGAGATGATCGTCGATGGCAACTCGGCAATTTATGGCTCGGACGCGGTCGGTGGCGTGGTGAATTATGTCACACGGAAGAATTTCGAGGGCATCGAGGCCACGGGCCGCTTCACTTATGTCGACGGTTATACGGAATACGGCGGTTCGATCACTGGCGGCCATCTCTGGGATCACCTCGGCGGCGGGTTCGGCGCCGGCAACCTTATCGTCAGCTATGACTACACGTGGCGTAACCGGATGTGGAAAAGTTCGCGTGCGCGCCTTTCGCAGAACTTGACGCAATACGGCGGTGTCGATAACCGCGTTACCGGTGGCGCCGTCAATGGCGGCGTCGGAGAGCAGACCGGCAGTTTCCTTTCTCCAGGTTCTCCCGGCAACATCGTCATTACGAATTCGAACGGCACATACACCTATTACGGCCTTCCCCAGGGTAGCGGCACCGGCCTGACTTTCTCCGATCTCTCGACGACGCCCAACATGATCGACTTATCTGATCGCGAGACCTATCTCGGCAGCATGTTTAGGCATCAGGCCGACATCATGTTCAACCAGGATCTCACACCCTGGGCGACGCTTTACTTCGAAGGCCTGTTTACCAAACGCCATACTAGGAACGAGCAAGACCAAAGTAGCAGCACCAGCGCAAACATCTGTGTTCCCGCAACCAGCGCGTTCTACATCACCGGCATTCCGGGCGCGTCGGGCCAGACCTGCAAGACCGGACCGAGCAGCACCGACACCTACGTGTCTGGCATCACAGTCCAATACGACTTCAGCAAGGACGATCCGAGCTGGGGAACCGACAACACGGACGAGACCTATGCGCTCACCACGGGGGTCAAGTTGAAGCTTCCCGGCGAATGGAACGCCGACATCTCCTACGCATACGGTGTCGATCACTCCTGCGGCATCTGCCGCTTGGGCAACAACGTCAGTTTCGGTGCTTTTCAGCACCAGGTCGTCCTCGGCAACATCAACCCCTTCAGCAGCGAGCCACTGACGGAAGCCCAGAGGGCAACTTTCATCGGCGACGTCATACAGGGCAGCCACAATGTGCTCAACGACTTTGTCATGAAGCTGGACGGACCGCTCTTCGATCTGCCTGGCGGCACGGTGAAAGCCGCGTTTGGCACCGAGTACAGGTTCGAAAGCGAGGGCCTGATGAGCGGCGGCAACATGACGGAAGGCGAGCAAGGTGATTATACGGCTCCCACCTACGACAACGAGTTTGTCTGGAGTAACATCACCCATAACACCCGTAGTGTTGCAGCGGCCTTCGCCGAAGCCTACGTTCCGATCGTCGGAGAGGCAAACGCCCTGCCGTTGGTCAAAGCGTTGAACCTCGACGCGGCGGTACGCTTCGACCACTATTCCGATTTCGGCGACACCATGAATCCGAAGGTGGGGTTGACGTGGAAGGTCATTGACGATTTTCAGACCCGCGGTTCCTGGGGCACTTCGTATCGCGCGCCGACGCTTACCGACAACGATCCCTATGTCGCCTCCTATAAGTTTTTGCTGCCTTACGAATCAAACTACACGACGAAAGTAAATTGCTGGTCTGCCGTCATGTCATCCGGTGCTTGCTTTACGAATGCATTGATACTGTTTGGCAGCCAGCCGGGCCTCAAGCCGGAAAAGTCGATCAACTGGTCTCTCGGTTTCGATTACACGCCGCATTGGTTGGAGAACTTCAAGTTCTCAACCACCTACTACAACATTCACTATACCAACCGGATTCAGAACCCGCCCTATACGGAATTCCTGACCAGCGATGCAAAGCTCGCGCTGTACTCGAAGTACGCAAAGGCGATCGACAACACCGGGTGTGTGCAAGGCGACTCGAGCACCTACGATTCCGCTCTGTTGCCGTACCTCTCTGCCGTCGGCCTTTACACCCTGTACATGCCTGTCGCCGGCAAAGAATGCCAAGTACAAGCCGTGATCGACGCCCGCACGACGAATATCGGCACCACGAACCAGGAAGGCCTCGATTTCGACACCAGCTATCACTTCGATACCCCGATTGGTCTGTTGAACCTTCAAGCAATGGTATCGGTAGTGGTTACCGAAAATGCGCAGTACACGTCGTCAAGCCCGGTCGTCAGTCGGCTCAACACGATTGGCTACCCGGTCGCTTGGCGTGGCCGCGGCGCGGTCACCTGGATGAACGGCCCGTGGGTTGCAAACCTGTACATGAACTATGTCGGTTCGTACAAGAACACGACGCCGCTGAACAATACGGTGTCAACCCACGTTTCGGATTGGATCACCTATGATGCTGGCGTGACCTACACCTTCGATGATGATCTCTTTAACGAACTGAAGGGCACGAGGCTATCGGTGAACGCACAGAATTTATTCGATCGCGATCCGCCGCTTGTTCTCACCAACACTTACACTAGCTACGATCCCGAGCAGGCCAACATCCTGGGGCGCATCGTAACGCTCCAACTGACGAAGAGCTTGTGATATAGACTCATGTCTGCGGCCGGGGTTTAGCGCCCCGGCCGTTTTCTTTAGGCCAGGAAGCCAAACTCCAAAGCCGCGTAACACACGGACGGCAGCCTGAATGTCGCTAACCTCTCACCCCGATTGTTGCGCTACAGTCGAGAACCTCTGGTAGTTCAAGCGGCAAAACTTGCTAGCGAACCGCGTCTTCGATCTTACGACCAGACCGTTGCTCTCTGCTGTGACGCCAGGAATCGCCCGCGCGACCGGCCTTGGCGCGTCATATCCATCGGACGATGTGCTTGGGCTCATGCATGATCTTCAATGCGGGTTGGTATTACTGCGGTCGGAGACGAGCGCTGAACAAGATCACGCCTGAGTATCTGCCACGCCAACCGGCCACCTAAGCCACAGTTTCTCAGGAGATGACCGGATGAAGGTCCAGAAGAGCGACCAGTGTGGCGAGAATGTATCACTCATGCCAATCGTTTGTATTTCTATTGCAATCGATTGTATTTTGAGCGATATATCGTAACGATAAGGGGCGCCCGAATCTACTCGGGAAAGGGGCGCGCTGCTCGCCCTAGCTGGCGGCAGACAAGGAAGGGGAGTTGCGAAGTCGGGCAAACTGGCCAGATGCTTGTGCCCCAAAAGTAGCAGTGTCTCGATATCTGTCGGGGTGGTGCGAAACAAGCAGAACAAAAAGACTTAAGCAGGAAGGAAACAGCAGCCGCTCGCGAATTGTTCAAGCTGGTCCTCTTGGAGGAAGCCCTCCAGGTTTTTGCCTTCAATCAAGGGCAGTTGACCCACTTGGCATACCGAAGAAGCGGACTTGGGCCACCAATAGGTGGTTCCATTGATAAGGGAGAGGGGCTCATGAAGCTCGATAAAGTTGTCTATACGTCATCTGTCTCGATTTTAGCGCTTACTTTGGGTTGCTGTGCCTTCGGCACCTCGGCGTTCGCCCAATCGGAGGCGATGGAAACCGTGGTCGTGACCGCAACCGGCACGAACATCTCTGGTATCGCGCCGGTCGGCACCGAAGCCGTCACACTGGATCGCGACGCCATCCTGAACACCGGTCAGACCTCATTGTCCGACGTGGTTCGCTCGTTGCCGCAGGTCACAAACCTCGGTGTCTACCGCGAAGGCGGCACGCAGGGCGGCCAAAACGCAACGCAGGCCAACGTCATCAACCTTCGCGGTCTCGGCATCGGCGGAACGTTAACTTTGGTGGACGGGCACCGCGTACCTAGCACGGGTACAGGTACGACGATGACCGATGCGAACCAACTGCCGATGGCGATGATCGAGCGTGTCGAAATGATCGTCGACGGCAACTCGGCGATTTACGGTTCTGATGCGGTCGGAGGCGTGGTGAACTTCGTCACCCGAAAGAATTTCGAAGGCTTCGAAGCCTCGGCGCGTTTCACGGCCGTTGACGGCTACAATGAATACGGCGGTTCACTCACCGGTGGTCATTTCTGGGATCACCTCGGCGGCGGGTTTGGCGCCGGCAACCTCATCGTCAGCTATGATTACAACTGGCGCGACAAGATGTGGAAAAGTTCGCGTGCGCGCCTTTCGCAGAACCTGACGCAATACGGCGGTGTCGATAACCGCGTTACCGGTGGCGCCGTCAACGGCGGCGTCGGGGAGCAGACCGGCAGTTTCCTTTCACCGGGCACGCCTGGCAACATTGTGATTACGAATTCGAACGGCACATACACCTACTACGGCGTTCCCAAGGGTAATGGCACCGGCCTGACCTTCTCCGATCTCTCGACGACACCCAACATGATCGACTTGTCCGATCGCGAGACCTATCTCGGCAGCATGTTCAGGCATCAGGCCTCGATCATGTTCAACCAGGACCTCACGCCCTGGGCGACGTTCTACTTCGAGGGTCTGTTCACCAAACGCCATACTAGGAGTGAGCAGGACCAAAGCAACAGCACCAGCGCAAACATCTGCGTTCCCACAACGAGCGCGTTCTATATCACTGGTATTCCGGGCGCGTCGGGCCAAACCTGCTCGACCGGACCGAGCAGTTACGACACCACCGTGTCTGGCATTACGATGCAGTACGACTTCAGCAAGGATGATCCAAGCTGGGGCACCGACAACACCGACGAAAACTATGCCCTCACCTTCGGCGTCAAAGCGAAGCTTCCCGGTGATTGGAACGCTGACATCTCCTACGCCTACGGCGCTGATCATTCCTGCGGCATCTGCCGCTTGGGCAACAACGTCAGTTTCGGCGCGTTCCAGCATCAGGTTAACCTCGGTAACATCAACCCGTTCAGCAGCGAGCCTCTGACGGCAGCCCAGAAGAGCACCTTCATCGGCGACAACATACAGAGCAGCCACAACGTACTGCACGATTTTGTCATGAAGCTGGACGGACCGTTGTTCGATCTGCCTGGCGGTGCGGTTAAAGCCGCGTTCGGTATCGAGTACCGCTTTGAAAGCGAAGGCTTGATGAACGGCAGTAACATGACGGAAGGCGAGCAAGGCGACTTTACGGCTCCTACTTACGACAACCAGTTCGTCTGGAGTAACATCACCCACAACACCCGCAGTGTTGCTGCGGCTTTCGCCGAGGCCTTCGTGCCGATCGTCGGCGAGGCGAACGCTCTGCCGTTAGTCAAAGCTCTGAGTCTCGATGCGGCCGTGCGTTACGACAAGTATTCCGACTTCGGCGACACCGTGAATCCCAAGGTGGGGTTGACTTGGAAGGTCGTTGACGATTTCCAGACACGTGCTTCCTGGGGCACTTCGTTTCGCGCGCCGACAGTGACCGATACCGATCCCTATGTTGCCTCCTATAAGTTTTTGCTGCCTTACGAATCAAACTACACGTCGAAGGTAAGTTGCTGGTCTGCCACGCTTCCCGCCGGCTATTGCTTTTCGAACACATTGATATTGTTCGGCAGCCAGCCGGGCCTCAAGCCGGAAAAATCGATCAACTGGTCCCTCGGTTTCGATTACACGCCGCATTGGCTGGAAAACTTCAAGCTGTCCACTACCTACTACAACATCCACTACACCAACCGGATTCAGAACCCGCCCTATACGGAATTCCTGACCAGCGATAAGAACTTTGCGCTGTATTCGCAGTACGTAAAGGCGATCAACAACACCGGGTGTGTGCAAGGCGACTCAAGCACCTACGATTCCGCTCTGTTGCCGTACCTCTCTGCCGTCGGCCTTTACACCCTGTACATGCCAGTCACCGGCAAGGAATGCCAAGTACAAGCCGTGATCGACGCCCGCACGACGAATATCGGCACCACGAACCAGGAAGGCATCGACTTCGATGCCAGCTATCACTTCGATACGCCGATCGGTCTGTGGAACTTGCAGGCGATGATCACGCTGGTAGTCAACGAAAACGCGCAGTATACGTCGTCAAGCCCGGTCATCAGCCGGCTTAATACGATGGGCTACCCGGTCGCGTGGCGCGGCCGCGGCGCGGTCACCTGGATGAACGGCCCGTGGGTTGCAAATCTGTACATGAACTATGTTGGTTCGTACAAGAACACGGCACCGCTGAACAACACGGTCTCGACCCACGTTTCGGATTGGATCACCTTTGATGCCGGTGTGACCTATACCTTTGGTGATGACCTCTTTAAGGAACTGAAGGGTACGAGGTTGTCGGTGAACGCGCAGAACGTCCTCGACCGCGATCCGCCGCTCGTCCTCACCAATACTTACACCAGCTACGATCCTGAGCAGGCCAACATCCTGGGGCGCATCGTATCGATCCAGCTGACAAAGGCCTTCTGATTTAAACACTTGTTGCGGCCGGGGCCTTGTGCCCCGGCCGGTCTTTTTAGGCCTGGAGGCAAGCCCCATGGCCGCGCAACCCAATTGATTAGCGAACGCGCGATTTCCATCCCAATATAGGAACCGAGGGCAACACGAATGCTTGGACGAGCGCGGGTTTGGGCGGCGTTGGCAATGGGCCTGGCACTGTGGTGCTCCCCGGCCGAGGCAAAGGCCGCCGCATGGTGGAGCGGTGGGATCATCTACGAGATCTATCCGCGCAGCTTTCAGGATTCGAACGGCGACGGTATCGGCGATCTCAACGGGATCACGTCACGTCTGGATTACATTAAGAGCCTGGGAATCGACGCCATCTGGCTGGCTCCGGTCTATCCGTCGCCGAACGTCGACGTCGGTTACGACATCTCCGACTACGAAAACATCGACCCCACCTACGGTACGTTGCAGGACTTCGACCGGCTGATCGCTGAAGCCAATAAGCGCCACATCCGAGTCATCATGGACTTGGTGTTGAACCACACGTCGGACAAGCATCCCTGGTTCATCGAATCAGCAAGCTCGCGGCATAATCCCAAGCGCGACTGGTACGTCTGGCGCGACGGCAAGGGACCGGGCCAACCGCCGAATAACTGGCGCGCATGGCAGTACGATGCCAAGACCGGCCAGTACTACTATCACCGCTATGCTGTTCAGCAGCCCGACCTTAACTGGCGCAATCCAAAGGTCGCCAAGGCGATGTATGACGTGGAGCGTTTCTGGATCAAACGCGGCGTATCGGGATTCCGTCTGGATGCGGTCACGGCGCTGTTCGAAGATTCCAAACTGCGTGACGCGTCCATGGTCGAAGTCCCGCCAGGAGACGCCTACGCGGCCTTCTTCGGCGGCCACAGGCTCGACGACAAATATACCGACAACCTGCCGGAGGTGCACGGTGTTCTAAAGCAGCTTCGCCGCGTCGCCGACAGCTTCCGCGACCGGCAGGTGGTGCTCATCGGGGAAACCTGGGTCAAGGATGTTTCCGACCTTAGAAAGATGTACGGGCCGAAGAACGACGAGTTGCAGATGCCGATGGATCTTCGGGTCGGCTTCGTCGACAAGCTCGATGTGGCGAGCTTCCGCACGCTGATCACCGAAGCGCAGACAAAGTTGAACGGCAACGAGCCGCTTTTCGTGCTCGACAATCACGACCGGCCGCGCTGGGACCGCTACGGTGATGGCGTCCACAACACCGATATCGGTCGGGTGCTTTCGACCATCATGCTCGCATCGCGGGCGGCGACCATGTATTACTACGGCGACGAAATCGGGATGGTCACCACGCCGCCTACACGCAAAGAGGACGCGCGCGACCCTGGTGCCCTCATCGGCTGGCCGCAGTTCAAGGGGCGCGACGGCGAGCGGACGCCTATGCAGTGGACGGCGGAAGCCAACGCCGGCTTTTCCCCTCCAGGGGTACAGACTTGGCTCCCGATTCCGGCAAGTTCGGCGACCAACAATGTGATCACGGAAGACAAGGACCCCAACTCGATTCTCGCTTGGTTCCGGGCGCTGGGCCGTCTGAAGCATGAAAACGCCGCTCTACACGGGGGCTCGCAAGTGATGCTCAATCCCTCTGACCCCAACGTGCTGTCATGGCTGCGTAAAGGGCCGAAGGGTGAAGCCGTCGTCGTCGTCTGCAATTTCACAGCGGAGACTCAGAACGTCAGTTTTGATCTGAAGCCGTTTGGCATCGCGAACCGAAGTGTGCAAACGCTCCTCAAAACGCCGGGGAGTGATGATCCGGCTTCCTTGACCGGAATCAACGTGCAGCCGTTCGGTGTCTACCTGCTTCAGGTCCGATGAAATCATCGCCTCACGGACCAGACGAATTTTGAAGGCGCACGCCGAAGGTATCGGCAGGCTATCGGAGCACAATAGACCAGGAACTATGCCGCAACGGCCCCAGCAACGAAGGGGAGCGTCCATGAAGCGGTGCAGAGACATGCAAAAGCGCGGTAGCGATGAACGCGGCCCTATCGGCGGCGCGGACGACGTAGCAAAGCAAACTCCCGGTTTTGCCGGAGGGGGCCTACCTGGGACCTGTTTTCCGCGCTTCTAAGCGGCCCGGACGGTGCCATAAGTAGTAACGGACTTTCCCCTTCGCCAAAAAGGAGCTAACAATCAAAATCGGCTATTAAGTAGAGATAAGATGCTCATCCAAGGTAAGAACCGGCCGCCCAAAATGGCAGACATCGCCAGGCTGGCAGGCGTCCACACCTCAACCGTTTCACGTGCCTTGGCCGGCAGCTCGCTTGTGGAAAAGAGCATGCGGGAAAAGATTCTGAAGATCGCCCGCACGAACGGCTACACGGTAAATTCCACAGCACGCAGTCTGCGGCTGCAGCGTACGCAATCTATCAGTGTCGTGTTCCCTTTGGGCCATGAAGTTGCGCAGCCGCTGACCGATCCCTTCTTCGTGCAGATGATCGGCCATTTGGCCGACGAGATCACGCAGCGTGGCTACGGACTGTTCCTGCAGAAAGTGGTCCCGCCGATGGAAGACTGGTTGACCAACCTGATTGGCTCCAAGCGGTCCGACGGCATCATCGTCATTGGCCAGAGCACCGAGCATGAGGCTATGGAGACGGTGGCCGGACGGTACAAACCGCTCGTCGTTTGGGGCGGCCAAATCGAACGCCAGTCTTATTGCACGGTTGGGTCCGATAACGTGGCCGGGGCACGGCTTGCGACCGAACATCTGTTGTCGCTGGGGCGTCGTCAGGTCGTCTTTCTGGGGGACACCAAGGTGCCGGAACTGCGCTTGCGCTACAAAGGCTACAGTCAGGCGATTGCCAATGGCCCGCGCGGCACGGCGCCCAAACGCAACATTCCGACCCACATGACGGCCGATCAGGCGTTTGATGCCATGACCAGCTTCCTCGCCAAGGGCGATAAGTTCGACGGCGTCGTCTGCGCTACTGACGTCATCGCCATGAGCGCGATCCGGGCGATCGCCGCGGCTGGCAAGCGTGTACCGCAGGATATCTCGGTCGTCGGCTACGATGACCTGACGGTGGCGGCGCACACCAACCCGCCGCTGACGACAGTGCGCCAGAATATCGCGACCGGTGCACGCCATTTGGTGGATCTTTTGTTCCGGCGCATGGATGATGAACCTACAGAGTCCATCACCATGGCACCTGAACTGATCATCCGGGAATCGAGCTGTATGCCGCCGCGCAAATAGGGGCTCTTATGCCTCGGTGCTATTGGCGTCAGCTTCGGCGTTCACGCGCTCCAGTTCGGCCAAGCGGCGCTTGGCAGGATTGTAGATGAGGTTCACGAAGAGGCCGGCAAACAGCAGCGCCGAGAATCCGGTCGCCAGCCAGAAGCCGAATTGCACGCCGCCGAACGCGTCGCTGACTGCGCCCATGGCAAGCGGGGCTGCAGCGGCGGAAACGGCGGTAAAGAACAGGATGAGGCCCGCGGCGGCGCCGTGTTCCGATTTTGGAAAGCAGCTGATACCCTTGGAGTTGAGGGTTGGATATATCACCGACATGAACAGGCCCGAAGCCGGCAGCAGGAAGGCCCCAGCGGTGGTTCCTCCGACGAGGGCTCCGGCGAAGCAGGCGAAGATCGCCGCGCCGAACACTGCCAGAAGCCACGTCCAAGGCACAAAACGGATCAACCAGGCGCCGAGAAAGCGGCCGGCCGCCCGCAGAACGAAGAAGATCGACAAGGCATAGACCGGCAGCCACACCCACGAGCCGTGGTAATCGGCGAGATAAGTCGGCATCCAGACGTAGATGGCCACTTCCACAGCGACGTAGAGCATGATGAGGGTGGAGAAGGCGAGAGCGTAGGGATCGCGGCCCATCTTGAGCGTTCGACTGAGCGATGCAGGCGCCTGGGTCACTGTCTTGTGGGGATATTTGACCATCAGTGACACGACGATCAATACCGCGCAGATCATCGCGGCGGCGACGTAAAGCCATTTCCAGGAAAACCCTGTCGCCAAAAGCGTTGCGACGATGGCTGGGCCGATGATGGCACCAGTGGCAAAGAAGCCTTCCACTGTGTTCATCAGCGATGAGTGTTCATTGGCCGATTTTGTAATGTCGCCGACCAGTGCCAGCGCGCCGGTCTTAAAGATGCTGACGCCGAAGCCGGATATGGCCAGCAGGGCGACAAAGTAGGCGAAGTGACTACCAAAGGCGAACAGCGCCGAACTTACGCCGTAGAGCACCAGCCCTACAATAATCGTGGCCTGCCGTCCGAACCGGTCGGCCATGAAACCGAGGAGGATGGCGCCCAAGGCAATCGCTGCCATCGGTACATAATGGAACGTTCCGGCCGCCGTAAGGCTCAGTCCGAATTCCTTGATCAGCTGGGGAATGACGCTGCCGACCGCGTCGGACGTCATGGCGAACATCATGAACATCAGGCAGGTCAGCCACTTGATCGTGGTGTTGTTACCTGCGGTGGATGCGGTCGTTTTGCTTGGCATGGGGTGATTTCCCAATGATTATGTTCTGGTCGCTGTAATAGGTAGTTTTACAAAGAAAGGCCCAGCCGGGCCGGCGTTGACGACGATCCGTCTCGCCGGCCCTTCGCCTAGAGTTGGGACAAATCGATCGCCGACGCCATGGCATCATACCCGGCATCGTTGAGATGGATATAGTCGCCGCCGTTAAACGCAGCCTTCAGCTTCTGTGGGTTTTGCGGATCGCGGGTGACCGCGTCGAAATCAACCACCGCATCAAAAGCGCCGCTGGTGCGGATCCAAGCGTTGGCGGCCGCGCGGACCGCTTCCTTGTCCTTGGTATAGGCGGGCGATCCCTCGAACGGGGTCATTGTCGCGCCAATCACTCGCATGCCTCGTGCATGGGCGCGAAGAATCAACTGGCGATAACCTTGGATGATATCCTCAGCAGGAATGACATCGGGGCGTGACATCCCCGGGATCATATTCCCGGAAAATCCGATGTCGTTGATGCCTTCCATCACGATGACGCTGGAAGCGCCGGGCAATGCCACGACGTCGCGATCAAAACGCGACAGCGCGCTGTCGCCCATGCCCTTGGCCAGAACCTGATTGCCACCAATTCCTTGGTTGACGACGGAAAGATTCAGCTTTGCCGCAACGATCCGGCGGGAAAGAAAGTCCGGCCAGCGCCGGTCGGTGCCGATTGTCGAACCCATGCCGTCGGTAATCGAGTCTCCGAACGCCACTACCGTGCGAATGGGTGTTGGACCGGCCGCATCGACTTCGCAAAGGGCAAAGCGCGAAGGATAAGACCGGCCGCTCATCTTTTCGCGGAATTCGAACGGAGTGGCGCCCGACATGGCGTCGGCCAGCACGTAATTGCCAGGGGCAGATACCAAGCTTTGCTGCATGGCCAACAGATGGATAGTCGCTACCGGTGTGCGGTCGGGCAGGTAAAGGCTAACTTCGATTTTGGCGCCATCCGGCACCTCGGCAGCCACGGGATCGGAAACGATCGGTGCGCCAGCGAATACCTTGATCGCGGCCGCGCCGCTGAAGGTCAACGGAACGTGCACCATGGTGCCGGATTTGGAATAGCCGATCGAGGCTGCACCAATGGCGAGCGGCGTCTTCGCATATTCGTTGGAGAACCGGACGCGCAACTGGCTGCCACCACGACTGAGCGTAATCTGCTGGCGGATGGTCTGATTGACGAAGGTCTCGGTTGAAGGGGCAAACATGGTGGGCGGAAGACCGCTGCCGTCCCATGGGCTCGCCGTCCAGGTTGCGTACCAATGGACAGTGCCGTGGGAAGCCGCCTCGGCCGGCATCAGCATCATTCCGGCCGCAAGGCACAACGCCGCCGCCTTGCCCCAACTAATTCTACTCATGATCCCTTTTCCTCCGATTTTCGAAGCAAGTAACACCAAAATGCAAACGATTGCAATATCTCTGCTATACATTGAGTGTGGCAGCCGTGTCCCAGTGGACCGAATCTAGCTTTTTGGTGGCCACACCTGAAGATCTGGCCGCGGGACTCTGAACCGGAGGCTACGACGCCCGCTTCAGCCTGTGCCGGCCGGGGACTTGGCGTTCATGCGGTGCATCGACGAGTTGCTTCTGGGTTATCTCTTCATGCCTCAGCGTCCCGTGCCGGGGGTAATGTCAGTTGGCCGCGGCCCACCGGGCGGCGCGGTCGCATCCAGGGACAAAGCAGTTGAACCGGTGCGGTATTGGCGTTATACTGCAAACGATTGCATAAAGGGTTTGCCGGAATTCAACCGGCCCCGACAAGATCACTTGGAGGAGACATCATGCGCCACGGAACGTTGAGTCCGCTGTTCGGCTATACCGCCATTGCACTGCTCGTATGCGTATCTGCGGGGTGGGCTCAGACGCCGGCGATGCCGCAACCTTTGAAGATCGAGGACAACGGCACCGTTCACGTTCCGGCGATGGATATTCCAGTCTCCGAGTATCTTAGTCCCGAAGGCAAAGCTTATCTCGCCGATCATCTGACGCGTGTGCAACGTCCCGATCAGTTGACGCAGACAAACGGCATTCCCCCGCTCCTGGTCGGTTATCTCGAACGGCAGCGGGCACTGTTTGCCGTAAACCGGGCGGAAACGACGGTGGGCGGTGTCCATGCCTACGTCTATGTGCCGAAGAAGGGCATTGCGCCGGGCAACACTAAGCGCGTGCTGATCAATCTGCATGGCGGCGGCTTCAGCGGATGCTGGCCTGCTTGCGGCGAACTCGAATCGATGCCGGTCGCAGCTCTCGGCGACATCAAGGTTGTCAGTTTGGATTACCGGCAGGGTCCGAAGTTCGAGTTCCCAGCCGCCAGCGAAGATGTGGCAGCGGCTTACAAAGAACTGCTCAAGACGTATAAACCCGAGAACATCGGCATCTATGGTTGCTCGGCGGGCGGGATGTTGACCGGCATGTCGGTGGCCTGGTTCCAGAAGCACGGCTTGCCGCGTCCCGGTGCGATCGGCGTGCTCTGTGCCGGCATGACCTCGGTGGCCGGCTTCGGCGGCGATGCGGCCTACATTTCGACGCCGGCCGGCGAAGGGCGCATGCCGTTCGTCGCACCGAAACCCGCACCCGGAGCCAAGCCGATGGCAATGGGTTATCTCGCCCATGCCGATATCCAAGATCCGCTGGTCTCGCCGGCCACCTCGATGGCGGTGTTGGCAAAATTCCCCCCGACTCTGATCATCACCGGCACGCGCGGCTTCGAACTCAGCTCGGCGGTGTACACGCACTCGCGCTTGGTCAAAGCGGGCGTCGACGCCGAGTTGCACGTCTGGGAAGGCATGTTCCACGGCTTCTTCTACAACCCGGATGTTCCGGAATCGCGCGATTGCTACGACGTAATTGTGAGGTTCTTCGATCGTCACCTCGGCAAATAGGATATCAGACCATGGAGGAAGCTACCGTTATCCGGCGGCATCGGTATTCCGCATTGTTGTTGACGTCCGTTGCATCCGCCGTTCTCGTGACGGTGGCGGCGTGCGCACCGCAAAAGGAAGTCGTCAAGGCGTCGACGCCGCCGACAGTGGCTGAGCGTTGCGCCGCTTTGGCGTCGAACGCCATTCCCGGCATGCGTATTCTCAGTGCCGATTCTCATCCCGACGGTGCTACCGCCGATCTCGGCTTCATGGGCATGAAGACGCCGCCGCTGCCGGCGCATTGCGAGATCAAGGGCATCCTCAACGAGCGCAAAGGCGCCGATGGCGAACCTTATGCCATTCGCTTCCATGTCCGCCTGCCCGAGAACTGGAACGGACGCATGCTGTTTGAAGGCGGCGGCGGCACGGACGGCAACCTTGGTGCCGCCATCGGCATGATCGGCTTCCGTTCGCCGCCGGCGATTGCCGCAGGCTATGCCGTGGTCAGCGACGATTCGGGACATTCCAATGAGATCAATGCCGATCCGGCTAAGGGTGGCACGGCGGCTTTCGGGCGCGACGCGCAGGCGCGGGCCGATTACGGTCACGCCGCGCTGAAGGCGAGCTATGATGCAGCACAGGTGATCATCGCGCGCTTCTACGACAAGGCGCCGGTGCACAACTATTATGCCGGTTGTTCCAAGGGCGGGCAGGAAGGCTTGGCCTTCGCGGAACGCTACCCAAATGCGTTCGACGGCATTTTGGTCGGTGCGCCCGGCATGTCGCTGCCGCGGGCGGCGCTCGGCCATCCCTGGGCAACGCAGGCGTTCGCTGCGGTGGTGGGTGGCAAGAAAGGGAGCAGTATTCCCGTCGCCAAACTTGCTGAGGCCTTTACGGATGCCGACCTTCAACTCGCCCGCAAGGCCGTTCTTGATGCCTGTGATGGCGACGACGGTGTGAAAGACGGCATTGTTGGCGCGTTCTCGCAGTGCACGACGAAGAAAGTCGACGTGCAGTTCAAGAAGCTGTTATGCAAAAGCGGCAAGGCGGACGCGTGCCTCAGCAAAGTCCAGATCGACGCTATCAAGAAATTTTACGCCGGACCGCACAATTCCAGGGGCGAAGCTCTGTATGTGAGCTTCCCGTGGGATGGCGGCATGGCGGGCTCCGACTGGCGTGGTTGGACCATGGGTTCTCCGGTCAAGCCGGGTGTGCCGCCGATGATGCCCGGCGCGGGCGGACCGTCCGTCGGCGTCTCGATGGGAGCGGCGACGCTGGCCACGATCTTCTCGACGCCGCCGAAGGTGCTAGAGCCGGGATTGCAGCCGGCGATGGATTACCTAATGGCCTACGACTTCAACAAAGATGCCCGGGCGATCTACGCGACGAACGCGGAATTTCCCCGTTCGGCGTGGGATGACACCAATGCGCGCTCGCCCGATCTCGATGCGTTCCGCAAGCATGGCGGCAAGCTCATCGTCTATCACGGCGCGTCCGATCCGGTGTTCTCGGTCAATGACACGATTGCGTGGTGGACGGAAGTCGACGCTCGCATGAACGGGCAGGCCGCTGATACCGTGCGTCTGTTCGCGGTTCCGGGCATGAATCACTGCCAAGGCGGTCCGTCCACGGATCAATTCGACGGTTTTGGCACGTTGGTCAAATGGGTCGAGAAGGGGTCCGCGCCTGATCGTATCGTCGCCAAGGCCAGTCCGATGTCGCCGTGGCCGAATCGCGAACGGCCGCTGTGCCCATATCCGGCCATCGCGCAATACGACGGCAAGGGTGACACGGAGAAGGCGGAAAGCTTCGTCTGTGTCGTTCCAAAAACAGCAAAATAGTTCACTCACAAAAAAACAGCATAAGGGAAGAGAAAATGCCTAAGAACAGTTTAGCATCTTCGGACAGAGGTGTGTTAGGTCGCCGGGCGCTGTTGCAGGGAGCCGCTTTGGCTATGGGGGCGGGTGCCGCTGCACCCTTGCTGACCAGTGCTACAGCCGAACCCGCACCGACGTCAGCGGGCGGATCGAATGTCGTTGCCAAAGCCGGTACCGCGACCGTCGAAATCGAATCCGGCAAGATTGCCGGTGCAGTGTTCCGCGGCATTTATGCCTTTAAGGGTATTCCGTACGGCGCTACGACGGGAGGCGAAAATCGCTTCCAGCCGGCGAAGAAGCCGGCCTCGTGGTCCGGCATTCGCAGTTGCCGTTCGTATGGCGGGGTTTGTCCGCAAGACAAAGGCACTGGGCGGCAGAACGATGAAGAAGCCTTTATGTTCCAGTGGTGTGACAGCTTCGAAGACGAAGATTGTCTGCGGGTGAATGTGTGGACGCCGGGACTGAACGACAACAAGAAGCGCCCGGTGATGGTGTGGTTGCATGGCGGCGGTTTTGCGGCCGGTTCGGGTAACGATCTGCCCTGCTTCGATGGCGAGAACCTGTCGCGGCGCGGCGACGTGGTGGTTGTGACGTTGAACCACCGCCTCAATCTTCTCGGTTTCATGGATCTGTCGAAGTATGGCGAGAAGTACGCGCAGTCCGGTAATGTCGGCATGCTCGACATTGTCGTTGCGCTGCAGTGGGTGCACGACAACATCGCAGCTTTCGGCGGCGATCCGTCGTGCGTCATGATCTTTGGCCAATCGGGTGGCGGCGCCAAAGTGTCGACACTGATGGGAATGCCGGCCGCGAAAGGGCTGTTTCACCGCGCCGTCGTGCATTCGGGTTCGTTCTCGCTGTCGACCACCCCGACACAATCGCGGAAACTCACTGACCTGGTCTTGGCCGAACTCGGTCTCGACGCTTCCTCGGTCGGCAAACTGCACAGCCTGCCGTATGCCGATATCCAGCGCGCCGCACAGGCCGTCATGTCCAAGAACAATCCGCGCGTGGCGGTTGCGCTATCCATCACCCGGATGGCGGAAATGCTGAACTTCGGTCCGGTGATCGACGGTTCGGTGATCCCGGCGCCGCCGTTCGGCGACAAGGCCTCGGCGATTTCCGCCGATGTTCCGATGATCATCGGAACCACGCTCAACGAATTCGCCAATGGCATGAACCATCCCGAGTTCGAAGCGATGACGGAAGCCGATCTGACGGCCCGGGTTGAGGAGTTCCATCCCGGTAAATCGAAGAAGGTTATTGCGGCTTTCCGTGCGCGTACACCCGATGTCACGCCGGCCGACTTGTTCTCGCGCATTGCGACGGCATCGGTTCGCCGTGCGGCAATCAAACAGGCAACATCCAAGGTCGCGCTCGGCAAGGCGTCGGCCTATCTTTACCTTTTCACTTGGCAAACGCCGATGTTCGACGGCCGCCCGCGCGCTTTCCATTGCGCGGATTTGCCGTTTGTCTTCTTCAACACCGACCGCATGGAGAACATGACGGGTGGTGGCCCGGTTCCGAGGGCGCTGTCTGAAAAGATGGCGGACACCTGGATCGCCTTTGCCCGCACCGGAAATCCTAATAACGGCAGCCTCCCGAAATGGGCGCCGTATTCACCCAAGACCGCACCGACGATGATCTTTGACAACACCGTTCGTGCGGAACTCGGTTTCGACAAGGCGGAACTGGCCAGCATCGGCTGATAAGTACCTGGGCGCCTCTCCGCACTCTGCAGGAGGTCGTGTCACATGGCGATAGATCCTCACCGATCCTTCTTGGGGCCGGAGTTCAAACGGGTCTATCGCCAACTGACCGTCCCTTCGCTACCCACCACGAAGAAGCATTCGGCAACCGAGGCCGAGTTCGGAATTGCGCGCGGCTGCTATGAACTGGCGCTGCTGCCAGTATTTGCGGCCGACCGGGCGACACAATGGATGCTCGTCGGGGTGTTGATGTCCGTAATTGCTGCCTCTCCGAACGGTGTCGATTCGGCTCAAACAATTTCATTGTAGATTTGGATTGCGATCCATTTGCAGGGCAATGGGGGGGGGCGCAATTTTGTATGTCTGTAGGTGCTTTCGACAAACAAAATACGCCCATTGCCCAAGCCCGCATCCGGGCGAGCTCTAATCCTCATTCTTTCGGCCACCTGTGCCTCGGGTTCGGGCCTGGGTGTGGCCCAGAACACACACGGGAGAACAATCGTATGCAACGCCAATGCAATCGATTGTAGATGATTTTCTGGGGGTCCAGCATAGTCATTGCCGTAAGTGGTTGAGCCCTGGGGGCGGCTGGAACTGATGAGAGGTCTGTCCACACGAGCGGGCGGCAAAAAAAACGAAAATGGGAGGAAGGTTGAAGATGAAGAGGACGTATATCTTAGGGACAGTCTCTGGCTTGGCGCTTGTCGTGGCGCTGGCAGCTGTTGCGCCGGCGGCGTTTGCCCAGGCGGCAGCTAATGAGAAAGGAACGGCGGAGCTTGAGACGGTAACCGTCACGGGCTACCGCATGAAGGAAGACATTCAGAAGGTCTCGGCGTCGATATCGGCGTTGTCGGCGGACCAGTTGGTAGTTAAGAGCGTGCTGCAGGTATCTGATTTGCAGTATGCAACGCCGGCATTGTCGATCACCGACGCCGGCCTATCGCAGAACGTGAATATCCGCGGCGTCGGCATGGCGAGCGGCAGTCCTTACGCATCTCCGGGCGTGCCGGTGTACCTCGACGGACTGGTCCAAGCACCAGTGGTCTTTTCGAACGGCTTCTTCGATATCCAAGACGTCGAAGTGTACCGCGGCCCGCAGGGTACGTTCGCGGGCGCCAACTCGACCGGTGGTGCGGTGTTCATCAACAGCCATAACCCGACACTCGGCAAGTTCGATGGGTCGATCGAAGCCTGGGGTGGCGACTATTGGGATGTCGGCGTTCGCGGTGCCGTAAACGTCCCGTTGGACGACACCATGGCTTTCCGTGTTGCGTTTAACACCGAACGCCGTGACAGCTTCTTCAAGTCGGTTAATTCAGCTGGAACTCCGACAGGTGTACAATTCAACACGCCCGGAGCCCTCGACGAGAAAGACATCCGCCTGGGCTTCTACTGGGAACCAATCTCGAACCTCAGCGTCTTGTTGAAGCTCAACGGCAGCGAAAAGAGCACCGACGGCTACGCCGCCGTTCCTTCGCCGGGCACTGACAATGCCGCGTACGCACCAAAGAGTTTGCGCGAGTTGGACTATGATACGCCGGAAATGAACAAAGAGCGCGCCGACCGCGCGATGCTGGAAGTTAAATATGTGCTGCCCAGTGGCATCACGCTCAGGTCGGTGACAGGCTATCAGGATAACCTTGTCAAAAATGTCTATGACATGGACGCCACGTCTGAAACGTCGGTGTATGTGTGGGAAAAGCAGGACACCGCGGAAAAGCCGTTCTCACAGGAAATCAACATACTTTCTCCCGAAGGCGGCAAGCTCAGCTGGGTTCTTGGCGCATTCTACTATTACGACGTCGTCAAGGTCGGCCTGGATTTGGGTGGCACGACTTTGGGTTCGTTCGAAGTCTACGGGACGATGTTATCCGACAAGCAGTCCGAGGCGGTGTTCGGTAACGTCAAGTACCAAGTGACCGATGCCTTGCAACTCGAACTTGGTGCCCGGTTCACCCAGGATGAGACTTGGGGCGCTGGCGCGATATACATCGGTGTTCCCGGGGGGCTGACGTTGAGCACCACCGACCAGACCGCGCATTATACCGGCAACAACTGGACCGGAAAAATAGGCGCGAACTATCAGCTCGACAACGACAATTTCCTTTATGCGTTTGTGTCTAAGGGCGCCAAGGCGGGTGGTGCCGGGCCGTCCTACAGCTTCAAGGGCGAGACGGTTTGGGATTACGAAGCTGGTTGGAAGAGTTCGTGGCTCGAAAACCGCTTGATGACCCAGCTCGCCAGCTTCTACAGCCAATACAAGAACTATCAGGTTGATGCTAGCGTGCTTCCGGCGACCGGTCAGTCGGCAACGATCAATACGCCCGAAGCGACCATCTACGGCATCGAAGTCCAAGCAAACGGCATGATTGGTGGTTTCCACTTCGATGTGGCTGGCGCTTGGGTTCAGTCGTCGATCGGTGCTGCGACGTTGGTCGCCGCATCTCTGTTGCCGTCGTCGGGCTCTAATGGGACTCTCGGTCCGCAGTGCGCCACCGGTGTGGCCTCCAATCCGCCGACCTGTTTCGACTACACGTCCTATATCAGATCCGTTTCGGGCAAGCGGAACATGTATTCGCCGACCTGGACGGCCAATTTTGGCGTTGAATACCCGTTTACGATCAACAGCAAAACGACGCTTACACCGCGCGTGGACTACACCTTCCAGGGCAGCCAGTGGACAACGCTACTGGAGACTTCGTCGGACTACATGGCCAGCCACGACCTTTGGAATCTGCACCTGACGTTGGACCACGACACCTGGAGCCTGTCGGCTTACCTTACCAACCTGTTCGACAAGGAGTACGTCACCGGCAAGTTTTCTACCACCCAGTATATGGGCCCGCCGCGTCAATACGGCGCCCGCTTGACGTATCGCTTCTAGAAACGTCCCCCTAAAATTGGCGCCATTCCGTGTGGAGTGGCGCCCTTTTCTTTGGGTAGCGTCTTCGTCTGTTTTCGAGGTTGCCGATGGGAAGCTCCTGATGTGCGGCATAAGGGCGTCCGGCGGGCTTCGGAGCTGTTCCCTTGCAAAAAGAGCTTTGCAATTTCATGCAATCGATTGTAATTATCTACCTATGAATTCAAGTGTTCAATGGCGCGCTTTTGCGGGGTGCCTGGGCAGCGGAGCTGTATCGGAATGGCAGTGGATTCTGTCCCCGGTGCCCGCGGTCGACGGCTTTCTGGTCCCAGAACCGCGCGTACTTACTGACTCTGTCTTGGAGGTCTCTCTATGATCGATAAAAAAACCAACATTGCCGAGAAACTCAGGCAGAAAGTGCTTTTAAATCCCGAGGACATCGGCGACCTCGATAGCGTTCCGACCGGCGACATGCCCGGCGACAAGGTTAAGATCGGTCCTCAGCATATCCAGAAGTCGCTGGTCATCTTTCCGCGATTGCTGGAACTCTTGATCCCCGTTCTGGAAAGCAACCCGCATCAACGTGCGGTCGTCGTCGTCTGCGGCGGGTCGGGTGTCGGTAAGTCCGAGATCGCTTCCTTGATTTCGCTGTATCTGAATCGCATGGGGCTTGGCAGCTACACCTTATCAGGAGACAACTACCCCCACAGGATTCCCAAATACAATGATGCCGAACGGCTTCGCGTTTTTCGGCAAAGCGGAATCAGTGGTCTGATCGCGCAAGGGCAGTATCTTGAGGGGCGGGCGGCCGTCATTAAGGAACTCCAACTCGCCGGCAACGATTCGAACCCCGAATGCGCCAAGACCTATCCGTGGCTTTCGCTGTACCAGAGCGCCGGCCGCAACGGTCTTAAGAACTACCTTGGAACCCCAAATGAAATCGATTTCAGGGAGCTTTCGGGCATTGTGTCCCAATTCAAAAACGGGGCGTCGAATATCTTCCTCAAGCGTATGGGGCGGGAAGAGACGGAACTGTGGTACGAAGCGGTCGATTTCCGGGAAAAGAACATCCTGGTGATTGAATGGACCCACGGCAACAATCATAACCTTCAGGGCGTGGACATACCGGTTCTGCTCAACTCGACGCCGCAGGAAACGCTTGAGCACCGCCGGTCGCGCAACCGCGATGGCGCCACCGACAGTCCTTTCACGACCATGGTTCTGGCGATCGAACAGGATATGCTCGCCGCGCAGGCGCGCAACGCCAAACTGATTTTGTCCAAGAGCGGCGAAATCCAGGACTACGCCGACTATGTAAAGCTCACGGCGCAGGAACAGGCATAGGAGCGAACGATGGATACCGGCGACAACAACCAAGCCAAGCCAAAGGCGAGCGCGGGGCCGATGCTCAACGCCTATCCGGACAGCATCGGTGGCAGGCTGGCGGACATCGTAGAACTTCTGCAGTCCGCGGATTTCGCTGATGTATTTCAGGCACTCTACATTTTGCCCAGCGTCTTCAATACCGACCTCGACCGGGGCTTTTCGGTCATCGACTATGGTTTGAACGAGGTCTACGCGTCACGACAGGATCTGGAAAACCTCAAGCAGCTCGGCATCGCCCTCAAGTTTGATTTTGTACTGAACCACGCTTCGGTTCTTTCCCAGCAGTTTCAGGACATCCTGAAGAACGGCGAGAAATCGAAGTACCGGGATTTCTTCATCGACTGGAACAAGTTCTGGGCCGGCCGCGGGAAAATGACGGCGGACGGGTATATCCAGCCTGACCCCGAGTACATCAAGGACATGTTCTTCCGCAAACCTGGACTGCCGATCCTGATGGTTCGCATGCCGGACGGCAAGGAAGTGCCGTACTGGAACACCTTCTATCAGGAGGTTCGGTACGAAACGGTCGACGCTCAGGATCTGATGCGGGTCGTAGACATCCAATATGTTTCGGCGCAGCAACTGGCGGATAAGATCAATCAGGCCATTGGCGACGGCAAAAAGCCGTCCGCCATCGACTTCGGCGGGTTTGTGCGCTTCCGCGATACCGTGATCGACATGCTCGAATCCCGGCGCAAGTACCTCGGCCAGATGGACCTCAACATCAAGTCGCCGCTCGTGTGGGAAGCCTATGAGGAAACGCTGAAGCGGCTGGCTGGCTACGGCGCTGAGATTGTCCGTCTCGACGCTTTCGCCTACGCGCCGAAAGAGCCGGGTTTGCGGAACTTCCTCAACGACCCGGGGACGTGGGATTTGCTCGGCGGCGTCAGAAAGTTGGCCGACAAATACGGGCTCACGCTGCTGCCGGAGATTCATTCCCGCTACGAAGAGAAGATTCACGAGACCCTGTCCCAAAAGGGCTACATGACTTACGATTTCTTCTTGCCGGGTCTGGTTATCGATGCGTTGGAAAGGAACACCAACGAATTCTTAATCAAGTGGATCCGCGACATGCGCGAGAAGGACATCCGAGTAGTGAACATGCTCGGTTGTCACGACGGCATTCCGCTGCTGGATTTGAAGGGCCTGTTGTCGGACGAACAGATTCAAAAATTGATCGACATCGTCGTGCAGCGCGGCGGTTATGTGAAGGACCTGCACGGCGCGAAGAACATCTACTATCAGGTCAACGCGACGTATTACAGTGCCTTGGGAGAAGACGACGCCAAGATGCTGCTCGCCCGGGCGATCCAGATCTTCATGCCGGGAAAGCCACAGGTTTGGTATCTCGATCTTCTGGCCGGGAAGAACGACCACGCCGCCGTCGAACGCGCGGGCGTCGGCGGTCACAAGGAGATCAACCGGACGAATGTGAGTTTGGAGCAGGCTCGCGAGGAGCTCAAGCGGGACGTTGTCAGCAAGCAACTGTCCCTTCTGCGTTTTCGGAACCATTGCCCGGCGTTCGGCTTTGACTCGAAGCTGGATATCCTCGAGTCTGGGGCAGACATTCTGAAGCTGCGTTGGTCAAACGCTGGTTGCACCGCGACACTGGAAGCGAGTCTGACCGACTGTTCCTTCACGATTCGCGCGATCGACGCGGCAGGCAGGGTGGCGTACGATTTTGCTCAGGCTCCTCGGCGGGCCGAACCGGTGGAAGTTCCTCAGTCGCAGACCCGGGTTGTCGCGGCGCAATAAGCGCTTGCTACGCCCGCTGGATTGACGAAAAGGATGAGACCATGTCGCGCAACAGACGTCAGATTTTTGGCGACGCCATTGTGGTCGCTGCCGGTCTTGCAGGATTCGGAGAAACGGCGCGCGCCAGCGACGTGGCAGGCTGCCGTTCCACGCCCGTACCGACGACCGCCAGCCCGGCATTGCGGGCTCGCATTGCGGGCCCAGATAATCCGAGTTGGAAACTGAAGCCAGCTTCAGCGGACGAATGGCATGCCATCGTCAACGCGGCCGCCGCCGGAAGCGAGAAAAATATCGCGGCCTGGTCGGCAAAATACGGAATCGCGATTCGAGAAGATACGATCGGCGGCGTGCGCGTGTTTTGGCTCTCACCGCAGACGTTATTGCACCGTAACCGTCGTCGCATCGTACTCAATTTCCACGGCGGCGCTTATGTCTACGCACCGGGTCGTTCGGGTCTAGAAGATGCCATCCTGGTGGCTCGCGCGGGCTTCCGCGTCGTCTGTCCTGACTACCGCATGGCCCCGGATCATCCTTACCCCGCAGCCATCGACGATGCCGAAGTGGTATGGCGGCAATTGGTGAAGGAAAATCCGCCCAAGCGCCTCGCGGTGTGTGGTACGTCGACCGGGGGCGGCATGACACTTGCGTTGATTCACCGTCTCAAGGCGAAGAAACTACCGCTGCCGGGCGCAATCTGGGCGGGCACGCCGTGGTCTGATCTCACGAAGACAGGCGATAGCTATTGGACCAACGAACTCGTCGACAAGGCCTTGGTCGGTTACGACGGGATCCTTGGCGCTGCGGCCGAACTCTATGCCGCCGGTCACAACATGCACAATCCAGAGCTGTCACCGGTCTATGGCGAATTCGCCGGCTTTCCACCTACCCACCTGACCACCGGAACGCGTGACCTGTTCCTGTCCAACACCGTGCGTGTGCAGCGCAAACTGCTCGACGCCGGGGTACCGACAGAACTGACCGTGATCGAAGCGATGTCGCATGCCGACTATGTCGGCCTGCCGGAAGCGCCGGAGTCGCATCAGGTCTATAACGACGTTGCCAAGTTCTTCGATCACTATCTGGCGGCCTGAACAGCCCTTGGTCGCTCCTTTTTCGGGCGGCGGTGGGCATGTAACCGGACAGGTGCCGCGCGCTAGATGCGGCCAACAGGGGAGAAAGACGCATATGAGAAGGATTTTGTTGGCGATCACGGCGGTGGCCATGGTTGCGACTGCCGCATCAGCCGCCGTCAAGGTAGAACAGGGTCTATTGGAGGGAAAGGTCGAAGACGGCCTCACCGTTTATCGGGGCATTCCGTTTGCGGCACCTCCGGTGGGAGACCTTCGCTGGCGTGCGCCGCAGCCGGCCGCCAAATGGCAGGGCGTGAAGCAGGCCGATACCTATGCTCCTTATTGTGTGCAGGGCAATGTCGGCCCGACCTATAGCCGCTCGAAGGCGAGCGAAGACTGCCTTTATCTCAACGTCTGGACACCGGCCAAGACGGCGAAGGACAAGATCCCGGTCCTGGTTTGGATTCATGGTGGCGGCTTCTCAGCTGGTGCCAATATGGAACCGCTATTCGATGGCGATGTCGTGGCAAAGAAGGGCGTGGTGCTGGTCAACATCACCTACCGGCTCGGGATTCTCGGCTTTTTGGCCCATCCCGAACTGAGTAAGGAAACGGCCAATCACGTTTCGGGCAATTACGGCCTGCTCGATCAGATTGCTGCGTTGAAGTGGATCAAGAAGAACATTGCAGCCTTTGGCGGCGATCCGAATAAGGTGACCATTTTTGGCGAATCGGCCGGTGGTATCGCAGTCAGCATGCTGGCGGCGTCGCCGCTTGCCAAAGGCCTGTTCGAGGGCGTGATTTCCGACAGTGGTGGTTCGTTCGGCTCGGTGCGCGCCTCGGGTGGACCGGGTGAAAATATGCGTCCGCTCAAGAGTGCGGAAATAGACGGCCTGAGCTTCCAGAATACCGCCGGTGCCAATTCGCTGGCTGAACTGCGCAAGCTTCCGGCCGATAAAATTCTCGCCGCGACGCGTGGCATGGCATGGCCGATTGTCGACGGCTACGTCATTCCATCCGATCAGGTCTCGATTTACGATGCAGGCAAATTCAACGATACGCCCATCTTGGTCGGCTACAATTCGGACGAGGGTCTGAGCTTCTCGCGCTTCAACACGCCACAGGCCTATATCGACGCCACCAAGCAGCGTTACGCCGGTTTTGCCGACCAATTGCTGCAAGCCTATCCGGCGGGTGACAAAGGGCATCCCAAATCCGCCCGCGATCTGGCCCGCGATTCCGCCTTCGGCTGGCATACCTGGACTTGGGCCCGCAAACAGTCGAGCCTCGGCAAAAACAAGGCCTATCTTTATTACTTCGATCAGCATCCGGAGTATCCCGCCGGCTCGCCCGAGGAAGGCCATGGCGCGCCGCACGGCCGCGACCTGCCCTATGTGTTTGGGCATCTGGACCAGTTGTGGGGCGGCGAGAAAGCCACTGACGCTGACCACCGCGCCTCAGAGGCGATGACCACCTATTGGACCAATTTCGCCAAATACGGCAATCCTAATGGCGAAGGCGTTCCGGAGTGGCCCGCCTTCAGCGACGCCAACCCGCAAACAATGGTCCTCACCGCGGCGCCGCATCCTGCGCCAGTACCGACCCTGGAAGGGCTCAAGGTACTCGATTCCTATTTTGCCTGGCGCCGTTCGCCGGAAGGCACCAAGGCGTCGGCCGTCGAAGACGCCAAGCCCTCACCCACTAACGTCACGGGCGCGCAATATCCGCGCGTGTTGCTGGACAAGTCGGTGGCGTTCCAGCTCAAGGCGCCGGACGCCAAAACGGTCTCCGTGGATTTCTTGGGTGACAAGAGTTTCCCGATGTCCAAAAGCGCCGACGGCACCTGGAGCGTGGTCACGACGCCGCTGGTCGAAGGGTTCCATTATTACGGGCTCAACATCGACGGTGCCGTGGTGAACGATCCAAGCACGCTCACCTTTTTCGGCGCTGGCAAGGCGATGAGCGCCGTGGAAGTGCTGGAAGAAGGGGTGAGCTATTATCTGGCCAAAGATGTGCCACATGGCGATGTACGTACACGCCTCTACAAGTCAAAAGTTACTGGCCAGTGGCGCCACGTCGTCGTCTACACCCCACCAGGATATGACAAGGACACCAACGCACGCTATCCCGTTCTCTACCTGCAGCATGGCGCCGGTGAGAACGAAATCGGATGGACGAACCAGGGCAAAGCCAATCAGATCCTCGACAATCTGATCGCGGAGAAAAAGGCCGTGCCGATGATTGTCGTTATGGAGAACGGCTACGCCGTACAACCCTCCGGTCCGTTCGGGCCGGCGCCCAGCGCGTCGGGCCCGTTCGCCGGCATCAGTGCGTTCGAGAAGGTGTTGCTTGACGACGTCATCCCGATGATCGATGCCGACTTCCGCACAATCGCTGATCGCGATCACCGAGCCTTAGCGGGCCTGTCGATGGGGGGGATGCAGGCCCTGCAGATTGCCACGCACAATCTGGATAGCTTCGCCTATATGGGCGGCTTCAGCGGCCCGATGAATATATTCACCAAGGACACGCTAGATCCGGCGACGTCTTTTGAAGGGCGGTTCAAGGACGGTAAAACCTTCAATAGCAAGGTGAAGCTGTTCTGGATCGGCTTGGGTACAGAGGAAGCTCCGCTGTTCCAAAAGTCCGTTGGCGATTTTCGCGCCTTCCTGACCAAGGCCGGTATCCACTACGTCTATTACGCGTCGCCTGGCACTGCGCATGAGTGGCTAACCTGGCGCCGCGATTTGAACGATTTTGCGCCTAGGCTGTTCAAATAGGGATGTTCGGCATGCGGCGGTGGATTCCGTCGCCGCATGCCGAATTGCTGGCGCACACCAAGCTGCCCAAGACGACGCCGTGGAAGACTGGCATGACAGGCCGAGGCCGATGTCGTGCGGCGTTGAAGGCTACGAAGATCGATGGAGCTGCTCCGCCGAAGCCGTCTCGCCCTCAACTCTCCCAAAATCGGAATCGGCAGCGGATCAAAATTGGGGGCCGTTGATACGGTAGTGCAGTCCCAGCGTAAACCGGCGACCATAATCGATGACGTCAAGGACCTGCTCGGGAAAACGTCCGCGGGTGCTGTAGGTCGAGTTGAGCAGGTTCATCGCCTCAAAGTACACCGTCAACCCTTGAGAGATATCCCAACTCGTATTTAGTGTCATATCCCAACTCGGATCGACAATGACTGGCTCGGCGCCAAAAGCCGAATTTGGTTGCATCTGGCCAAACCGATCGAGGAAACTGTCGTGCCAATTCGCTGACAGGCGGATCTGGTAGCCGTCCTTTTCGTAGAAGGCCACCATGTTCGCCGAATCGGCAAGTCCGGTTACGGCAAAATTGCTGGTCGAAATGTCCAAAGGATTATAGGGCCGGTTCGTCCCCACAATGGTCGCGTTCAACTGAAGGCCAAGACCCGTGTCGCCCAGCATTTGCTGGCACGCTAATTCGACTCCATAGACGTTGGCGGACGGTCCATTGATGTAGGACGACACGCGGAATTGTGCGGGCACGCCGGTTGTCGGGTCAATGACGCCGTTGATTGGCCGCGTGACCGTCGTCGCGATGACAAAATTGGTCACGTTCTTGAAAAACGCATCGACCGATAGATAGGAGTTTTGCGCGTTGTACCATTCTGCCGTGACATCGAGGTTGTTCGACGTGTACGGCTTCAGGTAGGGGTTCTGACCAGTTGCCACCAACGAGCCGACACGTTCCGACGAAGACAGCGTCGTTGCCGGGCTGATGCTGGTTAAGGGCGGGCGCGTCAAAGTGCGGGATGCATTCAGGCGAATCTGCACCTCGGAGGATGGATGCACCGTCAGATCGATATTTGGCAAAATGTACTGGTAATCGTGATCTGCAGCAACCGGCACCAATGCTCCATAAGAAGTGAGAAACGCTGTATGATCCGACGCCATGACCGTCAGTGCGGTCGGCAGGCGTTCCAGCCCCTCTGAGTGCAAGTTGGTGCGCTCAATACGTAGGCCCGCGCGATAGGTAAGCGGCAGACCCGCGACTTCGGCATCGCCGGTTACGGTGACGTAGCCCGCATAATTATCCTCGAAAATATTCTGATAGCTAGCGGGATTGTTGACGACATCGAACGTGCCGTGAAATGCAGGGTCACAGCACCCCCAATTGTATCCGGGAATGGACGCAGCGGTTACCGGATCCCCAAGTCCTTCGAGGTATCTGTATACGGCGAACACGTCGAATTTCAGGATCTTCGCCGGCAGTTTGTTGCTGCCTGACCAACCGGAAATGAAATTCGCCGTACTAAAGTTCGAGGTGAACAATTCGCTTGGCAGATGCACCCCGGCGGGCTCGCCGGCGTTAGGACCAGACACATAATAGTTGTTTGAATCTGGCCCATATCCGGAATAGGCCTGCCATTGGTTGTTACTGAAATTGTCGTAGGATCGGAGCCGCATGTGATTGGCCAAGTACTGGGCGCCGAACGTCACGCGGGCAAGGTCGCTCATCCAGATCGTCTCCAGCCGCGCCTGGTTCACGGTGTTCCGGTTCCGCGCCTTGACGATTGTCATCACATGGGAGCCGATGATATTTGTATTGAGAAATTCAGCGGCATCGCCATTCGGCCCATAGGACGTATAATAGGGCAGGACATGCCCGCCAGCTGCCGAAACGGCAATGCCAATGGCGGCTCCGTTGGTTGGCGACACTAGGCAATTGCTGGCGCAGGACGGGCCATAGCCAACGTCCGCGCTGTAGCTGCCCTGCCGTTCACCGGGATTCATCGATGACAGCGCGATGTCACCGTCCGCCTCGATCGACCAGTGCGAGTCGACATCCCACCGGATATTGACACCGACGTCGTAGCTTTGCTGAACGGCCTCATTGACCTGCGAGTTGAAATCCGTGGGTGAGTTTTCCCGCGTAAAGTCAACAACCGTTCCGTTGCTGCTCGTCACGACGTCCCGCATTTCGCTCGCGCTATTCCAGATCGCGACCGCGTATTGCCGTTCTTTGAGATCGTTCCTGGCAAAATCGGCGTTCAGCGTTACCAATAGAGATTCCACTGGGATCCATTGCACTGCTAGGCGGCCATTTTCGCGCATGGCCCAATTGTGGATTTGATAAACACCATAGTCCTGAATGAACCAGACGGGTCTGCTGGTGTCCGGGTTGAGAGTCGCACTGCATATCGGCCCACCGGAAAATTGACAGGAATCCAGATAGGTTCCTTCCCACCCCCAGACCGTTACTTCGTTGGAGCGGCTGCGGATTTCATTGTAGGAACCCGCCAGCAGCAATCCGATCTTGTCATGGGCAAACGTATCGCTGAACAGCACCATCCCGTTCGGAGTAAACTTGCCCTCCTCGGGGGAGTAGGTGGTGGATACCGACGCGGCGGTACGCAGTCCTAGCTGATCGAACGGCTTGGAATTCTTGATATTGATAGTTGCTCCAATGGCGCCGGGCGAAAGAGAAGCAACCGGCGATTTGTGGATGTCGACTTCTTCGACCATGTCGCTGGCAAGCGAGCTAAAATCGAACGAACGGCTTCCGATACTGGATCCGATCGTCCGTCCGTCTATCAGAACCACGTTGAAGGATGGGCCAAAGCCGCGCACAGTGACTTGGGTAGGATCTCCCATCGTCGAGTCGATTCCGCTCATCCCGACAATTTTGCGATTCACGTTTATACCAGGAATACGCATCATCGCCGTTGCAAGATTTGAATCAGGAAATTTTCCGATCATCTCGTTCGTTACGACATCGACGAGCCCTACGGCGTCTCGTTTAATGTCAAGGTCTTGTTGCAGCGATTCTCGGATACCCGTCACAACAATAGATTCTCCCACGAAGTCCCACGAGGGAGCTTGTTGTGTGATCTCCTCCACTGGGGCCTTGACGACGGCCTTGACACGAACAATCAACCCACTGCGATCCGAAATGACCTCTAAACCGGTCCCGGCGAGCAGATGCGCAACGGCATCTTGCGCCGCCATCACGCCGTCAAGGGCAGGGGCTCGTACATCGCCGATGGTATCTGGCGCGAACAAAATATTGGTGCGGGTCTGTCGTGCGACATCGTTGAGTGAGCGAGAGAGAGACTGTGCTGGCACGTGGATTGGCACAGGATGGGCAGATGCTGCTACTGCACCAATCCCGATGGCAAGTACAATGGCAACGACAAACCCAAACAGGCTTGTCCTCGCGTTAGTATTTGTCCTCCCCCGCACGCGACTAGCCCCCTTCACACGATGAATTTATGAGGGTTGTTTTCTGGATTTGTCGCCTCACACTTTTTTGGCGCGAATTGCATCTTTGGTGAATTGAATACGATTTGTCTCGATGTGTGCCGACACTGGCAACAGTGCGACCAAGAGCCGGGCAAAGGCCACGTTATCCCCGACCCGGAAAACACCGCTGATCCGCAACTGGGCCGCCGTGGAGTCCGCCTCCAGCTTCACCACGGAATACCGGTTCAAGTCCTGAACCACGTCGGCAAGCATCGTGTTCTCGAACACGATCTGGCCGGTTTGCCAAGCCAGTACGCGGGAAAGGTCCGGCGTATCAATGCGTATCTCGGAATGTCGTACGGTCAGTCGTTCGCCGGCCTTGAGCACACAAGGCTTTTCCGCGGCCAGCCGGCCTCCACTGACAGCAGCAGATCCCCGAATTAGAGTCACGGTCACATCTTTGCCGTCGCGCAATACGTCCAGCGCGGTTCGTCCCGCAACAATATGTTCGTCGGCGGCGTTCACCACAAACGGACGGTTGTCGTCCTCTCTGACATTGAAGTTGCAGCGGCCGCATTCCAGTTCGACGAGACGCGCATTTCCGTCGAAGGCAGCGCGAAGGCGTGTGGACGTGTCGAGAAACGCCTGCGTGCCATCCGCCAAAACGACATGGTACTGCTCGCCAACACCTGTTTCATAAGTTACGGCTTCGGCGCGGCCGTTGAAGACCAATGCCCCAGTCGCGACGGCCACACTTGCGACACTGGCGGCCACCAACTGACGCCTGGAAATATGGACCGACGCCAAGCCGGACCGGGCAGGTTGCCGCCGGGCGGATCCCATCGTCTCCCAGATATCCGTCATCGCCTCGAAGGCTGCAACGTGGGCCGGGTTCTGTGCAAGCCATTCTCGAAATGCGGTTTCATCGGCGACCGTCTTATCGTCAGATCGAATCCGCGCGAGCCATGCTGCAGCAGCGGCTCTAATTTCCGGAGATACTCTTGTTACGTTACGCATGTCACCAATCTTGGGTCCATTCAGACAGAAACAACATCGCCCGAGAAAGGTGTTTCTCTACGGCGCTTGGACTGATCCCAAAGTGCGCGGCGATTTCGCGATATGTCATACCGTCGAGGCGGTGCATTAAGATGATCTCCCGGGTGCGGCTTGGCAATTTGTCGAGTCCCTCGTTGACCCTACTCAAGCGCTCCCGTGCCTCGATGACTTCGTCCGGAAGTGGCGCTTCGTCAGGCGCCTGATCCCATTCGTCGTCGCCAACCACTCCCCACCGCTTATCGTGGCGGTACTTATCGATCGAAATATTCACCGCCGTTTGCACCAGAAAGGCGCGCGGATTTTTCACTGGTTGCTCAGCCCGATAGTCTTCCATTCGGACATACGCGGCCTGGAGCAAGTCCTCCGCATCTGGATGCCCGTGCGTATAGCGTTTTACAAGCCCCAACAAACCGGCCCAAGACGCCCGGTCCATCGTTACCCTTGCCATCTGGCCGCCCCTCGGCGGAACCCTTTTGCTTTTATTTCGTAACTCAAGGGTTCTCGAACGACAAAGTGTATCATGGAACCGCCAGTGATCCCCCAAAAGAATCTTCGTATCAGGGATGGGTAATCTTGGCGCTCAGACGTCTATGAAAATGTGTTTATGTGCCTATAGATTTTTTGTTGATGCCCCCGAAGCTATGGTCTGCAGCAGCCGGCGCAACAATTCTACGGAAAAACATGAATTCCGCCAAATGGTTGATCAATGCCGAGGATACGCTGTGGGGGCGGCGGCAAGAGTTGGCATCGGAAATCTGAACCGGGTGATAAGCGGATTTCCTGCCTGACTTGGTGACGGCGGGTTCAAACTGCACCGACGACGCGGGCTTGGAGAAGATCGAGCTTAACTCGACCGTACGTACATCTGCCGTTTTGTGAGCTTAGGTTTCTGGAAGACGGCAATGATGTCCAGTGCCTACTATGAGCAGTGGCTCATTTCCCTCAATTGCCGCGACCGTGACCGTCACGGATTTGGTGAGATAGCTCGCTCGCGACCGCCCGGCCAGTGAGTGTGGCTTCCGTGTGGTCGCCCCCCAAAAAATCTGCAAAATGGTTCTTGCCATGTGGGGAGGTCTCCAACTCAAACGTCTATCAAACAGCGGAATGTATATTGGTTATTATTGAAGCAAAAATGGCACACCAAATAAAAAGTAGCGAATTAATGTGTGTTGTTTTCATGATATTGTCTGAGAAAAAAGTCGTGTGGCGATCAATAACGTCTCTATTTATTAGACAGTAACGCATCTCATCCGTATCGTTGGCGTTGATAGCGTTATCTACTCGTATAGAAACGCCATCTGTGGGCGATACAACTATATGAAGTCTTAGTGTTGCATCGCCTCCAGCTCGGCCGTGACGCAAAGGTCGGATCGACCAAAGCGACGGAAATCTCGGGGGTTGGCTTCATGTTCAGTGGGCGGATGACCGCGAGTTCCGGGGCAAAAGGTTTGGTGCGGACGCTGTTTCAACAGCGAAGCTACGCGGACGGCTGATCTGCGAAATCAATCAAAATGGGAGGGAATAAGAATGACATTAAAAAACGCAAACGGGTTGCGTGCAGCGCTTCTCGGCAGCGTAGGCCTCGTCGCTTTTGTCTTGCCTGCAATGGCGCAGGAAGCCCAACCGATGGAAACCATCATCGTTACGGGCATTCGTGGATCGTTGCAGCGCAGTTTGGACCTTAAGCGTGACGCGGCCGGAGTGGTCGATGCCATCTCGATGGAAGACATCGGCAAGTTCCCAGATTCGAACCTAGCCGCCGCTCTGATGCGTATTCCAGGTGTGACGGTCACCCGCGCAGCAGCGGCGAATATGGGCCCCACGACGACTGGCGAAGCAACGGAAGTCACCGTGCGCGGCATGGGTCCGACGTTCAACGAAACGCTGTTCAACGGCCGCAGGATTCCTTCGGCCACTGGCGGCCGTGCCTTCGACTTCAGCGGTCTGTCGGCCGATATGGTCTCGGCCCTCGAAGTCTATAAGTCTCCGGATGCCACGCTGTCCGCAGGGGCCATCGGTGCTACGATTAATGTTAAATACCCGAATCCGTTCGACAAGGACGGGCTCACGCTGGCGGCATCGGTCTCCACGAAGTACGCGCCGAATGACGGCCGCTTCACGCCGAACGGCAACTTCCTGTTCAGCGACACCTTCGCGGGTGGCAAGGTTGGCCTCCTGCTTGCCGGCGCCTTCACCAAGCTGACCACCACGCAAACCCAGGTCAGCAACTGGGGCTGGATCGGCCAGCACATCTATTCGTGCCAGTACACCTCAACCTGCACTTCGGCGCAGATGGTGGATAAAGACCTCACCAAGGCCATTTGGTTCACCCAGGACTTGAGTTACGACTACAATCAGATCACCGAAGAGCGCAAGAACGCTCGCGTTGCGGTCCAATTCCAGCCTTCGGAGAAGTTGCTGGTCACGGTGGACGCCAACTACGCGCGCGATTTCATTTACGAGAACCAGTATGCCTTCGCTATCTGGAACAACGGCGATGAAATGCGCAACGTCAAGACGTCGTCGAACGGTACGGTCATCGATTTCACGCGTTACGCGCCAACCGACTTCGACGACAACTCGACTTGGGGCCTCCAGCAGACCTACGATGTCGGCATCAATGTCAAGTATGAAGTCAGCAATCACCTCTCGCTGATATTCGACTTTGATCAATCCCTGTCGTCGCTCAACCCGGGCGACCACGTCGGCAGCGCAGCCGCGGACATCGGCTACGGCTCGTCCACCGGCGGTACCAACAGCACGACCTTCGAAGTCATCCAGCCCGGCGGCAAGTCGCTGCCGTACTACAAGAACTATGGCCCGGACGGCGATGCGTCGCGGTTCGCGGACGTTTCGATCATGGGCTCGCACGTCACGACGGCGTCGGCTCAGCGCAACCGCAATGCGGTCAACCAAGTCAAGTTCGAAGGCGATTGGAAGGAAGACAATCTGACCGTCAAGTTTGGTGGCAGCTACGTCGCCGATCATTACCACATGAGCTACTACGGCCCGTGGGAAAACAGCCGTTGGCAGGCATGGTCAGGCTACGGTCCGGATTCGGGCAATAGCACCGGCGTTCATCTGCCGTCGAGTCTCTTCACCGGCAAGGTTTATCTCGGGTCAGTTACTGGTTGGGATTCGTCCAATGCGATCCCGTATCTGCTTAAGTTCTCGCAGAAAGATGTCTGGGCTTACCTCAACAGTCTCGGCGTTCCGACTTCGGGTACTCCCGGTACCGCGGGCTATATCGCCGGCTTCAACTGGAATTGCTGCCTGTCCAACGGCACGACGACTTACACCGGCATGGAGCCGAACAAGATCATCTCGTTCTCGTCGGGTTCGTTCCAACAGGTCTTCGAAGACAGCTATTCTTTGTTCACGAGCGTGGCGACCGAGACCAAGTTTGCGGGTATGCCGCTGAAGGTCAATGCGGGCGTCCGCTATGAATATACCAGCGTGAAAACGACCGGTATCGACCAACCGTTGATCGGCTTAACGGTTATGTCGGGCGATCCGACTGCCTATTCGTATACCATGGGCACCGCCGTAAATACGTCGGAGAGCAGTTCTTATCAGTACCTCCTGCCGAACCTCGATTTGGTTCTGCAAGCCAGCGACGACTTCCAGCTGCGTTTGGACGTGTCGCGTACGATGACCCGTCCGAACTTGAGCGATCTGAAGCCGAACAAGAGTGGTTGGGGCGGCCGCAAGGGCGCGCTCGGTGTCACCGGCGGCAACCCGGGTGAACTGCCGTTCCTGTCCGACAACGTCGACTTCGGGGCGGAATGGTATTACGCGCCGAACTCGTATTTGTCCGGCAGTGTCTTCCTCAAGAGTGTGAGCAACTTTGTCGTTACCGGCACCTCCACTTTGGTTTTGGACAGCGTGATCGATCCGAACACGAGTACGGGGGCAGTGTTCACCCTGACGCAACCAAAGAACGGTCCGACCGCCAATATCTACGGCCTCGAACTTGCGTGGCAGCATATGTTCGGCGACTCGGGTTTCGGCTATCAGTTGAACGGCACAATCGTGCAGTCCGACAAGCCGTATAACCCGTTGGATCTGACCACCAACGGCTTTGCCATGACCGGCTTGGCTGACTCGGCGAACTTCGTTGCCTTCTATGACAAAGGCGGCTTCGAAATCCGCTTTGCCGCCAACTGGCGCGACACCTATCTTAACAACTTCGGCCAGGGCCAGAGCTCCGGCACGCAGTTTGGCTCGGAACCGGTGTTCGTGAATGGCGTGTGGACCCTCGACGCCAGCACCAGCTATGACCTCACCGACAACATCAACGTGTACTTCGAGGCGAACAACCTGATGGATGTGGGCTACAGCACTCGTGGCCGCTTCAGTGATCAGGTCCTCGACGTTGTGACTATCGGCCGTAGCTTCACGGCCGGCGTGCACTTCAAGCTGTAACAGTTAGGCTCTCCCCTGACGCGGATCGGTGGCTTCGGCCACCGATCCGCAGTTTTTTCCTGATGCGATGACGGAAAAATGAAGAGCGCCACCGGCCGGGCACCGGTATAATTAGCGCCATAGATCAGCCCACTTCACAACCAAGACAGCGAGGAACTACCCATGGGGCGTCTGACTCTCTCGGCGATACTGCTCCTCAGCACGTTTTTAGTTTCGAGTGCGACGGCCGCCGCCGCAAATGGCCCTGCAACGGCGTCGCCCTCGGGGCACGTGCGTGAGGTGGCCGACGCGAAGGCGGCCGCAATCGTCGCCAAACTGACGCCTGATGAAAAGTTCCCGCAGCTCGTCAATGTCGCCCCAGCTATTCCGCGTTTGGGCATCCCCGCCTACAACTGGTGGACGGAGTCATTGCATGGGGCGATGGGTACCGTACCCACAACAAATTTCCCCGAGCCGGTCGGATTAGCAGCGACCTTCGATGAAGGGCTGGCCCATGAGGTTGCCGCGGTCATTAGCACCGAGAACCGGGGCTTGCACGCCCTGGCACGCAGGACCGGCCATTTGGGCCGTATCGGAACGGGTCTCGACACTTGGTCGCCCAATATCAATCTCTTCCGCGATCCCCGTTGGGGACGAGGGCAGGAGACCTACGGTGAAGACCCTTACCTGACCGCGCGCCTGGGTGTTGCCTACGTCACAGGCATGCAGGGATCGAATCCGGACCTTCCCGATGTGATCGCCACGCCAAAACACTACGCGGTGCACAGTGGTCCAGAATCGACGCGCCATTTCGCCAATGTCGATGCTTCCCTGCATGACATCGAGGATACTTATTTGCCTGCCTTTCGTGCGGCCATTGTGGAAGGTCATGCCGGCTCGATCATGTGCGCCTACAACCGGGTTGATGGCCAGCCGGCTTGTGCCAGCGATTTGCTGTTGAAACAGCGGCTGCGTGGTGCCTGGGGCTTCAACGGTTACGTCGTTTCGGATTGCGATGCGGTGAAGGATATCGCCGACAATCACAAATACGTTCCCGATCAGGCGGCTGCCGTGGCAGCGGCGCTGAAAATGGGCGTCGACAATGAATGCAATGGCGACACCTTGGGCGACAACGGCACCGTGGCGTCTGATCGCTATAAGGAGGCACTGCAGCGTGGCCTTATTTCCATGGAAGATATCGATCGCGCTTTGGTGCGGTTGTTCGCGGCGCGCTTGCGCAATGGCGATCTGGCGGGCCTGAAGACGGTCAAGGCTCCGGCCCTACCGCTTATCACGCCCCAGCACAGTGCTGTGGCGCTTGAAGCGGCGGAAAAGAGCATCGTGTTGCTCAAGAATGACGGTCTTTTACCGCTTAAGCCGGGTGTGAAGATCGCCGTCGTCGGCCCGCTTGCCGACTCCACCCATGTGTTGCGCGGCAATTATTCGTCGATGCAGTCGGCGCCACCGGTTTCCGTTCTGGAAGGCCTCAAGAAGGTATTGCCTGGCGCCAAGATCACCCGTGTTCCCTTCGGGCCTTCCTTGACCGACGGCGACTCGGTCCCGGTGACCGCGTTGTTGACGCCGGACGGCAAGCCCGGACTGCGCGCCGAGTACTTCAATGCTACCGATGTTCCGCCCCCGGTCACAAATGTGCCTGGCGGGGAGCGGGCAAAGGCCGAAGCTGAACGCATGAAGGCCTTCAAATACACCGCCAAGCCCGTCGTGACGCGCATCGAGACTGGTATTGCGGCCCGTGGCAACGAACTCGCCCGGGTTGTCGATAACCATCGCGTCGTGTGGACGGGATTCCTGGTTCCACCGGAATCTGGCACCTATCGCATCGGCCTGACGGGCTTCATGGGGTCCGTGACGATTGACGACAAGGACGTAACCAGTTTGGAGCATCCGCAATGGGGCGGCATGCCGAAAATGACCGACCTCAAACTGGTCAAGGGCAAGCACTACAAATTGCGTGTCGTTACTGAAGCGCATGGACTTTCAAGTATCGATCTGAAGTGGCAGCTGGTGTCAGAAAAGCCCGATGCTGCGCTGAAGATCGCCGCGGCAAAGTCGGACGTGATTGTCGCCGTGGTCGGCCTCAGCTCCGATCTGGAGGGCGAGGAGATGCCTGTTCATGTGGAAGGTTTCTCCGGCGGTGATAAGACCTCGCTGGAACTACCCGCCGATCAGCGCGCACTGCTGGAACAAGCCAAAGCGACGGGCAAGCCGCTCGTCGTCGTCGTGATGAACGGCAGCCCCGTTGCGCTGCAATGGGCAAAAAACAACGCGTCGGCCATCGTCGAGGCGTGGTATTCGGGTCAGGCGGGCGGCCTCGCGATCGCCAATGTGCTGTCAGGCAAAACCAACCCTGCCGGGCGGCTGCCGCTCACTTTCTACAATTCGGTCGCGGATTTGCCGCCGTTCGACGATTATTCGATGAAGGGGCGCACCTATCGCTACTTCACCGGAACGCCCGTCTATCCGTTCGGATATGGCCTCAGCTACACGACGTTTTCCTATGCCCCGCTCACGATCGATCCAGTCGACGGCACATCCGATAAAGGTCTTCGCGTTACCACCGAGATCGCCAATTTGGGCAGGCGCGACGGAGAGGAAGTGGCAGAGCTCTATCTCACCCCGCCGGCTTTCGAGGGTGCCCCACGGCTGGCACTGCGCGGCTTTAAACGCGTCATGTTGAAGGCGGGAGAACGTCGCAAGGTGACGTTTGAACTATCGCCGCGAGATCTCAGCTTTGTGGATGCGGCTGGCATTCGCCAGATGTTTCCAGGGCATTACACGGTGAGTGTCGGTTCGGGGCAGCCGGATGGTGGCGTTGCCCATCAATCGGCGGGCTTCTCTGCGGCCCATTCCATCAAAATTCCCGAATAATTCATGAAATCCGCGGCCCTCTCTCGGGTAGGCGGGACGGCATGCGGTATATTCCAGGAGGAGATAAAATGAGCGATAAGAACACACTGCTTTCGCGCCGTGGCGCACTCAGGACTGGCGTAGCTTTGGGAATGGCGACGGCGCTGCCGCTTCACGCGGCGACGGCGGCTACGACTGCAATTTCGGCGGGCATCGATATCGCCAAAACTGGCCACCCGATTGCCGACTTCATATATGGCGGCTTCATCGAGCATATCGGCAACCTCATCAATTATAGTCTTTGGAGCGAGGTTCTCGACGATCGGAAGTTCTACTATGCGGTCGACTCCACGCCGTTGCCGCAACCGCCGGGCCGCCGCATGCCCCGGATGATGATGGGCGGCGGTAAGTGGTCTCCGATCGGTCCGGATTCGGACGTCACGATGGACAAGACCGCTCCGTATGTGGGCGAGCAGAGCCCCGTCGTTCATCTGGCTGGCTCGAGCCTGCGCGGTTTTGCCCAGTCTGGCTTGGAACTCGCCAAGAAGAACTACACGGGCCGCATCGTCATCGCTGCGGATCCTGGCGCTGAAGTCTCCGCAACCCTGATCTGGGGCAAGGGCTCGGGCAACCGGCAGACTGTCAAGCTGGCGGCCGGAACCGCTTGGACGAAGGTTCAGCTCAAATTCACTAGCAAGGCCGCCACGACCAACGGCCGACTCGAAATCACCGGTAAGGGCACCGGCACCTTTAAGGTCGGCGCCGTCTCGTTGATGCCCGCCGACAACATCAAGGGCTTCCGTGCGGATACCATGGCCCTGATGAAGGAAATGGATTGCAAGATCCTGCGGATGCCGGGCGGCAATTTCATCTCGGCCTACGACTGGAAGAACGGTATCGGCGACCCCGACAAGCGTCCGCCGATCCCCGACGCCCATTGGAAGTCTCCGCAGTCCAACGACGTGGGTGTGGATGAACTCTTGCAGATGTGCCAGGATATTCTCGGCGTCGAACCGTATTGGTGCATCAACACTGGATTCGGTGAACCGCGGTCCGGCGCCGAATTGGTCGAATACGTCAACGGTACGTCGACCACGGAATGGGGCGCCAAGCGCGCGGCCAACGGCCATACGAAGCCCTACAAGGTCCACTATTGGAACGTTGGAAACGAGATGTACGGCCATTGGCAGATGGGCCACATGGCGCTGGAACAGTACACGATCAAGCACAACATGTTTGCCGATGCGATGCGCAAGGTCGATCCGTCGATCTACCTCATCGTTCCGGGCGGTTTCGTCGATGAGATGACGACGGGGCAGGGCATGATGATTGATTCCGGCAGCCGTCTGGTCGAATACGGCTCGGAACGCGATTGGGCCGGCGGCATGTTGAAGGATTCTTGGGGCAAGTTCGACGCTCTAGCGACGCATGCCTATCAGCCGGAGTTCAAGCACTTCAACTTCTCGACCGGCAAGAACGAGGACATCCAGCAGACGTTGATGGAATGGGCCGCGGCCCCGGCCAACCGCGTTGCGACTATGGCGGATTGCTGGGAAGAGTATAAGAAGCGCTTCCCCAAGCTCAACGAAGGCAAGGTGAAGGTCTTCTTCGACGAGTGGGCCTATCACTTCAAGCAGGACTATAAAGGTGCCCTCGGCATCGCGCGGACGTTCCACGAGTTTTTCCGCCACACCGATTTCATTGATATGGCAGGCTACACGATGGGCATGTCGTGGCTAGACTACAACCGTACCCAGTCGGTGATCAGTGGGTCGGGCCGCGTTTTCCAGCTCTACAACAAGCACTTCGGCAAGATCCCAGTGGCCGTGACGGGCAACTCGCCGGTCCCTCTGCCGAAATATCCGGTCGGCGGCGATCAGCCGAAGGTCAACACCGGCAGCCCAACTTGGCCACTCGACGTTTCGGCGGCGCTGACCACCGACAAGAAGGCACTGATTGTGGCCGTCGTCAACGCAACCGATACGGCGCAGACGCTTGAGCTAAACTTGTCGAACTTCAACGCAGCGGCAAAAGGACGGTGCTGGAAACTGATTGGTACCAGCCTCGATGCCCAGAACCAAGTCGGCAAAGCTCCGGAGGTCACCATTACGGAGGCGACATTCAATGCTTCTGCCAAGGCGCTTGCGGTGGCACCGTTTGGTATCGAACTGTATGAATACCGCGTAGCGTAAGTTCGCGCGAGGCTTGCATGCTTTCTTCCGTGCCTATCCGATTAGGGCGAACACCTATTGCTGTTAGAGTGCGTCTAAGCGCCGGAATATAGGTCAGCGTCTGAACTCCACGTGCGAGCGCGCGGCAAAAAAAGCGCGCTGGCACGTGGCATCCGTCACCAATGCGGATCGTGTGTGGTGTCGAGCCTAGACTTCTGCGTGCCGGTATCATCAAAATTCGCAGGCGCGAGCCACGCGAGATAGGCCGCCTTGCGTGATGGCCAATCGGCGTCGGTCATGGCAAACCAAGCCGTGTCGCGGCTCAGGCCCTTCACCACCATGTGCTGGCGGAAGATGCCTTCGTAGCGAAAGCCGAAGCGCAGTGCGGCGTTGCGTGACGCAGCGTTGAGGGCATTGCACTTCCATTCGAAACGGCGATAGCCGAGCCTCTCGAAGACGTATTCCGCAAAGAGGTACAGAGCCTCGGTGGCAACGCGTGTCCGGGCGATCGCTGGGCCCCAGAGAATGCTGCCGATCTCGATCACGCCATGTGCAGGGACGATGCGCATCAAGGCTTGGCGGCCCCCAGCACAGCCGGTACGTTTGTCGATCACGGCAAAGTAAAGCGGATCCACGGTGGCGCAGGACTTCACCATCCAGCCGTGAAATGTGTCCCGGTCGTGAGGTGCATAGTCGAAGAGATATTTGAAGCGGTCCTCGGCACCAGGCGCGGTTGACGCCGCGAACAGATCGTCTTCGTGGTTGGCGATATGGAATGGCTCCAGCCGCGCATAGTAGCCGTCGAGAATGATGCGTTGGGGCTCTGCTGCACCCTTCCAGCCGCACAAATCCACCATCTACACCACCGGTAAGGGAACTGCGTGCTGCATTGCTGCAGCAATCAGAGTATTGCGCATCAAGCAGATGATGGTCATGGCGCCGACCCCGCCAGGCACTGGCGTAATGTGGCCCGCCACTTCGGCCGTTTCCGCATAGGCCACGTCTCCCACCAGTCGGGAATGGCCGCTCGCGTCTACAATTCGGTTGATACCAACGTCGATCACGCAGGCTCCAGGTTTGACCCAATTGCCGCGCACGAACTCAGGCTTGCCGATTGCGGCCACGATAATATCGGCCCGACGGCATAGCAAAGGCAAGTCTCGGCTACGTGAATGGGCCATGGTCACGGTGGCATTGGCCGCCAACAGCAGTTGCGCCGCTGGTTTGCCGAATAGTAGCGAACGGCCGATTACCAGCGCTTCCGCGCCCCCAATGTCACCCAATGTCTCGCGTAACAGGATCATCACGCCCATCGGCGTGCAGGATACCAGGTGCGCCCGGCCGGAGAGCAGAAGTCCTGCATTGATAGGCGTTAGCGCGTCGACATCTTTGGCCGGATCGAGAGCATCGAGCACCGATTCTTCGCGGATATGTTTTGGCAGCGGTAGCTGTACCAGAATGCCGTGCACGCTGGGCTCGGCGTTAAGCGTCTTGACCAGCGACACCACCTCGGCTTCGCTGGCGGTGCTGGCCAGGTGGTGATGGACGGATTTGAAGCCCAAGGCTTCCGCAGTCTTGTTCTTGTTGCGAACATAGACCTCACTGGCCGGGTCATCACCGACAAGGACCGTAGCCAAGCCAGGCACGATGCCGTATTCCGCTTTCAGGTCAACCGTTTTGGCGATGAGCTTCGCACGCAGCGCAGTCGCATGCGCTTTGCCGTCGATAATCGACGCCGTCATGGTGCAATCTCCGTCAAGATTTAGGCGAGTTCAAAGCCGAATTCGGCGGCACTGACGGCCAGTGCGCGGACAAAGGCAACCGCATAGCTACGCGCCACCAGAAAGCGGTAGGTCGGCTTGTCGTCGATCTGCCAGAATGTTGTGCCGATCAAAGCGGCTTGCGTCGTCGCGGCACTACCGGGCTTGAAGGACGCTGGATCGATATCGATCAGCAGCATCTTCATCAGCGTATCGCGGACACTTGGACCCGCGATTTCGAACAAAATCGAGGCATCGCTCTGATCGGTGGCGGAGCCAAACGATCCGGCCAGTGTTTCTAAGTGTTCCAACAGGGCTTTTGCGGACTGTTCCTCTGCCACGACGATCCAACGCCCCGGCCCTGTGCCGATCAGTGCGACGCCGCCAGCGACCGCAAATTGGGGGCCTTGCGGCAGCGGAACGCCGAGGCCTGCCTTAATGGCATCCGAAAGCGGTGCAACGGCATTGCGTCCGGCGATCAACGATGCAAGAGCGAGATCGACGGTTTTGACCGTAACGCCGGGTACGCCTTCGCGGCCGTAGCAGCCGGGCTCCAGCGGTTCGTCAGGTTGCAGGTTGGCGAGAATGTCAGACACGCACGCGGTCTCCTTGCGGGTCGTAGAAATGGGGCGAGCAGATTTCGACTTCAAAGTCGCCGCCGCGTAAGGGATCGAAGGCGCGCAGGCGCTCGCCGATACGTTTCGGGCCGCCTTTCAAAAAGCCGACGCCCACCGCATGGCCCAGTGTCGCTGATTGGGTTGCCGACGAAATATAGCCAAGATCATTTTCGACCGTTGCCGGTGCGCCGAGCGGTAGCAGATGGATTCCGGCGCGCACCACGTTCTTTTTGTTGACCGGCATGATGCCGACAAACCCCAAGCGGTTTTCGTCGACCAAGCCGGGACGTTCGGCAAGCGTGCGGCCGATATAATCCTTCTTCTTTGACGCCATTTTGCCCAGACCGATATCGGTGACTGTGGTCTGGCCGTTCAGCTCTGGGCCGGAGACATGTCCCTTCTCGATGCGCATCATGGCGAGGGCTTCGGTACCGTAGGGTGTGATGCCAAATTGTTCGCCGGCAGCCACCAGGGCCTCGGCCAGTTTTTCGCCGTAGCGCGCCGGCACCGCAACTTCGTAGCCGAGTTCGCCGGAGAAGGAGAGCCGGAAAATGCGGGCTTTGATGCCGCCCATCACACTAGTTTGGGTCGCGCCCATCACCGGCAGCGCGGCATTTTCCACGCGGCCAGGCTCGTCGGCGATTTTTTGAAGGATCTTGCGGGCATTGGGGCCTGCCAGCGCGATCTGCGCCCATTGTTCAGAGATCGAGGCCATCCGCACATCGAGATCGGGCCACAGAACCTGCAAGCAGTATTCCAGATGCGAGAACACCTTTACAGCATTGACCGTTGTCGTGGTCATCACCCATTGGGCGTCGGAGAGCCGGGCCGTGGTGCCGTCATCCATCACCATCCCGTCTTCGCGCAGCATCACGCCGTAGCGTGCCTTACCGACCGGCAGGGTAGAGAACGTGTTGACATAGACGCGATCGAGGAACTGGCCAACATCCGGGCCCTGCAGATCGATTTTGCCGAACGTAGAGACATCGATCATGCCGGCGGACGAACGTACGGCTTTCACTTCGCGCTGTACGGTCTGAAGCCAGTCGATTTCGCCCGGCTTGGGAAAGTACTGGGCGCGCAGCCACGCGCCGGTCTCAGTGAATTTTGCTCCCAGTTTCTTTGCCCAGAAGTGGGTCGGCGTCAGACGTGTCGGTCGGAAATCCTTGCCGCGGTGATGGCCGACCAGGGCGCCGAACGACACCGACGTATAGGGTGGGCGGTAAATGGTTGTGCCGGTGTCCTGGATTGTACGTCCGGTCTTCTCGGCCAGGATGGCAAGCCCGTTCAAATTCGACAGCTTGCCCTGGTCGGCGCCCATGCCAAGCGCCGTATAACGCTTTAGATGTTCGACCGAACGAAAGCCCTCGCGAACAGCGATGTTGATGTCCTTCACGGTCACATCAGTTTGCAGGTCGACGAAGGCGAAGCCTTTCTGCGTTTTGACATGGAAAAAGGCGCTGCCGTCAGCCGAATGGCCACTGCACGCCAGCACCGGCGCTTTCGCGACGCTATAGCCGCAATCTACCGCTGCCTTGGTACCGGTCTCGACACCGCTCGCGACACAGGCCGAGATGGCGAAGTGGCCCGCAGCCGCTCCGGCGATGGCCATGCCGGGCGGCGGTTCGGAGACAAGCAACGCGCCCTTGACTTCATTCCAATCGGGACGTCCGCGATGATGACAGGCGAGCTGAATATTCGGCGAATGTCCGCCCGAAACCGCCAACGCATCGACGGCGATACGCTCAGTGCCTTGTGACCCGCGAACACTGATAGCCTTCAGCGTTGAGCCGTGCGCCTGTTCGACGACGGCACCGAGAAGTGTACGCAGGCCGCGCACTTTTGCTTCCGCAGCGAGGTCTGCGCGGATCTCTGGTCTCGGATCGATGATGGCGGCAACGTCGATACCTGCTTTGGCAGCTTCGAAAGCGACCGTCCACGCCGCATCGTTGCTAGCGAAGAATGCTACATGCTGTCCCGGCGTCACGGCGTAGCGGTTGATATAGGTTTGGAGGCCTTGGGCCAGCATCACACCCGGGCGGTCGTTGCCCGGGAACACAATCGGCTGGCTGATGGCACCGGCTGCCAAGATGGTACGCTTGGGAATGATGCGCCACAGCTTTTGCCGCGGCTTGAAGGCTTCGGGCACCGCTAAGTGGTCGCCGACCCGTTCAACGGCCGCGTAGGTGTCGTCGTAGATGCCGAAGACCGTCGTGCGCGTCAGGACGCGCACTTTGGGCAGGCTGGAAAGTTCGGCAATCGCGGCTTTGGCGTACTGCGCACCATCATGGCCACCGATCACCACGTTTTCGCTGTTGAGGCGTCCGCCAGGAAGATGATCTTCATCGGCGATGATGACGCGCGCACCGGCACGTGCTGCTGTCAGCGCGGCCGTGAGACCCGCCGCACCCGCACCAATCACCAGAACGTCGCAATAAGCGGTGACTTTCTCATAGTGATCCGGGTCGGGCTCGGCGCCCGCAATGCCGATGCCGGCAGAATTGCGTACCACCGGCTCGTACAGCAGTTCCCAGAACGCCTTCGGCCACATGAATGTTTTGTAGTAGAAGCCGGCGCCGATGAAGCGTGACAACAGCTGGTTTACGGCCATCGCGTCGAAACCGAGCGACGGAAAGGCGTTTTGGCCGAACGCTTCCAGACCGTCGAACAGTTCGACCATCGTGGCACGCGTGTTCGGCTCGTGCCGGGCACCGGACCGCAAGGCCACAAGCGCGTTCGGCTCCTCCGAGCCCGCCGTCATGATACCGCGTGGGCGGTGATATTTGAACGAACGGCCGACAATCTTTACGTCGTTGGCGATGAGGGCCGAGGCGAGCGTATCACCTGCATATCCGGCATAGGATTTGCCGGCAAATTTGAATGCGAGCGGGCGGGAACGGTCGATCAATCCCCCGTGTGCAAGCCGGCTCATGATTTCACCTCGTCGCGGGCGAGGCGTACGGCATTGATGGCGTGGGTCAGCGTGTTACGTGAAACTTTCAGCCATTGGCGGCATCCGGCCCCGTGGTACCACCATCCAAGATGGTCACCCGCTGGGTTGTCGCGGAGATAGACGTAATCGTGAAAGGCTTCGCCGGCGTTTTCCGCCGCGGGGTCCGGTCTTGTGCCGGTGGCATCGCCGCGATAGGTGAATTCGTGGCTGTCGCGTGCGCCGCAATAAGGACAATCGATTAGCATCAGTGCAGATTCGGCTGTGCGCCGACTCCTTTTTCATCGATGAGGTGGCCGGTGCGGAAGCGGTCTATCCGGAAGTTTTTGTTCAACGGATGCGCCTCGTCACGCGCAATCGTATGGGCGAAACACCAGCCCGATGCGGGCGTTGCTTTGAACCCGCCGTAATTCCATGCGGCGTTGAGATAGAGCCCTGGCACCGGCCCAACACACATGATCGGCGAGCCGTCCATACTCATGTCGCAAATGCCGGCCCATTGCCGCAAATAGCGTAAGCGCGGCAAGAAGGGGATCAACGCTGCGCCGCCTTCGAACACATCCTCCACCACGGGCAGGTTTCCGCGCTGGGCGTAGGAATTGTAGCCGTCGATATCGCCACCGAATACGAGTTCGCCCTTGTCGGACTGGCTGCAATAGAAGTGCCCTGCGCCGAATGTGAAAGCACCGTGGATAAACGGCTTTAAACCTTCCGAGATGAAGGCCTGCAGCACGTAACTTTCGATCGGCAGACGGAATCCCAATTTGGACGTCAGGCGCGAAGTGTTGCCTGCAACTGCCAACGCCGTCTTGTCGGCCTTGATATCGCCGCGGGTGGTCTTCACGCCAGCGATGCGTCCATCCTGGAAAAGGAAGTCGACCACCTCGCAATTCTGGATGATGTCGACGCCGAGCGCGCTGGCGGCGCGTGCATAACCCCAAACCACCGCATCATGACGCGCAGTGCCCGCGCGCGGCTGCTGCAGCCCGCCTTTGATGGGAAAACGTCCATTGTCGAAATCGAGAAAGGGCAGGTGTTCGCGCACGTCCTCGCGGCTGAGGAGTTTTGCGCCCGCACCGTTCAAGATCATGGCATTGCCGCGTCGGACATAGGCGTCGCGCTGGGCATCGCTGTGGATGAGGTTGATGATGCCACTTTGGCTGACCATCACGTTGTAGTTAAGCTCCTGTTCGAGCCCTTCCCACAACTTCATCGACCATTCGTAGAACGGTTCGTTGGCGGCCAGCAGATAGTTGGAGCGGATGATGGTGGTGTTTCGGCCGGCATTGCCGCCGCCGATCCAGCCCTTTTCTACAACGGCAATATTGGTGAGGCCGTGCACCTTGGCGAGATAATACGCCGTGGCCATGCCGTGACCGCCGCCGCCAACGATTACGATGTCGTAATGTGGTTTGGGGACGGCATCGCGCCACGCCGGTTGCAGATGGCGGTTGGACGTCAGCCCGTCCCGTAGAACTTTGAAAACCGAATATCGCATATGGGGCAACATGTTCTTTGCAGCCCTATGGTCCGCGAAACGGCCCCCTGCTATCTTGCCCGAAAGCGACGTTTAAGCGCCGGAGAACGACATAGTGACAAAAAAGCAGGCAAAACAGTCTGTGCCGCAAAAAACGGCAGAACCGGTTGTGCGATTTGGTTTCCTGCTTTTGCCTGGCTTTCCATTGATGTCTTACGCTACGGCAGTTGAACCGCTCCGGGCTGCCAACGCTTTGGCTGGCCGTACGCTTTATGAATGGCAGCATTTGTCGTTCGATGGCGCGCCGCTCTCGGCCTCCAACGGCATTTCCTTTGAGGCCGATGCCCGTCTTAGCGACGGTGTCGAACTCGATGGCCTATTTGTTTGCGCCGGCGGCAATCCGTCGTTGTTTGACGACGCCCCGACATTTGCTGTCTTGCGGACGTTGGCACGGCGGGGGCTGCCAATCGCCGGCATGTCGGGTGGGTCTTACGTGCTGGCGCGGGCCGGTCTTCTCGAGGGCTACCGCTGCACTATCCATTGGGAGCACATCCCGGCATTCGTGGAAGAGTTTCCGCGGTTAAAGGTCGAGCGCACACTGTTCGTGATCGACCGCGACCGCATAACCTGCGCCGGCGGAATCGCAGCGCTTGACATGATGATCGAGGTTATCGCCCGGGCGCACGGACGCGAACTGGCGGCGGCGGTCAGCGAATGGTATTTGCGCACCCATCCCCGTGAAGGCAAGGATTCGCAACGTATGGGGTTGCGCGAACGTGTTGGTGTGGCGAATGCCAAACTTTTGGGTACGCTGGCGCTGATGGAGAACCGACTCGAAAATCCGATCAGCCGCAAGGAGCTGGCAAGCGCAGCAGGGATCACTGTGCGCCAGCTTGAACGCCTTTTTGCCGAGCACCTGAAGACTACGATTGGGCGGCGTTATGTCGAAGTGCGCATCGGGCGGGCGCGCGCCTTGTTGCGCCAGAGCAGTCTGTCGATCGCCGAAGTGGCGGTGGCATGCGGGTTTGTCAGCACCAGTCACTTTTCGCGTGTATACAAGGCTCAGTTCGGTCTCAGCCCGCGGGACGAACGGGAAATTTCATCCCGGATGGACGCCCCATCCGCTCCAACTGCCGAGTTGACCCGATGAGCGAAACGAAGTCCGCCAAGGACCAAGTAAACAACATAGACGAAAAGCGGCAAGGCCATGGCGGCACTGCCAAGAAGAACCAACTCGAATTTGCAATTGGTCGCCAGGTCTATGAATTCCGCAATAAGCTCGGCATCACGGTGGCCGATCTGGCACGCCAAGCGGGACTTTCGGCCGGCATGTTGTCGAAGATCGAGAACGGGATGACCTCGCCGTCTCTGGCGACCCTGCAGTCGCTGTCGACCGCCTTGAACGTTCCGGTGACATCCTTCTTTCGAAAATTCGAGGAGCAACGCGACGCCACCTTCGTCAAGTCCGGCACCGGCCTCGTGATCGAGCGGCGTGGTTCGCGCGCCTCCCATCAGTACCAGCTGCTCGGTCATTCAATGTCGAAGTCGGTCGTGGTGGAACCTTATCTCGTCACCTTGACGGCGACGCCTGACGTGCTGCCGCTTTTCCAGCACGCCGGACAGGAATTTATCTATCTGCTGGAAGGCGAGGTCACTTATCGCCACGCCGACAAGCTCTACAACATGGCGACTGGCGACAGCCTGTTCTTCGACGCTGACGTGCCGCACGGGCCCGAGGAGCTGATCAAGCTGCCTATCAAGCTGATCTCGATCATGGTCTATCCCAGGAACGGCTGATTCCGGCTGCGATCTCTCGCAGGACCATTTCACACCTATCCGCAAGGACGTCAGGCGACGTGTTTCATGCCTGCCATCACGATGCCGGTGGCGCGCGCCGCTCGGATGGATGTGGTGCGCAAATCTTCCGGTTCGAGATTGTGAACGTTGGTCTTGCCGGTGCAGCGCGCCATCATAGAGCATTCCGCGACGACGGCCTTGACGTAGGCCGCCACACGGTCGGCGCTCGTTTTACGTTCTGGAGCATCGAACATCATGCCGTCAGGTGTGATGGCGCCACCAGCTGCAATGGCCGCTGCCACGTTTACGATGCCGGCTGTACTGCCCAAGGCCATCACCTTCGCCAGATCGCTTCCCGAACGCAATCCGCCGAACCAGATGAGCTTGACAGCCTCCTCGGCGTTCAATTTGCGCAGGATAGCCACGGTGCGCGGCAACAGCGAAATATCGGGCGCCCCAGCGAGGTCGGGCCAGTCTTCGCCGAGATGGCCGGTGCCGTCGAGCACAATCAGATCGACACCGTGATCGACCGCAAAAGGCACGACGTCATCGGCATTTTGCGCCGTTACGATCAGGCCGCGTAGTTGTTCTTTTGTCGCCGTATGTGGAACGCCCGCTGCGCCGGTCACGTTGGCGCGCAAGATCACGGCCGCCGCGGACGGTTCTGCGGGTTGACCGGCGTTGAGGATTTGCAGCCAGGGAACATTGGGCGTGGCCGGGGGCGTGCGTCCGAGATAGGCTCCGCCCGATGCAGCCAGGGCATCCGCCAACGCTTCGCGGATTTCCACCGGCGCGGTATCGAACCCGCCAGCGATCACCGGATGCGCCGTTTTCAGCCCGTTGCTGAAATCGGTCACGGTCTTGCAGGCTTCGCGATAGGGATCAATGACCAGTCGCGTCAGATTGGCAGGCAGGAACACGAGTTCGTCCAATGTGGGGGTCGGATCGCCCGAGCTATAACTGCGCATAGCCAGCCGCTCGCGCGTCAAACGGGCGATATCGGTAGGTGTCGAGTCCATGCGTGCCAACGAAAAGATCGCCTCGCGTGTCTTTACCGAGTAATCGACCGAACCGGTCTCGGTATCGCAGCGATAGCAGCGTGCAGCCTGTTCTTTGGCGGTCTTGTTGTTGTAATTGGCTTCGGTGTCATTGAAGCCCGACAGTCCCAAGAACTTTGGCTTGACTGGCGCGAGCAACTCCCATTGCGGATCCTGCGCCAGGGCTGCGGCGCGCGTACGATATGGCGTGCGATATGGCACGGGATGTTGGTTGCCTTCGATGGCCGCGAGCACGTAATAGGCTGCCTTATGGCCCTGATGCATGGCCTGCACGATGGTCGAAGACCCGAAGGCGGCATCGCCTGCGGCAAACACTTTGTCGTGGCGCGTTTTCATGGTTGCGGCATCGGTAACGATGCGGTCGTTTTCCAACAGGCCGTGCTTGGCGAGTTCGGCGCTGACGGTCTTCTGACCGACAGCGGCGATGACCAGACCGGCCACAATAGTGAAATCAGATCCTGCCACGGTGCCGAAGCTGCGCCGTCCGTCGGCGCCGGGGGCTCCGAGTTCGGTCTTGCGGCAGGTCAGCGTCAAGCGGTTCTCACCCTCGGTCGCGATGGCGATGGGCGCAACTTGGTAGATGATTTCGATGCTTTCGGCCAATGCGGCTTCGATTTCATGTTGGCGCGCCGGAATTTCCTTTTCACCGCGGCGGTAGAGAACCGTGACCTTCTCGACGCCAGGCAGGCGCCGCGCCGTACGGCAGGCATCCATCGCCACATCGCCGCCACCGACGATCACGACATGCTTGGGCAGGATCGGCCGGTCGCCGCCATTGATGCGGTTGAGGAAGCTGACGCCGTCAATGACCGACGCTGAGGCATCGCCGGGGATACCGAGTTTCTTACCCGCAGGGGCACCGATCGCCAGCAATACCGCATGGTGTTTCGCGGTCAGTTCATCGAGTGTCACCGCTTCGCCGAGCGTGGCTGAGGTGTGCAGCGTGATGCCGGGGCAGCGCTTGAGGATCCGGGCAATATCTTCTTCGACCACCGACGCGGGCAGGCGGAAATCGGGAATGCCCCACACCGTCATGCCGCCAGGCTTGGGCAAAGCTTCATAGAGTTCGACGTGGTAACCGCTGAGCGCGATATCCTGCGCCGCCGTCAATCCTGCCGGTCCAGCGCCGACAATGGCGACCGATTTGTCCTTGTCGGGCACGACTGGCTTGGGCAGATAAGTTGGCCCTAACGCTTCCATCACCCAGCGCTTCAGCGCGCGAATGGCAACCGGACCGTCCGCAGCCGCGCGCCGGCAGGCCGGTTCGCAAGGCGCATCGCACACCCGCCCGCAAATAGCCGACATCGGATTGGTCGCGGTTATGGCTTCCAGCGCCCCTTCGGTGTCGCCGGACCAGATCAATCCGACATAGGAGCCGACATCAGTGCCGATCGGACAGGCCACTTGGCATGGCGGCGGGACGTAGTGCGGCAGCTTGCTCTGGTCTGCGGAGAGATCGACGGAAAACGGTTTGCATCCGGCCATATCATGCCACCTTGGTGTGAAATTCGCCGGCCACGCCACGATAATCCGGATCATACGGAAGGCCGGTGATGGCTGCCGCTTCCGGGGTCAATGCCACCAGATCGTCGCGTGACAACTGCCGGAAATCGCTATGGCCAAGGGCGGCGGTCAGGGCCGCGATCTGCCAGCGCACGGCTTCGAGGAAGCGATGGATCGCCAAGGCCTGCCGGTCGAGCTTATAGCGGGCTTCGTGTTCGGGGTCCTGGGTGGCGATACCGGTGACGCAATTGCCAACATGGCATTGCATGCACGAGATGCAACCGCCGGCAATTAGTGCTGCCGTGCCCATCGCCACCGCACTGGCACCGAGCGCCAGTGCCTTGACCGCATCGACGCCGTCCTTGATGCCGCCCATTAAGACGATCGGCATGTCACCCTTGTGGCCGATATCATTCAGGCCGTCGAGGGCTTCCTGGATCGCGGCGAGGGTCGGAATGCCGACATTCTCCAAGACTTCAGTGGAAGCCGCACCGGTAGAGCCCTGCAAACCGTCGAGTTGCACAAAATCGAAGCCGTCCTTGTAGGCGATTTTGATATCGTCGCGTACACGCCCCGCGCCCATCTTGATCGAGATCGGTTTGGTGTAGCCGGTCGCTTCGCGCAGTTCCTCCACCTTGATGACGAGGTCGTCGGCACCCAGAATGTCGGGATGGCGCGATGGCGAGCGCAGATCGATGCCCGCCGGAATGCCGCGGATCGCAGCCAGTTCCTTTGTTACCTTTTTGGCCATCAACTGACCGCCGAGGCCTGGCTTGGCGCCTTGCGAGATATAGATCTCAAGGGCGTCGGCGCGTAGCATGTCGTGGATATTCCAACCGAGACGGCCGGACAGGCACTGAAAGATCAGCTGGGCGGCTTCGGCGCGCTCTTCGGGCAGCATGCCGCCTTCGCCGGTGTTCTCAACGATGCCGGAAAGTCGCGAGGCGCGGCCCAGTGCGATTTTGGTCGATTTTGACAGGGCGCCGTAGCTCATCGGCGCGATCAGCACCGGCATGGATAGATTGAGCGGCTTGGCCCCAAAGCGGTTGCCCAAAACCATGGCGAGGTTGACGGACTTTAGCGGGTCACCAGCGCCGATGCGATTGGGATCGAGCTTCAAGGCGATGTCAGTGAAGTGTGGTACAGCCTTTGCCGCGCCGTAGCCGCGGATGCGATAGCGCCCGATTTGGCTTTTGACGGCGATGTCTTCAGTGACTTTGGGGTTCCAGTAGACGCCTTCAGCGCTGAAGACGGTATGCGGCTGCGGCCGTGTGATCGGTTCGGTGGCGCCGTAGTGCAGCTTGGTACCGGCGCTGACGATCTTCTTGAAGTTGCCGGTAAAGACTATGTCGTATTTCTGCAAGAAGGCATTGATTTCGTCCAGGTCCTGATCGGTGATATCGGCAAACTTGGCGTCGGCACCGAGGTTTGCCACCTTGCCACCGACGAAAACTTCGCCGCCGCTCATGTCTTCGCCGACGCGCTCGCCGGAATCGCCCAGAATGATCAGGCGGCCGCCATACATCATGTAGCCGGCAAGAAAGCTGGCGTTGCCGCAGCAGAGCAGGGTACCAGACTTCATCACTTGTCCGGCGCGACTGCCGATATTGCCTTTGACGACCACTTCGCCGCCGCGCAAGGCCACACCGGCGATGGCACCGGCATTACCGCCGACCACGACCGATCCCGCATACATCGAGTCGCCGACGCCCCAGCCGACATTGGAGTCGACTTCGAAATCGGCGCCATGCGAGAGCCCGGCGCAAAAATAGCCCGCTGAGCCCTTCACCTTCACGCGGACGGGTGCAATCAGGCCGACGCCGATATGATGGCGCGCATCGGGATTGGCGATTTCGATGTCTTCGCCGCGGGCAGCCGCCGCGCGCATCGTTTCATTTGCTTCACGAACCGGGGTAACGGCAAGATCTATCGTGACCATGTGCGGTGAGTGCCTGGTGCGGGCTCGGTGGTGGCCAATGGTCGGCCGGGAAAGAGCCTGTTGAGGGAAACTTCTTCGGAGGCGATGGCCACGAGCTGTTCGTCCTCGTACATAACCATCGGTTTGGCCGCGAGGCGATCCTTCGCATAGCCGATGCCGTTCTTGGTGGAGACCAGGAACGAGAAGGTGCCGTCGAGATCGTCGACCGATTCTTCGAGCGCGGTCTCCAGCGGCGTACCGTGGGCCATCTTGTCGGCGAGATAGACCGCGATCAGTTCGCTATCGTTGTCGGTACGAAATTCGAAGCCGCGCGCTTCGAGGCGTCGGCGCATCTTCCAGTAATTGGTGATCTGGCCATTGTGGACGATGGCGATGTCGGCAAATCCAGTGGCCCAGAAGGGATGTGCCGATTCCGGTTTGACGTCCGATTCCGTCGCCAGGCGGACATGGCCGATGCCGTGCGAGCCGTGCACTTCACCGACGTGATAGATCGAATCGAGGTCGTGGCTCGAGCCAACATCTTTGATGATGTCGAGGCTGGTACCCATCGAAACCAACTTGGCGGCATGTTCCATGGCATAGGCGAAGGGGCGGATTTCCCCTTCGAATGCCACGTCGAACACGAAGCTGACACCTTCGCGGGTCTCGCGCTCGATACGGGCGCCTTGTGCGGCCAGGGCGGCGCGAATGCGGCGCGGCGCCTGCTCGTCCTCCGGCTCGACGAGGAAACGCAGCCGGAGGCCGTCGATGCCTTCTTTATATAAAGCGAAGCCGGTGGAGTCGGGGCCGCGGTGCTGGCAGCCGTCGAGCATATCGACCAGTGCCTTACCCAGCACTTGGTTAGAGTTGGCCCCTTTGAAGAATATCCCGGCGATTCCGCACATTTATTGACCTCCTGCCGAATCTGCTCACTTTCTGATCAAAAGATAGGAGCGCGACCGGCCGATTGTTCGGTCTCAAACGTAGCAATGCGGCTTCCACCTCGTCAACACAGTTCAATATTTTTTCCTGATAGGAAATGCCGCAGCGCTAATCATGCATGCAAAAAGGCGGCAATTTGCTGAAAAAACGCCCATTTTCGGCAATTTCAACATTTTTCGGGTGGTCAATAATGCCGCACTTGCGTGTAATGACAGTAAAAAATGTTTCTTGATATTTGACTCGGTGTTCTCAACCGGTGTCGAATTCCCCTGCAATCACTGTGCCCTTTCCGGCACGCCCCGAGCAGAGGTTCCGATGGCGCAAGACTTGGCGAAAATCGCGGATGAGCGTGGCATCCGATATTTCCTGATTTCCTATGTCGATTTGTTTGGGTTCACCCGAGCCAAGCTGGTGCCGGCGGCTGCCATTAGCGACATGCAGCAAAACGGGGCGGGTTTCGCCGGCTTCGCTACCTATCTCGATATGACGCCGGCCTATCCGGACATGTTGGCGGTTCCCGATCCCACCAGTCTGATCCAACTGCCGTGGAAGCCGGAAGTCGGCTGGTTGGCCTCCGATCTGGTCTGTGGCGGCAAGCCGGTTCCCGATGCGCCGCGCCACCTTTTGAAGACGCAGATCGCGAAGGCCAAAGCCCTCGGCTATCAGCTCAAGACCGGTGTCGAATGCGAATACTTCCTGCTCGACAAAGACGGGTCGCGCATTGCCGATGGTGCCGATACCCAGGCCAAACCTTGTTATGACCAGCTGGCGCTGATGCGCCGCTACGATCTGATCAAACAGATTTGCGACGCCATGCTGACCATGGGCTGGAAGCCCTACCAGAACGATCATGAGGACGCCAACGGCCAGTTTGAAATGAACTGGGAATTCGACGATGTGCTGCTGACCGCGGATCGCCACGTGTTCTTCAAATACATGGTCAAGACGTTGGCCGAACAGCACGGCATGCGCGCCACTTTCATGCCCAAGCCATTCAATAACCTCACCGGGAACGGCTGCCACATTCACGCCAGTCTTTGGAGCGGAGCCAAGAACGCATTTTACGATCCGGAAGGCGAACTCGGCGTTTCCAAGGTCGGCTATAACTTCATCGGCGGCATGGTTCATTCCGCCGACGCCCTCTGTGCTATCTTCAATCCGACGATAAACAGCTTCAAGCGCATCAACGCGCCGGTCACGACGTCGGGCGCCACTTGGTCCCCCAACACGGTGACTTACACCGGCAACAACCGCACCCATATGATTCGCATTCCGGGTAAGGGCCGGTTCGAATTCCGTCTGCTCGATGGTGCCACCAATCCCTATCTCGCCCCCGCCGCGTTGCTGGTGGCTGGTCTCGACGGTATCGCCAACAAGCGCGACCCGGGCGCACGACTCGACATCGACATGTACGCGGAAGGCCACAAGCTCAAGGATGTGAAGAAGCTGCCGCTTAACCTGCTCGATGCGCTGCGTCTGTTCGAGAAGTCAGAGGTCGTGCGCGCCGGCTTCGGCAGTGCCTTCGTCGATTCATACGTGAAATTGAAAATGCGGGAATGGAACTCCTTCATGTCGCACGCCTCGTCCTGGGAGCGTGAAAACACGCTTGATTGCTAGACCAATGGCCGACACCAAACCCCTCATTCTCACGATTTCCTGTCCCGATGCCGTCGGGATTGTGGCCGCGGTTTCGGGGTTTCTGGCTTCGCGCGGGTTGTTCATCACGGAATCGGCGCATTTCGGCGATGCCATCACCGGCCGCTTTTTCATGCGGACAGTGTTTCTCGATGCCCCCGAAGGAATCAAAAAACTACGGTTCGAGTTCACGGAAGTGGCCGAACGGTTCCAGATGGATTGGCGCATCGTCGATTCCAGCGTCAAATCGCGCGTTCTAATTCTGGTCTCCAAGTTCGACCACTGCCTGAACGATCTCCTCTACCGCTATCGCACCGGTACACTGCCGATCGAAATTCCAGCCGTGGTCTCCAATCACCCGGATCTGCAGCGCATCGTCGAGTGGCATGGCATCCCGTTCCACCATTTGCCAGTGACCAAGGAAACCAAGGCGGAACAAGAAGCGCGCATTATCGAAATGGTCGATCGCCTGAATATCGATCTGGTCGTATTGGCGCGCTACATGCAAGTTCTTTCGACCGACATGTGCCGTGCGCTGTCGTGGCGCTGTATCAACATCCACCACTCGTTTCTGCCGAGCTTCAAGGGCGCCAAACCCTATCACCAAGCGCATCAGCGCGGCGTCAAGATCATCGGTGCCACTGGCCATTACGTCACTGCTGATCTCGATGAAGGTCCGATCATTGAGCAGGCCGTACAGCGCGTCGATCATACCCACACGCCGGAGGACTTCATCGCGCTCGGCCGCGATGTCGAGAGCGTCGTGCTGGCGCGAGCCGTACAATACCATGTTGAAAATCGTGTGCTGCCGGCCGGTGCGCGATGCGTCGTCTTTCGGCGATGATGGGCCCGGTCATGGAACGACGCGCTATGTTTGAAGGCAGTGTGTTCCAATTGATCGGCAACGTAATCGTTTCTCATGCAGCGCATCCCGCTAAGGGATTGAAGTCGTGTTGGTACGGGCGCGGTACACGAATTGCATCGAGATCATTTGAGCAATGGGAAATCTGCACGTTAGTGCGATAAGCTGGAGAGCGGTGTCATGCAGGAACTACGCAAAGACAGTCTTTCGTTCATAGAGGCGCTCGGGCAGTCGGTCGCCAACGTTTCGCCTACGCTGACGCCGGCTCTTGCGGTCGCCGTTGTGGCCGGCATGGCAGGCACGGCCTCATGGCTGGTGTATATCGCAGCAACCATCGCGCTCCTGATTGTCGGCATCAATGTCGGCAAGCTGGCCAAGCGAATTCCTAACGCGGGATCGTTTTTCCTTTATGTGTCGCGATCCATGGGGCCGTCTTGGGGTATGCTTTCAGGCTGGTCGATGCTGGCAGCCTATTTGTTCACCGCCATGGCACTCACCGTAGCGACCTCGATTTTCGTGAAGACGATGCTAATCTCGCTCGGGTTTACCTACATGATCCCGAACATCATCTACTACGCCGCGGTGTCGGCCATTGCCTTCCTGTTTGCGGCACGCGATATCCGCATTTCGGCCCGTATCGGGTTGACGCTGGAAGCGATTTCGGTGGTGATCATCCTGGGCGTTGCCTTCATGGCGCTGTCGAAGTACGGCTTCAAACCCGACCTGAAGCAGCTCGACGTGATGCACTTGAATTATTCCGGCTTCGCGCAGGCAATTGTGTTCGGCATCTTCTCATATGTCGGCTTTGAGAGTGCGGCCACGCTGGCCAAGGAAACACGCAATCCCGGCAAGGCTATTCCGAAAGCAATCAACTTGACGGCGCTGATGGCTGGCCTGTTCTTCGTCATCACCACGTACGTCATCACCCAGGGTTTTGGCGACGACAGCGTCAAACTTGGGCAGAGCGGCGCGCCGATGGCCGACATCCTGTCTGGCGACAGCAAGTATCTTGTTGCTCTGGTCTATTTCGGCGCTTCGATATCGAGCTTTGCTTGTGCTTTGGCCTCACTCAACGCCTTCGGCCGCATGACGTTCTCTCTTGGACGCTACCAGTTTCTGCATTCGTCGATGGGCATGGTGCACAAGGATCACCAGACACCGCAAGCGGCTCTAGTGGTGGGTGCGGTATTGAATTTCGTACTCACTGCGATCTTCGCGGGATTTTCCGAAACCAGCACCTTCGGTTGGTGGGGCACTTTGGCGTCCTTCGGTTTCATCATCGTCTACTTCCTGACCTCGGTGGCGGCGCCGCTGTATCTGAGGAAGACGGGCGAGCTGAAAATCGGCGACGTCGTGATGGGACTTTTGGGTGCCGGCCTGATGGCATTCGCACTGGGCGGCAGCCTGTATCCGATCCCGGCGTACCCCTACAATCTGTTCCCTTACATCTTTTTGACCTACATTGCGGTCGGTATGATCTGGTACTTCATCTTGAAGGTGCGGGCGCCGCAAGCAATCCTGGGCATTGAACGCGATATGGAGACCGCCGAATCGGTCAAGAAATAAGCAGAATGTTCGTTAGGTTGTCGCGGCCGTGTGGGATCATCCCGCACGGCGCGCGCATTCCGGGGGCAGAGCATCGTCATGGCTAACGATGCGGACTTGTTGAAAGGGAGCAGCTGGTCGCTGGCGATCGGCACAGCCACGCGCCACGTCGGAACGGCTTCGCCTGATTTCTACGGCCTCTACAGCGGTGACGATCTCGGCAGCCCCGGCCGGGGCGTTGTTGCGGCCATCGCCACGGCCGATGGTTCGTGGGAAGCGGCCCAAATCGCTGTCAATGGGTTTGCCGAAGGCTATTTCGGTGCCGGCGAGGCGTTGAGCCCGGCCCGCGCGGCGGCTCGGTCATTGTCGAGCATCAACAGCTGGTTACACAGCCAGTCGGTCGCCAGCCGTACCGGGCGTGGTTTGCATTCGTCGTTTTCTGCCATTCTGTTTGCCGGGCGGCGCATTGCGGTACTGCATATCGGCGATTGTCGCATCTACAGTTGCCGTCACGGCGAGATCAGTCCGCTGACGCCCGATCGCTTTCGCTCGGAAGGCAGGCGCCTCTTGGGTTCTGACGAGGCCTTGCAGATCGAGCGTATCGAGACGGATGTGCAGGAAGGCGACCGCTTCATTTTGCTCAGCGCGGGAGCCGCAGACTGCTTCGACGCGGCGGCCAATCTGTCGGTTCTGGGTGTTGCGGGCGATCCGAAGACGGTGGCGCAACAGATCAAAGCGTTCATGGCCGAAGTGTTCCCCAATCACACCGCCAGTGTGATGGTTGTCGACCTCGTTGATTTGCCACGGCTGGCTTATGACGATGTCTCAGCTCGGTTTGCCGATCTGCCCATTCGCAAGCCGCCGCAGGACGGCGATCTGCTTGACGGTTTTCGTATCGGGCGCACCATCAATCGCGGCCGTTATACGCTGCTCAAGCGGGCGCGCGATGAGGCCAACAGCGCCGAGGTGGTGCTGAAATTCCCGCTACCTTCGATGCTGACTGATCAGGTATTTCGCGCCGGGTTCCTGCGCGAAGCTTGGGTCGGCACGACAATCCGCTCGGAGTGTGTGGCGCGTTATCTCGACATTCCGGGCGACCGGCAAACCTGCCTGTACCTGGCGATGCCGTTCTACAAAGGCGATACGCTGGAATGGCGGCTTCTGCATCCGCCGCGCGTTTCACTGGCGGAAGGTTGCGGGGTTGCTTTGAAGCTTTGCAGTGCGGTCACCGAGCTCGCTAAGCATGGGGTTGTTCATCGCGACATCAAGCCCGAGAACGTGATGCTGCTCAGCGACGGTAATGTAATTCTTTTGGATTTGGGGCTTGCCTATCTCGTCGGCATCGATGATCCCGAAGAGGACCGGTTGGGGGGTACCACACGTTATATGGCGCCCGAAGTGTTTTCCGGCACGGCACCCAATGCGCGCACCGAAGTGTTCTCGCTCGGCGTCACCATCTACCGTATGTTTACGCGTGGCAGATTTCCGTTCGGCCAAGGTGAGCGCGTGCCGCTCAAGCGCCTCAGGCCCGACCTGCCAGTGTGGCTTGGTCTGTGCCTGAAGGCGGCCATCTCGACCAATCCTGCCGACCGGTTCGCCGACGCAGCGAGCTTCGCAGCGGCACTGCACAACGGCCTTGTACGCGGCGATATGCGGCCGGGGGGCATACGGCTCCAGATCAATCCTTTGTGGCTGTGGCAGGCGGCGGCGGTGATGTTTGCGCTCTCCACCCTTTATCTGTGGCTCATGCGGTAGCGGTATGCGTATTGCGTATTTGAGCGATCTGCATCATGAGTTCGAAATCGGTCCTGGCGCCGCGGTACTGTTTGAGGCGGAAAAAGTGCTGGCGCCTGCTATGGGGGCCGATCTCGTCGTGTTGGCGGGTGACATAGATATCGCCGAGCGCGGTGTTGAACGGGCGGATGCCATTGCGCGTTTAACTGGTCTTCCGACCGTTTATGTTGCCGGCAATCACGAGGCCTATGGCCACGATCTACTGCATCTCGAGCCACGGCTGCGTCAGGCGGCCTGGCGCACCGATGGTCGCGTACTGTACCTCAATTCTAACGTTGTGCGCTTCTGGTTCGGGGGCGAGCTTCTGCTCGTACTCGGTTGTACGCTATGGACGGACTATGCTTTACGCGTTCCGGGTGCCAAGCAAGGAAGTGAACAGCAGTTGCAGGACTACAAGGAAATCCTCTACGACAGTGCTCCGTTCGGCCCGGCCCAGGTCATCGCGATGCACAAGCGGCAGAAGGCTTGGCTCGGCGTTCAGCTGAAGCGCCTCGCCGCCGACAAAAACAAGCCGAAGATCCTGGTGGTGACCCATCACGCCCCGATTCCGGAAGCCTTAGGGGAACGGACGGCCGCGCTGGCAATGGCCTATGCGTCCGATTTACGTGCGGAGATAAAGGTCTGGCCACCGCTCGTGTGGGTTCACGGGCATACCCATCACCGTCATGAAACGCGCATCGGCGCCTCGTCGGTGCTATCGGCGCCTCGTGGCTACCCCGTTCCTGGCGGCGGAACCGAAGACTACGCCTGCGGCATCTTTGACTTATAAGCGCGATACGCCGGTGTCGTCGTACCGGGGCCATTACGTGTCGCTGCCAGCACATCGTTTGGAGCGACGATCAACTAGATGTCGTTCCTGGTTCACGGCGTTGGAGGCTTGTCGGTCATGGATAACCTTTCCCAAGGGATTACCGAGTGGTTGGTGGAGGATAACGACGCTTCGCGAACTGTTCCTACGCCCGGTTATCTCAGCCGACACTATTGGTGGGCTTACATTCATCCATGGGCAGTGAAGTTCTGGGACCACTTGCCGATTGTCAACATGATCCTGCTCGGCAACTATAGCCGGTTGCGCGATGCAGCCCTGCGCGAGTTTGACGGCCTTCACAACGCGAACGTACTTCAGGTCGCCGCGGTTTACGGCAATCTATCGCCGGGCGTCGCGGACCGGGTCATCAGCGGCGGCGGCCATTATGACATTGTCGATGTTTTGCCGATTCAACTCGAAAACGTACGGCGCAAGCTGGTGTCCATACGTGGCATCCGCTTGTTAAATCAGAATTCGGAGAAGCTCAATCTCGCCGACGCGTCCTACGACAAAGTGATGCTGTTCTTCCTTCTGCACGAGCAGCCTGAGGCGGCCAAGGCGCGTACGCTGGCCGAGGCTTTTCGTGTTGTGAAACCGGGTGGCAAGATCATCATTGTCGATTTCGCCAAACCGTACCGCTGGAACCCGTTCCGCTATCTTTGGCGCGTGTTCCTGGCCATCTTCGAACCGTTCGCGCTTGCGATGTGGTGGAACGATGTGGCCAATATGATTCCCGGCTACGCTCGATACTGGCCGATGCGGCGGGAACTCTTCTTTGGTGGATTATTCCAGAAGGTTGTCATCTCTCGCCCTGGCTGATGGGATGGCGCGGCGACGCCGCTTTGACCGTTATCTTGGACGGAGATGGGCCTGTCAGCTTCGGAGCGCTACGCTGGCCGCCGACACCTGCTAGCCGAGGAACTCGGCTATTCCCGTTAAGGCGTTGGCCTGTGTTACTTCCGGCCCGGGATCAGTATTTGCCTGCTGGCCGCCAGCCAAGCTTCGAACTCGATCAGCCGGTCGATCAACGCCGTGCCGAGAGGCGTCAACCCATAGGTGACCTGCGGCTGTTGACCGGCGATTTCTTCGCGATAGACCAAGTCGTCCCGCTCAAGCTTTCTCAAAGATAAGGTCAGCATCCTTTGCGACACCGGATCGAGCGCTCGCTTGAGCCTGGCAAAGCGCATTGGGCCATAACGCAGCACCTCAAGGATCGGAAACGTCCATCGGTTACCGAGCTGGCGCAAAAGTCGATGGGTACAGGTGAATTCGCTGGCCTGCTTGCCACCCCGCGCAGGCGATGTACGCCACTGCAAGGTAGCTGCATCTTCTAATATTTCGGGTGTCGTCGGACATAAATCTACCGCCGCCCCGTCATTTGCCTCGTTGATGTCTTCGAGAGAATCGAGTGATGACGGCATAGCGCTATACCGATGTGGCGCAGCTACGCCTCATCTGCCTTATCGTGGCAGCATTCTTGCGAGACATACAGTCACTCCCGAGAAAACTGCGCTATGCGCTTGGTGGACAAGCGAACGGTGTCAACGCAGAGCAAACAAAATCACATTACAAATGATAAAATACTGCGATTCGACAAAAAAGACTAGTCGGTCGGAAACGGGGATGACGTGGCCCGCAAGAAGAATATCGATCGCGATCGCATCCTCGACGCGGCTCATAACGTCGTGCTGTACAGTGGCGCGCATGCTTTGACGCTCGACAAGGTCGCCGCTGAGGCGCACATCAGCAAAGGTGGCTTGACTTACACCTTCGCGACCAAGGAAGCGCTATTGTCGGCTATACTCGATCGGGATGTCACCCGCTTCCGTAACCGGCTTGAAGCATTTGGAGCGACCCACTCTGACGCGACTTACCCGGAGCTGCGAGCACTTCTGGAAGGTTGCCAGGATGTACATGGGCCCGCCGAAAGATTCGTCGGCCCCGTGTTGGCTGCACTTATGCACGCACCCGGCTCGCTGAAGTCGACGCGTGCCTATTTCCAGTGGATGTTGTCGAAATTACCGCCCGGTACGGCTCAGGATCGCCGGGCTCGGCTGGTCTTCTTTGCACTGCTGGGTTTGGTTCTTATTCAGGGGTTTGGACTTTTGTCGCTAACGGCGACCAAACGCAGAGCCATGGTCAAAGACTTCATCAACTTTTTGAATGCCCACCGGTGTTGATCTCGTTTTGCCTGTCGGCGCTGAGTTCGGCCCTCACGGGTTCGGGCTGAGCGCATCCATCTCCGGTCACGATGCTCCGCACCAAGTTCAGCACGGCTTTGCGGATATCTGGGTCCTTGATCGAAACAAAGCACTTCAGGAGATCGGTGCCGTTCCCGTCGGTCAGCAATGCCATGTAGTTGGCCGCTTCGCCATTGCCACCCGGCGTGTTGGTCGGCCCGGCGGAGCGCAATTCTGCCTCCTGATAGAAATAGTCGATCGGGACATTGAGTTTGCGCGCTATCGCATAAAGGCGCGTCGCGCTGATGCGATTCATGCCTTTCTCGTACTTCTGCAACTGCTGGTATGTAACGCCGACGCTGGCAGCGAGCGAATTAGCATCGACATCCATCGTACGGCGCCACAATCGCAATCGGCCCCCAATGTACTGATCCATCTCGCAAGGTTTCTTCGAGGTGTTGTGGTCCGAGGGTTTGCTTGGCGAACTCATACGACCAATCCTGGAATGAACGCAAAGCGCCTGCTTACGGCGCAAAAATGCCGGATGCGACAATTGCAGGGACTATTGCAGGTGGACGAAACAAGACGATAGATACGGCCTTTCCTGTATTTACAGAATCAGTTAACCAAATTCCGATGCACTCCTCTAGAAGGCACATTTCTGTAACCGCAATCATTAGAGGCTGCCAAACATCGCAAAGCAGTGGGTCCTAGACGCACTGCGCAAACGCGTTGTAGCCATATAGATATTGGACAACTATTCACGCACATAACTGCGATTGCGGCGTGTTGCAGTGCACTGCGCCGCGTTCGGCGCGAAGATAGCCCGTGACAATCTGCCTGCACGTTGTGTGAGAGCGCGCGAGATGCGGTATCGCGCTGCTATAGACGGCTTAGTTAGCGGTTGAAGTCTGCTGTTTACGTTACTCGTGAGCGAAACGAGCCTTGGAGCCCGTTTCGAAAGGGGGCGAAATGGCGAAGCAGGCACGGCCGACGGTTGTCGAAATAGCGGGCCCGGCGGATGTCCGGACTATCACGGAATGCCACGGCAGGTTGCTGGCGGCGATGAAGCGTAGCAAGGCCGTTCAAGTCGACCTTGTGGAGCTTGCGGAAGCTGATCTCACCCTTGTGCAACTTATCGAAGCGGCGCGCCGGTTTGCAGCCAGTGCGGGCTTGACGATCAAGTTATCGGCGCCTGCTGGCACCGATCTCTGCGAAATCTTGCGGCGTGGCGGCTTCCTCAAAACCGCCGACAGCCGTGGTTTTTGGCTGCATGAAGCGGGAGCAAACTGATGGCAGCGATCCTCGCCGTTGACGACTCAGCGTCCATCCGCCAGGCGGTCAAGATCGCGCTCGGGTGCGCCGGACATGCGGTCTCCGAGGCGGTACATGGACTCGACGGGCTTTCCAAGGCCGCCGGCACCACATTCGACCTCGTCATCACCGATCTCAACATGCCCGAAATGGACGGGCTGACGATGATTCGGGAGCTGCGCAAGAAGCCCGCTTATGCCGGGGTTCCGATCCTGTTTCTCACCACCGAAAGCGACGCCTCCATAAAGAGCCAAGCCAAGGCGGCAGGTGCCACCGGCTGGATCACCAAGCCTTTCGCCTCCGATCAACTCGCCAGAATCGTCGACAAGGTCCTCGCCAAATGAGCCAAACCGATCCTTCAGAAGTCTTCCGCGTCGAATCGCAGGAATTGCTTGAGCAAATCGAGCAAGGTCTGCTCGATCTCGAGAATAACCCGTCCGACAGCGAACTCGTTGCCCGCGTCTTTCGTGCTCTGCACACCCTGAAGGGCTCGGGTGCGATGTTCGGCTACGAGGCGCTGGCCGCCTTCACCCACCATTGCGAGACCGCGTTCGATCGCGTGCGCAAGGGGGAAGCGGCTGCAACGCCAAAACTTATAGGGGCGGTTCTTGCCGCCCTCGACCATATGCGTGCGCTCGCAGCAAAGCCGGATGCTGAGGCCGGCGATGGCGAAGCGTTGCTCACCAGCTTGCGCCAGGCGATGGAAGCAGAAAGCGAGTTCACTTCCCCGACCCCGCCCGCTTCCAAAACCTGGCGCATCCGCTTCAACTTGCCGGCCGACTGCCTGGTCAACGGCACCCGGCCGTTATCGCTGCTCGACGAGTTACGCGCCCTCGGCGAGGCCGAAGTTGTCGCCGTCACCGACGACATTCCGGAGCTTCCGGCCTTGGTGCCGACCGAGTGCCATCTTACTTGGCAGGTGACCCTCAAGACGGAGCAGCCTAAGTCGGCCATTGAGGACGTCTTCATCTTCGTCATCGACGGCATGACGCTCGAGATCGAAGAGGTTGGCGCCGCTCCAGAGAAAGTGGCCGCGCCACCAGTCGCTACCGCTGCTGAGCCCGGTAATGTTACCTCGCTGGCAGACCGCCGCAAGGACCGCGACGAGCATGCTCCGGAGAAATTCGAGGCCCGCCTGCCGATGGCGAGCGAGACCGTACGCGTGCCGGCCAGCCGCCTCGATGAACTTCTGGACCAAGTTGGCGAGTTGATGATCGCCCAATCGCGCCTAAAGCAAGTGTCGGCGGCGACGTCCGACATGAACCTTCGCTCGGTCGCCGAGGAAATCGAACGGCTAGCGTCCGAACTGCGCGATTCTATGATGTTCGTGCGTATGGTGCCGATCAGCCAGCTGTTTGGCCGCTTCCGCCGCTTGATCCACGATCTGGCGCGCGACACCGGCAAGCAGATCGAATTTGTCACCCAGGGCGAGACGACCGAGCTCGACAAGACGGTGATCGAACGCCTTGCCGATCCCTTGATCCACCTAATCCGCAACGCTGCCGATCACGGGCTGGAATCGCCTGCGGATCGTATCAAGGCGGGAAAAACCGAGGTCGGACACATCCATCTGGCGGCGCGCCAAGCCGGTGCCGAGGTCGTTATCTCGGTGATCGACGACGGCCACGGCATCGACCGCGAACGGGTGCGCGCCAAAGCCGAGGAAAACGGTCTTATTGCGCCGGGCGCCACACTCTCCGACAACGAGGTTTATCAACTTATCCTGCAGCCGGGATTTTCCACCGCGTCCAGCATCACCAATCTGTCGGGCCGCGGCGTCGGCATGGATGTGGTCAAGCGCACCATCGAAGGTTTGCGCGGCGCCATCGAGATATCCTCTACCGCGGGCCAAGGCTCCAAGGTCAATCTGCGCATCCCGCTGACTCTAGCCATTATCGACGGTCTGTTGGTGCGCATCGGCACCGGGCGCCACGTCATTCCACTGTCCAACGTCGAGGAATGTGTCGAGCTTTCGCGCGAACAGGATCTTCGCTCGACCGGGCGCAGCTTCATCACGTTGCGCGATTCGCTGGTGCCGTTCCTGCGTCTCAGGGAAATGTTCGCCACCGGCACCGATCCCGATCCCTACCAGAAGATCGTCGTCGTTTCGAATGGTGCCGAGCGGGTCGGACTCGTCGTCGACCAGATTCTCGGTCATCACCAGACGGTGATCAAACCGCTGTCGCCGTTCCACGCTGCCGTCGACACATTCTCTGGGGCCACCATCCTTGGTGACGGGTCCGTCGCCCTGATCCTCGATGTGATGCACCTCATCTCCGCCGGCCAGAAACAGGAGGAGCGGCTTCGCGCCGCGCGTTAACACCATGACAACCGAACAATCAGGCGGCTGGGACGATAGCGGTCACTTGCAGGTCCTCACCTTCGACATGCAAGGCGAGACCTTCGCCATCGAGGCCGGCATGGTGCGTGAGATACTCGACCGCATTCCCGAGACCGTCGTTCCCGGAGCACCGGAAATGGTCGGCGGACTGGTCAATTTTCGCGGTCGCGTCGTGCCGCTGGCCGATCTGCACAAGGCCTTCGGCTTCGATCGCACCGAAATCAGCATGGATAGCCGGATCATTGTGATCGAATTTGACATGCACGGCGAAGCTACGCTGGTCGGGCTCAAAGCCGACAAGGTGCATGAAGTGACGGTCTTGGAAAAAGCCGCCACCGAATCCGCGCCGCGCGTCGGTATGCGCTGGCGCCAGGATTTCATCCACTGCCTGGCCAAACGTTCGGGCGACTTCATCGTCGTGCCCGATCTCGAACGAATCTTCACGGTCGGCTGCGGCGCGGAAGCCACAGCTTTGAAGCAACACTGATATCAACCGCTCTCAGGAGACGGGATATGCGCTTAACGATCAAACTGAAGCTGAGCTTGGCTTTCGCGCTTACTACGATTTTGTCATTGGCATTGGCTGGTATCGCCCTCGGCGGACTGGCGTCCGTTCACACGGCGGCGGCCGATAATGCGGACATCGCTTACGGGAACGCGAGCACACTGGTTTGGGTACTTGCTGCCGTTACGGTTGTCGCGGCCGTTGTCGCGGGACTTTGGATTGCCACGTCTGTGATTGGCGGCCTGAAGAAAATCGCAACGGCTGCCGAGGCTCTGGCGAAGGGCGATCTCGACAGCGCGGCGGAACACTACGCCGACGATGAAATCAAGGCCGTGGCGGATTCGCTCAAGACCGTGAGCGCCAATCTGAAAAACACCACCGATGTTGTCACCCGCATGTCGGTTGGCGACCTCACCTGCGATCCCAAGCTTGTTTCTGATAAAGATACGCTCAACAAGGCGCTGCAACTCGTGCTGGCGGCGGAACGTCGGATTTCGGCCGGTACCGAAAGGGCGGCGCTTGGTGATCTGTCCTATGCCCCCAAGATGCGGTCCGACAACGACAAGCTGGCGGCGTCGCTGATCGCCATGATGAACCGTTTCCGGACGATCGCGACATTTATCGAACACATGGCGGTCGGCGATCTCTCGAAAGATCCCGAGGTGCTGTCGGATGTGGATACGATCGGCAAGGCACTTGCTGGCCTCGTTAACACTGAGCGGAAAATCGCGCAGGACATGCTCATGGTCGCGGCCGGTGACCTTTCGTTCGAACCAAAACCGCGCTCGGACGCGGACAATCTCGTGATCTCGATCAGAGACATGGTGCTGTCGTTGCGCGAGAGCGCCGCCGTGGCCCATGCCATCGCCATTGGCGATCTCACCAAAGACCCAGTCGTGCATTCCGAAAAGGACGAACTTGGCAAGGCTCTGACCGCGGTGGTCGCGGCCGAACGCAGGGTCGTAGACGGCATGGGCAAGATCGCTATCGGCGATTTGTCCTACGATCCCCATATGAGGTCGGACGGCGACAAGCTGGTGGTCGCGCTGACGACGATGGTCAAGACCTTGCGGGCAATTGCCGCCATGGCCGAGACGATCGCAAATGGTGATCTGACCGTCGATATCAAGCCGCAATCGGACAAGGACGAGATTGGTACCGCGCTGAGGACCATGGTTGAGCGCCTGCGCGGTGTGGTGAGCGATGCCATCGCCGCCGCCAACAATGTCTCGTCGGGCAGCCAGGAACTATCGGCCACTTCCGAACAAGTCAGCCAAGGCGCGACCGAGCAAGCCTCCGCCGCGGAAGAAGCCTCTGCTTCGATGGAGCAGATGGCGTCCAACATCAAGCAGAACGCCGACAATGCTTCGCAGACCGAGAAGATCTCCAAGCAGTCGGCCAAGGATGCGGAAGCCTCGGGGGATGCGGTCAACAAGGCGGTTCTCGCCATGCAGACCATCGCCGAGAAGATCACCATCGTGCAGGAAATCGCCCGTCAGACGGACCTTCTGGCGTTGAACGCGGCGGTGGAAGCAGCCCGCGCCGGCGAACATGGCAAGGGCTTTGCGGTGGTAGCTTCGGAAGTGCGTAAGCTTGCCGAACGCAGCCAAACGGCCGCCACGGAAATCAGTGGGCTATCGAGCGAAACGGTGAAGGCCGCCCAATCAGCCGGCGAAATGCTGGTCAAGCTGGTGCCGGATATTCGCAAGACGGCAGAACTGGTCTCCGAAATCTCCGCTGCTTGCCGCGAACAGGACATCGGCGCATCGCAGATCAACGAAGCGATCCAGCAGCTCGATAAGGTCACCCAGCAGAACGCCTCAGCGTCTGAGGAAATGTCGGCGACCAGCGAAGAGCTGGCCTCGCAAGCCGAAGAGCTGCAGACCTCGATCGCCTATTTCCGTACCGACACCACCAGCGGACAAGCGCAGGCCAAACCGGGTCGTACGCCGCAGAAAAAGCCGGTTGCGGCGGCTGTCGTAAAGCCGGTGACGAAGGCAACGGGCAAGCTTTCCGTCAAGCCGGTGGGCCGCAACGCCGTGGCCGAACAGCAGGCGCGCGTGAAGGGCTTCGCACTCGACATGGGCCACCACGACGCGGGCGACGATGGCTTCAAGGAGTACGCATAACAACCATTTTATCCGGCGAGGCCGTGTTCCGTTGAGGGCCTCCTCGTTGCCGACACATCACATCTAACGTTTCTCGGGAGGGGGACATGCGCTTTACGATCAAACTGAAACTGGGTCTGGCGTTTGGGCTTATCGCCGTAATGCTGATCGGCTCATCGTATTATGGCGTCATCAGCCTGTCGTCGCTCAATACGGCGGTCACCAATCTGATTCAGGGACCGGTGGAGCGGATGAAAGCTGCCGACAAAACCGAAATTGACGTTATAAATTTTATCCGGGCGGAAAAGAACATCGTCTTGGAGACCGATAACACCAAGCTGCAGTCGTATAATACCCAGCTCACCAAATTGCGGACGGACATTGATAGCGATCTCGAGCACGGCAATCAAATCGCGAGCGAGAAAGGCAAGCCCGTCTGGGAAAAGATGAGCAATATCTGGGAGCAGATGAAGCCGCTTGACGACAAATTGCGGGAACTTGCACTACAAAACAAGGATACTGAAGCTGCGGCCGTTTCGATGGGAGCCATGCGTAATGTCGCCAACGATATGGTTCAGTCAGCGGAGCTGATCGTCGCTATTGGCAACGCAGCGATGAAGAAGGCTCACGAGGATACGAATGCACTCTATGACGAGACACGCAACATCCTCATCGGTGTTGTCATTGCCGCGTTGTTGATTGCTGTGGCTTCTGCCGCCTGGGTGATGATCTCGGTCACTACGGGTCTCAAGAAGATCAATGTCATGGCGCAAGCCGTGGCGATTGGTGATCTCAACCAGCATATCGAAGTCAAGACCGATGATGAGATCAAGGACGTCGTCGACTCCGTCAACGTCATGACGGCCAACCTGCGAAACACGGCTGGCATGGCCGATCAAATTGCGGTGGGCGATCTGTCGGTGGAGCCCAAGCCGCTGTCAGAGAAGGATGTCCTCGGTAAGTCGCTGAAGACGATGGTCGAGAACCTGCGGGCGACGGCCGAGACCGCGAACATGGTCGCAGCGGGTGATTTGTCGGTGGAACCCAAGCCAAGTTCGCAGAAGGACGTGCTCGGCAAGGCGCTGCAGTCGATGGTTCTCAACCTGAGGGTGACCGCCGAGACAGCCGATACGGTGGCGGCAGGCGATCTATCGGTACAACCCAAGCCGCTGTCGGAGAAGGACGTGCTCGGCAAGGCACTGTTGGCGATGGTTGAGAATTTGAGGGGAACTGCCGAAATCGCCGATAAGGTCGCCGAAGGCGATTTGTCGGTTCAGCCCAAAGCGCGATCGAACAAGGACGTTCTCGCCCTATCACTGGAGCACATGGTGACGAACCTGCGTGCGGCGGCGGCTACCGCCAATCGCATCGCGGAGGGCGACCTGACCGTGGAGCCGAAGGCGGCATCGGAAAACGATGCCTTGGGCAAGGCGTTGATCACGATGGTCGAACGCCTGCGCGCCGTCGTTGGCGATGCAATTTCCGCTGCCAACAACGTCTCGTCGGGCAGCCAGGAACTGTCGTCCACCTCCGAGCAAGTCAGCCAGGGCGCCACCGAGCAGGCCTCTTCTGCAGAAGAAGCCTCTGCTTCGATGGAACAGATGGCTTCCAACATTAAGCAAAATGCCGACAACGCCTCGCAAACCGAGAAGATCTCCAAGCAGTCGGCCAAGGATGCCGAGGCCTCCGGCGAAGCGGTCAACAAGGCGGTTCTCGCCATGCAGACCATTGCCGAGAAGATCACCATCGTGCAGGAAATCGCCCGTCAGACTGATCTGCTCGCGCTCAACGCAGCGGTGGAAGCAGCGCGCGCCGGCGAACACGGCAAGGGCTTTGCGGTGGTGGCTTCGGAAGTGCGTAAGCTTGCCGAACGCAGCCAGACGGCCGCCACGGAAATCAGTGGGCTATCGAGCGAAACGGTGAAAGCCGCCCAGTCGGCCGGTGAAATGCTGGGTAAGCTGGTTCCTGACATCCACAAGACCGCGGAACTGGTCTCCGAAATCTCTGCCGCCTGTCGTGAGCAGGATATCGGCGCCAGTCAGATCAACGAAGCCATTCAACAACTCGACAAAGTCACCCAGCAGAACGCTTCGGCGTCCGAGGAAATGTCAGCGACGAGCGAAGAGCTGGCCTCGCAAGCCGAAGAGCTGCAGACCTCGATCGCCTATTTCCGCACCGACTCCACCAGCGGACAAGCGCAGGCAAAACCGGGCCGTGCGTCACAGAAGACCCCCGCGTCGTCTGTTCCGACAGGCAAGCCCGCTATCAAGAGTGCGTCGAAAGCTGCCGGCAAGATGGCTCGTTCCGGGTCTGGTTCGGTAGCTGAGCAACAGGCCCGCGTGAAGGGCTTCGCGCTCAACATGGGCCACCACGACACGGACGACGATGGCTTCAAGGAATACGCGTAGCAGCGACTAAGTCCGGCGAGGCCGCGTCCCGTTCAGGGCTATCGCCTCGCCGCCACATCAAATCTGACGTTTCTCCGGAGAGGGACAATGCGCTTCACCATCAAACTAAAACTGGGTCTGGCATTTTCGATTTTGAGTATCTTGTTGATTGCCGCGTCGTATCTCGGCATTTCCCATTTGGCATCGCTAAATGACACCATGGTGTCTGTTGTCACTGGGCCGGTCGACCGGATGTATACGGCCGAGGAAATCCAGGTCAATTTGCTGGATGTCGCGCGCACAGAAAAGAACCTCATCATGGAAAGAGATCCGCAGCAGATGCGCGGATATGACGACAAACTCAACCTGCTCCGCACCAAGATGGACACCGACATCGATCACGGCCACACCATCTCCAGCGAGAAGGGCAAGCCTTTCTATGAGGCGATGCGCGCGCAGTGGGATCAGATGAAGCTACTCGACACAAAGCTTCGCGAACTCGCTCTTGCCAACAAGGATGATGAGGCAACGGCAGTCTCGTTCGGGGCGTTGCGCACAGTCAATACCGCCATACAAAAGACGACCGATGAACTGGTCGATTTGACCAAAACGCAGATGAAAACGGCCACGGAAGGTGCCGAAGAGGCCTATCAGCAGTCGCGCGCGCTTCTGATCGGCTTGGTCATTGGTGCCGTTCTGCTGGCCGCTGGTTGCGCGGCCTGGGTGATGATCTCGATCAGCGCTGGTCTCAAGAAGATCAATGTCATGGCGCAAGCCGTTGCGATCGGCGATCTCGACCAGCACATCGAAGTCAAGACCAACGACGAGATCAGGGATGTGGTCGATTCCGTCAACGTTATGACTGCCAACCTGCGCAACACCGCCGGCATAGCCGATCAGATCGCTGCCGGTGACCTCATGGTGCAGCCCAAGCCGCTGTCCGACAAGGACAAGCTGGGCCAGGCGCTGGCGAGCATGGTCGAGCGTCTGCGCGGCGTGGTCGGCGATGCGATCGCCGCCGCCAACAATGTTTCGTCGGGCAGCCAGGAACTTTCGGCCACGGCCGAACAAATGAGCCAAGGTGCCACCGAGCAAGCCTCGGCCGCCGAAGAAGCTTCCGCATCGATGGAAGAAATGGCCTCCAACATCAAGCAGAACGCTGACAATGCCTCGCAGACCGAGAAGATCTCCAAGCAGTCGGCCAAGGATGCGGAAGCCTCCGGTGATGCGGTCAACAAGGCGGTTCTTGCCATGCAGACCATTGCCGAGAAGATCACCATTGTGCAGGAAATCGCCCGTCAGACAGACCTTCTAGCGCTCAACGCGGCGGTGGAAGCAGCGCGAGCCGGCGAGCACGGCAAGGGTTTTGCGGTTGTGGCTTCGGAAGTACGCAAACTCGCCGAACGCAGCCAGACCGCTGCAACCGAGATCAGCGGCTTGTCGGGCGAAACAGTGAAAGCCGCCAAGGATGCCGGCGATATGCTGGCCAAGCTGGTACCTGACATTCACAAGACCGCCGAATTGGTCTCGGAAATCTCCGCCGCCTGCCGGGAGCAGGACATCGGCGCGTCGCAGATCAACGAAGCGATCCAACAACTCGACAAGGTGACCCAGCAGAACGCCTCGGCGTCCGAGGAAATGTCGGCGACGAGCGAAGAACTGGCCTCGCAGTCTGAAGAGTTGCAGACCTCCATCGCGTATTTCCGCACCGACTCCACTGGTGGTCAAACGCAGGCGAAGCCGGTTCACGCACCTCAGAAGAAACCGGGTTCGTCCGTCGCACAACATATGAGCACCAAGCCCGCCGCCAAGCTCGGCGCGAAAACGGCCGGTAAGGCTCGCGCGACCAATACGGTGGCTGAGCAGCAGGCGCGCATCAAGGGGTTTGCGCTCGATTTGGGCCACAAGGATGCGGATGACGATGGCTTCAAGGAGTATGCGTGACATGTCAGCGACGTCGGACGAAATCCAGTACGTCACGTTGTGTCTCGGGGCGGAAGTATTTGCGGTGCCGGTCGCGCTGGTGCGCGAAATCCTGGACTACCGTGCCTCCTTCCGCATCCCGGAAGGGCCGGATTATCTCCTCGGCCTGATCGACGTGCGCGGCCGCGGAACACCGGTAATCGATCTTCGCTTGAAGCTCGGCCTGAGCAAAACGGTGCCGGGCCCAGCGACCCGCATCATGGTGCTCGACGTGCCGCTCAACGACCGCGTCCTGGCGCTTGGCCTCGTTGCCGACAAGGTACTTGAGGTGGCGAATTTGCACACCGCCGAGATCGAGGCAGCGCCCGATGTCGGCGTTGCCTGGCGGTCCGACTACATCGCAGGGGTTGTGCGCCGGGAAACGGGATTTGTGGTTCTCTTTGATCTGCCGAAGTTGCTGACGGCGGACCTCGCACTCATCGGATCTACGGCAGCAAAAGCGGCATAGGACCGCGTGGAAAATGGTTGGGATACAAACGGCGTTGGCGCCGCGTCCGGCGCCAACCGGTGCAAACGAGCCGCTCAGTGACAGAAATTTCTGGCGTCTGTGCGATCTCGTCTATCAGACCTGCGGCATCAAACTGACAGCCAAAAAAAGAAGCATGATCGACGGTCGCCTGCGCCGGCGCATGCGCAGCTTGGACATCGCCAACATCAACGACTATTGCAGGCTTTTGTTCGATGGTAACCCGTCCGCCGACCTCGAACTCGTCTATTTTGTCGATGCGGTCACGACCAACAAGACTGATTTCTTCCGCGAGCCGGCGCACTTCGTCTTTCTACAGAATTGCGTCTTACCGGGCTGGCGCGAAGAAGGCCGTCGCCGCGCCAAAGTCTGGAGTGCCGCCTCTTCGACGGGAGCTGAAGCTTATACCATCGCCATGGTGATCGACGACTATTTTCATGATCGCGGCGGATTCGACTACTCGATCCTCGCGACCGATATCTGCACGGATGTTCTGGAAAATGGTAAGGTCGCGCTCTATCCTGACCACATGCTGGAACCGATCCCGGAGGAGTTCCGCCGGCGCTATGTGCTGATTCCGCGCGATCCTGCGCGCCATGAGTTCCGCATTGCTGGCGCCTTGCGGTCCAAGGTGAATTTCCAGCGGCTGAACCTGATGGATGACCGCTACACCTTTGACCGGAACTTCGATCTTCTTTTCCTTCGCAATGTGCTGATCTATTTCGACCGTCCAACACAAGAGGCCGTCTTGACCAAACTCTGCGAACACCTACGCCCCGGCGGCTACCTTTTTCTCGGTCATTCCGAGTCTCTGGTGGGCGCCAAATTTCCGCTCGACATGGTCGCCAACACGATCTTCTGCCGGCGGTGATCTATGGTGATGCGAGGTAAGAAGGTCAAAGTTCTGATCGTGGACGATTCCGCCAGCGTGCGACAGACATTGTCGGCCATTCTGGAGAGCGACCCGGAGATTGAGGTCATCGGTGTCGCTTCGGATCCATTCGTGGCCGCGCGCAGGCTGGCCGAAGCCATGCCCGACGTCATCACGCTCGATGTCGAGATGCCGCGCATGGACGGGATCACCTTCCTCAAAAAGCTGATGAGCCAGCGCCCTATTCCCGTGGTGATGTGCTCCTCGCTGGTTGAGGCCGGGTCCCAGACCTTGCAGCAGGCGCTAGAAGCCGGTGCGGTCGACATCATCTTGAAGCCGAGTGTCGGTGTTGCCGAGCACTTGGCGGAAGCCAAGATTCATATCTGCGATGCGGTGAAGGCCGCAGCAAAGGCCCGCCTTGGCGCCAACCGCGGTCGCGTCGTTGTAGTCTCCCATCAGCCGGAAAAGAAACTCTCCGCCGACGTCATGCTGCCGCCGCCACCCTCGCGCGCTATGGCCAAAACGACCGAAACCGTGGTCTGCATCGGTGCATCGACCGGTGGAACGGAATCCCTGCGCGAGGTGTTGCAAGCGCTGCCCGCCGATCCGCCGGGCATCGTGATCGTTCAGCACATGCCGGAAAAGTTTACGACCTCGTTCGCTGCGCGGCTGAACAGCTTATGTGCGATGGAGGTGAAGGAAGCCGAAGATGGCGATGCGGTGTTGCGCGGCCGCGTGCTGATTGCACCGGGCAATCGCCACACCGTTCTGGAACGTAGCGGCGCGCGCTATCACGTATCGGTCAAGGACGGGCCGCTCGTTTCGCGCCATCGCCCATCGGTTGATGTCCTGTTTCGTTCGGCGGCAGCCGCCGCCGGTTCTAACGCCATCGGCGTGATCATGACGGGCATGGGTGACGATGGGGCACACGGAATGCAGGAAATGAAGCAGGCCGGCGCCTTCACCATCGCCCAGGACGAAGCGACGTCCATCGTCTTCGGCATGCCGAAAGAGGCGATCGCCCGTGGCTGCGTTGATCGCGTCCTGCCGCTGCAATCCATCGCGTCGGGAATCCTGCACGCGGCGGCGCGCCGGTCTTAAGCCCTTAAAACAGAACCGCGCCCGGATCGTCGGCCCGCGCCATCCGGCCCGTGGGGCTGCGGTCGATCGCCATGGTTGATAGAAAAGCCTGATGGAGCGCGCGTTCTGGTGCCATCGTGTAGGTCTCGGAAAAGCTCATCAGGGTTTGGATGAGTTCTTCGGGAAGACTGTCGCCCGCTGTATAGGCCCCGTCGGCCAAGCGTGTGGCTTCGGTTGTCGCAAATGACAGGATGTCGCCGATTTCCCGGCGCAGGCACAGCCGCGTGCTTGACAAGCTCAAGATGTGAACCACGGCATCGCCCTGAGCGGCAACTTCGGCGAGATCGTTCTCTGTGATGTCGCGGGCTTCGCAGATCCGCCGGGCGGCAATGGTCAACGCCGCAGCGGCGGATGCGGACTTGCTGTCTTGCGTACACCGATCACCGCCAGTTTCGATGACGGCGCTGGCCAGTTGCAGCAGCTTGTCGAGCGTCGCGAGCCCGACATTTGCGGCTTCTTCCAGCAAGCGGCCATTCTCGCGGATTTCACTGGCGACGCTGGCGAGCGGCGGATTGCTGGCGCCGTCGTCTGCCGGTTCGAATGCCATGGCCCCCATCTGGTTGCGAAGCGCCTGGATGTGATCGATGTGTTGCCCTAACCGGTGCGCTGTCGCGATGGTCGTTCGGCCGGTTTCCATCGCCGACCGGTCGGCAGCCTCGATGGTGGTGACGAGCTTCAAGGCGGCGTCGATCCGCGCCGCAAGGACGTGTAGGAAGCCGTTGTTTCTGCCGCCGTCGCGGTCGAAGGCGATGTCGTGTAGTTTCAGAAGCACTTTGGCATCGGCCGCCATTTTGTGCATGTTCTTTTCGATTTCGGCGATTTCCCGGTCGAAATTTGCCTTGATCTCGGCGAGTTGCTTGGCGATCAATGCATGGCATGTGGCCCGGTAGCGGCGACGGATTTGTGGCGCCGCAAAGGCGGCATCGGCTTCTGCCTGGATCAAGCAGACCAGGATGTGTTCGATACGCTGGCGAGTGATGTCACCGAATTGCAGTGCTGCCAGGATCCGTACAACGCGCTTCTGGATGTCGCGAGCTATGCCCGAGACCTGCTCCGCCATCGTGGTGACGGCCGTGTAATGCCTACTGACGATGCGTGCCGCCGCCGCGAGGTCTTCCGGGACTGCGGGCACCAACGATGTTATTTGGTGCCCCAGGATTTCTCCCTGTGTTGTCGCAGATTCGAGGTCGCGCTGGAGCGCGGTTAGTTCGTCGTCGAGGGTCGCGATTTCGGCACTGCCGCCGGTAACGCAAATGGCGATGTTGTCCGCCAGCCCGGCCAACCCTTCGCCCATTGCCGCGCCGGCCATTAGCTTGGCGTTGCGGGAGAAGGCCCCCATGAACGCCAGGTGGCAGCGCATCGCCGATACATGCCGGCCGAGCTTGGCACGCGAACGCGCCAATTCTGCGATCTGTTCGAGATGGTGGGCATGGTACGCAGGCAGAGTGCAGAGCTTGGCGGCGGCCACGGTGAGATCGGCCCTTGTCGCGGCCACGATCTTGGTATCGAACGTCTTGGCAAACCGGTCTAAGGACTCGATCAGATCGTCGATGCCGCCAAGCGACTTGAGCAGGATTTCGCCCGCCGCCACGAATTTGTCTTCGATGACGCGCCGGATCTGTTCCAGCCGATGGATGATTCCATCATCAGCTTCAGGTCCACATTCCAGCACAAAAGTCGAACGCTGCATTTCTAGTTTCCGTTCTCCTACAACTTACCGGACAGCAACAAAGCGGCCGTAAAGACCTCTTCGGTTCGTCACACCGCAGATAAGAAAGGCAAAACGGGGCTAATGCCGTCTGTTTGTGGCGAAACCAGCGATATCGCTGATCCTCCGGCCGCAACTGGGAACACAACCAATGCGAGCGTTGCGTCAAATCAGCGGTTCAAGAGACGGTCCCAGTCGAAGGCCGGTTTCACGATCCCGTCGCTATCGTCGTGACGTGGTTTCCAGCCCAATGTGTTCTGTGTCTTCCGGGAATCGAGTGGGCGCTTCTGAAACCTCATAACGGGGGCAGCATGCACGAGAGGACTTTGAGGCGAAGATATTCCTCGTCGCGCAATCCATAGGCTCGTCGTTGGAAGACGCGAATTTTGTTGTTGAGGCCTTCGACGAAGCCGAGCGAGACTTTGTTTTCTGGGTTGCAGTAGGCGGCGATGCCGTCCCAGTGGCGATCGATCATGGCGGCGAAGCGCTCGTAGGGTTCGAGGCGCTGCCATTTGAGGCTGGCGCGCCAGTTGTCGAAGAAGCGCCGCGCCCAACCCTCGCGCCCGTAATCCCAGAGCTGTCTGAAAGACTCCTTCAAGATGTAGGCGGTGTTCAACCGCTTGTTGGCGCCGAGCAGGAGCTTGAGCGAGTGCTTGCCCTCCAGGGTGAGATTGTCGTGGCGCGACAGTAGCGTGTATTTCTGGCCCTTGATGAAGCGCCGCTCTTTACCGCCGAGGCGGGCGTACTCGGCCTTGCGGACCTTGTCGAGCGCTTCGCCGAGATGGCGCAGGATGTGGAACTTGTCGAACAGGATCGCGGCTTGCGGCGCTTTTTCCTGGGCGACGTTGCGGAACGGCTTCCACATGTCCATCACGGCGAGCTTGATTTGGCGGCTTTTTCTGAGCCCCAGCCAGGCATAGAACTCTTCCATGCTGGCCTCGGAACGATCCGCGCCGCCAAACCACACCGGCCGCTTGCGAACCAAATCGCTGACCACGATGCGATACGTGTGGCCCTTGCGGACCGAGATTTCGTCGATGCCGATCGCCTTGGGGCCCGGCGTGCCGGCGCGCGCGATCTGGGCTCGCATGTACTGCATCTCCAGCGTCTTGACCGTATCCCAGTCGAGCTTCTGTTCCTTGGCGACATCACGGATCGAGGCCTGCGCACAGCGCCGCCCGACATAGAAGGCAAAGCGCTTGGTGAAGTGCGGATTATCCGCCAGAAAATCCAGCCGTTCGCGCTTCACGGTGCCGCAATGCCGGCAGGCGACGCGCCGAACTTCGAGTTCCAGGATGATTCTGTATCCGGCACACGGCAGGTCGCGAACCTGGCGCACCCGCCGGTTGAGCTGGCCCCAGAAAACGAGACCGTAGCTTAAGTGGAGTTTTGCTCCTTAAGGTAGGGAAAAGGGGCCGAAAATGTCGAGGACGAGAAGGAAGCACGACGCGAAATTCAAGGCGCGGGTAGCGCTGGCGGCGTTGAAGGAAGAAGGCACGGTTGCCCAACTGGCGAGCCGTTTTGAGGTTCACCCGAACCAGATTTATGCCTGGAAGAAAGAGCTGCTGGACGCGGCGGTGAGCATCTTTGAAACCGGCAAACAAGCCAAGACGGAAGAAGAGCGGATCGCCAAGCTGCACGAGACGATCGGGCAACTGATTGTGGAACGCAATTTTTTATCGGATGTGCACAGGAAATAAGCCGGTCTGAGCGTCTCGAAAAGGTTGATCGCAGCTGCGAAGGACTGCCGGTTACGCGGCAATGTGCGTTACTGCGCTTGCCGCGCTCGGCGGCGTACTGCAAGGGCGCGTCCGTGAAGAAGGCCGATCTCGATCGGATGCGGCTGATCGACAAGCTGCATCTGGAAAAGCCCTTCTTCGGGGCACAAAGTAGAACGCAAGCGCGTCACGCGTCTGATGCGGCTGATGGGCATCGAAGCGATCTATCGCAAACCGACGTAGAAGATCTCGACCGTGCGATGGGTGAGGCGCACATCGACCCGGCGGCCGATCAGCCGGTGGGGCACCGAGTAAAAGGTCTTGTCGACTTCCACGTGATAATCGGGATGGACCTTGGCGGTTTTCCATTCGGCGTATTCGAAGGGCGTGGACGGCAGCGGCGCGAGCGCGGCGCGTTCGATCTCCTCGAACAACTGGCGGCGTGACTTGCCGACATGACGCATCACCCGATTGTTCAAGTCCTCCAAGAGGATGGCGATCGCCGTATTGAGTTCGCCGAGGCCGAAGAAGCGCCGGTTCCTCAGCCGCGCCAAAATCCAGCGCTCGACGATCAGCACCGTGCCCTCGACCTTGCCCTTGTCGCGCGGCTTGCGGCTGCGGGTCGGCAAAATCGTGGTGTCGTAATGCTCGGCCATGGCGGCAAAGGTCTGGTTGAGCGTCGGCTCGAACCACAGCGCCTTGACCACCCCGGCCTTCAGGTTGTCGCAGACGATGGCCTTGGGCACCCCGCCGAAGTAGCTCAAGGCGCAGGTCTGCCCTTCGATCCAGTCCGGCAGTTTCTGGCTGAAGCTGGCCATGGCGTAGGTCAGCGACGAGGCCACCAGCACGGCGACAAATATCTGCGCCTGGCGGACTTCACCCGTTCCGGGGTCGATCACCTCCGCCGTCTGACCGGCGTAATCGGTCTGCATTGCGGCGCCCGCCGCATGGTGATGGCGGAAGGTGGGGTGGGCACGGCGCTTGAAGGCGTCGTATGTCTCGCAGAACCACGTGTAGCCGTAGCCGTCCGGATGGGTCGCCCGGTATTCCTGCCAGAGCAGCGTCAGCGTCACGCCCGGGGGTTTCAACTCCTGCGCCACCACCGGCCAGTCCGGCTCAGCCAAATCCTGCGGTGGTCGCCCGACCCGGCCGAACAGCACCCGCTCCAAAGCCGCGTCGTTGTCGTATTCTGGCGGCAGCGGCCAAGTGAGCCAGGCCTCCCGAACCCGCAATTGGTAAGTCGCGACCGAGGTCTTGCTGAGCCCAAGTCGTTCTGAGATCGCCCGGACCGACAATCCCTCCTGCGTCAGCCGCAGGATCAACCGAATGTCCTTCACCGTCGTCCGTTTCGTGTGCTTCCGCCGTGGCATGTCCCCTCCAATCTGAAGAGAGAACACTGCCAGAACGGCGCCCTCGAAAAACGGCCCGCCAGACTGTCCGGGATTTAGCGAAATTCCTGTCCCGGAATTACTGAAATCGCTGTCCGCGAATTAGCGAAACACGCAGCGGCGGCGAATATCATCCAGTCCGCGGTAAACAGTCCGTCGCGCAAGGCCGGTTACGCGAACCACGCAACTGACGCCGCCCCGCCCCAGAGCCTTCGCTTCCGTGGCTGCCCAGCGTCGCCGGCTCTGCTCATTCAGAACCGGCTCTATCTCTTTCCATCGCTGGCGAAGACATTGCACTTGCGCGGCTGCAATCATCCCGCGATTCTATATCCATCGATTCGTTCAGGAGAATCCCCCCGCCTCAATATCTTGGCTCACTGTGCTGAAATCGACTCACTTATTTCCTTACAGCGCCTTACTCGGGTCACACAGTGGAAGAGTTGCTCTTATGGACGGAGTTTGACGGCTCCAGCGGCGCAGGCCTAGTCAAGATTATGGTTGAATTATCGAGCAACACTTGATATAAAATAACAAGATTAGGTGGAACGCATGAGACGGGGAATCATTCTTGCCGGAGGGTCTGGAACCCGCCTTTATCCGGTGTCGAAGGTCATCAGCAAGCAGCTGATGCCTGTCTATGACAAACCAATGATCTATTACCCGCTGTCGGTCCTGATGCTTGCCGGGATTCGCGAGATTTTGATTATCACGACGCCACGTGATCGTCATGCATTTGAAGAACTCTTGGGAGATGGCAGCGACCTGGGGCTTGATCTTCAGTATGCGGTTCAACCCAACCCCGGTGGTTTGGCGCAGGCATTTCATATCGCCAAAGATTTCGTCAGTGGGCGGCCCTCGGCCTTGATCCTTGGCGACAACATCTTTTATGGCAATAGCCTTATCGAGCTACTTGGTAAGGCCAATGCGCGCACCGAAGGCGCCACCATCTTTGGCTATTATGTTTCCAACGCGCAATCCTACGGCGTGGTGTCGTTTGATGCTGCTGGCCGCGCCCAAACGATCGAGGAAAAGCCAGAGGTACCCAAGTCCAATTATGCCGTAACGGGCCTGTACTTCTACGATGAAAGAGTGGTGGAGTTCGCCCATGCCATACGCCCTTCGCCGCGAGGGGAGCTGGAAATCACTGACGTCAACCGGTGTTATCTTGAGGTAAATTTGCTCAATGTAGAAATTATGAATCGCGGGTTTGCTTGGCTTGATACTGGTACGCACGCCTCTCTCGTCGATGCTGCCGTCTTCATAAAGCTGATGGAGGACCGGCAAGGTCTCAAAGTTTGCTGCCCGGAAGAGATCGCGTGGCGGATGGGGTTCATTAGCGCCGATCAACTTGAACGTCTGGCTGGTCCGCTACGCAAGAGTGGATATGGCGAGTATTTGTTGCGCGTTCTAGCGCAAGGAGTTGCGCGTGAAAATTCTTGAAACGGCGCTGCCTGACGTCAAGCTGCTGGAACCGCACGTGTTCGGCGATGACCGCGGCTTCTTTCTGGAAAGCTGGAACGCCCGAACATTTGCGGCGGCCGGCATCGAAGCAAATTTCGTTCAGGACAATCACAGCCGCTCGGCAAAAGGGGTGCTGCGCGGCTTACACTATCAGATCAATTCGCCGCAGGGAAAGTTGGTCCGGGTCGTTTCCGGTGCTGTGTACGACGTGGCTGTCGACATCAGGCGCTCATCGCCCACATTTGGACGCTGGGCATACTGTGAGTTGTCCGCTGAGAATAAACTGCAGTGCTGGGTTCCTGCTGGGTTCGCCCATGGCTTCTTGAGCATCCAGGACGGCACCGAACTGATTTACAAATGCACCGATTTCTATGCGCCTGACGCGGAGCGTTCGCTGCGTTGGAACGATCCGGATATCGCCATCACCTGGCCGCTAAAGGGCATTGACGCCCCCATTCTCTCCGCAAAAGACGCCGTGGGGCAGTTGCTTTCCGAGGCCGAGGTCTTTCCGTGAAGGCGCTGGTCATCGGCGCACAGGGCCAGCTGGGTCGTGCATTGCAGGCAACGGCGCCGATGGATGCCGAAACTATTGCGCCCGCGGAATCGGCGTGCAATTTGACAAATGGCGCGCATATAGAGCGTTGGCTTGCAGAGGTCCGTCCCGATGTGCTTTTCAATGCTGCGGCCTACACTGCTGTTGACGCCGCCGAAAGCGATGTTGCGACAGCCGAACTGGTAAACTCTGTCAGTGTCGGTCGGCTCGCGGAGAGCGCAAGACTCCATGGCGCGCGTCTCGTTCATGTCTCGACAGATTTCGTATTTGATGGCGAAACGAACAGTCCGTACGCTCCCGATGACAAGCCTAATCCGCTGAGCGTCTATGGCCGCACGAAGCGCGAAGGCGAGCTCGCGGCTCTGCACGCGAGCAGCGAGACATTGATCGTCCGCACAGCGTGGGTTTATGCCGAACAGGGCAAGAACTTCGTGCAGACAATGCTGCGACTGATGCGCGAGCGCGATGAAGTCAAGGTGGTCTCTGACCAGATCGGTACGCCGACCTACGCCCGTAACCTCGCGCTCGCCTTGTGGTCCCTGGCGGGGCAATCCGCAACAGGCGTTTATCACTTTACGGATGCAGGGGTGGCGAGCTGGTACGATTTTGCCCAGGCTATCCAGGAAGAGGCCTTGGCCGTTGGGCTTTTGCAGCGGGCTTGCGCTATTGTCCCAATCGCGACAAAGGATTTTCCCACACCTGCCATACGGCCGCGTTTCAGTGTGCTTGACAAATCGAAGGCCTGGGCTACGCTTGGCTGCCCCGGCCCCCATTGGCGCCAAGCGCTTCGTGCAATGCTGGGACGAATGACTCCAAATGGCTAATCTGCTTGTCACCGGCGGCGCCGGATTTATCGGTGTCAATTTCGTGCGCTATTGGCGGCGCTCCTTTCCACAAGACGCCGTCGTCGTGCTCGATGCACTGACCTATGCAGGCAACGCGGCAAGCCTTGACGGCGTAACGGAAATTCATTTCGAGAAAGGCGACATCCGCGATTACGATCTGGTCGTGCGGTTGCTCGACGAGCGTGCGATCGATACGGTCGTGCATTTTGCCGCCGAAAGCCATGTCGATCGGTCGATCCGCGGCCCCGACGCCTTCATCGATACCAATGTGGTCGGCACCCATGTCCTGCTTAAAGCGGCCAAGGCCGTGTGGCTCGACCGGGGAACCGGCCGTCCCCACCGTTTCCACCACGTTTCTACGGACGAAGTCTTCGGTTCGTTAGCAAGCGACGATCCCGCCTTTTCGGAAACCACACGCTATCAACCCAATTCGCCTTATTCGGCATCCAAGGCCGCCTCGGACCACCTCGTCCACGCTTATCATCACACTTACGGTTTGCAGGTTACGACGAGTAATTGTTCGAACAATTATGGGCCTTACCAATTTCCCGAAAAGCTCATTCCGCTCTTTATCATTAACGCGCTATTGGGCAAGCCTTTGCCGATCTATGGCGACGGCGGCAATGTGCGCGACTGGCTCCATGTTGAGGATCATTGCCGTGGCATCGAGCGGATACTGCATGTCGGTCGTGTTGGGGAATGTTACAATATCGGTGGTGGCGAAGAACTACCGAACCTTGCGGTCATCGATCGGATTTGCACAACCCTGGACGACATTTTCGCGGTGCGGCCAGACCTGGCAAAGCAATTTCCCAGCGCACCGGCCGCAACCGGCAAACCCAGCGCGGGCCTGAAGAGTTATGTCGCGGACCGCAAAGGCCATGACCGTCGCTATGCCATCGACCACGCAAAGATCCAGCGCGAATTGGGTTATGAGCCCCTGCATGATTTCAGCCGCGGGCTGCACGAAACCGTGCAGTGGTACCTCGACCACGAGCCGTGGTGGCGATCCGTAATGGACGGCAGCTATCGCGATTGGCTCGCCAAGAATTATGCTTTTTAGCAGAGCACAAGCCATGCCCTCAAGAATCAAACGACCATCACTTGCGCGGCTTAGCAGACGATCAACCGCGTGGGCGTGCTCGCGTTTGCCGCCGCCCCCAAGAAGGCGCAAGCAATCCCCGGCGCTATCCGACGGGCGGTATCGGTTACCGACCAGCCGTTTGGGGCACTCTGTGACGGCAAGACGGATGATACTGTGGCTATTCCATCGGCCATCGACCACAACAAGGGCGGATTTTTCCTTCGGGACCATTGTGGAGTTGACGTCAATGCGCGAATCTGTACTTGGGAGGTTAAACCGTCTGCAATCAAGGCGGCATCCGCATCAAAATGAGCATGAACATGAATGATTCCGCGGACAAGTCGACGCTGCTCGGCTACGATGTCGATCTCGGAAAACTTTTTCAGATATTGCTTGAACGCAAAAGGCTGATCCTCGCGTCGATCCTCGGCGCGGTCTTGCTGGCCATTGTGTATCTACATATTGCTACTTATTCCTACACTGCGACCTTGATGGTCAGCCCCGTTATTTCGTCGTCTGATTCTATGTCAAGCAAGCTTGGCGGCCTATCGAGTTTGGCTTCGCTTGCCGGCACCAAATTGCCGACTGACTCCGGGACGCAAACCTTTATGCTCTATCAACAGGGGCTGTACTCGCGTGACGTCGCCGATGAAATGGCGAGGAACCCGCAAATCATGCACATCGTTTTTCGCAATCAGTGGGACGCTGACAGAAAGCAATGGATTGGACCATCGCGTGTGGTTTCCTTTCTGGTCGGGCTTGTGAAAGACGTTATCGGCATTCCTATTCGGCCTTGGCAGCCGCCTAGTGGGGCGCTGCTGCAAGAATACATCGTCAAAAATGTGACTGTCGACTCTGACGCTGATAAACCCATCGTCACGATAACCTATCGCGACCAGGATCCGCAGTTCGCGGTTGCCTTTCTCAGAGAGCTTGACCGCGCCGTCGACCACAAATTGCGCGGCATCGCCATCGTTCGGGCAAATCAATATGTCGGTTATCTTACCAGCCAATTGGAAAAAGTGACCCAAGCGGATATCCGTCTGGCCCTAATGTCGACGCTGGCCGATCAGGAAAAAACCCAAATGATGGCAAGCGCGACTGCTCCTTACGCGGCGCAACCATTCGATCTGCCGAGCGCCTCGCGCAAGCCGACTAATCCCAAGCCGTTCCTGGTTTTGGCTGGCGCACTCTTCGCGGGTGGATTGCTTGGCGTACTCAGTGCACTGTGTTTACCGCCGCTATCATGGGCACCGAAGCGGCTCAAGGTACAGTTTTGGAAACGAGGTCTAGATAGCGATCAATAACGAACTTTTCGTCGAATTCCGCTTCCATCTTGGCGCGCCCACGTTGGCCCATTTCCAGGCGTTCAGCGGGTGGCAGGGCGATGAATTTCTCCAGCGATGCAACGAGGCTGTCGGTGTCCTGTGCTCGGCATAGAAATCCAGTTATGCCATCCTCCACAGCATCGCGGCTGCCCGCGACGTCGGTCGTGACAAGAGGCTTGCTCATCGCCGCAGCTTCGAGCAGCGAACGCGGCACGCCCTCCCGGTAATAGGTTGGAAGAACGACGCAATCCGTGTTCGCAAGATGGGGGCGAACATCGTTGGCGACGCCGACATATTCAATTATGCCTTCTTGTTCCCACGATCTCAGCGCCCGTTCGGGAACGCCAGCGCTGCTTGGCTCCAACGGCCCCAACACGCGGAAGACCATATCGGGATGGCGTGCTTTGATGCGCCGCGCGGCCTCGGCGTAATAACCGACGCCTTTGGCGCGCAAGAGACGTGCAAACAATAGGAACACGAGGCCGGGCTCCGTACGATCAGGTTTCTCGTCGCGCGGAACGAATTTTTGCAGGTCCACACCTGAACCTGGAATACGAAAGGCCGTACTTTCGCCGACGATACGGTTTGCGACCAGCAATTGCATGTCGTCGCCATTTTGGAACAACACCGCACAAGCCCGCCCTAAAGCGCGCCTGAAGAGGAACCCCATCAGCCATTCGAGCCGCGAGCCGTTGGCGAAGGCGCGGCCCAGGCCGGAGACATTAGCAATGAAGCGCATGTGACGGTGCAGTACGAGACCAGAGTAAATATTGCCCTTGGGCGTAAAACTCAGAACCATGTCGATCCGCTCATCGCGCAGGAGGCGTCGCAAGGCTAGAACGCTACCCAGCTCGCAGAGCGGATTGGTACCTGCCGGGTCGAGCGGAAAGTGCCGATGGACGAAGCCTTCTTCTGCGATCTTTGCGCTGAACCCGTCAGTAGGTGCAATCGCCACGACATCGTGCCCCGCCTCGCGAAGCGCACGCATTAGGGTTGCCCGGAAGTTATAAAGATACCAACTCGTGTTCGCGACAATGGCAATTCTGCGGCGTCTTGGCATACCTATCATCCGAAGGCGATGTTCGAGAGCAGCGCGCCAATCGTCGGCGACATAACCTGAAGGGAAAAAAATGTCTCAACCCGCGCACGCGCAGCGATACCCATACGGCAGCGCAATTCAGCATTGCCAGCGAGCCACGTCAAGGCGGCAGACCACGCCGCCTGATCGCCGGCAAGGATGCCGACATCCGCAGTGACAATATCCGCATTCATACCAACGGGCGACGCAATCACCGGGCGTGCTGCCGCCATATATTGGATCAGCTTGTAGCCGCACTTGCCACGTTCCCACGGCGCGTCCGGCAACGGCATCACGCCAATATGCAGCGTGCTCAAAAGCGCCGTTTCGGTATCGGCCGACCAGGCATGCTGTTCGAGCGGGACGCCAAAATCGACCAATGGGCCTGCGCCGATGGTCACCAGGCGGATTTTGTATGTCTTGGAGATGTCTTGGAGCGGCGCGCGCAAAAGTTCCAGATATTTCATTGTTGCCGGGGTGCCGATCCATCCCACGCGAATCTCATCCGCCGTCGGCTCAGCCCTGGGAATGTAACGCGCAAGGTCGATCACGGTCGGAATGCGCACGATAGACTTTGCCCCATGGGCGCGGGCATAAGTTTCAAGATAAGCGTTGCCCACGGTGACGGCCCGCGCGCCGCGAAGCAGTGGATCGAGCTTGTTTGCGAGCACGTGACGCACCAGCGGATTGGCGCTGTTGTCATAGCTGTGAAATGTGGCGTCGTCATAATCCACGACATAGGGAACACCTAGGCATGCTGGCAAAGATTCGACAAAACCCGGGAGAAACGGGAACAGCTCCTTTTCGATCCAGACAACTGAAGCACGGCGCATCTTCGCCAAAGCTGCCGCGCGCCGCGCATAAGCGCGCATGACGTCGAACGGTCTGCGACCGCCGGATCTGTAAAAACCGCTCAAATAAGCTTCGTCAAAAAAGGGAGCAACAGTGACGGATGCGCCTTGAGCCTCAAGGTAAGGAATGTATTGAAAGGTGCGCAGTCGGCTACTGGCAGCCTGCGGTGCATGTCGGCTCAACACCAGAATAGACCAGTCGGATGGTTTCATTGAGCCGTCTACACGTGTTGAAGGTGTTTGGCGCCGACATAGTGCCGGATGATGTCCGCATCATCAACCGGTTTGTCGCTCTTGATGCCTAAGAAGAATGTACAGGAAGCACCGTCCATCGCCTCGGGGCGCCGAACAAGCAGATAATCAAAATATTTCAGCCAGAAAAACAAACATCTGACCACGACCTTGGCCATAAGGCGCGCATGGCGACCGGAAAAGAAGGCAAGGGCGAAATTCTCGATGGCCCACACCAGAGCCGTCGCCGGCCCGGCTGCCATGCCGCTCTGCAGTTCGGCGAATTGCCGGAACAAGCGACGATGACCAGAGAGGCTGTATCGCGTGAAATCATATGCCCCTTCGTGAACCTGCTGCATGAAGGGCAGTTCCGAATAAAGCACCCCCCCGGTTCTCAGCACACGGCCGATTTCCAATGCTACGCGCTCCGGGTACAGCACATGTTCGAGCACGGCGGTCGTGATCACGGCATCGAAGCTGCCGTCGACAAAGGGCAAGTCATGGCCGTCGCAGAAGATGTCCACATCGGCGCCTAAATCGATGTCGGTGTAGACCAGCGCGTGCGGCCTCTTGGCTTGCATCAGCGGCGTTAGCCAGCCGCGCTGTCGTCCACTACCGACAACAAGAATAGTACAATCGCCCATTCCGTCGAGACGGTCACGCATAGCATAGAGGGTACTATCGCGTGATAGATTGACAGAAGGACTCGGAACGAGACGCGCCAATGCGGAACGCGGTGCGTCGTCTGGCGGAACCGTACGTACATAGTCGTCGATGGAAAAGAGCGCATTATCTGGACAGAGCAGCACCGGTCGCCCGGCAGATATAGGATATCGAACGCCGCAATTCGGACAGAGCGCGGTGTGTTCCGCCTGCGTCAAGCGGCCTGCGTGGCAAGCCGGGCAACGTATTCTTTCCCAAATATCCTTTTCAATCATGACGCCGCATCTGCACATCGTGATAGTTTAGAATAGGACGCATAAGCACAGGCACATTTTTCCAAATCATACCATATCCACGGAGTGTATCGGCAAATTCCTGCCCGGAACCGCGTAACACGGCGCGGACCAGCCGCGCGATGGGCTCGACGAACAATGCTAGTGCGATGACGGTGGCGGCCCCACCTGGCGAGAAGTGTTTCATGGCGTAAAGCATGCGGCTGCGCATGGAATAAAACAAGCGATGAGCCTTTACTTGCTCAGACGTGCCACCGCCTTTGTGGAAGGCGACCGCTTCGGCCAGATACCAGGTGGACCAGCCGGATTTCTTGGCGCGCAATGTAAAATCGACCTCTTCAAAATAGACAAAGAAGCGTTCGTCGAATCCGCCCAGCCTGCCAAACAAGTGTCGCCTTACCAGAAAAAAAGCACCGATGACCTGATCGACGGCGCGGCTTGTCAGATGATCGAAGTCTCGTAAGTAGAAAGCGGGAAATAAACTGGGAAAGACGCCCTCCAGCCCCACTGCGCGCCCGACGAATATGCGCGCCTCCGGCAAGCGAGCGCAATGACGATGCGCCTTGCCGTCCTCGTCCACCAACCGCACGCCGCATATTCCAATCATCGCTGCGGCGTCGCTCTCCATAAACGCCAATGTTTTGTCGAGCGTGGCGTCCATCAGCCTTGCGTCGGGATTCAAAAACAGAACGTAGGGCGAAGCGCACTGCGACGCCCCGAGATTGCAGGCCCTGGCGAAGCCGAGGTTTTTGCCCGCACGGATGACTTCGAGAGAAATGCCGCCGCCGTCGATGGCCAACGAGTTGTCCGTAGAACCATTATCAACGACAACTATTTTCCCCAGCGCATCGCCGCCGAAGGTCCGAATGGAGTCGACGCACTCGGCCAGATAGCGCCCAGAATTCCAGTTGACGATAACAATGTCTGTTTTGCAGTCCATCAAAGCCATGTTACGGCACCATTATCCATCCATCGCTAATGGCTGTATAAATCATTTTACCACTGAAAAGTATCATTAACACCACCGGAATACGGCTCTGGTGAGAATTATCGAACCGAAACGTAAATAAGAAAAATGAAAAAATAAATGCTTCAGAAATTCTGAATGCGAACACAGGAATCCTCAGCAATGCAAGGAACGACATAAGGGCCCAGAAGTTCAGGTAATAGAAAAAACCATCCCTTTGTGTTTGCCACGGCCGCAGAAATATCGTGCTGCATACGAGAATGAACAAGAGAATTACATTTCGTCCGTAAAGCAAAGGTGGCGCATGGTACAATCCTTTGTCCATATACGCGGCGATCAGAGGGCTCGCTAGTTGCAGGTTGGGAATCAAAGGTGAGATCATGAATGACGAAATTATAGCCATTGCAGCAAACAATCCGGCGACAAAAATCGGCGGACGTTTAGAAACAAGCAGCACCATTATAGCCCCGGCCACCAACGCAATTGCGCTGTTATGAAATAGAACTGCAACGATGGCCAACAAAAGTGCAGTTTCCCGGCGCCCATCCAGATACTTGTCTATCGCAGCGTAAGCAAATGCGTAAGCAATTGCAGCTCGCATTTGTGTGTACTCGTAGAACGGATACAGGAGTAGGAGATAGATGATTGCTGCGACGATGGGCGCCGACGTGTGCTTCCAAATGAGTCTGAATTTCAAAGCGAGAGAAATAGCAACAAGTATAGTATAATATTGGGTAAAACTCATGCCAATGTAGATTTTGCAGAACCATGATGCAAACATGTATCCGCGTTCGAATCGAAAACTGGACAAATGGCTGGTAGGCGTGAGCGCGTTGTAGACGCTTAGATAGTTGCTATAGTCGCGGCTTTCACCTAGCCAGCCGTACCCGGCAGCAACGGCAAAGACACAAGTCATCACACCCAGTGCAACTGCGCCGGGGCTTGGGCGGACGATTTTTTGTTGAATTTCTGCTATCGCAGTGCTCAATTTTCCCTCCAGCAAAATACCATCTTTTTTGCCATTTCAGGTCGTGCTAGAGGTTAGAATAATGCCGAGGAATTATATGACCTGTAGATTTATGGGGCAAGTGGACATCGCTACATGGTTTTGGCAGGTCCGCAAAAGCCGAGTATAAGCTACGAATAACTGAATCGTCGGTACTCTGATTTAGTACCTTCACTTATGCTTGAAATTCGAACCGGGGATTCGAATGTCAGACTGCAGAATTTCTATCGCATTGTGCACGTACAACGGCGCAAAATATCTTGCCGAACAGCTTCACAGCTATGCTCGCCAAATAAGGCCTCCGGATGAGGTTGTTATATGCGATGACGGCTCAACTGATGCGACGAGCGAGATCGTCAAGCAGTTTTCGAAGACGGCTCCGTTTCCTATCAAATGGCACGAAAACGAGCGGAACCTAGGTACAACGAAGAACTTCGAGCGCGCCATTCGTTTGTGCTCCGGCGACATCATCTTTTTGAGCGATCAGGATGATGTGTGGCGGGACGACAAGATTGCCCTGATGGTGGCGAAGTTTGCAGCGCGTCCCGAGGCGGGCGCGGTTTTTTCCGATGCGGACGTGGTTGATCATACACTGAAAAGCTTGGGGTACCGGATGTGGCGCTCGGCTGGCTTTGATCGCGCGCAGCAGCGGCAGATGGATGCGGAGGGAGGTAGCCTAAAGGTATTGCTGAAGCACAATGTGGTCACTGGAGCGGCAATGGCGTTTCGTTCTAAGTTTGTGCCACAGATTTGTCCAATACCCGAAGGGTGGATCCACGACGGATGGATTGCGCTCCTTATAGCGGGCCTTTCGAACTTGCAGCCCGTGCGTGAACCACTTGTGCAATATCGACAACACGCTAGTAATCAGATTGGCGGAGTACGGCGAACGCAGCTGGACCGTGTGGAGTCGGCAAGGTCCGACGGCCGTGCGCTTGCTACTGCAAAATATCGCTTGGTTGCCGAGCAATATAGAGCAGCGAGAGAAAGATTACGGCCTCATACGGGCGGTCAGCATTGGAAGAACTTAGAAACGCCTTTGAGCGAGAAGATAAGGCATATCGAAAATCGAATTTGGCTGCGCGAACATCAAAAAGTTAAGTTATGGTATGCGTTTGTAGAATTGCTTTCGCAGCGCTATTTTCGTTACTCGGCCGGGTGGGGTAGTTTTTTGAAAGACGCGTTCTGAACTAAGACCAACTCTAACTGAACGTTATCGCCAATAAACCACGTTCGCCCTCTGCCTTCGACTGCGTCTGCCGACTTTATGCCACAGCGTAGTGAGAAACAACATTACACTTTCTAGAATACCTTTTAAGACAATTATGGGCGCATCTCGAGCGGAATCGAACCAGATTCGGCGCGCCCAATTCAACCCGCTAGAAACTCTGCCTTTTGCAAGTTGGCCGTACACCGTGACCGTGAAGAACTTCGCTGCGACGCGTTTTTGCGCATTGCGGGCCAAGCCCTCGAGATGAGGATCGCGAATAGCTTCCCAGTATAATTCAAGTACTCTGTCGGACGACTTTTGTAGCATGGATGTTGCAACGCCGGAGCGGTACGCCACAAGTATCTGGTTTACATAACCCAACAAGCCATGCCGCGACAGGCGCAGATGCATCCGGTAGTCGATGTACTCGCCGTCGATGGCCAGGAGGTGCTGTTTCAGGTCCGCGCGGTAAAGCATCGAGCTATGATTTAGAAAATTACCGCCACGCAGAAGATAGTCTGTGTCGAACACCGGCGGTTGACGGTTGTTGAATGCGCCGACCAACTCTCCGCCCTCGTTAATGACAACCGCATTGGTATAGACGGCGGCGCATTCCGGATGCGCCCGGAAGAATTCGACTTGGGCAGCCAACTTTCCAGGCATCCAGTAGTCGTCTCCGTCGAGATGGGCGATAAAATCGCCGGTCGCGCGTGCTATGAGATCGAGGTAGTTCCTCGACCCACCGAGATTTCGCTCACGCCTTGGCGCAATGAGGCGTCCCGGATAAGCGGCCGCAACTTCACGAACGATTTCGCCAGTGCCGTCCGTCGAGCAATCGTCGCCGACAAGAATTTCCAGCTCGGCGTCACAGCCTTGCATCAGCACGCTCAGCAGACAATCCTTGATATAGGCGCGCTGATTATAGGTCGCTACACACACCGAAACCTTTGGCCTGGGTACAACCTCACTCATGCTCGTTCCTTCGCTATACGCGCTATCAGGGGCGCGAGCAGCATCATAACTCTATGGCGCACGATGGACGAGCCGCAGCCTGCCACCGCCAGCAACACAACGCCTGCGGCCGCGGCGACCGCTAATGTCGCCCAGCGGCCGGCCGGCCACGCTATGAGAGCGGCCAGCGCCCATCCCGCCAACACTGTTGGGACGGCGATGGGCAGGATATTGCGTATCATCCACTTCCAATGTTGTCCCTTAAACACTCTCGCATGAACAACGGGAATCCAACACAGCACATAAAGCCCGTTCACCAGTGCCCACACCGCGCCAGTGCCGACCCCACCGTAATGCGTGGCGCCCCAGAAAACCAAGGGCAGGAGCAAGGCTACAACCAGGACATTGCCGATAAAGTGCAGGCGCAGATCGCCCTTTGCATATTGAAGATAATAGGGGAGCGCACCTAATGCGACCCAACCATTGCCGATGGCGTAAAGACTGAGGATGGGCGCGGCATGGTGCGCAATATCCGGTCTTCCCGTCCACGCTAGCAAAATTGGCGAAGCGAAAAAACACAGAATAGCGACGGCGGGTGCAACGAGTACGCAAACCGCTTGCGTCGCTTCGCCATAAAGTTTGGCCACGCCAGCTTCGTTCTTTTCGGCGGCAAGCTTTGTCAATCGCGGCAATATGGCCTGTCCAAATGGCCCGCCGGCGGCGTTGATCGCACTCGCCGCCACCACGGCAATAGAGAACATGCCGTATTCGGCCAACGGCAAAAACTTTGAGAGGATCAACTTGTCCGTCTGCGTAGCAACCACCCACACCGTTGCCGTGAAGGCGATGATCAGAGAGAATGTCAGGTTTCCCATCAGCGGCTTGAAGGAAAACTTTTGTCTTGGCCCAGACCCGCGCCGCACGAGGCTATAAGTCATCGCCGCCAAGCCGGCCAACTCGATCAGCGCGACGACGAGTTGGTACGCGAAAAAATGGACCGGCGAGGCGCCCAAGGTTCCGAAGACCGCCAATACACCGACGAAGCGCGCGGTGGCGATGAAGATATTGTATCCGCCGAGCCAGACCTGGCGTTCGAAACCGTTGACGACGCCGCGATAAAGCCCCGATATCCAGCGCATCGGCACGGCCAATCCCATTAGCATCACCGCCTGTGCGACTTGCTGAATGGGCAGTTCCTTGACTTGCAGCCAGTGCGTCGCGATCCGCCCGGCGAACAGAATCATGGCCGCCGCCCCCGTGATCGAGACCACCCCGAAAATCACCTCCAAGGTGCGTAAGAACACTCGCAGGGTATCGACACCGATCGCGCCGCCGCGGTAGCGCGCCGTCTCGCGCACCAACGTCGGCGTCAGCCCCAGGTCGAGAAGCTGGAACCACGCCGTCATCATCGTGAAAAAGCCGATAAGACCGTAAGCCTCCGTCCCCATGTAATGGAGATAGACCGGCGCCATAACGATACCGATCGCCATAACATAAATCTGCGCCGTGTAATTGGACAGAATATTGTACTTTAGTGAGATTCGCACGGTTGCCATGCTCACCGATCACTTTCGTAATGTGATCGCGTATCGATGATCACCGTACCGTGCAGTCTGGGTCCGAACACATGAACCTTTTCCGCAAATATACAATAATTGGTGGGTGCGCTCGTTTCCATAGACGGCAAGTCCGTTTCGGCGGTTAAAACGAATTGAGCCCAGTCGCCTCTCAGCCGCTTTCGATATTTCAGAAAGATCTTTAACCGCGCTCGCACAGCAAGAAGATACTCGCGCAGAGATCGGGGTAAAGCTGACCGAGCTTGTAGCATCCGTCCAGATATCCTTGTGAAATGATATCCGTCTTCAGCAGCCTGTCCCACTGGAAATTCGCCAGCGCCTTGAAGAATACACCCGAGCGATGGACGACCTTTAACCCTGCCGCGACGGCGTCCCGCTCCAGCGTATCCAGCGAATATGTGCAGCGGTGGCCATGCTCGGCCTCGGCGGGCGTAACAGCGGCATTGTGCGTGATCAAGCCCATTTTCACTGCAATCTGCCGCGATGGCGCATTGGCATTGGGGCAAACCAGGAAAAAGCGCCCGCCTTCGGCAAGCCATTCATCGTTGACCCGCTTTAAGACGCGCACGGGATCATCGAGGTGCTCCAGCACGTGAGTTAGCACGACATTGTCGTATCGCTTGGGCAGCGTCGCTGTTTCGAAAAGCGCATTGACGAACTTGACCTTGTTGCCCAATTTCTTCTTTGCCTCCTCGACGGCGACATCGGAGGCTTCGATGCACGTTAAGTCATCGAAGTACGGCAGGAGCCGTTTCGTGAAATCGCCCTTGAAGCACCCCATCTCGAGAAGGCTGCCTTTTTTGAAGAATGGCTCGAACGAGCGGATCATATAAGGGTGCATGACGCCGAAGTCGAAATCGTAGGCGTATTGGTGACCTTTAGCGTCCTTGATTTCGGTGTTGTAATCGCGTTGGTTGGCCATTTGCGTGTCCTTTCCAATAGGCAGGCGCATGATAGCAGTCTCGCTTTTCATCCTGTCAACGACGAATCCGCTCCTCTGATATAGCCCGACTGCACCGACGTTTTTGATGTCCACTTCGAGCTCAATATTTTTGAAGCCGAGATCTATCGCATACGCGATACACCTCTTCATCAATAGCGCGGCGATGCCTTTGTGTTGCCATTCCCGCTCCACGCTGACGCTGGTGATATAGGCATCAAGCCGTTTGCCGTCGTTGCAATAGGCCGCCACCAATCCAACCAACGCTTCGTCGTGCCACATTTCGAATCGCACTGCTCGGGCTGCAATTTTGCGGGCATAGGCGCATATCTCGACACGGACACTCAGGGGCGGAATGAAATCGGAATCACAACGCGACAAATGGGAGGCGATATCCGTGTCGCTTGCCCTGTTCAAGGCGAAGGTGATGGCGTCGCTCATACTTCAAGTAACGCCAGACCGAAACCGTAGCGCCCGAACGCATTGCCATTATAAAGCAAGTATATCTTGCCGGCGAATTCGAACACATGCGGATAGCACTGCATGTCGGAATCCCATTCGCCCGAGCTTCTTTCGAGCGTGAAATCGTCATCCTCCCGCGTCCAGTTCGTTAAATCGTCCGACCAAGCATGGCCAATGCGATAGCCGCGATCGTTCGTCGTTCTGAAATCGAACGATTGGCGATAGCAGAAGAACATGTGATGGCGCCCGTCAATTGCTATCACCGTGGGCAAGGCTTGGCTTTCGTCCGCTCCCAAACGGTCGCTGATGATCTGCCGTGCTTCTTCTTTGACCCAATTGATGCCATCCGCCGAAACGGCGTGTCCAATCTTATAGGTTCGGTCGGGCGGCACATCGAGCGCATATCTCTTCCATCCCGTGCCGAAGATGTACCACATATGGAATACACCATCGACGACCTTCACAAAGCCGTCGCAGATCAGGCAAGGCTCTTGCAAGGATGCGGCAAGCACCGGTCCCGGGCCGATACGCTCGAAGGTGAGCCCGTCATCGTGGCTAATGGCCAGGCCAATTGCGGTATCTACGGACACCGAGACCCTTCTGTTCCAGCCGCTGGTGTAGCCGTAAACCGCATCGCCGTGGCGCAGGATGTTTATCGGGAAAATGCCATGTTCGTCGAAACAGCCGAGTCCGCCCAGCGGAATAACCGTCTTATCGGACACGCGGATAATATCGCGCAAATTCGCCTGCATATCGACGAAAGCAATGTGGCTGAGGTATTTGTTGTTGCGCTTGTCTACAGCTCGAGTTGAGAAATAAATTCTGACGAAATCATCAAACACCAAAGCCTGCGGAGATTGCGCAAACACCTTACAATCGTTCGGCAGCTTATGCTGCGTCGGGTCGAAGATTTGTCCTAGTTTTTTCCACTTCATCGCGGTCGCTGCCTAATCGAGCCTTCCATCGAGTACCGCTAATCCGAAGCCAAACCTGCCAACTTGATCGCCGAGATAGGCGAGATAGGTTTTGCCGTCTAAGTCGAAAACATGCGGATAACTGATCATCTCTGCATCCCATCCCTCTGTCGAGACGTCTATGCCGGCCTTTGCGTCATCGCGCACCCATTCGGTCAAGTTGGAGCTGGAGGCGTAACCGATGCGGTAGCCGTTTTTCTTGCTGCGGTAACCGCTACTGTATCGGTAGCAAAAAAACATGTGATATTTGCCATTCGCGTAGAACACATCCGGGCTGGCCTGGGCCTCGTCTTCTTCAATGCGGCTTTCGATCAGATCCCTGTTCTCTTTGATCCAGTGAATGCCATCGTGAGAGGTCGCCATGCGGATCTTGTAAACAGGCTCCGCTCTGCCAGCCACCACCTTCCATTTCCGCCCAGCAATATACCACAGATACCAGAGATCATTGAACCGGCGTATTTTTGGCCCGCTCAATACAAACGGCTCGTCCGGCGAATAGCTGAGGACCGGCCCATTGCCGAGTTTTGTGAAACTTATCCCTCTATCGCGACTAATTGCGTACCCTACTGCAACATTGAACGGAACGGATTCACAACGCGTCCAACCAGCGTAATAGGCACGAACCTCATCACCATCGCGAATGACCGAGACAGGATACGTGCCAAACTCGTCGAATTCGCCGATGCCTCCCAGGCTTAAGATCGGTTGTTCGGCAACATGACGCACCTTGAACAGATCCGCGCGATCGAGATCGACAAAGGCGGAATAGCTCACATATTGCCCGTTCGTGTCCGCCGGCGGCCGACAGGAGAAAAAGACACGCACAAAATCGTCAAACACAAGTGTCGCCGGCGCCTGCGCAAATTCTTTCAGCCAAGCGCGACCTTCGACTTCCTGTGGCGTGAAGACTTTGCCTAGTTTTTGCCATTTGAACATGTTTGCCGACTTCTCGATATGGCTCAAATTAGCTCGTAACCGGAGTTTACGCGCTCATGAATGAGATCGACCGAATTGAACATCATCACGTCAACAATTGAAAGCCAAGGTACGAACTCGTTGCCGAACTGCGCGTACTCAAACGGCTTAGGTTGGAGGAATTTCAGTTCGATACCCTGCGCGCGGAACTCATCCTTCGAATAAAGATCGACACCGCCGATTGGGTTAATATAGGTGTCCGCGCCAAGAGCATGGCACAATGCCAGCACTTTTTCCTTGCCCTTGAGAGCGTGATTGACGGCGACATCCGAGGAAACCTTGATCTCCGTCGTGATCCCGATATGTTCGCAGGTTCTGATAATGGCGTGACCAATGAACTTAAACAGATTGACCTCGTCGTATCGCACGATCTGCTCGATCAGGTGAAATGTCTGTTCGAAGTAAGGGGCACGCCGGTAGGCCCCCTTCATTTGATTGAGAATTTTGTCGCTATTATAATCGTCCGCCAACTGTCTTTCGCGCACGTCGGCGAAGTCGGAATTGTTCTTTAGAGGCAAGGTGAACATCACATCCTTGCCATTCTGAAGCATGCGATTGCGGTTAATCCAGCCCTTTTTGGTATATTTTATGTTGTCGTAAGCGACAAAAACGTCCACCGCCCCGATGAGCTGGAAATACCCGATGTACGGTAGAAAATAGGGTTGCATGATGGCTACTTTCATCTGCACGCCTGCGTCGTAACGGTGTGTTCCCGGTTCATTTCCGCGCGACTATCAACTCGAGGATGGTTTCGACTTGTTGTGCCGACAGGTCCGGATAGATCGGCAGGCACAGCACTTGTTCGGCGATGCGCGTCGCGACCGGCAGGTTGGCGGGTGCGGCGGAAGCTAGGCCCCGATACATCGGCATATTGCTGATCAGAGGGTAGAAGTAGCGCCGCGCAAAGATCTTCTGCTCGCGCAGCTTTTGATAAAGGCCATCACGGGATAGAGGATAGTCAGGGCCGACGAGAATCGGGAAATAGGAATAGTTCGGCGTCACATCGGGCGCCGTTGCGAAACAGGTTATTCCGGGTACAGCCCGCAACGCCTCTAGATAGGTTTGCGCGATCTTCTTTCGCGCTTCAACCGCACTGGCGAGATGTTTCAGCTGCAGCAACCCCAACGCCGATTGGAACTCGTTCATCTTGGCGTTGATCCCGGGCGCTGTCACGGTGACTTCGTCGACAAAGCCGAAATTCTTCAAATAATCGATGCGCTGTTTGGTTTTGGCGTTGGGACAGACGATCGCTCCGCCTTCAAATGTGTTGAATACCTTGGTGGCATGAAAGCTCATCACCGACAGGTCGCCGTGGCAGAGGACGCTCTCGCCCTTGACGCGCACGTCGAACGCATGGGCGGCGTCGTAGACGACTTTCAGCCCATAGACATCGGCGACGCGCTGGATGGCGGCGACGTCGCACGGCGTTCCGTAGCAATGCACTGGCATGATCGCGGTTGTTTGCGGTGTGATGGCGGCTTCAATTTTCGCGGGGTCGAGGTTGCAGGTGGCAGGGTCGATATCGATGAAGACCGGTTTCAAATCGTTCCAGATCAGCGAGTGTGCGGTGGCGACGAACGAGTAGGGGGTGGTAATCACTTCCCCAGCAATGTGCAGCGTTTGGAAAGCAACCACCAAACCGAGGGTACCGTTCGACACCAGCGCCAAATGCTTGACACCCAGAAATTCCGCCAGATCTACCTCGAGTTGCTCATGAAATGGGCCTCCGTTGGTTAAAATCCGGCGCTCCCAGATTTTCTCCAGATAGGGGATGAAGTCCTCCAAAGGTGGAAGGAACGGCTTGGTCACATAAATTGGTTTGCTATTGTTCACACCCGAAGCTCCGTCACAACACGCTTGCCGTCCCCGTGCTCTGATCGGCGCCGAAGACCAAGCCCTCCTTTGAACTGCACAAATCTCTGGGCTTCAAAATCGTCGCCCCGCCCCACCTACTTTGGTAGTTCTTACTACAGCCATTTGGCACATGCACACGGAATCTGGAGGGTTTTGTGAGGCCGCGCGACACGGACGTCGCCTTCTGGCAAGCTGAGCGACCTCATTGAAGCTGGATTGAACTAACCCGCGGTACGGCGAGCAGAGCTATGGGGATTTTGACGGTGCCGGCATGTCCGAGGCACTGGTCGGCATACGCTGGAGCGGCATACGGATGGATTAAACAGGGCGGGATACGCGATCCGATAGGCGATAAGAGCGGTTGGGCGTAGGAAAAGCCGTGTAATCGGCCAGCGTGGGGATATCGGGTTGCGCGACGCGCACGGGTGCCGGTTTGCTTCCATGCAGATCGCGAAATGCATCAACGCCGAGGATTTTGTGTTCGGTGATTGGCACGCGTTCATGAGCTGTTCCAGAATGATGAACGGCGTGGGATTGATGGCGCCAGCATGCCGAGCGTGATCATCGCTGCGCCGCAACACGGGCAGAGATGAAGTGGCACCGTCATTTGCCGCTCCTGACGGCGTTGAGACGTTGAGGTATCCTCGATTGGTGGCTAGGTGACCAGCAGCTTGCGGCAGAGTGCAAGCTTGTCGCCACGGTGGCCGTTGGCTAATCTCTTTCTGCATTACGCGTTCGATGTCTGGATGACACGGACGTATCCGGGCGTGCCCTGGTGCCGTTATGCAGATGACGGGCTGGTACATTGCAGGACGGAGCAGGAAGCGCAGGCCATCATGGCGGCGCTGAGCGCGCGGCTTGCCGAGTGCGGGCTACAGATGCATCCCGACAAGACGCAGATTGTCTATTGCAGGGACGGAAGTCGCAAGGAACGGTATCCGAATGTGAAGTTCGACTTCCTCGGCTACTCCTTCCGACCGCGGGTCGTGAAGAATCGCAAACGGAACAGTCTGTTTGTGAGCTTCACCCCGGCGGTCAGCACGAAAGCTCTCAAATCCATGCGGGAAATCACGCGGCGGCTGAACTACCGAAATCGAACGGACCTTTGCCTGCGGGACATCTCCCGGTTGTTCAATCCCGTTTTGCGGGGTTGGGTAGCCTACTATGGGAGGTTTTGCCCGTCGGCGATGTATCCGGTCTTCAGGCACGTCAACAAGATGTTGGTGGCCTGGGCGATGCGGAAGTATCGACAGCTGAAGCGGCATAAGACACGGGCAAGCCTCTACCTCGGAGGGTGTCAGTAACCCTGTGTAAGAAGGTTTCTGTGAGTTTACCAATGATAGGAGACTCACATGCCTGCCGACTTTTCACCTGAGATTCTGGACCAGATTTTAAGCGGGTATTCCAAACCGGAAGACCTGATGCGCGACGACGGGATATTCCGGCGTCTCAAGAAAGCCCCGATCGAACGGGCACTTGGCGCGGAACTGAGCGATCACCTTGGCTACGAGAAGGGCGACCCGGCGGGCCGCGGCAGCGGCAACAGCCGCAACGGCACCAGCGCCAAGACGGTTTTGACCGAAGACGGCGAAGTCGCCATCGAGGTTCCGCGCGACCGCGCCGGCACGTTCGAACCGCGGCTGATACCTAAGGGCCAGACCCGGTTCGACGGTTTCGACGACAAGGCTTGTCCCCGCGAAGGCGGGGATCATCAGCCTTTACGCCCGCGGGATGACGGTGCGGGAGATCCAGGGCCATCTGGCCGAACTTTACGGCACCGAGGTCTCGCCGGATTTCATCAGCAAGATCACGGACGCGGTGCTGGATGAGGTTCGCGAATGGCAGAGCCGTCCCCTCGATCCGGTCTATCCGGTGGTGTTCTTTGACGCCCTCAGGGTCAAAATCCGCGATGAAGGCTCGGTCAAGAACAAGGCCGTCTACGTCGCGCTCGGGCTCAACCCCAACGGCGACAAGGACGTTCTGGGGCTTTGGATCGAACAAACCGAAGGCGCCAAATTCTGGCTCAAGGTGATGAACGATCTGAAGCTGCGCGGCGTCAACGATGTCCTGATCGCCGTCGTCGATGGGCTCAAGGGATTTCCCGAGGCGATCACGACGGTGTTTCCGCAGGCCCTGGTGCAGACCTGCATCGTGCATCTGATCCGGGGTAGCCTGTCCTTCGTCAACTGGAAGGACCGCAAGGCCATTCTGCCGTCGATCAAGGCGATTTATCACGCCGAGAACGCGGACACTGCCCGCCAGCGGCTCGACGAGTTCGAGGTCGAATGGGGCAAGCGTTATCCGGCCATCGGCCAGATGTGGCGGCGAAGCTGGGAGCACGTCATCCCGTTCTTCGCCTTCGCGCCTGCCATTCGCAAGATGATCTACACCACCAACGCGGTGGAGGCGCTCAATCGCTCGCTGCGCAAGATCATCAAAACCCGCGGCAGCTTTCCCAACGACGAGGCGGCGATGAAACTGCTTTACCTCGCCATCAAAAATGCCGGCGTGCATTGGCGGCGGGCTATTGAATGGACGGGCGCGATGGGCCAATTTGCCATCCAGTTTGGCGACCGATTTCCGGCATCATCGAACTGACCCCATGGGGTCAGTTCGATGACCCTCAACCACCACAGAGGCCGCTCTTACACAAAATATCTGACACTCCCGTATGCACTGGCTGCTCGATGGTAAGCGTGNNTTACACAAAATATCTGACACTCCCCCCGCGGCAGCTTCCCCAACGATGGTGAGGCCGTAAAACAATCGATCCAGTGGATCGATTGTAGGCCGAACGCAATGAAGCTGCTTAACCTTGCCATCAAAAATGCCGGTGTGCATTGGCGGCGGGCTATTGAATTGACGGGCGCTNNCCTTCGTCAACTGGAAGGACCGCAAAGCCATTCTGCCGTCGATCAAGGCGATTTATCACGCCGAGAACGCCGACACGGCCCGCCAGCGGCTCGACGAGTTCGAGGTCGAATGGGGCAAGCGTTATCCGGCGATTGGCCAGGCGTGGCGGCGAAGCTGGGAGCACGTCATCCCGTTCTTCGCCTTCGCGCCGGGCATCCGCAAGATGATCTACACCACCAACGCAGTGGAGGCGCTCAACCGGTCCTTACGCAAAATCATCAAGACCCGCGGCAGCTTCCCTAACGATGAAGCCGCTTTGAAGCTGCTTTACCTCGCCATCAAAAATGCTGGCGTGCATTGGCGGCGGGCTATTGAATGGACGGGCGCGATGGGCCAATTTGCCATTCAGTTTGGCGACCGATTTCCGGCGTCATCGAACTGACCCCATGGGGTC
>DBUB01000008.1:11063-31453 GCA_002307725.1 Alphaproteobacteria bacterium UBA1301 | reverse complement strand
GACCCCATGGGGTCAGTTCGATGACCCTCAACCACCACAGAGGCCGCTCTTACACAAAATATCTGACACTCCCGTATGCACTGGCTGCTCGATGGTAAGCGTGAAGGTTACCCCACGTAGCGGCGGGGCGGCTTGGGATCGTAGAACATCGCGGCTGATAGGGGTGTGATGATCTATGTCTGCGACTGTGCCTGAGACCAAAAGCTTCCATGTGATCGAGGCGGTAAGTTTGCTGGAAGGGGCGCCGGTGTCTGGACGGCGGCGGTGGTCAGCGAGGTTCAAGGCGGATTTGGTGGCCAAGACGCTGGAGCCTGGCGTCAACGTTTCGGCGATCGCGCGGAACGCCGGCGTCCTTCCGGCGCAATTGTTCGTCTGGAAACGACAAGCGCTGCGCCAGGGAGTGGCGGGCCGGCGCGACGAGGTGGGGCCGCGTTTTGTTGAAGTCGAGACGCGGGGAACGGATATGGTCGAGGTCGTCATCGGCTCGACTGTAGTGCGGGCGCCGGCGAACATTGATGAAGAGCATTTGCGCCGGGTGATCCGAGCGGTGCGCTCGGCATGATCCCGGCGGGCACCAAGGTGTTCCTTGCCAGCCATCCGGTCGATTTCCGCAAGTGACCAGACGGTTTGATGGCGCTGGTGCGCGATAGCGGAACCAATCCATTCGATGGGGCGCTGTACGTGTTTAGATCCAAGCGTGCTGACCGGATAAAAATTGTCTGGTGGGACGGCAGCGGGCTTTGTCTTTTTGCGAAGCGGCTTGAGAAAATGCACTTCTGCTGGCCGCGCATCGGCCATGTCCGCGTGCAGATGAACAGCGCACAATTGCTGGCATTGGTCGATGGAATGGACTGGACGAAGGTTCGCCCCATCGAAGTAAATCGGCCGCAATCAGTGGGCTGAATGTGTTGCGGCACGGTGAATCACGTCGGTGAGTATGCGAGCGATGAATCGCGTTTTGTGCCATAAATGCTCATGGTTTTTGCCGATCTCCCGAACGATGTGGATACGCTGAAGGCGATGATCTTCGCCTTGAGCCAAGAGACCAAAGAGGCCCAGGCTGAGGTCTGCGAACTGAAAGCCATCAATGCCACGGTCCATGAGCGCAATGCCCGGCTGACCTCGATCATCAAGATGCTGGAACGCAGTCGTTACGGCGCCCGCTCCGAGAAGCTGAAGCGGGACGGGCTCGACGACGAACAGCGTGCCTTCGTGTTCGACGAGATCGAGACGGGCCTGGCCGAGATTGCGGCGCCGCTGGAGAAGAAGGCCAAGACGGTTCGCACGCCGCGGCCACGCAAAGCCTTTGCCGCCCATCTGGAGCGCGTGGAGGTGGTAATCGAGCCTGAGGTTCCGCCTGGCTGCGAAGGCCTCGAAAAGGTGTGCATCGGCGAGGATGTCAGCGAGCGCCTGGACGTGACGCCGGCCAAGTTCCGGGTAATCGTGACGCGCCGGCCCAAATATGCCTATCGCGACCGCGACGGTGTCTTCCAGGCTCCGGCGCCGGCGCATCTGATCGAGGGCGGCATCCCGACCGAGGCGCTGCTGGCCCAGATTGCGGTTGCCAAATACGCCGATGGCCTGCCGCTCTATCGTCAGGAAGCCATCTATGCCCGCGACGGCGTAGAGATTGATCGCTCGCTGATGGCCCAATGGATGGGTCGGGTTGGCTTCGAACTTGAACCTTTGGCCGACGCCATCCTGGCCCGCATCAAACGGGGGATGCGCATCTTCGCCGACGAAACGACGCTGCCGACCTTAGCGCCGGGATCGGGCAAGGTCAAAACCGCGTGGCTCTGGGCTTACGCGCGAGACGACACGACCTTTGGCGGCAGTGGACCGCCCATGGTGGCCTACAGGTTCGAGGACAGCCGCAGCGGCGATTGCGTTGCGCGCCATCTGGCCGGCTATCGCGGCATTCTGCAGGTCGACGGCTATGCCGCCTACAACCGCTTGGCCAAACCGGAGCGAACCAACGATGTGGTCCTGCTCGCGGGTTGCTGGGCGCATGTGAGACGACGATTCTACGAATTGCATGCCAATGAAAGCTCACCCTTTGCGACGCGGACAATCGAGGCGATGGCCCCGTTGTGGCGGATCGAAGATGAAATCCGTGGCCGTGATCCCGTGTACCGCTGCACCATCCGCCAGCAGCGCTCGCGTGCGATCATCGACGAACTCTTCACGCTTTGGGAACGCGAGTTGCCGCGTCTGTCGGGAAAATCCAAGCTGGCCGAAGCGATCCGCTACGCTATCACCCGCCGTGCGGTGCTCGAGCGCTTCCTCGACGACGGTCGCATCAAGATCGACTCCAATATCGTCGAACGGTTGATCAGGCCCCAGGCCATTACGCGGAAAAATGCTCTCTTCGCAGGATCGGATGGCGGTGGCCGCGTGTGGGCGACCATTGCCACCTTATTGACAACCGCCAAGATCAACGGCGTCGATCCTTACAAGTGGGCGAAGCTCACCCTCGAGCGAATCGCCGCCGGCTGGCCCAACCGCGATCTCGACGCCCTCATTCCTTGGAATTATCAAGCCCAAATCTGAACGGCCACGCCTACGCGCTTACGCTCGATGTCGTGTTCAAGGACGACCTGTCGCGTTATCGCTCAGGGCATGGCGCCAAGAATATGGCTGTCGTCCGGCGCTTTGCACTCGGCCTCGTTCGCGCCAACAAAACCAAAGGCAGTGTCAAAACCCGCAGAAAAACAGCAGGTTGGGACCCCCGCTTCCTCCTGCAAATTGCTTGAGCATTAACCTGGATTCCGTACCGTGCACGGTACGCAAAGCGCAATTGACAATGTTCGTTACTATGTTTATCCGAGATCGATTCTATAAGGTATCCTATTGGGAATCCAGCAAATAAGTCTTATACAATTTATTATGAGGACAGTGTGCAATAGGCATGCAATCTCATAAGCGCAAGTCCTAAACCTAGCTCGGGGAGCTGCTTGGAATGTTGTTTGGGAAAGACCTTTTGTGTCAGTTTCGCCGGGATATTCTGACCGGCTTTTCGGTTTTCGGCGCATTAGTATGCGTAGGGCTTTTCTTTTTTCCGGCTGAAGATGCGTCTGCTCAGCAGATGACCAACATGTCCGCAGATCAGCTGATGCAGTTGCAGCAACAGGCGCAGCAGGGCAGGGGCAATACTGGCGGCCAGTCTCTGTCGTCTCAGGAGACTATTCTTGAACCCAATGCGGCTCCCAACCCGCAGCTCCCTACGTCCAGGCTGGAACAGATTTTGTCGAACCGGGCCGGGACTAAGCTAACCCAGTTTGGCTATGACCAAATGGGGTCTGGTCGGTCGGTGACCCTGCCGCAGATGGGGGCGGTGCAGGACGATTACATTTTGGGTCCTGGCGACGAAGTTGTCGTTTCATTGCGCGGGCAGGAAAATTCCGAATATCGGGTTACGGTGGATCGTGACGGCCGTATCGTGCTGCCGCGCTTGAATCCGGTTTCCGCCAGCGGCCGGACGTTGCAGGCTTTTAGGCAGGAACTCGTTGCCGCCATTCATCGTGCCTATGTATCGACGGAAGGCTTCGTTTCCGTCGGGAAACTCCGCCAGATCAGTGTGTTGGTATCCGGCGAGGTCGGCAGCCCCGGTGTCCGGACGCTGACCGGTCTTTCCACTGCCGTCGATGCGATTTTAATTTCCGGCGGTATCAAAAAAACCGGCAGCTTGCGCAACATCCATATCTTGCGCGGCGGGCGTGAAATAACGGTCGATTTATACAGCGTTCTAACCGGTCATTCCGCGTCAAAGCATACCGCTCTGGCGGACGGCGACCGGATCATCGTGCCGCCGCTTGGGTCCACCGCGGCTGTTGCCGGCTGGGTTCGCCGGCCTGGTATCTATGAAATTGCTGCCGGGAGATCGTCTGTCGGCGTGCAGGAATTGCTGGCTCTGGCCGGCGGGCTTGAAGTGCGCGGCCAGTACCATCTCTCCATTTTGAGCGTGGCGCGTGACGGCCGCAATCAGATGACCGCGCTCGAAGGTCAACGCGAGGTTCTGCGCGACAGTGAGATCCTTTTTGCTCAGCCTGCGGCAGATCAGACGGTCAACCGGGCGACCTTGGCAGGTGGGTCGCCGCTCGCCGGGCAATATGCGGCCAAGACCACGAAACTGTCCAAACTACTGAAGTCGCCTGGAGCGTTGGGAGAAAACCCCTACACTTTGATTGGGCTGATTTCGCGGCGCGATCCGGTAACCAAACTCAGGACGCTGCGGGTGTTCACGCCAGTAGCAGTGCTCAAGGGTAGCGAGGACCTCGATCTTCAGAGTGACGATATCGTTCGGGTTTTTTCCATTGACGAATCGCGGGTGATTCTTGCGGCGGTTCAGCAATACGGAAAGCAGCGCGCCGCGACGGAGGAAGCAACTCGCAGTCCGCAAGCCGCCGATACGGCCGAAGGCACTACCCAAGGTGCTGCTGGCGCCGCGAATACCGCTGCGGGATCAAGCGGCGTGGCTGCCGCCGTGTTGGCGAAGAGCGGCGGAGAGAAGGAAATGGAGTTCGAAGCGCTAAAATCCGCGAATATAGCTTCCAACTCCGTGGCTGCGGACTTGCGGGGGGACCCGCAACAGCAGGGGACACCACCAGGGAAACCGGGTAATCTCGATACCCAGATCGACCAGAAAGGCATTGCGTCCAATGTCGAAGTTGCGCGTATCGACGATCTTGCCAAGCAGCTTTATGTCGATCCACTGGTGCTGATCAATTTTTTACAGGATCATTCGACGAACGTCGATGGCGCTATTCGTGGACCGGGGCTGTATCTCATCGGACCGAACGCCGACATCCAATCATTGATAGAGGCCGCAGGCGGCGTTACGCAATGGGCCGACAGGACTTCCATCGAGGTGATTTCGACCCACGTCGATACCAGCACCGGAAATGCCCAAACCGAGCGCATCACCGTATCGCTGGCGGATGCATCGAGCGCCAGCATGACCATATCTCCGCACGATAGCGTGCGCATTCATGAGGTGTTTACGAAAGTCGGCGTCGGTGCGGTAACTGTCCAGGGCGAGGTCCGCCAGGTTGGTAGCTATCAGATTGTTCGCGGCGAGCATCTTTCCGATGTTCTCATGCGCGCTGGGGGTCTGACCGAGAGCGCATATCCCTATGGCACGGTGTTTCTACGCCGCTCCATAGCCGCGATAGAGCAAGACTCTTTCCGGCGTTCGGCGCAGGCGATCAACGACCAGCTTTTGCTTGGTATAAGCCGGACTTCTTCGGACACGAAACTTTCGCCCGAGGTCTTCGTGGCGCTTCAGGGGTACGTCAATCAATTGAGAAATCAAAAAGCGTTGGGCCGGATGACGGTAACCGCCGATCCCGCGGTGCTGGCAGCCAATCCCGCGGCGGATCCATTACTTGAGGCTGGCGACATCGTTTACGTTCCCAAGCGGCCTTATGCTGTTTCCGTGATGGGCGAGGTTTTGCAGCAGAACAGCGTGCCCTATCAACCAGGGCTATCCGCTGCGGAATATATTGATCGGGCCGGTGGCTTTTCGCAGTTTGCCGATAAATCGGAGGTATTCGTGGTCCTGCCAAATGGTTCGGCAAGGCGGGTGGAGAGTTCCTGGTTCGATTTTGTCGGGAGCGATGATATTCCGCCGGGAAGCGCGGTTTATGTCGGACGCGACATCGCCAAGTACGACCTCCGTCAAACCATCGTCGATGTGACGTCGATCTTTAGTACCTTGGCAACAACGGCGGCAGCCTTGGCCGTACTGTCGACAAACATGAAATAGCAACTGACCAATCTCTATTATGCTCAGGGCTGTTGAGTTTTCTTGATGCGATCGGAGGGATGCGAGGGATTTGAAGCCGCCGAGGGCTGCGGCGAAACGAGTCTGTACGACAGAGTCTGCGAGATTTCTGAGGCTGCTTGCCACGCCGGATTTTCCCGGATATTCCTTGGAATTCTGTAGGTTAAGTGCATTCTTTCGGCCAAGAGAGTGGGGCAAGAGACTGAGCGGGGACATTTTGTGCCGAGCGATAAGACCGTGTTGGCGCCGCTGCGGATGGTTTCCTACCGCATCTTTGCGGCGCGATGCTTGGTGCCGGGCGGGTATCTTGGCGGTTCTGATGCCGTCGGCGTTGCTGCCGGTCAGCGCCGCTCACGCCACATATCTGGTGTTCAACACACCACCTGAAGCGGTGCGCAATACTTATGGCGAGTTGGGCGCTTTCGACACGCCCTCTGCTCGCATGGCCCCCGACGGAGAAATTTCCTTCACCTTCGGCGATCTGGGGGATCAGCAGCGCTACAATCTTGCCTTCCAGGCCCTGCCGTGGCTCGAGACGTCATTCCGCTACAGCCACATCGTCGGACGCTATCCGGGGTATGACGACCGGCACTACTATGACCGCAGCTTCGGGCTGAAAGTCCGGCTCGTCAAAGAGGACGACATGTTCCCCGATGTGTCGGTTGGCATCCGGGATCTCTTGGGCACTGGCGCGTTGAGTTCGGAATACGTTGTCGCTAGCAAAAATGTTGGTCCGTTCAACATCAGCGCCGGACTGGGTTGGGGCGCGATGGCACAGCGAGCGGTGTTCTCGAATCCATTGGGCTTGCTATTCAAATCGTTCAAAACCCGCAGCGCCTACAGCAGTGGCGGCGGCCAGGTCGACTTTGGTATGTTTTTCCGCGGCCCCGATACCGGTGCGTTCGGGTCCATTGCTTGGCAGACGCCAGTCGACGGTTTGCAGCTACTGGCGGAATACAGCAGCGACAAATACCAGCAATATAATTACGATGGTGGCGTCAAGGTTCGTTCGCCGCTCAATATCGGCCTCAGCTACCGGCCGCTGGACAGCATCGCCTTATCGGCGGGCTGGTTTTACGGCTCGACCGTGGGCATCACCATGAGCGTGCGCGGCGATCCGACCAAGACCTATCCATCGGCCATGCGCCTTGGACCACAGGTGCCAGACGCGGTCGTCCGCACGGACGTGCAGCAGCAGGACGCCTTGCGGTTGATGCTTGATCGCAACAAGGCGGTCTCTTCGGTTCGCGCCGGTAAGCCCTGGACGAGCGTACTGACGCCGGAGGAGAGTGCGCGGCAGACTCTGCTTCAGGTTTTTCGAAGCGGGACGGCCGGTGTTCGCAGCGTCGAACCGAAGGGCAAATCGCTCATTATCGATGCACGACTTTCGAGCGATCCTTCAGGCCAATGCGCCAGCTATGCCCGCGTGGCACATGCCGGCAATACGAACTTCACCACGCTGGTTCTGACCGACCTGCAGGATCCCGGCGGCCGGGTGCAGTTCTGTTCGCCGACGACGAAAACCGCTAACCTCACGGGGGCTGGCGTTACGATGATCGCCAACCCCGTGACGGAGGCTCTGCGCAACAAGATCAAGTCCGACATCGCCGGCCAGGACGTTGCGGTCGTGGGACTGACCACCGGCCGCAGCGAAGTGTGGGTCTTCTACGAGACCTATCGCTACGCCAAGGCGGCGGAAGCCGCCGGGCGGATTGCACGCATTTTGATGGCCGACCTACCGCCCAATATCGAAGTCTTCCATCTTATACCCGGCTACCTGGGGATGGAGCTGAACGAAATCACTGTCTTCCGCAGCGCCCTGGAGCGCGAACTAAGCAGCGCATCCGGGCTAATCATGGTGGGCAACACCGTTCAGGTCGCCCGGCCGCCGCTCGATAACCCGGCGCGGGATCCCATGGCTGGTGACCGCTACCCGATGTTCTCGGCTTCGTTCGACCCCAAAGTCACGCAACGCCTTTACGATCCCGACGCCCCAATCCAGTTCAATATCTATGGCGATGCGGCTGGCCTGCTGCAGATCGCGCCCGGGCTTACTCTAGCGGCCGATGTAACTGGGATGATCTGGAGCAACTATAGCTTTACCCGCGATGCCGGCAGCGTCCTGCAGCATGTCCGCAGCGACGTGCTAAAATACCAAAAACGCGGTAAGTACGGTATTTCCGGCCTGCAGCTCATCTATCAGAAGCGGGTGGCGCGCGATGTCTTTGCCGAGGTGCGCGGCGGCTATTTCGAGGACATGTTTATGGGCGTTGGCGGTCAGGTTCTGTGGCGTCCCGCCGACACGCGTCTCGCCTTCGGAGCTGACATTTATCAGGTCTGGCAGCGCGCCTACAATCGCCTGTTTGGCCTGCAGCGCTTCAATGGCGAACACTACGATGTGCTTACCGGGCACGTCTCGGCCTATTACAACTCGCCCTGGTACGGGCTGAACTTTGCGGTTCACGCCGGGCGCTATTTGGCCGGCGACCGCGGCGCTACCTTCGAGATCACCCGGCGCTTTTCCAGCGGCGTCGAAATCGGTGCCTGGGCGACCTTCACCAACGTACCTTTCAGCAAATTCGGCGAAGGCAGTTTTGACAAGGGCATCATCGTGCACATCCCGTTCGAGTGGGGTCTGCCGATCTGGTCACAGTCTTCCTACGATATTCACATGAATTCCCTGACCCGCGACGGCGGCCAGAGACTTGCCGGAGACGATTCGCTCTACGGCGTGACCGACGCCGCCAGTTACGGAGAAATTGTGGACCACCTCGATGCTTTCCGTGAGCCATAAGCTGAAGCGCCTCGGCGCGCTGTTGCTGCTGTCCGGCCCGCTTGCGAGCTGCGCCTTTTTCCATGGGGCAGACGTGGAAGCGATTTACGCCATTGGCAAGCAGGCGATCGCACCAAACCGCGTCACGCTGGAGCAAGCCGCTGCAACCCCTTACGCCTCCATCGGCGTACGGCTGGGAGGCAGCTCCGAAATTATGCTCGTGCTGGCAACGGACGCGAGCGCCGAACAGCTTTGGACGTCAGCATCGCGCATCGCAATTGCCACGTCCGCTGGCCGTGTGGTTCGTACGTCGGGGTTGGAGCACAATCTCAGCAATCTGGTGCTGCTGGAACGCAAATCGGGCGACAACGGCGGAGCCACCGTGCGCTGGCTGGCCGACTGGCCTGACCTGAATGCTATCAGCGTTCCTGTCGTGTGCGAAAGTCGCCCGGTCGGCGACGAAACGATCACCATCCTGGGCAAACCGATCCACACCCAACGCGTGAACGAGAACTGCCGCGCCGAAGCCAGGAAGTTCATCTGGACGTTCGAGAATGTTTACTGGATTGATCCTGACAGCGGATTGGTCTGGCGTTCGATCCAGAACATCAGTCCCAAACTTGACGAGCTTAAGCTCGAAATACTGCGCCCGCCGGCCTAATCTTGAGATTCGTTGCTCGGTAGAGGACAAAAATCCCCTTTGCCTGCAAGTTATCAATACAAAACAACAAGCCAAGGGCTGCATAGGCGACCCTTGGCTTGAAACTGTAAACCACAACCCGTTTAATTGGTTGTCGTAGTTGTCGCTGTCGTTCCCGTGGTTGCTGTGGTCGTCGTCGTCGTGGTTGAACTCGACGAAGAACTCGATGAAGAACTCTGACCCCAACTGCCGTGACCGTTACCCGTCGCGACCAGCACAATGCCGCTGATGACCAGCCCGCCACCAACCAACCAAACCCCTAAAGGTTCGCCGTGCCACTTCTGCGCGAACACACCCGCAGGTGCACCACTTGGAAGGGCCGCTTGATCCGCACCACCCGCCGCTAACGCGATGCCTGTCATCGCCAACGACGACGCCAATACCCACGAACCAACTTTCCCCAACATGTAACCCCTCCTGCAATCAGAACGTTGGTCACGAATTAACACGCGTATTGGGCTAAGGTCAACCTTGTTGTGCTTGACCGCCCCACCATCTCCAACACTGTGTATTAGATAAACAACAACTAAATTATACAATTTTTACAATATGATACTGCAAATATTATAGTGATTCTATTGTCATCAAACTGTTGCTTGGCCATTTGTCCCCGCCTTCCGCGTGATCGCTGAAACCAACAAACAAATTAGAACCATGTTGCAAAGGCCTAGAAGTCTTTGAGATTGTTCGCTCGATAAGTGTCTCCCGGGCGCGCGGAAACACAACTATGAGTATTTTTTTGTAGAATCTGGGAGCCGGAGAACCGCTTCTTGTGCGACAACAAAACACCACCGGTGAGCGCCCTTAAAAAGCGAGTCCCCACTGGGAGACGGAGACCATTCCATTGCTGAACAGTGTCCGGCGGAGCATTGGCCGCCGGCGTTGATTGGACTCGGCAGCAAACGGCGCGTGCCATTTGCTATTGCAGACCCGGCGGCATCGCCAGGACCGCCCGCTGCGGCCGAAACCAAACGCCATCATAGTCCGCAGGCGGATTGGTTGCTCCGCGGTATTTGTGCTGCCCCATTCGCCACGATATAGTTTTTTCTGTTCGATAATCGGCTTGAGGTCGTGAGTGGCCTTGGCGCCAAGCCTTGTCTGTTAGCGACCCCATGTCTGTACCGGCACGCGCGCTTGAATTGATGGCCCCCCATAGGGGGACGCTGACCGGAGTGCTCGTTCTCCTGCTGGGTGCTCTGGTCTTCCTGCCATCCCTAAGCAATCCACCCCATCCCTATTGGGACGAGTACTACTATCTTTCCGCCGTGCAACGGCACGTCGAGCGGACGGCGACGTATGCCTCGCATCCACCGCTTGGTCTGATGCTGCTGTCAACCGGCCCCGCCTTGGCCGGAAACGGCAAAGCAAGCGCGGCTCACAAGCTGGCCGCCTTCAGCAAGATCACCGATCGGGACGTGCCCGCTGGCTATTCCTTTTCCGCCATCCGTCTACCCTCGGCCATCGCAGCGGTGATCGGCGCCTTGCTTTTCTATGTCATCATGCTGCGGCTCGGGTGTGGAACCACTGCCGCTGCCGCGTTCTCGACTCTCTACATCTTCGAAAATGCTTTCGTAGTGCAATTTCGCGGCGCTCATCTCGACGCTTTCCAAATCGCCTTCGTTCTGGCTGGGTTGCTGGTCTGGTTGCGCAAACGCGAAGACGCGCTGACCTGGCGCGACTTTGCCCTGTTCGGACTGTTCGTCGCCTTAGCCGCCGCCGTAAAAACCAATGCGTCGGTGCTGCTGGCCATTCCCGCCTTTGCGGTAGCGCGCGCCGTGTGGCAGAGGCGGTGCGAACGCTGGGTATGGCAACGGAACGTTCTCAATATCGCTGCTGCGCTGGGCGTATTTGCCACCGTCACTTTAGCGGTCTTCACGCTCGACTTTGCGCTGTCGACGCGGCCGCCCAATCCTGCGACCGAAGCGGGCCGCCACGATCTCGAAAATATGGGACCGGCTTACCAAGCCTATCTTAATGGGCGCAGCGGGCTCACCTTTGCCGCCTGGAAGGAAGCCATCGCGGGATATTCCGCCCGGATGCACAACGATTTTCTGGGTGTCACGAAGATCGATCCCAACGGACAGAATCCGCTGACTTGGCCGTTCTACACCAAATCTATCAGCTATCGCTTGGACACCGACGGCTCATACACGGGCTATTCGACGATGGTGGGAAATCCGATCGGATGGCGCCTGTCGCTGGCCGGTATTCTCGGCGGGCTGGCCCTGGTCGTGCTGCGGCGCTTACGGCGCTTTGGCCTGGACGAACTGCCCGCCGCCGACTTTGCCAAAGTTGAGACCGTTTTGGTGATGTATGCCGTGTTCCTGGCGGCCCACGCCTACATGGGCTTTTTCCGCGTCATGTATATTTATCACCACTTTATCGGGTTGATATTGGGCTTCGTGGCGCTGGCGCTGGCGTTCAAGATCGCGGCCGCGGCCTTCCCCGAAGTGGCGAAGAATCGCAACGCTATCCTCGGTGCTGCGAGCATGGCCGTGGCGCTCGGTTTCGCTTACTACGCGCCGTTCAGCTACCACCGGCCCATCACCAACGCCGATTGTTTGGCGCGCAATATCATCGTGGTGCCGTTCACGTGCGTCGGAAAATAGCGGCAGAAATGCTGGTCACGCCCTCGGCGGCGCTTCGTCCTGTCCGGTCTGCGCCGTCAGTTGGAGGTAGGCGGACAGACCAGCGACGTTTCCCGGAATGGTGGCGGCCAGATAGGACAGGCTGACGATAATAACCACGCCAGGCAGCGCCATGCGATAGTTCCGCACCACATCGACGAGCAGCATGCCGGGAGAGGCCGCAATGCCAAGTCCGGTGGCGTGCAACAGGATTTCTCCCAGCGTCTCCAGCACGAGCCCCAGAATCAGGAAGCCCCCCACGATCAAAGCCAAACCGCGAAAGTTCCCTCCCGACAGGCGCCAAGCCTTGCGTACCACTGGCCCTTTATCGGTAGCGACGGCCACCGGCGTAACCAGAAGCCCGATCCGGGTGGTCAGGTAGAACAGACCGGCCACCAGTGCCAGTGCATCGAGCAGCGGTAGCAACGGCAACACCAGGAATTCCCCGGCGACAAGCCTGACGATCTGCACCGCCACGATATAAACCGCGCACACCAGCATGAACCGCAGATATGCCGCATAAAGGCGCCAGACCCGGCGCGTGATACGGAAAAATGGCCATCCGCCATCCGGGCGGTCGAGGAAACGCGATGCCACTTCAGAGGAAATCACGGCCTGTACAAAGCTGATCGTCAGAAAACCGGCGGAGGCTAGACCGAGGACTACGCTGCCGATCCGGTCGGTCGGCTGAATGAGGTAGCGCTCAAGATCCAGCAGATAAAAATACAGCGAACCATAGAGCAAGATACCGCCCACCAAGACCGGCAACAGCAGCGACAACCACAAACCCGGACTGGCCTTGGCCAGGAACCGAAAGGCGGAAACGACGGCATTCTCCGTAGCGATGCGCATCACAACGAAGCCCCCTTTTATCGTTAAACGAGTACCCGATTATCGCATCTGCGCATAGTACAACATGGGGGTGTCATGCCGCACCTTGACGTCCTTTGTCCTTGTTTTCGACCGGCATCGAAACGACGTTATCGGCCCTTCGGGACATTGGTGCGGACTTGGAAATCCGTGCGGGGTCTGAACCGGTTAACCATGCGAAACTGAAATAGAATGCCGAAAGCACGCAAAGACAAACCAAAGAGAAGCGCGGTGCGAGCGTCGATACTATCGATGTGATTGCCACAGCGGAGATATAGCAGACATAGCCCTTCTGCTTACCCATCTTGTCTTCAAGACGATGGTGGAAGTGGTCCCGGTCGCCTACAAACGGCGAAACACCCCGCAGCGGACGGCTGACCAGCAGGCGAATGCAATCCGCCACAGGAATAAACAGCCATACAATGATGGTTTCGAGTGGAACCATACTGCGCGCATGGGCCATCGTGAATAACAAGACGAAAGCAAAGCCGATCCCATAGGAGCCGCAATCACCCAGAAAAAGCTTGCCGCGCAGATTGAAGGCCAAGAAGGTGAGCGATAAAAGTGCCAGCACGCCCCCCGTGGCGGCATAGGCGCCGTTCGCCGAGAGGTACAGACAGCCGCCCCAAATGACAAACATGCTTCCGACGATACCGTCCTGACCGTCGGCCAGGTTGATTGCGTTTACAGTGCCGATCATGGCCAGTGCCAACAGAGCAACATAAGCCCAGGAGGGAATGGCCGTGGGTGCAAAACTGATCCAGTTTAGGCTAGATGCTAGGAACCCATGATCGATGGCCAAAGCCAAAAGGGAAAAAACAGCGAGCAAAAGAACCCTCGCCGCCGGTGACAACTCGCTCTGATCGTCGGAAAAGCCGACCAAGCCGATACCGGTCGCGGTCAAGCCGACGGCGTATAAAAAAGCCAGATCCGTCGTTTGCCCTCTTAGCAATTCCAAAGAGATCCAGCATATCAAGCCACAGAGAATGGCGATACCGCCCACTTGCGGGGTTGCGCGGCGATGCTGCTTTCGCCGGTCCGGAATGGCCATCACCGAAAGGATTTTTCCGAACAACGAGGCCTTTATGCAAATGATAAGTGTCGTTGCGACCGCTAACACAACTGCGGCAGCTTCAAGCACTACAGGATGCACGGCGAACACACTCAGCTCCCCCATCGCTACCCAGAACCAACCACCCAATCCGTTGCCAATTTATTACTACGAGTAAGGGCTAAGTGCCAGTACTACTAAAAGTAGCTGTAACAGCTCAAAATCAATGTATAACTATTCTAATACCAACTCCTGCGATCCCTGGCTCATTGGAACTTTGCGGAGGTGGGAAATACTAGTTCACCCTGGCAAACGGACGGTTCGACATAAGGACGGCGCTTTGGCGGATGGCGCGAGGATCGAAGGATAGCGGATAATCTATGAATTCCGGCAGTTGCTAACGGATACGATCAAATCGCTAGTCATCTAGCTACGATAGCCGCGGTAGAATGACTGTCATGTTGAAGCGGTAATTGGCCCGGGTGTTCTGTTCCAATAAGGACACCATCAAAGCCCGGATGTGCACAGAGTAGGAAGGATCTCGCAATGAACAAGGCCTGCACCGCGTTGCTTTTTGCCTCCGCGCTGCCGGCTTTTTCTGTCAGCGCCACGGCCGGTGTTTGGACTGAACTGGGCGATGCGCAAACCAGATCCGATTTTGAGATGGCGGTGGCTTACGGCCTGCTCAATAACATTACGACACAAGGTCCGCCATCGTGGGCAGGAATTCTTGAGCAGCTACCGGACGAAAGCCGAGTCGCCAACTCTCCGGATTACGTTCGCAAGGCGGCCGGGCGTTTAGGGGTGCAGGGAAGGTCGGATCTCGGCCCGCATAAGCCGCACATATCCGTCAGTTTCGATGTCACCAACGATCCCGCAGTCATACGAGGCTATGATGCGCTTGGACGCTCCCAAGCCCAGGGCCAGGCAACTTTTGATTATCTCGCGGCTGGTACTGCGGTCCACTTGTCGGTTGGCGCCCAGAAAAGCAGGGGGACCGATCGGCAAAATTTGGTATTCGATGGCAGCTACATCGCGGAGCGCATCGGCGGCATCGTTGTGTATACGGGATACAAGGAACACTGGTGGGGGCCGGGCTGGATTTCCGCACTGTCGCTATCGAACAACGCACGGCCGATGCCGCAGGTCGGATTCACGCGCGTCCATTCGCAGCAGTCCGACTCCTGGTGGTTGAGCTGGCTTGGTCCGTGGCAAATCGAGGGCTTTGTCGGCCTGCTGGACGGTCCGCGTCAAGCGCGCGACACCGCCTACATCGCCGTCCACTTTGCGTTCAGTCCTTTTCCGGGTTTTGAAATTGGATTGTCGCGTACCACCGAAATGTGCGGCACCGGGCACAGTTGCGAACCGCTTGTCGACTATTTCACCTTCAGCAACGATCCCAGTCACGTCAATAGGACCAACGAGCAAGGTTCGATCGAACTTCGGTACACCGGAATTGCGTTGTCGCGGCCTTATGCCGTCTACGCCCAGTTCATGAACGAAGATTCAAATCCGATTGTTCACTCTAGTACCAGCAAACTGTTTGGTGGATCGGTTTGGTTTCCGTGTGATGGCCTGACGGGGCGTCTGACGCTTGAATACGCCAATAGCATTGCCACCAATGACATTTGGGGCGGCGGGGCCCAGCATGGCGTTGCCTACAACAACTATGACTACGTCGACGGCATGCGCTATCGCGGCCGTTCGCTCGGCTTCAGTCTAGACAGCGATTCAGTTCTATATTCGGTGCAGGCGAGCGTTATCGACCCAGAACGCCGCACCTGGACGCTGACCTATCACCGCGCGCTCGTTTCGAACCCGCTGAATACTTCTGGCAACGCCGTCACCGCGTCGCCCGTGCGATTTAACGCCGTCGAGGCTCGTGTCGCGGTGCCACTGCAATGGGGCGACTATGTGGCACAAATCGAAACGGCGGTGCGCTGGCAAGACGATCAACCGAGGCCTGATCGCGGCGCGACGGCTGCATTTGAAATTGCATTGAAGTTGGGAATATAAGGGCCGACATTTTATCAGGGTCGGGAGGGTGGATTACTTTTCCCGCATAAAAACGAGGGGGCTATGGCTAAGACGGCTTTGATCACCGGTGTCACCGGTCAGGATGGCTCCTATCTGGCGGCGCTGCTGTTGCAGAAGGGCTATACCGTCCACGGTGTGAAGCGGCGGTCGTCGTCGTTCAATACCGGCCGTGTCGATAGGCTTTATCAGGACCGTCATGACGAAAAAGTGCAGTTCACGCTGCATTACGGTGACATGACGGATTCGACCAACATCATACGTCTGGTGCAGGAAACCCAGCCTGACGAAATCTACAATCTCGCCGCCCAGAGCCATGTACAAGTGAGCTTCGAAACCGCCGAGTACACCGCCAATGCGGACGGCATCGGAGCGCTGCGTATTCTGGAAGCCATTCGCCTTCTCGGTCTTACCGAAAAAACGCGCTTCTATCAGGCCTCGACCTCCGAGCTTTACGGCTTGGTGCAGGAAAAACCCCAGCGCGAAACGACACCGTTCTATCCGCGCAGTCCCTACGCTGTGGCCAAGCTCTATGGCTATTGGATCACGGTGAACTATCGCGAGGCCTACGGCATTCACGCTTCCAACGGCATTCTGTTCAATCACGAGAGCCCGGTGCGCGGCGAGACCTTCGTTACCCGCAAGATTACTCGTGCGGTTGCCGCCATCCATCTCGGCCTGCAGGACAAGCTCTATATCGGCAATCTCGATTCCATGCGCGATTGGGGCCACGCCCGTGATTACGTCGAAGGCATGTGGCGGATCCTGCAGTAGGACAAGCCCGGAGATTACGTGCTGGCGACGGGCGTGAACCATTCGGTGCGCGAGTTCATCGAGATGGCTTTCGGTCATGTCGACACCAAGGTCCGCTGGGAAGGCAAAGGTCTCGACGAGAAAGGCATCGACGCCGCAAACGGCAAGGTGCTGGTATCGGTCGATCCGCGTTACTTCCGTCCAACCGAGGTGGATTTCCTGCTCGGCGATCCGGCCAAGGCGAAGAAGGTCCTGGGCTGGACCCACACCGTCGAGCTCAAGGATCTAGTGGCGGAAATGGTGGATTGCGATCTCAAGTCGATCACCAGCAAGCGGGGGCGCAGCGATGACTGAGGTTGTGTTCCCGCTGGCGGGTAAGCGCGTCATGGTGGCCGGTCACAAAGGCATGGCCGGAAGTTCGATTCAACGTCGGCTCAGCTCTGAAGGCTGCGAAGTTCTCACCGCCGACCGCGAGGACCTCGACATGGGCCGCCAGGTCGAGGTGGAAGAATGGCTGGCCGCGACGAAGCCCGATGCGCTGTTCCTGGCAGCGGCAAAAGTCGGTGGCATTTACGCCAACAGCACGCGTCCGGCCGAGTTTCTCCACGATAACCTCGTCATCGAGACCAATATCATTCACGCCGCCTACAAGGGGGGCGTAAAGAAGCTCTTGTTTCTCGGCTCGTCCTGCATTTATCCGCGTGAGGCGCCGCAGCCGATTCCGGAAGAGGCTCTGCTTACCGGCCCGTTAGAGCCGACCAACGATGCCTATGCGCTGGCCAAAATTGCCGGCATTAAGATGTGCCAAGCCTACCGCAAACAGTACGGCTGCGATTTCATCTCGGCGATGCCGACCAATCTCTACGGACCCGGCGACAAGTACGATCTCGAGAACGGCCATGTGGTCGCCGCGTTGATCATGAAGATCCATGCCGCCAAGAAGGCGGGCGCCAAGGAGGTCGTATTGTGGGGCACCGGCACACCGCTCCGCGAGTTCCTCTACACCGAAGACCTCGCCGACGGTCTCATCTTCCTGATGAAGCACTATTCAGGCGAGAGCCATGTCAATCTCGGCACCGGCAAGGAGCACACCATTCGACAGCTAGCTGAGACCGTCGCCAAAGCGGCCGGTTGGGAGGGCAGTTTTGTCTATGACACCTCCAAACCTGACGGCATGCCGCGCAAGGTGATGGATGTCTCGCGCCTTGCCGCCCTCGGTTGGACCGCGAAGACCCGCTTCGAAGACGGCATCAAATCCGCTTACGATTGGTACGTCGCCAACAAGGCCTGACGCATCCGGTCAAAAATCTGCACAAGGATGTGCTCGACCGTTTGGGCAGACCAGCCACGGAGGTGCGATTCAAGACATGGTATTCGATGCCAGGCTCACAGCAATAGCCGCGTTTGTACGGCTTGTCGCCGTCTTCTCTGACAATAAAAACATCAGGTTTTAGATCGCGGTTTCTTGCAGGAGGCGGATATTGCTGGAGCGGATGTCGTCGAACCCGCCGCTGACAACGACTTTGCGGGCGCCCGTCACGCGTCGCCCGTGCGGATGTTGACGTGGAAAGAGCCGGGTACTGGCTCTTCCGACACCACGATCAGATAACCGCCTCCCGGTCCCGAATAGGCCGTGCCGAGATACTGATGCTGATAGGCCGTCGCCAGTTCCATCAAATCCACCTTCATGACGGGGTGGCGCATCGACTGCGGCAGCAGGATGTCCCAGTGTCAAATCGCACCCAAACGTGACCCCGGTATCGCGCCCAATAATGACCCCCTTGTAGGTGTTGTTTAACAGGCCGCGGAGGGACCCGCGCGCGCAGCGTAGCCCCTTGGGCGTAGCGCAGCGGAGCGCGCGGGAGGCGCCGTGGACTGCCTGGTCGGGACGATCAGTTGCGGTTTTTGAATCACCAACTGGTGTTGCCGGTCTCGATGATGTCGCAGTGGTGGGTGAGCCGGTCGAGCATGGCGGTGGTCATCTTGGCGTCGCCGAACACCTGGGGCCAGTCGGCGAAGGCAAGGTTCGTGGTGATCAGGAGCGACGTGTTCTCGTAGAGCTTGCTGATCAGGTGGAACAAAAGCTGGCCGCCGGACTGGCTGAAGGGCAAATAGCCCAGTTCGTCGATGACGATCAGGTCGTAGCGCAATAGCTTCTCAGACAGCCTGCCACTGCGTCCGGCAGCCTTCTCCTGTTCGAGTTGGTTGACCAGATCGACCAGATTGAAGAAGCGCCCCCTGGCGCGGCTGCGGATCACTGCCGAAGCCACGGCAATGCACAGATGGGTTTTGCCGGTGCCCGTGCCGCCGATAAAGATGGCGTTGCGTTTGGCATCTAGGAAGGTGCCGGTGGCGAGTTCGCGGACCAAGCCTTCATCGACCGTGGTGTCAGCGAAGACGAACTTGTCGAGGTCCTTGAGGACCGGGAACTTGGCCCCGCTGATGCGGTAGCTGATGGAGCGAGCCTGACGGTGGGTGCGCTCGGCCCGGATCAGGCTGGCGATGAGGGGATAAATCTCATCGCGCCGGGCAAGGCCCTTGCCAGCTACCTCGTCGAAGCTGGCGCGCATGCCGTAAAGCTTCAGTTTGCTCATGGCTTCCAGAATCTCGTGACGTTCCATCAGGCGATCTTCCTTATGCTGTCGTAGCGGCCACAATCGGCCAGGGGTTCGATCTTCAAGCGCAACGCATCGGGCGTGGTGATGCTGGGCGGCAGCGCCGGCTGCTGGCGGCGTGCCAGCACGGTGAGGATCACGTCGCCGCTGGCGATCCCGGCCTCAAGGGCTTCGCCGCAGGCGGCCTCGACGGCCTCCAGCCCGTAATCGGGTACGGCGCCCAGCACCTTGACGAACTGCCGGTCGCCGTCGGCGTGGCTCTTCAGCTTGGCGCGGACTTGGCTCAGTGCGGGCGGCAGCGCCCAATCCTTGAACGGGGCGCCGTTGCGCAAGGCGCCGGGCTTCTTCATCAGGACCGGCAGATAATGCCAGGGATCATAGACAATCTGGTCGCGCCGGAAGTTCCGCGGATGGTCCGCGACGACCTCGTCGCCGAGCAGCACGACGATGTGTTCGGCGTGGGTGCGTACCAGCACCATCCGGCCTGCGGCCCGCGCATCGACGCTATAGCGATTGTGATCGGCCATGATCAGGCAGGCGGTGGTGGCGCGTACCGCCTTCTCGACAAAGCCGTCGAAGGGGCCGCGCAGTTCCATCAGGCTGGCGCGCTCTTCCTGGTACACCTCCCAGATCGTGCGATCCTTGAACTCCGGATGCTGGATGCGCTTGGCCCCCGGGTCGGGCTTCGCCCGCCCGAGGACAGGCTCCGGCGATGCACTGGTCTTCCAGCCAGGCGTTCAACTCGGCCAGGCTCTTCACCCGCGGCTTGGGCCGGAACAACTGGTCGCGCAGATTGCCGACCTGGTTCTCGACCTGGCCCTTCTCCCAGCCCGAGGCTGGCGTGCAGGCCACCGGCTCGACCAAGTGATGCGAACACATCTGCAGGAAGCGGCGATTGTACCGGCGCGCCTTGCCGACGAAGATCGCCTCCACCGCCGTCTTCATGTTGTCGTAGATGCCACGGCGGCAGACCCCACCATAAAACCGGAACGCCTTGTCGTGGGCGTCAAACACCAGTTCCTGGGTCTCGCGGAAGTAGACACGCACGAACGGCATGCGGCTGTGCGACAGCTTCATGTGCGCCGCCTTCACCGTGACCGGCAGCCCCTGCAGCGTGATCACCTCGTGGCTCCAGTCGAACTGGTAGGCTTCGCCGGGCGCAAAGCTCATCGGCACATAGGCATG
>DBUB01000008.1:0-10647 GCA_002307725.1 Alphaproteobacteria bacterium UBA1301 | reverse complement strand
GTCAGAACCTCGACCCACTCGCCAAGCTTCGGCGTCGGCTGGACCTCGCGCTCGTATTTGAACTCGGTCTCATGGCTGCGGATGACCTTGCGAACCATTCCACGCGATACCGACAGCGTCCGCACGATCTCTTTGATCGGGCAATGTTCCTCAAAATACGCGCGCCGGATCGCCCCGATCATGTCCACACCGATCATCCCCTCCAGTCCTTCCCGGCCTCAATGGCCTGCCGGAAGGACGCTGACACAAACTGTCAAAGGGGTCGGTTTTGGACGCGAAAATCACCCCTCAGGGGGGCATTATTGCAAGCGATTTCACAAAACAGCTGTCCGGGATTTAGCGAAGCCGCTGTCCCGTTTTTGTGAAATACGCACCCAAATCTTGGGATGCCTGCGCGTATCCAACACCACGCTCTTTGATCAGCGTGACCGCCTCAAGCTTGAATTCTCGCGTATACTTCCGTTGTTCCATGATCTGCCTCCGGTTCCATAAAAACACCTAACTCGGTGTTTTCGAAACCGGCAGCAGCTCAGTGGCAGCGGCCGACTGATCGCTTGATCGACGAGGCGTGCGCGCACCAAGACTGCGCGATATCTCCGACCCCGATCTCAGGCCAGAGCTGGAAACCGTGATTCATGATCGCATGGAATATGCAGATGATCGTATAAATACACCCAAAGAGCAGCATGCTACTTGGCTCGCGCTTTTGGCCTTCCTCTGGTGTTTCTTCGGGCTAAGGAACCAGTTGCCATAATTTTTCGCCAGCTTTTTTTGACCGCTTCAAGATCGGCCAACATTGTTTCGGCGATGGCAAGTACGGCTTGGCCGTGGTCATCGCCGATCCGGTTCAAGCCGTAACCGATGAGTTCCAGCACAGTACCATAGGCAATCACTCGGTTGAGCGGTTCTTCCATAGCGTCAGCGCTCAAGAACACGCGCTGTCCGTACCGGTGGTCAGCTTCATCGGTCTTAGTCTGTCGGGATTTTTTTTGGCTGTGCAACGCTGACCTCGAGAAAAGAACTAAGCGCTTCGCGTAGTTTGTGCCGGAGACAATGCAAGGACACGACAAATCAAGGCGCAAGAAATGTCCTGTGTCGCTAGACCCGCGGACCGTTCCATCTGCCCCAAACCCTTCATGAGGATTGTCCGCTTTGGCTGATCGTTTGGCCCCAAAGCTTTTTGGCTTCTGGGAGGGGCTCTATGCGGTGGAAGCGCCAGAACGCGCGTTCATTACCACGGCTGTGAAGGGCATTATGGTGGATGACACAGAGGGGGACGGTAAACTCGTCACTGACCTTGAGGGACAATCCTCTCGGTTGGGCAAAGGTTAGATGATGGGCGTGGCAGGGATTGCCCCCGCAGATAAGACAAGCTTGGCTTGCCACAAACAGAAGATGCGCCTTGTGACGGACGCGCTTGGTTGTCGCGACCGCCAGACGGCTCTTGTCGATCATCGGTCCGAAACCGATTTTCGAGGGGCGTAGACCATCAGCGCAGGTCGCGCTGGCGCAGACGCCAGGGGTAGCCGAAGCAAGGCCCGCCGCGCGTCCGTCACGATCGAATGCCTCTGCCGACAAACCTCTGGCGGGAGGTTTTGGGGCGGCCAGCTCTGCCTCAGATATCGGCACCATTTTGTTCAGAGGTGTCTGTTGGGAAAGCGGCATGCAGCCGTCTTGGCTGGCCGATCCGTCAACCGCGCAACTATTTGGCAGCGTTGGCGGTGACAATACTACCGCGTGTAAATCGTCCTGCTTGTCGCGCTGCGGGGCGGAGGGGATCTGGTCGGCAACCTCGCGCGGACACTTGGTTTGGCTTTCGCCCCCCTCAGTATCAACTACTGCCTGAGGCAGGGCCATGTGGCCGTTTCCTTGCGGTGGTCGCGCAGCACCAAAATCTTCGCCATCAGCTTTTCCATTAAGCTCACTGGGTCGGTGGGTTTGACCATCGTTCTGCGAAACAATCGCCGCAAGCCGTTTGGCCGCAAGCCGTTCCAGGATGTCGGCAAAGTGTCGACCTTGTCCGGATCGCAAGCTTGGCCGTTCTGCCCGCATGCGTGTCAACATCGCGTGGTTTTCCTCAAGCAGTTGCTTGAGGCTGGCACTAGCCTTGCTTTGTTCGATCAGTTGGCGAAAGCCCGAGCAAAATCCTTCCGCCGATAACGCCGACGCCAGAATGGCGCCCATCTCATCATATAAGACGTAGTGCTTCGGCGGAGACTTCTCGCCGGTCGCAGAGGGGCTGGCGGCACTATTCTGGTCCTTATCGTAAAGGGCGAGCCCAAAGCGATTACCAAAGGTGGCGAGGGCCCGCTTAGTAGCGTCCGTCTCGGAGGCCTTGAGCGCTAATTCATGCGCTTCGGCTCGGACGAGCGATTTGGCCTCACCAAATCCTGTCCCTTCGCGAACAACAATTCCGCCACCAGCTCGCACGGTGATCCGCACTCTGGCCAGGTAGCCACAGATTGTCTCTCCTCCCTCCTTGGCCTCGAAGACGCGCTCGAACTGGGCCATCTCTCGGTCCCAGCCGGCATAGCCAAAGATGGCATTGGCCTCAGAGATCGCAAACCAGCCTTCGACGTAGTCAAAGCTCTTGTTATCGCGATTGCGCTTTTTGATCCGTGCGGGATTTAGCGGCGCTACGAGCTTCTTCATCTGCTGGTGGTTAAACGCGATACGCATCATCTTCTCCGCCCCGAGATATCGCGGGCAGCCGGTGTTTGTCCCAATGGGCATCTCTCGTCTGTGGCCATCTTGCCCAATTTTTTCCACGACCTGCTCCAATTTCCCCATCATTGTGCCCGTAGCGCCGCTCGAGAACAGCTTGTTTTATGTGGTCGGCGTTGACGGGATGGGAAGGGGGCGTTCATGGCAGTCCCTTCTGTCGGCGTCATCACCATGCCACTGCTTTGGTTTGGTCTTGTCCGCTGTCATGTCGTTCGAACCGCGATATGGGGATCACCAAAGACAAGGCTTGCCCCATCCACCACGGTGCCGGCTTTGAGCGCGTCGAAGAGATGCGCGCGGTTGACCTTGGCCGGTTGGGGAACAAGATAGATTTCAGGTAGTTTGGCCCCATCCTCCACCGCCAGTTTCTGCAACCCCTGGCGCAAAAAGACGGTGAAGTCGGCTTCGTCCAATCGCGGGATGCCCGCTGCTCCCATCGCCCAGGTCGCTAGCTCTCGCTTGCGTTCGACGCGGGTCTTGAACCGACTAAGGCGAGCACTCATCGCCTCCATCCTAGTCTTGAGCCCAACGATGAAGGCTTCGTCCTCAAGGCCGGAGCGAACGATTTCCTCGATCATATCGGGCAGATCGCTCATTCCTTGCAGGGTGTCCTGCAAAGTTTCGTCGTCGATTTCGCCAAACCGTTCTTTGATCTGGTCGGCGAGTAAGCGATAATGCGCCGCTTCACTACGCAAAAAATCCTTGTCCATCATGGCTAACCCCCTTTACTCAGCTGCCGCGGTCAGTGGCAGAACGCCCTGATTGGTTTGTTGTGGTCGATGACTGGCACTTTCCCAGGCCGCTTTGCGCGCGCAGGTCAGGACGGAGCGCTCCGCTTCCATCCAGTCCCGCAACTGCGCAAAGTTAGCTCCGCCCGCGTGAATCATATCGGCCTCAACCGATTCTTCACCGATCACTCGTCCCAACGGCCAGTCGAGGGTCTTATCGCAGGCGCCCGATTCCCAGATCCAAAGGCCCTCGGCCACGACTTGGGTGGTAAAGGGGGGACGCGCCAAATAAGATCTCAGCCAGAGATCAACGGCTCGGCGGCCTATTCGGGTATGCAGCGGATCAAAGGCATAATCGGGTAAGCCCCCGATCATCTCTACGGCGGGAAGTTGGTGGGTTATTGTGGTCCGTGGACGTTGTTCTGAAAGCCAAAGACTTAGTCCCAGCGGAACAAATAGGGGTAACGGGTCGCGGGACTTGTGGCGATAAAGCTCGCAAGCATCCATGAAAAGCTCGGGAACGCCAAGCGCCCGGAACCCTTCCGAGATCGCCAGAAACGCTTCGACGCGATCGGCTGCCGGCCGTTCGTCCTCAGAAAGCAGAAACGCCGCCCGTAGTCTTCGGCGCCATTCGAGATAGGTCGAGACCAGCACCGCACGCCAGGCATCCTCGGAGGCTTGGTTCAAGCTGTGGGTTGTGCCTGCCATCTCGCGAGCAATTGAGCCGAACTGATCGCCGGTGCGATCTTTGACAGCCTCGCACCCCAGGCGCAAAGCGACGTCGAGGGCCGGTCCATTGCCACCAAGCCTGCGGCGCAGCTCCGGTAGACAGGATATTCCAACAAGGGTTGTCGCCGTTTTGCAGGAGCCAATTCCGATATCCTCCAAGGCCGTGACCATAATCCGTCGCCAAAGCCTGGAGGAATCGCGGCCAAGCAATTGGTGGCCGGCGCGTCGGGCCACCTGCACATCGCCGCGACGAATGGCTTTTTGCAGCAACGCCGCTAGGAGCCACACATCGGCTTCATCGTAGGCGCGAGGTGGAGACGGATCAAATCCGTGTTCTGCAAACTCCAAAATACGCTCCTGCAACCCAGCTAATAATCGCGTACCGCTTTCGATCACATCTCATAACTCTTGAGCTTCATAAGAAATCGTACGTCACAACAACGAAAATGCAATAGAAACCCACACAGAAAAGCATTTTTGTTTGTCTATAATGCTTACAATAACAGCCCATCATAAGAAACCGTCTGGCTGTGCGGGGAGCTACACCCCCAAGACCAACGGCAAGGCCGAGCGCTTCATCCAAACCGCACTGCGCGAATGGGCCTATGCCCGTGCCCACAACAGCTCAATCGAGCGCGCCGCCGAACTGCCATTCTGGATGCACCGCTATAATTGGCACCGTCCTCATGGCTGTATCGGCTCCAAGCCGCCTATCAGCAGACTCGGACTGACCGGGAACAACCTGTTGAGGCTCCACAGCTAGCTAAATCCCAAATACACGGTGATAAGCCCAGCGATCGTCGGCTTCCCGGTCAGACCCTATGAAAACCATGGTTAACGATTGCGGTTCACCGCGTGGGCACGTGATCGCCGAGCAATGAATTCCTGCAAAACCGGGAGGAAGAAAGCTTTGCTGAAACGGCCGAGCGGTGCTTCCGATTCCAGATAGAAAGAGCGACCGATGACATCCTGGTTGTATTCGTCCAGAATAACCCAGAGCCGCAACGCTCCATCCAGCCCGGCCCGGTGCTTTTCCATGTCGGGAATTTCGGCGGCAAAGCGGCCTTGCGCCGGTTCCTGGCTAGTGATCGGAAACAGCACGAGCACATCCGCACCCCTGGGCTTTGGGATGCGAACGCCGACGGCAACCGGCCGGGGTTTGCGGCCTTCGGTTTCCCCATGCGCGGCTTCTCGTGCCCACAGATAAGGAAAGCGAATGACGGTGCCAGTGCGAAAGTCTTCGAAGCTCACCGCTCCTCACCTTCCACGGCATAATCCTCAACGGCGTGGCGCAAATCGGCAAAATCCCTATCGGACATGGTGGCGAGGGTGCCCACCTTGCGGGTATCGAGTCGCGCTGTCAGACGTCGGTAATCCTCAATGCTGAGCAACACCAGCCGGGGTTTATTGCGCTGGGTGATGGTGACGGGCTTGCGCAACGCTTCGGCAATAATGTCGCCGGATTTGCGGGAAAGATCGCTGGTAGTGTAGCGGGCCATGGGGAAACTCCTATTGCTGTAATATACAGCAATGCTGCATTTGTTGCAAGAGGCCACTTCGTTCCTATTCGGACAATCGAGCCGGTTTTGTACCCCTGCCATTCTGGGCCTGTAGCGCGTGGCCACGCGAACAACCGCGGCGCCGATCCATAATCTTACGAAGCGAGCGCCCGCGATACGGCTTCCGGCTCACGCTCGATCACCCTCGAGTAGGCGATCAGGGGCGGTATCAGGGCGCACATTGCGGCCCTGTTCGATGTCGCGCAGCCGCCCCTAGTTGATACGGTAGCGCTTGGCAAATTCCACTTGCGTCAGCGAAAGCTTGGCTCTGGCGCGCTTGGCGATGTGCGCCGTTGTCAACCGGTCTTCGTCGGTCAAGGGCGGATTATCAAGGTCCGAAAGCGCGGCGATCGTGATCTGCTCGTTCGTCATGGCATTGTGGGCACTTTTTACCTCGGGCGAGAGCGCCGGCAGCTTGTTCGGATCGTGCTTGAATTTAACGATCGCCATAAATTCTCTCCTCTTTCCCGTTGGTTTGGCGGGCCGAACCCAAGCCGCAGATCTCGCCTCGCATGGCGAAAACGACCGCGTAAAACTTCCCGTCGATGACACCGCCCGCTTTGAAACGGGTTACGTTCCTCTTGCTCAATCCTTAAGTGGATTTGAATGCCATCCGAAGCCCCAAGGCGTTGGCCACCTTAAGGATAGTGGCAAAGCTGGGGTTACCGTCACCAGATAGAGCCTTGTACAGCCCTTCGCGCGTCATGCCCGTGTCACGAGCAAGTTGGCTCATGTTGCGGGCGCGAGCGATGTCGCCGAGGGCGGCGGCCACGAGCGCAGGATTACCGTCTTCGACCGCGGCGTCGAGGTAAGCCGCCATATCCTTATCAGTCTTGAGGTAGTCGGCGGTGTCGTAGCGGCTGAATTTTTCTTTGCTCATGGCTATTCCTTCCATTGTACGGCAATGACTTTGGCATTTGAAATGTCCTTGCTCTGTGTAGACTTATCGCCGCCGCACAGCAGGATGATGATGAACCCGCCCAGGTTTGCGAAGTACACCCGATAGCCGGGGCCATAGCTGATCCGCATCTCGGAAACGCCGTTATCAACCGGCTTCACGTCACCAGGGTTGCCCAAGCCAAGGCGACGGATGCGCACCGCGATCCGCGCCTTGGCACTTGTGTCGTGCAAAGCTTCAAATCAGCGGTCAAATGTGGCGCTTTTGATGATATCAACCACATGTGAACTGTAGGCAACATGTTTGGTGGTGTCAACCACAATTCACACATAGCATTCAAAAATGCCCGGCGGTGCCGGGCCCGTCGCCAAACCCATTCGCCAAAGCAACGCCCCCTGGAGCCCTATTGCGTAACTCACCATCCTGATTGTCGCGCCGCAATCGCTGGCCGCCATGACCAACGTGCCAACGGATGTCAACGCGAAGGGCGATCCGCTGATGCAAATTGATTATGAAAGCTGGTATGTGCGCCTTGGCTCTGGCCGAAATCAGCGCCGCCGTCGCTCCCGGCGCTCATGCCGTCCTCATCATGGATCAGGCTGGCTGGCACACGACGGCGAAGCTCAACCTGCCTGCCAACATCACCATCCTGCCGTTGCCACCGCGGTCTCCGGAACTGAACCCGGTCGAGAACCTCTGGCAGTTCATGCGGCAAAACTGGCTGTCCAACCGCGTCTTCGAATCCTACGATCAAATCGTCGCGCTCTGCTGCGACGCCTGGAACCGCCTGCGCGACCGGCCCTGGCGCGTCATGTCCATCGGTCGACGCGCTTGGGCTCATGCATGAGCTTCAACGCAGGTTGGTATAAGACCTTATTGCTGTTTTAGCCGCTCCAAATATCGCGCCATGCTTTGAATTCAGACGGCCGGATTTGGTAGCGGGCAAAATTTCCTTCATGCAGGCCGAGCAGCTCTTCTTCCACGGCCTCCTGAAAGTGTCCCCGGTCGGCCGTGTCGATATGGACCTGCGTCCAAGTCCTGATGTGGCCGATGGCTTTTTTCCGGTCCATTTGTCCGCGGACGATGGCACCGATGATTTCTCGCAGAGCGTCGCGGTAGCGCAGCCGGAATGGATCAGGTTCCCCCAAAGACTGCCTGATAGCGGCATACCGCTCCGCTGACCGCTCATACGCCCAGATGAAAACGTCCTTGAGAAGATCGACGCGGTTTAATTCGTAAACGCCCAGCTCCGCGTCCGTGTAGGCGTCGCTTGGCACGTCTACGAAAGACAGCGGCGAGAGATTTTGCCTGACCAGGGGAATATTGGAAGCAAGGCGCGATACTCGTTTGTTAACGTCGTCGAACGGCTGCAAATAGGGAAGCTGCACCATCACAAACAGGGCTTGCTCGAACGGGTCAATAATCGCGGAAGCCGTTGCCAGGAGCTGATCGAAACATTCTTCGATCAGTTGCGGTGCTTCGAGCGGATGAAACACTGAGCGCTCGATGCCGACACCGATATGGCGCAGTCGGCCGGCAGCCCTCGGGTCAGCGAGCAGATTGTTCGCCAGCAAGGCGTGCAAGTTAAGGATCGTGTAGCGGTTAAAACCGATATCGTCGGCAGCGCTCACCAGAAACTCGATGGCGTCCTTGTGATTCAGGATCATCTGGGCTTCGCGCCGTTCCTTACCTTCCGCCGCTTCGCCAAAATCTATGAGCCGTCTGGTATCAAGGAGCGAGTATGTATTGCCTTCAAGGCGGCTCGAATTCCAGGACAGGTCGATCAGCAACCGGCTCAATATCTGCTTGGCGTAAGTTCCGGCGGGCTGCTGCGCGAAGAGCGGCGTGCCCACCTTGCGTAGGTGGTCGCGCTCCGATTCCGAGAGATACGCACTTTCGTTTGGCCGGTAGGTTTCGAGAACGGCCCGGTTGTATCCAACCGGCCTGCGCACTTCTATGGGCCTGCGTACTGCGGCCTGAACCTCTCCGCCAGATTTGGACAACGACAGCCCAGTCGAAACCTCGGCAGGAGCTTGATCCTCACCAGCGACCACAGCCGCCCCCGCCGTATCGCGATGCACGCGATAGCGTGCCCAGCGGCCTTCACTCTCTCTATCCACGCGGTTGTTATCGACGAGGTATTTGAGGCGGTATTGCAGGGTCCGCCTGGGCAGGGGCGCCGTAAGGTGTTCGGCAATTTCTTGAGCCGTCATTCCGCCCGCGCTGGAACGCAAGATTTCTTCGATCTCGTGCAAACCCTGGTCCTGGATGGGTCTGGCCATGACGGCTCCTTAATTGCGCGTAGCGCCTATGCGCAATTAATTCACATCTACGCGCAATTAACAAGCGCTACGCGCAACGAATGCTGCGCGTAGCTGCCGCCTGGCCCGGCTGATAGGTTCGCCAGCTTGCTGGCAGCATTACTCCGCCGCAAACCACCTGCGCCTGACCGCGCCGCATACCGTGGTGTCCTGATGGTGTCGGGACGAAGGGCGTCCCGTGCCTTCGCTTCGCTCAGGGTTCGACGCTCGCCTGCTGCGGCGTCGAACAAAGGGCAGAGTTAATACCCTAGCTCGCTATGCGAGCCGAGACGGACAAGCCGCAGGGTGTCGTCGTCCGGCGTTTCATAGATCAGCACGACATCGGGTTTCACATGGCAATCGCGATACCCCGTCCATTCGCCGGAAAGCGCGTAATCGCGATAGCGCTCGGCAAGCGTTGTGTCGTTCATAAGTGGGACCAGCACAGCGGCGAGGCTTGCATCAAGGGTGGCGCGGTGCCGCCCTTTTTTGCTCCCGCTTGTAGTCGCGCTTGAACTGGCCAGTGCGTTCAATCTGGCGCATTTAAGTCCGCGAGCAAAGCTTCAACACTCTTGAATCGCGGTAATCCACCCTTCCGAGATTCCTTCATGGCCGCGATAGTTTCGGCGTTGGGCACCAGCGGCTCAAACGGCAGAGCCTTTTCCGTCGCGATCCGTACCAGCATCATGCGAAAGGCATCAGACACCGTTAGGCCAATTGCGCCCAGAACTACGGCGGCTTCGTTCTTGGTGCGCTCGTCGATGCGGGCGCGGACAGTCGTGTTGGCAGTCATGGTAATCACCTCTGGGCTACAATGTAGCGCATATGGAGGGAAAATTCAAGGGCCGCCCAAAAAGTAAGCAGGTTTTAGGCCAAATCAGGCCGGAGCCGACACGGCGAATTTGGTGACCTTGATTTTGTCGGCGCGCTGTTCAGCATGCCAAAGGTCATACTGCATTTGCATCCGTAGCCACGTTTCGGCGGTGCTCCAACCGACCTTTTGCAAGCGAATAGCCATGTCCGGCGAAACGCCGCTACGAATCATCCTCGATCCGGTATGGGCCGATGTTGCCTTGCTCTACCAAACCGATTTCGGTTCAGCGCCTAGTGTCCCGTCGCAGTGATTATGACTCGTTGCGTGAGGGTGTGGGATAGGATTTGGCCATCTTCACCCGGGCCTGATCTGTGGAGAACATCCAGCGGATTTGGGCGCCACTTTCGGTGCGGCGGCGCTCCCAGGCCCGTGCCTCAGTTTCGAGCAGGTCGCGATTATCAATGCGTCTGTCAAGGCATTGTCGGCGCATGACGCCGATTTCGATCTCGGCCATGTTGAGCCAACTGGCATGTTTTGGTGTGTAGTGGAACTCCAGGCGTCGCAATATCCGACGCGCTTCGGGAGCGGGGAAGGTCTGATAGATAGCGGATGGCGTGTGGGTTGATAGGTTATCCATCACGACGCGGACCTTGTCGGCGTCGGGATAGTCCACATCGACCAACTCGCGCATGCAGACGGCGAAGTCCTCGTTGGCGCGCCGATCGGTGGTCTTGACCTTGCGCCACGACCGGTTGGCGTCGACCATAACAAAGAGGTTGGCCGTGCCGTTGCGCTTGTACTCGCTGTCATAGCGGTATCGCTTTCCGGGTTTCGGCGTGATGGGCACGCGCACCTCGCCGATGAGCTGGATTGTCAAATCGCACCCAAACGTGAC
>DBUB01000017.1 GCA_002307725.1 Alphaproteobacteria bacterium UBA1301 | reverse complement strand
CTCGCCAGGCTCTGCGGCTGGACCGGCTACTACGGAAAACCAGGCCCCATCGTCATGCTCAGAGGCCTAACCCAATTCCACGCCATCAAACACGGATGGAACCTGCGAAATGTGTGAATCCCGTAGCGGTAGAGCCGGGGGGTCTCTTATGTTGGTTTAGGGGAACTATGATTAAGCGACGGCAAATTCCTGGCCCGTAGCGTTCTCTTTCGCAGCGGGGAAACGCCTTTCAGGCCGCTTCCGCCAGTTTCGCCAGTGCCGTGAGAACGCCTTTGACACCTTTGAGGCGCGCTTCGGGCGTATCCCAGTTGCGCGCGATCACCACTTTCTGGTCGGGCCGCACTTTCATGGTGCCGGCGTGATCGGTGATCAGGCGCACCAGGCCTAGCGGATTGGCGAAGATGTTGTGGCGGAATGCGATGACGCCGCCCTTGGGACCCGCCTCGATCTTCTCGACACTCGCCTTGCGGCACAACGATTTGATGGCGACGATCTCGAACAGATGGTTCACTTCTTCCGGCAAGGGACCGAAGCGGTCGATCATTTCGGCGGCGAAGTGATCCATGTCGGCGCGGGTTTCGATGGTGGCGAGGCGGCGGTACAGCGCCATGCGTACATTGAGGTCGGGCACATAGGCTTCGGGGATCAGCACCGCGGCCCCGATGTTGATCGCCGGCGACCATTGCTCCTCGTCCTGCGCATCGTCAGAGCCGCCGGCGCGCAGTTGCGAGACCGCCTCTTCCAGCATCTCCTGATAAAGTTCGATGCCGACCTCTTTGACGTGGCCGGATTGCTCTTCGCCGAGCAGATTGCCGGCGCCGCGGATATCCATGTCGTGACTGGCGACGGTGAATCCGGCACCGAGCTGGTCGAGCGATTGCAGTACTTCGAGCCGCCGCTGCGCCGTTTCGGTGACGCCGTGGGTCGCGGGCGTGGTGAGATAGGCATAAGCGCGCTGCTTGGAGCGGCCGATGCGGCCGCGGAGTTGATAAAGCTGCGACAGGCCGAACATATCGGCGCGATGCACCACCAGGGTGTTGGCGGTCGGAATGTCGAGACCCGACTCTACGATGTTGGTCGAAATCAGCACCTGAACCTTGCGGTCGTAGAAAGCGGCCATGACGTCTTCCAGCATTGCCGGCGACATCTGGCCATGGGCGACGGCAGCTTTGACTTCCGGCACGTTGGTTTTGAGGAACTCTTCGGCCTCGCGCAAATCCGAAATCCGCGGGCAGACATAGAACGACTGGCCGCCGCGATAATGCTCGCGCAAGAGCGCCTCGCGGATCACCATTGGATCGAACGGCGTCACGAAGGTGCGCACGGCGAGGCGGTCGATCGGCGGCGTGGTGATCAGCGACAAGTCGCGCACGCCCGACAGCGCCAATTGCAGCGTACGCGGAATTGGCGTCGCCGTCAGGGTCAAGACGTGCACGTCGGCCTTCAGGCCTTTCAGCTTTTCCTTATGGGTCACGCCGAAATGCTGTTCTTCGTCGACGATGACGAGACCGAGATTGGCGAATTCGACCGTCTTGGCGAGCAGCGCATGGGTGCCGATAACGATTTCGACATCGCCTTTCTTGAGTAACTCCTTGGTCTCACGGACCTCTTTGGCATCGACGAAGCGCGACAGCTGACGCACCCTTATCGGGAATCCCTTGAAGCGCTCGGCGAAGGTCCGGTAATGCTGGCGCGCCAACAACGTGGTCGGCACCACCACGGCAACCTGGCTGCCGCTCATCGCCACCACGAAGGCGGTGCGCAGCGCCACTTCGGTCTTGCCGAAGCCGACGTCGCCGCACACCAGACGATCCATCGGACGGCCTTTGGCGAGATCCTCCACCGCGTCGGCGATGGCTTTTTCCTGATCTTCGGTTTCCTGGTAAGGGAAGCGGGCGCAGAATTCGTCCCACAGCCCTTGCGGACGTTCGATTTCCGGCAAGGTCTTCAGTTCGCGCGCCGCGGCGATGCGAATCAGTTCGCCGGCGATCTCGCGCACGCGCTGGCGCGCTTTGGCTTTGCGCTGCTGCCAACCGGCGCCACCGAGACGATCCAGCGCCGCGGCGTCGTTCTCGGCGCCATAACGGGTCAGAAGCTCGATGTTCTCGACCGGCAAGAACAGCTTGCCGCCGTCATATTGCAGTTCGAGGCAATCGTGCGGCGCGCCGGTCACGTCGATGGTTTGTAACCCAACATAGCGCCCGACGCCGTGCTCGATATGGGTGACGAGATCGCCCGGCACCAGCCCCGCCGCTTCGGTGAGGAAGTTCTGCGCCTTCCTCGCCCGTTTGTGGCTGACCATGCGATCGCCGAGAATGTCCTGCTCGGCGATGACGGCAAAATCGGGCGCCTCAAAACCATGCTCGATGCCGAGAACGGCGAGCCCCACCGCACCGGGCGCCATCTTGGCGGCATCGGCCCAATTAGCGACAGGACGGATCGCTTTGACACCGTGATCGGCGAGCACGCCGCCCATGCGTTCGGCCGAACCTTCGGTCCACGCCGCCAGGATGACGCGCTTCTTTTCGGCGTGCAGTGCTTCGATATGCTCCGCGGCCACTTTGAAAACATTGACGCCGGTCTGCACCCGCTCGGGCCCGAAATCGCGCCCCAGCTTGCCATGGGCATCGACCGATTTCATCGACTCCGGCGCTTGGAACGGCGTCAGGTCGCGGACGGGATGGCGCTGCAGCGCCGCGTCCCATTCGGTATCGGTGATGTAGAGCGAATCCGTTTTTAACGGCTTGTACGGCGGGGACTTCAGCGCGCCTTTCTTGGCGGGCTCGTCATGCAAGAATTCACGGCGGGTTTGATAGTAATCGGCGATCAGCTCCTGACGCGCTTTTTTGGCCTCGTCGGTGTGATGGCCGAGCACAACCAGCGCCCGCGGGGCGTAATCGAATAGGGTTTCGAGCTTTTCATAGAACAGCGGCAACCAGTGCTCCATGCCCGGCGTTTTGCGCGCCGCCGAGACGGATTCATAAAGTGGATCGTCCACTGCCGGACCGAAGGTGGCGATATAGCCAGTGCGGAACCGCGAAATGCCTTTCTCGTCCAGCGGCACTTCGCTGGCGGGCAGCAGCGCTATGGAAGGCACTTCGCCAGAGGAAAGCTGGGTCTCGGCATCGAAGGTGCGGATCGCATCCAGCCGGTCGCCGAAGAAATCGAGCCTGAGCGGTTCGAAGCCCGGCGGCCACAAATCGACAATGCCGCCGCGCACCGCAAAATCGCCCGGCTCGCGCACGGAGGAGGCGCGGCTATAACCGTTGGCGGCGAGATACCGCGACAGCGCTTCGTGGCTGACGCTGTCGCCGATCTTGGCGTCGAAACTAGCGGTGAGGATCACCTCACGCGGCGGCACCCGCTGCAAAATGGCGTTGACGGTCGTCACCACCACCGCCGCACCCGAATCCTTATCGCGCCGCGCCAACGCCGCCAAGGTTGCCAGCCGCTGACTTTCGATATCCGGACTCGGCGACATGCGGTCGTAAGGCAGGCAATCCCAGGCGGGAAAATTCAGCACCGGCAGCTTGGGCGCGAAAAACCCGATGGTATCGGCCGCACTCGCCGCCTTGACGCCATCCTGCGCCACCAGCACAACGAGCCCCTTCAGCGAACCGGCGGTGGCGGCGGCCAGCCAAGCGTCATAGCCTTCCGGCGCGCCCGAGACCGTCAACCGGCCGTCGCTGCGGGCGATGTAATTTACACGTTCCAAGTGGGGTCCTTACGCGAACACAGCGCCCGGATGCGGGCGAAAACGGGCGTGTCGTAGTCCGGCGGCAGCGCGATTTCGCCTTTCAGCCAGGCGAACACATCCTGGTCGGGAGCGTTGAGGAGGGCTTCGAGCTGATCGCACCCCACCTCATCCAAGCTGCCGACCTCGCGGGCAGCGAAGGTCCCGAAGATCAAATCGACCTCCTTGAACCCGCGCCGCTGGCACCGGAACAATAGCTGTTTGCGGCGGACCCCGAGGGACCCTCCGTCTGGAGCGGTAGACATGGGGAAGATATAGCGTCTCCGACCAAATGCTACCAGTGGGCTATTTGGCTGGCTTCGGGGTCTCTGGCGATCCTTGATCAGCAGCATTCACCATCGCGTGCCCGATCATCTTTTGAACGTCACCAGACACACCCATGGTAACCAATTTGGTGTTTGGATGATCTTTTGTCCAAACTCGGAATATCTCGTCCGCGAATGCTTGGCCAATTCCAGTTATTCCGCGAAAATCGAGCATTACTTCGGAGAATCGCTCAACCCTTGATAATAAGCGGCGTGCTTGTGATCTGGAAACGAGATTCTCACCTTCATACGTAGCAAGGACTAGCGGCACATGCGTACGTGAAAAGCGATAGTCATCGTCTACGAATTTGTCGAACACTTCTTTTGTTGTGAGTGGCGAGTCCGTTGGAATTTCCAGTACGACACAGGTACCTCGTTCGTACTCCTTCCCAAACTTCGACCTAATCAACCACTTCTGGAATTTAGATTCGACCAGCCATTCGTCATCGTCTCTTTTTGTTCGACTGTAACGTAGGTCGCCAGACATAATCGTAAATCTGTCGAACATCCTCGACGTAAAAAAGATACCTTCGCCAGTATGTCTTGAGCTGTCAGTTGTGAGCTTCCCCTTTGAAAGCTCCAATATTGCCTCGCGCTTGTCTACTAGATTGCACTCTCTCGCGATTTTTTCAAAGATGCCTACACCATTGTCCAGCACCTCAAGCCTAACCAGAGCGTAATTGCGTGCTAGCCGAACCTTGCAATGCGTACCCTCCGAATGGTCGATGGCGTTATTCAGCATTTCGGAGAAGCCATATTCACAAATGTGAACAATATTATCGGGCAGATTCTGCAGGTGGGGAGAGATGTGTTCTCGAAGCACGACATCCTCCCGAAGCTCTGGTCCAATGGGAAATACGCCAGAGTAAGAATCCAAGTCCTTCAACTGATAACGTCGGGCGTTCGTACGTCCGTGGGCCTCAACTAGTCCTTCAGAAATGAGCTCGCGCATGTAGAGGTTTGCGGAAGCCCTCGAAACCCCGAATATTTTCGCCGCATACGGGACTATGTCGGTGGCGTGGTTTTCTAGGTCTCGAAGAAGAAATTCGCGAAGTTCTTGGTTCTTGGGTCTTGCCATAGAGGTTCAAACTTTGGGCACTGCTTCACCGCTAGTTGTAAAGTTAACGTCGTCATATTGTCAAATTAAAAATGTCGATTGGAAAATCATGGGGTGACGGTTGTTTTGGCGAAGAGCCTTTGCCTCACTATCTTTCTATCATGCGCCCTGCGATTCTCTTTCCCTTGTTCGCCGATACCCGCTCTTTGCCGGGCGTGGGGCCGCGGCTGGAGAAGATGATCGGGGCCGTCGCCGGAACGCGGCTGAAGGACCTCGTCTTTGATCTGCCGACCGGGGTGATCGACCGCTCCTACCGGCCCAAGCTGATCCGGGCCGAAGAAGGGCGCATCGCTACCGTGACGGTGAACGTGCTCGACCATCTGGCGCCACGCGATAAGCGCCAGCCGTACAAGGTGCGCTGCACCGACGACACCGCGGCGATCGAACTCATCTTCTTCCACGCCCATCCCGATTGGCTGAACAAATCGCTGCCGGTCGGCAGCCAGCGCATCATCTCGGGACGGATCGAACGCTTCAACAACCGGCTGCAGATGCCGCATCCCGATTTCATTGCCACGCCCGGCGAGGACATGCCGCTGCACGAGCCGGTCTATCCCTTGACCGAAGGCCTGTCGGGCAAGGTGTTGGGCAAGGCGATCCGCGGCGCCCTGGAAAAAGTTCCGGTGATGCCGGAATGGCTCGATCCGGCGTATTTGAAAGTGCGCGGCTGGCCGGCGTTTTCCGACGCGATCAAAAAAGCCCATGCGCCGGTGCATGATGACGATCTGGCGCCGACAACGCTGGAACGTCAGCGGCTGGCTTATGACGAACTGCTCGCCAACCAACTGGCGCTGATGCTGATCCGCAAACAAATGCGCGCCGCTAACAAGGGCCGTGTGCTGCAAGGCGATGGACGGCTGAAAGCGAAGGCGCTGGCGGCGCTGCAATTCACTTTGACCGAGGCGCAGGTGCAGGCCGTCGCCGAAATCGAAGCCGACATGGCCTCGCCTGCCCGCATGTTGCGCCTTTTGCAAGGTGACGTTGGCTCGGGCAAAACCGTGGTGGCGTTCCTGGCGCTCTTGGCGGCGGTAGAAGCGGGCGCGCAAGGGGCCTTGATGGCGCCGACCGAAATCCTCGCGCGCCAGCACATGGCGGCCCTCGAACCGCTCGCTGCCGCGGCGGGCGTGCGCATGGCGATCCTGACCGGCCGCGAAAAAGGCGCGCCCCGCGAGGCGCTGCTGGCGGCGCTGGCCGCGGGCGAGATCGACATTCTGGTCGGCACCCATGCCCTGTTCTCCGACGACGTGGCGTTCAAGGACCTCGGCTTGGTGGTGGTCGACGAACAGCATCGCTTCGGCGTGCATCAGCGCATGACCTTGCAAGGCAAAGGCGAGCACGTCACCGATGTGCTGGTGATGACGGCGACCCCGATCCCGCGCACCTTGGCGCTGACCGCGTATGGCGACATGGATGTTTCGCGCCTGCACGGTCGTCCGCCCGGACGCCAGCCGGTGGAAACCCGCGTCTTGCCAGCCGAACGGCTGGGCGATGTGGTGGAACGCTTGCGCACGGCGATCGCCAAGGGCGCCCGTGCCTACTGGGTGTGCCCGCTGGTGGAAGAGTCGGAAAAAATCGACCTCGCCGCCGCCGAAGAGCGCGCCAAGGAACTGCAGGCCACCCTCGGCCCCATGGTCGGCCTGGTTCATGGCCGGATGAAGCCGGCCGAACGCGACGCGGCGATGGCGAAGTTCAAGACCGGCGAGTTGCAGGTCTTGGTCGCCACCACGGTGATCGAAGTCGGTGTCGATGTGCCGGAAGCCACCATCATGGTGGTGGAACATGCCGAGCGCTTCGGCCTCGCCCAATTGCACCAGCTCCGCGGCCGGGTTGGGCGCGGCAGCGGCAAATCAAGCTGTTTGCTGATCTATGTGCCGCCGATCGGCGAGACCGCCAAGGCGCGGCTGGCGGTCTTGCGCGATACCGACGACGGTTTCGTGATTGCCGAGGAAGATCTGAAGCTGCGCGGCCCCGGCGAACTCCTCGGCACGCGCCAAAGCGGCGCGCTCGAATTCCGCATGGCCGACCTCGCCGTTCACGGCGATTTGCTGGCCGCCGCGCGCGACGACGCGGGGCTCATCCTCAGTCGCGATCCCGATCTGAAATCGCCGCGCGGCGAAGCCTTGCGCGTCCTGCTCTATCTGTTCGGACGCGACGAAGCGGTGAAGTACCTGCGCGCCGGCTAAGGTTTTTTGCCGCTGAGCGAGATCTGCGTGGCGGCGACCACCCACACCGCGATAGCCTCGATCCATGCCGCAGCGGGGCTTATCCACATTGGGTCGGTCGGCTGCGGCAGGAACAGCGCCCGGCCGGTGCCGTAATTCAGTCCGGCGACGATCGACGGCAGCAGCGCGTACACCAAGACCAGAATCGCGAGCGCCAGGAAATCGCCCCCGCGCCGCCGCGCCACCATGTTCATCAGCACCACGATTCCAATATCGCGGGTAACGAAACCGAGCACCGCACCAGCCGTGGCCAACTCGGGGCCCATCCCCAACAGACCGAGCCGCACCATCAGCGCGATCGCAATCACGACGGTGAACAGATACGACATCATCCAGCATTGCAGATGCGTCAGCGCCGTTCCGATATGGAATTTGCCGAATTCGCCCGCCAGCCAGCGCAGCTGCACCCGGCTCTTGGGCTCCAGGATCACGGTGAGATAGGTCAAACTGGCGGCGACCAGCGCGGCCATGATAAGGCGCCACGTGACCTCGTCGAAATGCCCGCCCGGCGGCGCAAAAGCACCAAAGCCCGCCGCATAGACGGTCATGAAAACCAGAAAGCCGAGCCAGACATACGGCCCGTTGGAGAGCTTCAGTTCCAACCGCATCTGGCGATAGCAGCCGACCAGAATCCAGCCGGTGAAAACGGCAAGGGACGCGAGAAGGAAGCCCGGCGCCGGCAGCCCCAGCCCCCACCAAACGATGTCACCGGCCCAACCGAATATGCCGATGGTTTTGCCGTCCGGATTGGCGATCGCCCACACCGCGTAGGCGGCGGCAAGGCCGATGACCTGATAGAGAAACACCTCGAACTGCGTGCGCCCCTGGCGGCGGCGGGCCGCGATCAGACTGGCCACCAGACTGGCGGCTTGGGCAATGACGCCCATAGCAATCCAATAGACAATCTCGGCAAAAGCGAAACCGGCACCCTGGCTGTTGACGGCATCAGCGACGATCACGGCAAGGCAGATCGCTCCGCCGAACCAATTGAAAATGGTGGCGCCAAACAACTTGCCCCACATCATCGTGCCGGGACCAAGCGACGACAGCCGCTGGAAGTCCCAGGTGCGCTCGCGGATTTCGCCGACCACGCTGCGGGCGGCATTGCGCGTGCCCCACACCACCACGATGGCAATGAACAGCAAGCGCGCCACCGCACCCGGATTGGCAACGCCGCCACTCAAAACCGCCGCAAAAAAGGCGAGCGCCAGAACCGCGCCCATCACGACGAGACGCAAGGGTGTCAGTTCAAGCCAGACATTGCGCTGGAATTCGGGGTTCATTGGCCCATTCCCGTCTTTCCGGACCCGCCCACTTGGCTGAAATAAGCCTCTTCCAACGCCTTGGTGGATTCGCCGAAGCTCGATACCTCAAACCCGGCCCCGAGCAGGTCGCGGATCAGCCGTGCCCGCGCCGACGCGCTGCGCGGATGGGTGATGAGGGCGTGATAGGCATCGGCCTCGATCACATCGACCCCGGCGCGGGCGGATAGGAAATCCTTGAGGTCGCTGCGCGCATTGGCGATCTCAACAATATAGCGCGGCCGCTCGACGTCCTTCACCTTGATGGCCTTGCCGCCGACGATTTTCCCCTCTTCGATGATGATCATCTCCGAGCAGTAATCTTCGAGTTCGGCCAGGATGTGCGAGGAAACCACCAGCGTCATGCCGGCATCCTTCAACGCCACCATCAGCACCGACAGATCGCGCCGTGCCTGCGGGTCGAGCCCGGCCGACGGTTCGTCGAGCAGCAGCACCTTGGGCTCGTGCACGATGGCCTGGGCGATGGCGAGACGCTGGCGCAGGCCGCGGCTGAGATCGCCGGCCTTAACCTCCAGCCGTTCGAACAGCCCGACCCGGTCGGCGGCCTTTTCGACCGCGGTGGTCGTCAGCGCTGAAACGATGCCGTGCGACTGTGCCGTATAGGTCAGGATGCGGCGGACGCTAAGACCATCATAGAGGCCGTAAAAATCGGGCAGATAGCCGAGCAGCGCATGGATGGCACGCGGCTCTAGGCGGGTATCGTGGCCGGCCACGGTGACGGAACCGGAATACGGGTCTTCCAAGGCCGCCAAGCAGCGCAAAAGCGTGGTTTTACCGGCGCCATTGGGACCAACCAGGGCGGTAATCGTTTGCGGCGCCACATGAAGGGACACACCCTTCAGAGCCCGCGCAGTCGGGTACTCGTAGACGAGTTCGGATACGTCGATCATGGCCGCCAGATCGGAAGACAGCAGCTATAATACCCGCAATTTGTCAAAGAATGATAAGATTCGTGACCTACCGTCAGCGATTTCGCCACATTCTTTGATTGCATGCGGACGGGCAGCGCGCCACAAAGGTTGAGTCCACAATACGAGGGTGAACAATGCGCATTGTCATGATCGGTACGGGGTATGTCGGGCTGGTTTCGGGTGCCTGTCTGTCGGAGTTCGGCCACGATGTGGTGTGCGTCGACACCGATGTGGCGAAGATCGAAGGCCTGAAGGTTGGCAAGATTCCGATCTATGAACCAGGACTGGACGAGGTCGTAACGGCCAATGCCAAGTCCGGACGCCTTTCCTTCGAGACCGATCTGGCCACGGCCATGGTAGGCGCCGAGGCGGTGTTCATCGCGGTCGGTACGCCTAGCCGGCGCGGCGACGGCCATGCCGACCTCAGCTACGTCTTCGCCGCCACCGAAGAGATTGCCCATCACCTCAAGGGCTACACGGTGGTGGTGACCAAGTCGACGGTACCCGTCGGCACCAACAAGAAGGTCGCCGAGATCATCCGCCGCGTTCGCCCCGACGCCGAATTCGACGTCGCCTCCAATCCCGAGTTTCTGCGCGAAGGCTCGGCAATCGAGGACTTCCGCCGCCCCGATCGCGTCGTGGTGGGCTGCACGTCCGATCGCGCCCAGAGCGTGATGCGCGAGATCTATCGCCCGCTCTATCTCAACGAAACGCCGATCCTGTTCACGACGCTGGAAAGCGCCGAGATCATCAAATATGCCTCCAACGCGTTCCTGGCGGCCAAGATCACCTTCATCAACGAGATGGCGAACCTGTGCGAGGCGGTGGACGCCAACGTGCAGGATGTGGCGCGCGGCATGGGCCTGGACGGGCGCATCGGGGGCAAATTCCTGCATGCCGGTCCCGGCTATGGCGGCTCGTGCTTCCCGAAGGACACACTCGCCCTGTTGAAGACCTGCCAGGCATACGGTGCCCCGACCAGGATCATCGAAGCGGTGGTGGCGGTGAACGACGCCCGCAAAGTCCAGATGGGCGAGAAGATCGAAAAGGCGTTCGGCGGCGTCGCCGGCAAGACCATCGCCATCCTCGGCCTCACCTTCAAACCCAACACCGACGATATGCGCGATGCGCCGGCGCTGGTGATCGTGCCCTATCTCAAGGACAAGGGCGCCAAGATCCGCGCCTTCGATCCCGAGGGCATGAAGGAAGCCAAGAAGCATTTCGAAGTGGACTGGTGCAACGAGACCTATGAAACGCTGGAAGGTGCCGATGGGCTGGTGATCCTGACCGAGTGGAACGAGTTCCGGGCGCTCGACTTGGCCAAGGTGAAATCGCTCCTCAAGCGCCCGCTGCTGGTCGATCTGCGCAACATCTATCGCCCCGATATGATGGCGAGCGCCGGGTTCAAGTACATCTCGGTCGGCCGGCCGGAGGTCGGTTAACCGTAATTTCTGACACAATCCCGGCGCCAAACTATCCGGCGGGCGGCTGGTAACATGCGCCCGCCTTGGTTAGGCTGAACGCCTACGCAGGGGGTATCAGATGGGCTCGATGATGGTCGTTGTACCGCTCGCTATAGCGGTACTGGGGTTTATCGGTTTTATCTCGGGTTTGGTGCATGCCGTGAAGTTGCGCCCCGGCCGGGCGACATTCGGGCTGGGCGGCGGCGGCGCCCTGACCATTGCTGGTCTGGCAGCCGGTCTGATAGACCTCAACCTGCAAGGCTATGCGCGGCTGACCTATGAAGTGCCGCTGGCCGAAGTGACGGTGCATGCCATCAATCCGGCGCAGAAAGTCTTCGTCGTGACGGTGACGCGCTTGGACGAGACCCATTTTGTGCAGAGCTGCACCCTGCAGGGCGAGGCTTGGGAGATCGGCGGGCGCTTCCAGAAGTGGAAGGCGTGGGCCAACGAGATCGGCCTCAATGCTACCTATACGCTAGACCAGATTTCTAACCGCTATTACTCGGCGGCGGATGGCAACGGCAAAACGATCAACGCGTGCGATCTCAAGGCGCCGCAGCCCAAGGTAAATCAATACCTGCCCGACTTCGTGGTGGAATGGGTGCTGCGGAACATGCTGGTGGAAGACCGCTTCTTCGGCTCAGCCAGCTTCATGCCGATGGCCGACGGCGCCTCGTACAAGGTGATCGCCACCCAGTTCGGCTTCAATGCCGAACCGGACAACGACATCGCCAAAAACGCCAACCAGCAACGGGCGTTCTGATCTCGGCACAGCACAAAAACGTTCGGGGAGGGTTTTGCCCTCCCCGTTTGTTTTAGTGTTTCTTGTGCCGCGCGGGCTTTTTCAAGCCGCGATTTTCCAGGAGTGGGCCGATTTCCGGGTCTTTGCCGTAAAAGGCGCGGAACATCGCGTCGTAATCCATGGTGTGGCCGCGGGAAAGAATCATGTCGCGATAACGCTGGCCGTTCGCCGCTGTCAGCCCGCCATGATCCTCGAACCAGGCATAAGTGTCGTCGTCGAGCATCTCGCTCCACAAATAGGCGTAGTAACCGGCGGAATAGCCGAGCGTCCAGATGTGAGTGAAATAGCTCGAGCGATAGCGCGGCGGCACTTCGGCGACGTTGAGCCCGGTCTTGGTCAGCGCTTCGGTTTCGAAGGCATCGACATCGGCCTTGGGCGCACTGGCCGGGCGCAGCGCCCATTGCATGTCGAGCTGGGCCGCAGCGACGAGTTCGGTCAGCATGTAGCCTTGATTGAAGGTCGCCGCCTTCTTGATCTTGGCCACCAGCTTTTCCGGAATCACCTCATGCGTCTTGTAGTGGATCGCATAGTGCCTCAGCACAGCGGGATCGAGCGCCCAATGTTCGTTGAACTGCGATGGATACTCGACGAAATCGCGCGCCGTGGCGCTGCCCGAAACGGTCGGATAGTTCTGGCTGGCGAACAGGCCGTGCAGCGCATGGCCAAATTCATGGAACGCGGTGGTCACGTCGTCGAACGATAGCAGCGCCGGCTGACCCTCTGTTGGTTTGATAAAGTTGCAGACGTTGTAGACGACCGGCTTGGTGCCCAAGACCTTCGACTGATCGACGAAGGTATCCATCCAGGCGCCGCCCTGCTTGTTGTCGCGCTTGAACCAGTCAAAATACATCAGCCCCAAGGTCGAACCGTCCTTGTCGATCACCTCGAACACGCGCACGTCGGCCTGATAGACCGGGATGTCCTTGCGCTCCTTAAAGGTGATTCCGTAGAGCTGATTGGCGGCGAAGAAGACGCCATTCTCGAGCACGTTCGACATCTCGAAATACGGCTTCGTCTGGCTCTCATCGAGATCGTATTTGGCTTTGCGCACCGCTTCGGCGTAACGCTCCCAATCGTAAGCGGCGAGCTTGAACTTGCCGCCGCTTTTGGCGATCGCTTTCTGGATGTCGCGAGCTTCGCCTTTCGCCTTGGCAACCGCCGCCGGGCCGAGCTTATCCAGGAAGCCGGTCACGGCCTCCGGCGTCTTAGCCATCTGGTCTTCGAGCACATACGCGGCCCAATTGGGATAGCCGAGCAGCGCCGCCTTCTCAGCGCGAAGCTGGGCGATGGTGGCGATGGTATCGCGTTCGTCGTTGGCATCGCCCTTTTCGGACCGGGTCCAGGAATTCTCGAACAACTTCTGGCGCGTGGCGCGGTCGCTGAGGTCCTGCAACGATGGCTGTTGCGTGGTGTTGATCAGCGGGATCACCCACTTGCTTTTGAGACCGCGCTCCTCGGCCGTCTTGGCGGCAGTGGCGATAGCGCTGTCATCGAGCCCGGCGAGTTTGGCCGGATCATCGACCACCAGCGCCCCGGCGTTGGTAGCGGCGAGCAGCTTCTCGTCATAAACGGTCTGCAAGGTCGAAAGCTGCGTGTTGATCTCAGAGAGTCGCACCTTACCCGCCGCGCCCAGCTTGGCGCCCGAGGCGACGAAGTTGTGATAGTAGACGTCGAGCAACGTCGTCTCTTCCGGACCGAGGTTGAGGCTGGCGCGCGCGTTCCACAACGCTTCCACCCGGGCAAACAGCGCCGCGTTCATGAAGATTGCGTCGTGATGGGCGGAAAGCTTGGGCGCCTCATCCGACTTGACCTTCTGTAGCACCTCATTGGTGTTGGCAGCGGTCAGGGCGAAGAACACTTTCGATACCCGCGTCAGCATGGCGCCGGATTTTTCCATCGCCGCGATGGTGTTGGCGAAGGTCGGCGCCTCGAGATTGGCCGCGATGGCATCGATTTCCTGGCGCTGAATCGCCATGCCCCGCTCGATCGCCGGCTGGTAGTCGCTGTCCTTGATGCGGCCGAAATCGGGCGCCTGCAACGGCAAGGGCGAGGCGGCAGCGAACGGGTTTGGCGGCGGCGGCGCAGGCGGCGGCGGGGCGGGCGGTGTGGTTGAACATGCGGCGAGCGTCAAGACGGCGGCCGCGCCAAGCAACGCGGAACGGATACGGGTCATGGGAAGGTCTCCAACAGCCGCGCCAGGCGCGCGGAAAAACGACGGTTGCCCCGTTATAGGGCCATTTGCCCCGCCAGCTCCACCGCCAGCCAGCCGGACTGGCAAAAACTGCCTGGGGACAGCCGCTTAGCCGCGGTTGACCAGCCGGGCGTCTACCCATATGGTCCGCCCTCCCGCGGCGGGACACCCACCCGTCTGCGTTCGTGAGCCCGTAGCTCAGGGGTAGAGCATCTGACTTTTAATCAGAGGGCCATGGGTTCGAACCCCATCGGGCTCACCAATTGGCCGGCACCCCCGGCCTGCCGCCAGCAACCAGACCTATGCGACGTATCCGTGCTCGCGCAGGAAAGCTAGAACGCGTTCGGCTTCCAGGGCGGGATCGCTGGCCACCGTTTTCAGCGTTAGCTCCGGCGTTTCGGGGCGCTCATAGGGACTGTCGATGCCGGTAAAGTTCTTGATCGCGCCCGCTTGGGCTTTGGCATAAAGGCCCTTCACGTCGCGCGCGATACAGACCTCCAGCGGGGTATCGACGAACACTTCCACGAACTCGCCCTCGCCCATCAGTTCGCGCGCCATGCGGCGTTCGGATTTGAACGGCGAGATAAACGACACCAACACGATCAGCCCGGCATCGGTGAACAGCTTGGCGATTTCGGCGACGCGGCGAATGTTTTCCACCCGGTCGGCTTCGGTAAAGCCGAGGTCACGGTTGAGGCCATGACGGACATTGTCGCCGTCGAGGATGTAGGTGTGGCGGCCCTGGGCATGAAGCTGGCGCTCCACGATATTGGCGATCGTCGATTTGCCCGAGCCCGACAGGCCGGTGAACCACAAGACGGCGGGCTTCTGGTGCTTCTGCGCCGCGCGCGCCTGTTTGTTCACATCGAGCGCTTGCCAATGCACATTGGTGGCGCGGCGGAGGCCGAAATCGATCATGCCAGCGCCAACCGTCGCGTTGGTGAAGCGGTCGATCAAGATGAAACCACCCATGTCGCGGTTTTGCGCATAAGGATCGAAGGCGATCGGCTGGCTGAGCGAGACGTTGACATAACCGATCTCGTTGAGATGCAGCGTCTTGGCCGCGTACTGCTCGAGACGGTTGACGTCGATCTTATGTTTCAAGGCGGTGATTTGCGCCGGCACTTGCGCCGTCGCCAGCTTCAAGATGTAGCCGCGCCCCGGCAGCAATTCCTCTTCCGCCATCCAGATCAGATGTGCCGCGAACTGGTCGGATACTTCCGGGCGCGCCTTGTCGGCGCTGAGAACATCGCCGCGCGAAATATCAACTTCGTCGGCGAGCATCAGCGTCACCGCCTCGCCCGCCGCGGCTGCTTCGAGATCGCCGCCTTGAGTGACGATACGCGCAACCGTGGAGGTGCGGCCCGATCCGGCGACTGCGATTTTGTCGCCCGGCTTGATCCGCCCACTGACGATGGTGCCGGAAAAGCCGCGGAAATCGAGATTGGGGCGGTTGACCCACTGCACTGGCATCCGGAACGGGCCATCGGTAACGGCGGTATCGACGTCGACGGATTCGAGATGGGCCAGCAGCGCCGGGCCGTCATACCACGGCGTATTGGCGCTTGCGGCTATCACATTATCGCCGAAACGCGCCGACATCGGGATCGACACCAGCGATTGGAACCCTAGCGGTTCGGCAAATTTCGTGAACTCGGCGACAATGGCGTCGAACACGTCCTGACGGTAATCCATCAGGTCGATCTTGTTCACCGCCAGCACGATGTGGCGAATGCCGAGCAGCGAACAAATATAAGCATGGCGCCGCGTCTGGATCAGCACGCCTTTGCGCGCATCGATCAGAATCACCGCGAGGTCCGAATTGGAGGCGCCGGTCGCCATGTTGCGGGTGTATTGCTCGTGACCCGGCGTATCGGCGACGATGAACTTGCGCTTGTCGGTGGTGAAGAAGCGATAAGCGACGTCGATGGTGATACCCTGCTCGCGCTCGGCTTCGAGGCCGTCGACCAGAAGCGCAAAATCGATATCGCCACCGGTGGTGCCGTGCTGCTTGGAATCCTTCTCCAGCGTCGCAAGCTGGTCGTCGAACAACAGCTTGGTGTCGTAGAGCAGCCGCCCGATCAGGGTGGATTTGCCGTCATCGACCGAACCGCAGGTGAGGAATCGCAGGAACGACTTGTTTTCCTGGGCGGCGAGGTACTCGCGCAGAGAGGCCATCAGAAATACCCCTCTTTTTTCTTCTTCTCCATCGAGGCCTTTTCGTCGGAATCGATTAGCCGGCCTTGGCGTTCGGAGGTGCGGGCGGTGAGCATTTCCGACACGATGGCTTCCAGCGTATCGGCATCGCTTTCGATCGCGCCGGTCAGCGGATAACAGCCGAGGGTGCGGAAACGCACCAGCTTTTCCTCAATCGCTTCGCCGGGACGCAATTTCATTCGGTCGTCATCGACCATGATGAGGGTTCCGTCGCGCGCCACCACCGGGCGCTTCTTGGCGAAATACAGCGGCACGATCGGGATGTTCTCGGCCATGATGTATTGCCAGATGTCGAGTTCGGTCCAGTTTGACAGCGGAAACACGCGGATGCTTTCGCCCTTGTTCACGCGGGTGTTGTAGACACGCCAAAGCTCGGGGCGCTGGTTCTTGGGGTCCCAGGCATGGCTCGCGGTGCGGAACGAAAAAATGCGTTCCTTGGCGCGCGATTTTTCCTCGTCGCGACGGGCACCGCCGAACGCAGCATCGAAGCCGTAGTGGTCGAGCGCCTGCTTCAGGCCTTCGGTCTTCATCACCTGGGTGTGCAGCGCCGAACCGGAATCAAACGGATTGATGCCGCGCGCGACGCCGTCCTGGTTGATGTGCACGATCAGTTTGAGACCGAGGCGCGCCACGGTGGCGTCACGAAACGCGATCATCTCGCGAAACTTCCACGTCGTGTCGACATGCAGCAGCGGGAACGGGGGCAGGCTCGGATAAAACGCCTTCAATGCCAAGTGCAGCATCACCGACGAGTCTTTGCCGATCGAATAGAGCATCACGGGATTGTCGAAGGAGGCAGCGACCTCCCGCATGATGTGGATGCTCTCGGCTTCCAGGCGCTTAAGATGGGATACTACAGAAATTATACTGGACAAATTCGGGACCCCCGAGGATTATCCGTGAAATAGGCTTATCCGGCGGACAATTCAAGCGCTTGGATTCGCAGGCGCGCAGTGAGGCCTCTGTTAAGGCCGCACCCGGCGGCCTTACGCCTTGTTTTCCAGACCGTAGAAGTTCTCGAGCCGGGCGATGTCATCGGCGCCAAGATAAGGGCCGGACTGCACCTCGATCAGCCGCAGCGGGACCTTGCCGGGGTTCTCAAGCCGGTGCTTTTCGCCCAGCGCGATGAAAGTCGACTGGTTCTCGTGCAGGATCGTGACCTTGTCGCCGCTGGTGACGCGCGCGGTCCCCTGCACCACGATCCAATGTTCGGCGCGGTGATGGTGCATGTGCAGACCGATACGTTCGCCCGGCTTGATCATGATGTGGGTGACGAGGAAATTGTCACCGCGATCGACCACCTCGTAAGAGCCCCAGGGCCGGAATGCCACGGTGTGTTCCATCGGCTCGGTGCGACCGGCGGCCTTCAGCTTGTCGACGATGGCTTTGACGTCTTGGGCATGGCCCTTGTCGGCCACCAGCACGGCGTCTTTGGTGGCGATCACGACGAGATTTTCGACGCCGACCAGCGCGGTCAGCATGTGCTCGCTGTGCACGAAGGAGGTTTTGGTGTCATGCAGGACCACGTCGCCTTGCAGCACATTGCCGGATTCATCCTGTTCGCGGATTTCCCACAGCGACGACCACGAGCCGACATCATTCCAACCGATGTTGCACGGCACCACGGCGGCGCGCGCAGTTTTCTCCATCACCGCGTAGTCGATCGAGATATTCGGTGCCTGGGCGAAGCTCAACGCATCGAGCCGGATGAAATCGAGATCGCGCGCGGCTTTCGCCACCGCCTCGCGCACCGGCGGCAGAATGCCGGGGGCCTGTTTTTCCAGTTCCTCGATCAGCACGTCGGCGCGGAACACGAACATGCCGCCGTTCCAGAAATAGTTGCCGTCGGCGAGATAACCCGCGGCGGTTTCGGCATCCGGCTTTTCGCGAAAGGCCCGCACCTTGAAGGCGCCGTCGGCCCCGGCAAGAGGCTCACCACGCTCGATATAGCCGTAGCCGGTTTCAGGCGCGGTCGGCTCCAAACCGAAGGTGACGATGTTGCCGGCTTCGGCGGCTTTCACCGCAATGGCAAGCGCGGCTTGGAACGCAGGCTCATCACTGACAACGTGATCGGAGGGAAACAGCGCCACGACGGCTTTGGGATCATTCTCCCCGGCGATCAGCGCGGCCACAGCGGCGGCGGGCGCGGTGTTGCGGCCCATCGGCTCCAGCACGATGGCGCTCGGCGAAAGACCAATCTGCTGCATCTGCTCGGCGACCAGGAAGCGGTGATCGTCGTTGCAGATCAGGATCGGCGCCGCCGCCCCGGGAAAACGTACGCGCGCCACAGTTTCCTGGATCATGGTGCGGTCGCCGTGCAGTGCCAGAAGCTGCTTGGGCAGCGCACCCCGCGACAACGGCCACAATCGCGTGCCGGAACCACCAGACAGAATCACCGGGAAAATCGACATACTGAGAGCACCTTGAACCTTCGCTGGGGCACCATAGAGGGTCGCAGCGCGGATTGGAATCACATGCAAGACCACAAAATATAATGCAATTAATATGCACCAAATGCGGGCATCGCGGCCTCAATGGCGGGCAAGCACGCAGGCTTGGCGGTGCATCAGTAGGGTCAGGCACAGCTTCCTGGCGGCCGTAATGTCCGAAACCGCCGTTCGGAGCCGCCATAGGCGCCCTTTGCCGGGCAGATCGACCGGTACGGTCACCGGCGTGAACCCGCGCAAAGCGTCCTCCGAGGCGGCCGCAATCTTGTCCCAGGCGGCGCGCGCCATGACCTCGTTCTGGAAGGCCCCGAGCTGCACCAGCACAGCGCCGGTCGCGGCCGCTGGCTTCTTCTCGGCTGGCGCCTCCGCCGACTTCGTCTCCGGTGGCGCAGCTGGATCCATCAACGCCGCTAGGCTCTGTGCCGCTGGTCCGAAGTTGGGATTGACCGCCAGCGCCTTCTGGAAATAGCCGCGGGCTGCGTCCCGATCTCCTTCCGCGACGGTAATCAGACCAAGACCGTTGTACGAATACTCGCGCGCGACACTCGGGCATTTCAGTGCCGCCCAATAGTCGCGCTTGGCTTCCACCAGGCGTCCGGCGCGGCGAAAGGCATTGGCCCGGTTGTTGAGCGCCGGCGCCAAGTCCGCATCGAGACGCAAGGCGGCGCTGTAATCGGCCACCGCTGCGCGCATGTTTCCGAGGCCGTCATAGGCAACACCACGATCGAAAAGGGCGCGTGCCGTATCGGCATCCGATAGCGTTTTCGCCGCGATAGCGCGTGACAGTTGTTCAATGGCTTCGCGGTAGCGCCCTGATTGCTCCAGCGCAATGGCCGCTTCCATCTGACCACGCGCGAACGCGTCGCCCGACGGCGCCGGTGCGGGCGCTGCCAACGCTGTCAACAGAATCAATAGGCACGCAACGCGTCTCAAGCGGCGCACACGAACCCTCCAAGTATCTACAGTTGCGAGTAGACGCAAACCGTGCCGATATGCGAATAAAGAGTGCAAAGCACGTCAACTTACACACAGGTTCCTATGACGACTCCGAGACGCGTCCGCAAAGCCGTTCTACCCGTTGCCGGCCTTGGCACCCGGTTCCTTCCCGCCACCAAGGCGGTTCCCAAGGAAATGCTCACCATCGTCGACAAGCCGGTCGTGCAGTATGCGGTCGAAGAAGCCAAGGAAGCGGGCATCGAGCAGTTCGTGTTCGTGACCGGCCGTGGCAAGCAAGTCATCTCCGACCACTTCGATCACGCCTACGAACTCGAAGCGCAGCTTGCCGCGCGCGAGAAGACCGAACAGCTCAACAGCCTCTTGGAGATGTTGCCCAAGAGCGGATCGGTCGGTTTCGTCCGCCAGCAAAATCCGCTCGGCCTCGGCCATGCGGTGTGGTGCGCGCGCCATTTCATCGGCAATGATCCGTTTGCGGTGCTGCTGCCGGACGATCTGATGGTCGGCACGCCGGGTTCGATCACGCAGATGATAGAAGCCTACAACCGCGTCGGGGGGGGGTGCATCGTCGCGGCGGAAAACAAATCGCGCGAAGAGACCAAGCGCTACGGCGTCGTCGATCCCGGCGCTAAGAACGGCAACGCCACCGAAGTGAAGGCGCTGGTCGAAAAGCCCGATCCGGACAAGGCGCCGTCCACGCTTTGCATCATCGGCCGCTACATCCTGCAACCGGAAATCTTCGCCATCCTCGGCCATCAGAGCCGCGGTGCCGGCAACGAAATCCAGCTCACCGATGCAATGGCCAAGCTGATCGGCACCATGCCGTTCCATGCGGTGGAAACCACTTGCGAACGCTACGACTGCGGCGACAAGGTGGGCTTCCTTCACGCCAACATTGCGCTCGGATTGCGGCGTCCCGACATTGCCCCGGCACTGCGCGAGATTCTGAAGAAATACACTTAAGCGCTGCGTTCGCCGTAACGGGCGGTGAAACTTTTCGCGAAATCCGTGACGCGCCCTTCGGCAATGGCACCGCGCAACGTCGCCATCAGGTCCTGATAAAAAGTGAGATTGTGCCAGGTCAGCAGCATCGCGGCGATGATCTCGTTCGCTTTCACCGCATGATGCAGATAGGCGCGGGAAAACTGGCGGCAGGCCGGGCAACGGCAAGCGGTATCGATCGGCCCGGTGTCTTCGGCATGACAAGCGTTACGTAAGTTGAGCGTACCATCCCAGGTGAAGGCCTGCGCATTGCGGCCCGAACGGGTCGGCAGCACACAATCGAACATATCGATGCCGCGCAAAACGCCGCCAACAATATCATCCGGCTTGCCGACGCCCATGAGATAGCGCGGCCGGTCTGTCGGCAAATGAGGCACGGTGAAATCGAGGGTCTCGAACATCATCGCCTGCGGTTCACCGACTGCCAAGCCCCCGACCGCGTAACCGTGAAAGCCGATCTCCTTGAGCGCCGCGGCCGAACGCTCTCGCAAATATGCGAAGGTGCCGCCTTGCACGATGCCGAAACAGCCTTTGCCCGGCTGCTCGCCAAACGCAATGCGCGAGCGCCTCGCCCAGCGCATCGACAGCGTCAGCGACTTTTCAATCACCTCTTCGCTGCCGCCAAAGGCGGGGCATTCGTCCAACACCATCTGAATGTCGGAACCGAGCAAGCGCTGGATTTCCATGGCGCGTTCGGGCGAGAGGAACTCAGTGGCACCGTCGATGTGCGATTGGAACTTGACGCCCTCTTCGGTGATTTTGCGCAACTTGGCGAGACTCATCACCTGAAAGCCGCCGGAGTCCGTCAGGATCGGCCGTTCCCAGCCACAGAATTTGTGCAAGCCGCCCAGCCGTGCCACCCGCTCCGCCCCCGGACGCAGCATCAAATGATAGGTGTTGCCGAGGATGATGTCGGCGCCGGTCTCGCGCACGCTTTGCGGCAGCATGGCCTTGACCGAACCCACCGTACCCACCGGCATGAACGCGGGCGTGCGAATATCGCCGCGGCCGGTGTGGAGAATCCCGGTGCGCGCGGCGCCGTCAGTGGCAGCGATTTCAAGGGCAAATGTGGTCACGGATCAGCTCGGTAAAACAGGAAGACCAAGGCTCCCTGCCACTCGACGCACACGTTCGTCAAGGCTGAGCATGGCGAGATCGGGAAAGGCTATGCGCCCATGAAGGGCAGAGGCGACATGCAAGGCATCGAGAGCGCGGATCGGCTCGTTGGGAAAAGGCTGTCGCGCGCGGGCTATGATCTGCGGCGCAAACGGTAGGACGGTCCAATGCGCAATCTCAATGGTGAGCTGGCGGCGACACTCGGCGGTAGCCTGTTCGTCAATGATCCCGAGCGCCGACATGCGGCATACGGTGCGGTCACATTCGACCAAGGTCAAATCGGTAGCAACGACGGCATCCGCCTCGCCCAGCAACACGCGAACGTCGTGACCTGCAACCTCACCAAGCAACCACGCCAAGACCGCACTCGATTCAGCGTAGAGGTTCATCGGATTTCTTCGCGCCCGGCAACCAGACAGTATCTTCCCGCACGGCGTCCAACAACTCTTGTGACGTAATGCCCTTCAGCAGTGGCGGCATCACGGGATAATGCGCCTTGCGGTCCGTGATCGGCTTGCCGAGGCGAATTTCGCCCCTGCGGACCATTTCGTCCAGCATCGGATTCTGGGTGATCGTCGGCGGCTTCAGTTCGGCTACCACTTCGCCGCGGTCGGTGATGACCACGGTTTCGCCCGCCCGCACCTTAGCGATGTAGGTGCCGAGTCGGTTCTTCAATTCGCGCAGGCCGACTTTTGTCATGCTTCTAATGTAGCTACATGTAGCTACATTGTCAACGGAACAGCAAACAGGCGTCGCCGTAGCTATAGAAGCGATAGTGCTCGGCGATCGCCTCGGCATAAGCCTTTTGCATGGTTTCCCGCCCCGAAAACGCCGACACCAGCATGAACAGCGTCGAACGCGGCAGATGGAAATTGGTCAGCAGCACCTCGGCGGTGCGGAAGGCGTAACCGGGAGTGATAAAGATGTCGGTCTCGCGCGCCATCGGCTGGATCACGCCATCCGGCGTGGCGGCACTTTCGAGGGTGCGCAGGCTGGTGGTGCCCACCGCCACAATCCGCCCGCCCGCCGCCCGCGCCGCATTGAGCCGCCCGGCCGCGTCAGATTCCAGCACGGCATATTCCGCATGCATCTTGTGTTCCGATGTATCGGCAGCGGACACCGGCAAAAAGGTGCCCGGCCCGACATGCAGCGTGACGTGCTCGCGCCCAACACCCGCTTCCGTCAGCCGCGCAAACAGCTCCGGCGTGAAGTGCAGCCCTGCGGTCGGCGCCGCCACCGAGCCGGATTCACGGGCGTAGATGGTCTGGTAATCGGTGGTATCACGTTCGTCGGCTTGGCGCTTTCCGGCAATATAGGGCGGCAGCGGGGTTTCGCCTTCCGCCGCAATGGCCGCGTCAAGCCGTGCGCCAGCGAGCACAAAACCGATTTCCACTTCGCCCGCCTCGCCGCGCGCGATCACCTCGGCCGCAATAGTCCTTCCCAGCGTCAGCGCATCACCGGGATGCAGCTTCTTGGCCGGGCGCGCGAAAGCGAGGAAGCGATCCGGCGCAGTGCGGCGATGCAAAAGCAGCTCGATCTTGGCGCCAGGACTGCCCTCGCGCGCGCGGAGCCCGCGCAGCCGTGCCTGAATCACCTTGGTGTCATTGACCACCAGCACGTCGCGGGCGCGCAGATATTGTGGCAGGTCGCGTACCCGCGCGTGTTCGAGCCGGCCATCTGCGTGCACGACCAGAAGCCGCGCGGCATCCCGCGGCTCGGCCGGCCGCAGTGCAATCAGCTCTTCCGGCAAATCGAAATCGAACAGCGAAACGTCCACGCTTACTGCACCAAACTCTTGGTGCCTTCGAAGTCGAACAGGAAGCGCACTTCTTTCAGGCCCGAGCCGAGCATGGCACGGCGCAGCCGCGGCTTGTCGCTGGTCTGGAACAGGAAAAAGCCGCCGCCGCCCGCACCGAGCAACTTGCCGCCGGTGGCGCCGTTTTGCATGGCGAGTTCGTACCACTCGTCGATCTGCGGGCTGGAGATGAAGTGCGAACGGTTGCGCTTTTTCTGCCAATGCTGATCGAGCAGATGGCCGAATTCGTTGAGATAGCCGCGCTCCAACGCTTCAAGGCTGCGCAGGCCGAGGTCTTTGACGAAGTGGAGATGGTTCAGCATCTCCTCATCGGAATCCAGGACACGCTTGTTCAGTTCTTCGTCAATCTCGCGCGCCGGCGAATCGATGCCGGTGTAGAACAGTGCGAGGCTGTCCTCGAGATTGGCGCGCATCTCGTCGGTCATGGTGACCGGCCAATTCTCGACATGATTGTCGCGGCAGAAGCGGAACGCGCGCACGCCACCGAGCGCCGAAATGTACTGGTCCTGCTTGCCGAGCGGCTCCTGCAGCCGTTCGAGCTGGATCGCGCTCGCCATCTGGGCGATTTCCGTGGTGCGGGCACTGCGCCGTGTGTAGATGTGCAAGGCGCGGAGCAGCGCAGTGGTGAAGGCCGACGAGGCGCCGAGTTCGGCGCGGGTCGGAATGTCCACCATCGTGTTGATCTCAAGGCCGTGCCAGTCGATGTCCATCTCTTTCAGGACTTCGCGCACTACGGGATGCTGGATATCCTCAAGCTTGGAGACCCGTTCCAGTTTGGAATAGCGGATCACCAGATCGTTGTGGAACCCCTGATGCAGCATCACATAAACGTATTTGTTGATCGCCGCCGAAATCAGGAACCCTTCGTATTCGCGATAATAGGAAGGATGGTCCGTGCCGCCGCCGCCAAGACTGATACGAAGGGGGCTCCGCACAATTATCATATTAATCTCCGGAAAAGTCCTGCGAACCAGACCCATGCCCGCGCGGAAAGTAAACGGCAACGCCGCCCAAAAGTCCACGCGCCGCCTGCGCGCCCTGGCCGCACGACAGCGCTGACAAACGCGCAATCGTCATCTGATAACGCTCGCAACGAACTGGCATCCGGCAGCCAGTCACGCCACCTCGACGCTTTCCAGCACCGCTGCGATGATCGTGTCCTGCGTTACCGCGTCCATGTAGGGATGCATCGGCAGCGCCACAACGGTCTTCGCAATCCGCTTTGACACCGGCGTCGGCACGCTGGGATAATGGCTGTAGCCCTTCTGCTCCGACAGCGGGATCGGATAATAGACGGCAGTCGGAATGCCTTTCGCCTTAAGGTCGGCTTGCAGCTTGGCGCGATCGGGCACCTGGATCACGTATTGCGCCCAGGTCGACACCGCGCCCTCGATCACATGCGGCACCTGCACGCGGTTCGATTGCGCCAGACCTTTGGCATAACGCGCCACCACGATCTGACGCTTTTCGATCTCGTCGGCGAAGATCGTCAGCTTTTGGCTCAGGATCACCGCCTGGATGGTGTCGAGGCGCGAGTTGAGGCCGATGCGGACATTCTCGTAGCGGTCGGTGCCTTCGCCATGCATGCGGATCGACTTGAGGAGCTTGGCCAACTCGTCGTCATCGGTGAAGCAGGCACCGCCGTCGCCATAGCAGCCGAGCGGCTTGGCCGGGAAGAAACTGGTCGACGCGGCATCGCCAATCGAACCCGTCACCTTGCCGTGATATTTGGCGCCGAAGGCTTGCGCGGTGTCGCACAGCATTTTGAGCCCGGCGCGGCGAACGATCGGTTCGATGGCGCGATAATCCGCCGGCTGGCCGAACAGATCGACCGGAATGACCGCTTTCGGCGTCAGCTTGCCTTCTTTCTTGACCATGGCAATCGCCGCTTCCAGCGACGCCGGGTCAAGATTGTAGGTATCGGGCAAGACATCGACGAACACCGGTGTGGCCCCGACCAGCGGCACCACTTCACCGGTGGCGCAGAAGGTGAAGGCCGGTACGAACACCGCGTCCCCTGGGCCGATGCCCCAAGCCATCAACACGAGTTGCAGCGCATCGGTGCCGTTGGAGCAGGCCACCGCATGCTTGACGCCGGCAAAGGCTGCCAGTTCCGCTTCGAGCGCGGCAACCTGTGGTCCTAGAATCCACTGCCCGCTGGCCACCGCCGCCAGAATCGCCTGATTGAGCGGCTCGCCGAGCCGTGCCCGCTGCGCCTGAAGATCGATGAACGGAATAGCCATGGTCCCCTCCTTGAGGGTTGATATGCGTTTGTTACGTTTTTAAGCGCCGCGACGATGGGGGACAACGCGCGTTGTCACACATTATGTTGCCGTTTGCGTCAACGGGCCTTAGTTTGCAGAATCCCATTAACCGCACGCACAGCGGGTGCTTAAAATCCTGTGATCGCAGAACTCGGACTCTACGCCCTGATCCTGGCGCTGCTGGTTGCGGCGGTGCAATCGACTGTGCCGTTGATCGGCGCCGCGCGCGGCGAGGCCTCGTGGATGAACCTTGCGCCAGCCGCCGCGGGCGCGCAATTCGCGCTGGTGGCGCTGTCGTTCGCGGCACTGATATGGCTGCACGTCACCAGCGACTTTTCGGTTCTCAACGTGGTGCTGCACAGCCACACCGACAAGCCGCTGCTTTACAAGATCACCGGCGTCTGGGGCAACCACGAAGGCTCGATGCTGCTGTGGACCTTGATCCTGGCGCTTTACGGACTGGCGGTGGCATTGTTCGGCAAAGGCCTGCCGCCGAGCTTACGGGCGCGGGTTTTGTCCGTGCAAGGAATGATCACCTTCGGGTTCCTGCTCTTCATCCTGATGACGTCGAACCCGTTCGCGCGCATCGATCCGGCGCCGGTCAACGGCAATGGGCTCAATCCGCTGTTGCAGGACCCCGGCCTCGCCTTTCATCCGCCGTTTCTTTATCTCGGGTACGTCGGATTCTCGATGGCCTTCTCCTTCGCTATCGCCGCGCTGATCGAAGGCAAGGTCGATGCCGCCTGGGCACGCTGGGTACGGCCGTGGACGCTAGTGGCGTGGTGCGCACTGACGCTCGGCATCGCGATGGGCTCGTGGTGGTCGTATTACACCCTTGGCTGGGGCGGCTGGTGGGCGTGGGACCCGGTGGAAAACGCCTCGTTGATGCCGTGGCTGGCGGGCACCGCGCTGCTACATTCGGCCATCGTGGTCGAAAAACGCGACACCTTGAAGGGCTGGACGGTCTTTCTCGCCATCCTCGCTTTCTCGCTGTCCTTGCTCGGCACCTTTTTGGTGCGTTCGGGCGTACTGACATCGGTGCACGCCTTTGCCAACGATCCGGCGCGCGGACGCTTTATCCTGGTATTGCTCGGGATCGTGACCGGCGGCTCGCTGGTGTTGTTTGCAGCGCGGGCAGGAAGCTTGAAAGCCAGCGGCATCTTCTCGCCGATCTCGCGCGAGAGCAGCCTCGTCTTCAACAATCTGTTCCTCAGTTGCGCCGCCGGAACAGTGTTGCTCGGCACCTTAGCGCCGCTGATCGCCGATGCCCTGCATCTGGGCAAGCTTTCGGTCGGCGCGCCGTGGTTCAATCTGGTGGTCCCACTATTACTAGCGCCGATGCTGCTCCTGATGCCCATCGGTCCGCTGCTGGCGTGGAAACGCGGCGACCTCCGCGAGGCGTTGCGACGGGCGCGCTTTGCCGGTGTGGTGGCTATCGTCACCATCCTCGCGACGCTTGCCATCACCCATGCCGCCGCCATTTTGCCCGCGCTGGGATTGGGTCTTTCAGCCTGGCTGTTGTTCGGCAGTCTGACCGAATGGACGCGCCGCATCGGCCTGTTCAAGAAACCGCTCGCCGAAGCATTCCACAGCGCCCGGCATCTGCCGCGATCCGTTCACGGCATGACGCTGGCGCATATCGGCGTCGCGATCGTTCTGATCGGCATTACCGGCTCGCTAGCGTGGCAAAGCGAAAGCCTGCTGGTGATGCGCCCTGGCGACAGCGCGACCATCGCCGGCACCACGTTGCGCTTTATCAGCGTCGACGAAAACGCCCGCGGCCCCAACTACAGCGCCACCCGGGCGCTGTTCCTCGCCGAAAAGGGCGGCCGCACCGTCGCCGTGATGCGCCCAGAGCGCCGCCTCTACGACAATCCGCCCGAGCCGAAAGCAAACGTGGCCATTCACACCAATCTCGTCAGCGACCTTTATGTCGTGCTCGGCGAAGCTGATGCGCAGGGCGGTTATGTCGTGCATCTCTTCCACAATCCGCTGGTGCCGTGGATCTTCTTCGGCGCTCTGGTGATGGTGTTTGGCGGCCTCGTCTCGCTCTCCGACCGGCGCTATCGCATCGATGCTCCGCGCCAAGCCGCGCGTCTTCCTACACCCGCCGAACCCCGCGCCGTCACGGTCAGCCTGCGCTATGCCTTGCCCGCTGTGGCATTCCTCGCCCTCATCGGCGTCTTCTTCTGGCGCTTGAACCAGACGGGCGAAGGCGACACGCCCAATCTGGTTCCTTCGGTGCTGATCGGCAAACCGGCTCCCAGTTTCGATCGCCCGCCGCTTTATCCCGGCAAGCCCGGTTTCAAAACTAGCGATCTCAAAGGCCACGTCACACTAGTGAATTTTTTCGCCTCGTGGTGCGTGCCGTGCCGCGTCGAACATCCGATGCTCGGGCTTGTCGCCAAAAGTGGCATTACGGTGGTCGGCATCGCTTACAAGGACAAACCCGAGGCGGCGCAAAGCTTGCTTGCGGAACTCGGCAATCCCTATGCCCGCGTGGTGACGGATGCGGGCGGGCGCACCGGTATCGATTTCGGCGTTTACGGCGTGCCCGAAAGCTATTTGATCGACAAGAATGGTATCATCCGCTTCAAGGCCACCGGTCCGCTGACCGAAGACATGCTGAAAACCAGCATTCTTCCTTTGTCGGAGAAGCTGAAATGAAATCCGCGCTCCTCGCTCTGCTGCTGTTGCTAACGCCCGCATTCGCGGTTCAACCCGATGAAGTGCTGAAGGATCCCACGTTGGAGGCGCGCGCCCGCAACATCGGCAAAGAACTGCGCTGCCTAATCTGTCAGAACCAGTCCATCGACGACTCCGATGCGCCGTTGGCGCGCGATCTGCGCTTGGTGGTACGCCGCCGTCTGGTGTTGGGTGACAGCGACGCCGCGGTCAAGCAATACATCGTCGCGCGCTACGGCACTTATGTTTTGCTCAAACCGCCATTCGAGCCAGCGACCTATATCCTTTGGTTCGGTCCGCTGCTGCTCCTCGGCGCTGGCGGCATTGCCGTTCTGGCGTGGTATCGCCGCCGCCCGCTCGAAACGTCGCCGCTCACCGACGATGAACGCGCCCGCCTCCAATCGCTGGAAGAAGGCGACACCTGATGCTGTGGCTCGGCTTCGCCCTTCTCACGCTCGCAACGCTCGGCGTACTGTTGTGGCCGCTGTGGCGCGCACCCACCGCGCTCACATCCCGCGCCGATTACGACCTTGCGGTTTATCGCGCCCAATTAGCCGAGCTGAAAGCTGATGCGGAACGCGGCGCAATTGCGCCCGATCAAACCGAAGCCGCCCGCACCGAAATCCAGCGCCGCATGCTGGCGACGACACCCGCGCCCATCGCCGGCGACGATCGCGCCGCGCGCAAAACCGCTGCGATCGTGATCGCCATCACACTGCCGCTGGCCGGCGGATTGCTGTATGCCGCACACGGCATGCCCCACTTGCCCGATGCGCCTTATGCCGAACGGTTGGAGCACGATCCCGCCGTGATCCTCGCCGATGCCGCCGCCAAAATGGAAAACGCGCTCGCCGCCAAACCCACCATCAACGGCTATCGCCGCTTGGCGGAGCTTTATTTGCGCACCGGCGATTTCGAACGTGCCCGCACCGCCAGCACACGCGTCCTCGCGTTCGGCGCCAACACCGCCGCCGATTTCGCCGATGCCGGTGAGATCGAGGTGGTTAGCGCGCAAGGTGCCGTCGGCCCCGAGGCTCTCACCGCCTTTGTCGCGGCCCTGATGCGCGACCGCCGCGATCCGCGGGCGCGGTTTTATGTCGGTCTCGCCGAAGCCGAGATCGGCAATTTCAAGATTGCGGTCGCGATCTGGCGCGATCTCGAACGGGAGTCCAAACCCGGTGCACCGTGGCTGCCCGTTTTGCGCCGTCAGATCGAGGCGGTGGCAAAAGCAGGCGAGTTCGATCCCGCCACCGTGCCGCCCGCGCCGCCTTCCCCCGAAATCCTTGAAGGCGCGGTCAAGGCGATGACGCAAGCGCCGAAGGGTTAGCGCCGCCCGAACGCGCGGGCGATGGCGTTCCACATCGGTTTGCGCTTCAGATCGGTATCCAGCGGCAGTTTGCGCGGAACATAACCGGGCAGTCCTTTCAGCCACGCGGGCTTCGGCAGATAGCGGTCGGTCAGGCCCCAGGTCAGCACCGCCACCGTCGCCGGATTGTCCATTACCACATCGAGGAACCGCGCCGTCGCATCCGCCACCGCTTGGTCGCGCGCGGCGATCTCGCGCGGCGCCTTGGTATCGTCGACATCGAGTTCGGTGACGAGAATCTTCAACCCCAGCGCCTTCACCCGATCGAGGAACGCGCGCAGTTTCGCCTGATCCACCGGCGGTCCGAATCCGTTGAGGTGCCCTTGCAGCCCGAGCGCTTCCACCGGTACGCCGCGCGCTTTCAGGCCCTCCAGCAATTGCAGCGTCTTGGCGCGGAAGACGTCGTTCCACGCCTCGCCGCCTTCGCAGCCCCAATCGCTATAGACCAGCAGCGCCTTGTGATCGGCCTGTTTGGCGGCGTGAAAGGCGGTGTCGATATAGCCGGGTCCGAACCGCTTCAACCATTGCGAAGTGCGCAAGCCATCGGCACGCCCGTCTTGCAGCCAAATCGCTTCGTTGACCACATCCCAGGAGCGATAAGCCCCGGCGTAATGCTGCATCACCTTGGTGATGTAATAGGTGAAAATCTCGTCGTCCGGCGCGTGGGCGACTTTTTCATCCAGCCATTTCGGATTGGCCGCATACCACACCAGCGTATGGCCGTGCATCGCCATACCGCTGCGTCCGGCAAACGAGGTCAAAAGATCGGCCCCGGCGAAATCGAACCGGCCCGGATCTGGCTCGATCGCCTCGCGGACCTGTTCGTATTCCGGCACCAGAATGGCGGCCTCGCGCGTCAGCGCCGTCTGGAAATCGCCGTCTCTCAGCTGATAAGAGCCCGCCGCGGTGCCGAACAAAACGCCGCGGGCTGCGGCGATGGCGCGCAATCCCGGGGCCGCGCCCTCGGCCCGCAAACCCGAAAGCGCCGCCATGCCCGCGCCCAAAAGCATCCGCCGGTTCAGCATGGTTCCATATCCGCGACTCCGTGTCCGGCCGGATGACAGACCCGCGCCGGCTGCGGTATAATAGGCTCAAACAGGCGCGCCGAAGAATCGCGCGAACGATTTGCCGCACACCGGAAGGAAACCGCGATGGGTCCGCACCTTAGGGCACACCACAGTCTGGCTTTGATCGTTTTTTTGAGCGCTACCAGCGCGTTCGCCGCGCCGTCCGGTGGGCCCTATGGGCCGGTCGACATGCGCTATGCGATTCCCAAGGCGCCGCATGTCTATTACGCCGCGCCCGGCGGCAAACCCGATGCAGCCGGCACAACGCTGGCGGCGCCCACCACCATCGAAGCGGCGATCGCCAAGGCGGTGTCGGGTGATGCGATCATCTTGCGCGGCGGGGTTTATCGTACCGGCGGTTTGACCTTCAACCAGAAGCTTATCATTCAGCCGTACGGCCGCGAACATCCGGTCCTCAAGGGCACCGAGATCGCCACCGCTTGGCAGCCTGCGGGCACCGGCGTGTGGAAGACGTCGTGGACCAAGCTGTTCCCGGCGTCACCGATGGCGTGGTGGAACCGCGCCAACGAAGAAGCCAAGACGCCGCTGCACCGCTTCAACAACGACATGGTGTTCGTCGATGGCGAATTTCTGCAAAGCGCGGGCAGCCCGGCGGAGGTGAACGCGCACACTTATTATATCGATTACGCGGCGAAGGAGGTTTTCATCGGCGTCGATCCCGCCGCGCATACGGTGGAAATCACCGCCCACGACGGCGCCTTGATCCGCACCAGCCGGCCGGTGGCTGGCCGCGTCAACGACCACAAGGGTCCGATCATCCGTGGCCTGACCATCACCCAATATGCCCGCCGCTGCCTGGAAATTGAGGGCAAGAAGCAGTTCGGCCCCAATGACGAGCCGACCGACGAGCCGATGGGCAAGGCCGATCCGTCCACCTACGGTAAGGAAGCCGTCGGCACGGTGCTGGAGAATCTTACCGTCAGCTATTGCTCGCGCGTGGCGGGTTGGTTCCGCGGCGATCATCTGGTGATCAAGAATTCGCTCTTCAGCGACACCTCCACCGAAAGCATCTATGTCATCGGCTCGTCGGATGTGCTGATTGAGAAGAACATCGTCCGCCGCAACAACATCGAGCAGCTCACCGGCTACTTTCCCGGCGCAGTGAAAATCTTCAACCAAACCCATCGCGTCATCTTCCGCGACAATCTGGTGTTGGAAAATCCCTATTCCAATGGCGTGTGGTTCGACGTTGGCAATCGCGATGCGGTGTTCGTCAACAATTACGTCGAAGGCGCGCTTGTCGGCTTCTTCTTCGAAATCTCGAAGGGGGCAACGGTGGCCGGCAACGTCTTCGTGAAGAACGGCGATGGCGCCCGGGCGTTGAACTCGGCCGACGTGCACATGTACAACAACACCTTCATCGACAACCCCGCCCGCTTCGAGCGTAACGAACGCAGCAACGTCGGCGACCATTTTGCCTGGCACCCCACCACCGGCCCCGATGTCGCCGAGCGCGAAGGCCACATCTTCGTCAACAATCTCGTGGTGGCGAGCGCAAGCTATCGGGGTCCGCTACTCAGGGTCGAACAGGCCCCAGCTCTATGCGGCAAGCTGACCAAACCGATGCTGTCACAAGCCGATGGCAACATTTACGTCCGCCCCGAAGGCACGCGCGCGCCGTTCGCGTTGTGGTCGCCTGCCGACGCGCCAAATTGCACCGCCGCATCGGCAACACTGTCCGAACTGCGTCAAGTAGCGCCCGGCGTCGAAGCCAAAGGCCGCAAGATCGACGGCAGCGTGCGCGATGTGTTCAAAGCGCCGGACCTGATGCGCTATGAGCTTCGCGCGCCGCTCAAAGCCACCGTCCCGACGCCGCCCGCCGTTTTGAAGATGATGGGCTGGAAAACGGGCGGAACGGTGGGGGCGTATCTGGGCGGGAAGTAATCTCGCCCCTCTTGCGTGCTTACGCCGCTTCAACCCGCATCTTGACGATTTTGTCGGGGTCGCCGGTGATGGTGCCGTTGTTGTGTTCGCCGCCCTTTTTTATGGCGTCGATGTGCTCCATGCCGTCCACTACCTTGCCCCACACCGTATACTGACGGTCGAGCCACGATGCGTCTTCGAAGCAGATGAAGAACTGGCTGTTGGCGCTGTTGGGATTGGACGAGCGCGCCATCGAGCAGGTGCCGCGCACATGCTTTTCGCTTGAGAATTCGGCCTTGAGGTCGGGCTTGTCGGAGCCGCCGGTGCCGGTGCCAGTGGGATCGCCGGTCTGTGCCATGAAGCCGGGAATGACGCGATGGAAAACGATGCCGTCATAGAAACCGGAACCCGCCAGATCCTTGATCCGCGCCACATGGTTGGGCGCCAAATCGGGTCTGAGTTCGATCGTCACTGGCCCCGTCTTCAACTCCATGATCAACCGATCCTGGCTCATTTCCTGACTCCCAATTCCCTGGCGCGTTGCTTCAATAACTCGGCGACATGTGCGCTCACGAACGGCGACACGTCTCCACCCAACAAAGCGATTTCCTTGACCAGCCGCGAGGCGATTGCCTGGTGCTGCGGATCGGCCATCAGGAACACCGTTTCGACGTCGGATTTCATGGCGGCGTTCATCCCGACCATCTGGAATTCGTATTCGAAATCGGACACGGCGCGCAAGCCGCGCACCACCATCTGGGCGCCCACTTCCCCGGCGAAATCCATCAACAGGCCCCGGAAGGACCGCACTTCGATGGTCGCCCGACCGGCGCCGGACAAATCGGCCACGTCGCGGCGCATGATATCGACGCGATCTTCGAGGCTGAACAGCGCCGTCTTGGTGGCGTTGGTGGCAACGCCGATCACCAGATGATCGACCAGCTTCACCGCCCGGCGCACAATATCATTGTGGCCCAGTGTCGGGGGATCAAAGGTCCCCGGATACAGGGCGATGCGCTTCACCATTGGTTCCCCCTTAGGCGCTTTCGTCCGCGCTTTCGGCGACGATCCGTTCCACCGAGACCACACGCTCGGCGTCCTCCACCCGGAACACCACCACACCTTGCGCAGCACGACCCTGCACACTGATCGAGCCGACCGGCACGCGGATGGTCTGTCCGGCGTTGGAAATCAGCATCAGATCGTCGCTCTCCTCGACCGGGAAAGCGGCAAGAATGGCATTGTTCTTGCGGCCCATACCCATCGCGACGATGCCCGAACCGCCGCGCCCAGTGACGCGGTATTCGTAACTCGAGCTGCGCTTGCCGAAGCCGTTCTCGGAAACCGCCAGCACAAACTGCTCGCTGGCGCCCAATTGGACGAAGCGTTCCTGGCTCAGTACGACGTCTTCGCCGCCGTCCTCGACCTCGTCGGCCGCGGGTTCTTCGGATGGCAGTTCCACGCCCAACGCCCGCCGCGCAACACTGGCTTGTTTGAGATAAGCCCGTCCCTCGGCGCTGCTGGCATCGGAATGCGTCAGAAGCGTGAGGCTGACGATTTCGTCGCCATCACTGAGCTTAATGCCGCGCACGCCGGTCGATTCCCGGCCTTTGAAGACACGGATGTCGCCAAGCGGGAAGCGGATGCACTTGCCGAGCTTGGTGGTGAGCAAAACGTCGTCGCGCTCGCTGCAGATCTGCACCCCGACGATGCCGTCCTTCGGCTCAAGCTTCATCGCGATCTTGCCGGATTTGTTGATGTTGACGAATTCCGACAGCTCGTTGCGCCGCACCTGCCCAGATTTGGTGGCGAACACGACGTTGAGTTTCTCCCACTGGCTCTCGTCTTCCGGCAGCGGCAGAATGGTGGCGATGCGCTCACCTTCCGACAGCGGCAACAAGTTCACCATCGCCTTGCCTTTGCCCTGAATGCGGGCCTCGGGCAGCCGCCAGACCTTCAGCTTGTAGGCCATGCCGGTGGAAGAGAAGAACACCATCGGCGCGTGGGTCGAGGCGACGAACAGACTGGTAACGAAATCCTCTTCGCGGGTCGCCATGCCGGCGCGGCCCTTGCCGCCGCGGCCTTGGACGCGATATTCGGCCAGCGGCGTACGCTTGATATAGCCCGCATGGGTGACAGTGATCGCCACATCCTCGCGTTCGATCAGCGCTTCGTCTTCGAATTCCACTTCGGCATCGACCAGTTCGGTCAGCCGCGGCGTGGCGTATTCGTCCCTGATCGCCTGAAGTTCGTCGCGGATGATGGCAAGGACGCGCGGACGTGACGACAAGATATCGAGATAATCCTTGATCGCCTCGCTCAGTTTTTTGACTTCTTCGCCGATTTCGTCGCGGCCGAGCGCCGTGAGCCGTTGCAGGCGAATGTCGAGGATCGCCTTGGCCTGTTCCTCGGACAGATGCAGCGTGCCGTCTTCGGCGATCAGATGCCGCGGATCGGCAATCAGCGCCACCAGCGGTGCCACGTCCTTGGCCGGCCAGGCCCGTTCCATCAACTGCACCTTGGCAGTGGCGGCATCCGGCGCGGCACGGATCAGCGCGATCACTTCGTCAATATTGGCGACGGCGAGCGCCAGTCCCGCCAAAATATGGGCGCGATCGCGCGCCTTGCCGAGTTCGAAGCGGGTGCGCCGGGTGATGACTTCTTCGCGGAAGGCCACGAAAATGGCGATCAATTGCTTGAGATTGAGCTGCTGCGGCCGCCCGTCGGTGATCGCCAGCATGTTGACACCGAAACTCGTCTGCAATTCCGAGAAGCGATAGAGCTGGTTGAGTACGACGTCAGACGAAGCGTCGCGCTTCAGCTCGATCACCACCCGCATGCCGTGACGGTCGCTCTCGTCGCGGATGTCGGAGATGCCTTCCACCCGCTTGTCGCGCACCAGTTCGGCCATGCGTTCCAACATGCGCGCCTTGTTCACCTGATAGGGAATTTCGTGGACGATGATCGCATCGCGATCCTTGCGGATTTCCTCCACCGTACACTTGGCGCGCATCAGGATTGAGCCACGCCCGCGCGCCAGCGCCGCCCGCGCCGCCAGCTTGCCGATGATGAGGCCGCCGGTCGGAAAATCCGGACCCGGCACGATTTCGGTCAGCGCGTCCATCGAGATCGACGGATCGTCCATGTAGGCCAGACACGCGTCGATCACTTCGCCGAGATTGTGCGGCGGCACGTTGGTCGCCATGCCCACCGCGATGCCCGAAGCGCCGTTGACGAGCAGGTTGGGATAGCGCGCCGGCAGCACGATCGGCTCGTGCTCGGAACCGTCGTAATTGGGCTGGAACTCGACCGTATCCTTGTCGATGTCTTCGGTCAGCGTATGCGCGACCTTGGCCCGGCGCGCTTCAGTATAGCGCATCGCCGCGGGTGGATCGCCGTCGACCGAGCCGAAGTTGCCTTGACCGTCAATCAGCGGCACGCGCATGGAAAATTCCTGCGCCATGCGCACCAAGGCGTCGTAGATCGACGAGTCGCCGTGGGGGTGATACTTGCCCATCACGTCGCCGACGATCAGCGCGCATTTGCGATAAGGCTTGTTCCAGTCGCGGCCGTTCTCGTGCATCGAGAACAGAATGCGCCGGTGCACCGGCTTGAGGCCGTCGCGCGCATCGGGCAGCGCACGGCTAACGATCACGCTCATGGCGTAATCGAGATAGCTGCGCTTCAGCTCGTCTTCGATCGCGGTGGGGTTGACGCTTGCGCCCGAAGACGGTGGCGTGGGAACTGGCGTATCGCTCAAAAACTAAGGTCCTTCAAAGGCGGTAAAGGCAGCAAAGCGGAAGCTTCACCCACCGAAATTGGCCCCGTGGACAGCCGGTCCCGGGAGCGCCAAATCGATCTTTGTTCCTAGCATTTCGGGGACCGAGTCTGCCAGCGAAAGATGCGCCGCCAAGCGCCCTCCCAACCTCCTGAAATTCCATGCAAAAGCGGCCGTCATCCAGGACGGCTTCAAATCGCGAAACGGCCGCTTTCGCTGCCGTCCCTCAACCTTCGATTCGGGGCCCATACGGCCGCCTTTTGGCGCCGCACGAGGCCTGCCAGCCGGACTGGGTGGCCCCGGCTGCAAGCAGGAGGCGAAGGCGGAATATTGCCACCAGATCGAGAGGACCATCGACCAGATCGTCGAGCGCATTGCCTCTGGACCGGCGATCGACAATCTCGCCGCGTTCAGGTCGTGACGAGGAGGCTCTCACACGCTTGACGGGGCTCGCCAGAAGATCACGGTCTATCCCCAGACGCGCGGCGAGCCGATGCGCTTCGACATCGCTGGTAATTTAATTGCGCCACTCGACCCTTCGGTGGAAAAGCTGGTGCCAGGGCGGAATCGAAGTAATTCGATAAGTCATTGAAATTAAATTGAAAACAAAAACAATAAAATAACTGACCAGCAGGATAACAACTATTTTTCTGTTATTGGTTGTGCAGCAGTATTGCGCTCGTAATCACGATGTTCAGAGGCGTTCAGCGCTACGCTTCAGGGTTCAGCACTGGAGATAGCTGTTCGCTGAGTGACGGCGATGAGTACAAATACCCGCTGCTTCTTTCGCCCCACCATCTTCTGTCTTGGTGCTTCCGGTGGCAATGACGAACGCGGGTCACAAGCACGTTGACGCGGTTGAGTGGCAGCCCCAATTCTGCCTAAAGCCCAATGAGAAGACCGCATTTCCTGCCTAATTTGCGCGCCGTTGCCTTTTGCCGAAGTCCTACGTGACAACTACACGATTTAGACCCATGGTTTACATCGTTCGGTCAAAATTGGGACAGTTTGGCGAAGGCCTTGGATACTCCGCTTTACACTTTTTTTCAGTCCGTCTTTGCTTGTTCACCGCAGGTCGCAGTGTCCATCGGGCGTTATGCAATCGAGCGGCATTTTCCCGAGCACACCACCATCCTTAAACAGGGAGACCGTGCCGAGGTTACCTATTTGGTCATCGCCGGACGTGTCCACGCGCTCATATATGGCGCGCAAGGTCAGCTCGCGCTCTTGCGAGAATACCTGCCCGGGGACTTCTTCGGCGCCATTGCCAATTCAACACCCGATCCCGAAGAGGCCGATGTGGTCGCGGTGGAAGATGTGCGTACGGCAGTCTTTCTTATCTTGGATTTTTTGGGGCTGGCTGAGACGCACGCTTGCGTCGGACTGGCCCTTTCTAAAATGCTTCTCAAACAGCTCCGCGCAACGAGCATGCGGATATCCGAACGCTCCACCCTATCAGCCATAGGTCGGGTTCACGCCGAGCTTCTGCGAATGGCTCGCCTGGGTGATGGCGACTCCATTCGTCCGGCGCCGGTGTTGGCGTCCCTCGCGGTACGTGCTCACACGACGCGTGAGACGGTCTCACGCGCGATCAACGCACTTGAACGCAGAGGCATTATCACCCGCCAAGCCGACGTTCTGATGATCGTCGCACCCCATCGCCTGGAAGAGCTCGTGGTCTAATTTGTAGGACGAGCGCGCAAGGCAAACAAACGGACCGCACGTCCGAACTCATCTTCAGGAAGATCACCGATATAACCTGCCAGAGGACAATTGCGGACTGGCCCAGCATGCAGAGCCGCGGCAAATTCCTCGGTGACATGGATGGCACCAGGAGGCGTCGATAACAAAATTTGTCGCGGCAACGCGACGGTGCTTCCCGTTAACAATGACGCCCCTCCAAAGGGATCGTCTATGCGCTTGACCAAGCCGTAATGCGCCGCGACACGAAGATCGACGGCATCTTTCAGCGCAGCAACTGCTGCAAGTGCAGCGCGGGCAGCCATCTGGGGCGCGTCAAACGACATCACCACGGCTTCGCCCGTCCATCGCGCAGAGGCGGACGGTGTAGCATAGGGCGCCAACGCATCGGCGAGGCGAGCAGCAATATTGCGACCTTGAGGATTGCCTTCTGCACCAAACCATTCAATCCGCACTAGGGCCGCCAGATCGACACCGGGATCGTCGTCAGGATGTAGCACGACATCTACACTATCATCTGCCCGGGGGAGAATAACGGTTCGCTGTCGACGTCCGGCTTCAGCCCATATTGCATGCGCCCATTGGCTGCTGCCCGGAACACCTTGTCCCGCCCCACAAGAATCCAAAACCACGAGTTGGATTGCTTCCGTCATCAGGGCGTTCGCCCGCATCACGGCGCACCCCATGGCGACTTCGTTTGCAATCTGGAGGGCTTTGGTGGAGATGCACCATTGCCCATTTTCCACCACAGCAATACTGGTCGCTTGTGCAACAAGCCGGTCAAACCGCAAAGCCCAATCGGCACCGAACGCGGCGACCGATACCTCGCGAAATAACCGCTCGGGCGACGGCAAGAGGACGTGTAGTTCCGCACCCTGCTCGACTAAAGCCTCTGCAATGAGAATATCGGCACCCGCCGCCAAAGCACCGAAGCCAAAGCCAATCTTCTCATTCAGGATAAACGCACGAAACATCTGGCGCGCAGTTTCATCGTCGCCGGCAAGCCCCATATGACCTGCAAAGTGCAGACTGCGCGGGGGACGGTAGAGATCGAGCCAAGCACTATCTTGACCAAGCGCCTCCGCTATCAATCCAAACTGACGGAGCGTCGAAGCATGATCCTCATATGCAAGCGGTGCCCGCGCGATCCCTTCAGCAAGGCACGACTTGGCGGACGCGACGTCTCCGAGCAACAAGAGCGCTTCTGCTCTCGTGGCGGCACGATAGTAAGGGGTCTCCGCCTCTTCTTCGCCACGCTCGCAAATTTCGAGCACTCGCGCGGCAAGAGACTTGGCCCGCGCGCCCTCTCCCGCTAAAGCTGACAGTGTCGCGGCGTTGACTAAAGGATAAGCTGCGCCATTTATCTCACCCGCCCGGGCATAAGCCTCAGCAGCTTCCAAATATAACGTACCTTGTTCGGCCCTATCCGCACTGAGCGCGCGGTCCTTGAGCAGGCGGCCTACGACACAGAGCGCCGCGGGATCGTCCCCCAATTGATCGTACCCACCATCACGCAAAAGCCGATACGCATAATCAAGCGCTCCGCTTCTTGCGTATCCAATTATGGACAGCAAGGTCAAATTATCCTTCAAGGATCAGTAAGCTCCTTTGGCAATTGTATCAGACGGGTAAACCACCTGGATTGGTCATGTCTGGATCAATCCTCACGAGCAGCGCAACTGGGCCGTCCGCCAAACCTTCATCATTATAGATATTCACATATATAGCATAAGGGTCATGGTTGCTGTCTGTATCAGTAAGATATAATGCGTTGAACCGCACTTCCAAACATTGGCCGTTCACGATGGTTGGCTGCAAGTTGAAATAGCGCGGCTTCTCTGTGTAGTCCATCGGCCCCAGCACTACCGCGTTATCATGCCGAAACTCCCAGTTCCAGTTCGCGGACAGGCGGAGAATGACGGTGCAGTCTTGCAGAATGCGTATCTGGAGCGGACCATCGCCAGTCGGATCAGGCTGTGCTGGCTGCTCCGAAAAGAAGTACCGAAGCCGGCCATTCGACGCTTCCATATCGATCACATAAAGTCTGTCTTCTTGTGAAGGGGGCGGAGAAGATAGCGGCCAAAATGGGATCGGCTGTTCATCTTTGGGGCTAAATGTCTTTACCACTGTCGATGTGCTCATTGTATTGTCCTTCCTGTGATCTTTGATCGATCTTGCTCTATCGCCTTGTGCTGATTGCGCCATACTTGATTGCTGGGATCGAAAGCCGACATCTGATCAGAAGCGACGGCAGCCTTGTCGAGACGAACCAGCGCACGGTCGACCTTACCCTCTTTCGCATCAAGCATAGCCAACGTGTGCTGACAGGCGATCCATCTTAACTTCAATTGCATGTTTTTTGGATCGGCACTCATGAGCTGTTGCAAAATGGCTTCCTGAACTAAGCGATGAGACCTCGCGCAGGCATGATCGCCGTTTACGTAGCAGGCGTCTGCCAGCCAAGCATGCCTATTTTCGAGATTGAGTTCCTGCTCTTTGTCCGCAATTCTGTGTTGCCCAACACGCTCCATGTACTGAAGGGCCGTTGTGCAAGCCTTCAATGCGGCGGTTGGATTCTTCGGCGGTTTCATAAAGGACGCACAGAGGTTGCCCTGCGCATAACCTTTTTCGCGAAGAAATTTTGGATTGGCAGCGTCGATGGCAAGAAGACGATCCGCCAGTTCATCATATCGGCGAAACCCTTCATAAGCAGCTTTGTACTTTTTTTGCATAAAGGATGCTTGGCCGATCCAGTACTCACTCTGCGCTTGGTCAAATATGCGATCCGGATTGTTCGGTTCGGACTTGAGCAAGGTTGAAGTCGTTCGCCGTGCCTGCTCAAATTTCACCATGGCAGCAACAAAATCCCCACGGCTCTCGTCATCCTCGCCCATGGCATGGAGAATCCGGGCGTGTCGCTCAATCGATTCCGGCGGCAGGTGCTCCAAATCCTGATTGCTGTAATAGCGAAGCGCACGCGCATTGACCGCCGACATAGCATCCAGCCTACCGACCCCCTTCAGCGTCGTGCGCAAATCCGTAAGCATAAACTCCACCAGCCCCTCAGCTTCGGCCCGCTGCCGATTGGCATCCGCGCGGGCCGTCAAGGCAAACACTGTCAGCACTCCCATCGCTATCATGCCCAGCAGAGAGACCACTGTGATCGCCATCACGCGGCGTATCCGCCTCTGCGCATCGCGCTGCACCAGACTGTCGAGATTGAGACCAGCTATGCCCGCTATGAGCTTCAAGAGAGCGTGCCGCTTGCCATCACCAGTACTGCGAAAATCCGCCGCTAGAGGCTCAATCAGGCGGCCATCCAATTCCTGATAAACAACCTTGGGAATAACATCGCTGGGCTCGCCGCCAATTACCGCTACCAGAACAGGTCTATTAGGATGCAGCGTCCGAAAGACCTCGACTTCGCGGCCAACCCAGCGAGAGGCTGCGGCGGCTGGTGAACATACCACGACCAGAGCCTGTGACCGCTCCAGTGCCGCATGGACTTCGGCGGTCAAATCGGACGCCGCTGACAGTTCATCGCGGTCGCGAAAAATTGGAACAAGCCGATGGGGCAAGGTGCCCCTGTCCGTTTCAAGCCCCACAAGTTTGCGCGGCAACCCATAGCTCTCCAGCTTGCGATGCAAGCGGCGCCCAAAGGCGACATCCTTGTGGCTATAACTGAGAAAGGCCCAATAACGCGGCCTCGCTTCACTAGGCCTAGCGGACACGCGCACCCCCACCATTGTTGTCCGATTTTGCCAGAGCAACCGTGCCTATACAACGCCGGGCTGCAACCCAGTTGATGTTTGTGGTCGCATTCGCCGCATCGTAACCAGCCATAGCCAATAACGCCCGCGAGGGAGCGGCGTGCGGTTGGGTCCAATTGCCATCTGCAGGGAGCCACTGGGTTATTTATTTCCAGCCGTGACGGCCGTCACGCCACCGACGCCAGTTAGGCGATAACGATGCCCCCCTGTCGCGATCACGATGGAGACGCGGGTGGTTCCGAACCCCGTTCGGAACCAAAGCACAGGAGAACAGAACGATGATGAATGACGCTCCGCCACTCGCTAGATACCTCTCTACCCTTGATGAAGTGATTGCTGGTATTGCCGAAGCCGGATTGGCTGAGACCGTGGTCCTTCTTAGGATCGCGCGCCTCGATCTTCTCATGCGCGTGCACGGTGTCTCGGAGCACGAGCTTCAATACGCGCTGGACATGATCGAGAATAGTCAGGAGCTGGACGCTACACCGAAACGAAAATTTGCCCCCGCGATACGACCACGCTTGGTTCGCACGGCGGGGATGCGATAGGACGCCAGCATTGTACCTGCCAGATCAAATCGTTACGTCACAATCGCACACAAGGTGCACTCGCATGTGACAATGCGGCACTATGTCGCCACCACGCGTTCAAGTCACTTCGCCGGGTGACAATACACCGAGTGGTATTTCTTTGGGGCAACCCCATAGGGAGCGCCGCGAGGCATGGCCACGAAGATTGCAAGCGTGATCGATCAGGAGATTGCGAAGCGCGTTCTAGCGCACCGCACACAACTTGGTCTGTCCCAGACGGAAGTCGGCGAAAAACTCAGCGTAACCTTTCAACAGATTCAAAAATACGAAAAAGGGGTCAACCGTATTAGCGCAGGCCGCCTATTCCAATTGGCTACTGTGTTTAACATCCCGGTCGAAACCCTGTTTCCGAAACCAGCTCCCTTCACGGAGGCCAACGCCCCTTCACCGCCGCAAGAGCTTTGTTCCGACATCCTCTTCACCGCCGATAGCCGTCGCATGTGTTTGGCCTTCGCGAAAATCGAAGATTTAAGGGTGCGCAAAAAGGTGATCGCACTCATGGAAGCTCTGAGCGAGCCGAACGACCAGTAGGCCCAGAGTAAGCGAAGATCGACGAGCGCGGCCGTACGATTCAATTTCGCGCAACCGACGTATATGCACACCAGCCCTCCAGCGTATCTGCACTGAACGCCCCACTCCGTGCCCCTACCAGAACCGCACGCACGCCTGCGTGAGCTTGCCTGCGAGCGCCGCCGGTTCTACCAAGTCTCGCCAGCTTTTATGACGTTCAGCAATGCGCTTTGGGGTGCGGTCCTGATTCGGGATGAGCCGTCACCTCCGAAGCAAAGGCATGGGCTTCCTCACAACAAAAAGACTTTCTCCTATACGGCGCTATCCACTTGCATATGTATGACATAGTTGACTTGCATACATAACACGTTATATACTTGTATTGATGCAACATAAAACACGTGTGCCGAGACAAGGACCGTCCACCATGGCTGCGCCGCATGAAAAGCTCGCTGCATCGCTTGCGGTCCTGCAAAAGCTCCAGCGGGACCGACGCGTGTTCCGCTCGAACGAGTTTTCCCGCGTGCACCGGGAACGACTTCTCAAGAACGGCTTTCTGAGGGAAGTCGCCAAGGGCTGGCTTATCTCTACGAGTCCAGGTACCCAAAAGAGCGACAGCACGCCCTGGTTCGCGTCGTTCTGGGAGTTCTGTGCGCGCTATTGCACCGACCGCTTCGGCGAGGCGTGGCACCTTTCGCCTGAGCAGTCGCTTCTCCTCCAAGCCGAGAACACGATCATCCCGGCCCAGGTCGTCGTGTACAGCCCGAAGGGCGCCAACAACACCATCAAGCTTCTCTTCGGCACGTCCCTATACGACCTCAAGCAGCGGACGCCCGCCAAGACCGACCTTGTGTCACGCGAGGGCCTGCGCCTCTTCTCACCGACCGCGACGCTTGTCCGCGTCCCTGAATCCTTCTTCGCCCGGAACCCGGTCGAGACGCAGATCATACTTTCGCGCGTCAAGGATGCCTCCGAAGTGCTGGCCCAACTTCTCGACGAGGGGCGCTCGGTCGTGGCGGGTCGCCTTGCGGGGGCATTCCGCAGGATTGGCCGCGACGGCATTGCCGACGAGATTGTCTCCACGATGAAATCGGCCGGATACGTGATCCGAGAGAATGACCCTTTCGCGCCGGAGCAGACCTTCACTGCACTCGAAACCACTGTACCGCCAATCGTCGGGCGGCTTCACGCGCTGTGGGAGGCGGCGCGCGGCACCGTTATCGAGACCTTCCCGAAAGCGCCCGGCCTGCCCAAAAAACCGGCGGACTATCTTTCCTTCGTGGACGACATCTATACGAGCGATGCCTATCACTCCCTTTCCATCGAAGGGTACAGCGTCACGCCGGACCTCATTGAGCGTGTTCGATCAGGCGCCTGGAATCCCAAAAAAAGCACAGTGGACGCTGAGAGCAAGAATGCGCTCGCCGCGCGTGGATACTGGCAGGCGTTTCAGCTGGTGAAAAACTCAGTTGCAGAAATCATCGGTGGCAAAGACCCCGGTGCAATTATTCGGGCCGCGCATCGCGAGTGGTATCGCGAGCTCTTTCAGCCGTTTGTCATGGCAGGCGTTATCCCCGCCACCGCTCTCGCCGGATACCGCCGCAATCCCGTGTACCTCCGCGGCTCCCGCTACATGCCGCCGCGCGCCGATACAGTTTCCGACGCCATGGGCGCCCTCTTCGATCTGCTTGAAAAGGAGCCGGAACCATCCGTACGCGCTGTGCTCGGCCATTGGCTTTTCGGATACATCCACCCGTATCCGGACGGCAACGGGCGTATGGCCCGCTTCCTGATGAACGTGGCGCTGGCCTCGGGTGGGTATCCTTGGACGGTCATCCTGGTTGAAGACCGGGATGAATATCTGCACGCGCTCGACCGCGCGTCCATAGACCTCGATATCGCCTCGTTCGCCAAGTACGTTGCAGGACGAGTGCGCTGGTCCATGCAAAAGGCGGCAAAAAACGGAAACCGCGCCTCTTGAAGCGACCGGCAACGACTTCATGATGTGAAGGCAGTCGCCATAAATGATCGTGTTGGTTTGAAGGGATGGCATGGGTGTGTCCTCCATTGGTGAGGACGCACCAGCTATACGAACGAATTCCGCCTGTATCCGAGCGCTATGCGGCGCTGTGGTCTGCGATGTTTGGTAACGGTGCGGGAAGCTTCATCATCACATCTTGGTGACTGCGCAGATTTTCCTCATGAAAACATTCACGCTCGCCGCATCACATCGCTTCGCATAGCGGAACTTGCGCGCACGTGAGGAGATGTGCTGCTTGGTGGTATGGCAATCTCATGCAGAACCGCCGTTCCCGCATGCACCGCACCAAGACCGGTAAGCGCCTCGCGCTGACAGATCGAAACATGGAAATATTCCGAACGCTACAGCGATACCGATTTCTGCGCTCCACATACCTGCACGAATTTGTCGGTGGCGCGTCCGAAAAGCGTTTTGTCGAACGGCTGGGTGATCTATTTCACGAGGGCTATCTTGATAGACCAACCGAGCAATGGCGGTTTGCCAACGCCCGGTGCAAGCCGGTTGTGTATGAACTTGGCAAGGGTGGCATTGAAGCCGCCGGTGCCGCGACCGAGGCGGAAACGGTCACGTGGTTCAGAAACGGACCGCTTCGGCAGTTCGAACACACACTGATGGTCTGCGAAGTGCTGGCATCCATCGAACTGGCAACCCACGGCCGGGACGATGTTCGGTTTATCCCTTGGCCCGAGATTTTGGCAAAGGCACCGGAAGCAACACGCCGGTCGGCCAGACCGTATGTTCTTTCTGCCGGCACCGGCGACAACGTCGTACCCGATGCTATCTTCGGCCTCGAATACCGCCGAGACGGGCGCAAGAGCTATCGTTTCTTCGCTTTGGAAGCGGATCGGAGAACCATGCCGATTGTCCGTACTGGGGGGAACGGCACGTCGGTACTGGCGAAGCTCACTTCCTATGGCCACGTTTTTGCGCGCGAATCCTATCGCGCCTCGCTCGGTATCCCGAATCTTCTCGTTCTCACCGTGACGACGGACGAGATGCGTTGTACCGAAATGGTAGGGAAGTGTGCGTCCAGCCTGTCGGACGTGCGGCCGTTTCTCTTCCGCGCATGGGCTGGAACGACAGCTCCCGAGACCGATCTGCTTTCCACCCCCTGGAAGCGGCCGGGGCTGCCGCCGCTGTGCATCGCCGACACCGCATAACGCACAAGAAATGTGTCCCATCTCAGACCGACTTGCGATCCATCGGGATGACATTTCCCGTGCTCTTGAGTTCGTCGAGGTAATCCGCCCACCACGTCATCATGCGAACCCGTTCATCCCAATGTTCGCCACGGGCATAGGCACGGCGCACATCATCGCTCTCAATATGGGCAAGCTGCCGCTCGATAGCGTCGGGGTTCCAGCGGCCGGACTCATTGAGCAGCGTTGATGCCGTGGCACGGAATCCATGCGGCGTAGCTTCATCCTTTGAGTATCCCAGGCGCCGGAGCGCTGCATTCATCGTGCCTTCCGATATGGGGCGATCCGCCGTACGCACGCTCGGAAAGGCAATCGGGCCGGTGCCAGTGATTTCGTGAAGATCGCGCAGGATTTTGATGGCCTGCCGTGACAGCGGTATCCGATGCGGACGCCGCATTTTCATCCGTTCCGCCGGAATGATCCACACCGCGTTATCGAGGTCGAATTCCGCCCAGACTGCTGCCCGAAGCTCACCGGGGCGCGGAAACAGCAGCGCCATCAACTGAAGCGCCGCCTTGGTCGGCGGCTGGCCTTCGAAGGCGTCGATGGCCCGCAGCAAGGCCCCGAATTGCTTGGGATCAGTGATCGCCGAGCGGGATTTCACCGTTGGGGTCGTGAGGGCTCCGGCGAGCGCGACCGTGGGGTCGGCATCGGCCCGAGCCGTCGCCACCGCATACCGGCACACCGCCCCGATGGTGGACCGCAAGCGGCGGGCGCTCTCGTACCGCCCTCGCCGCTCGACGGTGCGCAGCACGGCTAGCACATCCACGGGGCGGATGGCCTTCACGGACATGGGGCCAAGTATCGGTCTAGCAAAGTCCAGCAGCCATTCGGTTTTCGAGAGCGTCGATTCCGAGCGGCCCTCCCGGCGTTGCTTGTCCATATATTCCTTGGCGACCTCATTGAAGCTGTCGCCCGGAAATTCGCGCTCCAGGCGTTCCATGCGGCGCTTGTGGCCTGGATCGTGCCTTCGCTGAGCTGGAGCTTGGCGCTGTCCCGCGCCATGCGGGCCCTGAGGAGCGTCGTTTCAGGGTACCGGCCGAGCGCGAGGGATTTCTGCTTGCCAGCGAACCGATAGGCAAAGCGCCAGAGCTTTGAGCCGTTCGGAAATATCCACAGCTGGAGGCTGCCCATGTCCGACAGCTTCACGAGTTTGTCGGTGGCTTTCGTCTTACGGCATTCGAGGTCCGTCAGCGCCATGCGCTACAAATAGCAGAAACGGGGTTCCATACCAACAGAGCCCCCATTTCCGTACCAACACCGTACCAACAAATGTCAGGTGCTTGGGCGTTCCGCGATGCGAAGCTATGTTCTGAATAACATCATCAGAACATCGACTTAGCTTCGTTTTTGAGGAGTTTTTGACTGCCTAATTATGAGGCAATGGTGCCCAGGGGCGGAATTGAACCACCGACACGCGGATTTTCAATCCGCTGCTCTACCATCTGAGCTACCTGGGCACAGTGGGAGGCGTCTTTTAGGCAAGGAGCGCCGTCCTGTCCAGCCTAACCAGCGGGTTTGGCTAAACACTTCGCCGCGCCCCAGCCCGGCGCCGGGGCCGCTAAGTTTGTCGCGCTTCCAGACGGAAAACCGCCAAATACGCGTCGTTCGCTGTTGCTCTCGACCTATCGGCGCCCCATTTCCTGAAAGCGTTCTAACGGCCGGCAAAATGCCCCCAAATGCACTTCCGCCGCGGCTCCCGGGGGGCGGGGACCGCGGCGGAGCGTGGGCCTCCCAGCCTTGCGGCCGGTCGGACCAAACCATGTGTAGAACGGCGACTGAATTAGCCGCGCTACCTTCTCCAATCAAGCGACTACAGGTGATAGTTCAGCTCAAGGCCAACCAGTGTCACCCGCATGTTTACCGTGCCGGTCAGGCTGCCGCGCGACGTGTTTCCGGTATCGGACTGCAGCAACGCGATGTTGGCCTTCTCAGCGATCAGACGCGCGACCGACAGATCGACGTCGAAGTTCTGGTTGATTGTATAACCGACACCGGCGCTGATCCAATAACGACCACCATCCGGAATGCCCGGGGTGCGGTAGCGGCTAACTGTCGGCGTGCCGTCGAACGCGGTGCCGAGGCTAAGCTTCCAGTCCTTGGTCGGCTTGTATTGAACGCCAATCGAACCAAACCAACTGTCCTGATAATTCATCAGCGTCACATCGTCGGGCTGATGCGTATTGGAGGAATGGGCCGTCAACTGCTTGAAGATGCTCCAGCCGGTCCAGTCGCCGCCGGCCATCACCGTCCACTGCGGATCGACGTCCCACTTCACGCCGAAGGTGATGATTGCCGGATTGTGGAACTTCGCCGTGGCCTGGCTGTTGGCAAACAGGCCGGTATAGGTCCTCAACGTTGTGCCGACGGCATCGAGCGTGAAGTACTCGTTGCCCTTCAGCGTGTTGTAAATCGCCGAGCGGTAGGAGACACCGACCGACACGTCGGGACGCGGCTTCCATTCGGTGCCGAGTACCCAGCCGGTCGACCAGTTCTGGGCGCGCAGTTCGACGAAACCGTCGTTGCCGCCGGGAACCGTGCCCGGAATGAGAACCGGCAACGTGCCGGCAAGGTACAGGCCATAGGAGACGGAACCGACGTCAATCGCCTTGGCCAAGCGGCCCTTGATGTACTGAACTTGCAGACCGCCGCCGAACGACAGCTCCGGCGTCAGCTGATAGCCGACGATGAACTGGGTGTTGAGCGACTTCACGTCGCTCATGGTGGCGTAATAGCGCGTCACTGGATCAGGCTTGTAGTTGGTGATCATGCCCCACGGGAACGACATCTGCAGGCCCACCGCCAACTTGTCCGTCAAGCGATAGCGCAAGGCGAACGACGGCAGGAGCGCGGTGTTGACGATGTCGACCGGATGGGTCGTCCCCGTTACCGCGGACCCCACCGCGTTGGTGGCGGTCAAGTTGGCCGACGTCTGCGGTAGGAGGCCGGTGTTGCTGACGGCAATGTCGAAGGTGCCAACGTCGTTCACCGTGGCCGGATTGAAGACCATGGTGGTCGGCACCGAGCCGTTGGCGGCATTGCCGGCATATGACACGCCCAACGTGGACGCACTGGCGTCACGAAGGCCGTAACCGCTCGCAAAAGCGGGTGTCGAAAGCACTAAACACACAGATATAGCTGCTGCTGCCCTGCGGCGCATGGCATTCCCTCATAAGCTACGTTTCCCCATGGGGATATTAGGCCGGACAGGTCAGGACGCCAAACCCTAGTGCGACAATTCGTCAAGCACACCAAATTCCTCTTCCGTCACGGGAACGTCTGAGGGGATTGCGTAATTTCCATTGAGCCAATTGCCTAAATCAATGTCAGCGCAGCGCTGGGAACAGAACGGCCGGTGGGTCACGACCGTGTCCTTTTTGCAAATCGGACACTTATTTGACACGTCAGTCGGCTTTGGCACGGGTTCCGACCTCAATTCGCTCCCGGGAAAATCCCTCTTCGAGCTGAAACGTGACGCGGGCGATTCCCTTACTGGCGAGGGCTTCGATTGCCCCCTGCCCCTCCATCCAGCGCACCACTTCGGGCGCCGCGCGTACGACGATCGCAAGGCCCGGCGCAGCCTTCACGGTTTCTTCGATCCGGCGCAGCACGTCCATCGCCACCACATCCGGACGGCGTACCCGGCCAAGGCCGTGGCAGGTGGAGCAGTCCTCGCTCCATTGCGACACCAGCGGGCCGCGCACCCGCTTGCGCGTGACTTCGACCAGACCAAACGCGGTCACCGGACCGACGCTCACCGGCACACCATCGCGCGCCAAGCTGCCGGACAGTTCGGCCAAAACTTGTTCGACGTTGCCCATCTCTTTCATATGGATAAAGTCGATGACGATCAGCCCGCCGATGCCGCGCAAGCGAATCTGGCGGCCGATCTCACGCGCCGCTTCGACATTGACGATCAGGCCGGTATCTTCCACCGCCGCAGCATGGGTGAAGCTGCCGGAATTGACGTCGACGGCGGTCAGCGCCTCGGTACCTTCCACGGTGATCCAACCGCCGCACGGCAGCGGCACGCGTAGGTGCACCAAACCGTCGATATCGGCTTCGAGGTCGGCGAACAACGCACCGGGGCCTTCGAACAGAGCAACGCGGTCTTCCATATCCGGCATCGCTTCGTGGCAATAGGCGCGCGCGCGGGTGACCGCATTGGCATCGTCGATCAAGATCGAAAGGGTGCCGTCATGAACGGTGTCGCGCAGCGCCCGCTCGATGGGGCCGAGATCGCGACGCAGCGTCGACGGAACTTTGGCGTTTTTGCGCGCGGCGGAAATCTCGCCCCACTCCTCTTCCAAGCGGATGAGGTCTTCGCGCAGTTCCTCTTCGTCCGCGCCCACCGCGGCGGTGCGCAGAATGCAGCCGCCTTTGAGCTCGCCCGAGGCGAACAGCTTTTCCCCGATGGCTGCCAGACGAGCACGCTCGCTTTCGTCTTCGATGCGCCGCGAAATGCCGACGCCGGGCTGCAGCGGCGTGAATACGGAAAGGCGGCCTGGAATGGTGACGTTGGCGGTAAGGCGGGCACCCTTGTCGCCGATCGGCTCCTTGACAATCTGCACCAGCACCTTGTCGCCTTCGTGCATGACCGAACTGATCAACGGATCGACGGAAGGATCGCCGGACAAACAGCGCAGCTCGCGGGCGCCCAAAAAGCCGGCGCGCTCGTGACCGATCTCAACAAATGCCGCCTGCACCGCCGGCACCACGCGGGCCACCTGGCCGAGCACAATATCGCCGATCAGGCCACCACTGCCCGGCTCCTCTGCCCCGAGCAGCCGCGTGCAGCTCAGCGCCTGGAGACGGCCGTTTTCCACAGCCGCGACGCGGACCTCGCCGACGCTGACATTGATAAGGACGTCCTGAGCCATGTCGATGCTTATGAAGCTTTCATGGTGAAGTGCAAGAGAATAGCGAATAGTAGATTCACCACAACCTGAAATATCAGATACCGAGCATTACCAACCGGGCGATGACGGCAGCGGGTCGCAATAATTGCGAAATCTTTGAGACACCCCAACGCTATAATCCGTATCGTTACAAGTCTTCAGGGGGGCATGACTTATGACACTCAGCAGGACAATTAGGCTTGGTCTCGCACTCGCAGCAGCGGGCGCTTTGTTCACCAGCAATGCGGCCTTCGCCGCCGACATCGGTGACAGAGATCTGCAAACGGTGCAGATCTACTACCAGCCGACTCTGATGGCATCGATCGACGAAGCCATCGCGGTGCTCAACGCGCTGCACGAATCCTATAGCGACTGGCGCGGCGGCCGGCCCACCAGCGGTATCGCCACCAAGGCGCATGTCGATCTGCACACCAACATCCACTACACCGACACCAACAGCCAGTGGGTGCCGAGTTGGGGCGGCATCATCGGGCCCGGCGGCAGCTACACGCCCTACATGGGCGGCTCGACCCAGACCACCCAATCGGAACGCGACGAAGGCGCCGATATCTCGGTGACACCCGCCCAGATCAACCAAATCACGCTGTGGAACTATCCCAACCTCGAACGCGATTTCAAATACGGCTTCGATCTTCAGATCACGGGCAGCGACGGCAAGGCCTCGGTCAAGTCGTTTCGCACCTCGACCATCGACATCGCCCACCGGCTGGCCGACGCCTTTGCCACCCTGGCGGCAGCGAACTTCACCGATGGCTCACGATTCACACCGTCGTGGGGTGTGACCACCAAAAACGTTCCCGGAAAATTCGCCAAACTCGGCTGGACTCGGAACACCGGCTTCGTCGTGGATGCCGTCTTTGCCGGCAGTCCCGCCCAAGCCGCGGGCTTGGCAGTCGATGACGTCATCTTCGAAGCCAGCGGACAGCCGGTGCCCGACATCGACACGCTCCGCAAGATCGGATTGAAGGCGCTGAACGGCAAACCCAGCAACCAAGTGCCGGTCAAGGTGTTCCGCGGCGGCCAGACGCTGGAACTGACCGCGACGCTTACCGATCCCAACGCCGGGATCGAAAAGCTGCTGCCGCCACCGGCGGTCGCCCCCGCCCCGGCGGCCGGACCAATTCATCTCGGCATTGCCGCCCGCGCCCTCACGCCCGAGGAAGCCAAGAAAGCCAAGCGGACGGCCGGAGTCGTCATCGCCAGTGTCGACAAAGGTTCGCTGGCCGAGCAGATGGCGATTCAGACCGGTGACATCCTGCTCTCAATCAACGGCGCGCCGGTGCCCGACATGGAAGCACTGAAGAAGGTGCTGGCAGCTGGTGGCGAGGTGACGACCGTCACAGTGCTGCGGGCAGGCAAAACGCTCACGCTTACCGGCGTCAGCAAGATGTGATCAGTGCAGGGGCGCAAGCCCCTGCCAGCCGTGCCAAATGATCTGGATGCCGATGCAGAACAGCAAAAAGGCGGACAGCCGGATCACGACGTTGCTGCCGCTGGCGCCGAGCTTGGCCACCAAGCCTTCGCCGTAGCGGTAGCACAGGTAGATGGTGATCGAGACCGCGAGGATGCCGAGGATCGCGGCGCCTTCCTGCGCCAGGATTTGGGACAGTTCGAGCCCTGTCGGCCGCTGGCTGCCGATCGCCACCGCGACGCTCATGGCACCGGGGCCGACCGTCATCGGCATGGTCAACGGATAAAAGGCATCGAGCGCGGCGCGCGGGCTCGGACTGGCAGCCGCGGCGCGATCGTCGGCCGAATGGCCGGAATTGAGCAGTTCCCAACCGAACGCCGCCACTACGATGCCGCCGCCGATACGGACGATGGGCAAGCTGAGGCCGAAAAACTCCAACACGTGCGAACCGATCACGAGCGAGCCGAGCAGCAGGAAAAAGCTGTAAATAGCAATGCCGCGCACGACGCGGCGGCGCTCAGCTTCGCTGTAACGGCGCGTCAGGCCGAGCAGCAGCGGCGCATTACCGACCGGGTTGATGATCGGAAACAGCGCGGCGTAGGTGAGCAGGAAGGCGTTGACAAAGGTGTTCATGGGCTGCCGGTGCGAATCTGGAGAATAGAGGGTAGCAGGCGCCCTTATAAACGGCAAAAAGCGGACCGATGTCACCATCCCCCGCTTTTCACCTCGAAGCCGCAGCAGCCTCCGGAAGCCGTTTTCAGGCGGCAATCGACAGAGCACATTCGCTTCATTCCCGCGGAGCCGAGGGCGAACCGTTCGACGCGCGTGCGCCGCGCGTAAATCTCCTGTCTGTCTTTGACACACCGAAAGTATAGACCCTCTGCGCGTTACGCCCCGTCTTCCTCCGGAATGGTTTCACCCCATTCCGGTCGCGCGCTGCGGTCGCCAAGCACCTCCATCGAAAAAATTCCGGATTTGGAAATGGGTACGCGATGCCAACAATTCAAGCCGGTGCGACAAACATGACGCTGTTACGCGCGAGGCGCAGTTGCAGAAGTTGTTCATGTACATGAACGGATGCGGTTAACTAATGCCAACCTGCGTGGTTATGACTTTTTCGTCATGGCCGCCCTTGAGGCGGCCATCCAGATTCACCTGGAAAATCCGTGGCTTCCTGGATGGCCGCCTCAAGGGCGGCCATGACGGATTGAGTCTGTGATTATGTCGGTTGGCATAACGCGAGGCGGATTCTGTTTGCCGCTTTGGTAGGTGGCTTACGCGGCCGCAGCGCCGAACACGCACGCCTGGCGCCGCCCGCCCACGAAGGAGCAGCCTTGCACTCGGATTCGGACCTTCGAGCAAGCGCAATTCGGTCTCGGATGCGGCAGAACCGATCATTCTCCTATCTCTGGAACCTCTGCCACCAGTGCTCGCCAGAAACGATCGGCTTCATAAGCCCATACGTCCTTACAAGAAGAAAACGAAAGTACTTCGGTGCCTAATGCCACCGAGAGCCTTTCGCAGATGGCGATGGAATCATCCAGAACGATTTGGGCGTGCCTATAAATTGCAGTCTGTTTTGCGCTCCGTGTATCGGTATGTGCCAGTACTTTATTTCTGAGCAGCCGTAGCGACTTCAGTGCATTGTCATCCTTACCGTTTAGAGCTGCGGCGTATATTTTCTCAGCCTCGACGTAGGCAGCATTGTCCACCACCGGTGCAGCGCCTTCTGGCATGCACAGGCGGAAAACCCGCTGAAATGCGAGATCATCGTCACCTTTGTCGTACAATTTTGTCAGGGTGAGAGTGAGGTCCTTGTGGATCGACTCCCGAACAAGCCCAAAACCAATCAGTTCAGCATTATTGACCACACCGAGGATGTCTTGGCTATTTGCGCAACGGTGCCAGAGGGACAGTAGGGCAAATGGCGCGAAATACTTCTTTTTCAATGGAATTTAGAAGGGTGGTCACTTCCGACATTGGGCAATGCTTTCTCTAGCTCATGGTCAGTGGGAAGGACAAAGACACGCCAGATTCGGTCATACCTTTCTACAGAGGGACTCGGCGTTGCATTACCTCTTGTCCTTCGCTGCCAAAATTCTTGCCACAACTTCGCGCTCGCTCGCTTCGGACCTCCCGAGCACCGCCATGGCAACCTGACTGCATCGTTCGGCTCTATAGTCACCAAAATTTTCCGGCCCCATGGCCGCAGGCAAGGCAGGTAGATTGGTGAACCCGAGCTCTTTGAGTTCATGCCACAAAATTTCTATAGAGACTCTGCGCCGACCTGTTACAGCCTCACACACTGCCTCCCAATCCCAGTCCATTGGTATTCCTTTCGCGCACCAAATTGCGTTTGTTGCAAACTAACTTTTGATGGAAGAGGGAGTCGCCGACGGCAAGGCGCCAGCGCAGCGTTCCACGGAGCGCTCTTATTACCGTACTACGCGGTTTATTCCCGTCAAGAGAGGATTGTCTCAATTTAGGCCGTTCAAAACCTGTAGTTTTGTTCTGGCTAAGGCAAGTTCTGTCGCAAGCTGGAAGAGCCAACTGCCGCGCGTTGGAACAAGATCGAGGGAACGGCGGATATCTAGAAGCGCTCGCCGTGGTCCCTGGAGATGTTCCGTCGGTTACGCCAACAATTGACGAGATAGGCGACGAACATCACCACAGCGGCAAATGTCAAGACTATACCCAAGAAGGTCGGAAGTAGCACCGGACGTCTCCACGGCTGTGCGGGGTACAGTCTGGCGCTTCTTAGCTACGGCGTCCAACATTATGAATTCAACAAACACTTGATCGCGTATGTCGCCTTTTCCCCTCCCGCCGCTGCGCGGCGTCCGGCCGGGGATGACAATTTAGGATGGCGGTCAGCGCCGCGACGCTCATTGGAAAGCAGCGTCAGCAGGCGTAGCCCGAGCCGCGCAGGAGCAGCACCGTCTCGGCGAGCGGTAGGCCGACGACGTTGGAATAGGAACCGTTGAGGCGGGCGACGAAGACTTCAGCGCGGCCCTGAATGGCATAGCCGCCGGCTTTGCCCAGGCCCTCGCGGCAATCGACGTATTTTTCGATTTCGGCGGCGGTGAGGCGGCGGAAGGCGACGCGGGTGACCACCATGCGGCGGCGCAGCTCGCCATTGGGCAGGATCAGCGCCACCGCCGTCATTACCTGATGCTGGCGGCCGGAGAGAAGGTTGAGACAGGCGCGGACGCCCGCATCGTCTTCGGGCTTGGGCAGGATGCGTCGGCCGGCTGCCACCACCGTATCGGCGCCGAGCACCAGCATGGCGTGGGTTTCGCGGTATTTGACGGCGACGGTTTCGGCCTTCTCGGCGGCCAGACGCATCGCATAGATGCGCGGCAGCTCGCCCTTCAAGGGCGTCTCGTCGAGACTGGCGGCGCGAATGAGATCGGGCGTGATGCCAACCTGGGCAAGCAGCGCCTTGCGGCGCGGAGACTCGCTGGCCAGGATCAGCCCCATGCGATCACTTGAAGCGATAGGTGATGCGCCCCTTGGTCAGGTCATAGGGCGTCATTTCGACCATAACCTTGTCGCCCGTCAGCACGCGGATGCGGTTCTTGCGCATCTTGCCGGCGGTGTGGGCAATGATCTCGTGGCCGTTTTGCAGCTTCACGCGGAAGGTCGCGTTGGGCAAAAGCTCGCTGACCACGCCTTCGAATTCGAGCAGTTCTTCCTTAGGCATCAGGCCTCGAAAAAAGGTGTTGGAGAAATCTGGCGGGAGAATGCACCGAAAACCGGCAAAAGCAAGGGTTTGCGCAGGTCCATCCACCGCTGGAGGACCGTAAAAGTGCTTGAAATTGCTCAAAATCGGCGTGGGCGTGCACCTTCGCCTCACTCCCGGCCACGCCCAGCCCGTTTCTCAGCCCTTGAGGTGCAGCACGCAAATCAAGGTAAAAAGCCGCCGCGCGGTGTCGAAATCGATCTCGATCTTGCCCTTCAGGCGTTCGATCAGGATGTTGGCGCCCTCGTCGTGCAGGCCGCGGCGGCCCATGTCGAGCACTTCAATACGGCCCGAGGGCTGATCAGGGATGGCCTTGAAGTAGCTGTCGCAGACGGCGAAGTAGTCCTTGATCACCTTGCGGAACGGGGTCAGCGACAGGATCAGCGTGCCGTGCCGCTCTTCGTTCAAAAGGTAGATGGTGAAGGTCAGCCGGTTCTCTTCCAAGCTGAGAAGCAGATTGTAGGGTCCGCCAGGCGAACCGATCGGGCGGAAGCTATTCGACTCCAGCAAATCGTAAAGTGCGATCTGACGCTCGTGCTCCACCTCGCGGCCGTGACCTTCGGAGGATTTCTCCTCCAGGCTCACACCGACCAAGCGGAACTGCGGATCAGCGGTCATTTCGGTTGGTTGTTCGGTTCAGACGCGCCGCCACCGAGCGGGCATGTGCATCAAGTCCTTCCGCTTCGGCGAGCGCAATGGCATCGGGTCCCAACACCGCAATCGCCGCGGGGCTGAGGGACAGAAGCGTCGAGCGTTTGACAAAATCGGCGACCGAGAGCCCAGACGAAAAGCGCGCCGTACGGGCGGTCGGCAACACATGGTTGGGTCCGGCGATGTAATCGCCCATCGCCTCGGGCGTGTAACGACCGAGGAAAATCGCCCCGGCGTGACGGATAAACGGCAGAAAGCCATCAGGATCGGCGACGGCAAGTTCCAGATGCTCGGGCGCGATGCGGTTGGCGAGCGCGGCGGCGTCGGCGAGATGGTTCACGACGATGATGGTGCCGTAATCGTTCCACGACGCCGCGGCGATCTCTTGGCGCGGCAACAGCACCAGCGCCCGGGTGACGGCGTCATCGACCTTATGCGCGAAGGCGGCATCGTCGGTGATCAGGATCGCTTGGGCGACCTTGTCGTGCTCGGCCTGGGATAGGAGATCGGCGGCGATCCACTCCGGATCGTTACCGGCATCGGCAATGACCAGGATTTCCGAGGGACCAGCAACGGAATCGATGCCGACATGTCCGAACACTTCACGCTTGGCAGCAGCGACATAGGCATTGCCGGGACCAACAATTTTATCGACGGGCGCGATGGTCTTGGTGCCGTAAGCCAGCGCAGCGACGGCCTGGGCCCCGCCAATGCGATAAATTTCGGTCACCCCGGCGCGGCGCGCCGCTTCAATGGAGAGTGGATTGATCTTGCCGCCGGACGCGGGTGTCACCATCACCAAACGCTTCACCCCGGCAACCGCCGCCGGAATGGCATTCATCAGGACGGAACTGGGATAGCTGGCGGTGCCGCCGGGGACATAAAGGCCAACGCTATCGAGCGGCGTAAAACGCCAGCCGAGCCGGGCACCGGTGTCGTCGGTATAGGATGCATCGACCGGAAGCTGACGGCGGTGATACGCCTCGATCCGGCGGGCGGCGACGTCGAGCGCCTTCAACGTTTCCGGCTTGCACGCGACGCGGGCCGCGTCGATTTCAGCAGGCGTGAGACGCAGCGTTGCGGCCGTGATCTGGGCACGATCGAATTTGTTGGAAAGCTCGACCAGAGCTTCGTCGCCGCGCGCCCGCACATCGGCGATAATCGCCCGCACCGACGTCGAGACATCGGCGTCGGTCTCGCGCTTCATGGTCAGAAGCGCGTCGAAATCGGTGGCAAAGGTCTCCGAATTGGCGGCGAGCCAGCGGCGCATGACTATTCTTCTTCGTGGGAGGGGCGGCCGCGCGCGGCCCATGGACCGGTCAAATCGGCGAGTGCGGCTTCGAGGCATTCGACCTCCAGCAGCATCACGCCGCCGCCGGAGAACGTCAGTTCCACCTTGCCGGCAGGATTTTCGGAAGCCCCATCGCCGACCGGCGTGAAGCGAATAGCGAGCAGCGACAGAACGGCCCCGGGCGCGCCCATCTTGATGTTCTTCGACTTGACCGCCAGCACGCCGTCGAAATGCAGCCCCGAGCGGATGCGCAAATTGCCGGGCTTGCCGTTCTCCCACTGGAAGCGGTTGAACACGGCCACAAAGCGCCGCTTCGTCGGCAGGTATTTGAGATCGCCGACCTTGGCGACAGCATCTTGCAGGCGGGCCGAGATCACTTCGAGATCTTCGGCATCCTGGGCGGCGAGAATGGGTCCGGTGGTGGTCATACGCTTTTACCGCTCGCTTTGACGTTCGATGTCCGCTCCGACGCCGCGGAGTTTTTCCTCCAGCCGCTCGAAGCCACGATCCAGATGATAGACGCGATTGACGATGGTTTCGCCTTCCGCCGCGAGGCCCGCAAGCACAAGACTGGACGAGGCCCGCAAATCCGTCGCCATCACTTGAGCGCCCATCAGCTTCGGCACGCCGGTGACGATGGCGGAATCGCCCTCGACCTTGATGTCGGCGCCCATGCGCATGAGTTCGGGGACGTGCATGAAACGATTCTCGAAAATCGTCTCCCGGATGCGGGACGTGCCCTCGGCGATCGCCATCAACGCCATGAACTGCGCCTGCAAATCGGTCGGGAAGCCCGGGAAGGGAGCCGTGTTCACCGATACCGATCTAGGGTGAAATCCGTCGCGTACAACCTTGAATCCGCTTCCCGTGGAAGAAACTTCGGCCCCGACCAGCGCCAAAACATCCAAAAGGGACGCCACCAGGTCGGGCGAGGTACCGGTCAGCTCGACCTCGCCGCCCGCAATCGCCACGGCAATGGCATAGGTGCCGGTCTCGATGCGGTCGGGCAGCACCGAATGAGCCGCCCCATGCAGACGGTCAACGCCCTCCACGACGATCTTCGAGGTGCCAAGGCCGGAAATCTTCGCGCCCATGGCGATCAAGCAATTGCCGAGATCGACGATCTCGGGCTCGCGGGCGGCGTTGACGATCTCGGTGCGGCCCTTCGCCAAGCACGCCGCCATCAGCACGTTCTCGGTGGCGCCAACGGTCACGGTCGGAAACACCACTTCGCCGCCGATAAGCCCGGCTGGCGCATCGGCGTAGACATAGCCCTGGGCCAGATCGATGGTGACCCCCAGCGCCTGCAAACCCTTGAGATGCAGATCCACGGGACGGGCGCCGATAGCACAGCCGCCGGGCAGCGACACCTTGGCGAGCCCGAGCCGGGTGACCAACGGCCCCAACACAAAGAAGCTCGCCCGCATCTTGCGGACGGTGTCGTATTCAGCGGTCGTCCCGCGCACCCGGTCGGCCTGAAGCCGGTAGGTGCCGCCCTGCCCCAACTGGGTACCAGGCTGCCAATCGACCGACACGCCAAAGCTGCGGAGCAGATCGGCCATGAAGACGATGTCGGCAAGCTGGGGCACATTGGTCAGGGTAAGCGGCTCGTCGGTGAGGAGACTCGCCACCATAAGAGGCAATGCGGCATTCTTGGCACCGCTGATCGGGATTTGGCCCTTCAGGCGCTGCCCGCCTTTAATACTGATCTTGTCCATTGCCCCTCGGATACCGGCAGAAAGTGAACTGCGGTTCTAGCGCGCCCGGCGCGCCTGTGACAGCGCCTCGTTGTCCTGTCACGCTTCCCGCTCGAAAACCGGTTACCACTTTTCGGCACGCGCTCCCTGCTGCCCCATCAGCCCAGTTTTGGGTCCTCGAGGTCGCCAGAGGCGGGCGCAGGCGGCTCAACCGGGGCTGGCGCGGCGGGAACAGCGGCCAAACCCTTCTCGACCCGTGAATCCTGATCGCGGGCCTGAGCCTTCCGGCGCTTGAGGTTCTCCCGCAATGCGGCGGCAAGCCGCTCCCTCTGCGCTGGGGATTTGGGCGAATGTGCCACGCAGAACCCCTTTCCTTTAAGCCGCACAATAGGATATAGACGCCGCTCTTCAGGGCAAACAGCCCACCGGTCGCCGGAGTAGCGTAGTGGTAGCGCAACCCCTTGGTAAGGGGTAGGTCGTGAGTTCGATTCTCACCTCCGGCACCAGTCCCTCATTCACCACCATCCTCAGACGTCCGCAACCGACTGAAATGGCTTGATATTATCAAAGTCGTTGGTCGCTGCTGCTCGCCCGAATTCGCCTGCATCCGGAATTTTGTTGATATTCCTGTTGGTATCGCTTCGATGGTAGTGTTGGTATCGGCACCGTCGGAGAACCTGACTTGCTCTCGGACACAACTTGTAAGTGCTGACCGAAAAAACCTGGCAAACTCGAAAAGCTGTCGGACGGCGGCGGCTTGCAGCTTTGGCTGCAGCCTAACGGCTCCCGATTATGGCGATTCGCTTACCGCTTCTCTGGCAAGCAAAAGCTGTTGGCCCTCGGCCACTACCCTGGCGTCTCCTTGGCTGAGGCTCGCCTGTTGCGCGAAGAGGCAAAACGGCTGCTCCGGGCAGGTACCGATCCGGCAGAGGCAAAAAAAGAAGCCAAGCACGCTCCCTCACCACCCAAAACGACCTTTCGCGAGATGGGCGAGGAGTATCTCGCCCAAAAGGGCCGTCCCCAAAAAGAAGGTGGTCAAGAACGAGCCTCGTCCACGATCAAAAAACTTGAGTGGATGCTCAGCCTTGCATACCCCGATTTGGCCGACCGGGACATAAGCCGTCTTCGTCCGGTTGACGTCCTGCCCGTACTGCAAGCGGTGGAGGCGCGAGGACGCATCGAAACCGCACGCCGCTTGCGAGAGGTGATCGGCTGTGTTTGTCGCTATGCGATAGCAACTGGCCGCGCCGAGACCGACCCGACCATTGCTCTGTGCGGGGCGCTGACCGAGTACAAGCCGAAACCTCGAGCTGCCATCATAAAACCGAAGGAATTCGGCGCATTGCTCAGGGCCATCGACGGCTTTGAGGGACAGCCGGCAACAGCTGCGACCCTGAAGCTGATGGCGCTGTTATTTCCTCGTCCCGGCGAATTGCGTGCCGCCGAATGGCGAGAATTCAACCTTGAAGCGGCGATTTGAACAATACCGGCTCAACGGACAAAAATGCGTTCCGAGCACGAAGTCCCACTCTCGCAGCAAGCACTCACGATCTTGCATGAGCTGCGCGCGATCACTGGTAGAGGACGGCTGGTATTTCCCTCCATCCGGACCACTGCCAAGCCGATATCCGAAACAATAATGAACGCCGCGCTACGACGTATGGGATATGGCCCGGACGAAGTCACGGCACATGGATTTCGGGCTTCAGCATCAACGCTGCTCAATGAATCGGGCAAATGGCACCCGATGCCATCGAGCGGCAGCTTGCACATATCGAAGGACGAAAGAGCATGCGCGGCGTGTATGCGCGCGGCGAGCATTGGGATGAGCGTGTCAAGATGATGGCTTGGTGGGCGGACTATCTCGATAAATTAAAAGGCACCAACCACTGCCGCTGATGGAGTGGATCGAGCGTGAACCGCTCGGACTCTTTTGCCGATAGTCTGCAGATGTTGCGTCTACCGCGATGCTGCCGATGTCGAAGGTCAATGCATCACGGTGGTCTGGTACCGAGCAGATTTCGGCAAACACAACCTTCAGGGCATCGGGATCAGACGGACCGAAGCCCAGCAGATCCAGGTCTCCGGTGGGGCGGAAAGCACCCTCCGGCCAGGTGAGACTTCATCGGATGCTCACAATTGACCCAACCAAACGGAGCAACATGGCGGTGGAAGAAATACCGCCATGTTGCTCCGCCGGAGTCCCGAGGGAGGACTGGGACGTCCGTATCAGAGATGGACTCCAAACTTGACATAAGCTTGGCGCCCAAGCGCATCCGAAACGCTGGGAAGATAGCCAGTGTACTTGGCTGTACCCGGCATGGTGTCGAACATGTTGATCATGCCGACGTTGAGTTCGTAACGCCCGTCCTGACCGAGCGCCACGCGATATTGCCAGTCGAACACATGAAATGCCCCGACCTTGACCGTTGGTTTGGCAGTAACCACCATACCGTAGTCGTCCCACACTGATGAGGTATATCGCCATGTCACGCTGAGGGCGTGGATGCCAGACGACCAGGATGTGGTGAGAAGATTGCGCATACGCGGCGCAGCGGCCGCACTGCCGGGGGATGTGTACGTTGCGTTTCGCCGTCCGACACCATTGTAGACCAACGTGCCGGTGTCTACGTCATAGGCCAACAGATAAGTCAGCGTATCACGAACGTTGAAAATGCCACCCCACAGATCCATCGTATAGTCGGTCGCGAAATCGAGACCCGATGTCGTCGTTCCGCTCGGCGCATTAAACGACATGATATAGATGGTCTGCGCCACGCCGTTGGTGTCACGAACCACCTGCGATCCACTAGGATCGTCGTTGATGACGGCCTGCGCGCTCTGGGTCAGGATCTGATTGGTATACTCGTAATTCCAGTAGTCAACCGAGAAGCTCAACCCGTTCAACGGCAAAACGGTCATACCCAAATTGTAGGAATTGGCCTTCTGAGCCTTCAGATCCGCATTACCCTCGGTGACAACGGTCCGGAACGTCGTCGTACCCTCGATCGGATCCGTGATCGATGTCACACCCACTCCGATCTGCCCCGACAACGTGTTGAGGATACCCGGAGCCTGAAAGGATTTGCCGTACGAGGCCCTGAGGGACAGGAAGTCCGGAATCGCTCTCCAGTTCAACTCGGCCTTGGGAGAGACGCTGTTAAAGTGACCGTAGTCTTCGTAACGCGCCGCCACATCCAGGTTCAGATCGGTTATGATCGGAACATTGGCTTCGGCGAAGTAGCTTCTGATGAATCGCGCGCCGGAGACATCCTTGGAGGGGCCGTAGAACCCGCCAAGGCCGCTCTTCGCGGTTTCCGAGTAAGTCGTTGACAGGTATTCACGACGGTATTGCACACCCACTGCCGCCGCCATAGGACCGGCAGGGAGCGTCAACAAGGTTCCGTTTGCCGACGCCTCGAACACCTGATTCTCGCGAATGGTTTCCCAGAAGACGTTGCTCTGAAGATTGTAGATCAGCGAGGCGTCCTGAGTCTGAGAATCCGCGTAGAAGGGGCTGTACCACAGGCAGTTGCCGCTTCCTGCTACCGCACCCGATCCTGCACCGTTCCAGCGATAATTGCAGTTGGGACCGCCATATCCGTCCAGAGCCGCCTGGAAAAGGTCCATGTTGGTGTCTTTGTCTTTGACCAAGATACTGGACGTCGAGTGCACTAGGCTCACATCGTATTGCCAGTCGCCGACAGGCAGGTCACCCTTTGCTCCGATGACGCCATGGAACTGGTTCACTTCGTCTTTCTCGACCTTGTACTTGATGCCGGCAAAACCCGCCGCACCGATAGCGCGGCCCGTGTATTGCAAATCGACCCCAAACGGGTTGTAGGGGTTATCTGCAGGCATGACAGGGGCCGAACCCGCATTGTGGTTTTGGGCAAATGAAGGGACGCCATAACGGGCGGAGTCCTGATGATAAGCCGCGAACTCCATATAGATTTTCTGGTCCTTGGCGAAATCGTATTCCGCGTCGGTATGCATCAACAGGCCACGGCTTTCCGGACGCAACGGATTTGACGGCTGGAAGTTGAAGCTGCATGTGCCGATGGCGTAACCCGGAGCAGTCACAGTCGTCGTGCCGCGATTGACGGTCTTGGCAGCGGTGAAAACACTGTCGGAGCCGTCCGCTCCGCAATCCGGATCCACCACCGATAGACCACCGGTGGTCAGGTTGCTGTAGTTGTCATAAAGCTGCGAATAGTTGACCCCATTGATGATGACATCGCCGTTCGTCGACGTATGCGGCCGTGAGTACATTGTGAAAGAGCCGGGATTGGCGCCGGTCCCAGACGAACCGCTGAAGAAGTTGGTCACCGATCGGTCGGAATTCTGCAACCGGCCCTGATAGGTATAGGCAATGGATCCCACGACGTGGAATTTTTCGCCGCTCGCGCCGAGCCGTGCTTGAATTTGATAGTCATAGGCTGGGTCGACATTGGTGTATTGGGTCGATATATCGAAACCTTCGAAGCGCTTGTCCGTGATGATGTTCATCACGCCGGCGACGGCATCCGCACCGTAAATCGCCGATGTGCCGCCAAGAGCGGTTTCGACACGCGAAATCTCGATATCCGGCACCAAGCTGTTGAGATTGACGTAACCTTCCGACGCAACAACACGGTGGCCGTTGAGAAGCACCAGCGTGGCCCCTACTCCCAGCCCGCGCAGGTTCGCGGAACGGGAGTCATGGCCATCTGAGCCGCCCTTCGACAAATCCTGGAAACCGCCCATACTGCCGACATTCTGCGGAATATAGTTGACGAGTTCGCCAATATTGAGCGTGCCGGTCGCTTTGATTGCACCGGCATCGACGCTGATGACCGGCGTGGCCATGTCTTGTTGTGCCTTGCGCAGCAACGATCCGGTAACGATCACGGTCTCGACTTCGTTCCCATTTGCGTCGGGTGTCTGCGCACTGGCACATGAGGGAATACCGATCGCCACGACCGATACAGTCGCAAATAACCGGCTCATAACCCTTCTATTATAACGATTGGACATCTTTCACTCCCCTAGATTTGCTTTTATCTGACGGAATGCTTCGTCGCGCGCAGCACAGTGCTGAGCAGCCCGACATGATGAGGGCCTCCCATGCTCTCTGCATGCAATTGATCGACGACAATATACGTATTACTTACTGTCATTTCGTCATGCTAAAATTACAACGGCTGTTTATGGCAATAATGTGTTTATGAGCACAGTTTAAATATTGAATATTCACATTGTATGCATTGCGTTTATTTATTGATCGAAGACATACATCTTCTTCGTATTTATATGACACGCATGGTTTTGCCACCGATGGCTTTAAGCCACGGTGTACTTTGCATTCACATCATGATGTGACGCGGTAATACTGTCCTATTAACTACCAAGACCACATTTTCTTAAATAATCAGAGTACAGACCGAAACAACAGCTGTGTCCCGCGTTTCAACCGGATTAATAACGGCCCATTGCTCGTCTCACCTCGCGGCGTCAGGGCGCCTTGCATTTGAAGCTTGCAGATTTGTCGAGATCAGTTTTGCGATTCCACACTGAACGTTTGGGATAGGCACACGCGATGCGGCTGCGCAGAAGCTGACCGGATTTTCGTTCCTCAACCAACAAGGTGTTAGGAGCCAGTCCCTTCTCCTTCCATTTATCCAGGAGGCTCAGCAAATCCGTCCCTGTGCCGCTTGGCGTAGGATCGAAGCCGCCGGAGCAATGGCCCATTCCAGGCACCAGGAACAACCTGGAAAACTCCGCGGCTTTCTTCGGACCGCCTGCATTGCGTTCGACAGCTTCGAAATATCTGGCGGTATCAAAAGATGATACAACCGGATCGGCCAAACCATGAAACAGGATGAGCTTGCCGCCATGCGCCCGGAAAGAAGACAGGTCTGGATCGGTGGCGTTGACGATTGCGTCAAGCTTGGCGTCCGTCTTGGCGACGTCCTTGTCCCAGTCAAATTCGCTCCAGGTCCAATCCGGCTTTTCAAACACCCAACCAGACCAGAACTGTGCCCGATAGGGTTCGGGGCCGTTGGCGATAGCTGCCCAACCGGCTTCGCTGCCGAACGGAAACGGCGGATAAATCTGCTGACCAGTTCTTGGATTCCGTGGGCCTTGGTACATTGCTTGGAGCGTCTTCACCTGCGCCACGGTGAGACACGAAGCACTCTTAGGGCCTTCGCACAGCAACGATGACGGTTTGAACCCGCAACGCTGCGGATCGGCAATCACGTTGTCGCGCAAGCCGTCCTTGGCATCGCATTGCGCCACAACGGCGCGTGAAATCATTTTGAAGTCATCCGGCAAAAGCCGGCCTTCGGCAGACTTGAGGTTTTGCACGCCAAGCCAGAGGAACCCCATATTGAGGTGCGTGCGATTGTTGCCCGGTGCACCGGCGATAATGCCGTCAAAATCATCCGGATGGCGCTGCGCCTCCATGAGACCTTGGCTGCCTCCCGTGGAACACCCTTTGTAATATGACAGACGCGGCGCCGATTTTTCGTAGACTTGCACAATCGCCTTGGCGGCAACGGCGACAACATGAATCGACCGTTCGGCCCAGTCTTTGATCTTTTCCGGATGTCCGATTCCGAAAGACAGGCTGTCGCCGTCATGGCCAGTATTGCCACCAGCGACGGCATAGCCCTGGCCCAAGGCCGGGATCATGTCCCAATAACTCAAAGCGCTCGAATAACCGCCATTTCCGGTTACCAGGAGTTTTTGGTTCCATCCGTCCAGCGGAAGCCATACTTCGAAACGGATGCTGGAATCAGGCCCCGGCGTAGCAATTCCTTCGACATGGCAGTGGGCCGGTACCGAAAGCGGCTTTACACCCGGGATGGGAACCGGAACGGAAGCCGCTGCTCGTATGCTGGCCTCGGTAATCAGGAAACCTTCAAAGGAGGAGGATTTCAGCGCTTCGCAGGTTTGATCAGCATGAGCGGCGTTCGCGCAACTCACAATAGAGAGAGATACCAAAATGCAAAACCGGAACCGCATTATTGCCCCCTTGCATACTTGGGCGCGATGCAGCTGAAGTTCGCCGCATCGTTCGTGGCGCCCCTACCGGTCCAATGCGCGGTCTGCGGATAAGGACAAAGCGGCCGGCTCATGGCGGCATCGCTGCCGGCCGGAACAGAGCTTGTCTTGTGCGCAATAAGACGCTGTGGGGGATGGCCGTTCTCGACCCAATCCTGCAAGGCAGCGAGCGCATCGAATTTGCTTGGGCCAGGACCGCCCATGCAGTGGCTCATGCCCGGCGCCATGAACAGACGGAAAAAGCCGTCCACCATGGCAGTAGCCTTGGCTTTCCCGTACCGCTGCGCCAAATGCGCGACGACCGCATCGCGATACTCAATCGGTAACGTCTGTGCGTTGAGGGGATCGCCCCAGCCCTGCACCATCAGAAGTTTGCCATCGCGCGCCTGAAACGCCGACAGATCGGGATTGGTCGCGTCGATCTTGTCGTGCATCGCCGCATCCAGACGATCGACGTCCTTGTCGAAGTCGAAGGTCTTCCAATCCCACTTGTCGCCGAACACCATGTTCTGGAGCAACGGCACGGCATATTGCGTGGCCAAAGGTCCTTGGATGAACGTCCACCCGTAGGGCATGCCCGCCGCGGGTTCGAGTGTGCTCTCGGACCCCGGCACAAAACCGGGATAGATCGGTTTGCCGGTACGCGGATTGCGTGGACCTTGGTAAATCGCCGCCGCCGTCGCCACCTCCGCATCCATCAAGCAACCGGAGGTCTGTCCTTTCCGGCATTTCAAAACGGCCGGATCAAAATGGCAGGCCAATGGGTTCTCCAAGAGCCCGTCCTTGACGCCATCGAGCGCGTCGCATTGCTTCAGCACCGCTGTGTGCAGCAACTGAAGCTTGTCGGGACCGAGCACGGCGTGTTCGGTGGAGGCTTTCAATCCCCACAGGAAGCTCAGCATCAGATGGCTGTAATGCATACCCGGACAACTGGCCGCGATGCCGTCGAAATCCTGCGGATAGAACTCAGCCTCTTCCATCGCCTGGGCACCGCCCGTCGAACACCCTTGGAAATAGGCATAGTCAGCGGGCTTGCCGTAATAGGCGCGTACGACCTCCTTGACCGGCACGATCGCGGCATGAGTCGCAGAATGGCCCCACGCGTAAAGTGCCACAGGATCGTGCATCCACGCCATCGTCGGATCGGTGTGCCCAGTGTCGTTGGCGGTGACCGCATAGCCCTTGGACAGGAAGGGGCGCATTTGCGCCTCGGGAATGCTGCCACCAAAGCCTCCACTGCCAAGCGCCAGAATACGGCCGTTCCAGTTTTCGGGAAGCCAAACTTCGAAGCCGACACGCGGCTCGGCTTCCCCTTTGATCCGGCAGAAGGACTGTGTTCCGCCCTGAGAGTCGCCGTACGGGCTCGGCGAAGGCTTCGCGTCGGCAGGCATCTCGGTGGCCGACAGGATCTTGGCCTTCGGCAGCGCCACAGCAGCGAGCGCGCCACAATCGGCAGCCCGCGCGGGGGCCGGAAGTGCTGACAACAAAGCCACTGCTGCAACCAGCCATACCTTACGCATGCCGCCACTCCCCATCTGACTGTCCCGCCATCGGCTGAACCAATTTCTGCTCGGCGATCAACAACCCTCGACGCACAACGCGATGCCCATGCCGCCGCCGATGCAAAGCGTGGCCAAACCTTTGGAAGCGTTGCGCCGCTTCATTTCGTGCAGCAAGGTGACGAGAATCCGTGCGCCCGAGGCCCCGATGGGATGGCCGAGCGCGATGGCACCGCCGTTGACATTGACCTTATCGGTATCCCAACCCATCTCCCGGTTGACCGCGACCGCCTGGGCCGCAAAGGCCTCATTGGCTTCGATCAGATCGAGATCGGCGGGTGTCCAACCGCCCTTCTCCAAGGCCCGGCGTGACGCTGGGATTGGTCCAGTGCCCATCATTGCCGGATCAACACCACAGCTGGCCCAAGAGACGATCCGGGCAAGTGGCGTAATGTTCTCGGCGACGGCCCGTTTCTCATGCATGAGGACCACCGCTGCAGCGCCATCATTGATTCCCGAGGCGTTACCGGCCGTGACGGTGCCGTCCTTGGCAAATGCTGGCCGCAGCTTGGTGAGGCTTTCGAGCGTGGCGTCAGCGCGCGGATGCTCATCGACGGCGACAACCGTTTCGCCTTTGCGCCCCTTCACGACAACGGGAACAATCTCTTCAGAAAACCGGCCCGCGGCCTGCGCCGCGGCAGCTTTGTTTTGCGACGAGAATGCGTAAGCGTCCTGCGCCTCGCGGCTAATGCCGTATTGCCGGGCCACGTTCTCGGCTGTGATCCCCATATGATAGTTGTTGAAGATGTCCCACAACCCGTCATGGACCATAGTATCCGCGAACTCGGCTGGGCCCATCTTCGTACCATTCCGCAAAACGAAACTGTGCGGTGCCAGACTCATATTCTCCTGGCCGCCCGCGACCACAACCTCGGCGTCGCCGCACTGAATTGCTTGCGCCGCTAGCACCACCGCGCGCAATCCGGAGCCGCAGACCTGATTGAGCGTCATGGCAGTGACCGAATGTGGCAAGCCTGCTGCGATGGCGGCCTGACGGGCCGGATTCTGTCCCTGCGCGGCCGTCAAGACCTGCCCCATCACCACATCACTGACCTCATCCGGCGCGACATTACCGCGGGCCAGCAGCGCACGGATGACAACGGCACCAAGCTGATGTCCGGGAACAGAGGAAAGACCTCCACCAAATCCGCCGATCGCAGTGCGGGCGGCCGCCGTGATGACGATGGGTGTCATAGTGCAGATCTCCCTTCAAGCCGCGATGGGCATGGTCGGAACCGACGCAGGAACAATCAGTTCGGCTTCCGTAGCGGCCAGAACTTGTTCGACGCTGACACCGGGTGCGGTTTCCCGAAGCACAAGTCCGCGGCCTGTCGGTTCGATCGTGGCTAGTTCGGTGACGACCAAATCGACCCGCCGCAGCGCCGTGAGCGGCAAAGTGCAGTGCCGGACGATCTTGGGCGCACCTTTGGCGGTGTGAGTCATCGCGACGATGACCCGCTTCGCGCCCGACACCAGGTCCATGGCGCCCCCCATGCCGGGCACCATTTTTCCGGGCACCATCCAATTGGCGAGGAGGCCAAGTTCGTCGACCTGCAATCCGCCGAGCACGGTCAAGTCCAAATGCCCGCCGCGGATGAGGCCGAACGACATGGCGGAGTCGAACGCAGCAGCACCGGCAACGGCCCCAATCGGCTGCCCGCCGGCATCCGACAATTCCATGAACGGCACTTGGCCGTGAGGCAACGTCTGCATACCGATGATGCCGTTCTCCGACTGGAACATGACTTCAAGTCCAGGCGACAGGAAGTTGGCCACCATCGTCGGCAAACCGATGCCCAAGTTTACCAGATCACCGCTTTTCAGTTCGAGGGCGACGCGTTTTGCGATCAGGGTCTTCTCGTCCATGGCGCGTCTCCTTCACCCGTTGATCACAATACTGTCCACCAGGATGCCTGGTGTCGCCACCGCGTCGGGTGCGATGCAGCCGGACGGCACGACTTCCTCGACCTCAGCAATCACGGTGTCGGCCGCCATGGCCATCAGCGGATTGAAGTTACGGGCCGTCAGCACATATTCGAGATTGCCGCTGTAATCGGCACGCTTGGCATTGATCAGCGCGAATTGCGCCTTCAACGGCATTTCAAGCAAGAACGTGCAGCCGTCGAGTTCGATGGTGCGCTTGCCGTCGGCCGCAACCGTTCCGACCCCGGTGGAGGTCACCACCGCACCGAGACCGAATCCGCCGGCCCGCACTTTCTCGGCAAGCGTGCCTTGCGGCACGAGATCGACATCCAGATTCCCGGCGAGCATCTGGCGCTGCGTCTGCGGATTGGTGCCGATGTGACTGACAATCACCTTACGAACCAGTGTGGCGTCGATCAGCTTGCCGACACCAATGCCCGGCCGTGCCGTATCATTCGCGATCACCGTCAGGCCCTGTTTGTTCTGGCGGACCAGTTCGTCGATGAGCCTGTGCGGCGAACCCACCCCCATGAACCCGCCGATCATCACGACCGCGCCGTCCGACACCACACCCACGGCTTCCGCCGCTGTCGAGACCTTGACCATGTTTTCCCCCAATCACCCGTGCGGGCGATCGATTTCCATTTCCAGCAGAACCGAGCTCAAGGACTTGCCGTGCGGATCAAGCGCCAACGAGCGGGTCACGCCGCCGCCGAGTGCCTGCTGCATAACGAAGTTGAGGGCCGCAATGCTCGGGATTTCGTAACGGACCACGTCACCATGAACCACGCCGGAAAAATGCTCCCGTACGCGTTCCGCCGTGACCGCCTCCGCCAGAAATTCATAGTCCTTGGGATCGTAGGCGATCACCGACACGTTTGAGATGTCACCTTTATCGCCCGCCCGCGAATGGGCAATGTCGCGCAATTTCATGTCATACCTCGAAGAAGCTCACCGCGGGACGGACTTCCTGTCTCGGCACCATGGTGGAAAACATTGCAATGATCTGGCGAACCGACTTGCTGGCACCGCCGCCCCCAGCCGGTCCGCTGGTGTAAAGCGCCTCGACTTCATTGCCGATGAGAACCGCGTCGCGCTTTAACTTGGTACGGGCGGCGACACGCAGGCGCACATCACACGGCTCGGTCTTGGGTCCGTTGCGGCGAATGGCGTCGTAACCGACGAAGTCAAAGCGCAATTCGTCGTATTTGGCGTCAACGATCTTCAAGCGTTCGCTGATGATGTCGCGCGCAAGTTTGGCGCGGGCGAGCGCGTTGGTGCCACCGTAGGAAATTTGGCCCTCACCGATGTAACCTTCGGATACTCCGACGCAGACCTTCAAAGTGTCGGACTGCGGATGGCCAGTGGCCCCGCTAACAGCGACACGATCGCAGCCGCGACTTTCCACTTGGACGTTGGAGAAATCGGCAATCACGTCCGGAGTCAAATAGCGGGCCGGATCGTGGATTTCGTAGAGCAACTGCTCTTTGCAGGTCGCCGGTGTTACGGCGCCGCCCGAACCGGCTACCTTTGTGATGGCGACGGTACCGGCCTCGTCAACTTCTGCGATCGGAAACCCGAGATGGCCCAAACCCTCGACATCTTTCAAACCTGGATCAGCGAAATAGCCTCCGGTGACCTGTCCGGCACATTCCAGAAGATGGCCTGCCAGCGTGCCTTTGCCGAGCCGGTCCCAGTCGGTCATCGGCCAGCTGAATTCGTGGATCAGCGGCGACAAGAACAGAGCGGGATCGGCGACGCGTCCGGTGATGACCACATCGGCACCGTTCGCCAGGGCATTTACAATCGGAGATGCCCCCAAATAGGCGTTGGCCGAGATCAGCGCGTCGCCTAGCGAAGCGATCGGCGTTCCGTTTTCCTGCAGACAGTAGCTGCCGTTCTTGAGCACATCGAGTACGTCATCACCGGTGACGGCCGCGATCTTGAGACTGCGCAACCCCATGCCGGCGGCAATCTTGCAGATCATAGCCGCGGCCGCGAGTGGATTGGCCGCTCCCATATTGGTGATGATCTTGATCTTGCGTTCGACACATATCTTGAGCAACGCATTCATCCGCGCCACAAGCAACGGGTCATAGCCCATCGCCGGATCGCGCAGCTTGCTCAATTGAGCCAGAGCGATCGTACGTTCCGCCAAACATTCGAAAACCAGATAAGAAATGTCGCCGCGCATGGCTAGTTCCACGGCGGGTTCGATGCGATCGCCCGAGTATCCAGCCCCCGATCCGATCCTGATGCTTTTCACTACCAACCTCCTACTACTAACACTACGGCGGAAAGACGCCAAAAAGGACTGCGGCGATCGTCATCACAACGGATGCGCCGAATAGAAAAGGAATCGAAAACCGCTGATGCTCGCCGAGCCCGATGCCGCACATACCGACGATGAGAAACGTCGCCGGCGTCAAAGGGCTAACCGGAAATCCCGTCGTCATTTGGCCGAGAATTGCCGCTTGGGCGACGTGCACGGGGGCGCCGCCAAAATTTTTGTAGACCTCGGCAATGATCGGCAGAACGCCGTAATAGAAAGAATCCGGATCAAACAGCAGACTAAGTGGCATCGAGATCAACCCGAGACCGAGAGGGATGTGCGGCCCTGCGCTCGCGGGAATCGTGTTGACCGCCGCATGGGCGACGGCATTCAACATGTGGGTACCGGCCATGATGCCGGTAAACGCTCCCGCCGCCAGTTGCACGCTTGCCATCATGAGGGCGGCCTTTGCGTGCGCGTCGACGCGGACTTTTTGCGTGTCGATCTTCGGGTAGTTCAGGATGAGCGCCAAGACCGTGCCGATCATGAACACTACGACGGGATCCGCCCAGCCCGCGATCATCACCACCATGACAACGAAAGTCAGCAGAAGGTTGAGGACGAAGCGGTCCGGTCGGCGCAGGGCACGTTCCTCATCTTTAAGGATACGTTGTGGCACGTCCGTTGCGGCTTTTCCCGTCCCCGACAGACCGAGCCGCCGCGCTTCACGTCTGCCGAGCCACCAAGCGACAACAAACGTGTAAACGACGCCGACGATCAGCACGCCGATCAAAGGGTTGAAAATCTGCGATACCGGTATTTTGAGCGCCCCCGCTGCGCGCATCACCGGCCCCGTCCACGGCAAGAAGGTCACACCGACGGCGAGCGATACGACACACGCGAGGATGCGCTTCTGCATACCCAAGCGTTCATAGACGGGCAGCATTGCGGGAACGGTCACCAGAAAGGCAACGGCGCCCGACCCGTCGAGGCGCACCAGAAGTGCGAGCAAGGCCGAGCCCATGGTGATGCGGCGGGGATCATTGCCGACCACTTTCAGGATACGGTCGATGATCGGGTCCATCATTCCGGCGTCGGACATGATGCCAAAATAGAGGATGGCAAAGATGAACATGGCCGCAATCGGAGCGATACTCCGAATGCCGTCGATCATGAACTTGCCGGTTTCAAGGCCAAAGCCAGCGATGAGTGCGGCAGCCGTCGGGATTGCGATGAGCGCGACAAGCGGCGACATCCTGTTGGTGATGATCGCCACGAACAGCACAAATACGGTCAGAAATCCTAGTAGCGCTAACACGCAAGCCCCTTACCATCCGAACCGGTTCGGCTGGTGCAGCCGCAGTTCGGAATGCAGAATGACCTTGCTCGCTCTGCCGGATATTCGTAAAATCAAATGATCTAATCTCTGTCATAAGAAAACTCTATGTTGCCTTCACCTCGACAAATCAAAGCGTTTCTCGCCGTGGCGCGGATCGGAAGTTTCACCCGCGCGGCATCCGAAGTCGGACTTTCCCAACCCGCCCTGACGGTACAGATCCACCAACTCGAGGAATCGGTGGGAGCCCGGCTGTTCGACCGCGACAAGCGGCAAGTTCGCCTGACAGCCGTTGGCGAAAAACTGGTGCCGTCTCTCACGCGCATTTTGACCGACCTTGAGACGGTCATGGCAACCGGCAAGGACATCGCAAACGTCAGTCGAGGGCAGATCTCGACCGCCGTGCTGCCGTCGCTTTCGGCCAGCCTGATTCCGCACTGCATGCGCCGGTTTCGCGAACAACACAGCGGCGTAGACGTACACATTCATGATGTGGTGGCGGAGAAGATCGTTCAGATGGTCAAAAGCGAGGAAGTCGATTTCGGCATCGGAACGCGGCTCACTCCGGACCGTGAGGTCGACGTGCAGGACCTTTTGTCGGACCGTCTCTGCGCGTTTTTTCCGCAGGACCATCCGCTCGCAACCGGAAGCTTGACGGTCCGGAAATTGACTCGCTTTCCACTCTTGCTGACACGGCAAAATAGCAGCGTGCGCATTCTGTTCGAGCGGGTCTTATCGCGCGAAGGCGCGGAGATTCAGATCGGCGGCGAAGCGAACTACATGTCGACCGTACTTGGAATGGTGCGGGAGGGCTTGGGCGTTGCGGTATTGCCCGAGTCGGCGGTTGAGACCGGCCCCATGACCGGCGTTTCGCATCGGCCGATTCAGGCGCCGGGAAAGACGCGCAAGATCGGCATCATCCGGCGGACCGGCTGCACACTCTCGCCTGCCGCGGACGCATTCGTGAAAATGCTTTGTGAAGTGGCAAAGGACCATCCAGTGTCGCACTTCACCTTGTCCGCCAACGAATCCGACGGCGCCCATTCCAGACGAAAACGATAAGTATCCGATACGGAAGGCCGATTTTCGTTGACCTTCTTGGTCGCGTACATCGGGTTGAGACTGTACAGAAGATCCTGGCTTTGCGACTGGGCATCCTTCGCAAGCGGGCCGTAGCCGGTGCACGTCCAGGTGCCGAACAATGGTCCATCCGCGAAGAGCGAGAAATGGACTCAAACGCAGTATGCCGCAGCGTACCGGGCGGAAAGCAGCAACTGCAACCGACCGGCACACCGCAACAATACACTCGAACGCACTCTTATTTGGCGACGTTGCCTTTTAACGCGACCTTCAGTCTCAAGTCGCGCGAAGATGCCCCGACATACAGAACCCGCGTTGCGGCGGAGTCGGTCCACTTCTTTGCAGCCACCGACCAGTATTGCGTGCGCCGGCGGTTGACATGGATCGTCACCGGTTTGCTTTCGCCAGCCTTGACAAACACGCGGTCGAAACCAGCTAGAGCGTTGGCGGCGAATTGCACCCCGGGCAACGGCTTCGCCGGAGCCGAAACGTAGACTTGCGGCACCTCTTCACCGTCGACGTTACCGACGTTACTCAGAACGAAGTGAACATCGATGCCGCCGTCTTTCGCCTTCGCAACTTTGAGACCGGTGTAGCGGAAGCTGGTATAACTGAGTCCGTAGCCAAAGGGATAAAGCGGAGCAATTCCCTTCTTGTCGAACCAGCGATAGCCGACATCGACACCTTCGCTGTACGTCACTTTACCGCCCGGGGCGTTACCGGCCCGCTCGGGATGGGCCGGATCATTGGCCGCATAATCCTCAAGCCGATTGGCCCAGGTGAACGGCAGACGTCCAGCAGGGTTTTTCTTGCCCGCTAGAACGTTCGCTGTGGCCCAGCCGCCCTCGTCGCCCGGCCACCACATTTGCACGACGGCCTTGACCTTGCCGATCCACGGCATAGCGATCGGCTGGCTGACGTTCAGCACGACGATCGTGTTGGGATTGACCGCCGCCACATCTTCCACGAGCTTGTCCTGATCGCCCGGCAGACCGAACGCGGGGACATCACGGCTCCAGACGAACACAACGGCCATCTTGGCCGATTTGGCAGCCGCAACGGCGGCGGCACGCGTCACCGCCTGTTGTTCCGGCGTAACCCAATTCAGCCGGACCTGGGCCGGCGACCCCGAGATGTCGGCCTTGGCTTCAATCTTCAGCTTGTGCGGACCGGCCGTCAGGTCCACCGCTGCGCGGCTATTGTTCAGACCGTCCGGTGTCGGAAACACGCCATCTTGCCCGGCTTGCACGATGTCGCCGTGCCAGCCGCCCGTGAAGCCGCTGGTCGAAACGACGCGTTTGCCGTCGATCGTCAGGACACCGCGCGCGCCCAAAGTCTGGACCGCTACGATGTAGCGCCCACCCACCGGCACGGTGAGCACGCCTTCCCACATATGGTTCGTCTTTGGAGCTAGAGCCTTCTGACGCGTAAAATCGACCTGCGCATTAATGACAGCGTCGTTTCCATCCACCGTGTGAGCGAGACCAGGCTTTTTGCCGTCCAGCGTCAACGCCGACGCCGGAACCGGCACACCGGTCATATCGTTCGCCACCGCCAAGCGCAGATCGGCTCCGGTCATGACATTCTGGAGAGCGGCAAACGGACCGACTTGGCGTTCCGGCAGCCCGACCGAACGTTCACCCGATTTGCCGATGGCCGCGACTTGCGCGGCGCCGGGGCCGATCAAGGCGATCGAACCGGACGTGCCGGCCGCAAGCGGCAGGATATTACCCTCATTCTTGAGCAACACGGCCGCGTCTTCGCTGGTCCGGCGGATCACCTCCGCGGCATTGAGCCCCGAAGGCGTATTGACAATCTTTTGCCGACTCCCATCCAAATAGCCGAAACGGTCCATCTCACCCAACACGCGGCTGGCGGCCTGGTCGATCATGGCAGTGGTCACCACGCCCTCGGCGAGCGCGTGCGACATGTTCTTGTAATCGGGCTTCGGCATGGCGAAGGCGCCAAGCGGTGGCCGCAAGACCGGCTCTTCGGGAATGCCGCCGGTGAAGAGGCTTATCATATCGCCATCGAACTTCGGCAGCGCCATCACTTCGGGCTTCGCCGTATTGAAATATGACCGCATGAAAAAGGCTTGCGGATTGCTTTTCGGGACGAGCCCCGGCATTTCCATGTCGAGCCCGTGCGCGAGGTAGTCGTAATCGTGAATGGCGCCCCAATCGGACGTCACAAAGCCCTTGAAGCCCAATTCACCGCGCAAGACATCGACGAGCAGTTCCTTGCTATCGCAGGCATAAGGACCATTGATGCGATTGTAGGAACACATCATGGAGGCAACGCCCGCCTTAATCGCGTCGTCAAACGGAGCGAGGTACACCTCGTGCACGGTTTGCATGTCGACGCTGACGTCGGAACCGTTGGTGTCGTAGCCGATGTAGTGTTTGACCTGGGCCATCACACCGCGTGATTGCATGCCCTCGATCAGGCCCGCGCCCACGGCACCCGACAACACCGGGTCTTCGCCATAGGTGTTGTAAGCGCGCGTGAAGGTGATATCGCGGTCGATGTTGACGAACGGCTGCAGCGGCACGTCGATACCCGCCCGGAGCGCTTCGTCCCCAACGATGACGCCATTTTGGCGTGCATCTTCCCGGCTGAAGGTTGCAGCCAAGCCCATGGTCGCGGTGAGCGCCGGCGACGGCGTTCGCGTCAACAGGCCCGGAGGGCCATCGGCCATGCGCAACGAAGGAATATGCAGGCGTGGCACGCCGGGCAGGTAGCCCGCTTGGCCCTGGTTCGTCTCCATAGGTTCGTACTCGCCGCGGATCAGCGCCATCTTCTCGTCCAGGGTCATTTGTCCGAGCAAGGACGCTATGTCAGCGCCACCCGCCGACGAAACCGCTGCGCAAAGAGCAACCGTCGCAGTTGCGGTAAGCAGGCGCCAGTTTCTCTGAGTCATATTCCTCTCCTGAATTATTGCCGGTGCCAACGCGTGCGAGGCCAGGCCTTGTTGTTCTTCCGGGGCGCGGACCGTACCCGCTGGGAGGCGAGTCCGGCCCGCGGCACCGCGGCAAATGCTATTTGAACAGATACGGTACGAAGTCGTTCAGGTAGCGCCGCCAGTTGATCCAAGTATGGGCGCCCGAGCTCTCGACATAGTCGACCTTGATGCCGTGCTTTTCGAGCAGCGCCTTGGTCGGTTCAGCCGTAGCGTAGAGAAAATCTTCTTTGCCGATGTAATAGCGAACGAGCTTGAACTCGCGGCCGCCGCGGTCGAGCGCCGCGCCGTTGCGGGCTTCGTAGTCGGATCGCGCCGCGTCGTCGAACAGGCCGATGCTGAACAGCCCGATGTAGCGGAATACGTCGGAATGCGGCAGGCCGTTCTGCAGCGTATGCGCCCCGCCCATCGAGAGCCCTGCCATGGCGCGATGTGCCGGATCGTTGCTGGTGCGATAATGCGTCTCGACATAGGGGATCAGCTCCTTGAAGAAGTCGTCCCGGAAATCGGTGTTGACGAGCATATTGCCCATACCGGCACCGGGGCGGTCCGGCGTATGACCGGCCGGCATGACCACGATCATCGGCACGGCCTTGCCGGAAGCAATCAGGTTGTCGAGGACGAAGTTGGCATGACCTACGCTCGTCCAACTGTCATCGCTGTCGCCAGCACCGTGCACGAGGTAGAGGACCGGGTACTTCTTGCCGCTGTTGTCGTATCCCGGCGGCAGATAGACATGCGCCCGCCGTGCAACACCAAGCGAACCGGACCAGTAGTTGATCACCGCAACCGAGCCATGCGGGACATCTTTGTTGTAGGTCTGGAAGTCGCCTTCGGGCCCCTTGACTTCGAAGGTCCCGTTGTTGCCGGTGCGCTCTTCCGAATAGGTGATCGCTTGCGGATCGACCACACGGACGCCGTCCACCCGGAAATTGAAGCGGTAGGTGTCCGGCGCGATGGGGGTGGTAGTGACGCTCCACAGCCCCTTGTCGTCTTTGACCAGCGGCAAGCCGGGGAACATCGGAATCTGCGGCACGTCGGAGGATGTCAGCATTACCTCGCTGGCCTTCGGGGCGCAGAGACGGAACGTCACACGGCTGTCCGCAAGTTGCTCGACGGACTTGAACTGTCCGCATGGAAACATCATCGCCCGCATCTGCTCTACGTTCGGCATGTTCGCCGGCGGCTTCACCTGCGCGGCCGCAGGCGGCACCAAAACGGTCAAACCGATCCAAAGCGGCAACAGCCGCCGAAGCGAAGTCAATCTCATCGTTTTCTCCCGACAGCGCCATTCATCCCGCGGCGCCTATTGCTTTTCCCACGCACCTGTCGCGCGCGTCTATAATATATACATTTCCTTATAGAGACAACGTTGTTTCTTGTGTTGCTAGGCCACAAGGGCCCGACCGCGGGAGGAATCGCTATCAAACGGCACATCGCCGCGGCTGCGACGGCAATATTGTTGGGCGCGCGGTCGCCGGCTCAGCAAGCGATAGTGCCTCAGGTTCATGCGAACGATACCAAACTGTATTTCGCCTCGTTTGCGGCGCTGGCTCTCCAGCAGACCAGGCACCGAAGTGATACCGTTCGTTTCCGGCGACATCGGCCGGTTTGATCCGCCGCGGACAGGCAGCGGAAAAACTATGAGGTTCGTCATGAAGTCTATGACTTTTTTCGCATCGCTGATTCTGATCACGGCATCGGCCAGTGCCGAGACGGCGTGTCTACGCATCAACGATATGTGGAGCTGGTCTCCGGTCAGCCCGTCGATGATCACGGTCGAAACCCGTTCGCACGCCAAGTTCACGCTGACGATCCGGGGCGTCTGCCCGGCGATCATGCAAAACAAGCTGCGATTGGAGCTGCGATCCCGCAGCAGTTCCGATCTGGCGTGCCTTACGGCGAATGACGACGTGATCGTTCACGGTGATGCCGGCCCGCAGCGCTGCACGATCGTGAAGATCGAGCCCTTGGTGCCCGAGAAGCCGGCAATCCAACATTAGGCGTCAGTCCAGCGCCTGCCACAGGCGGCGTTCGCCGGCATTGGGATCGTCCGCCAGCCGGCATTGCGTGTCGATCAGCATCGTGGCCCGGCGAGTCGTGTCGTAGCGGACCCAGGCGAGCTGACCGGGCGCCGACGGTTGTCCCGTCCGCGCGAATCTCGTCCAAAAGGCGCTCATGTTCCGCGACGATTCGGCAAGGCCGCGCCCATTTCCGTGCAGGCCCGGCATATCCCAATTGAAGAACAAAAAAGACGGTGGCCGGAGTTTAGCCGGCCACCGATATAGGCGCCCTCTAGAAGTCCTTGGTCAATTGCAGCGTCATGATGCGGCCCGTTGCGTAGCCGCTGTACCGGTAAGGGTCGTATGCCGTGTAGCTGGAGGTCAAGCTGATCGGCGGATTGATGTCGAACACGTTTCTAACGTTGAGCGACAGCCTGGTGCCCGCGAAACCTTTCCAACCGGCTACCTTGCTCAGGTCGTAGGACAAGTTGAGATCGGCGGTGATGTACGCGGGTTCCCTGCCGTTAGTGCCGCTAAGCGCGTAGGTGGTGCCGCCGGCATTGAGATCGCCGTTGCCGATGTAGTTGATGAACCACATGACGTTGAAGCCATCATACATCCATCCGATGGTGCCCCGGCCTTTCCAGCGCACCGGCTGACCGTAACCATTGATCTTCTCGATGAAACTCCCCCCCTTGGTCGACTGCACTTTGTTGTCGAGCACGGTGGAGGCGTAGAGACCGAAAGTGAACAGACCGTACTCGTCCGTCGGGTAGAGATAGTTGATGTTAACGTCTAGGCCGCGCTGCTTGGTAGCCGCGATGTTTTGCGTGCGGGCGTCAAGGATATAACCGATGTTGCAGGCATAGGATTTATCGTACCATGCTTGGTACAATGTCGAGGCAATCGCTTCCTTGATGCGGGAATCGGCGTCCGCGGCGCTAGTGCAAATGGTATTGTCGATTTTGGTGATGTATTGGCTGTATTCTTGGGCGCTCGCCGCACTCGCCAGATACGACGTGGCGTTAGGAGAATCGATCTTATTGGTGTAGGCGACACTGTAATAAGTCAGCGCCAGATCGAACCCCTCCAGCCATTGCGGCTTGTACTCGATGCCGGTGGACCAGTTTTCCGAGGTTTCCGGCTTCACATTCGGGCTGTCGCCACCAATGATCAGCACGCCAGCGTAATTGGTGCCGCTAGAAGAATACCACGGGTTATAGCCGGTCCGGCCGGTGTAATCCGCTATCGCGGTCAAATAGAAGTAGGAAAATACTTCGGGATTGCTATCGGTCAGCGACGGGGCGCGGAACGACGTACCCCACGAACCGCGGCCCGTGAGTTCGTCGTTCAAGTCCCAGGTGGCGCCGACTTTCGGATTGGTCGTGCTGCCAACGTCGGAATAACTGTCGTAACGCACTGCCGCGTCGATCAGGAAGTTTTTGACAAGCGGAATTCCATTCTCGGCGCCGATCAACGGCAGATACGCTTCCACAAATCCTGCCCAGATGCCGCGGCTCGCACTTGTCTTGTTGTCCCATCCGAACTCATTCCAGCACGCCCCAGTGGTCGCATAGTCGTCGCAATAATCGCGCGGGCTTTGATTGATCATGCCGAGGTCGGTATATTCAGTCGAACGATTGGCGCCGTTCGCCAGATGCTCGGTGCTGTAGGTGTACTCGCCGCCGATCGCCATTTTGACGACGCCGCCCGGTAGTTTGAGCCACGGCAGCGATCCGTCGAATTTGAGCAGGAAATCGTCGGCCATGTTGCGGCTGTATTGGTAGTTGTCGCCCAAGAACAATTTCTTCTCCGCGTCCGAGATTCCGTCTAGCGGATTGATATCGCCGGTCGAGATGTAGTGCTGCAACGCGTAGGTATCGATGTTAGTGCCGTACTCGCAGACGCCACAGGTGTGATCGATGCTGTTGGTGAAGTAGCCGGTGGCGTTCCAGTCGAACGGCAGTTTGGCGTTGAAGCCGAGAGTACCAGTGTAGTTTTCATCGGGATTGAGCGTCGTCCACCTGCCGAGGTCCAGTTGGATGTACTGGGTCACGGTGCCGTACCCCGAACCCGTTCCGAGATAATTGCCGCTGCTGTCCTTGATCGCATAGGGCGACGTCGAACTCGTGCTTACATTGTAGCCGTTATAATACGTTCCCGAATACAGCGTGGCGGTGGTGGTGTGATCCTCATAAGTCGTGGTCTGGCGCCTGGTGAGGAAGCCTTCGTAATAGACTTCTAGATTCGGGGTGATCCGCTGATTGACGAAGGCGGTGAACTGATGGCGCCACAACCGGCCGAGATAGGTTGAATCATCGGCCGCATCCTTCAGATTGAGATCGTCGTTACTGGTCGCTGCGGTCAAATCGGACGCGGTCAGGGACGATTTACCGGGGTTTTTGTAGGCTGCGTATGATGAGTCTCCAGACCAATAGGTCACGATGTTGCCCACCCCGGAAGGATTGGAGGCGGAACTGGCACTGCCGAACAGATAGCGGTCGTCTACGCCGCCGTATTGCGTCAGATCCTTCTTCAGGAAGGGTTGCGTCGAGGTCTTCATGCTGGTGCGCTGATCGTAGTCGTAGGTAACGATGATGTTGCCCTTGCCGAAGATGCCGCCGAGACTGTCCCATGAGGTTCCGGCGGTCAGCGCAACACCCCATTCGGAATAGCCATGAGCGTAGGTATAGCGCGGCGCAAACTGCAGACCCTCATAGTCCTTGCGCATGACGTAGTTGATCACGCCGCTGATCGCATCGGAGCCGTAGATCGCTGAGGCGCCGTCGGTCAGCACCTCGATCCGATCGAGAGCGGCGAGCGGAAGCTGGTTGTTTTCAGTCATGGTGTAGGCGGTGCCGGTCGGGGTGATACGCCGGCCGTCCACCAGGACCAGCGTGGCGCCAGCGCCGAGTCCGCGCAGATTGATGCCGTTGCCTTGGGTGGTGTTGCCGCCGTAGCCGTTGCCGGTGCCGCCTTCGTAGTAGCTGTCCAAGGTCTGGACCTGCGGCAGCGTGCGAACAACATCGACCGAATTGACCAAGCCGGTGGACAGGATCTTCTCGCGATCTATCACAATGGATTCGGTACCGACCGGCGCAACATCAGCGATGTTGGTGCCGGTCCTGGTTCCGGTCACGACGACAGTTTCGAGTGTATCTTGTGCGAATGCTTGGCTCGTGGATGTACAACAAGCAGCGGCCAACGCCATCACGGACACAGAAGCCGCGTAGCATGTAGTCCTATTTCTCATTTTTATAGCTCCCCTTCCTTCGCACGATGCCGGGCATCCCCGGTCGTGGTTGGTTGCCGCGATGCGCACGAAGGCGCGGTGCTTACGCACCGTTGCCGCCTGAGAATGCTGGGAGACCGCCCTGCTAGATCAACCAACGGCCGCCGGTTCGCATCGCGATGTTGTTTCCTGCCCTTAGCTGGTTTTGTTTTTTGACGTTCTGTCCTCCCAGCACTGAGGATAACGTTGTCTGTATAACAAAGACAACGTTGGAAATCTACAAAACTGAGATAATAGCGCTCGACAAAATCGCTGTGAGGCAATCCTGCCACGGTTTTGAGACCTGCGTTGTCCGAATAAGGCGCATGCTCGTGCAGATAACGCTACCAATCGTACGCAACCATTCTTGATCCGAACATCGTATTGGCGCTTTACAAATGCAGCGGGCGTTCCGCGGCGCGTTTTGGACCTTGCACCAGCGTCACGGCCAGCCTGCGATTCGCCGCCAAATACCCATTATAGACAACGTTGTCTCAAGAGGGTTAGAATAGCGACTGCAGGTTCCAGAACACAACGCAACATATTATAGAGGAAACAACATGAAGCCGGCCTTTCTCCGCGGCACAAGCACTCTCGCCCTCGTGGCCGCACTGGTGCTATCGACCGCTCCCGCTCCCGCAAAGCAAAACCGCACCGAGCCTGCAGCAGCGCCGGCCGAGACTGCCAAACCCTGGATGAACAAAGCCTTGCCAGCGCAGGACCGCGCCAATCTTCTGCTGAAGGAAATGACTCAGGACGAGAAGCTCACTCTTATTAAGGGCTATGCCGGCTTTCCCTTCTTCAACGTTGCCAAGCCGGCAGAGGCGGTTGGTTCGGCCGGCTACGTTCCCGGCATTCCGCGGTTGGGCATTCCGGCACTGCAGGAAACCGATGCCAGCCTGGGCATAGCAAATCCGGGAAACGTCCGGCCCAACGCTTATGCTACCCCTCTGCCGTCCGGCCTTGCGACGGCCGCGAGCTTCAATCCCACGGTCGCCTATGATGGCGGAGCGATGATCGGTCAGGAAGCCTGGCGCCAGGGCTTCAATGTCCTTCTCGCAGGCGGCGTCAACCTTGCGCGCGACCCGCGCAATGGACGCAATTTCGAATACCTCGGCGAAGATCCGCTGCTGGCCGGCGAGCTCGACGGCGCATCGATCCGGGGCATCCAGGATCAGCACGTCATCTCTACCATCAAACATTACGCGATCAATGACCAAGAAACCGCGCGAAACTGGGCCAATGCGGTGATCGACGAAGCCGCGATGCGCGAGTCCGATCTGCTCGCCTTCGAGATCGCTATCGAGAAAGGCCGGCCCGGCTCGGTGATGTGCTCCTATAACCTCATCAATGGCGAATACGGTTGCGGCAACAAGCACCTGTTGAGCGATATTCTGAAGCGCGACTGGGCCTGGCCAGGATTTGTGATGTCCGATTGGGGCGCTGTCCACAACGTATCATATGCCAATGCCGGCCTCGACCAGCAGGCGGCCGCGAGCTTCGATTTCAAGCCATTCTTCGGCGATATTCTCAAGGCGGAGCTTGCCAAGGGGGCGTTTCCGGAAGCCCGGCTTACCGACATGGCGGGCCGGATCGTCCGCGCGATGTTCGAGGTCGGCGCGTTCGACAATCCGCCCGTGCGCAGTCCGATCGACGTCAAAGCCAGCGGCGAAGTCGCCCTGCGCAGCGCCGAACAGGGAATCGTCCTGATCAAGAACGATAAAGCCCTCCTGCCGCTTGCCGCCGGTGCCAAGCGCATCGCCATCATCGGCGGATATGCCGCCAACGGCGTGATTTCCGGCGGCGGCTCGTCGCAAGTCATACCCGAAAACGCGTTGACCGTTCCGATGGGCGGCAACGACATGGCCTTTATGAGCAATATGGTCGTGCATCCGTCGTCGCCGATGAAAGCGATCAAGGCGCTGGCGCCCGGCGCGGAGGTCCGCTTCGACGACGGCCGGTACACGGCGTCGGCGGAGAAGCTGGCCAAGTGGGCAGATGTTGTGATCGTCTTCGGCGTCAAATGGATGACGGAAGGTGCCGACAGCCCGGACTTGACGCTCCCCGACCGTCAGGATGACCTCATCGCTGCGGTCGGCACCGCCAATCGCAAGACTATCGTTGTCCTCGAAACCGGCGGGCCGGTGCTGATGCCGTGGCTAGACAAGGTCGGCGCCGTTGTCGAGGCGTGGTATCCCGGCGCTCGCGGCGGTGAGGCGATCGCCAACGTTTTGTTCGGGAAGATCAACCCATCAGGGCGGCTGCCAGTCACGTTCCCGAAAGGCCTCGACCAGAACCCGCGGCCGATCATTCCGGGGCTCGATGCGCCTGAGCAGCAGTTTGTCGTCGGAGCCTCGCCGGCATCCATCAAACCGATCGACGTGGTCTATACGGAAGGCTCGGATGTCGGCTACCGCTGGTTCGCCAAGAAGAAGCTGAAGCCGCTATTCCCGTTCGGCTTCGGCCTGTCTTACACAACATTCAAGTACCAAGATCTGACTGTGGAAGGAGGCAGCACACTCACGGTTAGCTTCGACGTGACAAACACCGGCAGCGTGGCCGGCACGGATGTGCCTCAGGTCTATCTCACGTCGGCCGCCGATGTATCTCTGTTGCGTTTGATAGGGTTCTCAAAAGTCCAGTTGGCACCCGGTCAGACTCAGCATGTGAGCGTAAGAGCTGATCCGCAGCTCCTCGCTGGCTTCGATACCAACGCCCCCGGATGGCGGATTAAGGCCGGAATCTACCGGATCGCGGTCGGTCATTCGGCAGTCGACAATGTGTTGACAGGAGCGACACCCGTAGAGGCGTCAATCGTCAAGCCATAGGCCGGCGACCAAGCCCGCCGGCGCCCCCCCCCCGGCGGGGCCCGCATGCTTCAGTCCATTCACAAAAACATTTGCACTATTTGAGGAGGTACCAATGAAACCGCTTTCCGTCTTATCGCAGACGACGGCGGTTGCGAGTCTCATTCTTGCAGTCGTCACCGTTGCCAGCTGCGCAACTCCCCCCCAGGAAGGGAAACAGACGGCACCGACATTTGCGCAACCCTTCGCACCTGTCGATGCCTTCGCACAAGTCGCCGACTTGGGGCGCGGCGTGAACGTGCTGGGCTACGATCCGGTGTGGAAGGACCCGACGAAAGGGCGCTTCCAACCACGGCATTTCAAGATTATCCGCGACGCGGGCTTCAAAACCGTGCGCGTGGTCCTGCAGTCCTTCAGCCACATGGACAGTGCCAACCGGCTCGACCCCGAATGGCTCAAGACGTTGGATACGATGGTCACCACCGCCGTCGGTGATGGCCTGAACGTCATCCTGGACGAGCACGATTTCGAAACATGCGGCAAGGACGCCGTGATCTGCCGCACCAAAGTAAATGCCTTCTGGTCGCAAATTGCGCCGCGCTACAAGGATGCGCCCCACCAGGTGATGTTCGAAATCCTCAATGAGCCGAATCAGGCCATGACGCCGGAACTGTGGAACGCCGAGTTTCACGAAGCGCTGGCCATCATCCGCACCAGCAATCCGACGCGCAACGTCATCATTGGTCCATCGATCTGGAACTCGCTCGAGCACCTTCCCGATCTCGATCTGCCGGCCGACGACCAACACATCATCGTCACCTTCCATTACTATAATCCAGTGACATTCACCCATCAGGGCGCCTATTGGGTCGGTCCCGAGATCCAGAAGCTGTCGGGTATCACTTGGGGTTCAGAGGCTGACTACGCGCTCCTCAACAAGAATTTCGATCAGGTGAAGGCGTGGTCCGACGCTCATCACCGGCCGGTCTTCCTGGGTGAGTTCGGCGCTTACGACAAGGCGGCAATGGAATACCGCGTAAAATGGGACTTTGCCGTTGCCCGCGCCGCCGAGGCGCATGGGTTCCCCTGGGCGTATTGGCAGTTCGATCCGGATTTCACCGTCTACGATTTCAGCAAGGACGGATGGGTCGAGCCGATCCTGCACGCAATCATCCCGCCAGACGGCAACGCGCAAAACCCAGGACAGTGAAACCCTGATTTCACCGGAAGCGAAAGCTGCGCAAGCGCCGGAGAGATTGGCTCTCCGGCGTTTTTTTATTTCCCGCGCCGGGCCTTTCTGGCTGGCGGCCCCGCCGACTCGCGCACGACAATCTCGCACTCAAGCTTCTCGACCGTTCGTTCCGAGGGAACCTCGATTTCGCGGATGAGGATCTCCGTCGCCACTCTACCCAGATCGGCGACAGGCTGACGGATTGTGGTGAGCTTCGGCCAGAACGCCGATGCCATCGGAGAATCGTCGACACCGACGATCGAAAGATCGCGGGGAATCACCACGCCTTTGCTATACGCGGCTGCCATCACGCCAATGGCACAGTCATCGTTGGCTGCCAGGATGGCGGTCGGACGAGCCTTTCCCGATAAGAGCGCTTGCCCGGCCTGCATACCGGATTGCACATCGAAATTCCCCGCAACGACCCAATTATCGCGTACGGCGACGCCGTAATCATACATCGCATCCTGAAAGCCGTGTAGCCTCTGCGTGGCCGCCGCGTGCCCCTCCATCCCCTTCACGAAGCTGATGTCCCGATGGCCCAATTCAATCAGGTAGCGCGTCATATCATAGACGGCACGACGGTCGTCGATATGCACATACGAGGCTACATCGAGCTGTTCGTAGGGCGAAATGCGCACAAACGGCAGCTTGGCAGCGGTCAACGCCTTCAACAGCACCTGGTTATCGCAACTCGGCGGTACCAGCAGCACGCCGTCGAGATGGACCGTGTTCGCGATGTCCTTGATCGTCCGGGCCACAGCGTGCTCGTGTGGCATTATCTCGACCATCAGGTGGTAACCTGCTTGCTGACACGCGGATACGGCGGCAAGCTGGATACGGCTGGTGTAGGCAACGGTGGGATCGTTGGCGAACAGTGCGATGAGATGCGAACGCGAGCTGCGCAATGCTCTCGCCCAGACATTGGGCTTGTAATCCATCTTGGCGATAACCGCCTCGACCTTTTCCCGGATATCCTCAGCCACGGTCGTCTGACGATTGATGACGCGGGAAACAGTCTTGAAGGAATAGCCCGATGCTCGAGCGATGTCCTTAATGGTTATGTTCGCCATGAATGAAGACTGCCATCATTACTGCTGGAGGCGGCACTCGCGTCCATTGCGGGCACGCCGGTGAGCTCTCTGAATAGTAATGCTCCTCAAGGCTCAATTATCAAGGGCCGAGCCCGACAAAAGCCGCTGCGTCCGGCGATTGCGCCCCGACCACTCCGCAATACCCTCAACGCCACCGAAATGCCGGCTCTGCGGTACATGCTATTTCCCGACAGCACGTTTTCGCTTTGGCATCCTTGGAGGACCGGATGAATCGCGTACAACAATCTCGCATTCCAGCTTGCGGACGACTCGATCCGTGCCCCCCTCAATCTCCCGGATCAGGATTTCGGTTGCCGCCTGGCCCAGTTCGGCAACGGGCTGTCGAACAGTCGTCAACTTCGGCCAAAAGGTGGATGCGATGGGCGAGTCGTCGATGCCGACGACAGAGACATCTCGGGGAATGGCCATACCCTGAGCGTATGCCGAAGCCATGACACCGATGGCCGTAGCGTCGTTATAGGCCGCGACAGCCGTCGGCCGGCGTCGGCCGGAAAACAGCACCTGCCCCGATTGCATTCCGCTTTGCACGTCGTAGCCGCCGGTGATGACCCAGTCGTCGCACACGGCAAGCTCATGGTCCTTCATCGCGGCGCGAAACCCGGCCAGACGCAATTGAGAGGTCGAGTGCCAGCGCGGACCGGCAATATAGGCGATCTGCCGATGACCAAGTTCAATCAGATAGCGGACAATGTCGTATGCCACTTGGCGGTCATCGATTTGCACATAGGAGGAAAGCTCAAAGTGTTTGTTGGGCGTAACGCGTACAAACGGCAGTTTCGCCGCCACGAGCGCTTTCATGAATGACAGATTGTCCGACTCCGGCGGAATCACGAGCACGCCATCGAGTTTGGTCGAGTTTGCCAGATTCTTGACCGCTTGCACCAAATTGCTTTTGGAATTGGGCGACATCTCCAGCATGAGGTGATAACCAGCCTGCTGGCAAACAATCGTTGCCGCCAACTGAAGCTTGCTGAAGTAGTCGAACGTCGGATCGTCGGAGAACAGAGCGATCAGTTGTGAACGCGAACTGCGCAGAGAGCGCGCCCAAACGTTCGGCTGGTAATCGAACCGGGCGATGACGGCTTCGATCTTATCCCGAATTTCGGGAGTCACGGTCGGTGCATGGTTGACGACACGCGAGACGGTCTTGATCGAATAACCCGATGCGCGCGCAATATCTTTGATGGTAATATTTGCCATAGCCTTTGGTCAGTCTGGAACCATGAGAGTGGTGATACCCTTGCGCTTCTGCCCAGAAAAAACGCGATGCAGAAAAATTTGACCTTCGTGGTAGCCCTGGTGCCAGCGTGAAAGCAAGTATTGCTTTAATTCAGATCGCCCAGATTTTAACTACAACATAATGGCAATGAGCGCATCATTCATTTTGTCGCGTGGACAACGTTATCTCATTGAGCATGGAAGCCAAGGCCGTGAACGACGACCGCAGAACCGAAGCAGACGAACAGGCTTGGCCAAGCATCGGCTACGCCGGCGGCGCCCTCGCCCTTTTGACTGCGGCTTATGCCCTGTCGTTCATCGACCGCCAAGTGCTGACGCTGATGGTGGAAGCCATCAAGACCGATCTCCACAAAAGGCGGCCAAAGGCAAAAACCGCCGTCCCTCGAAATAGCGGGTTTGCGATCGGTCGATACGCTGAGAGCTAACGCACCCGCGTTTTGACCCGAAGGACCGTAAGGGAGTGCGGCCTAACGCTGATGACGAACGGATTGCCGGTAATGGTGAAGGCCGCTTCCTCCGGCAGGATTTGGTTTGGTTGCGCCAGCGTATTTTGCTGGTCCAAACTCGCAGCAGCCAGGACAATCGCCGTCGCAATGTCCTGGACCTTGCCGGATCCGGTCAAGGCGATCTCCGCCTCCTCCTGTCCGTCGCCAGGGTTGACGATCTTGATAATGACCTCACCGCCTTCGTTATCGCGTGTCGCGCTGGCGTAAATCGGTTGGGTCTGATCCTTACTGGAAATTTCGGTGGGCAGTGTCCAATCGCCGCGATGGCAGGCGAAGATCTGCTGGACATAATAATTCGGCGTGCGTACGACCGATAGATTGTCGACCCAGATCAGATCCGGCGTCCATTGCCAAGCATCCTTGTGCGCGAACAGCGGCGCGTAAGAGGCCATGGCAACTATATCGGCATTGCGTTCGAGACCGGTCATGAAGGCGGCTTCTGACAAGGCACATTCGAGATTGTTGACGTTCTCGACGCTGACCATTTTGTCGCTTTGCGCCGCATATTCGCCGAAGAAAACTTTCGGGCCGCCCCGGTCGTAATCATCGTAGCGGTGCGTGTTGTCGAAGAACCAGGACGGACGCGCGTAGCAGTGTTCGTCGACGACATCGACCTTCAATTCGCGAAACTTCGGCCACAGATAGTCGAACCGGTCATCCGCCGGTTCCGGTCCGCAGGAGGCGATCAGTTGGATGCCGGGATGTTGCGCGCGAATTGCCGTGGTGAAAGCCGCAAGCCGTTCGATGTATTGCGGCCCCCATTGCTCGTTGCCGATCCCGAGCATGGTGAGGTGAAACGGTTCGGGATGGCCCATGGCCGCGCGTTTGCCGCCCCATTGCGATGTCGCCGGGCCATTGGCAAATTCGATCAGATCGAGAGCATCCTGGATGAACGGCTGAAGCTCATCCATCGCCACCAGTTCGCCGGAGTTGAATTGGCACGCCATGCCGCAATTGATGATCGGCAGCGGCGCAGCGCCGATATCTTCGCAAAGCTGGAAGTACTCGAAAAAGCCAAGACCGAAGGTCTGGAAGTAATCCGGCGTTGGACGATGCAGGAATTCGTAGTTCCAGCGGTTGATCAGCAGCGGACGTTCTTCCACCGGCCTGATGGTTTCTTTCCATTGATAGCGCTTATCGAGTTCGCTACCCTCCACAATGCAGCCGCCGGGAAAGCGCAAAAATCCGGGTTTCAGATCGGCCAGCGCCTGGACCATATCGGCACGCAAGCCGCCCGGCCGCTTCTTCCAAGTATTTTCCGGGAACAGCGAAACGAAATCGATATCGACCGCACCAGCACCGACCAGGAGCAGATAGAGTTTGGCTTTGGCATCGGTGGCCCTGGGGTGCAGCACCGCGGTACGCTGTTCCCAGCCCGAGGCGAAATCCGAAAGCTCGATCTCTTCCAGCACCGCGCCATTCTCAGCATAGAGAGCGACGCGCAGTGCCGGCGTGCCGGATTGGCCGCGAATCCGAAGCGAGAGATTGTAAGCCTCGCCTGCCTTGACGCCGATGCCGCGGAACCCCTCATTGGCGATGCCGAAGACGTCGGTGCCCTGGGATTGGAGGCGCAAATAATGCGGATGGTGAAGGTTGAACGGATCGTCGCTGAGGACGGAGATCTGCCCGCGCGCCTTCGACGGCGACAGCTTGTGCCAGCCGGTGAGCGGATTGGGAAAGGCAAAGTTGCGGTTCTTAACCAGCTCGGCATAAAGCCCGCCATCGGCGCCGAAATTGATATCTTCGAAGAACAGCCCCCACATCGCGGGATTGATCTTGGCGCCAGGCTTATCGGTATCGATGGTGATCTTCATCATGGCGTTTCTTGCGTCACCTTCGAGCGGATGTTCTCATTGTAGTATTTGTCGGTGATGAAATAACCGTACATCAATAGACCCATGAGTAGATGGAACACGCCGGGAATAACAGTCAGCATCAGCGCGATGCCGTTCAGCGTGAACGCACTTTGTACGACGTCGGGCTGGTAGTGGTAGTAGGTCAACATCAAACCGACCATGCCAGCGGCCAGACTCATGCCCATCTTCTGGCAGAAGGAAATGCCGCCGAATGCCAGGCCCGCCACGCGCTTGCCCTGTTTGACCTGGCCGTAATCGACGCTTTCCGAAATCGCCGACCAAAACACCGGACCCTGAAAATCGACGATGAAGTTGATCAGGAAGTAGAACACGAACGCCGCCACCACCGCGCCCGGTTGCACCACGACGTACATCGCGACACTGAGCACAAATGTTATGAGCTGCGACCAGCGGAAAACCTGGATCTTGCAAACGAACTTGGTCAGCCAAGTTGAGCCGACCATCGCCAGGATGTTGCCGACGATGCCGACGGTGATGAACGCCGCCTGCAAGCTGGCGTCGCCGCCGAGAAAATATTTGGCGTAATAGAGGCCGACCGAGCCGCGTACGACATAGCCGACGGTGCCGATGACGCAGGCGCCGGCCAGACACAGCCATTGGCTGTTGGTGAAGAGCAGGCCGAGTTGCTCGGTCAAGGGTTTGCGGTCGTTCTTGTGCACCACCCGCTCGGTGGTGGTGAAGAAGCAGAAGATGAACATCAGCGTCGCGACCACGGCCATGATCGCCATCGCGACCTGATAGCCGTGGGCGATGTGCGCCTGCCCCCAGCGCGCCGCAAACACCGGCACGAAGGTGTTGACCATAAGCGAGGCGCCTTTGGCGAAGAACAGGCGATAGCCGTTGGCCGACAGCCGCTGCTGCGGATCGTCGGTGATGACGGCCGGCAACGAGATGTAAGGGATGGTGATGCAGGTGAAGACCAGCATCATCGCCGTATAGGTCGCATAGGCCCAGATCAGCTTGCCCATGTAGGTGAAATCGGGCGTGGTGAAAACCAGCATGATCGACAGGCCGAACGGCACCGCGAAGGCGAACAGATAGGGGCGGTAACGGCCCCAGCGCGTCGTGCGCCCATCGGTGAAAACGCCCATGGCGACGTCGGCGAAGGCATCGATCAGGCGCGGCAACAAGCCGAGCAGAGCGATGTGGGCGACGTTGAGCCGGTACACGTCGGTGTAGAAGAAGGTGATGATGATCGCCAGCGCCGACCACACGATGTTCACGGCGGCGTCGCCCGAACCGAAGCCGATCTTTTCGAGAAGGGAAAGTTTGGAGCTTTTCATAGGTGTGGGTGTCATTTCTTCAGGTAAGCGTGGAAGCGATCGAGCGCGGCAGCATCGACGGTGGGCCAGCCGGCCGCGTCCCATTTGATCTCAACGATTTTTAGGCGGTGGAAATTGTTATCGGCCGCCTCGTAGGCGTGCATGACAACAAAATCCGTGCCGTCGAAATTGTAGACACCTTGGCCGCCCCAACCGGCCAAGGCCTTGTTTTCCGCGATCAGCGGCGTGCCACCGGCCTTCATCATGTCGCGGCCATCACGATCGAGATACGGCCCGGCGATGTCCTTGGCACGGCCGACCATGATGCGATAGGTGCTGTTCTTGCCGCGGCAGCACAGGCCCGTCGACACGAACAGGTAATAGCTGCCGTTCTTGTGGAATAGGAACGGGCCTTCGATCTCGCCGGGACCGGGAGAGGCGTTATCGGGCGACACCGCAACATCACGCCGGGCAATCGAATGCCATTCTTGTGGCTCGGCCAAACCGGTCCCATCGGCATCGAGCCGCACCAGCTTGATGCCCGACCAGAACGAGCCGAAGGTCATCCACGGCGCGCCGTGCTCATCGACAATCACATTGGGGTCGATCGCATTCCAATCGTCGCGGCCGGCGATCGAGCGGACAACGAGGCCTTTGTCTTCCCATTTGTAATCGGGCGCGGCGGGGTCGAGCGTCTTGTTCACCGTCACGCCGATCGCGGAATCGTTGCGGCCGAAGCCGGACACCGAATAATAGAGGTAGTACTTGCCGTCATACGCCGCGACATCGGGCGCCCAGAGGTGGCCGTTGAATCGCGGCGTGATGGCGCGCGCCCAAGCCGGCTCCGTCGCAAACACGCGGCCACCCTCACTCCAATGGACCCGGTCCTTTGACCGGTAAAACGGAATCCCTGGACCGGTGCTGTAAAGCGTGTAGCTGCCAGCTTGCTTCGCCATCGCCGGATCGTGAATGTCAACTTCCAGCGCCGGAGCAGCGCACACCCCTGGTGCAGCAAAGAGCAGGATCGCCGCTGTGGCGAAGAGGAGCCAACGTGTCATGGGCGCGTTCCACTTGTTATCGTTGTTGCAGCACGGTTTACGTCAAGGCTTGCGGCCAACCGTCGGCGGACCATACCAGCGGCGCGATCCGCAAGGTCGGCGCCCCGTCTCGGCGCGCATCATAGGCATGATAGACGATATAGTCCTGGGCGCCGTCGCGTAGGATCGAGGCGCCGCCCGGTCCGCGCCAACGCGTTGCGGGATCGTGCTTCAGGACCACGGTACCGTTACCGGTCGACATCGCAAAGCGGTTGGCATCGCCATAAGGCCCGGTGATGCTGGGCGAGCGTCCGACCACGGTGTAGTAGTTGGAATCGGCGCCGCGGCAGCAGAAGTCGAAGGCGCAGAACAGATAATAAAACCCATTACGCTCGATAACGAAGGCGGCTTCGATAGCGTCGTTCAGCGGATTGTCTGTCGGCCGCTTGGCGAGCGTGAACATCTGCTTGTTTGTCGGATGCGGCTTGCCGGTGGCCGGATCAAGCTCGATCATCTTTAGCCCGCCCCAAAAGCTGCCGAAAGCCAGCCAGCGTCGACCGTTTTTATCAACCACATGATTGGGGTCGATGGCATTGAAATCGTCGCTTTCTTCCGACTCGAACACCAGACCCTGATCCTGCCAGCGAAAATCCGGCGACTTGGGATCGAGGGTGACGTTGGTCGCCAGCCCGATCGCCGAGCGGTTCTTGCCGAAGGTCGAGCATGCATAGTAAAGCCAGAACTTGCCGCTGTAAAAGGAGACATCGGGCGCCCAGATGCCGCCGGTGCCGGGTACGGCGGCGGTAGCCCATTCGGGGATGTCGGAGAATATATAGCCGCCCTTGTCCCAGGTCAGCAAATCCTTGGAGGTGCGCCACGGGATTTGCGCTCCCGCGCCGCCGCCCAGATTAGTGCTGAACACATAATAGGTGTCTCCCTGGCGAATGGCGGAAGGATCGTGCACCGGCGAGATGCTGCCGTTCATCTTGGGATTGATCGCTTGGGGCGCATCGGCCCGCGCAGCCTCTAGCGGCAGCGTTATCGAAAGACCGGCCAGCAAGGTTCCTTGCATTGCCGCTCTGCGGCTGAATACTGGCGCATCATGTTTTGTCATGTGCTGCCTCCAAAAGTTCGTGGTTGGTTTGAAAAAAAGCGGCAAAAAATTTGCCAAACCCGTGGCATTTTCTCGCCGCTTAACCTTGGGAGGGGAGGTCCCCGCTCTTGCTACATCCGCCAGCGGCGGGAGCCCCCAACCGCCGGCGGATATGCATGTCGTTACAGCCGATAACGCAGACCGAGTTCGAAGGTCTGGTCGAACAGACGCGTATCGCGCGGATAGACTTTCGCATAATCACCCTTGCCGAAGGTATCGCGATACACTTCGTGGGTAAGGTTTGTGGCATCGAAGGTAATCGTCAGACCGGTACCTTCCAGCCTGTAGCTCGCCGACAGGTCAACCGTTCCATACGGCTTTGCATAGGCCGAACTAGGCTGGATCGAGTAGGTGTCGAAATACGTGGTGCCGACGAGGAAGCTGCTACGCCAGTTGTACGCAGTACGGATTGAAACCGGTCCCTTCTCGTACATGCCGACGAGGTTGAACGAGTACTTCGACACGTTGGCGTATGGAACCTTTGTCGAATCGGTTTTACTCGCCGACGTCCGACCTTCGATGAAGGTGCCGTTCGCCTGGAAGCCGAGACCGCTCCAGATGCCGGGCAGGAAATCGTAAAACTGCGTATAGCTGAGTTCTGCGCCCTGCAGATAGCCCTGGCCGCCGTTTACCGGCTTGGTCATCGAGTAGGAAACACTGTCGATGACTTCTTGGTAAGTCGAGGATTGGACGTAACCGACGATCTGACGATAGAAGACCGTGGCAGTAACATTGCTCGCGTTAGCGAAGTAATATTCCAGCCCGAGATCGAGGTTGTTGGACTTCACCGGAGACAGATCAGAATTGCCGCTGGAACCGTTGGCGGCATAGGTCAAACCACCGCTCGACAGGGTTCTGGCCGGATTCAACTGAGCGAAAGTCGGACGGGTGATCGTCCGGTTAGCCGCAAAACGCACGAACAGATCGTCCCTGACCGAGAGCTTGGCATTGATGCTCGGCATCCAGTCGACGATATCCTTCTTGGTATTAATCGGGGTGTAGGTCTTGGTGTAGTTGGTGGGATCTGTGGAATCCTGCACCACCGAGTAGGTGTAAGCATCCATATCGGATTTGGTTTCGACAACCCGCACGCCGAAATTGCCGTCGAGAGGCATATCGCCGATTGTCAGGCCATAGTTCGCCTTGACATAGCCGGAGTAGCTGATCTCGCGATCAGAGAACGAGTTGCTCAAATCGGCTGCCGGCTCATCGGTCGACTGGCCAAATGCCGCGCGGATGTCCTTGATGTGGTCAAATGCATAATTGGCATCGAGGTTCATCCACTCCGTGACACCCCAGGGGAGATCACCACCGAAGAACTTGCCATGCGACTTAGCCATCGAACCGGGCAGGATGGTCTCCATGCGGACGCCCCACCAAGCGCTAGTGTTATCGTCGACATAACCGCACGCTGCCGAACGGCTTGCCGCCACTTCCTGCTCGTACTGCGTATCCCCCTTGGAACGAGAGTTTACCGAGTTGTAGCAACTCAAGACGCCGCCGTTAGCCGCGCGGTTTTTACCGTAGCGGTTGGCATAACGCAGACCAAAATCGACCGATTTTAAGATGCCGCCGATTTGATAGTTGCCGTCGGCCTTCCAGTCGAACTCATTGCCTTTCTGCCGCGTCCACTGATCGAAGAACTGGGTCGGAGCGTAGCCCGAACTGTCAAGCAAGTTGGTGCTGCTGTCGGCGAGGCTGATGTTGGGCGTGCCGGAGTTATTGTAGTTGGTGTCGAAGGCCAGCCGCCCCCAAAAAGCGGTATCGACGATGGCGCCGATGCGCTGGTACTTGCTGTCGGTATAGGCGATTTCGCTCGATAGCGTCAGACTATCGCCGGTATAGTTCGCACCAAGAGCCAATTGATAGGTGTCCGTCTTGTCGCGATAGGCCTGATTGCTGGTCAACTGGAACGTATCGGACGTGGAATCGGTTACGCCCGTTTTCAACACGGAATTTCCATCGGGATCGGTAACCGTCGTCAGCGATTCGTAGCCAGACAAGCCCTTACCGGGAAGCCCGATGAGGTAATTTACCTCGTTCAGGTTGCGGTAGCGGGTATAGAACAACTCGGCATAAACTTCGACATCCTGTGTCGGACGCCATTGCCCGACCAAATTCAAGCCAGCGCGTTCACGCTTGCCCGGATAGGTGATGGCGCCCATCGTCTCGGGCGTATACGCCAGCGTGGTATGATTAGCGGCTTCGCTAGCAAGCCCAACTTGATGGTCGGTTGCGGTATAATAGTTGAACGCGTCATAGTCCTGATAATGACGCTTGTTGTAATTGATGTCGAACAGAAAGCCGACCTCGCCGATTGAGGTGTTCCAGCGATTGCTGATCAGGAAGCTGGCGTCGGGATCGACATGCTCCGCTTGCGAGGAATAGACGCCCTTGAGGCCGCCGGCGATTTCCAGACCGTCGAAATCGAACGGGCGATGGAATACCGCGTTGATCAGACCAGCGATGCCGCCTTCGAGATCGTCGGCTCCGATCGACTTTTTGACATCGACGCGGGCCAGGAGTTCGGCTGGGATGTCGGCCAGCGAAATGGTGCGGCCGGTGGTGGTGAAAATCTGACGACCGTTCAATGTGGTCGCGATATCGGGCAAGCCGTGAATCAAAAACGAATTCGTTTCACCGGCGCCACTGGTATGCTGAACCTGCACACCAGTGATGTGCTGCATGGCGTCGATAATGGTGTTGTCGGGCAACTTGCCGATGTCTTCCGCCACGATCGAGTCGACAAACTGATCGGCATTTTTCTTGATCTCCTGCGACGACTGCAAGCTCGCGCGAACACCCGTGACGACGACGGTCTCAACTTGTTGATCGTTTTGCGCATACGCTGCCCCCCCCGCCAGGGTTCCGAATATAAGCGCGAGAATCGATACCGATGCTTTGGGTTGGTAGTTCATACCTTGCCTCTCCTCCTGATCTTCTTTTTCTCGCAGCGAGATCGTTAGGATCCCGTCTGACGAGCGACTGACCACCAGATCAGTCCCTTTCAGCATCAGTTTGAGAGCAGCAACGGCGTCGTAAGTGCCTTTAATCGCGGGTGTGATGAAGCCATGGAGTTGGGCACCAGGTGCAACGACCTGAATGCCGGCTTGGCGCGCAAGTTCGGGGATCGACTTCCCCGCATCTTCTGCCGGGACATCAAGCTGCGTGGCTTGCGCAAGAGCGGGCGAGCCCAAGAACAGGCAAGAACAAGCGATTGTTCCGCTTACAGCGGCCCAAGCAACACCGGTTCTCACGCCTCCCCCTCTTTTTTTCTTCCGCACCCCGCGGATTATATGCGCCCTCTCCTGATACTCGATCAGTTGACGGGCGACTATTACAGTTTCCCTACGCCCCCCGTGTTGTCGCCATCGAATAATCTCACTTCTCTGTCACTCACTTCGATCTGCAGCTTCAGCACCAATGCTGCAGCCTTCGCAAATCCGACAGGATCGTTGGCGACGAAGAGACCTGTAACCGTCCGATTCGCGGCAGATGAATCTACAACGATATGGACATCACTATAGCGCGAGAACTCCTGCGCTGCATCCTGCAGAGTCTGATTGTCGAAGGCGATACGACCGAACTGCCACGCCGTATCGCGTTCGATCTTGGCTTTCGGTATGCCTGCGGCAACGATCGGAACGTCGTGCATCGCTAAAGCTTGCGTGTTAGCGCTAACGCGCACAGACGTGCTTTTGGAAGCGCTTACGCGCGCCAGTTCCACCACGCCTTCCTTGACAAGAACTTGAATCGGCCGCTGCGGCAATATCGACACCGTGAAGCTGGTACCAACCGCGCGTACCTGCATATCGTCGGCGAACACGATGAACGGGCGATGTTTGTTCTTAGCAACATCGAACAGCGCTTCGCCGCGCACAAGATGAATGTCGCGCCGGTCCTTGGTGTAGTTGACCGTGACGCTGGAATTGGTGTTGAGCGTGACGATGGAGCCGTCGGCGAGCACCACTTCGCGCACTTGTCCAATGCCGGTGGTGAAGGTCTCGTTCTGATGGCTCTGCCACAGCGTCACGCCGCCGACAAAGACCGCTGCGAAACTGGCCGCGATACTGCCGGACAGAACAACCCGGCGCCGGGTCCACACCGTCGGGACTCCGGCAGCGCGCACGTCGCCGATGGCACAGCCAGAGATGCGCTCCAGGCGTGCCAGCACCGCCTCAGCCCGGCCATAGGCCCCGAGATGGCGAATATCGGCCGCAAGCCACGCTTCGAAAACGGCGTCTTCCTCGGGTGTTAATGCACCCAAGTTCCGTTTCGTCGCCCACTCCGCGGCGCGGCTGTCAATCTCCTGGTTTGCCGATGCCATTCTCAACGCACCCATCTTTCACCTTATTCGACGTATACGCGCGCGATTTCCCTCCCCGGCCGAATATTTTGATTAGTAAACGCACACCGTTTGCCATGTGCTTTTCGACGGTTTTCTCGCTGATCTTGAGGCGTTGTGCCACCTCTTTCTGCGATAATCCTTCCATTCGCCGCAGGATCAACGTCTCCCGGCACATCACCGGAAGCTGTGCCAGCGCATCCGCAACTTCCTGGATTTCACCCTGAAATTCCAGGCGTTCCTCGGTATTGGCCTCGGGCATCGGCGTATCCAAAGTCTCCAGACTCTCGCTCGAAGTGATCGAGATCACGCGCATGTGCCGCACGTGGTCAATGACGATCGCCTTGGCGGTCTGAATGGCGTACTGCCTTGGATAACGAATGCTTTCCAGCGATGGCAGCGATAATAGACGAGCATACATTTCCTGGATGACGTCTTCGATATCCAGGTCGTAGACGCGGATGGTGGCGAGCTTGGAGCGCACCAGCGCCTCATGCGGAAGCACGTTCCGCGCCAGCCATCTTCCCCGCTCCCGAAAGTCCTGCGACATCACCTCAGGAAAGCACTAATCAGACAATTTGCAACTCGCACTGCAGCAAATTCAAGCATTTACTGGCCGACTGTGCCTTTTGAGGGAGCAATGGTGAAGCGCTGGAGGGATATCAGACTCTGGTACGTCATCTATAAAAGCCTCCTCTGCTAACTACGCTGAAGGCGGTGGTTTTGTCGGAGCAGGCGCGTTTCGATCCCTCTGAACAAGAACGGTTCTTGTCCAGACTGGCGTGCAGCTCTCTGCGCACAAGTCACAGACACGGTATGCTCTCGGTCAATACACCACAGATGAAGCGCTCTCGGTCACCTCTCGTCACTACTCGATCATGGGGCCTAAGCCGGGCGCCACAATCCTTCTTCCCAGGTGCGGCTGAGCCGGTGCGCCGATAATGCCAAGCCAACGAGTGAATATGTTTGGGGGAAATTCCCCCATAGCTCGCCGGTATCCGGCGCAATATCCTCGGACAGCAGGCCGACATGGTTCCGCCGGACCAGCAGATGTTCGAAAATTTCTCTGGCTTCTTGCGACCGACCGGTCGCCGCCAGCGCGTCGATGTACCAGAAGGTGCAGACCAGAAACGCGGTTTCCGGCATGCCAAAATCGTCCGCCTCGTTGTAACGCATGACAAAGCCGTCTCGAACGAGACGAGACTCTACGACTTCTATTGTTCGCAAGAAGCGTTCGTCGCTGGCCGGGAGCAAACCCAGTTGCGGCAGGAGAAGCACGGAGGCATCCGCAATCTCGCCATCCAGCGTACCGGAAATCCAGCCATCCTTCGTCACGGCGCGTTGCAAAATTTCCACCTGCAATGCCTCGGCGCGCGCGCTCAATCGGGCGGCGCCCTCGCTGTCACCAACGGTTCGGGCAATCATCGCCAAACGGTGCGCGCCGGCCCAACACATCACTGCCGAATAGGTGAACACCGCCGCGCGGCCGCGGTATTCCCAGAGACCGGCGTCGGGCTGCAGCGCGTTTCGCAGAGCCATTTCGCCCACGGGACGAAGCCGCTGATACAGATGCTCGCCGCCGATGGAGGGAATGCGGGAATCACAAAAAATCTGCACGGACGACAGCACGACGGAGCCGAACACATCGTTTTGCCGCTGTACCGAAGCGGCATTGCCGACACGAACCGGTCCCATTCCGTGGAACCCGGCAAGCGCTGCGGCCTCCCGCTCCTTCAGTTCGGTACGGGAATTGATGGGATAGACGGGATGCAACGTGCTCGCCCCTTCGCGCACGACCGTGTCGAGCAGAAAGCGAACGTAATTCTCCATTGTCCGCGTCACACCCAGCCGGTTCAACGCATTCACGGTGAAATAGGAATCGCGGAGCCAGCAATAGCGATAATCCCAATTGCGCCGTGTGCCGGGAGCCTCTGGAATTGAGGTTGTCAAGGCAGCAACAATCGCTCCGGTTTCCTCATAGCTGCACAGTTTGAGCGTGATGGCTGCGCGGATGACCGGTTCCTGCCACTCAAAGGGAATTGCGAGCTGACGGGCCCAGTCCGTCCAGTAGCCAGTCGTTTCGTGCAGAAACCGCTCGGCAAGCCCGTCCGGCTCTTCCAACACGCTTTCGTCGGGACCGATGAACAGGTTGATCGGTTTTGTAAGCAGAAATGGGGTTTCGTCGAGAATATAGGTGGGGCCGACGTCGGCAGTGACACGCAGAACCGTGTTGGCCCCGATGTAACGCAGATGGTTGCTGCCGATGCTGACCTCGGGTACGGACGCTCCATATTCGAACGTCGGCCGCAATCGCAGCGTGATGCGTGGCTGACCGCTGATCGGCTCGATCCGGCGGACCAGCATCGGCGGGCGAAAACTGCGGCCGAACTGGCGGAAGCGTGGCGCAAAATCGAGAATCCGCAATCGCTCCTGAGTCGAAGTCGTCAGGATCGTCTCCAGAATGGCGGTGTTGGGCAGGTAGCGTTGGCGAGAGAACTGCAAGCCATCGACCAGCAGATCCATATACCCGTTATCCGGATCAGGCCCGTTGACCAAGGAATTGAACACCGGATCGCCGTCCAGCCGAGGAAAGCAGAACCAAACGTGCCGGCCCTTGCTATCGACGAGACTGGCTACGCCGCAATTACCTACCGGTGCGAGATCGACTTGAGACATGGCTTGACTCAACCTCCGTTACCGGACCGAAACGACTGAAGCCACGCCCGCACATTGGCGGGCCTACCGTCAAAAGCATCGGCAACGCGCAACCCCATGCCCCCCAGTTCCGTCGCAACGCGGAATCCGTCCTCGTCGGTTACGTCGTCACCGACGAATACAGGGATGCGACCGGCAAAGGGTTCCCGATGCATGAATGTCGAAACCGCCGATCCTTTTGTCAGGGATCGGTGCCTTAGCTCGTATGCCATATGGGCCGACAGAATCTCGAACCCGGCGGTATTGTCTTGGATCGTGTGCCAAAGAAGTTCACGGATTCCGTCTCGGCGCTCGGGCGCTTGCCGGAAATGAACCGTAATGTTGAAATCTTTGCTTTCCACGGCAACGCCCGTCCAGCGTTTCGCGACCGACTCAATATGCGATTTCCACGCAGCGGGAACGGCACACACGGGATCGGCTCGCTTGATCGTGCCATCCGGCAGCCGGAAAATCGCACCGTGTTCACCCGCACAAGGTAACACCATCGGACTCAATATGTCGTCGATGTTTTGGAGCGTCCGGCCACTGACGATGGCAAGTGCCCCATCAAGCCAAGCAGCGACCACAACCAACGACGGCACAAGCATTTGAGGAATGACAATCGCGTTCGGAGTGTCCGCTATATCTAGCAGAGTTCCATCAAGATCAAGAAAGAGGGCCCAATGCCGGTTCGGCTTAGGGATTTCGTGCTCCAGCGTATCATTCTCTTTCAACCGCGCACTTCAGTGTCCACATTCCCCTCACATGGTCAACCCATTCCTGACCGGTGACACTTTTTCATGCCGCAGCGAACGCATCATGTGCCACGGAATTCCAAGGGGAATTAAAGTGTAGCAAATACCAACGAAGGGATTTGATTGACGCCGAAGGCATAAGTCCGGTACGACGACTGGTCGGTCATTCGGACCAAAGTGGAGAAGCCTGCCGGTCGCAACCGGAAACATAGACGGAGCCGTTGACGATGCTGAAGAAGCTGCGGCAGGCTTGGGCGTCTCAGGATGTCAAGACATTCGCTGGTTACGGTGCTGTAGCACTCGTGTTCGTCACACTAATCATTCTCGCCGCGTCCCCGTTCGCAACCTCCTTTATGCAACAGTGGTCGCGCGCCGATGTCGAAACGCGCTCCAAGCTGGTTCTCAACGTCACCCGCGATAATCTCGAAACGCTGCTCTCGCAGGATAACTCGAGCGCCGTCAAAGCCTTGCTCGAACGCATCGCGGAGGACGAAAAGGTCTTAGCTGTCGGCTACTGCGACGAACGGGGAAATCTGCGTTATCCCACAAAGCTGATGCCGGCGATCTTTTCATGCGAGAAGGTCGCGCGCTCGGATACGGACAGCTTTTCGTCGTTTCACGCCGACGGCCATGATCTTCTCATCGGCGCCTTTCCGGTTCTGTCTGGACGCGGACATTTAGTGATTCTCAACGACCTCGGCTTTGCCAAGCAGCGCGGCGCGGAAATTCGCCGGTACTTTCTAGCGATCCTGGCGATCATACTACTTGCCACCATCATCGTTGCGACCTTTGTGGCCGTTTCATTCATCCGCCGTTGGACTTTACAAATCCGGCACACTCTCGTCAGCGCGCGGTCGGGGCAAACCGTACCCGCCGGGTCTGGCCCGTTCGAGCACGAAGTCCGTCAACTGATCCGTCAACTAGACCTCAATCGCCCCGGCATGGAGGAGGACCGCACGGTATGGGACGCATCGGCCGTGCGCCGCCTTATGGAAACAGACCTCGCGGGAACGGAAGTGATCGTGGTGTCCAACCGCGAGCCGTATATCCACAACCGGACCGCGGCGGGCGTCGACATCCAATTGCCGGCCAGCGGTCTTGTCTCTGCTCTTGAACCGGTGATGCGGGCCTGCGGCGGCACCTGGATCGCCCACGGCAGCGGCAATGCCGATCGCGATGTCGTCGATGCGAACGATCACATTGCGGTTCCACCGGATACGCCCACTTATACACTGCGCCGGGTGTGGCTTTCCGATGAAGAGCAGGATGAATATTACTACGGACTCGCCAACGAAGGGCTCTGGGCGCTCTGCCATATTGCTTTCGTCCGCCCGACATTCCGCGAATCCGACTGGCAAACCTACAAGCGCATCAACGAGCGTTTTGCAGATGCCATTATCAAAGAAGCCAAGACCACCACACCCATCGTTCTGGTACAGGACTATCACTTTGCCCTGTTGCCGCGGATGATCCGGAACCGGCTTCCAGGCGCCACCGTGATTACGTTCTGGCACATTCCATGGCCGAATGCCGAGACCTTCAGCATTTGCCCCTGGAAAGAGGAAATCGTCCAAGGGATGCTCGGAAGTTCCATTCTGGGTTTCCACACGCAATTCCACTGCAATAACTTCCTGGAGACCGTGGATCGCTTTGTGGAAAGCCGTATCGACCGCGAACATGCTTCGGTCACGCTCGGCGGACACGAGACGCTCGTGCGCCCTTACCCCATCTCCATCGAGTGGCCGCCTGCGGCGATGGCTCACCAAAAGCCCGTGCCGGAGTGCCGCGCTGCGGTCTTTGCGCGATTGGGTCTGTCGCCCGAGTGCAAGCTGGCCGTCGGCGTCGAGCGTTTTGACTACACGAAGGGAATCGTCGACAGGATGCGGGCGGTAGACTCGTTCCTGACGGAGCATCCGGAATGGAAGGGGCGCTTTGTTTTCTATCAAGCCGCCGCCCCGACGCGGAGCAAATTGACCAGTTATCGCGCGGTGCAGGAAGAAGCACTGGCCGAGGCAGCGGCGGTCAACGCCAAGCACGGCAGCGAAGGATACAACCCCATCGTGCTGGCGGTGCGGCACCACGAGCCTCACGAGGTCTTCGAACTCTTCCGCGCGGCCGACCTTTGCATCGTATCGAGCCTGCACGACGGCATGAACCTCGTCGCCAAGGAATTTGTCGCCGCCCGTGACGACGGCCAGGGCGTGCTGGTTCTTTCAAGCTTTGCCGGAGCCTCTCGGGAGCTTTCGGAGGCGCTAATCGTCAATCCCTACGACGCCAATGGAATGGGGGCAACAATCGAACGGGCGCTCAGCATGCCGCCAGCCGATCAGGGCGAACGTATGCATCTCATGCGCGACCTCGTGCGCGCCCGCAACGTCTATCGCTGGGCCGGGCAGATGCTGCTGGACGCCAACCGCTTACGCAAAAAACAACGAATTCTCGATCTGACGGAACAAGAGCAAAAGGCACACCGCTGGAACATGTTTTCTCTCACCTAGCGACGGGCGCTTCAGATACGACATGCGAGGACAAATCCGGACATCGGCCCGGCTCGCAATAGTCAGGTCTCAATAAACCGTGCGCGCCCACGCCATATAGCGCTCGAATTCGGCGCTGGTGACGCGCAAATCGGCGAACGCTGGCTGGCTGTCGTCTGAGATCATCACCAACATGTCGTCGGCGAGTTTCAATCCGGCAATGATCTCACGCGCCAGGACGTGATGGGCGGTTTCGCCGGGGGGCTGCCCCAGCACCTCCACGACATGCAGAATATTGGCGGCGAACCAATACTGCGGGCGCCCCGACTGCTCGGCAATGTAGGCCAGCGAAAGGCCTTCACTCAGCGCTTTTTGATAGGCCCCACGCGCCGCATCGATGAGCGATAGCGCATCGCTCAAATCTCCCGTCACGGCGTCGTGGAAAACTCTCTCAGAGACCATCTGAACCCTCTTGCGCCGGGCACGCCGATCGCAAAGCGGTAGGCCGTGTCGCTGCAACTCTGAAATATAATGTTCAAAACATCAATACACAACGAATTTTGTGCTTTGCTACCGACGCTTCAGACAACACAGCAAGCTCTGCACCCCGGGCGGATCATTCACGACCGCTCGATCAAAGAGATATTAACTAATCGATATTCCATTTTGGGCAAAATATTGACAAAAAGATGCGTGACGTATCAGTCGTAACCGTCAAAACATCTTTCCACGGGCACGCTTCGGTTCGAGCGGGCTGGTGGGCACCCCGCTTCGTCCACAGGCAAACCCAATGCTGATCCTTGCCGCATTGCTAGGCCCTGCCGTGCTGTTCGGCCTCGCGCTGTTGGCGGCGACCGTGAGCCGCCGGCGCTGGGCGAACGCTGCCGTGTACGGCGCCTGCGCCCTGGTCGCAGTGGCGGGATTGGCGGTCGCGGTTACGGCCCTGCTCAACGGCAGCACCGAGACACTGACGCTGCCGCTCGGTATTCCGTGGATCGGCATGCATTTCCGCCTCGATGCGTTGGCAGCGGTGTTTCTCGTTGTCGTGAATCTTGGTGGCGCGGTGGCGAGCCTGTTCGCCATCGGCTATGGCCGACATGAGACGTCGCCCGAGCGCGTCGTGCCGTTCGTGCCCGCCTTCATCGCAGCGATGAACCTCGTTGTCGTCAGTGATGACGCCTTCACCTTCCTGTTCGCTTGGGAATGCATGTCGGTGCTGTCTTGGGCCTTGGTGGTGAGCCATGATCGCGACCCGCAGAATTTGCGTGCCGGACTGATCTATGTGGCGATGGCGGGCTTCGGCACGTTCGCTTTGATGATCTGTTTTGCCGTAATGGCCGCGGGTGGCGATTTCACCTTTGCCGCCATGCGCGCGCATGGGGCGGGACTTCCCGGTCTGGTGCTGGCACTGGCGCTGCTGGGGGCGGGATCGAAGGCGGGTATCTTCCCGCTGCACGCCTGGCTGCCGCTAGCCCATCCCGCCGCGCCCGGCCACGTTTCCGCCTTGATGAGCGGCGTGATGACGAAGGTTGCGGTCTACGGCTTTATCCGCATCACATTCGATTTGATGGGACCGGTGGATTGGACGTTGAGCCTTGCCGTGATCGCGATCGGCGCCGTGACGGCTCTGCTCGGCGTGCTCTACGCGCTGATGCAGCATGATCTGAAGCGCCTGCTCGCCTATCACACGGTCGAAAACATCGGCATCATCTTCGTCGCGCTCGGGATGGCACTGGCGTTCCGCGCGGCGCATTTGCCCGCCGCCGCCGCACTGGCCGCCACGGCGGCGCTGTTCCACGTCTTCAATCATTCGCTGTTCAAGAGCCTGTTGTTCTTCGGCGCGGGTGCGATCCAAAACGCGACGGGGACGCGCGACATCGACCGCCTCGGCGGGCTCATCCGCACCATGCCGCAGACTGCGCTCGCCTTCCTGATCGGCGCGACGGCAATTTCCGCGCTGCCGCCGCTCAACGGGTTTGCGTCCGAGTGGATGGTGTTTCAGGCGGCGTTCCTTTCCGGTTCGCTGCCGCAATGGGGCCTGCGCCTGTTGATCCCGACCGCGGCTGCGATCTTGGCGTTGTCGGCGGCACTGGCGGCGGCGTGTTTTGTCAAGGCGTTCGGCGTCACCTTTCTCGGACGCGCGCGCAGTGCGGCGGCCACAGCGGCGAGGGAAACCGATCGCGTTTCGCGTTTGGCGATGGCCGCGCTGGCCGGTGGCTGCATCGTGGCGGGCGTAGTGCCGGGATTTTTCACCAATCTCCTCGGTCCGGCGTCGCAGATGCTGACCACCGCGCGAATGCCGATTGCCAATGCGGTGAGCCCGCTCGTGCCGGTGGCGGCAAACCACAACACCTATAGCGGTCTCATCATCGCGCTTGGCCTGATCGGCGCGACGCTGCTGGTCGCCGCGCTGGTGCATCTGCTCGCCAATCGCGCCACCCGGCGCAGCGACACTTGGGATTGCGGCCATCCCGAAATCAATCTGTTGGCGCAATATTCGGCAGGCAGCTTCGCCCAGCCGATCCGCCGCGTTTACGCCTCCATCGCCTTCGGTGCCCGTGAGACGGTTGAGATGCCGGCGCCATGCGATCTCGCACCGGCCAAATTCACCGCGACGCTGCACGATTCCGCCTGGGAGTTGCTCTATGCGCCGGTCGGCAAAACGATCGGCTTTCTGGCCGACCGGCTTAATCCCTTCCAGTACCTGACGATCCGCGCCTATCTCGGCATCGTCTTCGTTGCTCTCGTCCTTTTGCTCACGGGGCTTGCGATATGGTCGTGAGCGAAACCCTGATCCTGGCAATCTTGCAAGCGGTGCTGGTAATGGCGCTGGCACCGCTGCTGACCGGCATCGTGCGCAAAACCAAAGCCGGACTGCAACGCCGCCGCGGCGCCTCCATCTTCCAGCCCTATCGCGACATCGCGCGGCTGATGCGCAAAGAGACGATCATTTCGCACGATGCCTCGTGGATCTTCACCGCCGCGCCGACCTTCATTCTGGCCGCGACCTGGGTGGCCGCAACCCTGGTTCCAACCTTTGCGCAAACGCCAGGGCTGGCGCCAATCGCCGATCTCATCGTGATCGTCGGCCTGCTCGCCGCCGCCCGCTTCGCCTTGGCGCTGGCCGGTCTTGACATCGGCACCGCGTTTGGCGGCCTCGGCGCGTCCCGCGAGATGCTGTTCGCCACGGTCGCAGAACCAGCGATGCTGATGATTATCTTCGGCCTGTCGCTGATTGCCGGAACCACGCGTCTGGCGGAAATCGCCGCGACCGTTCAAGCGACCGTGCCCGGGTTGCACATCTCGCTGATGCTCGCGTTCGTCGGGCTTGCCATGCTGGCCGTGGTCGAGAACGGGCGCATTCCGGTCGACAATCCCGCCACCCATCTTGAGCTGACGATGGTGCACGAGGCGATGATTCTGGAATATTCCGGCCGCCATCTTGGATTGATCGAGTTGGCCCAGGCGCTGAAGCTGCTGCTGTACGTGTCGCTGATTGCGGTGGTGTTTATACCTTGGGGCTTGGCACCGGCTGGAAGCACGCTGCTCGCTTATGGCCTCGGCTTTGGCGTCTATCTCATTAAGCTGGTGGTCGCCGCCAAGCTGCTCGCCTTTTTTGAGATCGCTGGTGCCAAGATGCGGGTGTTCCGGGTGCCGCAATTCGCTGGTGTCGCGTTGATGCTGGCGCTGCTGGCGGTGCTGCTCTTGTTCGTGTCGCGGAGCTTCTGATGGACACCCTCACCGTCGCACATTTCCTTGCGGGCTCGCTGGTGCTCCTGAGTTTCTCGCTACTGTACCAGGACCGGCTGCCACCACTGATCAACACCTTTGCAGCGCAATCGCTGGTGCTGGCGCTTGCCATCGGCTGGCAAGCCGAGACACAGCATGCCCCGCATCTATTGATCACCGCGGCGATCGAATTTGGCTTCAAAACGGTGCTGATCCCGCTGGTGCTGACTTGGATCATTCGCAATTTGAAGATCCATCGCACGGTCGAGATCGTGGTCGGTGTTGGACCGACCATTCTCGCAGGAATGGCGCTGGTCGGGCTGGCGATGGCGCTGATGATGCGTGCGACCCCCGGCATTGGCGTTCTGGCGCGGCAGGATCTGGTGTTTGCGCTGTCGGTCGTCCTCCTCGGCATGCTGATGATGGTGACGCGCCGCAATGCCGTCAGCCAGGTGATCGGTTTCATGTCGATCGAAAACGGCCTGGTGCTGGCGGCGACCGGCGCCAAAGGCATGCCGTTTGTGGTGGAAACAAGCGTTGCCTTCTCGGTGCTGATCGCTTTGATCGTGACCGGCATCTTCCTGTTCCGTATCCGCGAGCGTTTCGACAGCATGGACGTCGCCGTCATCGACCAATTCCGGGGTGAGCGGTGATGGGAGAGTTCCTCAATCCGGCTGCTACTGTGCTGATCCTGCCGCTGACATCGGCGCTGCTGCTCGCGCTGATCCCGAACTATCGCGTAGGGGCGTGGCTCAACATCATCGCGACCTTCGCGACGCTTTGCGCGGCGGGAATACTGGTTGTGGCGCGGCCGGCCGGTGCGTTTGGCCTGTTGTTCGTCGATGATCTTAATATCGGCTTCGTCGCGCTCACCAGCCTGGTCGGTTTTACGACTGCCGTATTCTCGAAGGGTTATATCGGGCACGAGCTAGCGACCGGACATCTGAAGCCCGCGCATCTGCGTTACTACCACACAATGTTCCAGATCCTGATGGGCGCGATGAACCTGGCGCTGCTCACCAGCATCACCGGCGTGATGTGGGCAGCGATCGAAATCGCGACGCTCACGACCGTGCTGATGGTCGGCATCTACCGTAGCCATGCGGCGCTGGAAGCGGCATGGAAATATTTCATCCTCTCCAGCGTCGGCATTGCGCTGGCGTTATTCGGAACAATCCTGGTTTATTCGGTGGCGCAACCGGTCGTCGGCGACGGCTTGCCGGCCATGACCTGGACGATCCTTCAGGCCCATGCAGCGAAGTTCGATCCGGCCCTGCTCAACATCGCGTTCGTGTTTCTATTGCTCGGTTATGGCACCAAGGCGGGTCTGGTGCCGATCCATGCTTGGCTGCCCGATGCCCACGCCGAAGGCCCGACGCCGGTTTCCGCGCTGTTGTCCGGCTTGCTCTTGAACGTCGCGCTTTATGCCATTCTGCGCTTCAAGATGCTGTTCGTCGGCGCCCATGGCCTGTTCTCGCCGGGACCGATGATGATCACGCTGGGCTTGGTTTCGATCGTGTTTGCCGGATTGATGCTCTACCGCCGCCGCGACATCAAACGCTTCTTCGCTTACTCTTCGATCGAACATATGGGCATCATCGCCTTCGCGTTCGGGCTGGGTGGGCCGCTGGCGAATTTCGCCGGCTTGTTGCACATGGCGATGCACAGCCTGACCAAATCGGGCCTGTTCTTCGCCGTCGGCCACATCATCCGCGTCAAGGGTTCGCAGAAATTCGATGCCATCGGCGGGCTAACGCGAAGCCATCCGCTGCTCGGTTGGACCTTCGTGGCGTGTGTCATCGCGATAGCCGGCCTGCCGCCGTTCGGCCTTTTCACCAGCGAATTCCTGGTCGTGACCGCGGCGGTGGAGGCACAGCCGTTGCTCGCGATCGTTCTGGTGGTGGGATTGCTCATTTCGCTCGGCGCGCTGTTCATCTGCATCAACCGCGTCGCGTTCGGCGAACCCAAGGGCAAGGTCGACACCGACGAAGGCACGCTGCTGCCGATCATCGTCCATCTCGCCATCGTGCTGGCGTTCGGCGTCTTTATTCCCGGCCCCATCGTGAACTGGTTTCAGCATGTCTCCAGGATGTTGGGATAAGTCATGACGACACTCTTCGACATCATCGGCGAAACATCGGTACGCTGGCCGCGCGTGACGGTCGCGCGCAAGGTCTGGGAATTCGCTCGTCAGCAGCTTGCAACGCGCCAATGGGATGTCGTGGCACATTGGGGCGAGCCCGGTCTGGTGCATCTGGCTGTGCGCGAACATGGCAGCGGCACGACGGGGATCTTGAGCCTCGATGCTAGCGGCGGCCGTTTTCCGTCGCTGGGACGGGAGTGCCTCCCCATACGGCGGCTGGAGCGAGCGATTGCCGATCTCGTCGGCCTCACCCCGGAAGACGCTGCCGATACGCGGCCCTGGCTCGATCACGGGCACTGGACGAGGCGCCATCCGCTAGGTGATGCGAGCAAACCGGCTGCACCAGAGCCGTACCGCTTTCTGCCGGTGGAAGGCGAAAGCCTACATCAGATTCCGGTCGGGCCGGTGCACGCGGGTATCATCGAGCCGGGTCATTTCCGCTTCACCTGCAGCGGCGAGACGGTGGTGCGGTTGGAAGCACGGCTGGGCTACGTGCACAAGGGTATCGAAGCGCTGATGCTTGGCGCACCGCTGCAACGGGCGGCTCGCTTGGCGGGCCGCGTTTCCGGCGACAGCACGGTGGCGTATGCGACCGCCTTTGCCCAAGCGGTGGAAGCGGCCAGCGGCACCGAGGTTCCGGCGCGAGCGCAATACCTGCGCGCCATCATGCTAGAGCTGGAACGCATCGCCAATCACGTCGGTGATATCGGCGGCATCTGCAACGACGCCGCCTTCAGCCTGATGCTGTCCTATTGTGCCGTGCTGCGCGAACGCATCCTGCGCGCGGTGGACGCCGCCTTTGGGCACCGGCTGATGATGGATCGCGTGGTGCCGGGTGGCGTCGCCGACGATATTGCACCTAAAGCCCTCAATGAGATCGAGAAGCTGATCGCCCTCGTCGCCAGACAGTTCCGCGATATCGTCGCGCTCTACGATGATACGGCGTCACTGCAGGACCGCACGGTGCGCACTGGCATGGTGCGACACGATCTGGTGATGCAGTTTGGCGCCGGTGGATTTGTTGGCCGCGCCTCGGGGCGATCGTTCGACGCGCGCAAGGTTCTGCCCTCCGCACCCTACGATAGCCTCAGCTTCGAAACGCCGCTGCTGCAGCGCGGCGATGTCGATGCGCGGGTACGCATCCGCATTGCAGAAGTGGAGCAAAGCCTGTCGCTTCTGAAGCAAATGATCGCGCAACTTCCGGACGGCCCGATTGCCACGGCCATGGCGCCGCATGCGGGCGAAGGCACAGCGATGGTGGAAGGATTCCGCGGCGACGTCTTCGTCTGGGTACGTCTGAACGCCGACGGCTCGGTCGCGCGTTGCCATTTGCGCGATCCGTCGTGGTTCCAATGGCCGCTGCTGGAAGCGGCGATCTACGGCAACATCGTCGCGGATTTCCCGCTCTGCAACAAGTCGTTCAACTGTTCCTATGCCGGGCACGACCTCTGATGCGCAAGCTTTTGCTAAAATCCCTCCTAAGAGCGCCGCTGACCGAACCAGCACCGGCCGCCGACAAGGACGCGCTGGCCGAACTCGCCGGGAAGGTGCAGGCGACGGCGCGGCAGCGTCTGGGGCGCAGTCTGTCGATCCGCCAGATTGATGCCGGGTCTTGCAACGGCTGCGAGTTGGAAATTCATGCGCTGAGCAATGCCTTTTACGATCTGGAGCAATACGGCTTTCATTTCGTCGCCTCGCCGCGGCACGCCGATGTTCTGCTGGTGACGGGACCGGTGACCGCCAATATGCGCGAAGCGCTGGAACGCACCTATGCCGCTACGCCCGCCCCGAAATGGGTGGTGGCGGTCGGCGGTTGCGCGCGCGACGGTGGATTGTTTGCCGGAAGTTACGGCGTGGTCGGCGGCGTCAGTGCCGTCGTGCCGGTGGATTTGCACATTCCCGGCTGCCCGCCGTCGCCGCGCGATCTCCTCGCCGGTCTGTTGACATTGATGCAAAGTCGCCTACCGAAACGCGCCTAACACTCGACATTGACGGCGAGCCCGCCGAGTCCGACCACAAACTCTGATCCCCGTAACGAGCAAATGCGATAGCCCTGCCCCATCATCAAAGGGGAGCGGATGCCTCTAAACAACGCAGTCGTCTTGAACCAGGCGGTGTCGTGCGAATGCAGCGCAAAGGCGTCTTCTCCAGCGCTGTCAAACAGCCCTATCGAGATGGAAACCGCACCGTGCGATGTCAAGGCCGACGGACGCGTAAGGTCGCAGGCTCACTCCCCAATATTCGCCTTCAGGAAGCGTTCCAGCACTGTGAGCATGTTAATGCGCGATTCCGGGAAGTTGAGGTGATGGTCTTCATTGCCGCTGATGCGGATGAACTCCACCTGCTTGCGGGCCTTCTGTAAGGCTGTCACTTCGCGCTCGCTCTGGTCAATGTCGACCGTCGTGTCGCGCTCGCCATGCATAATCAGGACCGGGCATTTGACTTGGTCGGCATGGCGGTCCGGTGAGGTCGCCGCCAACCGTTCAAAATCGTCACTGACATTGCCGACCTGTTCGGTCTGTACCGATGTTGCCTTGGTGCCGGGTGTGTTGTGCGGATTATTCGTCCGCAATAGCCACGGCAGGTCGCTGACCGGGGCCCAGGCAAAGGCACAACGGTAAAGATCGGGCGTATAGGTGGCGCCAGCGAGCGCGGCATAGCCGCCATAGCTCGCACCGACGATGCATATACGCTTGGGATCGGCGACACCATCGGCGACCAGCTTTTCGACACCGTCGGTCAAGTCGTCCTGCATGGTGAGGCCCCACTGCCGCGTGCCGGCGTGCAGAAACGCCTTGCCGTAGCCGCGCGAACCCCGAAAATTCGGCTGCAGCACTGCATAGCCACGGTTGGCAAGAAACTGCGCCCACCAGTCGAAGCGAAGACCATCGCCTTCTACGTTCGGCCCGCCGTGCGGCATGATCACGGTCGGCAGATTCTTGGGCGTCTTGCCGGTCGGTAATGTTAGATAAGCATGGATGTCGAGCCCATCGCGGGCTTTGTAGGGATAGGCCTTGACCTCGCCGAGACCGGCCTCGGTCAGACCAGGATAGGACGTGCCGATCGAAAACGCCTGATGGGTCGTCTGGTTCACGTAGTAGTACACTGGCGGCAGGCGTGGACCCGAGACTGCGGCGATCACGCGAGAAACATCGCGGCTTTTTGAGACCACATGCACACTGCGCCCCGGGAAGGCTTTTTCGAGGCCCGTCTGCAGCGACTGCAGAATAGGATCGAAGTACTGCATATGATCGGTATCGTCGGTATAGCCGGCGCCCATCACACGTCCGGTGTCACGATCCACCGGTGCGGCATTGATGTCGTGACCGGGCACGGAATAGAACGGCGTTAGAGCACCCGTGGCAAAATCGATTTTCTCGAGCGTGTCGAAATCGTTGACGTCTTCGCGCAAGACGATCAGCCCCGAGCCGTCCGGCGCAATGCCATAGACGCTGAGGTCTTTAAAGCCGTTGGCGTCAAATGTGCCGGCCTTAACGAAGGAGCCGTTGCGCTTCAAATAGAGGTGCTCTTCCAGCGGCCCACGGGTGGCATCGACGCGCGCCACCACCGATCCCTGTCCGTCCATCACCCATTGGGCCGTCTCCAACTTCACCCCATGTTCGCCTTCGGCGACGACCTCACCATCACCGGTGTTGACGTCCACTTTCACCAAGTCGAAATGATAGGGATTTTCGTCATTGGCGAATTTGCTGCCCTCGGTCGAAAGCACAACGGTATGCGGGTAGAAAAAGCCGAGATAGAGGTGATTGGGATCCTTCGCGTCGAAACCTACGATGTTGGCAGTGCTGGGATTGACGTGCATTCCCTTCATATTATTCAATAGAACAACCGGGTTGCTGCCGTCGGCGCCAATGGCAATGGAACGGTAGAACGTCGAGACGCGTCCCTCAGCCTTTTCGTAGTCCTTGACGCGATAGTTATTCTTCAAGACGATGATGAGACGATCATTATTGGTCCAGGTGATCCCGGCAGTGATCAGATCACCAGTCGGAATCTCAATCGGCAGCGTGCCCGCCGGGGCATCGGTTTGATAGATGAGGGTCGTCGCGCGGTTCTTGCGCATCTGGATGGCGGCAAAATACTTGCCGTCCGGCGATAGCGACGGATGCGAAATGACCGGCAGCGTCCCGAAGGCTTCGACAGGCGGGTGTGAAGGCGGCGTTTGCGCCGTCGCCGCCACTGCAAGGACGATTCCCGCCAAGCCCAGCCCGGCCGCGCGCAATTTAAGCAAGTACTTCCCCCAAGATTCTCGAATATGTCACTTTAACACGACGAACGTACATCGGTACGGCTAAGTTGGAAAGGCGGTCCAACTCAACCTAACAGTTTGGTTACCGCATCAGGCAGAGGTGGGAATCCGTTCGCAAATAATTGCCGCAGTCCGATGGGCGATTCGGGCCCAACGCGACCACTCCAGGCGGCGATTCTAATCCGTCGGTGTCCACTTCACGATGGCGCGCAAGCCGCCGCCTTCGCGGTTATCGAGGATCAGGGTGGCGCCTTGGCTTTTGGCGATAGCGTCGGCGATGCTGAGGCCGAGGCCGATGCCGCCGGTAGTGCGGCTGCGCGAACAGTCGAGGCGAGTGAAGGGCTGCAAGACCTCGCCGAGCTGACCGGCGGGAATGCCGGGGCCTTCGTCTTCGATCACGAGTTCAACGGCACCGCCTTGGTCGCAGAGCGAGACTTGCGCCCGCATCCCGTACTTCACTGCGTTGTCGATCAAGTTGCGCAAGAGGCGGCGGACCAGATTGACCTGCATGGTCACGGTGATGCGCGGCGCCTCGATGAACGTCACGTCCTTGCCGAGACCACGGAACTCTTCCACCACGGCATCGGCGAGCGCCGAAAGGTCGACAAGTTGTTTCGGCTCGGTGGAATGAGCGAGGCGGGCAAGACCCAGAATTTCCTCCACCATCGCCGTCATCTCGTCGATCGTTTCAATGAATTTGTCGCGCTCGGATTCCGGCTCGACGGATTCAGCACGGATGCGCAAGGACGCGAGCGGCGTGCGCAAGTCGTGACCGATGGCGCTCAGCATGCGGTCTTTTTCCATGAGCAGATCGCGCACGCGCTGCGCCATGGTGTTGAAGGAGTCGATCGCAACGCGGACTTCGCGCGGGCCCTCCACCGGAATGGGCTGGAACTCAACTTGCGGCCGCAGCACTTTGGCGGCCTCAGCCAGAATGCGCAACGGACGCGAGATACGCGCGGCCCAGAACAACGTCGCGGCCAGCAGGATCACGAACAGCGCGATCTGGCTGAGAAACAGCGGATCGAGGATCATCGGAAACGGCTTGAAGACGCGGAAACGCGCGGCCAGCCAGGTGCCGTCGGGCAACTCGGCCGCCAGACGGATATCGTCATCGCCGTGATCCGGCGGCAGCGCTTCGAAACCTGATCCAGACGGGTTATGACGCGCTTGATCCGGGCCGTCGCCGAAGGCGCGCGGTTGCGGTCCACCGAACGCGCCGTGATCCGGCGGCCGCGAGGTCGGCAAAAAATGCCAACCGCCAAAATCGTGGCGCATCACAACCAGTGCCGAGAATGGCACCGAACGCTTCTTCAACGCCGCCGACAGATCGCCCTCGAGTTCCTTCTGCCGTCCGGCCGAAGGATTATGCATCTCACGCGTCAGCCAAAAGCGTTCGCCCGCCTGCCGCGCCACCGCCACCACATCCTCGCGGCGGTCAGCTGGTGTTTGTGCGACATGTTGCGCCACATCGGCAAAGCGGTGGATCGCCGGTTCGACCACATTGGTGGTCTGCCATTGATCGATGACGTTGCGCGTCAGGAAAAACGTGAAGAGTTGCGCCAGGAACAGTGCCGCAATGATCAGCAGCGCGGTCTGTCCGAACGTGCTCCACGAGCCGACGGTGAGGCGCGCCCGTCCGATCACACCAGCCGGACCTCGGCTACAAAACTGTAGCCGCCGCCCCAGACTGTCTTGATGTAGGTCGGACTCTTGGAATCAGGTTCGATCTTCTTGCGCACCCGGCTGATCAGATTGTCGATCGAGCGATCGAAGGCCGAGGCCTCGCGCCCCTGCGTGAGATCGAGCAGCTGATCGCGCGATAACACGATGTGCGGCCGCTCCAGGAAGGCGAGCAACAGATTGAATTCGCCGGTCGACAGCGGCACCACGACACCGTCGTCGCCGAGCAGTTGGCGGGCGCCGGTCTTCAGCTTCCAAGTGCCGAACTGCATCGTCTTCTGGACCGGCAAACGGCGCGACCGCGGCACCGACTGGGCCCGACGAATCACCGCCTTGGTGCGAGCGAGAAGTTCGCGCGGCGCAAACGGCTTGACGACATAATCGTCAGCGCCCATCTCCAGCCCGATGATGCGATCGGTCTCTTCCGACTTGGCCGACAACAGGATCGTGGGGATGTCGAGTTTCTCGCGGATCGAGCGGCAGAGCGACAGACCGTCTTCGCCCGGCATCATGATGTCGAGAATGACGAGATCGAATTTGTAGCGGCTGAGCAGGTGACGGGCTTCGAGCGCGTGGCTCGCCATCGTCACGCGGAATCCGTTGCGCTGCAGATAATGGCCGAGCGGATCGCGAACACTGCGTTCATCCTCTACCAGGAGGATGTGATAGCCCTCGTCGGGCTTGAGAGTTGTTTCCTGACCGTCCAGTTGCTGGGTCATGATGCAGTCCTCCAAGTTGAGGATAGGGCAAGCAGCGACACCGCGATCTTGTCGGGGGGCGCCATAAATTCGGTACGCGAACAATACATACGTGGCTCTCCAGCTTTTCGCGATACGACGTCGTCGACCGCAGACCAGACACCACCCCCGCACCTGATGTCATAAACCGCCTGAGCGTTGGAAAACATGAACAAATCGTCCTTCAGATGACCATTTGTAACAAGGCGTATCAGATATGAACCGGCACCATAAGGCCGATTTTGCCATCTTATCCGCTATTTCCGGCACTCCATAGGTTTAACGCCGCGCCCGGTGCGCTCCATCCCGTCAAACTTTTGCGACGGTTGGCACATTCCTGGTGCAGCCCGTGGATATTTAAGCGACCATTGCCCCCTAGACCCGCGCCTTGAACCGACCCTAAGCTGGCGTTACGTGTGAAAGCCTGGATCTGCCTCCAGGCCGTTTGGCCGTCATGTCGGTGACGTGACGCCGCCGCCGGCATGCCGATTGTCCGTATCATGGAGGCATTTTTGATCAAGCAACGTCTGTTAATGTCGGTCGCCGCAGCGGCCTTGTTCGCGGGTTCCGGCCTTGCCGATACCACGATCAGTTCCGATACGACGACGGCGCTGACGACGGGTACTCTGCTCTCCAGCGGCACCGGCACGGCCAACGCCGGCAACATCACCATCGACAGCGGCGACTCGATCAAGATCTCGACGACCAAGATCGGCGTCATCACCGTCGATACCTCAAGCTACGTCTATTCTGACGGCACCCTCAAAAACAGCGGCGTCAGCGCGGCTTACGGCATCCACGTCGACGTGTCGTCGAGCCCGGACCTGTCTGGCGCTTCGTTCATCAATGCCTCCTCCTCGACGATCACCGGGACGGGCATTTATCTCGACTCCTCCTCATCCCTCCTACTTACCGGCGACGGCACCGGCAAA
>DBUB01000006.1 GCA_002307725.1 Alphaproteobacteria bacterium UBA1301 | reverse complement strand
TCCTCCCCGAAACGCCCCAGCGACAAGCCCATAGCCACCTCCCAAATCACGCCGATAGGGAATCAGCCTCCTGACCACACCGCAAGCGCTCAGAGATGTGTGAATGCCGTAGCCCTCAAGGGGAGGGTTGGCGATTCCGTCTGACGGCGGATTAATCCAATCCGCGCGCGGCGATGCCGCTGTCGAGTTGGCCGAAAACCCATTTGCCAGGGCGATGCGGTCCTCGCCCGACATCGGCGCTTTGGCGAGGGAGGCGGCCGCGACGATTTCGTAAAGCCCGCCTCGACCCTCAGACAATGTCTCGATTACAAACGGCGGCAGGTTGGTGTCGCGGGCGCTGGCGCCGTGGTCGCCGAAGCGATAGCCGAAGGCGCCGTTTGCGGTTCAGGTCTGGATCACAGCGGCTAGGGTTCGGGCGAATTGGCATGTGCCGCTGCCATCAGGGCCAGGATCGTCAGCGCGCGCCAACCCTATCGCGCCACGGCTTCAGCCTCCCGCGCATGTCGCGATGATCTGATCCTGCTCCTGGTGAAATTCCAGCGTGACGCCGGACCCCGCTTGTTTGCCAGAGGAAAATCGCACGGCATTGCCGGAGGTGTCGCGGTGCTTGAAGGGGCCCTTCGCCGTCACCGCCTTGTCGAGCGCGTGGAAGAAACGTTCGGCGTGCGCCACATCGTCTTCCAGTGTGTCGCCGCTGCCGCGGAAGGACGCCACCGCCGTGATCTCGCCAGTCGCGATGGTGAGTTTTTCGAACGGCGCCCAATCGTCACCGGCCGTGGTATCGACATGGCCATACCCGCGCCCGAACACCCGCCCCAAACCGCCGGTCGCCTTGCAGATGTCGCTGACGTGTTTGACCGCTTCGGCCACCGGCTCTTTCGGTACGGCAGGTTCCGGCGTTTTGGCATCGGCGGCCTGCAACGCAATTGCCACCACCAGACTCAAGAGCATTCGCATCGGCCCCTCCGCGCGGCGCGACGTTAGCACAAATCGGATGTGCCCACCTTGCCAAGACGCGTTCCGCTTTGGGGCGAAAGCGGCTAGGGTTTCAGCAACGGAAGGACTCCCATGGCCGAATCGAACCCGCAAACCCGCTATACCGCCAACATCCAAGGCGAGGTCGATAGTGCCGCACTTTATCGCGCCCTGGCTGAAGCGGAAGTCAATCCGCAGCTCGCCGGCATCTACAAAAAACTCGCCGATGTCGAAGACGAGCACGCCGCGTTCTGGGTCGGACAGCTCAAGAAGATCGGCCACGCCGACCCGTCGCTGACGCCGTCACGGCGTAGCCGCATCTTGGCCTGGATGGCGCGGCGCTTCGGTCCCGGCATGGTGCTGCCGACCATTAATGCGCAGGAACAGACGGACTCCGGCGCTTACGACGCGCAGAGCGAAGCCGTCGCCGGTGGCCTGCCGCAAGTCGAACGCAGCCATGCCCGTATCATCAATGCGCTGGCCGGGCAGAAGGGCCCGCTCGCCAGCGGCACGCTGGCGCGGCTGGAAGGACGCCACCGCGGACTCGGCGGCAATGCGCTGCGCGCCGCGGTCTTGGGCGCCAATGACGGTCTGGTCTCCAACATGAGCTTGGTGATGGGTGTTGCCGGGGCCTTTGCCAACAGCCATGTCGTGCTGCTGACCGGTCTGGCGGGGCTGGCCGCGGGAGCGTGCTCGATGGCGATGGGCGAATGGCTTTCGGTCGCCACCGCGCGCGAAAGCTTCGAACGCCAGATCGCGACCGAGGCCGAAGAACTTGCCGAAGTGCCGGAAGAGGAAATGGAAGAACTGGCGCTGATCTATCAGGCCAAGGGCCTGCCAGAAGCCACCGCGCGCACCATGGCGAGCCAGCTTATTACCAACAAAGAATCGGCGCTCGACACTTTGGCGCGCGAAGAACTCGGCATCGACCCGGGCGAACTCGGCGGTTCGCCGTGGGTTGCGGCGGCGACCTCGTTCGGCCTGTTCGCGGCGGGCGCGATTTTCCCGATCCTGCCGTTCCTCTTCGGTATGAGCGGCCCTGAGGCGGTGTTTGCCAGCCTCGGCGTCAGCGGCATCGCGCTGATGGGCATCGGCAGCGCCACCGCGCTGTTCACCGGCGGTTCGATGGTGCGCCTGGCGCTGCGCAGTCTTGCTTTCGGCTACGCGGCGGGCGGTATCACCTTTGCGATCGGCAAACTGGTCGGCGTGGTGGTGGGGGGCTGATTAGCGCAGCCAGTTTTCGAGCTTCAAGCCTTCGATGCGCGAGAACTCGCGGACATTGTCGGTAACCAGCGTGGCATCGAGTGCCAAGGCATGGGCGGCGATCAGCATGTCGTTGGCGCTGATGGGCGTACCCGCGTTTTCGAGCGCAACGCGGATGCCAGCATAATGGCTGTCCGCGTCGCTTTCGAGCGGCAACACTTGGGTGCGCGCCAGAAATCCCTCGACCAGCGCTGTGATCTTGTCAGAACCGCGCTTCTTCGCACCGAAGCGCAATTCGCTCGCCACAATGATGCTGACGGAAATGTCGTCGTCGGCGATTTGCCGAATGCGCATCGCCACCGACCCTTGCGGATTGCGCAGGGCATCTGACACCATGTTTGTGTCGAGCATGTACATCTAGAGATCGATGGGATCGACGGGGAGGTCCGGGATCTCCGGAAATTCTTCGTCCAGCGGCTCCAGCGTCGCCAGCCATTCGGCAAGGGTGCCTTTCGGCTTCGCTGCCGCTTCGATGATCAGCTTGTCGCCTTCCTTGCGCATGATGGCTTCCTCGCCCGGAAGCTCGAACTCCCGGGGGATGCGGACGGCCTGGTTGCGGCCGTTGCGGAAAAGACGGACAGAGCGCTGTATATTCATAGCATATGCCTATAGCATATGCCAACGGCTATGGCAAGCAAAACGAAAAAAGGCCCGGATCGCTCCGGGCCTTTTCCAATTCGATGTGGAAGCGAATGCCTTACTCTTCGGCCTTCGTTTCGGTTTCTTCTTCGGCTTCGTCGGCGTTCAGGCCGGCGCCTTCTTCGAAGAGTTCCTCGGCGGCGACCACGGCCTCTTCGGCCTCGGTCTTCTCGGCGAGCACGTCTTCACCGCGCGCTTGGCGCTCGGCTTCTTCTTCGGTGCGGGCGACATTGAGGGTAACGCTGACGCGCACTTCCGGATGCAGCACAACGATCACCGGAACCAGACCGATGGGCTTGACCGACTTGTCGAGCGGCGCCTGGTTGCGGTTGACGGTGAAGCCGCCCTTGGTGATGGCGTCGGGGTTATCGCGCGGCGGCACCGAACACAAGAGCTGGACACGACAGCCGACCG
>DBUB01000007.1:114066-335537 GCA_002307725.1 Alphaproteobacteria bacterium UBA1301 | reverse complement strand
TGTGAATCCCGTAGCCTTGAGGGAGGGTGATCGCGCCGGAATGTCCAAAGCTTTAGGTTCGATCAGATCCCAGCGATTGCCGTAAAGGTCTTCGAACACGGCCACGGTGCCATAGACCTCGTGCCGCGGCGGTTCGACAAAGCGCACGCCTTCGGCCGCAAAACACGCATGATCACGGGCGAAGTCATCGCTCTCCAAAAACAGAAACACGCGCCCGCCGCCTTGGGCGCCGATGTGCGCGACTTGTTCCGGCGACGCCGCCTTGGCCAAGAGCAGCCGTACGCCGCCGCCGTTCGGTTCCACCAGCACCCAACGCTTGCCGCCGCCGAGATTGCTGTCCTCCACCAGCTTGAATCCCAACGCCCGCGTGAACCAAGCAATGGCCTCGTCGTAGTCGCGGACGAGATAGGTGAAATGGGTGATTTTCATACCGACGATTCCACAAACTTCACCGCCGCACGGCTGCGCGCCCGCGCTTCCGGGCTCATGTGTGACAGCGCCTCGCGGAGGAATGCGCGTTTGTCGCCGTCGCTCTTGAAGAAATGGTCGGGTGCAAACCACGGCTCGGACTGCACCATGAAGATCCAATAGCCCTTGGCGCGGAACAATTCGGATACCGCCGGCCACCGGCCGCGCTTTGCGATGTCGGCGAGTTCGTAAGTTAGCGCTTCGGGCGTCATCTCCATCCGCGCCGGCATATCGAGCGGCGTACCGGTGCCGGTGAGGCGCTTGCGGAATCGCCACACCACCAGCCGGTTGCAGACGGTGCGGTAACTGAGCAAGCCGATCACCGCCCCGGCACAAGCGGCGAGGATCACATCGACATGCAGCACGCGGCCGAGAACCCAACCGATCACCGCGCCGCCGATCCAGAGCCCGGCCATGACGACGAAATACGGCCACGCGGCGCCGCGCTGGCGTTTGGCGGTCGCCGCACAAGTTGCCTGCGCCTCGCCGATCCGGATCGTGCCGCTGATAGCTGTCATGCCTACCCCCTTTGGCCGCGCCTTATCCTAAACGCATCCGGCCGGGCTTGGCGGCGGGTGGGCACTTTGCCTCAGGGGAATGAAGTTTAGAACCATTTGATTTTATCCCGGCCGTTTGTGCGCCGCCCTCGTTCTGCCCAACCCAAGACGCTATAGTGTCTGGCTCAATTTGGAGGCATTCTAATGTCGGCAGTGGTCGAGTCCAAGCGGATCAGCGTACCCGAGATCATGGCGCACAAGGCGGCGCATCAGCCGGTGGTCTGCCTGACCTGCTACCACGCTCACACGGCGCGGCTTTTGGACGAGCATGTCGATCTGATGCTGGTCGGCGACAGCCTGGGAATGGTCATTCACGGTATGGAAAACTCGCTGGGGGTGACCCTGGAGATGATGATCCTGCACGGCCAGGCGGTGATGCGCGGCGCCCAAAAGGCTCTGGTGGTGATCGACATGCCGTTCGGATCCTATGAGGAGAGCCCGCAAGTGGCTTTCCGCAATGCCGCCAGGGTGATGCAGGAGACCGGCTGCCAGGCGGTAAAGCTGGAAGGCGGCACCAGGATGGCCGAAACCATCCATTACCTCACCCAGCGCGGCGTGCCGGTGATGGCCCATATCGGTCTCACCCCCCAGCGGGTCCAGATTTTCGGCGGCTTCAAGACCCAAGGCCGCACCGCGGCCGAATGGCCGGAAATCGAGGCTGACGCCCGGGCGGTGACCGAGGCTGGGGCGTTTTCGGTGGTCCTGGAAGCCATGGCCGAGCCGCTGGCGGCCAAGATTACGGCCGAGGTTGCCATCCCGACGGTCGGCATCGGCGCCTCCCCGGCCTGCGACGGCCAAATCCTGGTGATGGAGGACATGCTCGGCCTCAACCCCAAGCCGCCGAAATTCGTGCGGCAATACGCCAGCATGGGCGCCGATATCGCCGCGGCGGTGAAGGCCTATGCAGCCGATGTCCGCGCCCGCACCTTCCCGGGCAAGGAAAACGTCTACCAGATGAAGAAGGTTGGCTGAGATTTCCGCCCCCGTCCGTCACGGGGGAGGTGGCGCGCAGCGCCGGAGGGGGCTCTTTGCCGCGGCCCTAAATTGTAACCGCGTCTGTCGAACCGGCTTTTCCCGGCGGATAAAATATCGTCAAGTTGCGCAAGTCCGGCGCAAAGGCTAATTACCGCGTCCGGTCAATGTCTTGTTGCGACTCTCCGAAAGGAAACTCCCGTGTCCGACATCTTCCGCGAAGTCGAGGAGGAGGTCCGCCAAGAGCGGCTCCAAAAGTGGTGGAAGAAATACGGTACCTACGTCGTTGCCGGCGTCTCGATCCTGGTCATTGGCGTGGCCGGATGGAAGCTGTGGGAACGCTACGACCAGCAGCAGCGCCTCAAGGCGTCGTCGCAGATCGAAAGCGCCGCGCAGATTTCGGCCGCAGGCCAGAACGACCTTGCGGCGCAGGCTTATGCCCAGATCGCCAAAAAGGCGCCGTCGGGCTACGCGCTGGTGGCCCAGCTCAGCCAAGCCGACGAATACATGGCCTCGGGCCGCACCAACGATGCGGTCGCGCTCTACATGAAGATTGCAGAGACCGACAAAGCCGGTCTTGGCGACGTCGCGCGCATGCGCGCCGCTTGGGCCCAAGGCGACAAGCTCACGACCGAGGACTTGAAAACGCTGCTCGCCCCACTGAACGACGGCAAGTCGCAATGGCGTTTCATGGCGCGTGAACTCTTGGCCTATCGCGCCATGCACGACGATCACGCCGACGCGGCTGCGAAGGCCTTCGCGGCGCTCGCCGCCGAAAAGGACGCGCCCTCGTCGCTGCGTCAGCGCGCGGAAGCCATGGCCACCCTCATCCGCACCAGCGGCGGCAAAGACTTCGGCAAAGTCCCCGAACCGCCGAAGCAAGACGCCAGCCAGGGAACCGCCCAAGGAACCGATACGCCATGATGACTCGTAAGTTTGCGCCGTTAGCCCTGCTGACGGCGGTGGCGATTCTTGCCAGCGGTTGCGGCATCACGGATACGATGGGCCGCTGGTTCTCCTCGCCGCACAAATCGAAGATCCGTGGCGAACGCATTTCCATCATGGCGTCGGACGATGCCGTCAAGCCGGACCCGACCCTGAAGGACATCAAGATCGAGCTGCCGGCGCCTTACCGCAATACCGAGTGGACCCAGCCGGGCGGCTTTGCTTCCAACGCGGTGCATCACTTGATGGCGTCTGGCCCGCTGCAGCAGATCTGGCAGGCCGATGCCGGCACCGGCTCGCGCACCAAATCGCGTCTCACCGCCTCCCCGATCGTCGCCGCGGGCAAGGTCTACGTGCTCGATTCCAAGGCGCGCGTGTTCGCCTTCAACGCCCAGAACGGCGAAGAAGCCTGGCATGTTTCGGTGGCGCCCCGGGGCGATCAGGACCTCGTCAACATGCTGACCCTCGGCGTCTTCGGCGAGGACAAGCGGATCGACGGCTCCAAGGGCTTCGGCGGCGGCATCGCCTTCGACAACGGCAGGCTCTACGCCACCACCGGCTTCGGCGACGTCGTGGCGCTCGAGGCCGCCACCGGCAAGGAGCTGTGGCGCAAGAATTTCGGCGTTCCCATTTCCAATGCGCCGGTGATCAACGGCGGACGCCTGTTCGTCGCCTCCATCGACAACCACATGCACGCGCTCGCTGCCTCCAACGGCCGCGAATTGTGGGATCATCAAGGCATCACCGAAAACGCCGGCATCATGGTTTCGACCAGCGCGGCGGTAGCAGGCGAATTCGTTATCGCGCCCTATTCCTCCGGCGAAGTCTATGCCCTGCGCGTGCAGAACGGACGCCCGGCTTGGAACGACATGCTGACCCGCAGCCACGGCGTCACGGCACTGTCGGAGATCGACGATATTGCCGGCAAGCCGGTGGTCGACCGCGATCTCGTCTTCGCCATCAGCCATTCCGGCATCATGGCCGCGATCCAGCTCGACAAGGGCGACCGCCAGTGGCAGCGCGAAATCGGCGGTATCCAGACCCCGTGGGTGGCCGGCGACTATTTGTTCGTCGTCACCCTGCAGAACCAGCTGATGTGCCTGACCCGCAAGGAAGGCCGCGTCAAGTGGATCCACCAGCTGCCGCGCTGGACCGATCCCACCGACACCACCTCCGATCCGATCGTGTGGAGCGGCCCGGTGCTGGTCTCCAACCGGCTGATCGTGGTGTCGTCGGACGGCTTTGCCGAGGCGGTGTCGCCCTATACCGGCGGCTTGCTCGCCCGCATGGAAATCCCCGACAAAACCTACATTGCACCGGTCGTGGCCAACGAAACGCTGTACATCCTGACCAACGAAGCCGATCTAGTAGCGTTGAAATAGAAAGGGCGAATAGCGAAATCGCGAATAGCGAGTAGTATAGACTACTTCCCTATTCGCTACTCCCTATTCGCTATTCGCTATGTCCTTTACTGTTGCCATCATCGGCCGGGCCAATGTCGGCAAGTCCACGCTTTTCAACAAGCTGGTGGGCCGGCGGCTGGCGCTTGTGCACGACACCCCCGGCGTCACCCGCGACCGGCGCGAAGCGGAAGGCTCGCTTGGGCCCCTCACCTTCACGGTGATCGACACCGCCGGCATCGAAACCGGCGACAGCAGCAAGGAAAGTCTAGAATCACGGATGGCGGCGCAGACGCTCGCCGCGGTCGCTGATGCCGATGTCTGTGTCCTGATGTTCGATGCCCGCGAAGGCATCGTCACCGCCGACGAAATCGTCGCCGCCTTGCTGCGCAAAGCGAACAAGCCGGTCATTCTGGTGGCCAACAAATGCGAAGCGCGCTTCAGCCAAGCCGGGGAAGCCTGGTCGCTCGGCTTCGGCGAGCCGATCCAGATTTCGGCCGAACACAATATCGGCTTTGCCGATCTGATCGAGGCACTGACGCCGTTCGCCGAAAAAGCCGAAACCGCCGCGGCGGAAGATGAAGCCAACAAGCCGCTCCGGCTCGCCATCGTTGGGCGGCCGAATGTCGGCAAATCCAGCCTGTTCAATTACCTACTCGGCAGCGAGCGGGCGCTGACCGGGCCCGAAGCAGGCATTACCCGTGACGCCATCGCGGCGCGCTGGCAGGCCGAGGGCCGCGAAATCCTGCTGCACGATACCGCGGGCTTGCGCAAAAAAGCGCGCGCCGCGGGCCATACGCTGGAAGAGATGAGCATCGGCTCGACCCTCGACGCGGTGCGCTTTGCCGATTGCGTGGTGGTGGTGATCGACGCCTTGCAGGCCTTCGAGAAGCAAGACCTCACCATCGCCGATTTGATCGAACGCGAAGGCCGCGCCATCGTTTTCGCCATCAACAAATACGACCTCGCGCCGCAGCGCGCCGGGCTGATCTTGAAGATGCGCGAGAAGCTCGATCAATCGCTGCCGCAACTGGCCGGCGCGCCGTTGATCGCTACCTCAGCGACGACGGGTGAAGGGGTCGACCGGCTGCTCCCCGCCGTGCTGGCCGCCGACAAGGCTTGGAATACGCGGGTGCCGACGGCGACCTTGAACCGTTTCCTGGAAGAGGCGTTGGCGCGCCATCCCACACCCGCCATCAGCGGCCGCCGCGTCAAAATCCGCTACATGACGCAGCCCAAAAGCCGCCCGCCGACGTTCGCTCTGTTCGGCAACCAGCTCAAATCCCTGCCCGAGTCCTATCTGCGCTATCTCACCAAGGGACTACGCAAGACCTTCCACCTCGAAGGCACCCCGCTGCGCGTGCACCTGCGCGGCGGCAAAAATCCGTACGCGAAGGACTGAGGCACCCTCCTCTTGAGGGAGGGCAATTGCATATGAGTTTATTGTCATGGCCCGCAACTGCGGGTCATCCAGGTCTCGCAGCCCCGATGCTACAGGAATTGCTCATTTTCGAGCGTCGACAGCCGAGCAACACCACCTGGGTCGCCCGCAGTCGCGGGCGATGACACCGAGGGCGACGAGCATATGCGATAGCCCTGCCCTTGAGCGAGGGTCGAAAACGCCGAAGGTGTTTTCGGGGAGGGGTATGTCGTGGCATTCGCGACGCCCACGCGCCGTTGCAACGCACTTAACTCTGTCATCTCCGGAGCGCGGCGGCGCGGCGTTTGGCAAAATGCGCCTTGACCTCGTCGTGCGGACGCGCCGGGTGCAAATCCTCCAGAGCTTCCTGCACCTTGGCGCGGAACCAGACATCATAATCCGCTTGATTGTGGGTCAGTTCGAATGGCAGCGCGCCTTCATTGGCGGTTCGCGTCAACAGAATCCGGACCGCGTCCGAGATCGTCAGACCAACGGTTTCCAACACGGCCGCAGCCCGTTCTTTCACCGCGGGGTCAATGCGGGTCTGGACAAGGGAATTGTTGGCGCTCATTGGCGGGCCTCACTTTTGGCACCCCAATGTAATGCATTTGCATGACATTGTCACCCCATCTGCCAACGGAGGAGAAAGGGGGCCGAATAAGGAGATAGTGCACTATTCACCGTGTTCGGACGCGATGGGTAATGGCGCTCCTGGTACGTAATTCCCGGCGGCAAGAATCCGAGTGCGAAAGATCGAGTGGATGACAATTGATGTATAGTCGCCCCACTTGATGGGGGCGGCCAATGGCTGACGCAGTTAAAGTCAAATCGTGGAGCGACTTCAAAGATCGCGTAGAAAAAATACGCGAATCTCTCCCCAAAGATCGCCATTTGGCGGATAGGCTGCTCTTCCGAGGACAGGCTGATGCCAGTTGGCGCCTCAAGACTACTCTCGACCGAGCAGGTGGAGAGTCGATGAAGTTTGCCGACTACTACCGAAAGATATGCATCGCACAGTTACAAATTGAATCATTCACACAAAACCGCTGGGACATTCCCAGCCCAAGTGAAGTCTATAAACTCACCAAAGACTATATGTTTTTTTCCTCCGGCCCAGGCGTTGGTCAGTCAATCTATAGCTACTTGACTCACTTAAGGCATCACGGGTTCCCCACTCCCATACTTGATTGGTCGCGATCCTTGTACGTGGCGTCGTATTTCGCATTTGCCAAAGCTACAAACGTGGAATGGGTTTCAATTTACGTTCTATGTGAAGCAAGGATGCGCACTGGCGGCGCGGAAACGCCCGAGCTAAAGTGCCTCGGGCCTTACGTGCGAACACATCGGCGGCATTACATTCAGCAATGCGAGTACACGCTTAGTGTGATTTTTAAAGAAGCCGACTGGTGGATGACGCCACACGAACACGCCGTAAAAGTCGGGGACACACTGGAATTCGAGGACAAGGAATTTCCAGACAATTTCGTAATCTGCAAGTTTGACCTTCCAGCTAGTGAACGAAAGTCCGTCCTTACTCAACTCAATGAGCACAACGTAAATGCATTCACTTTGTTTGGCTCGGAAGAGAGCCTGATGGAGACATTGGCTTTCAGGCAATTCGAATAGAACGACTAGTCGGTTTTCTGCCATTCCCGATAATTCACCAACTCCCCGTTCTTCTCCCACCCCGCCGACAGCATTTGCACAATCAACGGCGCCATATCTTCCGGCGTCGGCAAGATTGACGGGTCTTCGCCGGGCATCGCTTTGGCGCGCATCGCCGTGCGCGTGCCGCCGGGATTGAGCAGATTGACCCGCACATTGGTGCTCGCGCATTCGGCGGCATAGGTCAGCGTCAGGCTCTCCAGCGCCGCTTTGCTCATGGCATAGCCGCCCCAGAACGCGCGCGGTTTGCGCGCCACGCTGGACGACATGAACAACACCCTGCCCGCCTCAGACGCGCGCAACAAGGGATCGAGCGAGCGGATCAGCCGCGCATTGGCCGTGATGTTCACTGCCACCAATTCATCGAGCAGCTTGGGATCGAGATGCGCCAGCGGGCTGAGGGCGCCGAGCACCCCGGCGTTGGCGAAGAACGCATCGAGCCGGCCCCAGCGCTCGAACAGCGAAGCGCCCAGGCGATCGAGTGCGGCAAAGTCTTTGAGATCGAGCGGCACCAGCGTTGCCGATCCACCCGCCGCGCGCACCAGATCGTCGGTCTCTTCCAGACCGCCAACGGTGCGGGCGACGAGAACCATATGATGCCCGGCCGCTGCCAATGCCACCGCGGCGGCGCGTCCAATGCCGCGCGAGGCTCCGGTCACCAAAGCGATGCGCGCCGACGCGTTCACCGGCTCAGGCTACTTCGGCGAGAAAGGAAAGCTGGCTGTCCTTGGCGGCGTCCGCATCGGTCATCGGAATCGGATAATCGCCGGAGAAGCAGGCGTCGCAGAACTTCGGCGCTTTGGCATCGCGGCGTTCTTCGCCGACGGCGCGATAAAGCCCGTCCATGGTGATGAACGCGAGGCTATCGACGCCAATGAACTTGGCCATCTCCTCCACGTTCATCTCATGCGCCAGAAGCGCGTGCTCGTTGGGCGTATCGACACCGTAGAAGCACGAATGCTTGGTCGGCGGACTGGCGACGCGGAAATGCACTTCCGAGGCCCCGGCATCGCGCACCATCTGCACGATCTTCTTGGAGGTGGTGCCGCGCACGATGGAATCGTCGATCAAGACGACGCGCTTGCCGTTCAAGGTGGCGCGGTTGGGATTGTGCTTGCGGCGGACGCCGAGGTGGCGGATGCCGTCGGTCGGCTCGATGAAAGTGCGGCCGACATAGTGGTTGCGGATGATGCCGAGTTCGAACGGAATGCCGCTCGCCTGCGAATAGCCGAGGGCGGCGGGTACGCCGGAATCGGGCACCGGCACGATGAGATCGGCCGCGGCGGGCGCTTCCTTGGCGAGCTGTTCGCCGATCGCCTTGCGCGCCTGATAGACGTTGCGCCCTTCCATCATCGAATCCGGCCGGGCAAAATAGATGTACTCGAAGATGCAGAAGCGCGGCTTCTGCTTGACGAAGGGATGGAAGCTTTCCACCCCGTCCTTGGTGAAGACGACCATTTCGCCGGGCTCGACATCGCGCACGAACTCGGCGCCAAGGATGTCGAGGGCGCAAGTCTCGGAGGCAAAAATCGGAGCGCCATCGAGCATGCCCAGCACCAGCGGGCGCACGCCCCACGGATCGCGCACGCCGATCAGCTTCTTGCCGGTGAGGGCCACCAGCGAATACGCCCCTTCCACCTGCTTCAGCGCATCGACCAGTTTCTCCACCACCTGCCCCCTGCGGCTGCGCGCCGCCAGATGGATGATCACTTCGGTGTCGGAGGTCGATTGGAAAATGGCGCCTTCCTGCACCAGCTTGGTGCGCAAGGCGTAGGCGTTGGTGAGATTGCCGTTGTGGGCGATGGCGATGCCGCCGCCGGTCAAATCCGCAAACAGCGGCTGGATATTGCGCACCGCCGAACCGCCCGCGGTCGAATAACGGTTATGGCCGATGGCGTAATCGCCTTTGAGATTGGCGGTGTGGGCGCTGTTCTTGCCAAAAATATCGCCAACCAGGCCGGGATGGCGTTCGGCGATGAACTGGCCGTGGTCATAGGTGACGATACCCGCCGCCTCCTGCCCCCGGTGCTGCAAGGCATGCAGACCGAGAACGGTCAGCGCCCCGGCGCCGTGATGGCCGAAGATTCCAAAAACGCCGCATTCCTCGTGCAGCGAGTCCGTCGTCTCGTCTGCAATAGGATCTGTCAGCCCGCTCATGGCTTGCTGCTCTTGTCGCTGGTGTTTGTTTCGATGAGCCTGTCTAGCGCGTGCCGGTCCTTGGCGCCATAGGCCTTCTTGGCAGGTTTGGCAGCTTTTGGCTTGGGCGGCGGCAGTGGCTCGGCTTCGGCCGGTTTCTGGTCCGGCTTGGCCTGGGATTTGGGCGGCTCCGACTCGGAATCTTTGAGCTTTTCGACGATCGGATCAGCCGATTCGTTGGGCTCGGTCCGGGGTTCCTTGGGCACACGGACATCCTGGCTCGGGATTAACGAAGAAACGACCTCAGCCGAGGCATGAATCACCGGGAACAACCGGGCGTTGACCAGCCAGTTGGGGCGACTGTTGGGCGCATACATCACGAACACGAGGTAGGCGATGCCGATGATGGCAATGCCCCTGAGAATGCCGAAGGCGGTTCCGAGCACGCTGTCGAGCGTGCCAACCTGCGATTTTTTGACGTTCTGGGAGATGCGCGAAGACGCAAACTGCAGCGGGATCAGGACGATCAGGAACACCAGCAAAAAGCCGGCGGCTTGGCCGAGCCAGCGCGGGCTCATCATGTCCTGCATCCACCACGCCACCCACGGGCCGAAATAGAGCGTGGCATAAGCGGCGGCAATCCAGCCGAACACGGCCAGCGACTCGGAGACGAGGCCGCGATAGGTCGCGTAGACGGCCGATGCGATAATAATCAGCACGACCACCAAATCGAGGAACTGGAACGCAAGGTTCATGGTTCGAGTCTACTGCAAGCTGTGGTTCGAAGAAATGCGGCGGCCTATTCCTTACGCGCGGCGCCGGCGCTGGCAAAGGCAATCAGATCGCCGACATCCTTAACCTGTTTCAGAGCGAGACCGGGGACATCGCACTTGGTGTCCCGCGGGACAACCGCCGCCGTAAAGCCCAGTTTCGCGGCTTCTTTGAGGCGGAGTTCGCCTTGCGGGGCCGGACGAACGTCGCCGGTCAAGCTGATCTCGCCGAAAAACACCGTGTCGCGCGGCAACGGCGTGCCGGCGAAAGAGGAAATTAATGCCGCCGCAGCGGCAAGATCGGCCGCCGGTTCGCCCACCTTCAGCCCGCCCGCCACATTGAGGTAAACGTCTTGGGCACTGACCCCGACGCCGCCGCGCGAATCGAGTACGGCGAGAATCATGGCCAGCCGTCCGGCATCCCAGCCGACCACCGCGCGCCGCGGCGTGCCGTAGCTCGGTTGGGCGACCAGCGCTTGCACTTCCACCAGCAAAGGCCTGGTGCCTTCCATGCCGGCGAACACGGCGGTACCGGGCGCCACGCTATTGCGGTCGCCGAGAAACAGCGCCGACGGATTGGCGACTTCGGCCAGACCTTTGCTGGTCATCTCGAAGACGCCGATTTCGTCGGTCGGGCCAAAGCGGTTTTTGACCGCGCGCAGAATACGGAATTGATGGCCGCGCTCGCCTTCGAAATAAAGCACCGCATCGACCAAATGCTCGACCGCCTTAGGCCCGGCGATCTGGCCGTCCTTGGTGACATGACCGACCAAGATCAGTCCGGCCCCCGAACTTTTGGCGTAGCGCACCAGATCGAGCGAGGCGGTACGCACCTGCGCGATGGTGCCAGGCGCCGCTTCCAGCGTACCGGTCCACAAGGTCTGGATGGAATCGATGGCGATCATGCCGGGCGGCTCGCGTTGGTCCAGCGTCGCCAGGATGTCTTCCACGCACGTCGCCGAGCCCAGCGCCACCGGGCTATCCGACAGGCCCATGCGATTGGCGCGCGAGCGCACTTGGGCCATCGATTCTTCGCCCGAGATGTAGACGGCGGTGCCGCCAGTGCGGGCATAAGACGCCAGCGCTTGCAAGATGATGGTCGATTTGCCGACACCGGGATCGCCGCCCACCAGCAGCGCACAGCCAGGCACCATGCCGCCGCCGCAAACGCGGTCGAATTCGTTGATGCCGGAAACCCGGCGCGCCGGTTCGACGTCTTCGGTTTTCAGGTCTTCCAGGGTGAACGCCCGGCCGCGCTGGCGCTTCTGCGCGGTGGCGCCTAGCGGTGGCGGCGCGGCCTCTTCGGTGATGGTATTCCAGCCGCCGCACGCATCGCACTTGCCCGACCATTTGGTATGGACGGCACCGCAAGACTGACAAACGAAAGACGCAGATGTTTTGGCCATGAATCGACTATAGCATGGCAAGGGAACGAAAAGGCAACACTGGCTTGACGTTTCTTACATGCGGGTGTATGTAATAGGCCATGAACCACATCGGCATTCGCGACCTGCAGAAGCTGTCGGGCGAAACCATCCAGGCCTTGCCGGGACCGACGCCCGTGAAATCTGGCGACCGGACGGTGGCGATCCTGATTCCCCTGAAGCCGGTGAACATGGCGCGCTTGGAAGCGGCGCTGGCCCAAGCCGACGAACTCGCCAGGGGCCGCGATCCCAAAGCAGACGATGAAGCGCTGCGGGCGATGGGTGAGGACGTCGATCCCACCAATTACGACGAGGAAACGGTTCGCAAGCTGCTGGAGGAAGGCCGCAAGATGTGGCGCAAGCCGTGAGGACGCCCTCGCCTGCGCTGGTGGTCGATGCGGCGATATTGGTCGCCGCCGCCCGCGGCCGCAGTTCCGCGGCAGTCAAGAAAGCCGCCGCCAAGCGCCTCCTGATGACCACAGAGCGTGCCATCCAGGAAGCCAAACGGCGCATCGAACTGGGCATGAAGCGCCCGGACCTTTTGGCGATAGTCGATACCCTGACGGAGTCGATCGCCGTCGTCCCCGCTACGGACATTGAATCGAACCTGCCCGAGAGCGAACACACGCTCAAAGAAGCCGTCGCGTCCCGCAACGGATCGACCAGGGACGCCCATATCCTCGCCCTCGCCTGGGCCGTCGATGCGGATATCTGGTCGAGCGACCGCGATTTCGCCGGCACCGGCGTCGCCACTTGGTCGACACCCAATCTGATGCGCGGCTTGGCGGCGGGATAAGACGGCTTCGGCATGGACCCTCTCACGCTCTTCGGGCTGTTTGCGGTGACGGCGATGCTCATCACCTACGCCCTCGAAAAGCGCAGCCAGTGGTTCGTGCTGGCCTTCGCGTTGTCGTGTTGGCTGGGGTCGGTTTACGGCTTTCTGCAAGGTGCCTGGCCGTTCGGGATTGTGGAAGCGATCTGGGGCGGCGTGGCGGTGCGGCGATGGTGGAGCGTGCGGCGATCATCCGCTTAAGGCTTGTCCGGTGTTGCTTCGAAAACAGACATTCCCGACCAATCATCTACGTCCGGCGCACGCCAGAACTCGCCGTTGGATTATCGCGGAAATCGGCGGCATGCTTCCGAAGTGGAGATTGTAATTTATCGATGCTAGGGTCTGTCTTTCGGGGAGTGGGGGTATGCGTAAGCTTGCTTTGGCGCTGGTTACGATGCTGCTGGCTGGTGGGTCGGCGGCAGCAAACTCTGATGAATGTGCGAAATTCCGTGGTTTCACCATCGGTCTGACGCCGGTCGAGGACGGATATCTTATGCCTCTCGGCATCTCCGGCATACCGAGGCAGTTCCTTTTCGAATTCTCCGCCGCCTATACGAAAATGGATGAAGCCATCGCCACTGAGCTTAAGCTGCCAACAAAGCCGCTACCTTATGGGATGGGTGTCAAGGACAGTACCGGCCCCTTCACCACGATTGCCACCGCACCCACACTGACCCTCGGTCCTGTGACCCGAAAGAATGTCGAAGTGGTTATCGGCTCGCACCGCAGTGACTGGGGGGCAGGCAGCGGCACCACGGGAGCGAATGTATTCTACGGTTTCGATATGGAGCTCGATCTAGCTCACAGCAGGCTGGGATTATATTTGCCGCGTGAAAACTGCGAATTTGTGCCGTTCTGGCCTGCTGTCGAGTGGGGCAGCGGGGACTTCATGACTGCGCCCACCGGCGGCATTTATATGCCGATGTTCCTTGACAACACGAAGCTCATTGTAACCTTCAATACTACGGACGAACGGAGCTACATGTCGTTTGAATCTGCTCGCGTGCTCTTTGGCATTGCAGAGGATGATCCACGGCTGGTGCGTTTGGGCCACGGCACATCAGGGGCTGCTCTTTACCGCTTTCCGTTCAAGTCACTGTCCGGCGGCCACAACGTGACAATCGACGATCCGGAAATCTACATCCGCGCTGGCGAAAAAACCTGCGGCGGCATCCGCGATATCGACGGTTGGAAATGGCGTGAAATGCGGAACTTGTGTTTTGGCGGCGGCGATCTGCGGCTTGGCATCAAATTGCTCAAAAAGCTGCACTTCTATTTCGACACCAAGAATAAGAAGGTCTATTTTTCGCTCGCAGAACTCCCCATACAGAAATAGGCGCTGACCCACTTCAGGGACAGAGTACGTATTCAGCGGGATGCTCTCTGTTAGCGTCCAAAGTACCGTGTTCTCCTTAAGTGAGGTAAGTTCGTTGTTGGCGCATCTTCCCCGTTCGACCTATGTCCGGTTCGCATCTCGAATTTGCCCTTCGAATCCCCCCTGCGACATTCGTGCAAATCACGGCGGGTTTGTTCGGCCCGGCCGCGGCTTAGGTGGTTAATTGCGGTCCTATTGTAGGATTTTTTTGCTACAACCCTCTTGAAGTTTTGCCGCCCATTACCACTTCCAATCTATGAAGGCTGGAGACACCCCCGCCGCAGGCTTAAGTGCGCCTGCGCTGCAATTGCAGAATGAGATTCGCCGTCTGGTCGGCACGTCGCTGCCGCATCTGGCGGCGGGCGGTGCGTTGATCGCGCGCTGCCGGGATTTGCAGGCGCGCAACCCTCGCGATGTGCGGATGTTATGGCTCGCCGCCCGCATCATCATGGCGGATTCCATCCTCGGCAAACAACTGGCCAAGGCCCTGGCGCCGCCGCGACGCAAGGCGAAAACAAAACGCCGTCAACGCGTTGAGGCCAAAATTGCGGAATTGAATTCACATTTTGCGAATTTTGACAAGGGGGACGGCCCCAAGGACGGTCAATGAGAAAACGCGTTCTCATCCCGCCCGCCTTACGTCCGCCGCGCCGAACTGGCCGCCGCCGCGGCGCCCCGCTGGGCAATCGCAATGCCTATAAGCACGGCAAATACACAAGCGAGCGCCGCGCGCTTTATGCCGGCATCCGCGCCTATATCCGCCAAACCCGTGCGCTGACGGAGACGTTGAGACGGCTCTCTGCGCCAAAAGCAAACCTGTCATCCCCGGCCGAGTGGTCTGAGCGCAGCGAAGAGCGCGAGGGGAAGGGGACCCAGGTGTCAACGCACAGCGGGCTTGGGAAAACGCGCGCAGAACGGACAATCCTTCCGCACCAGAGTGGCTCGAATACCTGGGTCCCCTTCCCCTCCCATCCTTCGCTACGCTTCGGATGGTCGGCCGGGGATGACAGGATTTGTTTGGTCTCAAACAAATCGCCGGAAGACTTACGCCTTCACTTCCATCTTGATCGGGCCTTCGGCGCGGCCGTGGATGAATTGGTCGACGTAAGGGTTGCCGCTGTGGTCGATCTCGGCGGTCGGGCCTTCCCAGATGATCTTGCCTTTGTACAGCATGGCAATGCGGTCGGCGATCTTCCGTGCACTGACGAGATCATGGGTGATCGACAGCGTGGTGGTGCCGGTGCCGCGCACCGTATCGACGATCAAATTGTTGATCACGTCGGACATGATCGGATCGAGGCCGGTGGTCGGCTCATCGAAGAAAATGATCTCGGGATCGGCAGCGATGGCCCGTGCCAGACCAACGCGCTTCTGCATGCCGCCGGAAAGCTCGGAGGGATAAAGCCCGCCGACATCGGCAGCGAGCCCCACCTTGGTCAGCTTTTCGAACGCAATGTCGCGCGCCTTCTTGCGCCCGACGCCGCGGCCTTGGATCAGACCGAAGGCGACGTTCTCCCACACCGTCATGGAGTCGAACAGCGCCGCGCCCTGGAACAGCATGCCAAATTTGCGCAAATAGGCATCGCGCGCGTTCCCGCGCAGCTTGGCGGTATCCTCACCGTCGACCAGGATCTGGCCGGCATCGGGCTTCAGGATGCCAAGCACGCATTTGATCGTCACCGATTTGCCGGTGCCGGAACCGCCGATAATCACCAGCGACTGACCCTTCGGCACGGCAAGATCGAGCCCGTCGAGCACAACCTTGGGCCCGAAGCGTTTCTTGACGCCTTTGATGACGATCTTTGCCCCATTGTTTTCCGGAACGGAGGCTGCGCTTTCCATGAGGAGCCTCTAGAAGTTCAACATGTTGAAGATATTGGTGAGGATATAGTTCGCCACCAAAATCAGGATCGAGGCCGACACCACCGCATTGGTGGTCGCCGCGCCAACGCCTTGCGCCCCGCCTTTCGAATGGAAGCCGTTATAGGCGCCCATCAACGCGATCAGGAACCCGAACACCACCGCCTTGATCAGACCCGACATCACGTCGTGGCTGTTGAGGTCGTTCATCGTGGTGTTGAGATAGATCGAGCCGGTAAAGCCGAGATTATTGGTCGCCGCAACATAGCCGCCCATCACACCAATAGCATCGGCGACCGCCACCAACAGCGGCATCGAAACCAGCGCTGCCATCAGCCGCGGCACCACGAGGTATTTGACCGGGCGCGTCGCCAGTGTGGTCAGCGCATCGATCTGTTCGGTGACCCGCATAGTGCCAAGCTCGGCAGCAATGGCGGCCGAGACGCGCCCCGCCACCATCAGACCGGCGATCACTGGCCCCAACTCGCGCAAGATGCCGATCAGCACCACCGTCGGCACGAACTGCTCGGCGCCATAGCGGGCGGTGCCGATATAAATCTGCAAGGCCAGCACGGCGCCGGTGAAGAACGCGGTCAGGCCCACCACCGGCAGCGAGAAGAAGCCGATCCGCATCATCTGCTTAAGAACCAGCGACCAGTAGATCGGCGGCCGCACGAAGCTCGACACCGCATCGGCGGTGAAGATCGACAGGCGGCCGATTTCCTTGAGCAGTTCGAGCGTGGTCCGCCCGACGGCAGTGAAGAAGTTCATGGCGTGTCCTCGTAGCGGCGCCGGGCGCGGCGCGAAAGCGAGGTGAGAATTTCATAGGAGATGGTATTCGCGGCGGCGGCGATGTCTTCAAGCGTCATCGTCTCGCCGATCAGTTCGACATCCTGGCCCGCCGCTACCGTTCCCGGCACATCGGTAACGTCGAAGGTGAAAAGGTCCATCGAAACGCGGCCGACGATCGGCGCCTTGACGCCGTTCACCGCCACCGCGCCGCTGTTTGACAGAGTACGGAAAATACCGTCGGCATAGCCAAGCGCAGCGGTCGCCAGCAGCGACGGACGCTTCAAGCGGTAGGTGGCGCTATAACCGACCGTCTCGCCCTTGGGCGCGGCGCGTACTTGCATGATCTTGGTGGTGAGGTGCACCACCGGCTGGAAGGGATTGGCAAAACCGGGCTGCGGAGCGCCGCCGTAGAGCGCAATACCCGGCCGCACCATGTCGAACAGATAGTCCTTGCCGAGCAGGATGCCGCCCGACGCCGACAGACTGGCGGGGGCCTCCGGCAACATCGCCAGCGCGGTCTTGAAGCGTTCAAGTTGGACGGAATTCATCTTCGAATCCGGCTCGTCGGAGCAAGCCAGATGGCTCATCCACAACACAACGCGCAGGCCCGAAAGCAGTCGCGCATGTTCGGCCGCCAAAGTGTTCAGATCCGCTGCCGCCAGTCCCAGGCGGTTCATACCGGTGTCGATATGCACCGCGGCATCGAGTTGGGTCTTGGTGGTGCGTGCCGTGGCCGACCAGGCGGCGATCTCGGCCAGCGAATTCAGCACCGGCGTCAGATTGTAGCTGATGAGGGCGGGCACCATGTCCGGTTGCGCCCCGTCGAGGACGAAAATGCGCGCCCGCCGCGCCAGCGCCCGCAAGGCGACGCCCTCCTCAATGCGCGCGACAAAGAACGTGTCGCAACCGGCATTAAGCAGCGCCTGGGCAACCGGGGTGAGACCGATGCCGTAAGCATCCGCCTTGACCACGCCAGCGACCACCGAAGGACTGGCAAGTCTTTGCGCCGTGCGGAAATTTGCAGCAATTGCCGAGGTGTGCACCGTCAGGCACGCCGCCTCGAAATCCGTGACCAATTCATCATCAACCCGGTCCATGGCCGGACAATGCCGCCCCGCCGTCCCGGCGTCAAAGCTTCTTCTCGGGTGCGGCGAAACGGTCACCGGCGCCCTCCATTGATGATTGCCGACAGGCAAGGCGCGTTGGGATCGACGTTGGTCGGGCAGACCGGCGCGGTATTGCGCTCATGGGCCTGCACATCGCTCGGACGCAGTGTTTCCTGGTCGGGCAACTCCCGCGGCCGTGCGTTGAGGACGATATTGCCGTAACGGTCGTAGACGAAATCCCACGGCTTGCGCCTGCACTCGGCGCGCATCTTGGAATTCAGCCATTCGTAACTGTTGGCGCCGCAGGCGAGCGAACGGCCGAGCGCCCATCCCAAATCGGTGATGGCGTTGCTTTCGGCTTCATCTTTCGGCTGCAGCACACGCGGAATGATGGTGGGATTGACCGTGCCTTCGTTGCGACCGTTTGGCTTGATCTTCGTTTCCTGCGGCGCGTGGACCGGTGACTGCAGCAGCACCCACTGCAGCGGCTCGACCTTCTTCGCGATAGAGAACGGGATCGGCACCCATTCGGAGGCGATCAAAAGCACCACGAACAGAACGTGCAGAATCGCAACGGCAATGCCGGCATAGATCCGCCTGAGGTTGCGCTGGCGCGCCGCCTCTGCCAAACGCAGACGTGTTTGAATGTCTGCCAACAAGGTGGCGGACTCACCCACCAATGACGTGTCTGCCACCGACTGCCTGCTGCCCTTGAAAACCGGGAATCCAGTTTATGCCATTCATCGAACCCCGGCGACTATATACCTGAGCGTAATGATATTTCCTCTGGACCGGATTAATCCCAGACGTTCGGGATATCGAGCCGCTGGCGTGCGGTGACAAGCCGCGGCGACTGCCACAGGGCCATCGCGCCGCCCCATTTGGCCTCCCAGCCGGGCCGGACCCGGTCGATCAGCGGCGTACCCTCCTGGGAGTGGACCCGGCAGGCCCGGTCCACGGCCTCGGGGCTGATGGGTCGCTCCAGAAAGTCGCCCAGAGCCCGGGCGGCGAAGCAGGGATCGCTTAACCAATCCTCGTACCGGACCAAAAGGCACCGGCTGTGGCGGGCGAGCCAAGCGTAGCAGCGCAACGCTGTCATGTATTTGCCGACCGTCTTACCCGGCCCATTGCCGAACACCCGCGTGGTGGAACGCGACCAGTTCTCGAACCGACGGAACAGGACGATGGTGCGGGCAGCGCGATTGGGCACGAAAAGCTCCGGGGCACGGGCGCATTCGGCCCGGAGCTTGACCACCGGCACGGCACCCAGCGCGGCGGACAAATCTGCCGACATCGCCCACATCGCCTGGCGGTAACGGGGCGCCAACGGATTGAACGGGCGCGACCAGAACCACGACGCCATCTGCGTATAGAAGTCCGGCTCCGACACCGATGGAATTCCGGCTTCGAACAAAACCTGACTCATCAATGTTGAACCGCAGCGGCCGGGCGAGAACAGAAACACCGGATGTTCCACCGTTGCCGGCCTGCTCACGAACGCGTGATCGAGCGGGACACGCAACACGCGATGCGCGTGCCGGCGCAAGTAAAGATAATAGAACGGTGCGGCTTGCACCGCTCGCACATCCGCTTCTGCTACGTAAATGGCGGCGGCCCGCAAAAAATCAAGGCAATACGGAAGCGCGCGAGAGGAAAGCGTTGCAGGTACGCCTTTCGAACACACGAAATCGCTCGGCGCCGCGATGCTGATGCGCGATGCATTTCTGGCACGAAGAACGGTACATTCGCTAGCGTTGCGGATCAAGCTGCCAATCCGTGTTGAAGGCCTACAAATTTTAATACGCGAGATTGCGCATCCCGTTGGCGGCAATTGTGTAATTGATTGTCACAATGCGCTGCTTCGCCACCCGTTCCAACACTTTCGTTGACGGAGAGACCGGCAAACACGCGGTAAACTCGCATCGCACACAAAGCGCGCGAGCCCATGCAGATCTTTCTCATCAATCTCAACCGGCGCAACGACCGCCTCGACGCCATGACGGCGCAACTGGCGCGGCTGGGGCTTGCTGCCACGCGAATTCCGGCGATTGACGCCGACGAGGTCGGCGCCGACTGGCTGGCACAGTTTTTCCGTACCCACGGACCGCTGGGCGTGATCCCGAAAGGCGATCAGTGTTGCTCGCTCAGTCACCGCCGCGCTTGGGCGGCCTTTCTGGCGAGCGGCGCACCTTATGCCACCGTGCTGGAAGACGATGTCGTTCTCTGCGACGCCGCGGCGCACCTGCTGCGCTGCACCGATTGGATCGTTGACGGTACCAGCGTGGTGAAACTTGAGCATTTCGGTCCGCAAAGCCAGCGCGTGCTGGTCGGCGAACAAACCGACATCGGCGCCGGCCATAGCATCGCTCCGATCTTGTCCCGTCACACCGGCGCGGCCGCTTATGTGATCTCGCGGGCAGCGGCGATGCGGCTTTCGGCGGTCGAGGTCTGGGACGTGCCGGTCGACCATCTGATGTTCAACCCCAACGTCTCGCCGCTGGCCCAAGAACTGCAGCCATTCCAGCTACTGCCGGCGATCGCACGCCAGAGCGCCGACGCCTCCGACATCAAACATTGGCGCCTCGCCGATCGCAGACTCAATATTAAACTCGTCAGGCGCGAGATTGTACGTGCCTATTACGAATGCCGTCTGTTGCCGCGCCAAATCGCGGCGGTGCTGGCGGGCGCGGCGCGTCTGAAGCGGGTCGCTGGTCCGCTGCCGGTACGGTTCGATCAACTGCCTCGGCCGCATCCCGAATTGGTTTCCGCCCGCACCGCAACCGTCTAGGCGTCGAGCACCGGATTCGAAAACCGCGTGTAGCGAGCCTCGAACACCAAGTCGATTGACTTGGTGGCGCCGTGGCGATGCTTCTCAACCAGAATTTCCGCCTTGTTGGTAGCGCGCTCCAGCTTCTCGGCCCATTTGGCGAAGTCCGGCGAGGTTTCATCCGGCTTGCGGGTGGCGAGATAGTATTCCTCGCGATACACGAACATCACCACGTCGGCGTCCTGCTCGATCGAGCCGGATTCGCGCAAGTCCGACAGCACCGGGCGCTTGTCGTCGCGGGAATCGACGCCGCGCGACAGCTGCGACAGCGCCACCACCGGCACGTTCAATTCCTTGGCCAGGGTCTTGAGACCTTTGGTGATCTCGGTGATTTCCTGAACCCGGTTTTCGGCCTGGCGCGACGGCGTCACCAATTGCAGGTAATCGATCATGATCACGCCGATGTTCTTTTCGCGCTTCAACCGGCGGGCACGCGCGGCGATCTGCGCCATCGAAATGCCGCCGGTGTCGTCGATGTACAGCGGCACGGTGGAGAGTTCCTGCATCGTCAGCACGAACTTTTCCCACTCGGTCTCGGTGAATTTGCCAGAGCGGATCTGCCACATCTCGATCTCGGAGCGCTCCGCCAGCACGCGGGCCGAAAGCTGCTGCGCCGCCATTTCGAGGCTGAAGAACAACACGGGGCTCCCTCGCGGATCGGCCTCGCCGGCCGCCACATCCTGGGCGTAGGCATAGGCCGCATTGAACGCCATGTTGACCGCAAACGCCGTTTTGCCCATGCCGGGGCGGCCGGCGACGATCAGAAGGTCCGACGGCTGCAAGCCGCCGAGCAGCCGGTCGACTTCGATGAAGCCGGAGGTGACGCCGGAAATCTTGCCGCCGCGCAACTGCGCTTTTTCGGCCATCTCCACCGCGCGGCGAAGACTTTCGTGAAAATCGATCGGGCCTTGGCCGTAACGCGTCGCTTCGCTGATGCTGTAAAGCGCCTTTTCGGCATCTTCGATCTGCGATTGCGGCGTCTTGTCGTGCGGCGCATCGAAGGCCGTGTTGACGATGTCTTCGCCGACGTGAATCAAGGTACGGCGCAACGCCAGATCGTAAAGAATCCGGGCGAGGTCCTTGAGGTTCGGCATCGCGGGGGCGGCCTGGGCCAGCCCGGCGAGATAGCCATGGCCGCCAACCTCGGCGAGCCCCGGATCGTTCTTGAACGCGGCGTGCAAGGTAAGCGGGGTGACGATCGTGCCGGCGCGTTCGATCGCGGTCGCCATCGCCTCGAAAAGCCGCTGATGCAACGGATCGTAGAAATGTTCGGGCTTGAGCACCGCCGAAACGGCTTCCAGCGCGCGGTTGTCGACCAGAATGGCGCCGAGCAGAGCCTGCTCGACCTCGATGTCATAAGGAATGTGGCGATAAGCTTCCTGTTCCATCCGGCCCTTGGTGCTCTCGAAGAGGGAAGCGAATCAACATTTTGTACCCCCTGCCCGCAAGACGATTCGCAAGAGGCGACGTTTTGATAACAGGTTATTAGAGTCCGTATCGCCTGCAAATCATGGGGATAACTTCGCCGCGCCCCTTGCCTCAAGGTGGTGCGTTTGGAAGGCGGCCGGCCGAGGCCCAAGGCATCGAGCATGGTGTAGACGCTGCGCAAGTATAGTGTCACCGCGCGGCGAAAAGCGCGGCGTTCGCGCGTGAAGCCGCCGTGCTTCAGCGCGTTGCAATTACCGGGCTGACCGCCGCGCTTACGAAGGCGTGGCGGCGCTTTCGGTGGCGGCAAGATTTTCTTTCGCACCGGCAATCCGTTCTGCCTCAATGATCGTGGGGGTCAGTTTCTCGTCGGCGAGGACGTTCATGTAACGCAGCATCTTCTCCGACAGGGTCTCGATCAGGACGCCTACCGGATTCGATTTCGAATCGGTCGAAACCGGAACAGGCGGCTGAATGCGCTCGATAATCGTTCTCTGTCGCCGCTCGACTTGGACCATTTGTGCGAGCGCCTTGGCAACCTGCGCATTGGCCTGCATCAACCGCGCGGCGGCAAAGATCGGCTCGACGCGCTTGCCCTTCGGCAACGCCGCCAAATGTTCGCAGCGTTCCATCAGACCGGTGGCGATATCGAGATGGTCGGCCAGCCGCTCCACGGCGAGCCGGCGCATCGCTTCATCGGAGTACGGCGGCTCCGCGTCGTCAGCGGCGACCGGCGGCGGCGCGGCGGCGCCTGGCGGGGCCGCATCGCCCTGCGGCGGGCGGACGGTTGATCCGGATGGCACCTGATCGCCGGGCCCGGAAGAAGCGCTTGGTTGCGAGGCAGACGCAGCATGATTTGCAGTTTCAGTTGTAGCCATGTGTCACTCCTCAATCATAGGTTTTGATTTAGGAGGAATTTCTCGATTTCAAGAGCTGCGGCAGGAATATTTACATGAACTGGTTAACGGGTTAACGGAAAGGCATTCAGCTTCGGCTCGCCCCTGTCGAAGATGGTCCCCTTTTCGCCAGGCCGAAGCATCAGCACTGGCCATACCGAGCTATTCCATACTGCAGAGTCAAAAAGGAATTGGGCTCAAGACAATCTAAAGCTAACTGTATACGGATTCCGATTTGGCCGCATAGAACACCGCCAAAGGAACACGAAGTTGCCAGACACATGGAGGGGGACATGAATTGGGGGCTAATAAGAAAAATACTGACCACAGTCGCTGTGCAGACAGCGTCTTTTGCGTCCATCGTCGGAATGTACTTTACGGTTATTCCTCCAAATGCCGAACGGCCGAGCTCGCACTGGATTGCGATCGGGGCGGCAGGTGTGATCCTTATCGTCCTAATCGCGTACGAGGTCTGTGATCATTACAAGAATGCCCCCAAGACCTATCGCTCAGAGAAAAGCATCAATAGATATATGTGCCGATGGGTTTCTGCTGGTGGAAGAGTTGTCATATTTAGCCGAGACATGAGTTGGGCAGGAGGCCAGATGGTTCAAGACGTCCTGTCCGAAAAGGCAAAACGCAATGAACTCACCATTTGCCTTGAGAAGGAAATTCCACTCACTGAGGATCTGAAATCCAAAGGCGCAAAGATTATCACCTACAACAAACTTGGACATACCCCTAGATCTCGGTTCACGATTGTGGATTTCGAGAAAGAAGGAGCTCGAGTTGCTGTGGGAGTTCACGAGCACGGAAAACAAGTAATCCAAGAATTTCGAAGTGGTGAACACCCATTCTTCGCAGTCTCAGAAGACATGGTGAAATTTCTCCTGAAAGCAAATGCGAATGGAATTTCGTAAGGTTCAGTCAAAATCGCAGCTCGATATAACTGCGGAGTGGGACGCACTTGCCCCTGTCCGCTTTCAGCAAATCACGAGCCACCAAGACTACACTTTTTGGCAGATACTTGTGCCAAGCGTTTTTGCCATGCTGAAGCTGACAAAGGCCGATAGCATCATTGATGCTGGGTGCGGGGTAGGCGTTCTGAGTGATCTTCTTTCTAAGGACCAGAAGAAGGTTGTCGGAATCGATCCGAGCGCAAAAAGCATTTTCTTTGCCCAAAAGTTCGTTTCGCCCAACGCACGCTTTGTAGTCACGACACTTGAGGATTACGCTAAGCGCAACGTTCCATCAGTTAGCGTAGTAATAGCTAATATGGTTTTGATGGACGTGATCGATCTACAAGCATTCCTGAGCGCTGCCTTTGACGTACTTCGACCGAACGGCTCGTTGATTTTCACAATCACTCATCCATTTTTTTGGTCTGAATACTACGGTTATTCGGCGAAGCCCTGGTTTCATTATGAACAAGAGGCAATCATCGAAAGTCCATTCAGAATAACGTCTCAGCCGGACTGCCGTCTTAATAGCACCCATGTGCACAGACCGCTGGAGACCTATTTGAATGTTCTTTTTGAAAGCGGCTTCGTTACCGAACTGCTGCAAGAACCAATGCCCTCCCATCAAGTCGCACAGATGTACAAAAAACCATGGCAAGTGCCACGGTATCTTGTTGGCTTAGCAAGGCGAGAGAATTCAATTGCCCGTTCCCGGTCAAGACGCGAAAACCTGCGTCGTAAGGGTATAGATCAATAGCTGACAGGAATTTGGTTTCGGTGACAGGTACACCGGAATTGAGAAATACGGTGCCAGGAGCACCTGTTCCAATCGCTGCCAATTACCTTTGTCCCCCACACTCCCGGCGTCGGAGGTACTCCAGCGCTGTGCTTGCGGGGGGTAGAAAGGTGGCCGCGGCGACGTCCCGAACCGCGCCAGGGTTATCGCGTATGAGCTTCATCCACTGTTGTCATGGCCCGCGACTGCGGGCCATCCAGGTCTCACAGCACCGATGCATCAGGAATTGCTCATTTTTGAGCGTCGACAGCCGAGCAACACCACCTGGGTCGCCCGCAGTCGCGGGCGATGACACGTAGGGGGCACAAATCCATCGGCAATTTCCTTCCCCGTCCGTCTTCGCCCTGCGGGCGATGCCGTGACAAGCAAGGGGGAAGGCGATGGCTTTGCGGGAAAAACTGCGATATTCTACGTTTCTGTAGAACGCGAGGCGCCGATGGCCGATATTCAGATTTCCGCGCATATCTCGAAAGAGACCAGGGAACTGGTCGAACGCTATGCCGATGCCCACGGCATGAAGAAAGGCGCGCTGGTGGAACAGGCTTTGCTGCATCACTTGCAGGCGCTACGCGAGTTGCCTGCCGACGTGATCATTCCGCCGCAGATCGAACTGACCGCTGAATCATTCGCCCGCGCCGCCGCCCTCGCCGCCAAGCCGCGCAAGCCGAACAAAGCGATGCGCGAACTTTGTGCCGGTAAGGCCGGCGAGCCGTGACCGTTGCCGTCCGGCGGCTGCGGCCCGACGACGGGCGGACGGATTTCCGCTCCGGGAACATCGATCTCAACCGCTTCTTTGCGCGCTATGCCGGGCAGAACCAGTTCCGCCACCATATCGGCACAACTTATGTCGCCGTCGACGGCAGCGCGATTTTGGGCTTTGCCACGGTCGCGGCCTCGGAATTGACCTGCACCATGCTGGCGCCAGCCGCGCGCAAGCGGCTCCCCGCTTATCCTTTGCCGGTGTTGCGGCTGGCCCGGCTGGCGGTGGATCAACGCGCGACCGGACAAGGCGTCGGCCAACTGCTGCTGCGCACGGTGTTTGCGCTGGCGCACAAGATGGCCGACGAGATGGGCTGTGTTGGTGTGGTGGTCGACGCCAAACCCGAAGCGGCGGGATTCTATCGCAAACTTGGGTTCATCGAACTTGAGGCACGCGCCGGCGCGTTGGGCGACCGGCCGCAGCCGCAGCCGCTGTTCATCGAACTGGGCGCGGTGCCGAAATAGACTCTGCGATCGCGCTTTACGGCGCCGCGACCGGGATCAGGATTTCGTTGCGGCGGAAAATCCAGGGCATGAAGGGCGGGTCGTAACGTGCCCAGACCGGGGCGCCTGAGGCCGTCAGATGTTCGCGCCGAAGACCGGCTTCCAAGCTGGCCAGATTGGTCAGATAGCGGCTCTGCGACCAGAAGCCCGAGTAGCGCCACACGGCGACATGCTGCGCCTCGATTTGGCGCAGCCGCACTTTGCTGTTGGCCGGTGTGGGAAGGGTTTTCAGAGTGAAGTTGGCCGGCATCACGAAAGCGATGACAAAAGCGCCCGGCGCGCCGCTTTGCATCACCGGCGCGGTCATGGCGATCTTCTGGCCCGATTGCATCACCGGGGCCGTCATGGTGATGGACGTGTGCGTGGTGTTGCGGCCGGAGATGTAATCGAACAGCAGCCGGAACCCTTCGCTGCCGGCGCCAGCGAAATCGGCCTCCACAGTCGTTTCGGCGACCAGATACGGCGCGTAGTCGCGAAGCTCGAAATCGGAATACTTCTGCGCCACGCGATAGGCCGGCTCGTCAATCGCAAACGCGGCGCCGGTCATGACCGCAACGGCGCCGAGCGCCAGAAGAAATAACCGCGACACGGCCGGCCCTCCATGAAGGATCCTTTGCCAAAGCTATGCAACGCTAACACTTGCCAGCCCCCGGTGCCATGGCGCCCGCCGCATCTTGCCGCAGCGTCTCGCGCTATTTCCCGAACCGCGCCGCGTAGGCGTCCGGCTTGAAGCCGATTTCGAGTTCGGCGCCGGTTTCCACAATCGGCCGCTTGATCATCGACGGGTTCGACAGCATCAGCGCGATGGCTTTTTCCTGAGTAAGATTTTCCTTGGATATTATGGGGACACTATACTTAACTACTACTCATCCACGCGCGGCTTGGCGCCTCTTAATCAGTATTGTGTCATATATTACAAGTATTACGTCCCTCGATTACATGGCTCCTATTCGGTGGGCCAGCCGTCATTGATCTGACGCTCACCGGTTTCGCCGGCGAGGCGGACGGCGCGGACCAGCCGGGTTAGTTGCGCGGCGTGATCGAAGTCCTGAACACTATGGGTGTTGGAAAGTATGTCTCGGCCGAACGCCCGATACAGCTCGGCGACGTTAATTGGCGAGCCCGCGAGACCTGAAGCGGCGTGCGGCTCCGGGGGATCGAAGAGAACCGTCCCCTCCAGCTTCAGGTCGCTCGATTGATAGCCATGCTGATGGCCGCCGGTAAGCGTCAATTCGCCTTCGGTCCCGACGATTTTGAACGAGAAGACCGAACCGGCCGGACGATTGCCGGCCACCTCGATACCGACCGAACAGCCGCTGTCGCAACGCGCTTGGATCAGTAGGTGATCGGGAGTCTCACGCTTGGTGCTTCCAGGGGGATCGATCAGTTCCACGTCTTCAAACATGATCGTCGTCTGGGCGGCCACATAACGAAAGCCGCCAAGGATCGACATGACCAGATCCATCGTATGCCCGCCGAGGATCGCTGTAAGATTCGCGCCGTTTGCCGGGTCCATCAAATAGGCGTAGTCGGAAAGGAAGCGCGGGCCGTAGCTGCCGCTGGGCGAATAAACCGACGCGGTTAGCGGCCGGCCGATGCGCCCATCCCGGACCAGTTGAGCGGCACGTCTTGCGGCCGGGCTCATCCGGCCCTGCAATCCGATGCAGACATGTACACCAGCTTCGCGGGCCATCGCAGCCATCTTCTCGGCTTCGTCGACGTTCCGGCCCAGCGGCCATTCGCAGATCACATGCTTCCCTGCCTCCAGCGCGGCAGTGACGACCTCCTTATGGGAGGGCACACGAACGGTCACCGAGACCACATCCACTTGTTCACTACGGACGAGATCACGGAAATCGTCATAAGCTTCTGGGGCGCCGAATGCGGCAGCAGCCTCGGTCGCAGTCGCCATTCTACGGGTTGCCACGGCGGCTATCTTGAATTCGGGCAGCGCCCGAAGCGCTGGAATGTGCGAGTCCTTTGCCCAGCTACGGCTGGCATTCACGCCCACCAGACCTACGCGAAGTTGCGCTGCCATTGCATTCTCCTTATTCGGGGGGACACTATACTTGACTACCGCTCATATGGGTGGATTCCATTGGGAAAAAAGAGAAAATGATGCAACGGGATCACTTCGTCCCGAAGCGCACCGCGTAGGCCTCCGGCTTGAAGCCGATTTCGAGCGCGGCGCCGGTTTCCACAATCGGCCGCTTGATCATTGAGGGATTGCCCAGCATCAGCACGATGGCTTTTTCCTGGGTGAGATTTTCCTTAGCGGCATCCGGCAATTTGCGGAAGGTGGGACCGGCGCGATTGAGAACCTTCTCCCACCCCGCGGCGCGGCACCAAGCCGTCAGTTGCGCCTTGGTGGGAGCGACCTTCTTATAATCGTGGAAATCGTACGCAATGCCGTGCGCCTCGAGCCAGGCGAACGCCTTCTTCATCGTGTCGCAGTTCTTGATACCGTGGATGGTGATGGACATTGTGAGGCCCCGCTACTTCACGACCGGCAGCAGCACTGCGCTGACGCCGTATTCTACCGTCATCGTCGCCTTTTGGAAGTCCGACGGTTTGGCGAAGAAGATGTTGGGCACGAAAGTTTGCGGATTGCGGTCGTAAAGCGGGAACAGGCTCGACTGGATCTGCACCATAATGCGATGGCCGGGCTTGAAGACATAGTTCATCGTCGGCAGGCGGAATTTGTATTCCTGCACCTCGCCCGCCGGGATCGCCTCAGGCTTGTCGAAGCCGTGACGATAACGGCCGCGGAAGATATCGAGGCTGACGGGAAGCTGATAACCGGCGAGGTCCGGCTGCTCGGCATACGACGGCGGATAAACATCGATAATCTTGACGACAAAATCCGCGTCGCTGCCGGTGGTCTTGAGCAAGAGATCGGCAATTGGCGCGCCTTGCACCCGCACCGCTTCCGTCAACACCGGCGTCTGATAGACCAGCACGTCGGGGCGCGTCGCCGCCGCGCGCTGATCTTCCACCAGCCACGTCGTCCAGCGCTTGTGATCGGAAAAATCGACTGGGGGGGCCAGGAACGGCACCGGCTTGGCGGGATCGGAAATATAGCTGTCCTCGCCCGCCGCGGGCTTGGCGAACCCAAGGCCGAAACCGCCGGAAAGATAGAGCGGCTTCAACGCCTGCTTGGCCGCGACCGGCCAATCGGTAAAATTGTCCCAGCGCTTTTCCGATGCGTTGTAGATCATCGCGTCCGGCAGCGGCGCCGTAGCGCGATCTTTCAAATAGGTGTTGAAGAACGGCAGCAGCACGTTCTTGCGGAAATCGGCCGCAGTGTCGCCATTCCACTTCAGCGGCCCAAGACTGTCAGCGGTACGTCCGATCTGGCTGTGAAACCACGGCCCCATCACCAGATGATTGTTCGCACCGTGACCGGCGGCCTTCAGCGCTTCCCACGTCGTGATGGCGCCGTACATGTCTTCCTGATCCCACAAGCCTTGCAGCCACAGCGTCGGCACGTTGGAAGGATGCGCCGCGACCAGCTTGTCGAGCGCTTGCAATTGCCAGAACGCGTCGTACGCCGGATGCCCCGCAACGCGGTTCCACCACGGCAATTGTTTAAAGCCATACATTTCGGCATAAGCACCCGCGCTGCCGGCCTCGAGATAATTCTGGTAATCGTCGGCCCCATCGCGCGGAATGGCTTCGCCGCGACCGGGTTTGGTGGTCTGACCGAGGTAGTATTCGAGACTGTTCTGGCGGAAGGCACCGTTGTGGAACCAGTCGTCGCCCATCCAGCCGTCGATCATCGGGCTTTCCGGCACTGCCACTTTCAACGCCGGATGGGGGTCAAGCAGCGCCATCGCCACCGCCCAACCATCATAGGACGAGCCGATCATGCCGACGCGGCCGTTCGAGGCGGCGAGATTCTTCACCAGCCAAGCGATGGTGTCGTAGGCATCGGTGGTGTCGTCGGTCTTCGACGGATTGAGCGGGCCCATCGGCGGGCGGGTCATCACAAAGCCGCCTTGCGAACCGTTTTTGCCGCGAATGTCCTGATAGACGATGATGTAGCCGTCATCGACCCATTCGCGCTGGCCGCCGCGCGCCGCGTCGCGCATATGCGGCTTGTCGTCGACGAAACTGCGCGCGTTGTAAGGCGTGCGTTCGAGCAGGATCGGCAAGCCCTTCGCGCCTTTCGGAATCAGGATAACGGTGTTGAGCTTGACGCCATCGCGCATCGGCACCATCACAACCTTCTTGTCGTAGTCGTAACCCGGATGCGGCGCCGTGAATTTGCCGGTGATATCGGAGCCGGCCTGCACCATGTCGGGCGTGACGCCGGCGGAGGGCTTCGACGCCGCATCGGCGGACGCGGCAAAAAACAGCGGCAGAGAAAGAGCAAAAAGAATGGCGCGGCGCATTGATCCTCCGGCGGACGCGAATGAGTGTGGCAAAATTTTAGCGCACACCGGCCCGAGGCGGCAGATCACGATTGGTCGCGGCAAGATCACGCAGGCGTGAACCCGGCGTCACGCCTTCCCTGGCGGCAGCAGATCAAGTGCAAAACGCCAGCACCCGTTCAGCGGCATCGGCGATGACGACATTTTCCGCTTTCACCTTGCAGGGCATGGCGCATGACTTGATAGAGATACGTTGATTCAAAGCTACCCGAGATCAAATAGGCTTGCGGCCCGCGCGCATAGACCGGAACATCCTCACCGGCATGTTGGGCGCTGTTCATCGGAATCAGCGCCTGCTGCTTGAAATTAGGATCAAGAACCATCTTCTCGTCCAGGAGCGGATGATCCTCACCACCGCCCTCGCCCGGACCCGTGGCATAGGACAGAATGGTGTAGGGGTTGCCGAGACGATCGCGTTTCAGCACGCCGTCGCTTTGCGCCAACCCCAGAACCGGCTCGCCGATGGCCGAACCAGCCGACAAGGTCAAACCATGGCTGTGGTCGGCGGTGACGATGATAAGCGTGTCCGAGTCGCCGGTCATTTCGGCAGCCACGGCTACCGCCTTCGAAAGCTCATCGACATCGGTCAATGCGCGATAGGCGTTGTTACGGTGGTGCCATTTGTCGATTGAGGCCGATTCCACCATCAGAATGAAGCCCTTCGGATTGCGTTTCAGCACTTCGATGGCCTTGCGTGTCATATCGGAGAGGCTGGGGACATTTTTGTGGTATTCTGCATCGACGGGCGAGGGAAGATCGCCAGTGGCGAACAGGCCCAGAAGATGATCTGTCTTGGCCGGATCGATAGCCACCAAGGCCGCATCCGTTTCCACATAGGTCGCGCGCGGGCTCTGGCTCAGCCAAGCCTTGGTGAGATCGCGTCCGTCGCGGCGCACGCCAGTCGGTTCACCACCGGCCGGTAGAAATTCATAGCGGTCGCCGCCAAGCACCACATCCATACGGATTTCCGCTGGGGCATCGACAAGCTGCCGCGCCAGATCGATACAACCATGCTCGACGGCTTCCGGCGGCAAATCGGAATCTGCACGCCAGCTCCGCTCCGGCGTATGACCATAGGCCCCGGCCGGGGTTGCATCGGTGACCCCCGAGGTCGTTACCACACCGGCCGACAAACCGCGGCGCTTGGCCTCTTCGAAGATGGTCGGGATCGCTGCCTTTGGCGCCTTTCCGCAGGTCTCGCGCTTGACGCTGGCATCAACCCCGATGGCACCGTTGATTGTCTTCACGCCCGTGGTGATGGCGCTGATGCCGTTGGCGGAATCGGTGACGTATTGATCCGTCGAATGGGTCCGTGAAAAGCCGGTATAGGGAAGTTTCTCAAAGGCCAGATCGTAAGTGACACCGTTACCGCCGCGCTGTTGGCCCGCGAAAATCCGTCCCGCCGTGACGCTGTTGATGCCCATGCCGTCGCCAATGAACAGGATGATGTTCTTGGCCTTGCCTGTGTTGGGAAGGCGCTTGAGTGCCGCTTCCAGATGCGCACGTCCGTCCGCATCATAGGCGTCGGCAGACGGCCCGGCCATAGCGACGACCGCCAAACCGGTCAAAGCGATCATCCCACCCCACAAAGCACGCATCGGCATTTTCCTCCAGGCACAAGACACCCCGCCAACCGGACGATCAGCGGGGTGCCGAACTCTAGCGCCTACATTGCGCCGTTATATGACGCCTACAAGACGGCTCAGAACTTGGCCCGTAGGCCAACCGAAATTGTCCGGCCATTAAAGGTATAGCCACCGAACTGGCCATTGGCAGCGAACTTCCATTCCGCCTCGTTGGTGATGTTTTGGGCTTCGATCGCCGCCGTCAAATTCTCGGTCAACTTGTAGGAGAAATTGCCGTCCAGCGAGCCATAGGCCTTGTTGTTCAGGCTAGATATGCCGCCAGTCCCGACGCTTTCGAGCACGTCGCCGACCCAGGAATAAGACAAGCGCGCGCCGAGGTCGCCCTTTTCGTAATAGAGCGTTACGTTATAGCTGTTTTTGGCGACATCCTGCATGTCGTCTTGCAGCGTGGCGGTGTAGGTCGCGCGCGAGGCCGTATAGGTGTAGTTGGCGAGCGCGCCGAAGCCATCAAAGGGTTCGGGCAGGAAATCGAAAGACTGCTGCCAGGCCACTTCGAAACCCAGCACATAGGCGTTGCCGCCATTGACCGGCGCCGTCAGGCGATAATCCTGACCTTCCACGATGATGTGCGTGTTCTGCGGATAAACGAACGTCGAAATGTCCTTATAGAACATGCCGCCGATCAGCGCCGCTCCCGGCGCGTAGTACCATTCCGTAGACAGATCGTACTGCATGGCCTCAAAAGGCTCTAGCAGAGGATTTCCACCGCTGGCCTCATAGATCGTACCGGACGAATTGAGCGTCAGGCGCGGCGAAACATCGGCGAGCGAGGGGCGCGTAATCACCTTGGCCAGAGAGCCGTGCACCTGGACATCATCGGTTGGCTCAAGCACCAGATTGAGGCTCGGCAAGACGTCGAGGTAGTTCTTGGTATAGCTCACCGGGACTGCAACGGACGATGTTCCCGCATAACCGGCCGAGGTCTGTTCGGTGTTCGACAGGCGGAGACCCACTTCTCCACGCAAGGGCATGCCGGCGATCTCCGTGTCGATATTCGCGGCGGCATAGCCTGCGATGATCTTCTCGCCGACATAGTAGGAATTGCGCAGGTCGCTGGCCGTCAACGCTGTCGACGTGATGGCCGAGGTATCCAGCACATCCCAGAAGGCATCAAAATCGGGGACCAACCACTGCTTGGGCAGCGTCCCGGACACCTCGCCGAGAAAATTATCGACCGGGAAGGCTTTGAAGAAGCTGGCGTCATACTTCTTGCCGCCGCCGTTCTTGCCCACGGTCGTCCCGCTCAGATCCTTGGTAAAATTGATGTCGCGGCGGTTATAGCGGCGGAAACGGTCGCGGTATTTGACGCCGGCGCTGACGCTCGCGATCGGCCCCCAGTTGAGCGTGTATTTCGCGTCGAGCTGACCGGCCACTTCCGAATCCAGCGACTTGATGGTGCGCCATTCAATCCGGCGGAAGCCGAGAATGTCGGAATTCAGATCGGTCGTGAGGAAAGAAAGACTTGGAACACCGCCGCCCACCTCCGGAAGTGAGAAGGCGACATTGCCGACGCTGTCCATGACGCGCGTGCGCGTGATCGGCTTGGCCGTGGTCGAGAAGGCATTTCCCCAATAGGCATCAGCCGACAATTCCAGCGCGCCAATACGGTGTTTCACATTCAAATCGAGCAGATTGTTGCTGTGAACGAGATCGTCCACCTCATGACCAATCTGCGTCGACACCGTCGTCGTGCCACCGACCAGGCTGCCATTGCGCAGCGTAGCGCTGCCGGCCACCAAACTTCCATACGAGAAATCCGACGAGTAGGTGAGTTCGTCATACTTGTCGTCGAGATAGGTGTAGAAGTTGCTGAGCGTGACCTCGGTTTTGTCGTCCAGACGCCATTGGGCACTGGCGGTCGCGCCATAGCGTTCGCGGGTTTCGCGCTCCAATGTGGGGCGAACCGCATCGGCGGTATAGCTTGTGTCGGCAACCTTATCGCCGGTGACGTCGATCGCATTGGCGGACCAGGAAACCCCTGTGATACGGTCCGAGCGCAGAGACCGCTGATTGTAGCTCAAGGCGACCAGCACGCCGAGTTTGTGGCTGTCATCCACCCAGGCGGCAAGAGCCGACGCCTTGGGATCATATTTGTCGGCAAGCTCGACATAGTTTTCAGTGAACGACGCCACGATGGTCGGCTCGGTAAAATCGAGCGGCTTGAAGGTACGGATGTTCACGGTCCCGCCGATGGCACCTTCATCCTGGAACGCAAGCGGCGACTTGATGACTTCGACGCTGGCAACCAATTCGGAAGGTAGCGTATCAAAGCGGAATTGGCGGCCGTACTGTCCGGAGTCACGAACGTTTTCGTTCACCGCCGCACTGCGGCCATCGATGGTCACGTTCTGGAACTGCGGGCCGAGACCACGGACGCGCACGAAGAGGCCTTCGCCGCGGTCACGCGTGATCGAGATGCCCGGCACGCGTTGCAGGGCTTCGGCGATGTTGTTGGAAGGAAATTTCCCGATGTCTTCCGACTTGATCACGTCCACAACGTTCGGCGCCAAACGCTTCTCACTCAAGGCCGCGGCCAGCGAAGAGCGAAATCCCGTCACCACGATGCTCTCGATGGTGTTGTCGAAACTGCTGGATTCCGCCGTGGCTGGCTGCGCGGCATTGGCCGAGGTCTTCGCTGTCGCCTTAATCACAACCGTGTCGCCCTTGAGCGTATAGGTCAGGTGCTGCCCCGCGAGCAGCGCATCAAGCGCATGCGAGAGAGTGATGTTGCCGTGGACACCGGCGGTCTTTTTGCCTGCCAGAACGACTGGATCGGCGACGATCTGTATGCCGGTGGCACGCGAAAGCTGCGTCAACGCAGTGTCGATAGCGCCCGCCTTGATGTCGAGCATGACCGGCTGGCTGACGGCGCTATCAGCAAACATTGGGCCGCTTTCGGCGACAAAGCCAACACCAAGCGCAAAGACCGAAACCGAAATACGCAAAAATCTGTCAAACCCACGAGTCAATGTCATCCCCTTTTATGGACGCGCCATGCCACCCCGCTGGTACAGGACGCGTCGATAAAGACGGCGGAGGAACACACACCCGGACAGGGAATTTTCTGAAGTTTTCGTGACGGGCTAGAGCACGTTCCCGCATCTTCGAGGCGGAAACGCGCTCTAGCTTCTTTGATTGGCGCGTTTTCTATCCGAAAACCGGTACCCACTTTTCGGGAAAGCGCTCTAGCGCAGCAGAAGACCGTTACCGTCCCGGATAACCGAAAACCCATGAATTTCCGCGAGTGTTTGAAGCTGTATCTCAGGACGAAGGAGCCTCAGGCGTCCGGTAATGCGTTTTGCCTTCAAGGCTTCGCGCGCAAAGCGAATTGGCGTACCGGTGCGGCGCGACATGGCTTGTGCGACGTGTTCGAGCGTCCAATCCTTCGGCTCAATCCAGCCCGAACGCCAGTTGCCCGCCGAAAGATCGAAGGCCGCAAGCGCTTGTACGGAGCCGCTGGCGAGACGGCCACGCTCCCCGCGACGAAAAATGCCGGATTGGGTCTTGTCCCCCGCCAGCCGCACGCTGCCTTCATAGACTTCGAGTTCGACGCCCTCGGGCGCATAACTGAGATCGAACTGCGTTCCGAGCACGGTCACAATGCCGGCCGGAAGCGAGACAACAAACGGATGGGCCGGATCATGCGCAACGGCGAAATAGGCTTGGCCCCGTTCCAGCGCCACACGCCGTCCGCTGACCCGGACCTCCGTGCCACCATTCAACGTGATATGGGTGCCGTCTTTGAGCGCAATGGTTCGTGTCTGACCGATCTCCGTGCGGTAAACGTCGCCGGGCGATAGCATATCGGTCGCGAGCGGGGTGACATTATAAATCGTAAGACCCGCAACCGCAGCCGCCATCGCCCAACCCGCAAAGGCGCGGCGGCGAGTCCAGCCGGTGCTGTGCTGCGGAGCATGGTTGAACCGAACCAAGGCCTGCGCCAGCGCCTCGTCCTCCGCAACGGCCGTCATAGCGCGATAGGCTTGTTCGTGGCGCGGATCGCGCCCGAGCCATTCCTCCAGCCCTTGCGGCGCGCATTCGGCTGCCTGCATGGCACGCCCGGCGAAAGCTGCCGCTTCATCGAGGATCTCGCCCTCTGTTGTCTGGTCCATCATGGGGCGGTGTTTTCTCTGCTGCCGGTCATTCTACGGGCGGGTTTATCCCCTTCGTCGAGCGCGCCATGAAGCTGACGCAAGGCACGGGTCATATGCTTTTCCACAGCTTGCGGCGTCAAAGCCAAAGCTTTGCCGATCACTTCGTAGCTCTCGCCGCGCAGTCGCCGTCGAACCAAAACCTCGCGCCGTAGCGGCGGCATCGCGCTCAACACACGATCAAACAGCTCGAGCCTTTGCCGATGCATGAGGACCTCCTCTTGCAGGGGATTGGTACACGGTACGGCCTCGTCAATCGTCTCCGTTGGGTGACGCTGACGACTGCGGAAATGGTCGTTGATGAGATTGCGGGCCACCTTCCGGGCCAGCGCAGCCCAATTGGTGATCGGATTGGTCCGTCCATAATCGACCAGGCGCAATAGCGCATCCTGCACCAAATCTTCGCGCAAGGCCGCATCGCTCACCCTGCCCGCAACAAACTGCATCAGCAGGTCGCGTTGAGATCGCGCCAAAGCTTGCTCCCGTGATGCCGCCGACATAACCGCAATACCCCACGCTCACCCTAGAGCTATCGGGAAACCATGACAGTTTTGTCACTACCGCCGGACCGTCCTGCTTGCGCTCTGGAAAATGCCGATCAATGGTGATGACGAAGGAACGCGATCAGCCATTCGCCATCCGTCGCGACGACCCAAAATCCGGCAACCGTCAAACCAACCGCCGCCGCTTTGCAGATCGCATTGACCGAATGGTAAAACCCGCCACCTGTAGCGGGGGCACGCCGACGGATTGCCGCCCAAGTGAGCTTGCCCATATCGGCCAAACCGTAAAGAAGCGCGGCAACCCCCAAGAGCGCCGCCGCCAGCCAAAGACCGAAGGCCATGGGACGGGCTTCCGGCTTTGCCTTGGCAAAGGGTGGTGGATTGCGCGGCATGGTGAAGGCCAGATGCAAAGATTGCGGCACGCCGACACTGTCGCGATGGCGAATATCGAGCGTGTACTGACCGCCGAGAATCCATGGACGCTCCGCCTGGACGACGAAGGCCAAATCGTGCTCATGCCCCGGCTCTGGAATATACGGCAGTATGCGAGCCGCGACCTCACCTGAGCCATTGCTCAGATGCACAGCTGTTTTTGCCAGATCACGGATGTCGAAGCGTTCAGAGGTGATGACCAGGATGCGACCCAAAGCGGAGGCCGGATCTTGATTGCGTAACTGTCCATGCTGCCCCGGCACGGCGTAAACAAAGAAAGGCGCCGGACGGCCTTGGGCGCGCATCCAGATCGCTTCCCAGACTGCAGCAACCGCACGTGCTTGATCGTTAAACCCGCCGGGCGCCGTTTCCATATTGGCGGCGGCAAAGGGAAATTTCTGCCGCGTCCAAGCAGCCGTGAGAAAAGACAATTCCGTCAGACGGCGGTTCATGATCTCGCCATGTGCCATACCGCGCGCCATCCTCTCCGCCAGATTGTCCTGGTTGAGCCGATGCTCACCAAAATAGTCCGCCGAGGCATAAATACGTGCCAAATCTTGCTTGGGCACGTAGATATCGAAATCGCGGTACAGGTGATGAAAACCAGCAATCGCCATCATGCCGTTTTCCATATCGTCGCGCCCGCCGTCGCCAACTTCGCCGGCATAGGCCTTCATCGTGGCGTCAAGGATGCGATCCTCCACCACATGCCCATAGACTCCCATATAATGGGCCAGAAGCAAGGGATAATTCTTCTGCGCTTTCACATCCGGACGTTGAAGATACGCCCATGCTGCATCAAGGTATTCGGCATGCAGATGATCGCCATGCGGCTTCAGGGCATGACCCCAGTCGGGAAACCACACGCCGGATTCCATGGCATCGTAATGCGCCTCCAGAAAGGCCTTCAGTGCCGGAGTCTTCACTTGTTCGATGGCGCGGTGGCTGATCGTGGCATGGGTGACCTCGTCCCACGCCCGCACCGGTAACGTCACGACTGTCAGAGCCAATGCCGCAAGGAAAATCCTGTAAAGCCGTCCCATCATAGCCGCCACCATGTCAGGGCCGAAAACCCGGCATTGAAGAGAAAGAAAAAGGCAAGAAGGATGGCGCCGCAGGAAAACACCAAAGCCCCGCGGCGCAAGCCCATTTGCAGTGCACGCCGACGCAATTTCAGCCCCCCAAGCCCCAGAGCAAGCAGCACAAGGGCGATGGCGAAGGGCTGATAGATCAAAATCGTGTCTGGCATGACCGCTTTTCCGCTCAGAGATGCACGTCGAGAGAGGCGCCGTAAACCCGCGGCTGACCAAGCGCCGGACGCGTCGTATTGCTGTTGTCGGTAATGTAGTACTCGTTCAACAGATTATTGACGAAGAAGGACAGCCGGAATTTCTCGAACTCACGGCCGAGCCGTAAATTGACCAACGTGCGAGCGTTGTTCTTGGAGGTGTTGGCGGTCGTGGCATAACTGACACCCTGGAAGTTGGTGTTGATGTTGCCGAAATAGCCTTCGGCATTGTGCCAATTGAGACCGAGGACGGCCGTCCATTCCGGCGCCGCCGCGAAGAACTTCCCATCCATATTGCTGAGTGCATCCGACGACACGGCGATGCCGAGGTTGGTTATGCTGGTCGGTAGCGAGACGTGGAAATCCAGAAATTGCGCGTGGTTATAGCCCAGAGCGCTATAGAGCTTGAACTCGTCTGTGACCTCGTAACCGGCCTGAATTTCGGTACCATAGAGGCGAGACTTACCAGCATTGGCGCCGATCTGATCGCTCTGCCGGGTCGAAAGGTCGATGGTGACCTGCTGGTCCTTCCAATCGACGAGATAGACGTTGGCTTGAAGATAAGCACGATCTTCAAGGAACGTGCGGCGGACAAAGCCTTCGTAGTTCGTGGTGTATTCGGGTTTCAGATCGGTCTGCAATTGGCGTACGACGTTGACGCTCACGCCGCCGGCGCGATAGGCCCGCTGCACCACCGCACCAATGGTGAGGTCGTCGTCGATGGCATAACGGACGCCGAATTTCGGCAGCAGCGCACTGTAATCCTTGGTGGCGGTGCTGCTAGCCGTAGAAAAGGGGTTCAGAGCGCTGTTGATGCCGCTGGTCAAGGCTCCGAGCAGCGGGCTGACCTGCGCCATGGTGGCTGGATCGGCCAAGCCATAGACATCACCATTGGTATCGACGCCGGAGGTGTTGCGTTCGAAATCGTAACGCAGTCCGGCTGTGAAGGTGAGCCTGTCGAACAGCGTGTATTCGGCTTCGGCATAGGCGGCGTAGTTATCGACATGGACACGCTCGCGGTCGAATTCATAAAGCGCGGCGTCGTTGGAATAGTTGGAAGCGAGGTAGCTGGCAACCGCTGCGCTCGCACCATTGCTGATCGCCGTTTCCGTCACAACCGGCTGAACATTGCGGTAGATAAGGACTGAGAAGTTGTCGGACCATTTGCGCTCGCGGGTATAATAGATGCCGCCCAACAGCTTGAACGCGCTGCCATCGTATTTGGCGCGTAGTTCCTGGCTGAAGATCGTGCCATCCTGATTTTGGGTCTGGATGGGATCGACCGGCGCCGTTCCGCTATAGGGCCCGCGAATATTGTAGGGGTTCGTAATAGCGATGGTGCTCGACGCATAGCTGTATTTGAAAGTGCCGCCATCGCCGTCACGCTGTTTATAGTCTTGGCTGTTGTTGAAGACAGTTTCCGAAGTCAGCGTGACGCTGTCGTTGAGACGATAGTCGGCCACCAGCGCGCCGGCCGCAGTGCGGTTGTGATCGAATTCCGGCACATTGACATAGGTCACGCGGCGGGACGCGGCACCCTGCCCTGCAATGCCAGATTCGGTGGCAAGGCCGAGGCTCGGATTGGCGGGCAGATAGCCGTCGCTGCCCAAAACGCGCGTATCAGAAAGTGCGTCACGACGTTTGACATCGGCATAGAAGGCCGTAAGGCGAACGGTGAGGCGGTCATTCGGCATGAATAGGAGCTTGCCGCGGAACTGATAATCGTCGGCGAAGTCAACCTTGTGGCTGTTCAACACGGGGTTATCCAGTGAGCCATTGTTGTCATGCTTTTCGCCCGTCAGGCGAAAGGCCAGTGTGTCATCGAGGATCGGGCCGGAAACGGCGGCAGCGAAATCGCGCCCATCGCCGCTTGATACAATTGCACGCGCCTTGGCCTGCCAATCGAAGCTGGGGTCCATGGTCTTGATGTGGATGGTACCGGCCAAGGCGTTGCGCCCCTGTAGTGTCGATTCCGCACCACGCAGCACCTCGACGGATTGCACATCCCAAAGCATGTCCGGCCCGTAACGCGTACTCTTGTCCGTCATGCGGACATCGTCGACATAGAGCGTCGCGAGCGCGCCGTAACCAGCCCCCGTCACATTGTCGAAAGGCACACCGCGGATAGCAAAGCGGCCATCGGCTATTGTGGTCACATTGACCAGCCGCTCGAAGACATCGCGGCCTTCCAGCAGAGCCCCGGTTTCAATCGCCTGGGCATCCACAATCGTCACGCTGGCAGCGGTCTGCATCACCGTGCGACCGAACTTTTCGCCGCTGACCACGACGGTTTCGAGCGTCTCGGCATCCTTGCCCGATGCCGCATCCCCGGCAAAGGCAGCCTGACCGCAGGCGAGCGCCAGCGCCGAGGAAAACAGCATGATCGAACGTTTGAAGCTTGTCATGGAACACCCCACATACCGCGGCCGGATTGACCTGTCAGTCACTGACTAAATTTGTTCTGTGACAGTACGGTTATGTTTGGGTGATTGATTTATGGCCTTGCTGCCGAGTGGCGGGATATTTTTCAGCCTGCGATCATACGTTGCCGGAATCGCTCTACCGTCGATAGGCTAACGCCGTTTTCCTGACACATATAGTTGTCGATCCCGCCGGCTTTCTCGATGGCTGCAAAAACGGCAGCGAGGAAATTGGGGTGGGCATCCGCCAGAGCATCGATAACACGGTTGGAAACGCCGCTAAGATCGTATTGCTGTCTGGCACTGCGGGAGCGGCGGCGCCAGATGCCGAGTAGGGTGCGATTGGTCTTCAGGTAATCCTTGAGGACCACATCTTGTGAAATACCCAGCGCCAGCAGCAGCAACGCCGCTATCACACCAGTGCGGTCCTTGCCCGCAGCACAGAAAAACACCGACGGTGCCTCATGTGTCATCAACGTGCTCACGGCGCTTACAACCCGCGGCTTGCAGCGCAGCACGGTATCTTCGTATTGGCCTGTCATCCAATCGCGTGCTGCCTTCGCCGAGCGCAAAGCCCGAAGCTCTGCGACAATGACTGCCATGCGCTCCGGCGTCATGGTGTCGAGCAGTGGCATATGACGCAGGGATAGCCTGGAGAGGCACACATCCGGGCGAATGATGGTCCTCTGTCTTTCGCTGGCATCGCGAAAATCGAGCGCCAATGTCAGTCCAAGTCGGCGTAAGCGGCGGATATCTTTTGCGCCGAGATCGTCGAGATGCGCCGAGCGGTATAGGAGTCCTGTGCGGATGGTGCCGAAGCGGCCGCGATGGCCGCCCAGATCGCGCAGATTGCGCGGCGTATAGCAGAAGGAAGACATGGATTCCCGCTTGTTGGAAGAACGATTAGATGGATGTCAAGCGCTGCCGGATGTCTTCGACCTCGCTGCGCGACAGGCGGAATCCGGCCAGCAGAAGAATGCAAACGCCGTTCAGCAGCGGCGGCACCAGGGCATAAAACAACGGCAGAAGCGGCGAGACACCGCCAGCATGGGCTGGCTCAAGCCACGCCAAAAGCGGATAGATCAGGCCGACGCCGAGGGCTTTGCCAAAATTCGAGATGACATTGAAAGAACCTTGGAAAAGTCCGGCCAATTTGAGGCCGCTGCGAAGCTGATGATGATCGATCACATCCGCCACCATGGCGCGCAGCAAGGAGGATTCGGCGCCAAGCGATAGGCCCACCAAGGCCATGAACAAAGCCGTTAGCGGGAAATCCCCCACCGGTAACAACAGAATGAGCGGAGTCAGCACCACACGCCAGCCGAGCGCGCCCATGCAGGAGGCACGTTTGGAAAGGCGGTAACTCGCCATCGTCCAAAGCGGGATTGCCAAAAAGCCCATAGCAATATGGATTGCCAGCAGTGTCGAGGCGTAATGCGCGAGGCCGAGATAAGAGGCACAGACAAAGACCCAAAGTCCTTGGGTGATACTTTCGGCAATGCTGTTGGTAAACTTGATCGCCGCCAGCCGCGCATAAAAGGGATTGAGTAGCGCTGAGGCGAAGTCCCATCCGCCAGCCGGCCGGTTGCGATGCGCTTTCGGTTCCGGCATGGCCAGCAGGCAGGCCGCCACACAGAGCGGGGCCACCATTACCAGCGAGAAACCAACCAGCCTCATCTGCTCGGCTTGCCCCGCATGCAACACACGCTCCAGTCCCGCCGCTATCACGGCAACGCCCAGCACGCCGACCAGATTAACCCACTCATTGGTACCCATGATGCGGGAACGCTGATCGTAGCCATCGGCCAGCTCCGACGACCAAGCGGCGTGCGGCACCAGCATCAGGGACGAACCGAAAGCGGTCAACACGGCGGCCGTCAGAAGATAAAGCCCGGCGTGGGAGAAAAGCCCCGCAGCCTCACGCGGCGCAAAAACCGGCGGATTGAAAAGCAGATAGACGCCGACGCAGAAAATCGGCAGCCCGGCGAAAATCCAGGGCTTACGTTTACCGAATAGCGTCTGCCAACGATCCGATGCGGCGCCGATGAAAGGGTCGATAACCAGATCGAAGAGCCGCGCCATCAGGAAAATCTGGCCCGTCAGCGCCAAGCCCAGCCCCGCCTGCTCCGCATAAAGCGGCGGCAGAAAGACGGCAAAGGGCAGCATGATCGCGCCCAACGGATACCAAGGCGAGGCGAAAGCTGCCAAACGAAGCCAGCCGATGCCGCGCGAAGAGGAAGCCTTGCCGCAGCCCATGCCGCCAGTCCTTGGTTGGAGCAACGGGAAATAAAGTCAGTGGCTGACAATTGTCAAGAGGCGATCAGGATTCGCGTCCACGCTTGGACGATGCGTCGATCCTGCCATAGGCTGCGACGGAGTGTTCGGCATATTTCTTGGCCGCGTCGAGCACCGGCGTCACCAACGTCCAGCCCGCCAAAGCATAGGGCAACAGCGGGCCTTTCAGTTCGCCCGTCAGCCAAGCCCGATACATGGGGCGGACAGCCGCAAATATGAGGGCTGCGTGCATGCGCGAAACCAGGGAAGGCTGTGCGCCCTTGTGGTGCCGCGCCGCATAAGTCTTGTGACCGTCCAGCGCAAAGGCGACCAGCCGGTCGATATAGGTCTGATAGCCCCGCTCAATCGCCTTCAACTCCGCCGAGCGCTGTTTGATGGCGTAGATCACGGACATCTCGGTGCGGCAGGCGTCCAGGCGCGCAGCCAGAGACTGGAAGGCAGAGCGGATGGCCTCAATGGATTCGAGCCCTGCCGTCATCGCCCCATCGAGAAACCCCTCGAAGCAGGCCACATAATCGTAGTCGTTCTTGAAAAGAATATCCGCCTTCTGGGGGAAATAGCGGAACAGCGTGCGCTGCGTTATCCCCGTTGCATCGGCAATAGCCTGCGTAGAGACAGCATCGTAGCCATGCTGACGAAAGAGACGCAGACTGACACGAACGATCTCGTCGTTTATCCGCTGCTTGGCCAGGGCGCGCGCACCCAATTGCGCCGCCACGAACGGCTCCGCACCACCCTCTTCTCGTGTCTGTTTGCGCATCCTGCTCCCGCAACCGGACCTTCCGGCGGCGGCCCTGTTCCGTTGCCCACCGTGAAGCCGTTCCTATAGCAACCCTCCTCCCAGGGGTAAAGAAATGCGCCACATTCCCAAAACGAGCGACGCCGTCCTTCGGCAATCCAGCGCAATCCCTAATAGCGGGACACGGTGGCGATGCGCGCCGTGTCATAATCTTTAATCACGGCCAAAAGCCTGCGTAAACGCGCGGCGGTCACCTTAAAGGCCGCTTCAAGCTGGTGAAAGCCACAAGCTAAAGGCAAGGCGCTTTGCTGGAGAAATATGGTTGGCCGCGATTCTGGCCGCGGCCTAGAGAATTGGGCTAGGATCGGACATCTTTAGGCTGCGGGGGGCGCGTGCTCACGGGGATTGATCTAGGCGTTATTGCCTTCTATTTGGCCGTTTTGCTGGTACTCGGATTCGTTTTGTCCCGACGCAGAGCCTCCCCAGGGGATTATTTCCTGGCCTCCCGCAAAGCCTCCTGGCCCGCTATCGGTCTTGCGTTGATGGGGGCAAACATTTCCCCTGGCGTCCTGATCGGTGTCACTGGCTCCGCTTATGCCTTCGGCATCTCTGTTTACAATTATGATTGGATGGCGGCACTCATCCTCATCCTCTTTGCCCTGGTCTTCCTGCCCGTTGTGCTCTCGGCCCGCGTCTATACGATGCCGGAATTCCTCGAACGGCGTTTCGATTGGCGGGTGCGGATATGGTTCTCCGCCCTCAGCCTGTTTCTTTGCATTTTCCTGGATGCCGCCGGTGCGCTCTATTGCGGGGCTTTGGTCTTGCGCTTTCTGGTCCCGGGGATCTCCATCACTGGCGCGATTGTGGGGCTGGCCATTCTCTCGGTGCTTTATTCGGTGACGGGCGGCTTACGCGCAGTGCTTTATACACAGGCCCTGCAAGCCTTGGCCGTGCTTTTTTCCGCCCTCCTCCTCGCCTGTTTCGTTATCGCCAAGAGTGGTGGCTGGCATGCGGTGATGGCCGGCGTTCCGGCCGACGCTTTGTCGCTGATCCGCCCATTGAGCGATCCTTATATGCCGTGGAGCGGGCTTGTCTTCGGGGCTCCGGTGATCGCGTTCTATTTTTGGTGCACCAATCAAGTCATGGTGCAGCGCATGTTAGCGGCACGTTCGGTGGAGGACGGACAGAAGGGCGCGCTCCTTGCCGGATTTCTGAAACTGACGACGCTGTTTGTCATCGTGCTGCCAGGCCTCGCGGGACGCATCCTTTACCCGCATATTCCAGAGCCCGACGGCATCTATCTCCAGCTTGCCTTCGGGGTCATGCCCCAAGGACTTTTGGGACTTCTCCTTGCCGCTTTCCTTGGAGCCCTGATGGCGCAGCTTTCGGCCAGCTACAACAGCGCCGCAACATTGTTCACCATGGATTTCGTCAAGCGCCTCAAACCGGACGCGAGCGACAAGACGGTGGTGAACTGGGCACGTACCTCTACCTTACTGTGCATGGCCCTCTCCGCCCTATGGGCGCCGCAGATCTTTCGCTTTCCCTCGTTGTGGCAGTATTTCCAGGCCGTTCTGGCTTATGCCACGCCGCCCGTTGTGGCGCTGTTTCTGGGCGGTTTTCTGTGGCGCGGCGCCAATGCAACGGGCGCCATCTGGTCAACAGCGCTTGGCAGCCTTACGGGCGCCATTCTCTTCGCCCTATCGGCGAATGGGCTTCTGCCGCTGCAATTTCTTAACGCTGCGGCAGTTGTGTTTGCGACCTCCGCCATCGTGCTCGGCCTGGTCAGCCTTGCCACTAGACAAATCGCGGACGAACGCATTCGGGCTTCTGCTTTACTCGAAAACTGGCGCTTGACACGGCTAGCAGCCAGTGGCCCCAAACTCTTCGCGGTCGCACTTCTTGGTGTCACCACTATGGTCGTGGTCTCGTTTTGGTAAAGGCTGCGGCGTTAATCTGATTTTTGCGCGCCGTATTTGGTGCATAATCAGACCCACTATCCTCGTAAGCCTTTAGAACAAATCTATTCGGGAATCCATGGCAACCATCAAGGATGTAGCGCGGCGAGCAGGCGTAGGCGTGGGAACGGCGTCGCGGGCCATCGCAGGTTCCGGCCCGGTTTCCGCCAAAAGCGCCGAACGTGTCCGCAAAGCGGTGGAAGAACTCCATTTCCGCCCCTCCCATGCCGCGCGCGTATTACAGAATGGCCAATCCCAAACCATCGGCGTCTTCGTGCCTTTGATCCATGGCGCTTTCTACACACCCATCCTGCACGCCATTTACACCAATTTACGCGCCACCGGCCGTCATTTGGTCGTCGATTTCGGACAGACTCTAGACAGCGAGCGGCAGGACGCTCTGGCAGGCGCTGAGTTCCTGGTCGATCGCGGCTGTGACGGGCTGATCATCGTGGGAACCCGGCTAAAGCCCAAAGACGTCGAGAAGCTGATCTCGCTGCAACCAAAGACCGTACTGCTTAACCGCACGGCTACGGCCTATGCCGACCACTGTTTCACACCCGACCACAAAGCGGCCGGTGCTGCGGCGGCACGGACTTTGTACGAGGCAGGTCATCGCAAACTGGCCGTGATCGAAGGCCCGCCCAGCTCAACCGATAACGTGGCCCGCCTCAAAGGTTTTTACGAAACGCTCAGCGCTCGCGGTCTTGATGCCGAGGCCATTCCACGGGTGAGCGGCGACTTCTCTCCGCAAAGTGGCGCCGCTGGCGTAAAAACCTTGCTGGAGAGACGCAAAAAATTCACCGCCCTGTTCTGTGCCAACGATGAATCGGCCATCGGTGCGCTGGCCTATCTGCAGCAAGCCGGCGTCTCGGTTCCGAACGACCTATCGGTCATGGGCTATGACGGCATCGATCTTTCCGCCTTCACCGTGCCGCTGCTGACCACGGTGATGATCCCGTGGCGCGAGATTGCCAAAAACGCCCTACACCATCTTCTCAACCTCTGTTACGGCACAGAGTTGGACGTGCAGCGCAATCTGCCGCCGGAAGTGTTATGGCGCGGATCGGTGGCGAGGATCTAGGGCGCTGGCACCTCGACACTGGTTTTGAGGTCGGCGGCAGAGCTGCCAAGCCAGAGCTGAAGCGATCCCGGCACCGCCTTCCAGTTTGCCGAGGCGCTGTCGTAGACCGAGATCAGGCGCGGATCGATACTCAGCGACAATGTCGTCGAAGCGCCCGGCTGCAATTCCATTTTCTGAAAGGCTGCAAGGCGCTTGGGTGCTTCGAAACCCTTCGCGCCCACATAGATCTGCGGCACATCTTTGCCGCTGCGTGTGCCCGTGTTTTTCACTGTGAGGTGCACGACCAGCTTGCCAGTGATGCGCTCGGCAGAAAAATTACTGTAAGCAAAACTGGTGTAAGACAAGCCATAGCCAAAGGGGAAAAGTGGCTTCAGGGCATTCTTGTCGAACCATTTATACCCCACTGCGGCACCTTCATTGTAGGCGACCGCGAAAGGCGTGCCTGACGGCAGATCGGCACCATCCAGCTTTGGCCGCGGCAGTTGCTCCAGACTTTGCGGGAAGGTGGCCGGCAAACGACCCGAAGCATCCACCTCACCGAACAACACGCGCGCGATAGCATCGCCGCCGCCGCTGCCGGGGTTCCAGGCTTCCAACACGCCAGCGACCTGATCCAGCCACGGCATGAAGACAGGTCCGCCCGTCTCCAGCACCACGACAGTCTTGGCATTGGCCGCGGCCACCGCGCGAATAAGATCGTCCTGCCCTTCCGACAAGGTCAGCGAGACGTCGGCATCTTCCGTTGCCCATTGTGTGGCGAAGACCACCACGATATCGGCCACCGCCGCTGCCTTGGCTGCTGCCACGGGATCTTTGCCATCCAGATATTGGAAATCGGCCATGGGTGCGCGCGCCATCATCGCCGCCATTGGCGCATTGGGAAGATAGACGATCGGTCCCGGCCAGCCTTGCGGCCCTAGCCCCGGCACCGCATTGCCACCTGCCGGAAAAACCGTGGAGGACCCGCCGCCGGAAATGACACCGCGATCCGCATGCCCACCGATTACAACGATGCGTTTGGCTGTCTTAACCAGCGGCAGCACAGCGTTCGTGTTCTTGAGCAGGACAATTGCCTCCTCCGCCACGGCCTGAGCGGTCTTGTGGTTGGCATCACTATCGATACTCTCGCCACCAACGGGATGATCCACCGCGCCCACGGCAAAAAGTGATCGCAAAATACGCCGCGCCATATCATCGAGACGGGCTTTGGGCACAAGACCATTCTTGATCGCGGCCTTTAGCGGCGCGCCGAAATAGGGCTTGGCGTCAAAGACAGCGGCCGATTGCTGGTCGAGCCCGGAAAGCGCCGCCTTTTCGGTGGAATACACGGCGCCCCAATCGGACATGACATAACCGGGATAGGCAAAATCACGCTTCAAGACTTGGTTCAGCAGATAATCGCTTTCACAGGCATGCTCGCCTTTGACGCGGTTGTAGGCGCACATCACCGAGCCGGGCGCGCCCTTTTCGAGTGCAATCTGAAACGCCAGGAAATCGGACATCCGCGCCTGGGCATCGTCAATTTCGGACGAGACGACGTGGCGACCGGTTTCCTGGGCATTGAGCGCCCAATGTTTGACGGTTGAGATCACATGCTCGGATTGGATACCGGCAACCGCGGCGCCAACGGTTGTGCCCGCCAGCAACGGATCCTCGCCAGCATATTCGAAATTACGGCCGTTGCGCGGCTCGCGCAGCAGATTAACACCACCCGCCAGAAGTACGTTGAAGCCCGAGGCGCGCGCCTCACGTCCGATCATCGCGCCGCCCTGCTTGGCCAAATCCGGATTGAAGGTCGCCGCAACCGCAAGACCCGACGGCAGTGCCGTGCGCTCGCGAAAAGTGTCTGCGCTGTCGCGCTGGGTCGCCACGCCCATGCCTGCATCGGTGATCCACTGCGCCGGAATACCAAGCCGAGGGATACCGGGCACATAACCGGCCGATCCCATCCGCGCCTCCTTGGGCGGCGGGACATTGGTATCCGTCTTGGGCGATCCGAAATAGCCAAAAACCAAGCGCAGTTTTTCATCCTGCGTCATGGCTTTGAGCACCAGCCCGGCGCGCACCTCCGGGGCAAGGGCGGGATTGCTCCAAGGATGGACTAAAGATTGCGCCGCAGCGCCGGAGGCCAAGAAAAACCCGCAGGAAAGCACCGCAACCGCTTTGGGAAAGGACATGTCTCAGACTCTCATTGTTTTGTTTTTGGTACTCAATGCCAGACAAAGGTCGCGACACTGCCAGCCGCAAGCGCATGGGTGAAGCCGCGTTTGCCTTGCCGAACTGCGACGGATTTCGGTTCGGCTGTGCGGTTGACCGCTATAAGGACGAACGACGCATCAAGATTGCGGAACGCCACCGCATTGACACCCGCTATAGGCTCTCCGCTCTCAATGCGTACGGCGCCTGGTAGCACGAAACGGCTGGCATGGCCGAGCACGTAATATTCGAGATTGTGGGTGATGGCGCCGGTCTTGGAATCGATGGTGACAACACCGCGGCAATCGCCGCAGCCGCCAAGGTGGGGACCGGATTTCTCGTCCAGCGCCAAATTCCAAAACAACACGCCTTTGGACCAGTAACGCACCGATTCCACCAGTGACCCCGCCATCCAGGGCAGTGCCTCGCTCCATTTCGGCGACCAACCGCCGCCCGAGCATTCGGTAAAATAGGCTTCCTTTAGCGGATGGGCATCATGCACGGGCCCTTGCGCGGATGGCTCGCCATTGTAGCAGTGCCACGCCACGCCAGCGATGTAGGACGCGGCTTTGGCATCGCCCAGAACGCTCAGCGGATAATCGGGCTTGTCCCAATTGTGGTCCCAATCGAGCAAACGGATTTCGGGATGGGTTTTGGACAAGAGCGGTCCCAGAAAACCACCAATGAATGCGGCGCGTGATGACGGCGTCACGCGCATACCTGGGTAATCTTCGGGCTCGTAATCCGGCTCGTTCTGCAGCGTTAAGGCGTAAAGCGGCACGGCTTCGGCAGCTAGCGCATCGGCATAGCGCTTCAGATACTCGGCGAAAGCCGGATAGGCCTCGGGCAACAACGAGCCCTTGATCAAGCTGCCGGTGGATTTCATCCAACCAGGCGCGCTCCAAGGTGACGCCATCACCTTCAGATCCGGATTGATGGCGAGCGCTTGCTTGACGACCGGCAACACATCCGCACGCATCGGCGCAATGGAGAAGTTCTTCAGATCCGGGTCGCTGACGCCAGCCGGTTGATCGTCATAGGAATAATGTGTGCGAGAAAAATCCGACGCGCCGATGGTCAAGCGGGTGAAGGATAGACCCAGCCCCGTTCGACCGAACAGATCGGTCATGAGAGCAGCGCGTCGGCCTTCGTTCAAGCCGTTATGGATCACATAAGCCGACGCATCGGTAATGGCGGCGCCAAAGCCGATGATCGCTTGGTAACGCCGCTCGGCGTCGATGACGAGACCGGTCGTCGGTGGCGCCGAAAAAGAAAGGGAGGGCTCAGGCGTCAGCAGCTTGGTGCCATCTGGTGTCGTGACATAAACTGCGACATCACTTGCGGAGGCGCCAAGCGAGCCGAAAACGACACCAAAAACTGCGGCAACGATGGCAAAACGGAGCGGACGCATGCGGCCCTCGAAGGTGTGAAAGGTCTGCGCCCACCCCAGGGGACACGGGATGAGCGCAGACCGGAGGGTCAGAGTTTGTAGTTCACGCCAAGCAGAATCTGCCGACCATAGAGATTGTACTCCTGCGGCTGACGTCCCCCACCAGAGAAGTTGCCATCCTGCACCGTGCGGTACGGTGTGTTGGTGACGTTGTTAACCTGTAGCTGCACCGACACACCCTGTAGAGAGCCTTCCTGGAAGTCGTAGCCGACCTGCAAATCGGTCTGCGCTTCGCTCAAGATGCGTGTGTAGGTAAGGTTAGAGTACAGATAGGTAATTTCACCACGATAATCGGAGCGGTATTTCTCCGCAACACGGATGGAGAAGCCGTCTTTCTCATAATAAATTGTCGCATCACCAACAGCCTTCGACAAGCCAGGCAAGGTTGCCGTGATAGATGTACCAGGCCCATTCGGCTTGACGGAGGTATCGGTCCAGGAAAAACTAAACGAGGCCCCGAAACCGTCGAGCGCGCTGGTGAACAAATTACCATCGAGTGCGGTCGAAAACTCCACGCCGCGGACATAGCCGCCTTTCCCGTTTGCCGGTGCACTGTAATTACCGATCGTGCTGGTGGCCGTCAGACCATTGGGATCGACATAGCCCGTGAAGTCATACTTGATGGTCTGGTCATAAATGTAGCTGGTGAGCTTTTTATAGAAGCCCGCAACAGCGATGTAACTCGTATCGCCAAGATAGTGTTCGAACGAGATATCGATCGAATCTGCGCGCCAGGGTGAGAGCTTCGGATTACCACCACTGCCGCTCCACAGATGGGTCGTAGAATCGACACTTGCGCTCGCCGCGGCACGCATCTGATCCACGCGTGGACGCGCCATGGTTTTCGCCACACCAAGGCGCAACATGCTGCCATCACCGAAGTCGGCGACCAAATTGATGCTTGGCAAGAAATCGTAGGAACTCTTGCCCGCCTGGATCAAAGTCGTTGGCGGTATCGTGGTGACGTTGTTCGCAGTCGACTCCTGATCGGTATGAATCAGCTGACCGCCCACATTACCCTTCAACCCTACACCATAGACTTCCGTGTTGAAGCTGGCCTTCACATAGGAGGTGAAGATCTTTTCCTTGACCTTAAAATCCTTGCGATAGTCATCCGCGGTCATGCTCTTCGCAGTGGTGTAATACTTGTCGAGCACAGCATTCGACTTAAAGGTCAGAATGTCACCGATCCCGGCAAAATCGAGCGACACCGGATCGTATAGCAAGTCCGAGGATACCGAGGAATAATTTGATTTCAGCGTGGCAAAATCGACTTCATAGGTCCGCGTTTTCTGCCGGGTCTGGAAATTGGCGCCGAATTCGACACTTTCCACCAAGCCTCCGAAATCATATTTGGCATCGAGACGGGCCGCTTGAATGGTGTCCTTCTGCTTGGGGATACCAATACGCCCGTCATGACCGTATTCCTGGGCATCGTACAACACCGCATTCGTATAGGACTGCGAAGGCGTGAAGGTGGGGAACATTGGTGTCGTCGGAATGACAAACCCAAAATTGGTGTCGACAGTTGTATTGCCGGCATAGAGTTCCATCTGCCGCTCGTTACGCTTGGCGCCGGAATAGCTAAGATCCGCCGTCAGCGTCCACTTGGCGACCGTGAAGACGTTCTTCCAACCGACGGACGACAAGACGTCAACGCGGGTATTGTAGTCATTGCGCACGACAGGACGAACGCCGTTCCAGGAGCCGGAGGTAATCAACTCGGTCCCGAGATAGGTGCTGGTTTGGGCGTTGTCGACACTGATATAGCCGCCCGTTGGATAGTCCTTCTGCCAAGGGTCCGCGGTCCACATCACACCGTGCATGTATTCCTTCTGATTGAAGTTGGAATAGTAAAGGTCAAGCGTGGAATGGAAATGTTCGTTTGGTTCGTATTCCAGCGTCGCCACAACGCCATCGCGCACCTGATCCTTCGAACGTACCCACGCTTCGGCACCCATGAGCGCTTCGCTATCGGAGGCTATGCCAATTGGGTTGGCGCCCCAACTCGTCAAATCGCTGCCAAGACCCCACCACCAAGCTTTGGTGTGTTCCTCCTGGAAGGGCGAGTCGAGATGCGCAAAGCCAACAGCAACACCGAGCTTTTTGCCGAAGAACTGGTCGATATAGGTAAAATTGTAGCGCTGGCCGAAGGGGCTCACTTCCGGCGTCAGATTGCCAAGCGACGAGTATTCACCGCGGGCGCCGAACGCGAGTTGGCGGCCATCGTAGCTCAACGGGCGGGCGCTTTTCAGATCGACCGTGCCCGAGAGACCGGCGCCAACGACGGTAGCATCGGCTGTCTTGTAAACGACCACACCTGTCAACACTTCCGCCGGATACTGGTCGAACTCGACGCCACGGTTGTCGCCCGTGGAAACCTGATCGCGGCCATTGAACGTTGTGCCGGCGAAGTCCGGCGATAGACCGCGAATGGCGATAACCTGCGAACGACCGTCAACGCGCTGTGCGGCGAGACCGGGCAAGCGCGCGAGCGAATCGGCGATGGAGGTGTCGGGCAATTTGCCGATATCGACGGCGGAGATCGCCTCCACAAGATTGGTCGAATCGCGCTTGAGCGCTTCGGATGTGAGCAGGCTCTGCCGGTAACCCGACACGACGACCGTTTCGACGTCCTGGGCGAAGGCTGATCCCGCGAACACCCCGGCCGATGCCAATGCGAGAATAGAAGCGGATAGGCGGAGCCCTCTAGCTTGCGAATTGCGGATCATGTTGCCCCCTGGCTGTTTAGTTTGTTGTTTTGTGGAAACGTTTCCAGTCTGAAGTATGGCAAGACGAAGGCGGGCTGTCAATTAGAACAGTGACAAACCGATCTGTTGCTTCTGCACTGTGTGGTTTCAGCCATAGCGAACAAGGAAACCGGTAGCAGACAATGGGAACGCTACCAAACAACCTTTGCACAACAATCCGCTTACCCTCGCGGCTTTCACGCAGGATTGCGGCGATGTCGGAGCGGATTTTTGCGGCGGCCTTCATCGCGAGGTACTCAAAGACGTGATCCACAACCGGCATAACACGTGAGCTCGCCCGCCACGCACCGATGATTACCGTGTCGATGCATCTTCAGAGGCGAACATAGATGCGATGACGGTGGAGCGCATACCCGAACGACCAGCACAGCATCGTGTAAGCGAGCGCGCACAAGAGTGTACCCAGCGCCCCCGGGGCCAGATGCTGAAAGACCGCCACACCCAGCCACTGATACGGCTCAACAGTCAGCGCGGGCTTGAGCAAGGCTTGGAGCGGAATGAGAAGTTCGGAGAAGAGATAGACCGCCAGCGGGTTTTTGCCCAGAACCTCAAAGAATCCGCTGCGAATGGGCAGCTTCCAAAGATCCAAGATGGAGCCAAGCAAGGCCAGAAGAACAAGATCGAGCCCTACCGTCAAAAGCACGAAGCTTGGCGTCCAGAGTTTTTTGGAAAGCGGTAGAATGGGATCGAGCAGCAGCGCCAGAACCGCCAAGGCCACACCAAGGAGGACAAATGCCAAAAGACGCCGCCCGTTGCTTTTGAGAAAGACCATAGCGAGGTAACCCGCCAACACATTGACCGTTGCGGGCAACGTCCCCAGTAAGCCTTCGGGTTCAAAGCCATCGTCATAGCGCCACATATGCGCTGGACCGAGAATTAACCTGTCGATCACCGTGCCGATATTGTGGGTCTTATCGAAGGCGTCTCCAGCGGGCACACCGAAGATAAGCAACAGCCAGTAGCCTCCAAGAATTGTCCCGCAAAGGCCGATAAGCTGTTTTGGGGACAGATAACACGCCGCCACAGCCGCTAGCGCATAACAGAGGGCAAGGCGCTGCAGCACCCCCATGATCCGCGTTTCACTTAAGGGATTGGGCGCAAAACCGAGGTCGGGTGTGATGTGCACAAAGGGAAACCAATAGAGCGCAAAGCCGATCAGGAACAAAAGAGCGGCGCGCCGCAATGTCTTGGCCCAAAACGCACCCTCTCCCATCGGACGCTTCAGAGCGAAGGCGAGAGACGCCCCCATGGCAAAGAGAAATGACGGAAAAACCCAATCGGCCAGGGTGAAACCAAACCAATTGGCATGCACCAACAAGGAATAAGGTGCGGCGCCCGCTCCCATGGTATTGACAACAATCATCAGAAAGATCGTCAGCCCACGAAAGACATCGATGGCAAGGTTGCGTTCATGCGTCATGCTCACCCCCGAGCGCATTGGGCCAGCAAAACCGTGATGGCATCAAAGAGTTTGGTTGGTGACCGCTGAGGAAAACTGCGGGGATTTTCCGCCCATGCCGTTTCCCATTGAATCAACGTTGCTGTCAGACGAGCCTGATCGAACGGAGACTGGCTCCGTATCGCGCTGCGCTGCGCCTTTACGTAAAGACTCCAACGCGGCAGATAAAAGTGGCGATAGAGGCCCGACCAAGCTTTGGAAGCGTAGTCTTTGAGCACGGCATCACCACCCCAGATCGTAACTTGCCGTTTGGCGTTTTCGACATAGATCTTGGCCTCTTGCGGCGTTGACGCATAGGCACGCGCTTCCTCAATCCAACCTGAAAGCGTCCAGGGCTGAGCACCCAATATCTCGTCTATGAGAAGGCACATTCTGCGCGCAGTCTTCCAGGCCGCTTCCGCCGCAGCGCTATCACCTGTCCCATAGGACCGGATCATGCTGCAAAGCGTTTGATCGAGGCACAGGGTGGCGTAATGGCAAGAGGCAGCGATCACATCGTAGCGGAATAGCAGCTCATGCCCATAGGACGGTGCGAGCTTGAGCAACGCATGGACCGCCTTCTGCAACAAGGCGAGATCGCCGGGCTCTTGGTCAAAATCCTGGAACGTCTGGTCCGGACGCTTACAAAACAGATATTGCCCGAACGCGCCCTTCCAATAGCCTGTGCGCCAATTCGGCACCTGATAGACGGCACGCCACAAATCGCTCCACGCCGCCAGCAGCCCAGGATCCATCTTGCCATAACGCGCCGTCAGATAGGTAGCCAGCCAAGCATCGATATCACCAGAGGATCCAGCCGCCGGCCAAGCGCGGTCGAACATATAGTCATAGATGATCGAATTGGTATTTAGCCCTTCTGGAAAAACACCAAACCCTTCCAGCCGCCCCACGTCGGTCCGTGCCGGAAGACTGCTTAAGTCCCGTTGCACCAGCGGCAGATCCCCGAACAAGGGATTGTTGCCGCCAAAATCGTGGATGTAGCCAAAGATCCAAGACTTCCCAGAAAACGCCTTGGCCTTTTCCCAAACGCCAGGATAGGTGTCGTTGGCGATGTCGAGCACCAACAGCTTGTTGTCCGGAACCTCTTTGAGGAAGGCCGCTATGCTCGGGGCGTCCCAGAATTGCGGATCAATGCCGAACAGCCACGCCTGCATCACCATGACCGCGCCGGGCCTGGCGGCATTCAGTGAGTCATAGAGCGCCTTGCCATAGCGCGACAGACTTGCGCTGCGCTCTTCCGGCGACTGGTCCGCAACCGGCGGGCGCATCTCGTTGAAGGCATCCGCAAGGTAATAGTCGCTTGTGCCGTAGGTGGCCGTGTAGCGATCCAAGAAGCCCTTCGCCAATTTTGCAAACAAGGGATCGGTGGGATCAAGCCAATAGGTCTCGTGAAACCCACCCCACGGCGTCATCTTGTGGATGCGCGCCTCGGGGTGGCGCAGAGCAAAGGCCTTAGGCACATATCCGGCAAAAGCAGGAAGCACGGGTGTCATCCCAAGAGTGCGTTGGCGCTCTAGAATCCGCAGCTGTAGATCTCGTTTTTTTACGATGTAGCCCTTGGGCAGAATGCCATAGCCTTCGATATTGCCCATGCGCTGCCAAGGCAGAAAGGCAGGTCCGCAGAAATAGGCGTCCAATTCAGTCTCAGACAACCCCGCATCAGCCCACAACTGTCGCCAGACGAATTCTTGGCCCTCCATCGCCAGTGGCATATCGATGCCATGCAGCGCCATCCAATCGATCTCGCGCTCCCACCGCGGCCATTCCCAGAACGGAGTTGTGTAGCCAAAGGTGCAAGGATTGAGATAGGCCCGATGCCGAAAGAAAGTCGGCGACCGCACAACAGCGCGATCCGGCCACTTTTTTGGGACTGCGATACGCCTCCCCTCCCAGTTTACTTGGGCCGCCCCTATGGCGGTGAGGTAGGCATAAGCCCCCCGCATCAAGCCAACCGATGTCGTCGCCACGATCTGCACAGCGCCGCCCGTGGCATTGATCGCAAACCACGGCTGAGTACCATCATGCGGTACCAAACGAAGATCGAATGCCGCCTCACCGCTGCCAATGAGACGGCGCAAAGCTGTGGTGGCAGCGTCCGCCAGCGGAGGGAAACCCGCAGCCGCACCGGCCAGCGCGCCCCCTGAACCGGCAAGCACAGTTCGACGCGTCCAGGACATCATCGCCTCATGAAATGGAAACGGTTCCATTTTTGTGCCGCGATTTGGCTTGAGAGTCAAATAGGTCGCTATCTCACAAAAATATTGTCGACCGTATACGAGAGCCGATACGCTCGATGTACTGGTACATCAGTCCGATCTCTTCGAGCGTCAGCGTTCGATCGCGCGGTTCAAAACGGGCAATGGTTGTTGGACGCACCATATCCGCCGGATTTTCGACCTTCTGGCCGCTCTCCCTTGCCAGCTGGTGCCAACCGCTGCCGGACATCAAATCATTCCCACTCGATCGTTCCCGGCGGTTTGCTGGTGATGTCGTAGACCACCCGGTTGATGCCTTTGACTTCGTTGACGAGGCGGGTGGAGACGCGGGCAAGGAATTCGTAAGTGAAGGGATAGAAGTCGGCGGTCATGCCGTCGCTGGAGGTCACGGCGCGCAAGGCGCAGACGTAATCGTAAGTGCGGTCATCGCCCATCACGCCGACCGTCTTCACTGGCAAGAGCACGGCAAAGGCTTGCCAGATCGCGTTGTAGAGACCGGCGCTGCGGATTTCTTCGAGATAAATCGCGTCGGCTTTGCGCAAGATTTCGAGCTTGTCGCGGCTGATCGCACCGGGCACGCGGATGGCAAGGCCCGGGCCGGGGAAAGGATGACGGCCGACAAAGGCTTCGGGCAAGCCGAGTTCGCGGCCGAGCGCACGGACCTCGTCCTTGAAAAGTTCGCGCAAGGGTTCGACCAGCTGCATCTTCATGTGCGCCGGAAGCCCGCCGACATTGTGATGGCTCTTGATGGTGGCCGAAGGGCCGCCGGTCGCCGAGGTCGATTCGATCACGTCCGGGTACAGCGTGCCTTGCGCCAAAAATTCGGCACCACCGACCTTGGCGGCTTCGCAATCAAACACGTCGATGAAGGCCTTGCCGATGATTTTGCGCTTCTTCTCGGGATCGCTGACGCCTTCCAATTGTTCGAGGAACATGTCGGATGCATTGGCGTGGAGCAGCGGAATGTTGTAATGGCCGCGGAACAGGTTGACGACCTCTTCGCTTTCACCAGCGCGCATCAGGCCGGTATCGACATAGATGCAAGTGAGCTGATCGCCGATCGCTTCGTGGATCAAAACCGCCGCCACCGAGGAATCGACACCGCCGGAAAGGCCGCAAATCACTTTGCCTTTGCCGACCTGCGCCCGAATGCGTTCGATCGCCTTTTCCTTGAAGGCGCGCATGCTCCAGTTGGGCACGATGCCGGCGATGCCGACGACGAAGTTGCGCAAAATCTCGACCCCGCGCGGGGTGTGCACCACCTCGGGATGGAACTGCACGCCATAGAAACGGCGGTCCTCATCGGCGATCACCGCGAAGGGCGAATTTTCGCTGGTCGCGACGACATGAAAGCTCTCGGGAATGGCGGTGATCTTGTCGCCATGGCTCATCCACACCGGCTCGCGCCCGGCATCGTCACCGAGGCCTTCGAGCAGCGGCGAGGTCGTGGCGACGACGATGTCGGCGCGGCCGAACTCGCGCGCATGGCCGCCTTCGACATGGCCGCCAAGCTGGGCGCACATTGTCATCTCGCCGTAGCAGATGCCGAGCACCGGAACGCCCGCCGTGAACACGGCCTCCGGCGCGCGCGGGCTGCCCGCTTCATGCACGCTCATCGGCCCGCCGGACAGGATGATGGCTTGCGGTTTCTCCGCCAGCGCGGCCTCGGCTTTGTTGTAGGGCACAATCTCGCAATAAACGCCAATCTCGCGCACGCGGCGGGCGATCAATTGGGTAACCTGAGAGCCGAAGTCGAGAACCAAAACGGGAGCGGACATGGGGCTAGGCTTTCTTTTGTGGCGGATTGTTTGCGGTCATAACCATTCTTGTCATCCCCGGCCGGACCGGTTGAACCTACGGCCAGCAATGACAGCACGGGGGAAAGGTCGTGCCAACATCGCTTACGCCCGCCGCTGCAAGATTGCTGTGAAGAACCCGTCGGTCCCCGTGCGGCGGGGCGAGGCGTGGAAATAGGTGTCCTTCGCGGTAACGGGAACCGGCACGAAATCGGGATGGCTGCCCAAAAAGGCGTCAATTTGCAGGTCGTTCTCGCGTGGCAGCACCGAACAGGTGGCGTAGACGAGACGCCCGCCGGGCGCGACGAAAGCGGCGGCTTTGTTGAGCAGCTTCGATTGCAGCGCGGTAAGTTCGGCGAGACGGTCCGCGGTCAAACGCACGCGGAGTTCCGGCTGACGCCGCCAGGTGCCAGTACCGCTGCAAGGGGAATCGAGCAAAACGAGATCGAAGAGGCGCGCGGGGACGGCGGTGCTCGTCTTGATGATGGTGGCACCGGCGCGCAAGGCCCGCGGACCCAGCATCGACAGGCGGCCGGGATCGATGTCGTGGGCGACGATCTCGCCTTTGTTCTGCATTGCCGCCGCGAGCGCCAGCGCTTTGCCGCCAGCCCCAGCAGCGTAATCGAGCACGCGCTGACCCGGCGTCACGGCGCAAAGCTGCGCCGCCATTTGCGCGGCTTCATCCTGGAAATCGAAGTGACCGGTCTTGAACAACGGCGAAGCGGAAAGCTTCGATGTGGTGGCGCCGGAAAGGCGCAGACCGCTGGCGGCAAACGGTGTCGGTGCCGCTTCAAAACCTTCAGCAGCGAGCGCTTCGACTAGATCCTCGCGCGTCGTCTTCAAGCTGTTGACGCGGATATCGACCGCGGCGCGCCCGGTCATCGCATCCATTTCGGCAACGAGATCGGCGCCGAACGCGGCTTCGAGGTCCGGCTGCAGCCATTCGGGAAATTCGCCGCGCACAGACAGCGGCGGATCAGACGGCACGCTCGCAATGGCCGCCACTTCCCCCGCATCCAGCGCCGCAGGGGCGTACGCCGCCCCAGTGAAAAATTCCGCCGGATCGGCGTTTTCGGCCAGCACCGCCGCGATCACCAACCGGCGCGGTCCAGCGTTCTGCATCCGCCAGGCATAGGAATAATGATGGCGGAAACACTCGAACACGCGACTGGCCACCGCGGCGCGATCCTTCGATCCGGCATAACGGCGGGCGCGAAAATAATCGCGCACCAAACGGTCCGCCGGCTCTGGCGTCGTTTCCAGCGCAGTGAGAATTTCCACAGCGGCCTGGAGGCGGGCGGCGGGTGTCATGGATATAGCCTTATTGTCATGGCCCGCCACTGCGGGCCATCCAGGTTGGGTTGCGAGGACTTCCGCGATTGGACATGAGCACTGCCTGGAACGCCGGACCAGACGAAAACTGGATGGCCCGCAGTGGCGGGCCATGACACTGTGGGGAAGGCAGGTCTCCGCTTCATCCCGTTAATGCACCCCTGGATAATTCGGACTCTCGCGCGTTACCGTCACGTTGTGGACGTGGCTTTCGGTCAGCCCGGCGCCGGTGATGCGGACGAACTTGGCTTTCTCGTGGAAGTCGGCAATCGTGGCGCAGCCGGTGTAGCCCATCGCGGCGCGCAGCCCGCCGATGATCTGATGCACCACGCCCGCGACCGAACCTTTGTACGGCACCTGGCCTTCGACGCCTTCGGGCACCAGCTTCAGCGTGTCCTTCACATCGGCCTGGAAATAGCGATCGGCCGAGCCGCGCGCCATCGCTCCGATCGAGCCCATGCCACGATAGCCTTTGTAGGAGCGGCCCTGGAACAGGAAGACGTCGCCAGGGGCTTCTTCGGTGCCCGCGAGCAGCGAGCCGATCATCGCGACATGCGCCCCAGCGGCAATCGCTTTGGCCAGATCGCCGGAATATTTGATGCCGCCGTCGGCAACCACCGGCACGCCTTGTTTGCGCGCCGCTTCCACCGCATCCATGATGGCGGTCAGCTGAGGCACGCCGACGCCCGCGACGATGCGCGTGGTGCAGATCGAGCCCGGCCCAATGCCGACCTTGACCGCATCGGCCCCGGCATCGATCAGCGCTTTGGCGCCATCGGCCGTCGCGACATTGCCGCCCAAAATTTGCGTGTAATTCGAGTGTTTCTTGATCGCCTTGATGGCGTCGAGCACGTTCTTGGAATGGCCGTGCGCGGTATCGACCACCACCACATCGACTTCCGCCTCGATCAGCGCCATGGCGCGGCGGATGCTGTCTTCACCAGTGGAAGTCGCTGCCGCCACCCGCAAACGGCCGCGCTCGTCTTTGCAGGCGTTGGGGAATTTCTGCGCCTTTTCGATGTCTTTGACGGTGATCAGACCGACGCAGCGATAGTCCTCGTCGACCACCAGCAGTTTCTCGATCCGGCGCTCGTGCAGCAGCTTGCGGGCCTGGCCCATCGAAACGCCTTCGCGCACCGTACACAGATTGCTTTTGGTCATCAGCTCGGAAACCGGCTGATTGGGAATGATGGCAAAGCGCACGTCGCGATGGGTGAGAATGCCGACCAGCTTGCCGGCATGGCCCAGCGTCGCCCCCACCACCACCGGCACGCCGGAGATATTGTGCTTTTCCATCAACGCCAGCGCATCGGCGAGGGTGGCATCGGGTGCAATCGTCACCGGATTCACCACCATGCCACTTTCGTAGCGCTTGACCCGGCGAACGTGCTCGGCCTGCTCCTCGATGGAGAGGTTTTTGTGAATAACGCCCATGCCACCCGACTGCGCCATGGCGATGGCGAGCGGGGCTTCGGTGACCGTATCCATCGCCGATGACAGAAGCGGAATGCCAAGTTCGACGGTCTTGGTCAGCCGGGTGCGGGTATCGACCTGGCCGGGCAAAACCTCGGAAGCGGCGGGCACCAGCAGCACATCGTCGAAGGTGAGAGCTTCCCGAATGTCCACCATGGCGCGCACTCCTCTTTTGTCTCGGGGCGCGCTTCGCGGCGGGCTGCGCGCCCGGCCTTGGGTGAGATTGCGTTTGACCGGCGGCGAACACGGCGTTCCCCGGCGGGCTGGCAACCAATCTCTGGAGCGCTGAGCGTGTAACAGTGAGTCGGCCGCGGTGCAAGCCGAATGGTGCAGGCGCGCGAGATGCGTGCGGTCGCAGGCCGCTACTTTATCTAGGGTTTCGGCGGAAAACCGCCACAAAACGTAGTGCCAGACGTCAGCTCTCCGCGGCGGCGCCCAAGCCGCCTGGCGCCCAAACCGGCATCCTCAGCATCCGTTAACCTAGTTTAACAACACGGCGTTAGGCCCCAGCGCGTAGCTTGGCGGCCACGGAGATCGGCATGTTCGTTTTGGTGTTCATATCAGCGCTCGCCTACGCCATCGGCGGCAAATGGGCTCTGGTCGTCGCCATCCCGCTGTGCCTGCCGTGCTTGTTCGGCATCAAAGCCAAACGCTGACGCGTCGCCGCCATCGCAGGCGAACGCCGGTGCAAAAAACCGCTACAGCAGGTGCAGCACCAAAACGACCACCACGCCGGCCAGGATCACCATGACGAGAACGAGGCCGAAGCAGGAGCCGACGAACGTCATCACCAGACGCAAGACCCCGCCGATAACGCCGGCGATGAGGTCGATCAACGAACGCAAAATGCCAAACATACTTTGCCCTGTCCGATAGCGCGGAGGGTCATAACACGACCGCGCCGTTGGCAAAATTGCGGCGTTGCGCGCGATCTTGGTGGCGGGGGAAGAGCATTCTTCACCACCGCAACGTCAACGGGTATCACGCCGCCTTGCGCCGCTGCATCTCCGCCCGCACCTGGCGGAACGCCGCGCGCGACGCCACCGGCAGGTCGCGTATGACGAGCCAGCTTTTGCGCTGCTGATACAGACGCATCACGCGCCGCCCGATCGCGAACGCGATGTCCGGCCACAGAAGCGCGACCGTCAGCGGGACGACGAAACAGACGACCACGGACCAATAGTATGTGACGTAGGCCGGATGCAGCGGCGCAAACAAACGCCAAATGCCCCACGCCACAATACCGGCCACAAACGCCTTTAGCCCATAAGCGGATGACATACCAAAGCCCTCCACTGTGCCAATATTAAATAAGCACTGGCGGCGGAGGTTCAAGGATTTGGATGCAGTTGCGGATCGTTTGCAATCCGGCGTCTCAACTTATGTCAGAGTGTCTATCAACGAATCAAACGCGGCTTAACGTATGGCCCCTCAGGCTTTCTCAGTAGGTAATATATGCCCTCAGTTTTCCTAAGCCATAACTCCAAGGACAAGGCGTTTACACGAAAATTGGCGGAACGGCTTAAGGAGGCCGGGATCGACATCTGGATCGATGAAGCCGAACTAAACGTCGGCGATTCTCTCCTTGAGAAGATCGGAACCGCTTTGGATAAAGCAAATTTCGTAGCGGCCGTTCTCTCCCACAATTCCATACAATCCTCTTGGGTGCAGCTCGAACTTAAGTTGGCAATGACAAAAGAACTAGCTGAACGCAAAGTGAGAGTTTTGCCGATTCTAATAGAAAAATGCGAAATCCCAGAATTTCTTAAGGACAAGATATATGCAGATTTCAGTGACCCCAGAGATTTTGATGCGCCATTTGCGTCTTTGTTACGAGCGCTGGGCGTGAATCGGCAACTACGAGATATTGCACCATTAGCCGTTCCGCCCGCACAGCCCAACAAACCAAAGATCGCGAGTCAAAATGCCGAGAACACCTTGCAGCCTAATAAAGGCGGCTTGGTTGAATTTGTTGATATCGCATTGATCGATGTCGACAAAGAGAGAACTTACAATCCCGATCCCCAGAAGTTGCTCTATAATGTCTATTTCAAGCTGTCATCTTATCCCCCTGCCGAGTGGGTTGAGATTTTTGACGCAGAACGCAGGTTTCCTCGCCATACGATGTGGCGCAAAGCTTGGATCGAAGGAAATAGTGCAGTTGTTTATTGTGTCCCCGATGAAGTAAAGCAGTTCCACCTGCACGACATCAAACAGGACATTGAAACCAGCAACAAGAAATACCGGGAGTATTTGCATCGTCGCGCCACGCGTCAAATTGCAGAAGAAAATCGTAAGCAGGCTGAGAAACAAGCAATTAGCGAAGCACTTGATGATCTGGATTTTTAGATTCCTTTCGTCGAATATTTTGAGCGTAAACACCGCCCGGAAAGATTGATGCCGGAGTAGGAACTATCGCATCTGCGCCGCCCATCCTCCTGGGTCCTTCCCTCGCCTTCCTGCGCACTGCGTGCTACGGACGGCTCGCCCGTCTTCGCTGCGCACCGCCGCGGCAAGCCGGGGATGACCCGTCTTCGCCTACGGCTACGCCGGGCAAGCAATAACGAGGAACGTGATGCCGCCGAAATCCGAACACGACAAAATGCTTGCGGGCGAGCCGTTTGATGCGCATGGGCCGGAATTGATTGGGGTGAGGAACAAGGTGAAGACCATTCTTCACCGCCTTAACGTCACCGAATATCACGCCGCCACCATGCAAGCCGTCATCCGCGAGTTGTGTCCCAATTCGGCGCCCGATCTTTATCTCGAGCCGCCGTTTCATTGCGATTATGGCGACCTGATCCGCGCCGCCGAAGGCGTGTTCGTCAATTTCGGCTGTGTGTTTTTGGATGGCGGCGGAATCACCATCGGCGCCAAAACGCTGATCGCGCCGGGGGTGCACATCTACACTGCGCGCCATCCGCTGGACCTCGCCGACCGGCTTCAGTGGGAAGACGTGGCGCCGGTGGTGATCGGCGCCCATTGCTGGATCGGCGGTCATGCCACCATTCTGCCCGGCGTCACCATCGGCGACCGCAGCGTGGTCGGGGCCGGCGCCGTGGTAACCCGCGACGTGCCGCCGGACACGCTGGTCACCGGCAATCCGGCACGCGCGGTGAAGCGGCTGAACGAGGCGGTGTAGCCCCCCTCACCCGGCTTCGCCTTCGGCTACGCCGCGGCAAGCCCGGTTTGCCTTCGGCCACGCCGCGGTGGCGTCACTTCTTGCAGGGCCAGGATTCGTCGATGCCGGTCCACATCAGGTCGGTGAGCGCCTCTTTGGCATATTTCGGATTGGCATTGGCGGTGTCTTTCAGCCAGTCGAGCAGCTTGTCGGCAGCGGCGTCGTTGGGGATGTCTTTTGGGATGCAGCCGTATTTCGCGCCCCGCGCCGAAATAATGGCGTTGAGCGTCATCGCATGGCAGCCCTTGGCATCGGTCGAACAACTCGCCGCGAAGGCGCTGAGCGACGAGGTATCGGTGGCGCCCGCGGCCGCGACAATGGCGGCCAGCGCCGCCAGAGCTGGAACGAGACGTTTGATCATGGTGCTCCTCCTGCGGTGGCCATGAAGGACCGGAGGGCTGGCAGGGAGGGCGCGCAAAGCGTCGGCGTGACACAGCACTCCGCGCCGGGCTCACGCGCGAGCCACGGCAACGGCCATCTTCCTTAGTGTAAGCCGGATTTTCGAAATTTCCAGCGCCAGACGCGCAAGCCCCGCTATGCCGGGCTTGCGGGGCCGGAGCCTGTTATGCCGTTTTCGCCAGATCGATGACGAAGCGGTAGCGCACGTCCTTGGCTTTCACCCGTTTGTAGGCCGCGTCGAGATTGCCGCCCGCGATCAGCTCAATATCGGCGGCGATACCGTTGGCGGCGCAGAAATCCACCATCTCCTGCGTTTCCTTGAGACCGCCGATCACCGATCCGGCAACCGACTTGCGCTGGACGATCAGCGGCGGGCCCCAGACCTGCATCGGCGTGCCGTCGAGTGCCCCCACCATCACGTAAACGCCGTCGCGCCGCAGCATCGAGACATAAGGCATGACGTCGTGATGCTGGGGGATGGTCGACAGGATGAAATCGTAACGGCCCGCATTGGCTTTCACCGCCGCAGCGTCGGTGACGAGCAGCCCATCCTTGGCGCCAAGCTTCGCCGCATCGGCCAGTTTGCCGGGCGTGGTGGTGATCAGCGAAACCTCAGCCCCCAAAGCGGCGGCGATTTTGACGCCGACGTGGCCGAGACCGCCGATACCGGCGATGCCCACCTTCATGCCCTTGGTCACCTTCCAATGGCGCATCGGCGAATAGGTGGTAATGCCGGCGCAGAGCAGCGGCGCGGTGCGGGCGAGATCCATCTTCGGCGGAATCTTCACCACGAAGTGCTCGGTGACGGTGATCAGATTGGAATAGCCGCCGTAAGTGTGGCCACCGAGAATCTTGTCGTCGCTGTCGTAGGTCAGCGTGGCACCGTTCTCGCAGAACTGTTCGAGGTCTTCGGCGCACGACGGACAATGGCCGCAAGAGTCGACGAGGCAGCCGACCGCCGCGATGTCGCCAGCTTTGAACCGCGTCACCTCTTTGCCGGTCTTGAGCACGCGCCCCAGCACTTCATGCCCCGGCACGCAGGGGTAATGCGTCCCCGGCCATTCGTTCCACGCCGTGTGAATGTCGGAATGGCAGACGCCGCAATAAAGCACATCGATCAGCACATCCTTGGGCCCGACATCGCGGCGCTTGAAGGCGAAGGGCGCAAAGCCGGAGTCCTTGGCCTTCACCGCGAAGCCCTTGGCAGGCAGCGTTTTGGGACCGACCGCCGCTTGTGCATTCTGGGCCAGCGCAGCCGTCGCACCGAGCGCCATGCCGCTTTCAAGCACGACGCGGCGCGTCGCCTCGTGATGGTCACACGTGTAGGATTTGTTGTCCGCCATAAGTTCCTCCCAGTTTTGCGGCGAAGAGTTGATGGCAATTCCGGCGGGAAAACGACCGCCAGCGCACCGTTTCGATCACATCGCCGCGATCTTCATGGCGTTTTGGCAATCTCCGTCACCACGGTGCGGGCTCTTCGTCGGCGCGGAACACTACCACCGGCAGGCGCGGGCTTGCTATAGTGTTGCGCCACAGATTGATCCGCAGCCATGTCCCACACCACCCGCGCGACCCAATTTCTTCAACAGCAGGACGTTCGCTTCACGCTCGCCGAATACGCTTATGACCCCAATGCCGACCGCATCGGCATGGCGGCGGCCGCGGCGATGGGCGTCGAACCGGCACGGGTCTTGAAAACCTTGATGGCCACCGTCGACGGCAAACCGGTCTGTGCCGTGGTGCCGTCGGATTGCGAAGTCAGCATGAAGAAACTGGCGGCAGCGTTTGGCGGCAAGTCGGCGGCAATGATGAAACCGGCCGATGCCGAACGGCTCACCGGCTATCACGTCGGCGGCATTTCGCCGTTCGGCCAGAAGAAGACCGTGCCGACCGTGCTGGAGGAACTCGCGCTGGTGTTCGACGAGGTCTATCTCAACGGCGGCCAGCGCGGTCTGCAAGTCAAGATGGCGCCCGGCGACATCGTCCGTGTGCTGAAGGCCACAGCGGTGGACGTGATCGCTTAATGCTCTCAGAGATGTGAGCGGCCTGCGGCAATCTGGACGCTAGGAGGAACGCGGGCGACCAGCGACGTTACCCGCATTGTTTGTATTCCCTCGCCCGGTTCCCCCCCCCCATGAAAACCCATTACGAAGTCCTCGACGGCCTGCGCGGCACCGCCGCCATTTGTGTTGTCATCTTTCATATCTTCGAATTGCTGACGCCCGATTACGAGCACAATCCGTTCCATCACGGCTATCTGGCGGTCGACTTCTTCTTCGTCCTGTCGGGCTTCGTGGTCGGCTATGCCTATGACGACCGCCGTGCCAAAGGCGCCCCGGCGAAAATCGCGCTGTCGTTTTGGGAATTTATCAAACGCCGCCTGATACGGCTGCATCCCGTGGTGCCGATCGCTGCCACCCTGGGGCTTCTGGGCTATATGTTCGATCCCTTCGTCGGCGCCGAACACGCAGTGGGGACCGCGATTTCGCCGGAAAAGCTGGCCCTGATCTATGGGCTGTCGCTGCTGCTGCTGCCGACTCCCGTGCTGCCCGGCTGCTTCGGCGAAACCCATTCGATCAACGGGCCGAGCTGGACACTGTTTCTCGAATACATCGCCAACTTGGTCTACGGCCTGTTCGGGCACCATCTGAAACGTGGGCTGCACATCGTGCTGTGTCTTGTGGCGGCGGTAGCGCTGGTGACGACCGCGGTCAGTCTGAACAAGCTGGTGCTGGGCTGGGATTGGAACCATGCCTGGGCCGGCTACGTCCGGCTCTGTTATCCCTTCCTGACAGGTCTGCTCATCTACCGCCTGAACCTGCGCATCAAGGTGCCGCTGCCCTACGTGATCTGCTCGGTGCTGCTGGTGGCGATCTTCACGGTGACGACGGCGGGACCCTATAACGGGCTGCTGGAAGCCGGTCTGGTCATCATTGGCTTTCCGCTGGTCGTGATGATGGGGGCAGGAACACGCCAGGTGACGGGCTGGCTAGGGCGTCTCTGCCGCTTTACCGGCCTGCTCTCCTACCCGCTCTACATCATTCACTATCCGCTGATATACGTCTTCGGCCATTGGGTCTGGACCACGCACCCCGCGACGGGCGTTCTGGTTCCGGTGGCAGTCGGATTGTTCGCGACCGAAATCGCACTCGGGACCGTGCTGCTCTACGCCTACGACCTGCCGGTGCGGGCGTGGCTGACCAAGAGGTTCATCAAAGCGGCTTGACGCGCGGCGTCCGAGCAAAGCGATCCGGGGGGCTGGTGATGAAGCCCCCCCGCAATGCTGCGCATTTCGCGCCCTTTATCCCTTGAACCCCATGGCGACGAGATAAAGTTCCACCGACTCCGCGCGGGAGGCGGGGGGTTTGACATGTTTGACGTCGGCAAAACGCTGCTTGACCTTGTTCAGCACCGAATTGGCGGCGCCGCCCTGGAACACCTTGCCGACGAAATTGCCGCCGGGCTTCAGCACTTCTACGGCCAGTTCGAACGCTGACTCGAACAGCGCCAGGGTGCGGATATGATCGGTCTCGCGATGACCAGTGGTGGGCGAGGCCATGTCGGACAGCACCACATCGGCCAGCCCGTTCAGCGCCGCCTTCACCGCATCGGGGGCATCGGCATCGAGCATGTCGAGCTTCAAAAATTCGACCCCGGTGATCGGCTCCATGTCCTGAATGTCGGTGGCGACGATAATGCCCTCGTCGCCGATGCGCTCGCGCGCGATCTGGCTCCAGCCGCCCGGTGCCGCCCCAAGATCGAGCACGCGTGCGCCCCGCTTCAAGAGACGGAACTTCTGATCCAGCTCCTTGAGCTTGAAGGCGGCGCGGCTGCGATAGCCTTTGGCCTTGGCGGCGGCGACATAAGGGTCGTTCAACTGGCGTTCCAGCCAGTGCAGCGACGACACCGTGCGCCCGCGGGTGTTGCGCACTCTTCGTTCGTTCATCGCCGTGCCTCTGCCATCAATTCCCTCAAAATGCCTTCGCGCAGGCCACGATCGGCGACCCTGAGCCGCGTACACGGCCAGACGTCGTGAATGGCGGTAAATATCGCACAACCCGGCACGATCAAATCCGCCCGTTCGAAGCCGATACACCCTAGCTGAGCGCGACCGTTGCGGTCCATGGCGATCAGATCATCGGCCAGTTTCAGCACATCGGCACAATCGTGCCAGGAAGCATCGACCCTGGCACGCACGTAACGCGGCAGTTTTAGCACCACACCCGCCAGCGTGGTGACGGTTCCCGAGGTGCCGAGAAGATGATGGCGGGCCTCATCGAAGCCGCCTTTGCGCTCCATATCGCGCCGCACCACGGCAAACCGCGCCCGCATGTCGGCATGCATGGTGGCATAGCGCGCCGCATCGCCGATTTCGCTGTTGCTCTCGGACAGGGTCATGACGCCGAGCGGCACCGAGGCAAAATGAGTGATCAACGCCTTGTCGTTCTCGCGCTTCAGCCAGATCACTTCGGTCGAGCCGCCGCCAATGTCGAACACCAGGGCGCCATCAAACGCCTCGCCGATCAGCGGCGCGCAGCCGAGCGCCGCCAGCCGGGCCTCCTCTGCCGACGAGATCACGCTCAGCGCGATACCGGCTTCGCGCGCCACCCGCTCCACCAGCGCCGGCGCATTGGCCGCTTGGCGGCAAGCCTCGGTGGCGACCGCTCGGACATGGTCGACCTTGGCCTTGTCCATCCGCGCCGCGCAAACCTTGAGCGCCGCCACAGTGCGGTCCATCGCCGCCTCGGAGAGCAGACCGGTGCCGACCACCCCCTCCCCCAGCCGGACGACGCGGGAAAAGGAATCGACGATCCGCATCCCCCCGTCGGCCGCGGGCGTGGCGATCAACAGCCGGCAATTGTTGGTGCCGAGGTCAAGCGCCGCCAGCACAGGCGGCGCCCGTCGCCCCCGCCGACGCCGCCTTTTGCCCCGATTTTCCATGCCCGTCGCGCCTCCAAGACCCGTGTTCGGCCGCTTTCATGCGACCGTCTGTCCGGCTCCTCAAGGGCGCCCGGCCGGGGCGCCACCCGGCGCACCCCTGCGACCGTATCACGGGGGCGCGAGGCGCGCGCATATCCTTGAAATGGGTGACCAAAAGAGGCTAAAGGAGCGCCCCCTGCTGGGGGATCGTCTAACGGTAGGACTGCAGACTCTGACTCTGCCTATCTAGGTTCGAATCCTAGTCCCCCAGCCAGCCTTCGCCCGCTTCGCGCTCGTACGCTGCCGTTTGCTCGCCGCTTGGCTTACGCCCCTACCCCCTTGAACAAGCGATGCAGCGACTGATGGCTGGCTGTGGGCCCATCGCCCGGACTGCTAATACACACGACTACACAATTTCTCTTGCGCCACTCCAGTAAGTGTGTATCCATACACAAAGAAGGGGCCGGCAGACATGGGCAACCGGGGAACCAAGTCGGCGAAAGAAATCCTGAAGCTCCTGCAAGCCGACGGTTGGACGATTAAGCGCCGGGGCCCGGGCGACCATGTACAGCTTACGCACGCCACCAAGCCGGGCCGCGTCACGCTCGACATGGGTGCGCGCGACCTGCCGATGGGGACGTTGCGGAGCATTTACCGGCAAGCCGGGTGGAAATGGTGATCCGGCCGAAGCATGGAGATAAAAATGGAACAGCAAATTTGGGCCCTGATCCACACCGCCAAGAAGGATCGCAAAACCGTCTTCGGAATTTCGTTTCCCGACTTCCCAGGCGTGGCCAGCGGCGGCGCCAGTATGGAAGAGGCCATTGCGCGCGGGCGCACCACGCTCGCCTTCCACATCGCCGGTCTGGTTGAGGATGGCGAAACCGTTCCGGCGCCGCGGCCGCTCGACGCGCTACGCAACGACGATGACGTGCAGGACGCCATTCGCTCCGAGGGCGCGGTTATCGTGCAGATCGCGGTCGAGCTTCCCGGTAAGCCCGTAAGGGTCAACATCTCGATCGAGGAAGGATTGCTCGCTGCCGTCGACCGTGCGGCCAAGGCCAGCGGCCAAACGCGCTCCGGCTACCTCGCCGAAGCGGCCCAAGTGCGCCTCAAAGGGGCCGCATAAACGCATAATGCCAGAATGCGATGGCCGTTCCATTCACACCGCCAAATACAAACCGTGAAAGTTGGCCGCCTACTTCACGTTCAAAACCGAACGCTGCGCGCGGGCGTTCGAGCATTATCTGAAATCGGGATCCGGCAAAGCGTTCGCGAACAAGCGGCTGGGGTGATAGTAGCTGTTCTTACTTCGACCGCATACTTCAGACCTGGGCCGCGTTAGGCCGAAAACGCCTCAAGCAAGCTCACCGAGTTCTGGTTTGGCTTGTGATCTGCATCGGAACGGTTGTGATTCCCATAGGATACCCAGCGTATGGTGATCTCACGCCCATCAGAGCTAATCTGGGCGCGAAGGCAGAATTCAGTGAACCGCTTCGGGGTTCCGTCGAAAATATCCTCATAGTCGGCCCGTCCCCAAATATAGAGATGGCCCCTTCCGTTGAGCGCGGTATCGGCGTCGTCATTACTGAATTCGACGGGGCTGTTCCACTCGTTCGCCTTTGGTCCGATCATGGTTCGAAACGGTGTCCCGGTGTAGTCATATTCAAACCCCTTGGGCAGATCTCCTACGATCAACCGCGAATTAATCTGAATAACGAGATTGCGGGTGGGGGTATCGCCGCTGTTTTTCCATCTCGGCACAACCTTAACATCTACGAGCGTTGCTGCGGAGTGGTGATCTCTGAACGCCGTTGCCGACGTTTCTTCAATGTTCTCCAGAAATACGAAGGCACGGTTGCTAATAACGTGTTGCCTATTCGAGTCATCAACGGTGCGCTTAATCCATGTGGCTTGCCGCCAACCGACGTAAATAAGACCGAGCGTAAACAGGGCGAGCATCGCCGTGAACATTGCCACGGGGTCGGTACGCACTTTCTCCCAAACACCCTTGTTATCTTCGGAATAACCGCAGCCATGTTCGCACTTGGCTTCCACATACAGGGGGCGGCTAGATGTCCCGTCGGGCGTCTTTGCGGGAGTGTTTTGAGCGCCGCTAGCCTCTTGTTCTGGTGCAGCCTCACGCTGGGCGACTGGTGGTCCCCCGTGATGCACGGCATTGGCTTGAACGTGGACTGACAGTATCAATCCGACAACCGCAACGATTGGCAACCAATAGCTTCTAGGCATTGGATCAAGCCCCCACCGTGAAGCCGCCCCGGCTGATCTTTTTGAAAAGATTGCGGGCCGACTCTTTCACCCCGATGGCGGCCAGCTTTTCCGCTAATTCGGCATAGTTCAAGTTCCAGCGCTTGAATTCGAGACCTGCCGCGCTCTACTGCCGGTAGATGCCGGCGGCCCGGCTGGGCGTACCCCGGCCATCTCCCCGATTTCATGACGATTTCCGCCGTTTCGTGCTAATCCCTGCGGCGTCGGAATCGAACATATCCGGGAGCAGCAGGCGTGAGCAGCGACGGCAAAAACGGGTCCAATCTGAGTTCTGCCCTGGACGCCAGCATCGACGATGCCGTGCGCTGGCTGGTCGGGCAACAGAGGCCGGATGGCCATTGGGTCGGGCGTGCCGAGACCAATGCCTGCATGGAGGCGCAATGGTGCCTCGCCTTGTGGTTCGTTGGCCGCGAAGACGATCCGCTCCGGCCGCGTCTCGGCCAAGCCTTGCTCGACACCCAGCGCCCGGATGGCGCCTGGGATGTGTTCCGCGGCGCCCCCAACGGCGACATCAACGCCACGGTGGAGGCTTATGCGGCGCTACGCTCGCTCGGCCATCGCGACGACGAACCGGCGCTGCAAAAAGCGGTGGCGTGGATTCTTTCCAAGGGGGGCTTGCGCAACATCCGCGTCTTCACCCGCTATTGGCTGGCGCTGATCGGCGAATGGCCATGGGAGAAAACCCCCAACGTGCCGCCGGAAGTGATCTGGTTCCCCAAATGGTTCCCGTTCTGCATTTACAATTTCGCGCAATGGGCCCGCGCCACCTTGATGCCGATTACGATTTTGTCGGCACGGCGCCCGTCGCGGCCGTTGCCGGCAGGCCAGCGGCTCGATGCGCTGTTTCCCGAAGGCCGCTTGCGCTTCGATTACGAGCTGCCGAAGAAATCCGGCGCCGATGCCTGGGACAGTTTCTTCCGCACCGCCGACAAGGTGCTGCACGAGTTCCAGGAGATGGGCGCGTTCTTCGGCCTGCCGCTGTGGCGCAACGCGGCCGTCCGCCAAGTCACCGAATGGATTGTCGCCCATCAAGATGCCGATGGCGGCTGGGGCGGCATTCAACCGCCATGGGTCTATGGCTTGATGGCGCTGCACGCGGAAGGCTTCGCGAACGATCATCCGGTGATGGCCAAGGGCCTGGCGTGTTTGAACGATCCCGGCTGGCGCATCGATGCCGGCGACGCCACCTTCATTCAGGCCACCAACAGCCCGGTGTGGGACACCATTTTGATGGTGATGGCGGTGAAGGATGCGGGCGCCTTCGGCAAGACCGAAGCCGAAATCGACAAGGCGGTGGAATGGCTGCTGGCGCGCCAAGTGCGCCTGCCTGGCGATTGGAGTGTGAAGCTGCCGCAGGTGAAGCCCGGCGGCTGGGCCTTCGAGTACGCCAACATCAATTATCCGGACGTCGACGATACCGCCACCGCCCTGATCGCGCTGGCCCCTTATGCCAAGGAGCCGAAGTGGCAGCAGAAGGGCATCAGCGAGCAAATTCAGCTCGCGGTCGATTGGCTGATCGGGATGCAATGCGAAGGCGGCGGCTGGGGCGCGTTCGACAAGGACAACAACCAGAAAATCCTGACCAAGATTCCGTTCTGCGATTTCGGCGAGGCGCTCGATCCGCCCTCGGTCGACGTGACGGCCCATGTGGTGGAAGCCTTCGCCGGGCTGGGGCTGGGCAAAAACCATCCAGCGATGGTGCGGGCGCTCGCCTATTTGCGCCGCGAGCAGGAAGCGGACGGGCCGTGGTTCGGGCGCTGGGGCGTGAACTACATCTACGGCACCGGCGCGGTGATGCCGGCGCTGGCCGCGATCGGCGAAGACATGCGCCAACCCGCCATCGGGCGCGCTTGCGATTGGCTGATTGCGCGCCAAGAGAAGAACGGCGGCTGGGGCGAAAGCTGCGAGTCCTATATGGACGCGGCCAAAGCCGGACGCGGCAAGACCACCGCTTCGCAAACCGCCTGGGCGCTGATGGCACTGCTCGCCGCTGACCGTCCCTCGGACCGCGCTGTGATCGAACGCGGATTGCTGTATCTGATCGAACAGCAGCAGGCGGGGACTTGGATCGAAATGGAATACACCGGCACCGGCTTTCCCGGTTACGGCGTCGGCCAAGCGATCAAACTCAGCGACCCCGAAGTGGCGAAGCGCCTGCAACAAGGCCCGGAACTTTCACGGGCCTTCATGCTGCGCTACGGCCTCTATTGCCACTACTTCCCGCTGATGACGCTGGGAAGGGCGAAGAAGCTGGGGTATTTGGCGGGCGTTTAGCCAAAACCCAGGCGCCGCACCGGTTCTTGACTTTGCGACACGTGACGCATATATTGCGACATGTGTCGTTTAGGGTGATGTTCATGGAAACCGAGGTCCACCACGACGTCGCACGTACCGCCGAGCTTCTTGGTGGAAAAAAGGTCCTGCAACACCTGGTGCACAACCGGCTGGAAGCGCACGACCTGCTGCAGAAGGGGCTGCCCGGCGGCGTGCTGGACCATCTTGTGAAGAGCGTCAGCATTCTCGGCGCGCAGAGCCAAACCAGCCTGGAAAAGGCCGTCGGGATCAGCATCAGGACACTTCAGCGCCACCGGGAGACACCCACAAAGCGCTTGAGCCCGGAGCAAAGCGGCCGAACCTGGAAGTTCGCCGAAATCCTCTCGCACGCCACCGAACTGTTAGGCTCGCAGGAAGCAGCTGAGGCTTGGATGGAACAGCCCGCCATGGCCCTCAATCAACGCAAGCCCATCGATCTGCTGTCCACCACGGCGGGCGTGGAATCCGTCGAAGAACTGCTGACTCGTATCGAATACGGCGTTTATGCATGACCCCGTTGCCGCCGCCGCTGGGGACCGGAGCGCTGGTATTCTGGCGGCTGGACCAAGCCAGACACGCAAGTGCCTGGAATTCCGGCGAGGGCAGTTTTCGTGTTGGCGGACGCTGGAATTCGAAAGGCCTGCGCGCTGTCTACGCCGCGCTCGATCCCGCCACGGCGATTTTGGAAGTCGCAGTACACACGACGTTCAAAGCGCTCGATACGGTCAAACATGTATTGACGTCGGCGCGAATTGTTGACGCCAGACATGTTCACGTCATTCCCAGCATCGACATCCCCGATCCGAACTGGCTGAATCCCGGCACGCTCAGCGCCGAGCAGCAGCGGTTCGGAAACACGCTGCTCAAGACGCACCCCTTTGTCCTTTTTCCCAGCGTGGTCTCCAAACACAGCTGGAACGTCGTCTTCGATTCCAACGCCGTCAAAGGGCTGTACACGGATGTCACGCAAGAGAACTTCGCGCTCGACCCTCGCCTGCACCCGGCCGCCTGACGGCCTGCCTACTTCTTCTCGAACGGCGCCGAGATGATGAGGGTGACGTCGTCGCCGATCAGGGGGACGTAGGTGGCAACGCCGAAATCGCTGCGCTTGAGGGCGCCCTTCACTTCGAAGCCGATGGTGAAAGCTTTGGTCATTGGGTTGTTACCGGAGGCCTTGTAAGTCGCTTCGAGTACGATTGGCTTGGTCACGCCGTGGAACGTCACCGTACCAGCGACCAGCGCCGTGGTCGGGCCAGTTGGGGTTACCTTGGTCGAGGTGAAGCTGATGGTGGGGAATTTGGCGGCATCGAACCACGCCGGGCTTTTCAGTTCGCCGTCGAGCGTGGTGTTGGTGGTGGTGACGGACGCGACCGGAATGGTGACGGCGAGCGACGCGGCGGCGGGGTTCTTGGGATCGAGCGTCAGCGTGCCGGTGGCGCCGGAAAAATCGCCATACCAGGTCGAAAAGCCCATATGCGAAACGGCGAAGACGACGCGGGCGTGGTTGGTCTCAAGCGCATAGCTACCGGCCTGCACCAGCGCCGGATCGGGATTGGCGACGGACTGTGCCGAAGCGGCGGGGGCGAAGACGACAGCGGCAAACACGAAGGCGGCGGCAGAGATGCGGATCATGGCGGGTCCTTTCGAACGGCGGCGGGATAACGCTGCCAATTTAGCTCCACGCGAATAGCTTAAACAGACGAAATAATCGGAAAGCATCATTTCTATTTATTAGTTGACGCTGCTGTCGCGCGCCCACGCCTTGCGCTATGCCTCGCGCCATGACGGCGGTGCGCAAGATCATCCATATCGACATGGACGCGTTCTATGCGTCGGTGGAGCAACGCGACCGGCCGGAGCTGAAGGGCAAACCGGTGGCGGTGGGCTCGGCCCGCGCCCGCGGGGTGGTGGCGGCGGCGAGCTATGAGGCGCGCACCTTCGGCGTCCGCTCGGCGATGCCCTCCTCCACGGCTTTACGCAAATGCCCGGCGTTGATTTTCGTGGCGCCCCGCTTCGAAGTCTATCGCGCGGTGTCGCGGCAGATCCGGTCAATCTTTTTCGAGTACACGCCGCTGGTGGAACCGTTGTCGCTCGACGAGGCCTATCTCGACGTGACGGCGAATTTGCGCCATTTGCCCAGCGCTTCGGAAACCGCGCGTGATATCCGCCAGCGCATTTTTGATTGGACCGGGCTGACCGCCTCGGCGGGCATTTCCTACAACAAATTCCTCGCTAAGCTCGCCTCCGACTATAAGAAGCCAAATGGCCAGTTTGTCGTCACGCCCGCGATGGGGCCGGCGTGGGTCGAAAGCTTGGCGGTGGCGAAGTTCCACGGCATCGGACCGGTAACGGCGGAGAAGATGAACAAGCTCGGCATCCACACCGGTGCCGATCTGAAGCGGCAATCGCTGGAGTTCCTCGCCAAGCATTTCGGCAAATCGGGGCAATGGTACTTTGATATCGCGCGCGGCATCGACGAGCGGCCCGTCGAGCCCGACCGGCCGCGAAAATCCTCCGGCAGCGAGATTACGCTGCTCACCGACCTCACCGATCCGGCGGCGATCGAGAAGGAAGTGCTGGGACAGGCAGACGAAGTGTGGGCCTGGTGCGAGAAGACGCACACCTTCGGTCATACCGTGACGGTGAAGATCAAATACGCTGACTTCCGCCAACTGACGCGGGCCCGCACTCTGACCAAAGCGGTGACCTCGCGCCAGGACCTTAGCGACATCGCGCTGGCGCTGACCCGCAGCATCTATCCGCTCACGAACGGCGTGCGGCTGGTCGGCGTCACGGTGTCCCACTTCCCGGCAGAGGAAGACGACGCGCCCGATCAACTCGACTTCGGCTTCGGGTAACTACGCGCGACGGTAAGCGTAGGAAGTCGCTAGATGTTACCGGTACCGACAACTGGAGATAGCTCGACAGCGCTTTCCGTCCCGGGGGATAATTGCCTCAACGTCCGTCATCTTGCGCGGGCGAAAACGAAAAGATACGGGGGGAGACCCATGAACAAGTGGATGGTTGCGCTCATGACAGGAGCGCTCATGACCGTCGCGGCGACAGCCGCCGACGCTCCAAAAGGCGACGACATGCTGAGCCATTTGGTGCTCGGCGCCAGCGCCGATTCCTGGAACGTCTGGAATGCGACAGCGGCGGTGCGCGACGACGCTGGCGTGCAGGCCGGCAAAGCGACGCGCGTCACGGCGAAAAAGGGCGCCAATTCCTGGGACGCTCAGGCCTCGGTCACGCTTCAGCAACCCGTACAGAAGGGCGACGTGCTCCTGGTCGCCTATTACGCGCGCGTCGAAACCCCGCCCGCGGGCGCGACGACAGCCAACATTCCGTCCGCCGGCCTCGGCCTCAACAAAGCCCCCTACACCGGCCTTACCAGTGAAGCGGCGGCACCAACCTCCAAGTGGGCGGTCTATTACAGTTCCGGTGTCGCCGACGACGACCATGCCAAAGGTTCGCTCAATTTCGGTGTCCAGCTCGCCGCCGCCGATCAGGTAATCGACCTCGGCCCGGTGTTCATCTTCAACTTCGGACCCAGCTACGACCGCACCAAGCTGCCGCACAACAAGATCGCCGCCGCCGCCGCCCCTGCCGCGCCGGTGGCCGCCGCGCCGCAAACGCCCGAAGGCGTCTATGCTGCAGATCTCGCCAAAATCCGCGGTAAGCTGCCGGTCAAAGGTGTGCTGATCAACGCCGATCCCGGCGCTATCTTTGCGTATGGCCCCGACACGACCGCGCAGAGCGTGACTGCGGCCGACGTTACCGGCGGCAAATTCACCCGCACCGTGACCGCCAAGCCCGGCACGAATTCCTGGGACGACGGCGTTTCGGCGCCGGTCACCGGCACAATCAAAAAGGGCGATGTTGTCTTTGCCGCCGTGCTGGTCCGCGCCACCGAACCGGCCCCAGGCGCCCAGACCGGGCTGATTGCCGAACTCGGCGTGCATCTGTCGGGCGCACCCTACACCGCCATTGCTACCGCGTCGGCGACCGTGCCAAAAGGCCAATGGACCTGGATCTTTGCCAGCGGCGTCGCCACCGCCGATTATGCGTCGGGAACGGTCGGTTTCGGCATGCAACTCGGCGCCAGCAAACAGACCCTCGATATCGGACCGGTGTTCGTGCTGAACCTCGGACCAGGGATCGATACCGCCAAGCTGCCGAACAATTTCGGCAAGCCGTTGTGAGTTAAGGGGACCCGGTGCGTCGCGCCTGCGACGCGCGGTCTTCTGGCCGTGGGTGCCGCTTCGTGCCGTTGTAGCAAGCGAAGTTCCCCCGGCAGCCTTTGATGTTCGTTGCATGGATTGACAGCGTAGCAACCTTCGTCCGTACCCGGACGACGCCGGTTCTGGTCGCGCTCGCCGCCATGGTGGTGGGGATCGGGCTTTCGACGGGCTACGCCAGCGTCACGGCGGCAACCTCGTCGCAGCAATTCTGTGCTCACGCCTGTCACGAGATGGAACGCACGGTCACTGCCGAATATGCGCAAAGCCGCCATCACATCAACCCGAAGGGGACGGTGGTGACCTGCGCCGAATGCCATCTGCCGGGGCACGCGCCGCTGAGGCTGATGGGCCATCAGATCACGGCCCTCAGCCGGGTGTGGGGACATTTCATCGATCGCGAAGACCTGCCGGGACGCTTCGAAGCGCGACGGCCGGAATTGGCCAAAAAGGTGCTGGCCGATTTTGCCGCCACCAACGCGCGCGAGTGCAAGGCGTGTCATTCCTATGCCATCCTGGTGGCCACCGAACAAGCGGTCGAGGCCGCACAGGCGCGGCGCGATCACACCTCGGCGATGAAGACGGATGGCAATTGCCTCTCCTGCCATCAGGGCGTAACCCATACGCGGCAGGACCAACCGGCGAGTTATGATTTTCCGTAAGGAGTAATGGATGCGCGCGTTGATGCCGGTGTTGATCCTCGCAAGCTTCTCGGCCGCCGCCGCGGCGCCGAATTGGGCGAGCGTGCCATCGAAGCCGATCACCCTGTTCACGCCGGGCCAAACCTCGCTCGAATGGCTGATGACCCCGGGTGAGCACAAAGGCGCCGACCGTTTTCGCGCCGGATCGGCGTGCCTGTCGTGCCATATAGGCCAGGAACGCGTGATGGGCGATGCCGCACGCAAGAAATATGATCGCGCCCCGCTTGCCGCGCAGCCGGTCACCCTGCCCGCCACCGTGCAGTTCGCCCGCGACGCCGACACCTTGTATGTGCGCCTGACATTCACCGATGTGCCCGATGCCAAACAGGATAAGGCCGCAGCCAAGGTGGCGATGATGCTTGACGGCGGCAGCACGCCGGAAGCGGCGCGCGCCGGCTGCTGGGCGATGTGTCACGATGATTCCACGGCGATGCCAAGTGGCAAAGGTCCGCGCACCATGTATCTCGGCAAAACGCGGGCGGCGATGACGCGTCAGGGCGGCAGCGATGCTTTGAAACCGGCGAGTGAATTGGCGCGGCTGAAGACATCGGGCTATGGCATCGAATATTGGCAAGTGGCATTGACCCCGGCGCCGGTTGCCACAAACGGTGTGGTGTTTGACAAGCGCGCCCCCGCCAAAACCGTGGTGACGGCGGCGGCGAGCCGCGCCGGTAATCAATGGACCGTGGTGTTGTCGCGCAAGTTGACCGTGGGCCAAGTGGCGCTGGTGCCTGGCAAGAAATACGCCGTGGCCTTCGCCGTCAACGCAGGGCATTCCGCCGGGCGTTATCATTACGTCTCGTTCGAACGCTCGCTGATCTTGGGCGGCGGCGCAGCCGATTTCGTCGCGAAGTAATTCCGGCCCGTGCTAAGGTTGCGGCACGGATACGAGGATTTCCATGCACTATACGCTGAACGTAAACGGCCAGGACCGCAGCGTCGATGTTGACGATGATACCCCACTGCTGTGGGTGCTGCGCGATGCGATGAACCTGAAAGGCACGCGCTACGGCTGCGGCGCCGGATTGTGCGGGGCATGCACGGTGCATATCGACGGCCAGCCGGTGCAATCCTGCCGGATGCCGGTTTCGAGTCTGGGCACCTCGAAAATCGTGACCATCGAAGGCATCGGCGACACACCGATTGGCAAGCGCATCACCGATGCTTGGCTGAAGATCGACGTGATGCAATGCGGCTATTGCCAGGGCGGACAGATCATGGCCGCGGCCGCGCTCTTGGCGCAGAACCCAAAACCCAGCGACGACGACATCGTCACTGCAATGGACGGACACCTCTGCCGCTGCGGGACATATTTGCGCATCAAACAAGCAATCAAACTTGCCGCAGAGGGAAGTTGAAATGCTGCCTTCCGAACTGAAAAAAAGAATAGCGGGCTTGAAGCCTTCGCGGCGCGCGTTTTTGGCTGTGAGCGCGGCGGCGGGCGGCGCCTTGGTGGTCGGTTATTACACGCTCGGCCGCGGCAAGGCGCTGAAAGACGGCGCACTCAACGCCTTCGTGACGATCGCGCCCGATAACACCGTGACGCTGGTCGCCAAGAATCCGGAAATCGGCCAAGGCGTCAAAACCATGCTGCCGATGTTGATCGCCGAGGAACTCGATGTCGATTGGCGGCAAGTGAACATCGAACAGGCCGATTTCGATCCCGAAAATTTCAAAGGCCAATACGCCGGCGGCAGCATGGCAACGCCGGAAAACTATACGCCCTTGCGCCAGATCGGCGCCGCGACGCGTTTTGTGCTGGTGCAAGCCGCGGCAGAGCAATGGGGCGTTTCGGCAAGCGAATGCACCACGGCGAGCGGCATGGTGCATCATGCATCAGGAAAATCGGCACCCTATGGCGCGCTTGTCAAAGCGGCGGCGAAGTTGAAGGCCCCGGACCTGAAAGCGGTCAAGCTGAAAGACCCCACGCGCTACACCATCATCGGCAAGCCGACCATCGGCATTGATAGCCCAAAATTGGTGCGCGGCGCGCCGCTGTTCGGCATCGATGTGGAGGTGCCGGGGATGCTGTATGCGGTGTTCCACAAATGCCCGGTGTTCGGCGGTTCGGTGAAAAGCGCCAACCTCGACGAAATCAAGAAACTTCCCGGCATCAAGGACGCGTTCATCGTGGCGGGCGCCGGAGCCCATGTGTTCGAGGCCGAAGGCGGCACCGCATCCACCGGGTTGCAGCCCGGCATTGCCATCGTCGCCGATAGCTGGTGGCGGGCGCAAAAGGCGCGCGACAGTCTCAAGGTCGTCTGGGACGAAGGTCCGTATGCGCATCATTCGTCCGAATTCTTTGCCCAAACCGCGGACGCGCTGCTGGCCAAGGACCCCGCCTGGGTCTATCGCAAGGATGGCGATCCGGCGGCGGCGCTGAAGACGGCAGCGAAAACCATCGAAGCGCGCTACGACTATCCGTTCCTGGCGCACGCCACCCTCGAGCCGCAGAATTGCACGGCGCATGTGGCAGACGGCAAATGCGAATTCTGGGCGCCGACCCAGTTGCCGGAAGCGGCGCGCGGATTGATCGCCGGGACCCTGGGCGTGAAGGAAAAGGACGTCGTCATCCACATCACGCGGTCCGGCGGCGCGTTCGGGCGACGGCTGATGAACGACTATATGGTCGAGGCGGGCTGGATTTCGCAGCAGGTCGGCGCACCGGTGAAACTGATCTGGAGCCGCGAAGACGATGTCCAACACGACTTCTATCGCCCCGCCGGCTGGCACAAGATCAAAGGCGGGCTCGATGCGGAGGGCAAGATCGTCGCCTGGCAGCACGCCTTTGTCAGCTTCGGCAAAGGACACGAATTCGCCAGTTGCGCCGGGCTCGACCCGGGATCGTATCCGGCGGGCCGCATTCCCAATTTGTCGTTCGGCACCTCGCTGATCCAGACCGGCGTGCCGATGGGGCCGCTGAGGGCGCCATCCGAAAACGCGATGGTGTGGGTGTTCCAATCGTTCCTCGACGAACTTGCGCACGCCGCCGGCAAAGACCCAATCGACTTCGCCATCGCCGTGCTCGGCAAGCCCGAGACCAAACCGCTTGGCGCCGAGGTGTTCTCGGCTGCGCGAGTGTTGGGCGTGCTGACAAAGGTGCGCACGATGTGCGGCTGGGGCCGAAAACTCCCCGCCCGCACCGGGCTCGGTGTCGCGTTTTCCTTCTGCCATCTCGGCTATGCTGCCGAAGTGGTGGAAGCGGCCGTCGCCAAGGACGGCACGGTCACGCTCAACCAGGTGTGGGCGGCGATCGATGTCGGCCGCCAGATCGTCAATCCGATGGGCGCCGAGAACCAGGCACAAGGCAGCGTCATCGATGGCCTTGCCCATGCGCTGAACGAGAAAATCACCTTCGCGAACGGCCGTACCGTGCAAAGCAATTTTGACGGCCATTCGCCGCTGACCATGCGGCAAGTGCCGCCGGTTGAGGTTGCGTTCGTCCTCAGCGATCATGAACCAAGTGGGCTCGGCGAACCGGCGATGCCGCCGGTGATCCCGGCGCTGACCAATGCAATCTTCGCGGCGACCGGCAAACGGGTACGTTCGTTACCGATCGATCCGGCGATGCTGGCGGGTTGAAACATAAGGGGCTTTTCCGATCCGGCGGGTAAATCGGCCCATTTCCGCCGCAATTGGAAATTGTCTGCCGCGGCGGCGTTAGGGTCGCAAATTCACTGACCACGGCCGCCTGGACACGTTAGAATGGTGCGTTTCTGCAAAAGGAATTCGACGATGAAAGTGTTCGGCGCAATGGCGGCCGTGGCGATCTTGACGGCGGCGAGTGCGGTGGCTCAATTCGCTGGGGCCCCCCCTCCAACACAGCCATCGGTGCAGAACAACAACAGCGACCGGGATCGCCTGGAAACGGCAGCCAAGAAGCGGGTCAAGGCCGCCCCAACGCATGAACAGATCCTGCACGATGCCGTGGCGCTGGTGAAATCGATCAATCTCACCTGCGAGGTCACTGACGCGAGCCTGATCGCCGAAGGCACCACCACGGTCAACGGCAAGCCGGTGCATGTGCGCACCTTTGAAACGGCGTGTTCGAACGGCCTCGGCTATTTCCTGATCGAACAGCCACCGGAAGCGACCTACGGTTTCACCTGCTTTGGCGCCGATGCGACGCACGCCGCCGATATCGCTGCCGGACGCGATCCCCAGCCCGCGTGTTCGCTCGCTGCCAATGCCGATGTCAAAAAGACGGCGGCCAATGTGCTCGGGCGTTTGGGCCAGCAATGCCAGGTGACGGGCCTCAAGCTGATCGGCCGTGATACCAAAGCCAATGCAGAACTCAGCGAAATTGCCTGCACCGGCGGCAACGGCTTCGTGATTTCGAGCCCCATACCGGGCGCGACGCAGGCGGTGTCGGCGCTCAGTTGCCCCGACTCCTATCGCCGCGGCATCGCCTGCCGCTTGTCGAGCAACGGCGCCCCGCTGGTGACGATGGAAACCTTCAAACAGGCGCTGACACAGCACAAAGTCGCTTGCACGGTCGAGAATGCGCGGTCGATCGGGCGGCAGAATTCGTCGAAACGCCATGTCGTCGAGTTCAAATGTCCCGAACAACCCAACGGCTTGGTGGCGTTCATCGCGCTGGAAGATGCAACCGCGCCGTTCGAAGTGATGGATTGCCCGACTGCGGGGAATAAGGCGCACATCATCTGTACCCTGACGCAGATTCACTGACCGCAGAGAGCGCATTGGGGCCGGTAACAGGCGGGCGATGAGCGATTGCCGAAGTGAATCGCTCACGCCTGCGGCAAGCCGCCGGTGTGGTTTGACCACGCCGGAACGGTATGAAGGGCAGTGATTTCTCAGACAAGGACGCTGCCATGAGCTTTCGTCTCTGCTTTCCCAAGATCAACATCAGCGGGGCCGGGTGTCTCGCCGACGTGCCGGGCGAACTCGTCAGCCGCGGCCTCAAACGCCCGCTGATCGTGACCGACGCGGTGCTGGTGAAAGCACGTGTGGTGCAGCCGCTGATCGACGGTTTGCAGAAAGCCGGCATTGCCGCAGTCGTGTTCGACGGCGTAATTCCCAATCCGACGGTCGCTGTCGTCGATGCGGCATTCGCAGCGTTCAAGGCGGGTGGTTGCGATTGCGTCATCGGTGTCGGTGGCGGCAGCCCGATCGACACGGCCAAGTCGGTGCGCATCCTGTCGGCCAATCCGGCACCGATCAATCTCTACAGCGGCGTCGGCAAAGTCGGCAAAGCCGGTGCGTTCCTGATCGCCATCAACACCACGGCGGGAACGGCAGCCGAAGTCACCTCCAACGCCGTCATCACCGATACCGTGGCGCAGGTGAAGATGGTGATCATCGACGCCAACATTATTCCCGACATTTCGGTGAACGATCCCGAGATGATGGTGAGCGTACCACGCGGCACCACCGCGGCCACCGGCATGGACGCACTCACGCACGCGATCGAAGCTTACGTCGCCAAGGGTGCCCATCCGTTGACCGATCACGCCGCGCTGGAAGCCATCCGCATCATCACCAAATACCTGCCGCAGGCGGTCAAAAACGGCGCCGACATCCAGGCGCGCGAACAGATGGCCTATGGCGAGTTCATCGCCGGACTTGCCTTCAACAGCGCCGGCCTCGGCCTGGTGCACGCCATGGCGCATCAGCCGGGCGCGGTGAAGGACCTGCCGCACGGCGTCTGCAATGCGATCCTGCTGCCGGTGGTGGAAGCCTATAACCGTCCACATGCGGTGGCGCGCTTCGCTCGCATCGCGGAGGCCATGGGCGCCGACATTTCCAATTTGAGCGAGGAACAGGCCAGCCACGCCGCCATCGAATCCATCCGTGCGCTGTCGACCGAGGTCGGAATTCCGCGCGGATTCGCCGAACTCGGCGTCACCGAAGCCGACCTTGCCGACTTCGTGCCCAAGGCGCTGCAAGATCCTTGTGCCGGCGGCAATCCGGTGACGGTCACCGCGGCCGACGTGCTGCGGCTTTATCGCGAGGCGATGTAGACCGGGCCGAGGCTGATTACGGCATCCGCCTCCCGCATGCGGCTTCGACGATGTCGTACCAGTCGCGGCGGGTGAGCGTGAGTTTGAGGCCATCGAGGCATTCGCGGGCGCGGGCGCTATTGGTGGTACCAAGGATCGGCGTCACCGAGGCCGGATGCGTCGACAAAAACGCGATCGCGAGCGCATTGACCGGGACACCGAATTTTGCGGCGAGGGTTGCGAGCGTTGCGCGCACCTTGGCAAGTTCCATCGGCCCGCCGTCGCCGAGACCGCCACGCGCCAGCGGCGACCACGCCGCCACCGCGAGGTTCTTTTTCATCGCCTGATCGAGCGTGCCGTCGAACAGCGGTGTCACATGACCGGCCGAGAACTCGATCTGGTGGGCGCGGATCGGAGCCTTCAGATACCGCGTCAGTGCCTCGACCTCCGCCACGGTGTAATTCGACACGCCGACCGAGGCGATCTTGCCCGCCGTCACCAGATCATCGAGCGCACCGGCGACATCGGCCGGATGGGCGAGCAAATCGGGGCGATGGATGTAGAATAGATCGATGCGCGACATGTTCAGGCGCTTCAAAGACGCCTCGCAGGCGGCTTTCAGATAAGCGGGCGAGGAATTGTAGGGCGCGCCCGGCTCGCATCCGGCCTTGGTCGCGATTACCGCGCCGTCGAGCAACCGCGGCGCTTTCGCCCGCACCGCGCCGAGCAACTTTTCGGCCCCGCCGAACCCGCTGGCGCCACCATAGACATCAGCGGTGTCGAGATGGTCGATGCCATTCTCGCGCACCAGTGCGATCATGGCGATGGCTTCGTCCACTTGGTTTTCGGTGAAGCGCCAAAAGCCATACGCGAGCCGCTTTTTGCCCCGCTCGGAAAGTCCCAACATTGCCTGCTCCACTCGTTTTTATCGCCGGATTCAAAAGGTAAGCGCTGTAGTAAGCGTTGTCATGGGAGGGTGCTATAGCTAGTATCCGCACCGTTTCAAAGCAACAGAACATCGCGGGAGGAACCGTGCGCGACCCTTTCTGCAACTGGCTGCTCGCGGCCGGATTGAGTGTACTTGCGGTCTCATCGGTCGCGGCCGCTCCCGATAAATTATCGGCCGAAATTCAAGGCAAAAAAACGGCGATCCTATCCTACGTCGCCCAGTTACCGGCACAGAAGCGAACGTTAGCTGGGGTTCAGGTGAACGAGTACGAAGTCTACATCGATTGCACCTCGGCCGACCGTCTCGCCGAACAGACCGGCAAACATCCGGCTTTGCTCGGCCTCGAATTGATGAACGCCATCGCCTATCCGCCGTATTCGTCCTATCTGATCGATCGCGCCCTGACGCAAACCGCCGCGGGCGGGCTGGTGACGATGGCGTGGCACGAACGCAATCCCGTCGAGGTTTGCCAGCGCGGCGAGTATTACGAATGTGCCAAGAAGGCGATGACGCCGGAAACGCTGCGCGCCGTGCTGACGCCGGGCACCAAGGAACACAAGCTGTGGCTCGCCGATGTGCAGGCGATGGCCAAGACGCTGCACAAATTGCGCGACGCGGGTGTGGTGGTGCTCTTCCGCCCTTATCACGAAATGAACGGCGGCTGGTTCTGGTGGGGCAAGCAGGATGCGTACGGCGATCTGTGGGACGCGCTTTATGACGAACTGGTGGGGCGCGAGAAGCTCGACAATTTGATCTGGATCTGGTCAGTCGATCGCGACGGCGCCGACACCGCGAAATTCTTCCCCAAGCGCCACAAGCCCGACATCGTCGGTACCGATATGTACGAGAATGACGCCAACACGGCGAAATTCGCGGCAGCAAAAACGAACCTGACCAAGCTCGGCGGCGCAGCGCCGTTCGCGATCACCGAAACCGGACAGGCGCCGGGCGCCAAAGTGCTGGACGAGACGAACCCCGCCTGGGTGCTCTTGTGGGGTGATCATCTTAACGTCAATTGGACCTGGAACGGCGATTGCCCATGGTGCAACAAACCCGAACAGGTCAGCGCCTTCATCAAGCTGCCGCGTATCTTGACGCTCGATGAACTGCCGGCGGCGCTGAAGACAACCATCGCCAAGCACGTCACCAATCCCCACCCCTTGCACCACGCCAACCCGGTTTGCCCCGCAAAACTGCGCTAGGAATCTGCCGATGTTTGAAGTCCGCGAATTTTCTGCCCGCCTCGAAGAACTGTCAAAGGCGCATCAGGCACTGATCACCCGCCCCAACCATCCGGCCGAGACCCACAACGGCATCTACCGGCGCTGGGTCCATCCGATCCTGACGGCGGAGCATGCGCCACTGTTCTGGCGCTATGACCTCAACCCCAAGACCAATCCGTTTTTGCTGGAACGGCTCGGCATCAACGCCGCCTTCAATTCCGGCGCGATTCTGAAGGACGGCAAATATCTTTTGGTCGTGCGCGTCGAAGGGGCTGACCGCAAATCGTTCTTCGCAATCGCCGAAAGCCCGAACGGGGTCGACAATTTCAAGTTCTGGGATTACCCGGTGGCGCTGCCCGAGACCGAAGAGCCGGACACCAACGTCTACGACATGCGGCTGACGGCGCATCAAGACGGCTGGATTTATGGGCTGTTCTGCACCGAACGCAAAGACCTTTCCCAGCCCAATGACGCAAGCGCGGCGACGGCCCAATGCGGCATCGCGCGGACCAAAGATCTCGTCACCTGGGAGCGGCTGCCCGATCTCGTCACCCATTCCGGCCAGCAGCGCAACGTCGTGCTGCACCCCGAGTTCGTGGACGGAAAGTACGCGCTCTACACCCGCCCGCAGGACGGTTTCATTGCGGTCGGCTCAGGCGGCGGCATCGGTTGGGGCCTTACGGATACGATGGACCCGGCGGTGATCGAGCGTGAAGTCGTCATCGACAAGAAGGTTTATCATACCATCAAAGAGGTGAAAAACGGCCAGGGCCCGGCGCCGATCAAGACGGCACACGGCTGGCTCAATCTCGCCCACGGCGTGCGCAACACGGCGGCGGGCCTGCGCTATGTGCTCTACATGTTCATGACGGCGCTGGAAGAACCCTGGCGCCTGACCCATGCACCGAGCGGTTATTTCATCGCTCCCGAAGGCGCCGAACGGATCGGCGACGTGTCGAACGTGGCGTTCTCGAACGGCTGGATCGCCAATACGAAGGGTGAGGTGTTCATCTATTACGCCTCCTCCGACACGCGCATGCATGTGGCCACCTCGACGGTAGAACGGCTGGTGGATTACGTGATGAACACGCCGTCCGATCCGCTCACCTCGGCGGGATGCGTCAAGCAGCGCAGCGAATTGATTGCCAGGAATTTGGCGCTGAAATAACTCAGCGCCATTTCAAGCCGCCGCTCCCGATCCAATAGATGACGCGGGCGGCGGCACCGAACGCCAAACTGAAAAACAGAATGGCACCGCCAAGTATGTAGGGTATGACACCCGGCGGTGGCGCCTCGAATTGATGTTGGGCGAACAGCATTGCGATCGCCAGGGCGGCGACCAGCGGCAGCGACGCCAGAAATGCCAGGATCAAAAACGAACCCTTGAATTCTTCGCTGTGATAGAAGCGATAGAACACGAACAGATGGGTCGTCTTGAGGACGACACATAGCAGCACCATAGCAACGGCCGCTAGCAGGTCATCCTCGACCGGCAAGCCCTCCACAACCGAATAATAGACGGCATAGGCGGCGGCGAAGGCACCAATCACAACCGCGGTCGCGTGCGGCCAGCGCGTTATCAAGCCCCAGAAGAAAATCGCGTGTTCGCGTAGGTCCATGCCTGCCCTCCAAGGGACATCGTGCGACCGCCGGGAACAAAAGAAAAGGGGCAGTCGCCTTGCCACGACCGCCCCAGAAGACACTTCGGGAAGATTCTAGTAGTGGAAGCGTATCCCAAAGAAGTACCGGGTGCCGCTGTCGTCATAGGTATACGGCTGGTTCGGGAACTGCAGATAGGTGTGATAGGCCTCGTCCGTCAGGTTCTGTGCCGACACGACGAAGCTCAGGTTGTCGTTGACGTTGTACGTGACCTGACCGTCGAGCTCGCCATACGGAGCTGTGAAGACACCGAAGACCTTTTGGGTGCTCGTGGTGGTATCGGTGACCGAGAAGGTCGAGTAGCCGAGACCCTGGTTCACGGCCTTCGAGCGCCACGAATACGACATACGCGTGTCGAAGCCGTATTTTTCAAAATAGACCGTGGCCGTGGCCGAGTGCTTGGCCACACCCGGGATCGGGAGGTGATCGGTGAACGCCGTGACCTGATCCGACGTGGACTGGGTGTTCGTGTAGTTGGCCGCGAACCCGAAGCCGTTGTCGAAGGCATACTGACCGGCCAGTTCCAAGCCGTAGATCGAGCCATGACCGGCGTTGACCGGCATCGAGATCGTACCAGCCGTGCCGCCGAAGTCATCCATGACGGTGGTGGTCACGTTCTGGGTTTCGACGAAGTTGTCGACTTGCTTATAGAAGGTGCTGACGCTGGCGAGGCCACCGGGTGCGAAATAGTCTTCCCACGCCAGGTTGAACTGCGTCGCGCGATACGGATCGAGATCCGGATTGCCCGACGAGCCGGAAGCAAACTTGAAGCCGTCTTGCGCGCCGGTGTTCACATTCGTCCGACCACCGGTCTCACGCGTGAAGTTGTAGCTATTACCAACACCGAGCGAGAACAGATCCTGCGGCGACATCACGCGCGCGGCGCTGAAACGAACGATCTCCTCGTCCGTGATGTTGAGCGACAGATTGATCGATGGCAGCACGTCCACCGTGTGCTTGTGGTGGGTCACCGCAACGTTGTTGTTGTTGACGCCGTTCCACGAAGCTGTGCCGTAGGACGTCGGCACCGCCGCCGCCTGAGCGTTGTGCACCGTGAGGTCGGTCAGAACCACACGAACGCCGAAGTTGGCATGGAACCGGTTGTCCTTACCGCCCAGGTCCGTCATCAGGTAGTAGGCCTGCTTGAACTCATGCACGTTGAACGAACTCAACGTGTCGATGAACAGCTTCTCTGTGTTGTTGGCCGTCGATGACGAATTATGCGAGTTGTTCCAGACTGCCTCGAGGAAGGTCGACGGATCGGTCATGCCGCCCGCTACCGGATCCTTCACGATGATGTTGCCGAGTGCGAAGTTCTTGACGGTCTTCGCCAGCGCCGGATTGGTCACGGCCGTATCCCACGGGATCGCGGTGTCGTAGCCCGGATCCATGTAATACAGGTACGTGCCGTTGCCCGAGGAATAACAGCAGTCGCTGTTGCTGGTGGAGTTGTCAGTGCTGGTTGGAACCGAACCGCGGTCGATCAAGTAGCGGCCGAAGTTCTGCCAGACGTCGCGCTGCGCGAAGCGGAAACCGCCCGTGATGCTGCCTTCGACGCTGGCGAGGAACGACGGCTTATAGACCAAGGCGCCCCGCATGGCGTCCTGGGACTGCTTCGTCGTATTCGCCCACGCCCACGCGGACTTGAACAGCACGTAGTTTGGGTTCGAGAGCACGTCGGCATAAGGCGCCAAAGCGGTCGCGGACGGCAGACCATCGTCACCGCCATTGGCCCACGTAACCTGGTACGCCGGGTTGCCGGTGGTGCAGGTGGCGCCGAAGTTGTTGCAGCCCGGCGCTGTCGGCGCAAGCGAAGCCGATGTGCCGGTCGCCGAATAATAGCCGTGCTCGACGTCCTGTTGCGCCGCCTGCATGTTCGAAGACGCGCGCGCCCAAGAGACATCAAGGGTCGCCGTGATCGGGCCGCCATCGTCAAAAGCGGTATGCCACTGGAGATTGTTCGCGTCGGACGTGGTCCTTTGGTACAGGGTCGCCGTTTCCGCGCCCGTCAGCCAGAACGTCGCATTTTCCACGACGCCGTTGCTGTCGATTGAGTAGGACTTATCGGCATTGATGCCGGGAAGACCCGTGCTCGAACCCGAACCGTTGAAGCCGACCTTGTCCGAATAGGTCGTGTTCTTGTTAGAGATGTGCGAGTAGAACCAATTGATGCTCGACGTGATGGAATTCGAGACGTTCCAGTTCGCACCGAGGGTCGCACCGATTGTCTTCTGCTTGTCGTAGATGTCGCTGAAATAGCCGTATTCCGGGACGATGTACGACTTCGACAGTGTCGTGGCAGAGGCCGACGTGAGCGTGCCGGTACCGGTGTAGCCGGTCTCGCCGGAAGTGGCGATCAACCACGGCGAGCGGTTGTAGGCTTCGTATTCCTTGGTGTGGGTGTCTTCGGAGTCATACGAGACGCTGCCGGTGATCGCGAACGTGCTGTTGGGCTTGTAGGATGCCACCAGCGTTGCGTTCGGCGTCGTGTTGGCCAAGGACGCAAAGCTCGTCGATGTGCCGCGCAGGTTGGCGGTAACGGACACGCCGTCCGGCGATAGCAGCGCGTCGCGGGTCCTGAGGTCCACGATGCCGCCCAGGCCACCTTCGGTCAGGGCCGCATTTGGGCTCTTGTAGACGTCGACGCGGCCGAGTTCTTCGCTCGGAATGCCTTCGAGCGAATTGTACTGCGAGTTGGCGCCGGCGCCGCCGCCCGAGCCTTCGCCCGAGACGTAGAATTCCTTGCCCGTCAGGATGATGTCGCCATTCAGGGTGGTGAGGTTCTGGCGCAGACCGTTGATCAGCACCTGGGTGCCACGACCTTGGCTGCGGTCGATCTGCACGCCAGGCAGGCGCTGCAGCGATTCCGCAATGTTCTGATCAGGCATCTTGCCGACATCTTCGGCCGTGACCGACTCCATGATCAGGTTCGACTTCTGCTTCGCTTCGAGCGCATTCGCCAGCGAAGCGCGGAAGCCGGTCACGGTGATGGTTTCGATCGTGTCCGAGCTTTGAGCTTGAGCGGCTCCGGTCATGCCGATGAGCAGCGCGGCAACTGCCGTTTGGGTACAATACTGGTATCTGGATTTCATGGTTGGACGTCCCCTTCTGAACAAATCGTTCTTAGCAATGCAGGGCTTTGCCCTCGTCACTGCTGGATGAAGACAGGTTAGCTCGATAAGTAAGCGCTTTCTATCCGCGCAACTGAGGGGGTGGAAAAATCAGACGGGGTGTGTTGACAAAAGCACTCTTCTAAAAATTGTGAACGTTATCATTTATATTTATCAATATGTTGTCATTATTATTGTAGCTATTCTAATAATAGCGCCCGAATGGTAAGCGCTTTCAGTCAATCTGTCTCATCCCAGCGCCACCCATTTATCAGATGAATCGCGGTTTCTCTCGCGTGCTCAATGGATTATCAATAATATGATGAATTGGTAGGCGGTTGCGTCCACTGTAAGCAGAACGTCACAAACCGAGCGCTTTGCTAGAAATGCTTCCGGCAGGCGATGCCTAACCCCGTGACCATCCGTCGCCGGGGACTCCAAGCCTTCCGCGACAGCTGCGTGCCGGTGCCTCAGACTTCCGTCCGCACGATTCGAACATAGTCCGCATACGAACCATTATCTAAACGGGGGTGACAAAATCGCCCTCTGTGCTTAGGAATGGACGGCAATCCGGTGGTAAAGACGATGAGACAGGATCTACACGACGCGACGGCGCAATTCACGGACTGGCTGTATACGCGCGCGCTGCCGCTATGGTGGCAGACCGGCGCCGATCATGGCCAGGGCGGGTTCCATGAACTGATCGCCGAAGACGGCCGCGCCGCCGGCACCTTCCGCCGCGCCCGCGTCCAAGGGCGCCAGAGCTATGTCTTTGCGCAGGCCGGCGCGATGGGCTGGAACGGCCCCTGGCGCGAAGCCGCCCCGCACGGCATCGCTTATCTCAATAAGGCCTACCGCCAGCCGGACGGCCAGTTCTGCACCCTGGTCTCGGAACACGGCGACGTGCTCAACACCGCGACGATGCTCTACGACCAAGCTTTTGCCCTGATGGCAATGGCGACGATCGTTAAGGTGATGCCGGAACAGAGCGACCTGAAAGCGGCGGCCCATGCCCTGTTCGACCGCATCGTCGCCACCCGCAAGCATCCGGCCGGCGGCTTTGCCGAAACCGGCGATAAGCCGTTCATCTCCAACCCGCACATGCACCTGTTGGAATCCCTTCTGGCGTGGTGCGAGGTCGAGCCCGACGGCATCTGGGGCCAATACGCCGATCACGTCGCGAACCTCGCCCGGACCAAATTTATCGACCAGCAGGGCGGCTATTTGCGCGAATATTTCGACGCCGCCTGGGCTCCGGCCTCCGGCCCCGACGGTCATGTGGTCGAGCCGGGCCATCAATTCGAATGGGCCTGGCTGCTGATGCGCTGGGGCAAGGTTCGGGGCCATCCCGAAGTGCGGGCCGAGGCGCGGCGGCTGTTCGCGCACGGCTTGAAGGGCATCGATTCCAAGCGCGACGCCGCCATCCACGCCATGAACGACCGTTTCGAGGTCACGGTGCCCACGGCGCGGCTGTGGGCCCAGACCGAGCGCATCAAGGCGGCCCTCAGCCTGGCCACAACCGGCGAGGAAGAATTGATCGGGGAAGCACTGAAGGGGGCGGCCTGCCTCTGGCGCTATCTCGATACGCCGGTGAAGGGCCTGTGGTGGGACCGTTTCGAGCCCGACGGCCACTTCGTTAGGGAGCCAGCTCCGGCCTCGTCGCTCTATCACATCATCTGCTGCATCGCCTGCATGCAGGAGGCGGCAGAGACGCTCCGTCCTCTTTGACCACGCGACTGCCAAGGATAAAGTCCGCGCCAGCCAGCGGACTGAGTCTGGCATGTTGTGGAAAGCCAAGCCAATGACGGCGCGCGGGGATACGATTCGGGGCAAACAGCGCCAGGACGTCGAAAAGGACTTCATCGGACCGCGCCTGGTCGAGATCATCGACCACAATCATTCGCTGGCGAAACTCAACGCCGCCACCGACTGGCGCCTGCTCGAAGGCCGTCTCAGCCCAGCCGCTGGTGCGGCGCCGGGCCGCCCCTCGCAATCACGCCTGTTGGTGGGTCTTGCCATCCTGCGCCAGCTTTACGACCTCACCGACGAGGCGCTGTTCGACCGCTGGCTGGAGAACCCTTACTTCCAGCTCCTGTGCGGCGAGAGCTATTTCCAGCACACCCTGCCGTTTGAACGCGCCGGCCTGACCGCCAGTCTTCGGCGCATCAGCGCCGACAAGCTGCGCACCCTGATGCGGGCTGGGCTGGCCAACGCGGTGGATCTGGAGCTGGGCGAAATGCCGGAACTGGCGCGGCTCGGCGTCGATCCCAAAACCTTGGGGCGCTCGAACCGGCGACGCGACACAGGCGGCGACAAGCCGGTTAGCATCTACGACGTCGCCAAACGGGCCGGCGTTTCGATCAAGACCGTGTCGCTGGTGGTCAACCGCCAGCCCAACGTCTCGCTGCAGACGCGCACCGCCGTACTCGCCGCTATCGATGCCCTGGCTTATAAGCCCAACGTCTTCGCGCGCGGGCTGGCCAGCGAGCGCTCTTATCTGATCGGCCTGTTACACGACGTGGCACCAGGCTCTTATATCGCCGACCTCCAGCTTGGTGCGCTCGCCCGCTGCCGTGAAGAGGGTTATCATCTGATCGTCGAACTGTTGAACCCGCTGCAAGACCACGACGTCGCCAGCCGCGTGCGCTCTTTGGTGAGCGAATCGGTGCTGCATGGCGTGATTCTCACCCCGCCCTTGTGTGACGACCGCACCATCATGCAGGAGCTTTCCGCCGCGAAGACTCCGTTCGTGCGCGTCGCCCCCGGTAACAAGATGCCCGGCACCTCGGTGGTCAACATCGACGAGTTCAAGGCGGCCTACGAGATGACCGCCTATCTCGTCGGACTCGGCCATCGCCGCATCGGCTTCGTCAAAGGCAAACCCGATCATGGCGCGGCGCGGCTGCGCTTCGACGGCTATCGTTCGGCCCTCGCCGACGCCGGCTTGTCGTTCCAGGAAGAGTTCTGCGCCCAAGGCTTTTTCACCTATCAGTCGGGCCTCGAAGCGGGCGAGAAAATCCTCGCCGCCAAGATCCGGCCGACCGCAATCTTCGCCGGCAACGACGACATGGCGGCCGGCGTTCTGGCGGTGTCGCAGAAATTCAATTTGTCGATTCCAAACGATCTGTCGGTTGCCGGCTTCGACGATTCGATCGTGGCGCAAGTGGTGTGGCCGCGGCTGACGACCTGCCGCCAACCGCTGAAAGAAATGGCGGCGGCGGCCGTCTCGGTGCTGACGCAAAAGCGCAACCACGACCGCCCGCAGGAACGTTTGTTGGCGCACGAACTTGTCGTACGGGAATCTACCGCGCCGTTTCCGGGTTGAGTTTTCCACCGGTTTCGACGGGCGCGCCGTCCCGGCATTTCCGTCCATTTGCAATTTGCAAAATCCCCGATCGTCTTCAAGACAGACAAGGGGTTAGCCGGTTCGGCGCGTGTGCCGCTTTGGCGTAGAACGCGTTTCTGTACCGCCGCTGAACATAGCAAATGCGCCACGCAGAGGCTTTCGACGTGCGACAGCCTGATTCCACATGGTGTATCGCTTAATAAAATGTTAAGGATAATGCAAAGAATTCCGCAGCCTTAGGGCATTGGGGATAATTGGGGTGACTGGGGTAGGACGTTCCGATCGCGCTTCGCGATCCGGTGCAAGCGGTAGCACAAGCAAGAAGTCCGCGCTTGTCCGCAGACTTCGCAACGCGACCGTGGCGCTCGTCATGGCGGCGGCCTTCATGGTCGTTTTCGCTCCCACGACATTTGCCGATTATGCCGACGGCGGACGCACCGAACAGGCGATGACGCTGCCTGATGCCGTGAAGGTATGGCGTCAGGAGGCTTGGCAGCGCGACGATTTCCTGGCGCAGGTGCGCCTCGGCGACCTCTATTCCGGAAGCCAATCCATTGCGCCCGGCGAAAGCAAGAACCCGAGCTTCGCCGATCCGGTGGAAGCGTATGTTTGGTACTTCATGGCGCTGCGTCCATTCCGCGACTACCGCGCGGACGACAATTCGAATGCAGCCGATACAATCTACAGTGTGCGCAACAACGCACTCAACAACGCTGAACATATCTACAATTCGATGACCTTCGAACAGCGTCTCGATGCCCGCGCCCGCATTCTCTACATTCTGTCGAGCCGCGGCGCGGAAGGGTTCCTGACGCTTGGGCGGATTCATTCCAGCGATGTCTACCCTGCGCCGCCGTCACAAAAACCATTCATCTTGGTGTGCAGACAATCGTTCTGGGCCCGGAACAGTTGGGACTATTGGTTCCCTCGCTTGATCCGGTGGATTGTTTCGTCGGTCTGGTCCCCGGCCCATGACCGGATGCCGTACTGGAACTGGGTTCGTGTCGAGGCGGTGGATTGGAAACACGTCTACACAGATAGGGCCTGCGACGGCATGCCGGTTCCGCCGGAGCCCCAAGAAAACGTCGCGCAGGGCTGGGGCGGTAATGGCATGGGCGCCGCCAACCAAGGCTGGGGCGGCAATGGCGCGATCGCCGGCAACCAGGCTGGAGCCGGCAACGGGGTGGTTGCCCTCAACGGTGACGGGGCGGGGAGACAAATGGCCGGCGCCGCGATTGGAGCGAGCCCAAACGTGCAAATCGCCGGTCAAGGAGGCAACGGTGTAGCCCTGATCAATGCCGGCGGCGGAAACAACGGCGGCGGTTTCGGCGGTGGCGGCTATTACGGCATGCGGTCCGTCTCCTCGGTGTTTGTCGCCAACGACGCCGAAGCGCTGACCTATTTTCTGATCGCGCAAAGCCTCGGCCATCCGCTGGCCGGAGCCTATGTCGCCAACGAGCGCGGGGCCATCCGCTACAACAATGGTGACCCAGGCCGTATCATCGCCGACGCCGAAAAGCGCGCCCGCTTCTGGATGGCGCCATACGAGTACTATCCCGGCACGACCTCGACCGGCGATCTGCACAGCGACGAAAGCCTGCTCTCGTTCGAGCAGCGCGCGGCACTGGCGCGCTTCCGCGAGATTCCGCTGCCGGCGATTGTCGCAGCACTCGATTTCCGCGGCTACCGGATGAACCCGCGCCTGTGCGGTCCACTACCGGTTTGCCTGCACAATGCCGTCACCCAATTCCAGACCGCGCTCAAATGGGACCCCACCGGCTGGCTATCGCCGATCCAGATGGTGCGGCTGATCCAGATGACCGCTGTCGACGGCGACGCCATCGCGCAGGACCGGCTCGGCATCATGTATGCCAAAGGCATCGGTGTGCCGCAGAACTTCGTTAAGGCGGAGAAGTGGTTCATCAAATCCGCCAACCAGCGCTATCCCGACGCTCTGTTCAATCTCTCCGTGCTCTATCGCGTCGGACCCAACGGCATCGACCCGGACGAGAACAAGTCTAACAGCTACCGCCAGATTGCGGAGAGAGCCGGCTATGCCCAGGCACGCTGCGAGCTGCTGTACCTAATGGCTGATGCCACCGGACATGACCGTCCCGAGGGGGCCAGGAGATGATCATGACACCAACACCGCAGCGCGTGACGCGATGGAGCCGTTTGGGTCTGGCGGCGCTGCCGCTGGTTCTGTTCGCTCTGCCGGCGGCGGGCGATCCGTACGACAACCTGCCGCCTTACACCTATCCGAGCGAAGCGGCGGCACAGTGGTATCCCTATGATCCGGTGCCGGAGATTGATTCCTCCTGGTGCAATTATCGCGCCTGCGCGCCCCGCCGGGTATTCCACGAACGTCAGCGGCCGGAAGGAATGCCGGGACTCTCCGGTCACCAGACATTGCTGGTCGATTGCGGCCGCGGCGGCCCGCGCGGACGTGATGGGCACGGCCGCGAAGACCGTGGCCGTGGCCAACACCATTCCGGCTCGCATGGTCACGGCGAGCACGTTTTTTCCTCGATCAACGAAGCGGCGGACTTCGCGCCGCCCAATTCCACCATCCTGATCATTCCGCCGGGCCAAGGCATGACCTGCGTCGAGTCCGTCGAGGTACGCAAACCCTTGACCATCGCCACCTATGGCGGATCGGGCAAGGCGGTGATCCAGGCCCCGCCGGGACAGCCATGCCTGACGGCGCACATTCCGCTCGGCGACGAGCTGGTGCTCGACGGCGTGCGCTTCATCGCGCGCTCGCGCCAGACCCCGTGCGTGGCGGTGGAAGCCGGCCGCGTCGTGATGCGCAACTCCTCAGTGGATTCGCGCGGCACCGAATGGGGCTTCGACGTGCATGAATCCGGCGAATTGGTGCTGGAAGGCAGCAAAATCGAAACCGACGCCTCGGCGGTGCATGCGCGCCGCGCCACCGTCACGCTGAAGAACGTCGACATCGACATCGGCGGCCGCGGCGGCGCCACGCTTCTGAACCTCGGCCGCACCGATTGCATCGACCGCGACGGCGGCACCATCCACGGCTCGGTCGGCCTGGCGCTCGAATGCAGCGAAGGCACAGTGGAAGGCGGTTCCATCATCGGCGGCGCGGTGGGCATTCTGGCGTCCTCCGGCACGCGGGGCCTTCGGATCGCCGACGTCAAGGTGACCAAATCCGATACCGGCATTTTGCTGCTGCCCGGGCAACTCGGCAGCGTAACGATCGAGCGGGCGGCCGTCGCCAAGACACGCAACGGCATCATCGTGGCACCGGGTGCGGAGTCGCAGATCACCGGCTCGGTGATTACCGACAGCCGCGACACCGGCATCGCCGCCTTCGGCACCAGCACGCTGATCGCATCGAACAAGATCATCAATGCCGACGACGGCATCCGCATCATGGCGAGCGAGTCCTTCCCGCCGCCGTTCTTCCCCGAATTCTCCGCCATTGCCGTGTTCGACGGCGACGACGGCGGGCCGGTGGTCGAGAACAACCTCGTGGCCAATGTGCGCCATGCGGCGGTGCGGATCGATGCGCGCGCAGGCGGACGCCAGCATCGTCTCGACGGCAAGCTGATCGGTAACACGCTGTACGCAATGGGCCATGCGGTCTGCATCGACGACGACTACAACGACGATCCGGTGCGCGTGCGCGCCAACACCTGCAATCGCGAGCGATTCTTCTGGCCGTTCTGAGTGTGACGGCGCCGCACGACGGCCGAATAGCGGGGGACGTGCGAAGCGTCAGCGAGACGAAAGGGGACCGCACCGCTGTCCCTGCCGGCTCGTCATTCCCCCCTCCGTCGCCTTGCGGCGCCCCCGCTATCTCTCCGGTAGTGCAACACATCGGCCCGTGCACCGCAGGGGAGAAAAGGACAAGGCGCCGCCTTCGCTTTCTGCTCCGGCGGGTTGCGTGAACGGGAAAATGCCAGGCGCTACCGGCACTTAAAATCAACTCACAGTGCCGCCCAACCGCTTTTTGGGGCCCGAAACTGCCCAAATTCGAGGCGAGCCCGACGAAAGTTCTGTAACCCTGGCGGCAGCGCATGCGTGAGACCGCTTGCGGATCAGCTTTGAGTTTAGGCATGATGCAAGTTGACGCACTGGTCCGGCAGCCGGACGGACCGGCGCGCTCTTGGATCATTTCCGGCTGGTGCGGCATCGGCATACACATGGCAAACTTCGACAATGGCGACAGGTCTCTCGCTCAAGCTTCAGTGAAGGGTACGGTCAAGTGGTTCAACGCGACCAAAGGATACGGTTTCATCACACTTGAAAACGGCGGCGATGCCTTCTGTCACGCCTCCGCGCTAACCGCGCTCGGCACACCAGATCTCCCGCAAGGCGCAACGATCGTCTGCGATCTGCAGGAATCGCCGCGCGGACTTCAGGTCGTCACCGTGCATTCGGTCGACACGTCGACGGCGGAGGCCGTTCCCTCTTCGCGCGGACCGCGCCGAGACAGCGGCGCGCGCGGCGGCTTCGGCGGTGGCGGTTATGGCGGCGGCGACGACCGCTTTGGCGGCGGTGGTTATGGCGGCGACGACCGCTTCAGCGGCAACTATGGTGGCGGCGGCGACCGCTTCGGTGGTGGTGGCAGCTATGGCGGCGGCGGGTATAGCCGCGATCGCGATGCCGGCCCGAGCGGCCCTATGGTCGAAGGCAAGGTGAAGTTCTTCAACGACCAGAAGGGCTTTGGCTTCGTGATGCCCGACGACGGCAGCGGCGATGTCTATGTCCATGCCAGCGCGCTGCGCCGGTCAGGGATCGCCGCGCTCGAACCCGAGCAGCGCATCCGCTTCTCGACCCGGCAGGGCATGAAGGGCGTCGAAGTCGATCGCGTAGAAGTGATTTGACGCTCGCCCAAGCCCGTTAAGGGTTCAACCCGCTGTTTTCCGCGGGTTTTGTCACTAGTTGCGAGGTCCGCGGGCAGCGCGGGCCTCGGTTGCGTGCGCATTTGCGCGTATCGGTCTTGAACACCCCGAAATCTGCCATATCTACCTCCGAGTTCTATCGCGCCAATATCGTCGGGGAGCGCCGTGGCTGAATTCAAACAATTTGTCGATCGTCTCTATGCGCGCGTGATGCCGGGTTTCTGGCTTTGCATGAAGCCGAAATTCCAATGGGCATTGGGCATCGCCATTTGCGTCGCGCTGTATTTGGCGACCGGTCTGTTCCGGTACGTGCTGCCGCATTCGGGCGCGGCGCAGGCCGACATCACCATCGCCCAGACCCCGACTGTACGCGTGGCGCGACTGGTGGCGACACCGCATGAGGCGCTGATCACCGTGCGCGGGCGCACCGAGGCGCTGCATCAAGTCGACGTCCGCGCCGAAGTCGATGGTGTCGTTGCGGTGCTGCATTTCGAAAAGGGCGACCGGGTCAAGGCCGGACAGGTGCTGTGCGAGCTCAAGGTCAACGACCGCGGCGCTAAGGCGATGCAAGCCGAAGCACAAGTCGCCCAAGCCCAGAAGGAACTCGAAGTGGCGCGCGAGCTTTTCAAAGAAGGCTTCCGCTCCAAAACCCAGATGGCCCAGGCCCAATCGGCCTATGAAGTCGCGCGCGCCGGTGCTTCGACAATGAATATCCAACTTGCTGACACCAAGATCAAAGCGCCCTTCGGCGGCGTGGTCGACGAGCGCTATGCCAATCTCGGCGACTACATGCAGGTCGGCAACAAATGCGCCATGGTCGTCGCGCCTGAGCCGTTCCTGGCGGTCGGCACGGTGAGCGAGGACGTGGTCGGTCAGGTCGCGCCCGGCAACAAGGTACGTGTCAAGCTGGTCACCGGCGAGACGGTCGAAGGCACGGTGCGGTTCGTCGCCACCCATGCCGATGCCACCACCCGCACCTTCCGCATTGAAGTCGAAATCCCCAATCCCGACGCCAAGCTGAAAAGCGGCGTCTCCGCCGACATCATGATCATCCCCAACCGATTGATCCCGGCGCACAAGATCTCGTCCGGTATCCTGGTGCTCGAAGACACCGGCGTGGTCGGCGTGCGCGTGGTGCAGAAGGGTATCGCCAGATTCGTTCCGGTGCAGGTGATCTCCGACGGTCCCGACGGGATGTGGATTGCCGGTCTGCCACCGGTCGTCGACGTGATCGTGGTCGGTCAGGAATTCGTCGGCAACGGCCAGCGCGTCAAGGCCGTGTACGAACCCAAGCCGGGCAAGGCGTCATGACCAAGATTGTCGCTTGGGCGGTCGAGAATACCAAGCTGATCGGCGCCCTGATCCTGGTCGTGATTTTCGGTGGCCTCTACGCCATCACCACCATTCCAAAGGAATCCGACCCCGACGTTCCAATCCCCTACATCGGCGTTTACGTCACCTATTCCGGCGTCAGCCCGGAAGACAGCGAGCGGCTGATCCTGAGGCCGTTGGAAACGGCGCTGCGGTCGGTGCAGGGCATCCGCCATGCCCGCGCCTGGGCCTATCAAGGCGGCGTCAGCATGAGCCTCGAGTTCATGGCCGACACCAAGATGGCCAAGGCGCTCGCCGACGTCCGCGCCCAGGTCGACTCCACCCGCGCGCGCCTGCCGAAAGAGGCGGACGCGCCGGTCATCCGCGAGGCCTCCATCAGCGACAATCCGGTGATCACGGTGGCGCTGTCGGGCAATCTGCCGGAACGCGCCCTGCTGCACATCACCAAATCGCTGCGCGACGACATCCGCATGATCCCGTCGGTGCTGGAAGCCGAAATCAACGGCGCCCGCGACGAGCTTCTCGAAATCACCATCGATCCGGCCAAGCTTGAGACCTATGGCATCACCCAAACCGAGATCTACACCGCGGTCACTTCGAACAACACGCTGATCGCAGCCGGCACGATCGAAACCGGCAAAGGCAGCTTCCAGGTCAAAGTACCGGGTGTCATCGCCACCGCGCAGGACGTGCTTAATCTTCCGATCCGCGCCACGGCGGATTCGACCATTCGCTTGCGCGACGTGGCGCAGGTGCGGCGGACCTTCGTCGATCCCTACAGCTTCGCCCGCATGAACGGCCAGCCGACCATGGCCATCGATGTGAAGAAGCGCGTCGGCACCAATCTGATCGACACCAACGAGAAGGTGAAAGCGGCGGTCGAGAAAGCCGAGAAGACCTGGCCGTCGGGAGTGCACGCCACCTTCATGTTCGACCAGTCGACCTTCATCAACGACCAGCTCGGCAGCCTGTTCGACTCCATCCTGCTCGCCATTCTTCTGGTGATGGTGATCATCGTGGCGGCGCTGGGCCTGAGATCGGGACTACTGGTCGGGGTTGCGATCCCGACCTCATTCCTGATGGCGTTCCTGGTGCTGAACGGCGTCGGCTACACGCTGAATTTCATGATCATGTTCGCCATGCTGCTCGCTGTCGGTATCTTGGTGGACGGTGCGATCATCGTGGTCGAATACGCCGACCGCAAAATGACCGAGGGCCATCCGCCGCGCGAAGCCTTTGCGGAAGCGGCGTTGCGCATGTTCTGGCCGGTGGTCAGCGCCACCGCAACCATGATCGGTGCCTTTGCTCCGATGCTGCTCTGGCCGGGCATCGTCGGCTCGTTCATGAGCTACTTCCCGATCACGCTGATCGCAGTGCTCTCGTCCTCGATGATCGTGGCGCTGATCTTCCTGCCGGTGATGGGCGGCTGGTTCGGCAAAACGCCGCCGCACGACGCGCAACACGAACGCGCCATCGCAGCGTCGGAAACTGGCGACTGGCACGATATCCCCGGCATCACCGGCTGGTATGCGCACCTCGCCGAAAAGCTGACGCGCCATCCCGGCCGGGTGGTGGCCGGTGCGCTCGGCATCGTCGCCGCCGTGCTGACATTGTTCGTCCTGTTCAACAAGGGCACCGAGTTCTTCGTCACCACCGATCCCGACATGGCGAGCATCTATGTCTCGGCCCGCGGCAATCTTTCGGCGGCGGAGAAGCGCGACCTGATTCTGAGTGTCGAACGCCGCATCGAAGGCATCGAGGGGATCAAATACTTCTACGCCACCACCGGCAGCGGCGGACAGGGCGCCGCCGTTGACGTCATCGGCCGCATCACGGTCGAGATGAAGCCGATCGAGGAACGCACCCGCACCGGCAAAGCCATCCTGGAGGAGGTGCGCCAGCGCACCGAAGGCCTGGCGGGCATCCGCGTCGAAGTACACGAACCGCAGTCCGGACCGTCGGATTCAAAGGACGTGGTGGTCGATGTGACGTCGGAGGATTTCGGCGCCCTGACGCAGGTCGTGGATACCGTCCGCCGCCACATGGACGCGGCGCCGGAACTGCGCGACGTCGAAGACACAAGGGCGCTGCCCGGCATCGAATGGAACCTGCAGATCGACCGCGAACTGGCGAGCCGCTTCGGCGTCAACACCTATGAAGTCGGTACCGCGGTGCAGCTCGTCACCAACGGCATCTACGTCGCCCGCTACCGCCCCGACGACACCGACGACGAAGTCGACATCCGCGTGCGCTACCCCAGTGGCGATCGCGGCGTCGCGGCGCTTGACGATTTGCGTATCCCGACCAGCACGGGCGCCATCGTGCCGCTGTCGAGTTTCGTCAAGGTGGTGCCCGGCCAGAAGACCAACTCGATCGAGCACTCGGACGGCCGGCGCGTCTATCACATCCGCGCCAACATGAAGCCCAACACCGTGCTGCCCAACGCCGAAATGGCGAAGATCAAGACGTGGATCGCCGCGCAGAACTTCCCCTCGAACGTTCACGTCGCCTTCAAGGGCTCGACCGAGGACCAGGATGAATCGATGGCGTTCCTCAGCATCGCCGCCATCATGGCGCTCGGCTTGATCGCCATCGTGCTGCTGGCCATGTTCAACAGCGTCTATCACACCATGCTGATCCTGGTGGCGGTGATCCTGGCCATGATCGGCGCGCTGCTGGGCATGGTGGTGATGGGCCAGACCTTCTCGGTGATCATGACCGGCACCGGCCTCCTCGCGCTGGCTGGCGTGGTGGTGAACCACAACATCGTGTTGATCGACACCTTTCACCGGCATCTGAAATCCGGCATGGAGCCGATCGAGGCGGTGGTACGCTCATCCGCCCAACGCCTGCGCCCGGTGTTCTTGACCACCATCACCGCCATCGGCGGCCTGATCCCGATGATGTATGCCGTGGAAATCGACTTCTGGAAACGCTCGGTCACCATCGGCAGCGTCAATGCGATGATGTGGATTCAGATCTCCACCGCCATCATCTTCGGCCTCGCCTTCTCGAAGATGATCACGCTGGGCCTGATCCCGGCGATGCTGGCCCTGCCCTATCGCGTACGCGAAAAACACGGCAGCTTCGGTCACCTATATGCCGATTGGGGACGGGCCATTATCCATACCGTCTCGCGGCTCTTCGACCGCAACCGGTTCGGCCGGCGGGGATAGCCGCGCCCGTTTTGGTGGACCCTGAACGCCGCTGCTAGACGCCGCACCTCTCGCGTATTGGTTGCACACTGCGGACGCGGTAGCCTTAGGCGCGTGCGAGGGGGCAAGTCATCATGAGACGGATCCTGCGGTTTACGGCACCGGTGCTGTTCTTCATCGGCAGCATTCTGGGAGCGGCCGCCGGCAGCGTCACCATCGCGCCGCCGACGAGCTGGCCGAAGACCGACGTTCCCACTGATCCTTCGATCACTTTCGGTACGCTGCCCAACGGCATGCGCTATCTCATTAAGCTCAACACCCATCCCGAACACGGTGTGTCGTTCTTCCTGCGTATTGCCACCGGCTCGTTCGACGAAACCGCCAAAAACACAGGCATTTCGCATTTCATCGAGCACATGAGCTTCCGTGGCACGACCCATATTCCGGACGGCGAAGCCTTCAAGCGGCTGGCGCAGATCGGCGTCGGCCTCGGCACCGACTCCAATGCCTTCACCATGGCCGACTCCACGGTCTATACTTTCGATTTCCCCGGTAACGATCCGAAAACCCTCGACACCGCCCTGACGCTGACGCGCGACATCGCCAGCGAGGTGCAGTTCGATCCCAAAGCGGTCGATTCCGAACGCCAAGTGGTGCTGGCGGAATACCGCCTGCGCGATACCGCCCTGTTGCGCATGGCGCGGGCCGGCCTCGCCGCGATGTATGGCGAGCGTCTGGCCGACGCCTATATGCCGATCGGCAGCCAGGCCGCGATCACGGCGGCGACGGCGGACGATCTGAAAGCCTATTACCGCGCTCATTACCGGCCCGAACAAGCGGTGCTGATCGTCGTCGGTGATGTCGATGCCAAGGCACTCGAAACCGCGATCAAAGCGCGCTTCGCCGATTGGAAAGCGGGCGTGCCGGCACCAGCCGCCCCAAGTTTCACTACGCCCGATCCGCCCAAGACCGTGGCGGTCAAGCTGTTCACCGAGAACGGCGCCAATTCCGCCGTGCAGATGAGCTGGATTTCGCCGTTCGATCCGACGCCGGAAACACGCGCCCGCGACGCGCACGAAACGATCCGCAATATCGCTTTCCTCGTTTTGAACCTGCGCTTGCACGCGCTGGCGACCTCGGCCGATCCGCCCTTCCTTAACGCGGGCGCTGGCGCCGCCAACAGTTTTCGCACCGCCTTCGTCACCTCGCTCGGCGCCTCGGTTGGCAGCGGCGATCCCAAACGCGCCATCAAGGCCCTCAGGCAGACGCTAATGGCTGTTCTGCACGACGGCGTTGGCCAGGACGAAGTCGATCGCGCCATCGCGCAGCAGCGCACCAACCTCGCCGCCACAGTGACCGCAGCGCCGAGCCGCAAGAACAATCAGCTCACCGGTGAATACAGCGGCGCCATCGGCAAAAACGACATCATCGACGGGCCGGAGAACTGGACGCCGACCTTTGACGCGGCCGTGAAAGGTCTGACGGCGGCGCGCGTGACCGCCGAATTGCGCGAGCTGTTCCTGAAAGACGCGCCGCTGATCATCGTCGCCAGTCCGACACCAGTCACCGGCGGCACCGACGCACTCCTCGCCGCCTATAGCGACGCCGGTACGGCGCCAGCGCCAGCCGCAGCAGTGTCGAGCGCGCCGGTGGTCTGGCCCTATACCGATTTCGGTCCGGCCGGCACGGTTGCAACCCAGAAAACTATCGACGATCTCGGTGCCACGGTGGCGCAGTTTGCCAACGGCGTACGCGTCATACTCAAGCCGACAAAGTTCCAGGAAGGGCAAGTGCAGATCCTGGTGCGCATCGGCCACGGCCGCTACGGCTTATCCAGCGCCAAGACCACGCCGCACTGGGCGATTGCCGGCAGCTGGGGGCTCGGCGGCGTCAAGCGCATCGCCTCGGCCGACCTACCGCAGGCCCTGAGCGGCAAGCAATGGAGTGCGGTACCGGACATGGGCGAAAACGCTTTCCAGGTGACCGGGCAAACACGGACCACCGATCTCGAAACCGAACTGCAATTCATCGCGGCCTTTATCACTGATCCTGCCTGGCGGCCGGAAGGTCTGGCACAGTTCAAGTCCGCCAGCGAAGCGGGGCTGGCGCAGGCGCTGACCATGCCCGACAACGTCTACGGCCTGCATTACTGGGAGTACGTCCACAACAACGACAAGCGCTGGGCGCCGCCCACGATCGACGAGATCAAATCCGTTGATCTCGAAACCGTGAAGGGATTGATCGCCGCCGATCTCGCTGGCGGTCCGGTGGAAATCGTCATGGTCGGCGACTTCGCGGTCGACGATGTGCTGAACAAGCTGAAGCGGACCTTCGGCACACTCGCCAAGCGCCAGGTCGATACCAAGCCTTTCGCCGCTCATGAAGAAATGCCGAAAGGCGGCGGCGCTCCCTTGGTGCTGCACCACAAGGGCACCTCGCAGGAAGCCGTTGCCATGCTCGGCTGGAAAACCACCGGCATGTTCCCCGATCCCCAAGCCACGCGCGTCCTACGCGTTCTGGAAGCGGCAATGCGTACGCGCTTGTTCGACGAGTTGAGGACCAAGGAAGGCATCACCTACAGCCCGCAGACCACCACGGCCAATTCGTGGACGACGCCGGGCTGGGGCATCCTGTCGGCCATGGCGGTGGTGCCCGCGACCAAACTCACCGACTTCTATGCCGCGGCCAAGAAGGTAGCGGCCGATCTCGCCGCAAAGGAACTTTCCGCCGAGGAATTCGAACACGCCCGCGAGCCGCTGGTTACCGACGCCGAACATGCCGCGCAAAACAACGGCTATTGGCTGCACGCGCTGGCGGGCAGTCAGGTAGACCCGCGCGCCTTAGACTTGGTGCGGGTCAGCGTCTCGGGCCTCAAAGCCGTAACGGCGGCCGACGTGCAGAAAGCAGCCCAGAAATTCTTCACAAACGAACGCAACATCCGGCTGATCGTCGTGCCAGACGGGTTTGTGGTTCCAGCGGCGTTGCCCTAAGACGCAGAATGAACCGGACCTATTCTCCCGGCAGAGGATTGGTCCGCGCCGCGCCCGGCGTCACCAGCGGATCGGCTTCGATCTTTTTGATGCGCTCGCGGGCGGCGTCAGCCTTCTTCTGCCGGTTCCACATCGCGGCATAGGCGCCTTTCTTGGCGACCAGTTCGTCGTGGCGGCCGCGTTCGACAATCTCGCCTTTTTCCAGCACGAGAATTTCGTCGGCATCGACCACGGTGGAAAGGCGGTGGGCGATGACCAGCGTGGTGCGGTTCTTCGACACCTCTTGTAGCGCACTTTGGATTTCGCGCTCCGTGTGGGTGTCGAGGGCGGAGGTGGCTTCGTCGAGCAAAAGAATCGGCGGATTTTTGAGGATGGTGCGGGCGATAGCGACGCGCTGCTTCTCGCCGCCGGAGAGCTTCAGTCCGCGCTCACCGACCATGGATTCGTACCCGAGCGGCAGTTCGCGGATGAATTTGTCGATCTGGGCATTACGGGCGGCTTCCTTGACCTCGCTATCCAGAGCGCCGATGCGGCCATAAGCGATGTTGTAGCGCACCGTGTCGTTGAACAGCACCGTGTCCTGCGGCACGATGCCAATGGTGGCGCGGAGCGAGGCTTGGGTCACGTCGCGGATGTCCTGGCCGTCGATGGTGACGCGGCCCGACGCGATGTCGTAAAAGCGAAAGAGAATGCGGCTGATGGTGGACTTGCCGGCCCCCGACGGCCCGACGACGGCGACTGTCTTTCCCGCCGGGACGGCGAAGCTGATGCCCTTCAATACCGTCCGCGCCGGATCATACGCGAACACGACATTCTCGAAGCGGATCTCGCCGCCCATCACTTTCAGCGGCGGCGCGCCGGGCTTGTCTTGCACCTCTTCGCGGCTGCCGAGAAGGCGGAACATCGCGTCCATATCGACCAGGGCCTGGACGATTTCGCGGTAAACGGTACCAAGCAAATTCAGTGGCACGTAAAGCTGCAGCAGGATGGCGTTGGCGGTGGCAAAATCGCCGAGCGTATAGGTTCCCGCCTTGACGCCGATGGCAGCCAGCACCAGCACAACACCCATGCCGACATTGATGATCAAGGCTTGGCCAGTGTTGAGAACACTGAGCGAGGTCTGCGACTGGATGGAAGCGCCGGTGAACTTCGCCATCGAAATGTCGAACCGGGCGGTCTCGTGCTTCTCGGCGTTGAAGTACTTTACCGTTTCATAATTGAGCAGACTGTCGACCGTCTTGGTGTTGGCGTCCTGGTCCGATTGGTTCATGTCGCGGCGGAATTGGATGCGCCAGCGGGTGATCGCAAAGGTGAACCAGACATACAGCGCCACCGTGATCAGCATCACCACCACGCTGGGGAAACTGAGCGTGTAATACATCTCAACGCTGAAAACGATCAGCACGAAGGCGGTGGGGAAAATGCTGAAAATGGCGAAGGACAGCAGCGTATCGATGCCCTTGGTGCCGCGTTCGATGACGCGGCTGAGGCCGCCGGTCTTACGTTCGAGATGAAAGCGCAGCGATAGCGAATGCAGATGGGCGAAGGTCTTCACCCCCACTTCGCGCATGGCGTGGTACTGCACCTTGGCGAAAACGCCATCGCGCAGCTGTGCCATCGCCTGCATCAGGATGCGCCCGACGCTGTAAGACACGATCCAGACGATGGTGATGCCAAGCAGGATGTTGAAGTAAGGCTTGACCGCGAGGCGATTGGTAGCCCAGCCCATGAACAAGGGATAAGCACCGGTTGCGGCGACGGCAAGCAGCAGGCAGCCGAGCGAGGCGAACACGCGCCATTTGAGGTCGGGGCGGCCCTTCGGCCACAGATACGGCAGCAGTGCCCACAGCGGACGCAAGGTCGGTACGCCCTCGCCTTCTTCCAGCAGCGATCTCGCCATTCTACGTCCCCGTCAATGCGGCTGTCTAAGCCCACTTAGGTAAGGTGTCGGTAGCGAGTCTTCAATCCCGAAACGTCAGGTTTTGACCGGGCGGCGTACCCGCCCGTCGAGCGCCACCAGCACCAGCGCCACCCAAACGCAGCCGAACGCCACCGCATCGGCCTTGGTGAAGGGCTCGCCGAGCGCAAACACGGCGATCACCAGCGAAATCGACGGCGACAGATATTGCAGGAATCCGAGCATCGACAGCGAGACACGGCGCGCGGCGGCGGCAAACAGGATCAGCGGCAGCGCGGTGAGCGGCCCGCCAAGGATGAGCAGAATGTCCGTACCCGGATGGGCCGGGGTGAAGGCCCCGGTGCCTTGCCAGCCCCAATACGCCAGAATGCCGGCAGTGAAGGGCAGCAGCAGGCAAGTCTCGATGGTGAAACCGTCAAGCGCCGCGACCGGCGTCAGCTTGCGGATGTAGCCGTAAATCGCGAACGACAGCGCCAGACCGAGGGCGATGAGCGGGAAGTGACCGAGCGTCAACGCCTTGAACAGCACCGCCACACCGGCGAGACCGATCGCGGCCAAACGCAATGCCGACAGCTTTTCGCCGAGCAGCGCCACGCCGATGGCGACGCAGATCAGCGGATTGATGTAATAGCCGAGCGAAGCTTCCACCAACTCCGCCTTGGCGATGGCGTAGATGTAGAGTGTCCAGTTAAAAGCAATGAAGACGCTGGAAAGCGTCAGCGCAAGGATGACCCTACGGTTTCGCACCGCGGCCCAGACTTCGCGGCGGCGCCCTAACAGAAGGGTCGCAATCACGCCAACAACAGCCGACCATACCATGCGATGGTACGACAGTTCGAACGGCGGCACCGCTCCAAGCATGTGCCAATACAGCGGCAGCACGCCCCACAAGCCGTATGAGGCGACCGCATAAAGCATGCCCGCCTTTTCCTGCGGCGGTGATTTTTCGGGCTCGGACATGGGGCTTACGGTTTCGCCCCGTCGCGCAGGAGTTTCAGATAGATGGCATCGATCAGCGCCTCGAATGAGGCATCGACGATGTTTTCGGAAACACCCACCGTGGAAAACCGCGTGCCATGGCCGTCTTTCGATTCCACCATGACGCGGGTTATCGCCTCGGTACCGGCCGTCAGGATACGGACCTTGTAATCGGTCAGCTTGAGATCCAACAAATAGCCGGAATACTTGCCGAGGTCTTTGCGCAACGCGCTCGACAGCGCATCCACCGGGCCATGACCGATAGCGACGTTGTAGTAGGTTTCGCCGTCGACGTGCACCCGTACGGTCGCTTCCGACACCGTGACCAGATCACCGACCGCATTGTGGCGCTTCTCGACGATGACGCGGAAACTGTCGACGGTGAAAAATTCCGGCACTTCGCCAAGCGCACGGCGGGCGAGCAGCTCGAACGAGGCTTCGGCACCGTCATAGGTGTAGCCGTTGAACTCGCGCTGCTTGATGTCTTCCAGCAGCTTCGACAGACGCGGGTCTTTGGCATCGACATCGATCCCGGCGAGCGCCAGCCGCGCCAAGAGATTGGAGCGCCCCGCCTGATCGGAGACCAGAATCTTGCGCGCATTGCCGACGCTTTCCGGCGGTACATGCTCGTAAGTGCGCGTGTCCTTCAGCATGGCCGACGAATGCAAGCCGCCTTTGTGGGCAAACGCCGAAGGACCGACATAAGGCGCATGCCGCGCCGGGGCGCGATTGAGAATTTCGTCCAGCATGCGCGAGGCGCGGGTCAGAGTCTTGAGCTGCTCCGCACTGATGCCGGTTTCAACCGTGGACGCAAACGGCTCTTTCAGCATCAGGCTCGGGATGATCGAACACAGATTGGCATTGCCGCAACGCTCGCCGAGACCATTCAGCGTGCCTTGCACCTGACGGACACCGGCTTCCACCGCCGCCAGCGAATTGGCAACGGCCTGTTCGGTGTCGTTGTGGGCATGAATGCCGAGCCGGATGCCGGGCAGTTCGACCAGTACTTCGGAGACGATCTCATGCACTTCGCTCGGCATCGAGCCGCCATTGGTGTCGCACAGCACGACCCATTCGGCCCCGGCTTCATGCGCCGCTTTGATGCACTCGAGCGCATATTCCGGATTGGCCTTGTAGCCGTCGAAAAAATGCTCGGCATCGAACAACGCTTCGCGCCCTGACGCCTTCACGGCCGCGATGGATTCGCTGATGGATTCGAGATTTTCGCTCCTCGGAATGCCGAGCGCGACATCGACCTGAAAATCCCAGCTCTTGCCGACCAGACACACCGCTTCCGCTGACGAGTTCACCACCGCGGCAAAACCGGGATCGTTGGAGACGCTGCGCCCGGCGCGCTTGGTCATGCCGAAAGCGGCGAAACGGGCCCGGGTCAGGGCCGGGCGTTCGGCGAAGAACTCGGTATCGCCGGGATTGGCGCCGGGCCAACCGCCTTCGACGTAATCGATCCCAAGCGCATCGAGCGCGAGCGCAATCTGGCGCTTGTCTTCCACCGAAAAATCGACGCCTTGAGTCTGGGCGCCGTCACGCAAGGTGACGTCGTAGAGGGTGAGGCGATCTTTGGTCATGACACCACCTCATTTGTCATCCCCGGCCGAGCGGCGCCAAGCCGCGAGGGGAAGGGGACCCAGGTCGTAACGACGTCACGGCGCCAAACAATTACTTCGATTTTTTCACGCGGAGACGCGGAGACGCGGAGAGATGCCCTTCTGATGCTCACAAACCGGCGCAGGCAAAGCGATGCAGTCCTCCGCGCCTCCGCGTCTCCGCGTGGACATTGTTCGCGCACGCAGACCTGGGTCCCCTTCCCCTCGCACCACATGCTTCGCATGCGCTGTTCGGCCGGGGATGACAGTTGAGTGAAGCGGTTCATTTCTTCACCTCCCAGGTGGTGCCGGTGGGGCCGTCCATCAGCACGATGCCCTTTGCCAGAAGGTCGTCGCGGATGCGGTCGCTTTCGGCAAAGTTCTTGGCTTTGCGCGCGGCGGTGCGGGCAGCGATAAAAGCTGAAATCGCCTCTTCTGGGAGGGATGCTTTGGGGCGAATTCTGTCTAGCGCATCCGTAACCTCGTCGCGCAAAAGGCCGAAAAACCTCAGCGCATCTGAGAACTCAACTACTGTGTTTGCAGCCCCAATCGAACGATGATGAAAAGCAGAATTTCGGAGCTTATGTATTTCCGCAATAGCCTTTGGCGTATTGAGGTCATCACTCAATGCTTCGAGAAGCGGCGGATAGATGGGACGCTTTGAAACTTCATGTGGTGCCGCACCTAATACGCTCATAGGAACGGCAGCCAACAACCACTCTTCAAGAATCCTTCGCGATTCCTTGAGACCCGCTAGCGTCCAATCGATTGGCTGGCGATAATGCGTGCGCAACATATTCAGCCGCAGCACTTCGCCCGGCCAATCCTTCAACAACGCGTTGATGGTGATGAAGTTGCCGAGGCTTTTCGACATCTTCTCGCCTTCGACCTGGAGGAAGCCGTTATGCATCCAGATGTTGGCGAGCGGCGCACCGTGGTGGCAACCTTCGCTCTGCGCGATTTCGTTTTCGTGATGCGGGAACATCAGATCGACACCGCCGCCGTGAATATCGAAAGTCTCGCCGAGGAGCGCCCCACCCATCACCGAGCATTCGATATGCCAGCCGGGACGGCCGCGGCCCCAAGGCGACTCCCAGCCCGGCGTCAACGCGTCGGACGGCTTCCACAACACGAAGTCCATCGGGTTTTTCTTGTAGGGCGCCACTTCGACCCGCGCACCGGCCATCATCTCATCGAGCGAACGGCGCGACAGCTTGCCGTAATCGGGCTTGGACGACACATCGTAAAGCACATGGCCTTCCGCCGCATAGGCGTGACCGGCGGCGATCAACGTGCCGATCATTTCGATCATGCCGGAAACGTATTCGGTGGCGCGCGGCGTATTCTTCTCGGGCAACGGCAGACAGCCGAGCGCGGCGACGTCGTCGAAATATTGCTGGGTGGTCAAGCCGGTGATCTCCACCCGCGCCTGTTCGACCGTGATGCCTTTCTTCGCCGCCGTCTCGGCGGCGCGCGCGTTGATCTTGTCGTCAATGTCCGTGATGTTGCGGACATAGGTGACGTGATCCGGCCCGTAAACATGGCGGAGCAAGCGGTACAGCACGTCGAACACGATCACCGGCCGCGCATTGCCGATATGGGCGAAGTCGTAAACCGTCGGCCCGCAGACATACATGCGGACGTTGTTCTTATCGAGTGGGACAAGCTCGTCTTTTTGGCGGGTGAGCGTGTTGTGGAGGCGAATGGACATCTTCGTGGCTTTCGGTCGGGAAATTCGAAATTCAACCCTTCATGTCATGGCCCGCAACTGCGGGCCATCCAGTTGGCCCCAGCACGGTACTGCAGGGGATATTCCGGAATCGGAGGGGCCTCTGCGGCGATACCTGGGTAGCCCGCATTCGCGGGCTATGACAATCGGGGATTTTGGGCGGGCAAAAGGGGAGTGTCGCGGTTGCTAGCCGCAAATTCGGATAATCGTGATGGCGGAAAATTTCACGCCGTTTCCCCTTTAAGGCGGGCCAGCGCCCGCGATCGACCCATGAGCGGTAGCAGCTTTTTCAGCTCCGGTCCATGGTCCAGGCCCGTGAGAGCCAGCCGCAGGGGATGGTAAAGCTCCTTGCCCTTCCGGCCCGAGGCGGCGGCGACCGTCTTGGTGAAGACATTCCAGGTGGTTTCGTCCCACGGCTCGGGCGGCAGCGCGGCAGCGGCCTCAGCAATAAAATTGTTATCCTCGATCACTGGCGTGACGGGGCCGACAACCAGCGGCCACAGGCTAGTGACCTCCGAAAAGCGCGTGAGATTGGCTTTCACGGTCTCCCAGAATGCTTCGCCGCCGACGCCCGCCGCCGCCAGCCGGTCCGCCACCGCGTCGTAGGGCAGAAGGTGCAGCAGCTTGGCATTGAGGTTGGAAAGCTCGGCCGGATCGAAATGGGCGGGGGCGCGGCCGATCTTGGCCAGGTCGAACTCGGCAACCAGCGCGTCGAGGCTGGGCTGGGCGGTGATGGGGTCGGAAGTGCCGGTCTTGGCGAGATAGCTGACGGCGGTCATCGGCTCGATGCCGTCTTCGCGCAAGAGCTTGAGCGAAAGCGACCCCAGCCGCTTCGACAACGCCTCGCCGCCCGCGCCAATAAGAAGCGGATGATGGCCGAAGGCGGGCACGGTACCTGCGAGCGCTTCGAACAACTCGATCTGCACCGCCGTATTGGTGACGTGATCCTCGCCGCGGATGATGTGGGTGATGCCAAAATCGACATCATCGACCACTGACGGCAACGTGTAGAGGAAGCGCCCGTCTTCGCGGATCAGCACCGGGTCGGAAAGATGGGCAGTGTCGATTTCGACCTCGCCGCGGATAAGGTCCTTCCAGGCGACCTTTTTCTGCGACAGCTTGAACCGCCAATGCGGGTGTTTGCCTTCGGCTTCGAGTTTGGCGCGATCTTCCGCCGTGAGGGCCAGTGCGGCACGATCGTAAACCGGCGGCTTGCCGCTCGCGATCTGGCGCTGGCGGCGGCGGTCGAGTTCGAGCTGGGATTCGTAACAGGGGTACAGGCGGCCGATGTTTTTCAGAAGATTGGCGGCGGCCTGATGCTGGGGCGCGCGCTCGGACTGGCGGGCGAACAGATCGTGCGTGACGCCGAGCCAAGCCAGATGCTCGATGATGCCGTCTTCATATTCCTTCTTGGAGCGCTCGTGATCGGTGTCGTCGATGCGCAGCAGCAACTTGCCGCCGGTCTTGCGGGCGAACAGGAAATTGACGATGGCCGTGCGGGCATTGCCGACATGCAGCAAACCGGTAGGCGACGGAGCAAAGCGGACGACGGTCATCGTGCATCCCTAAACGCGTTGGTGATCGGATAACGCCGGTCGCGGCCAAAGTTGCGGGGGCCGATTTTGACTCCCGGCGGGGCTTGGCGGCGCTTGTATTCGGACAAATACAGCAGATGTTCAACCCGCTTGACGGTGGCCGGTTGATAGCCTTTGGCGACCACTTCTTCGAACGATAATTCCTGTTCGACCAGGCACGACAAAATGCCGTCGAGAATTTCGTACGGCGGCAGACTGTCTTGGTCGGTCTGATTGGCGCGCAGCTCCGCGGTCGGCGGTTTGGTGATGATGCGTTCCGGGATCACCCGGCCTGCCGGGCCCAAGGCGCCGGACGGCATGTTCGCGTTGCGCCAATGGCTGAGGCGGAACACCTCCATCTTGTAGATGTCCTTCAGCACATTGTAGCCGCCGCACATGTCGCCATAGAGGGTGGCGTAGCCGACGCTCATCTCGCTTTTGTTGCCGGTGGTGAGCACCATCGGGCCGAATTTGTTGGAGATCGCCATCAGGATCAGGCCGCGAATGCGCGACTGGATGTTTTCTTCGGTGGTATCGGCCTTGCGGCCCGCAAACACCGGCGCCAGCGTGGTGCCGAACGCGTCCACCGCTTGTTCGATACCGATCGTTTCATAAGCGACGCCAAGCAGCTTGGCGCAGTCTTCGGCATCGTCGAGGCTGTCTTGCGCGGTATAGCGCGATGGCATCATCACGCAGCGGACGCGCTCGGGGCCTAAGGCATCCACCGCAACAGCGGCAGATAACGCGCTGTCGATGCCGCCGGAGAGGCCGAGCACCACGCCAGGGAAGCGGTTCTTGTTCACGTAATCGCGCAAGCCCAGCATCATGGCGTGATAGACCGATTGCGAACGCTTTTCGGTCGGCGCGATGTCGCCGGAGGCGCAGGTCCAGACGCCGCCTTGGCGCTGCCAATCGGTGACGACGACCTTTTCGGCCCACGGCGGCAACAGCCACGCCAGCGTTCCGTCCGCGTTCACCACCATCGAAGCGCCATCGAACACCACTTCGTCCTGGCCGCCGACCATGTTGAGATACGCCATCGGGCGGCCGGTCTCGGCGACTCGCGCTTTCACCAGATTGAGGCGAACATCTTCCTTGCCGGCCTCATAAGGCGAACCATTGGGGACCAAGAGGATTTCGGCGCCCTGCCCCACCATGTGCGCGATGATCGCGTCATTCGACCAGATGTCTTCGCAGATCGGCACACCGATTTTCACACCGCGCACAGTGAGCGGGCCAGTTAGCGGCCCGGCGGAAAACACCCGCTTCTCATCAAACACGCCGTAATTGGGCAGGTCCCGTTTCAGGCTGCGGGCGACGATCTTGCCGCCATCGAGCAGCGCCACGGCGTTGTAAAGCTTGCCGTCCTCGCGCCAGGGCGTGCCGATCAGAACTGCCGGGCCGCTGACGGTATCGGCCGCCAAGGCTTCCACCGCCGCCAGCGCGTCGTCGACAAAGGCGCGCTTGAGGATCAGATCCTCCGGCGGATAGCCGGTGATGAACAGCTCGGGGAACAGGATGACATCGGCACCCGCCGCCGCCACGCGCGCGGCGAGGGCCTTGGCGAGGTTGCCGGCGAGATCGCCCATGGTCGGGTTGAGCTGGGCGAGCGCAATGCGGAGTCGGTCGGTCACGGCAGGGTATTTAGTACACTTTTGAGCATAAATGAAGTGGCAGCAGCGCGACAAAGCCCTCGCACCGCTTGGATGGCCGGGTCAAGCCCGGCCATGGACAAAATGGGCGGACCGGAAGGCCCGCCCATGAGACAGCAGCAAGAAGCCGAATCAGTTCGCGGCGGCGACGGCCATGGCGCTGCGACGGACACGCGTGCGCGTGGAGCGTTCCCAGGCCTCATCGACCAGGAGCGCGGTGGCCAGCGCATTGCGCGCCTCAATCGCACGCACCAGCGGCGGATTGCCTGTCCGCACGGACTCGACAAAAGACGTCACCGACTCGCCCAGCGGATCGCCGATTTCAAGCGCGTTGAGCGCCCGCGGCGTTGTGTTGGTGACCGTGCGCGTGAGGAAATCGATCTCGACGATACCGTCGGAATAGACCGCCCTCATGCCGCGGCTGCGCGCTTCGGCAACACGGCTGGTCTCAAGCCGCGCCACGGCGCCGTTCTCGAACATGATCGCCGCCTTGACGTCGTCGGCGAGCAGCGACTTCACGCAAGCCCCGCGCGCCTGAACGCTGCGGACCTTGCCCGGGATCAATTGATGGACCAAGTCGAGGTCGTGGATCATGAGGTCGAGCACGCAGGAAACGTCGGCGCCACGGCCCGTCCACGGACCCTTGCGCCAGCACGACATTTCCAGCGGAACCTCGGTGTAATCGAGCAAACCGGTATGCGCGAACACGAAGCGTTCCTGGTGGCCCACGGTCAACACCTTGCCGGTCTTCTCGGCCAGGGTGACAAGGTCATCGGCTTCTTCGATCGACGTCGCGATCGGCTTTTCGACCATCACATTCGCACCGGCATTGAGGAACGCACGGACGATGGTGGAATGCGTCGTGGCCGGCGAGCACACGCTCACCAAATCCACTTTGCCCAAAAGCTCGCGCCAATCGGCAATGCCGGGCACGCCATGCGTGGCGGGCGCAGCGCGACGCACCTCTGGTGACGGGTCGGCAATGGCGACCAGCTCGACACCCTTAATGCCACGATACTTGGTGGCATGGTGGCGGCCGAACGCTCCCGCTCCAACGACGGCTGCTTTCAAGGGACCATTCTCACGCACGATACGGATGGGCGACACAGGAATTCCCCCGTGATGACAGACACATACTGCCCGTGCGCCGGATTTGTGCGAGTCATAATATGTTTCGTCTTGTTACACCCTGGCCGGATTGTTGGTTTCCAGCTGCTAACGACCCTTCATTTCCATGCTTAACGCGCCGTCCATAATCTGGCGGAAACCATAACCGGCGGAGGGCTAGGAGGTGAGGATACACCAAACGCGGGTGTACTAGACCCTACGCCAGGGATCTATATCCGACCAAATAAAGGGGAATTGACCGCGGCCTATTTCATCAGATAAGCGCTGCCGCCGGAATGCTCCGGCGGCACGCACGCGGATGGCCGGCGTGACGGTGTTATTTGACGCCTTTGGCAACCAGATGGCTGCGATAGCGCATGTCGGCGCCAAGGATGTGAGCGGTCAGCCAGTTCTTGAGGAAACTCATCACCGGGATCGTCATCGCACTGGGACCGATGGTTTCGTATTCGCGCCGGATGCTCTGGATCTGCCGCGCCAATTCCGCATGTTCGTTGCGGTGGGACGGACCGTCGGGATAACCCGAGCGCGCCAGCAGGTCCTCTTCGTATTTGAAATGCATCGCTGTGGACGCAATGAGGGTTTTGAGCACCTCGCCGAGGGCCATCTTGTCCTTGCCCGACATCATCCCGTCGTGAAGTTGATTGAGCAGACCCAGCATTTTCTTGTGCTGGTCGTCCAAACTCGGCACACCGACGCTGAGTGCGTCACTCCACTTCACCAGCGACATGTTGTTCCCTCCCCGTACAACACACCTCTCGGACCGGCTTCCGCCGGTTTTCGCAGCACCGGCAAGCATTCCGAACTCTGCTTAAGGTTGTAGCATAGCCAAACTAACGAACCCCTAAATGCTACGGGTTTACACGGGAGTAACCGGGCTCTTGCCGAAATACGGGCTATTTCTCGCCGCCGCAGGCCAGTAAAGCCGCCAGCGCGGCGAACACGCTGTAGGCAAACACCAGCGGCGCCAGGCCGATCACCATCGCCCCCGGCAGACCCGCGGTGACGCTGCAGGACATCAGGGCCAGCGGTGAACCAACGAACAGACATTGGACGCCCGCAACGGCGATGATTCCTAGGACAGCCGCCAGTCCCATTGGGCTGAGGCTTTGGGGATGGAGTAAGCGGTCGATGCGGATGGCATCGGCGGTCTGCTTCAGGCGCGATATCGCCGACGCCGCAAACACCAGCGCCAACATCCAAGCGAAGGACGATGCAAACACCCGCCCGCCGTCGAGGCCGCAATCGCCGAGGCGGCTCACCACCACGGCATGACCCGGCACGGCGAAGTAAAGCGCCCGCTCGAACGCATCGGTGACCGGACCGGAGAGATGGTGCGGGGCATACCAGACCTGATTGGCAAAGCTGAGGCCCGCAAACACGACGAAGACCAGATCATTGAACCACGGCATGGGATGCGGCGGCTGATCGACCTTGAAGATTGGGTTGGCACGCTGATGGAACACGTCTTGCGATACGCCGTAGCCGCCGACGAACAACAAGCCCATGGCCGCGAACAACGCCAAAGCGACCAAAACCGGCGAAGCGGCCACCCAAAGATCGCCGCCGTTCAGAAGGGCCAACCGCAGCGCATGCGCGCCAGCGAACAAGCAGGTCACAACCCAGGCTTTGGCCAACAGCCGTGAAACGCCCATGGAGTCCCCTACCCGCCCGAACTATACCGAAAAACCGGCGTCTTTCATGCGCTCCGCCCGGATGCTTTCAGCGAGCAGGAACGCCAGCTCGATCGACTGACTGGCGTTGAGGCGCGGATCACAATGGGTGTGATAGCGCTTCTCCAGATCCTCTTCGGAGATTTCCTGCGCCCCACCGAGGCATTCGGTGACGTTCTGACCGGTCATTTCAAAATGCACACCGCCGGCATGGGTACCCTCGGCGCGGTGCACATCGAAGAAGGCGCGAGTTTCGGCCAGGATGCGGTCAAACGGCCTCGTCTTGTAGCCGGTGCCCGACTTGACGGTGTTGCCGTGCATCGGATCGCAGCTCCACACCACCTTAAAGCCCTCGCGCTTGATGACGCGGATCAGGCGCGGCAGGGTTTCTTCCACCTTGTCGGCGCCGAACCGGCAGATCAGAGTGATGCGGCCCGGCAAATTGTCGGGATTGAGCGTCTCGCACAGCCGCGCCAACCCGTCATTGGTGATCGACGGGCCGCATTTGAAACCGAGCGGATTCTTGATGCCGCGGCAGAATTCGACATGGGCACCGTCGAGTTGGCGGGTGCGGTCGCCGATCCACACCATGTGGGCCGAGGTGTCGTACCAATCGCCCGAGGTGGAATCGACGCGGGTCAGCGCCTGCTCGTAGCCGAGGAACAGCGCCTCGTGGCTGGTGTAGAAATCGGTGGCGCGCAGCTGCGGTACGCTTTCCGGCGTGATGCCGCACGCCCGCATGAAATCGAGCGCTTCCGAAACCCGCTGCGCCAGGCCGCGGAATTGTTCACCGGCCGGCGACTTGTCGATGAAGCCGAGCATCCAACGGTTGACGTTGTGCAAATCGGCGTAACCGCCGCTGGTAAAGGCCCGTAAGAGATTCAGCGTCGCCGCCGACTGGCCATAGCCCTCCATCAGCCGCGCCGGATCGGGAATGCGCGCTTCGGGCGTGAACTCGATGCCGTTGATGTTGTCGCCGCGATAGGACGGCAGGCTGACGTCACCACGCGTTTCGAAATCGTCGGAGCGCGGCTTGGCGAATTGACCAGCGATGCGGCCCACCTTCACCACCGGCACGGCACCGCCGAAGGTCAGCACCACCGCCATTTGGAGCAGCACCCGCAAGGTGTCGCGGATGTTGTCGGCGTGGAATTCGGCAAAGCTTTCGGCGCAGTCGCCGCCCTGGAGCAGAAACGCCTTGCCCTCGGACACTTGCGCCAAGTTGGACATAAGATTGCGCGCCTCGCCGGCAAACACCAGCGGCGGGTGGGTGCGCAGCCGGTTTTCCACCGCCGCCAGCGCCTCGGTATCAGGGTAGGTGGGGAGTTGGAGAATCGGCTTCGAACGCCAGCTTTCAGGGGACCAGGCCACGGGGAACTCCTTTGTGGCAGCGGGTATAGGGGAACCCGGCAGGCTTTTCCAGCCGAGCGCTGGCGGAGGGGAAATGGGGCGCCAGACGGGATCGTGATTGGCCCCGGGACCGGACTTGGGCAATGATTGCGCCCTCGGTAGCACCGATTCCGGCGCGCCTCCAAAAGGGACGGGGTCCCATGAAAAAGACTCTTCTTTTGCTCGCCGCCATGGCCCTTCTCGCCGCTTGTGCCGCCCCCCCGCCGCCCGCACCACCACCACCTCCTCCGCCCCCCGCGCCCGCAATCGCCCATTTCGAGCAGTTCGCTTATCAGGGCCAGGATGCGGTTTATGACGCGAAGAAAGCGGGACCGAAGGACTATTTGAACCCGATCCTGCCGGGCTATTACCCCGACCCCAGCATCCTGCGCGTCGGCGAGGATTATTACCTCGTCAATTCGAGCTTCACGCATTTCCCCGGCCTGCCAGTCTGGCACTCGAAGGATCTGGTGCACTGGACACAAATCGGCAACGCCGTGAACCGGCCGAGCCAGGCTGATTTTGGTAAGCTGGAGATTTCGCGCGGACTGTTTGCGCCCGCGATCAATTATCACGACGGTACGTTCTATATCATCAACACTTGCGTCGATTGCGTTGAGGATGCCAAGGAGAATTTCCTCATCACCGCCAAGGACCCGGCGGGCCCGTGGTCGGAGCCGGTGGTGCTCGGCTTCGAGGGCATCGATCCTTCGATCACGTTCGAAAACAACGGCAAGGCCTACATCGTCAACAACGGCCCGCCCGACGGCGCACCGCTCTACAACGGCCACCGCGCCATCTGGATGCAGGAATACGACATCGCCACGCAGAAGATGGTGGGACCGCGCAAGGTGATCGTCAACGGCGGTTCCAATATCAAGACGAAGCCGATCTGGGTCGAGGGCCCGCACCTCTTCCACGTCAAAGGCTGGTACTATCTGATGGCCGCGGAAGGCGGTACCTCGGAACAGCATTCGGAAGTGATTTTCCGCTCCAAGAAGCTGTGGGGACCCTATGTCTCCTATAAGGGCAATCCGATCCTCACCCAGCGCGATCTTGCGCCCGGCCGCGCCTTCCCGGTGACCTCCACCGGCCATGCCGATCTGGTCAAGACTCAAAAAGGCCAGTGGTATGCGGTGTTCCTCGGCACACGGCCCTATGCAGACGATTTCTATAACACCGGACGTGAGACCTTCATGCTGCCGGTAACCTGGAAGAACGGCTGGCCGGTCATTTTGAAAAAAGGCGCACCGGTGCCGTTCGTGGTCAAACGCCCGAACTTGCCGCAAGAACCCCTCCCACAGCCGCATGCCGGAAACTTCGAGACGGCAGAAGCCTTCGCTGCCCCGCTCGGCCTCGACTGGGTGACGGTGCGCACGCCGCGCGAGGTTTGGTACACGGTCGACAGCGGCGCGCTGAATGTGCAATCGCGACCAGTGGCGATCGGCTCTGACGGCCAACCCTCGTTTATCGGCAAGCGGCTGCAACATGCCAATGCAACGGTGACCAGCACTTTGCGGTTCGATCCCAAGATCGACGGCGAGCGCGCTGGGCTGGTGGCGTTCCAGAATTCGAAGGCGTTCTATTTCTTCGGACTGGTGCACGACGGCGGCAAAAACGCCGTGTGCGTGACGCGGCGCGCGGGCGATGGCGATCCCGACAATGGCACCACGCTTTCCTGCGCTCCGGCACCGGACGGCGCGCTTACACTTCAGATCGCCGTCAAGTCCGGCAAGATCGATTTCGCCTTCGGCACGCCGGGCACGCTCACGACGCTGGTCAAAGACGCGGACGCCACCGTGCTCTCCACCAAGAAAGCGGGCGGCTTCGTCGGCACGATCGTCGGGCCGTATGCCTACACGCCGAAATAAGGATTACTTCGGGTTCGGCGTGATCTTGATCTCGATGCGGCGGTTCTTGGCATCCGCCGCATTGGCAACGCGCAAATTCACCGCGCCGAGGCCGCTAGCGGTAATCCGCCCGCCCGCGATGCCGTAATGAGCAAGCCCATCGGCAACGGCTTTGGCCCGCTTTTGCGAAACGGCGATCGCCGCATCCGGACTGGCCCCGGCATCGCTGTAACCGTTGACCTCGATCATGGTGTGATCGTAATGGCCCAGCACCATGACCATGGCGCGCAGAAAAGCATCGCCCCAATCGGAGATGTCGCCCTTATCGAACAACCGGTCGCTTTGCAGCATCACCGCCAAGCCATCGCCGCGGCGCGACACCAAGACGTTCTGGCCGCGTAGATAGTCGCGCAAATCGGCTTCCTGGGCATCCATATAGGTCGCGACCATCGGTTTGGTCAGCGGGCCAGCCGAATGGATCGGCGGCAACGGCGGCTGCTCGGCGCGATGCGGCACCGGTGGCGTACCCGGCACCGTAGGTGCAGGCGGCGGCACGGTTTGCGGCGTCTGACAGCCCGCCAGAACCAAAAGCGCCACAACGGCAAGAATCTTCTTCTGCATGAAGCACCGGGAAAAATACCAATGGCGGAAGCATTGCATTTCTTCTTTCGCCGCGGCAAGGCAAGACCGGCCTCACCGGCTTGAAAAACTGCGCAGTGGCTTCATCGCCACGCGCCCATATCGCTCCAATTTGCCCCATTTCTGGGGGACGGGAGCGTACATGAAACTAGTACTCATATTCGCCGCAACCGCGCGCACTCGGAAATTTCCTCCATCTTGACAGCGGCATACCTGCCGCTTAATCGTATATTATTAGATTATATATTATTGGTCTATATGGGCGTCGACAAAAGAGGCGTTGGCATATGGCAGCGAAAGCTCCCCCCCGATCCGAACGGCCCAGCCGGGAATCGCCATCGCTGACCAGCGCCGGATTCCTGCTGCATATGGCGCAAAGCCGGCTCCGCGACGGCGTAGCGACGGCCATCGCGGGCAGCGGTCTCAATCCCGGGCATTTGGCCATTTTGGGCGTGCTGTCCGACAAAGGGCCGCTGAGTCAGCGCCTGCTAGGCGACGCGGCCCAGATCGAAAAATCGTCGCTGGTGCTGTTTCTCGACGCGCTCGAAGCCGAAGATTGGGTCATTCGCGCGGCCGATCCCGAAGACCGCCGGGCGCATCTGGTCAAGCTGACATCTAAGGGTAAGGCCAAATTCGCGGCCCTCGGCCCGCGCTTGCAGAAAACCCAGGACGCTTTTCTGGCGCCGCTCACCAAAACCGAACGGACGCTGCTTTTCGAAATGCTGGCGCGACTGGCAAAGGGCTGAACACGTCCTGCCTCATTGAGGACATTCTCCATGAAACGCTTATGGCCTGTGATCACGCTCTACCTACTGTCGCCGCTGATCGCCGAATATCTTTCCGGCAGTATGTCGATGGCGCAGATCGGCCAATTGCTCATCTTGCTGCCGCTCTATGGCAGCGGTGCGGTGCTGGTGCGCGAGGTGGCGCGCCGCAGTGGCCGCGGTTGGCTGGCGATGCCGTTCCTGGCGCTCGCTTACGGCATTGTAGAAGAAGGCCTCATCTTGCAATCGCTGTTCAACCCGAATTTTCTCGGGCTTCGCCTGCTCGATTTCGGTTATCTGCCGCACCTCGGCATGAGCGCGGTGTGGACGGTCTATGTCCTCGGCATTCATATCGTGTGGAGCATTCTGGTGCCGGTGGCGCTGACCGAGGCGCTGTTCGCGTCGCGCCGCACCGAGCCATGGCTTGGTAACATCGGACTGGGCGTGGTGGCGCTGATCTACGTCGTCATCGCGGTGCTGATAACTTTTAGCATGGCCAAGCAGGGACATTTCTGGGCCGCGCCCGTGCAACTTGGTGCTGCCGCGCTGGCAGCCGTCGTCGCGGTGGGGCTCGCCTTTGTACTTCCCGCCGGAGAAAAGAAACCAGCCGGGCGCGCACTGCCACCCTGGAGCATCGCCATCATCGCGTTCGTCGCCGGATCGGCGTTCATGATCTGCTATGGCCAAGGCGCTTTCGTTTGGCATTGGCCGTGGCAAAGCGTGGCTGGCGGCATGCTGGCGATGTTGATCGTCATGCTGGGCTGTGGTCTTGCGGCGCAACGCAGCGCCGGATGGACCAACCGGCATCGCTTCGCCGCCACCGCCGGCGGCTTGCTAGTCTATACTTGGTACGGCTTCCTCACCGACGCATCGCTGCACGGAACAACAATGCTCCGCGCCCACGCCGCACTGGCGGTCGCACTGTTGACGGTGCTGGCCATCGCTGGCAAGCGCGCGATGAAGCGCGAATGCGTTGCAGGTTCGCAAGACGGATAATGGCGGGCGTTAATGAGTCTGTATTACCTGGGACGCGAAATTGATAAATTAACGCGAGGGGAGAACGAAGAACGCGAAGACGTGCGGGATGCGGGGATGATGCAATGTATCTGATGTACGTTGATGAAAGTGGAGACACCGGCGTCGTCAATTCACCTACGTCCTACTTTGGCTTATCGGGACTTGTGATTCACGAAAGCCAATGGCGTAATTTCGTGTCGCAACTTGTTGGCTTTCGAAAGACGTTGAAGGCCGTTTAAGGATTCACGGGATAGCCTCTTTATCCAAGCATGTGATGTCTCTGCGTATTTCTTACATCAACTCTACCGGCCCAATTCGTTTGTACGAAAACAGACCGCACAAAAGTATCTGCATCGCCTCGCGCCCATACTGAACAGGCGCGCGAGCTTGGGTAACCAATTGGGAATTGTGGAGCTCTAACGAAAAGGGGGAGGGGTTTACCCCTCCCCGGTGCGATCCTACCCCTCGGTTGAGCCGAGTCTCAGATCACGTTTTCAGTATATTGCATTAGGTTGCAAAAACAAGACAATTTGTCCCTACAACCTAACACGCTGCATTGCTGAAGCTCCTTACATCCCCAACACCTTCTCGGCGCTTTCGAAGGTGAGGTGCTGGGCGCGAGCCACCGCTTCATACGTCAGTGCGCCGCGATAGACATTCAACCCCGCGCGCAGATGCGGATCGGCTTTCATCGCCTTTTCCGCGCCCCTGTTGGCCAGCGCCAGGGTGAACGGCAGCGTCGCGTTGCCCAGGGCGAAAGTGGAGGTCCGCGCCACCGCGCCCGGCATATTGGCGACGCAGTAATGCACCACGTCGTGCACCAGATAGGTCGGATCGGTATGCGTGGTGGCATGGCTGGTTTCGGCGCAACCGCCCTGGTCAATGGCGACGTCGACGATCACCGCGCCCTTCTTCATCTCGCCCACCATCTTCTCGGTGATCAGCTTGGGCGCTTCGGCGCCGGGCAGGAGCACGCCGCCGATAACGAGGTCGGCGGTGACGATCTCGCTCTCGATGGTATCCATGGTGGAATACAGGGTGTGCAGGCGCGAGCCAAACTGCTCGTCAATGTCTTTCAGGCGATTCAGCGACACGTCGAGTAGGATGACGTGGGCCTCCAGCCCCATCGCCATGCGCGCCGCGTTGGTGCCGACCACGCCGCCGCCGAGCACAACGACCTTCGCCGCCGGAACGCCGGGCACGCCGCCGAGCAAGACGCCACGTCCGCCCTGGGCGCGCTCCAGGCAATGGGCACCGGCCTGAATCGACATACGGCCGGCCACTTCGCTCATCGGGGCAAGGAGCGGCAGGCCGCCGTGCGGGTCGGTGACGGTTTCGTAGGCGATGCCGACGGCTCCGGAAGCGAGCAGACCCTTGGTCTGCTCCGGATCGGGCGCCAGATGCAGATAGGTGAACAGCGTCTGCCCCTTCTTCAGCATCGCGATTTCGACCGGCTGCGGTTCCTTGACCTTCACGATCATCTCAGCGATGTCGAAGACCTCCGCTGCGGTGGGAAGGATCTTGGCACCAGCCTTCACATAGAGCTCGTCGGTGAGATCGATGGCGTCGCCCGCCTTGGTCTCGACAAACACCTCATGCCCGCGGGCGGTGAGCTCCCGTACCGCGGCCGGCGTCAGGCCGACGCGATATTCGTGATTCTTGATTTCCTTTGGAACACCGACGCGCATCTTACGTCCCTCAGCACGATCTTCGCCCAAAGGCTACCAGCGCGAGGCGAAGGATCAATCGACATCAACGCATTCCGGAACCCCGCGTGGCGCATCGCGTTAGGCGCTTGCGGGTTACGATGCGTTACGGACCGATTGTGTCAACAAATGACGAGGGCCCGACGCGTCGTTGCCGGGCCCTCGATTCACGCATTACAGAAAAGTGTTAGCGTTGCTTGGGATCGTTCGGAGCGCTGCTGCTGCTATGGCTGCTGCCCTTGTCGCCCTTGCCACCTGGGCCACCTTGCTGGCCACCCTGACCGTTGGGGCCGTGGTTGCCACCCTGGACACCCGCTTGACTGCCGCCTTGCGGGCCGCGGCCCGGCTGGCCGCCCTGGACGTTGGCACCATGGTTGCCACCCTGGGCACCTGCTTGACCGCCACCTTGCGGGCCGCTGCCCGGCTGGCCACCCTGGACGCTGCCGCCATGGTTACCACCCTGGGCACCCGCTTGACCGCCACCTTGCGGGCCGGGCTGGCCGCCATGGACGTTGGCACCATGATTGCCACCCTGGTTGTTGCCGAAGGGCCAACCGCCTTGACCACCGTGGTTGCCACCCTGGTTGCCGCCATTGTTCCAGTTATGGCCGCCAGGACCACCCTGGAATCCACCGGGGCCACCACGGTCACCATGATCACCAGGACCGCCGCGACCGCGATCCCAATTGCGATCGCCATGCTCGCGGTGCCACCGCTGGCGCCAATCGTCGCGAATGCGGAAGCCGTTGTTCTCATAGAAGTCGAAGCCTAACGGATCGCGGAAGCGGTTCGAACAGACCCCACGCGGGCGCTGGCCGCGCCACTGATCCGGGCGCCAATCGCCGTGGAGCCAATAATACGTGCGCCCGTGCATCCGCCGGTAATAGACCGGACCGCGATACCATTCGCCGCCAAAGAACACCGGGCAGTCGTAAATCGGCATGTCCCAGTAACCGTCGGGGCAACCGTAGCTGTCGCAATAGCCGCCCGTGTTATAGCTGAAACTAACCCCGCCATGACCAAATCCGATATTGAAACTATCGGCGCGTGCCGGCGAACCGATTGCACTTGCCGCCACCATAACCGCCACCGCGACGGTCGTTTTCCAGAGAGTCCCCATTTGCCTAGTCCCTTTCGGCGTTTGTCCACTGAATCACGCAACTGGTCGTAAGTTTACACGATCTGGCGCTCAGTGGTGACCACCTTGTCCGCCACCTTGTCCGCCGCCGCCGCCACCACCACCGTGACCGCCGCCGCCCCGGCCGCCACCATAGCTGCCGCCGTGGCCACCGCCACCTTGACCGCCGCCCCAGCCATGGTTGCCACCACCCTGCTGGTAAGAGCCGCCACCCTGATTGCCGCCGCCGTTCCAGCCGCGGTTGCCGCCACCCTGCTGATAGTAATTGCCGCCACCGTAGCCGCCACGATGGCCGCCGTAACCGTAACCGCCGCGATAGCCATCGCGCCCACGCCAGCCATCTCTGCCATGCCAGCCGCCGCGATCCGACCAGCGGATCGAAGGCCGCCCGCCGCGCCACTCGTCGCGCCGCCAGCCGCCGTTCAGCCAATACATCCGCTGGCCGCCGTACCAGCGGTAATAGATTGGGCCGCGATACCAGTTACCGCCCCAATACACCGGCTCGAAATAGACCGGGTAATCGCAATAATCCTGCGGCAGGCCCCACGGCGGGGCGACATCGTAGTAGTCGTAGTAGTCGCACGAATCGTTGAAGTACCCGCCGTCATATCCGAATGAAAAGCCGATACCCACATCGGCCCGTGCCGGCGATGACGCGAACAACGCCGCGCCCGCCAGAAGCATTGCACTGAACGCTGCCCTGCCAAACCGTTTCATAGTTGATCTCCCAAGATGAAACGCCGTGCTCCGGCTGCTGATATTCAAACCTGGCGCAAGTCTGGTACGCACCGGCTGAACCGGACATGAACAGTTTCGTTAGATTGGCGTCAGGTCGCTGCCGCAGGTCCGCCATAATCGATCCGCCAAGCTCGCGGGATCGTGCTAGAACCGGCATAAAGGAGACGGCAAATGCGCATCGAACACGACGGCAAGCGGCCGAAAATCGCTGGCAGCGCCCGCATCGCGCCCACCGCAGTGATCGCTGGTGACGTGACCATCGGCGAAAACTGTTCAATCGGATTCGGCGCCGTGTTGACGGCGGAAAGCGGTCCGATTCGGCTTGGCGACAACGTGATCGTCATGGACACCGCGGTGCTGCGCGGCGTGAAAAGCGCGCCACTTACCATCGGCAACAACGTGCTGATCGGTCCACACGCGACTCTCACCGGCTGCACAGTGGAAGACGAGGTGTTCATCGCTACTGGTGTCACCGTGTTCAACCAGGCAGTGCTGAAGAAACGCGCCGAAGTACAAATCAACGCCATCGTGCATATCAAGACCGTGCTCGCCGAAGACGCCGTCGTGCCGCTCGGCTGGATTGCGGTCGGCGATCCGGCGACGATTCTGCCGCCCGAGCGCCACGACGAGATCTGGGCGATCCAAAAGACGCTCGACTTCCCCAAGGCGGTGTTCGGTGTGGACCGCCCGCCCGAAGGACAATCCTTGATGCCCACAGTCATGCCGCGTTACGCTCGCGCCTTGCTGCGTTGGCACGCAGCAGATATCGAGTTGGAATGAAGACGTTCTATTCTCCGGTCCATCTGGACCATGATCCCGAGGTTCAGTTCGAAGGCGGCCAGCTTCTGCCGGCGGTGGAAATTCCCGTGCGCGCCGAAAAAGTACGCGTCGCGCTGCAAGCCCGCCACATCGGGCCGATCGTGCCGCCCACGGCCTTCGCTGACGACACCATTCTGGCGGTGCACGATGCCGGTCTGGTGACCTTTCTGACCGAAGCCTGGGAGGCGTGGACCAAGCGCTACGGCAAGAACGCGGGCGTGGCGATCCCGTCGAGCTGGCCGTCGCATGATATGCACGCCGATCGTTTAGGCTGGCGGCGCAAAGCCGATATCGAAGCGCGGCTGGGGTCCTACGCTTCCTCGACCGATACGCCGATCGCCCGTGGCACCTGGGCGGCGGTGCGCGAAGCGGTGAACGTGGTCTTGTCGGCCGCAGCTGCGCTCAAAGATGGCGAGAAATCGGTCTTCGCCCTGACGCGGCCGCCCGGTCATCACGCCTCGGCCGACGTGTTCGGCGGCTTCTGTTATCTCAACAACGCGGCAATCGCGGCCGCGTGGCTGGTCCAAGCGGGGCTGAAGCCCGCCATCCTCGATGTCGATTACCATCACGGCAACGGCACCCAATCGATCTTCTACCAGCGCTCCGACGTCTTCTTCTGCTCGCTCCACGCCGATCCCAATTTCGCCTATCCCCATTACATCGGGTTCGCCGACGAGCGCGGCGAAGGTGACGGCGAAGGCTTCAATCTTAACCTGCCGCTGCCCCTCGGCACCGACTGGGCGCGCTACGACGAGGCACTCAAATTCGCCATCGGCGCCATCAAGCACATCGGACCAGACGTGGTGATCGTCAGCCTCGGCCTCGACACCTATTTCGAGGACCCCATCGCCGGCATGAAGCTGAAGGCGGACGATTACCTTAAGATGGGTGCGCGCCTTGCCGACCTGCACAAGCCGGTGCTGTTCGTGTTCGAAGGCGGCTACTGTTTCGACGCGCTCGGCGAACTGGCGGCCAATGTGCTGGAATCCTTCCAGGGGGCGGCATGAGCGATACCAACAAGCCTTCCTTGGCCGAACGGCAGTTTTCACCGCGCGCCGCGGCCTACGTGGCGAGCGCCGTGCATGCGACCGGCGAAGACCTCGACGAATTGAAAGCCTTCGTGGCGGGCCGCGGCTTCGCGACGGCGCTTGATCTTGGCTGCGGCGGCGGCCATGTCAGTTTCACGGTGGCGCCGCATGTGGGCACGGTGGTGGCTTACGATCTTTCCAGCGCCATGCTGGCGGCGGTAACGCAGGAAGCGGCGGCACGCGGCATCGCTAATCTCGCGACGCGGCAAGGCCAAGCGGAAAGCCTGCCCTTTGACGACGCGACCTTTGATTTCGTGGCGACGCGCTATTCGGCGCATCACTGGCTCGATGTGCCCGCGGCGCTGCGCGAAGCGTACCGGGTGCTGAAGCCGGGCGCGCCGCTCATAGTGATGGACGTGGTGGCGCCGGATGCACCGCTCACCGACACCTTCTTCCAGACGCTGGAAATGCTGCGCGACCCCAGCCACGTGCGCGATTACGCCGTGCGCGAATGGCTCGCCATGCTGACGGCGGCGGGCTTTGCCTGCGGCGAGCCCACGCGGCGGCGGATTCACATCGACTTTGTGAGCTGGATACAGCGGATGCAGACGCCGAAGGTTTTGGCCGACGCCATCTTGGCACTGATGGCAAAAATGCCGGACGCGGTGCGAAAGTATTTCGCGCTCGAAGCCGACGGCTCGTTCCTGATGGATACCGCCAGCGTGGTGGCGACCAAGCGCTGAGGGCGGCGCATTCAAAGCGCGCCCCACCACGTGCTAGGCCGCGGTTCCGTATTCGACGTGGAAGGCATCGTATGGCGCAAAAACGACGAGGCGCCCACCTTCGCCTTTCTTCAGTTCAACAAATCCATACCGCTCCATAGTATGAAGTGTTCTGGATAGGTTGCTTTCCTCTCGCTCAGATAGCTTTGCCAGTTCGGCAAGCGATGTTGGTTTTGCCTTTTGGATGATCTCCAAAAGTAGTTTGTTTTTTGTCGAAAGAACCTGCGCAAACGACTCAATCGAGGTGAACCACACTTTCGGGTCATCCTGATGCGGCTTTCGTTCTCCCCGCGCAACAGCCATGGTGCGGGCCTTCATCTCTTCGCGAGAAGCAATGCCAATTTTCAAGACGTTCATAGTCATCACACTCCTTTCGCTGCAAGAATTTGGTCTACGGCCTCCCAGAAATCGTGCATCAGCCCCTCCGCATCCACGTAGGGGTAGGATTCAACATCTTTCCCCATATGCACATGGTCATTGGCCGAAACAACCTTGGGACGGGCAAACCCCTTCTTGCGAACGGGATGCGCGTTATCGAAACAGACAAGCCTCTCATCGTCGGATGAAAACAGACAAAGGCTGTAGTCAATCCCATGAGGCTTTGCCTCACTCGGCTCGACCTTGTGTGCAACGATTTTCACCCAATAACCTCCTCCCATTTCCATGACCTCTCCGTTGAGGTCGAGAAGACGCTCGAGGCTTCCATTCGGTGCATACTTATCACCTGATGATAACTTCGTCAAGGCATGCTCCAAAAAACTATGCTTTCCAAAGCGTTAATTAGATGCAGGCGGTCCAAATCACCGTCCGCTCAATGGTTTGGGCTAAATACAAATCACTGTGAATTTTATGTCTGGTTGCGACACTGCGGGATACGCAACAGCGCCCAATGGCGCGACACGTTTGCGCGCCTAATTCTTATTGACAGTCTCAGAATGTGTTGGGTTGGAAACTGTCGGCGACGCGCCAACCCAAAAGGGCGAGCCGACCGGCCCGCCCTTTTCCGTATTGTCGTCGGTGTTACTTAGCGGCCGAGATCGATCACCGCACGGCGGTTCTGCGGCTCACGCACGCCGGGACCGGTCGCAACGAGCGGATCATGGAAGCCCTTGCCGGAGATGCCGATCGCCCCACCGTCGAGGCCTTCCTGCACCATTTCATCTTTCACGGCCTCGGCGCGTTGCAGCGACAGCGCCATGTTGTACTTGTCGGAGCCGACCGTATCGGTGTGGCCCACGATCTGTACTTTCACAAAGCCGTTGGTCTTGGCGATCTTCACCGCTTCAGCAATAACGGCCTGGGCCGCTGCCGTCAGGTCCGCCTTGTTGAAGTCGAAGAAGACGATGTAGGTCGTCACCGGCGGCGGTGCGACGGGCATCGGCGGGGGCGGCGGCGGCGCACTGGCAACCGGCGGCGGGGGCGGCGGCGCCGCGTCCCGCTGATCGAAGTACCAGCGCAAGCTCAGCATCACATTGTGGGACGCCAGATTCACCTTGTGTCCGGGGTCGAAGTTCTCAAGCCCGCTGGTCGTGATATAGCGATAGTCGAGCTGCAAATCCGTTTCGCGGCTCAGCTTGTAGGTCACACCAGCGATACCCTGCCAGGTAAGGCCGGCCGATCTGATCTTGGAGCTGACCAAGTCCAGCGCGGTCCAGTTCCAACCGCCACCGGCACCGACGGTGAAATACCACCGCTCGCTGACCGGCACGTCATACAAGAGGTTTCCCATCGCCGTGAATTCGGTAACGTCGACACTGGTGAGCGATGACTTGACGCCGCTCAGATTCAGCGACCCGACCTTCGGATCGGTGTAGCCGGCCTCGGCTTCGAAGCGGAAGTGATTGTCCCAGGCGTAACCGATCGTGCCGATACCGCGCCAAGAGTTTTTGAGGCTTGCGCCATCGGCGAGATACGGCACGTTATTGGCGGTTACGGTTCCAGTGGTTGGAAATTTGACGGCCTGCGGCATGCTCAAACCGGCACCAATTCCAACGTACCAGCCGGTATCAGCGGCAAAAGCCGAACTCGTCAATGCGAACACTGCCACGCCCGCAAGCGCAAAACTACGAAGTCTCATTTGGTTCCCTCAGTTGTTAGGTATGGTCAACCCGAAGCTTGAAAGAGGCCGACGGACGACGGCGAGCAGTCGCGCGTTGCGCCGCTCGTTTCGCAAGTCGATTTCAAGTTTTGGCTGGCCAGGCGGGTATCGAACGCCGCCACGTTCATACGAACAGCCCTAAGATAGGCTGAGACCGGTGCCGCGCGTAGGATCGGAATGTACTCAGAGAGCGCAGCGTATTTCTACTCTGCCTCCCCCGTGCGAACACTGCGATGCCGCGTCCGCTTTTGCTAACTGGGAATGGCGAGAGGGACGCGGCCCTGGCAGTAGGGTGGCGGCTGGGGCAAAAAAGTGGGGGCGATTGTTTCTGCTGCCTGCGGCGGTGGAAAAAGGGGCCCATCACCTGCGGCAAGCTGTCCTTTTTCGTTGACGAATCCCAGACTCGGACCTATATCCCCCATCAACGGTTGGCACTCCGAACGTGAGAGTGCTGCCAGGCTTGGCCGACGAGGCCAGGAAACAACCTAAGTGTCTTATATCGTTCAACATTTAATTGAGGAGGCAATCCCCAATGGCATTTCGTCCGTTAGGTGACCGCGTCGTCGTACGTCGCGTCAAAGAAGATCAGAAGACAGCCGGCGGCATCATCATCCCCGATACCGTCCAAGAGAAGCCGCAGGAAGGCGAAGTCATCGCCGTTGGCCCTGGCGCCCTCGACGACAACGGCAAGCGCGTTCCCCCCGAAGTCAAGGCCGGTGAAATCGTGCTGTTCGGCAAGTGGAGCGGCACCGAGGTCAAGATCGATGGCGACGAACTCCTGATCATGAAGGAGTCCGACATCATGGGCATCGTCGAGAAGAAGAAGAAATAAGCGAAGTACGAATGGGGAAAACCTGCATCCCGCTTTTTCTTCCCTACTCGCTCTGATCCAATTCCGAATTCTGGAGAAAAGATACAATGGCTGCGAAAGACGTAAAATTCGGCGCCGACGCCCGTGAGCGGATGCTCCGTGGTGTCGACATTCTCGCCGACGCCGTGCAAGTCACCCTCGGCCCCAAGGGCCGCAATGTCGTGATCGACAAGAGCTTCGGCGCGCCGCGCTCGACCAAGGACGGCGTCACCGTCGCCAAAGAAGTCGAGCTTGCCGACAAGTTCGAGAACATGGGCGCCCAGATGGTGCGCGAAGTGGCTTCCAAGACCAATGACGCGGCCGGCGACGGCACCACCACGGCCACGGTTCTGGCCCGCTCGATCGTGCGCGAAGGCGCCAAGTCGGTCGCCGCCGGCATGAACCCGATGGATCTGAAGCGCGGTATCGAGAAGGCCGTGGAAGCGGTCGTCACGGACCTCAAGAAGCGCTCCAAGAAGATCAAGTCGAACGACGAAATCGCCCAGGTCGGCACCATTTCGGCCAATGGCGACGTTGCCGTCGGCAAGATGATCGCCGAAGCGATGGCCAAGGTCGGCAACGAAGGCGTCATCACGGTTGAAGAAGCCAAGAGCCAGGACACCGAGCTGGAAGTCGTCGAAGGCATGCAGTTCGACCGCGGCTATATCAGCCCCTATTTCGTCACCAACGCCGAGAAGATGGTGGCCGAGCTTGAGGAACCCTACATCCTCATCCACGAGAAGAAGCTGAGCACGCTGAAGGACCTGCTGCCGATCCTGGAATCGATCGTGCAGTCGGGCCGTCCGCTCCTCATCATTGCCGAAGAAGTCGAAGGCGAAGCCCTGGCCACCTTGGTGGTCAACAAGCTGCGCGGCGGCCTCAAGGTTGCGGCCGTCAAGGCGCCGGGCTTCGGCGATCGCCGCAAGGCCATGCTGGAAGACATCGCCATCGTCACCGGTGGCCAGGTCATCAGCGAAGACCTCGGCATCAAGCTTGAGAACGTCAAGCTGACCATGCTCGGCACTGCCAAGCGCGTGAAGATCACCAAGGACGACACCACGATCATCGACGGCGCCGGCCAGAAGAAAGACATCCAGGCCCGCGTTGCTCAGATCAAGCAGCAGATCGAAGAGACCACTTCCGATTACGACAAAGAGAAGCTGCAGGAACGTCTGGCCAAGCTGGCGGGCGGCGTGGCCGTCATCCGCGTCGGCGGCGCCACCGAAGTGGAAGTGAAAGAGAAAAAGGATCGCGTTGACGACGCGCTCAATGCCACCAAGGCAGCCGTGGAAGAAGGTATCGTCCCCGGCGGCGGTGCGGCCCTGCTCTACACCACCAAGGCGCTCGCCGCCCTCGTTGGTGAGAACGACGACCAGAACGTCGGCATCGCGATCGTGCGCAAGGCGATCCAGTCGCCGATCCGCCAGATCGTCGAGAACGCTGGCGTGGAAGCCTCCATCGTCGTCGGCAAGCTGCTCGACCAGAAAAACGCCAACTACGGCTACAACGCGCAGACCGAACAGTATGTCGATCTGATCGAAGCCGGCATCGTTGACCCGACCAAGGTCGTGCGCATCGCGATCCAGAACGCTGCCTCGGTGGCCGCGCTGCTGGTCACCACCGAAGCCATGATCGCCGACCGTCCGAAGAAAGAAGCAGCCCCGGCAATGCCCGGCGGCGGCATGGGCGGCATGGGCGATATGGATTATTGATCCCCAACAACCTCCCCCTCGCGGGGAGGTCGGAGCGGCGCAAGCCGCTCCGGGTGGGGGGCGGTTTTCAAGATCGCACCAAAGTCAAATACGGAAAGCCCCGGTGGAAACGCCGGGGCTTTTTTGTTCCAATGCAAACGCGATACCGTAGCATGTTGAGACTCAGGACCGAGGCCAACTGATGCGCATCACCAAGCTGCGAATCCAAAACTACAAAAGCTTTTCCGATTCCGGCTGGATCGAACTCAACGACGGATTCAACGTCTTAGTCGGCAAGAACAGCTCCGGGAAAACTGCACTCCTGGAGGCCTTCCGTTTCAACAATACGCCGAATCTTCCGCACCGGAACATCCGCCAACACCGAGGCGAAGCATCGCCGCCAAATAGTCAATTTGATTTTGAGTTTGTACCATCAAAAGGCGAGCTATTTGGAGCGCTCTCACGGCAAAGGGCGTCTCTTCAACTTCCCGTTCAACCGGGCGTCCAAGCGCAGGAATTTGCTAAGAGTTTTTTTGAAACCGGCAAACCAACATTTAGGCTTCGATTCTATGCCAACGGAGTCCAATCTCTGCAATACCCTTCCCACGCCATGTTCGAACTTCCGGCTAGACAAAAAAATTTCACGCAAATAACGCTCAGCGACAACAACAGATCATACAGCGCTAGCGGCCTAGCCAATGGTGAGCAGGATACCGCGTGGCAACTTGTGACATATCTGCTGCCGGATAAGGTCTATGCGTTCAAAGCTGAGAGATTCAACATCAGTCGACTTAACTTCACCGAACAACACATCCTTGAAAACAATGCAGCAAACCTCCCACTCGTCCTATTTTCACTAATAGGAAATCCTGAGCTTTATGCGCAATACGTTCGCCATGTGAATGAGATTTTTCCATACATCAAATATGTGGCAGTCGTCGGGCAAGGAAACCAAGTTGGAATCCAGCTTTGGCCGGTCGATACCGCAACAAAACGCGAAGACTTGCGGATTCCACTAGCGGAAAGTGGCACCGGCGTTGGCCAAGCGTTAGCCATTCTCTATGTCGCCATGACAACTGATAGAGGCGTCATTGCTATTGATGAACCAAACTCCTTCCTGCACCCGGGCGCGGCGAAGAAATTGATTGAGATATTGGCGCAGTATAAGCACCAGTATCTTCTGTCTACCCATTCTCCCGAAATCATCGCTGCGGCGGATCCCGATGCTGTTTTTATTGTTCGCCTAGTGGAAGGTGAGAGCGTCGTTGAGAAGCTTGAAAGAAAAACGATCTCGAGTCAGCGCCGCGTGCTTGCTGAAATTGGCGTGTCCGCGGCCGATGTGTTTGGGATGGAACGCATCGTCTGGGTCGAAGGCCCGACCGAGGAGAAGTGCTTTCCACTTATCCTGCAAAGAGAAAGAGGAACGGTAAAGGCGGATGTTGATTTCGTAGCGGTCAGAAGTGTTGACGAAATCGTCAGAAAAGCCGGAACCGACGAAGTTGTTCTAGATATTTACAAAAAGCTGACCGACGCCAATGCGATTTTGCCAAACTCGCTTCACTTTTCATTCGATCGAGAGAAGAGATCAGAAGCCTACATTGCCAGCGTCGAAACAGAAACAAAGGGGACCGTTAAATTTCTACCGGCGCGATGTTACGAATGTTTTCTAGTGCATCCGCACGCCCTCACCGCGATTATATGTTCTGAGGCAAAGTCCTTGGGGCTTGGTGAAACTTCAGAAGCTCTGATTATTGATTGGCTGGATAAAAACGCCGAAACTTTTTCCGGTTCAGAAAAGTGGATGGGGGCTTACCGCACTGGCGAGTGGTGGCGGACAGTCGATGCACCTCGCCTTCTGACATCATTGTTTAGCAATCTAATTCAAACAGATTATGGAAAAATCAGGCACGGCAGAGCACTAACAGAATGGATTCTAGAGAACGATCCGGATCATTTCGCTGAATTGACAAAGTACGTGCTCTCATTGGTAGAAAAATAGGCGCTAGAGAAATGGGGGGGAAAAACGATGGAACACAAGAGCATCGTACGCTGCGCGCATCGACCAGATCAGGGCGGACCTTCAGACGGGGCTGGACGACATCGCTGCGGGGCGGACGGCGCCGTTTGACGTCGAAAAGGTCATGAAGCGCGGACGAGAACTGCTGAAGCAGCGGCGGGCAAAGAAGTGAGCCCCGTTCCGGCCTACGGCTGGACTTTCTCCGCGACATTCCTACCCCGCCAGCGACCCGCGCAAAAAGTCCTTCACCCGCCTCGCATCCTTTGCCGCCAGTTTGCCGATCCGGCGCAGGATGCGGGTGGCATCGACGGTGGCGATCTTGGCGGGGCGGACGACGGAGGGCGCAGGAAGTCCCGCCAGCTTCAAATCGGAAATCGCGACGTCGCCATCCCAGGCGGGATTGTCGGCGCTGGTGATCATCATCAGCCAGACCAGCCCGTAGCTTTTTTGCAGCGCGGGTGCGCTGACCACCAAAGCCGGGCGGCGCTTTTCCGCCAGACGGTCGGCATAAGGAAATGGCACGACGACGATGTCGAAGGATGCGTAGTCCATGTCAAAGGCCACGATAGGCTTTTTCGTCGGCCTTGCCCGCCCATTCGCCGAAGGTGGCAAACGGATCGTCTTCCGCCTCCGTGCGCGCCTTTTCGATCACCACGCGCTTGCCGTCGAACACATAGCGCAAGAGATCGCCGGGCTTCAGCCCCAGCTTCTCGCGCACCGCCTTGGGGATGACGGTTTGCGACTTCGAGGTGATCTTCGACAACGGCGCAGTCATGGTCGGCCTCGCAGTGCGACGGTAAGAATGTAAGACGTCTTACCAGCGAGTGCAACGCAGCCCCCTTTCGTCCGGCGCCGCTGCGCGCCACCGGCCACTTCCCCCGCAAGCGGGGGCAGAAAGGGAGGCGCCGAACCGGACCGAATTCGAAATTGCCTGCTGCTACCAAGTATGATATAGTATGATCATGTCTGAGATCGAACGCTTGACCATTACCCTGCCCGCCGAGATGGCGGCCTCCGTGCGGGAGGCTGTCGATGAGGGCAATTATGCCTCGTCGAGCGAAGTGATCCGCGAAGCGCTGCGCGATTGGAAGATGAAGCGCGCGGTGCAAATGCAGGAGTTGGCTGCGCTGCGGGCGGACCTTCAGAAGGGGCTAGACGACATCGCCGCGGGACGGACGGAACCGTTTGACGCCGAAGAAATCATGAAGCGCGGGCGGGAACTGCTGAAGCAGCGGCGGGCAAAGAAGTAAGCCACCCTTTCGTTTACCATCCATCGCCGTTATCGTAGGGCCATTGCGGGGCCAGTCATGCCGACGATCTCGTTCTTCTATGGCATCGTGATCCGGATGTATTTTCGCGACCACGCGCCGCCGCATTTCCACGCCGTCTACGGCGAGCACGAAGCGTTCGTCGCTATCGAAACCGGGGAAATTCTGGCCGGGCACTTGCCAAAAATCGCCACGCGGCTGGTCAAGGAATGGGTGCTTGCGCGTCGGCCGGAGTTGCGGGAAAATTGGACGCGCTCACAAATGAGCCTACCCCTCGAACGCATCCCGGGTTTGCAGGATGACTGAACTGACGCTGATCAAAGTGACAAAAGTCGAAGCCGAGGGCGGCCATCGGTTGCGCCTCAGCTTTTCGGACGGCCGTTTCGGCGAGCGTGATTTCGCCGACATCGTCGCTGCGGGCGGGCCAATGCTCGAACCGCTCTGCGATCCCGCCTATTTCGCCCGTGTCTTCATCGAATTCGGCGCCCCCACTTGGCCGAACGGCTACGACCTCGCGCCGAACGCCCTGTATGCCGAAATGGCCGACGCAGGATTGCTCCGCGACGCCGCGGTGGTGTGAGCTAACGGGCGCGCCCATCGTCTTCCCCGCGCCACCCTTTACCAATTCTGTTCATGTACATGAACAACACTTGCGATTGCACCTCGCCCTTAATAGCGTAGCGATTGTCGCACCCTCTTGAAATCGTAAGCGCTGCATCCCATCTCGATCCCGTGTTGTTGATGGAGTGCTGCCCAAGCAAAGACGCGCGATTCCCCAACGCATTGGGGGCCGCGGCCGAGAAGTGAATTATGTGCGCAACGTCATATCGGTGAAGGATGCCGCGCGCGCATCCGTGGGATGATGGACAGGATTATGGGCCGAGGCGCTCGGCCGGTTCGCCGTATGCCATCGCCCAGGTAGCCGAGGGAGGAAGCGGCGGTGCCGTCGTTGCGCTCGAAGGAGCGTGCCGTGCGCCAAGGCTTTTGAAAGAGGCGGCGCCGGAAGACGGAACCGCCTTTTTGCGTATTTAAAGGGACGCGTTATTCGGTCGGCGGTTGGTCGGCGCCCGGCGGTGGTTTGTGGTAGGGCTCGACGGTCCCCTTCAGTTTGATCGTCATCGGGTTGCCATGGCGGTCGACGCTTTTGCCGGCGACGACCCGGATCCAGCCTTCGCTGACGCAATACTCTTCGACGTTGGTCTTCTCAGCGCCGTTGAACTTGATGCCGACGCCCGCTTCGAGCAGCGCCTCGTTGTAAAACGGGCTTTTGGGATTGGCGCTAAGGTGATCGGGCAGATCGGTCATAAAACGGGCCCCTTCGGGATTTCAGGGGCGGGTTGATAGGCTATTCCTGCCCCTGAGCCAAGCACCCGCCGCCGCGGTGCCGTCAGGGGTAATCCTGCCGGGTCGGACGGATCACGATATCGCCGACATGGACATGCGGCGGGCGGCTGATGACGTAATGGATCGCATCGGCGATGTCGGCGCCGATAAGCAATGGCCCCAGCCGCGTCTTGAAGCCATCGACCATCTCGGTCGAGTAGCCGGCGCCATCCTGGAAGCCGGAGAGCACGAAGCCCGGCTCTACCAGCGTCACCCGCACACCCTTGGGTCCGATTTCGCGCCGCAGCGCCTCGACCAGCGAATGCACCGCATGCTTGGTGGCACCGTAAAGCCCGCTGAACGGCGAGATATTACGGCCGACCACGGAACCGAGCACGACGATGTCTTGCGCGCTCTTGGGAAAGCCCTTTTCCTGCCGCGGCACCATGCGGGTCGCCGCCGCCCGCATCAAACCGAGCGCGCCCAACACATTGAGCTCAAAAATCTCGGCCATCCGGGTGGTGTCGCCGGTCGCAACCGAGCCGCCGAGGCCGCGCCCCGCGTTGGCCACCACGATGTCGGCAGGGCCAAACGCCGCTTCGGCGCTGGTAAACATCTCCTCGATCACCTCCGGCTTGGCCGCATCGCCCGCCACGCCGCGGAACAACGGCCAAAGGTCATTCTCCAGGCTGACGAGCTTTTCGGCCGTGCGCCCATTGCCGACGACCGCGATTCCCTCCGCGGCAAAGCGGCGGACGGTCGCCTCGCCGATGCCCGAGGTGGCACCCGTAACGATAGCAATACGCGAATATTTGGCGGACATAACCACGCTCTCCAGCAGCAAAGACAGCCGGGGCGGTGTATCGCGCCCGCCGGAATTTGGCCACGGAAAAATCAGGCGGCGTGGGACAGGCGCGTGGGCCTTTCCTGCGTTCCCGTCACGTCAAATTGCGCGACACCGCTTTCCAGCTCGCGGGCGTGGCTGGCCATGCCGTCACTAGCGGCGCAGCTTTCTTCGGCCATCGCGGCATTCTGCTGGGTCGTTTGGTCCATCTGCTGAATAGCGCTGTCGATCTCCTTCAGTGCGGTGGCCTGCTCGTTCTGCGCCGCTGAAATGCTGGTGACGAGATCATAAACCTCGCCGATCTCGCTGACGATCCGTCCGAACGCGACGCCGCTGTCTTCCACCAGCTTCACGCCGGTTTCGACTTGCTCTTCGCTGCGGGTGATGATCTGGCGAATCTGCTTGGCGGCCTCGCCGGAGCGTTGCGCCAGCGAGCGCACTTCGCTCGCCACCACAGCAAAACCGCGACCGGCGTCACCGGCGCGCGCCGCTTCCACACCGGCATTGAGGGCCAGCAGATTGGTCTGGAATGCGATCTCGTTAATGACGCCGATGATCTGGGTGATCTCACCGGACGACTGCGCGATGGCACGGATCGCTTCCACCGCATTCTTGGCAATCTCGCTGCCGGCGCTCGCGTCGGTTTTGGCGGTCGCGGCGGCGCTGTTGGCCTGGTTGGCGCCAGCGGCGGAGCGGGTCACCGCCTGGCTGAGTTCGTTAACGGCCGCCGACGTCTGTTCGATCGCGGCCGCTTCGCGTTCGGTGCGTTGGGCCATTTGTTGGGCAGCGCTGTGAATCTCGCCTGAGGCGCCCGCGATATCGCCGGCCCGCTGATTGATGTCGCCCATCGCAGCGTCGAGCAGTTCAGCAGCGCGATTGAAATTCTCCTTGAGGAGCCGGTACTCCGCGGGAACATCTTTCCGCAGCCGATAGGAGAGATCGCGCTTCGCCAGCGCGTCCAGCGCTTCGCCGAAGGTCGACACCACATGCTCGATATTAGCGGCGCGCTGGGCCCGGCGCTCCTCCACCGATTGGTTGAACATCTCGATGACCCGCGCCAGCTCGCCGAATTCGTCGGAGCGGTCGGTATAGGGTACATCCTTGGTGTAGCGGCCTGCCCGCGCCTCCTCCATCAAATGCGACAAGGGGTGAAACGGCGCGAACAGACGCGAGAACACGAACCAGCCGATGCCGCCGCAAAGAAGCGCGAGCACCAGTCCGGCGATGACCGCCGCTTCGACGGCGTTGGCGAACTGGCGATTGAACTCCGACGCTTTGAACCCGACGAACAGAATGCCGACGGTCTGACCGGCCACGTCTTTGATCGGCTTGTAGGCGGTGACATAATTCGCGCCGAGGATCTTGGCGGCGCCGAGATACTCTTTGCCGCCGCTCAGTACCGCGTCGTAGACCGGTCCGGCGGTGAGCTTGGTGCCGAGCGCGCGGGTGCCGTCGGCTTTCTTCACATTGGTTGCGATGCGCGTATCGCCGAGGAAGATCGTCGCCACGCCACCGAATGCGCTCGACACCGCATCGACGCTCTTGGTGTCGCCGTTGAGCACGCGGTCGCCGAGTTTCAGCTTGCCGTCTTCAACGCTGAACGCCGCGTGAGCCGGGTTGACGATCATCTCGGCGGCCGAAAGGTTTTGCGCCAGTCGCTCGGTTCCAAGCACGGTGCTGAAGTGGTTCAAGAGAAACACCGTCGTGGCGACGACACTCAAGACGATCAGAGCTACCACCACGGCGAGCGCCTTGCTCGCAATCGACTTCAACCCGAGACGCGACATAGCCAGAAGTCCTGCAGATTCCGCAGCACAACCTAAGGCCGCCGCAGTTTCCCAAAACTGAACAGCTCCCGACGTTTCACCTCTATGAGAAGATGGTGGCACTTATATTTTGTGCGGGCGAATTCGCGCCCCGCGCGCATGGCAACGTTTACTGCTCTCAGAACGTTCGTCCGTATACGCTGTGTTCATATTTGTCCCGCTGCCGCCACAGCGGTCGCAGCAGCGAAAAACGGAAGGAAAATGCTCTTGCGACGCAGACGCAAATAGATAATGATTGATTGCGGTTGTCATGAAACTTCTCGAAATTGCGACAGACTGCTACATGATCCGCCATTCGCAAAAGTGAACCTGGAGGGAAGCCTATGAAAACTGTGAACACGCTGCTTGGGGCGGCGGTGTTTGCTGCCGTATTCGCAGCACCGGCGGCAGCCGATTACGTGCGCCTGGGCAGTGTCGATGTTGGTTATCGCGCCGACAACGATACCGCCTATTCGCGCTTTGGCGGCCGGCTGGAAAACCTGCGCCTGATGGCCAGCCGGAGCGACATCTTCTGCCGCGCCGTGGTGGTGCGTTACGAAAACGGCGAGCGCCAGAATGTCTTCTCGGGCCGGCTCGACGAGCGCCAGCCGGTGGAAGTCGATCTCAGGGGCCGCGCCCGCAAGGTCGACAGCATCAACTTCGCTTGCCGTTCCAACGAATTCCGCGGCGGCCGCATCTTCATCGAAGCCGAGGTCGGTCACTTCCGCGATGAATGGCGGCGCGATCGCGATTGGGATCGCACTTGGTCCGGCCTGCTCGGCGGCGGCCGCGGTCCCGATGCTCCCGGCACGATGAGTGGCCCTGGCCCGCGCGGCCCGGTGGGCGGTCCCGGCTCCATGGCGGGCCCTGGCCCGATGGGCGGTCACGGCGATATGGACGGTCGTGGCGGCCCCGGCATGGGTCATGGGCCGATGGGTGGCCCTGGCGGCGATTTCGTCTCGCTCGGCTCAATGAGCTTCGAAGGCCGCAATGACAAGGAAAGCAACTTTACCGGCTTTGGCGGACGCCATGTCGACAAGCTGGCCTTGCGTCCGCTCGAAAACGACGTGCAATGCGGCAGTATCGTCGCGACCTTCGATGGCGGCCGCAAAGTGAAGCTGGCCGATGGCCGTACGTTGGAGCGCGGGCGGATGAACTTCTACGACCTGCCGGGCTCGGATCGGAGTCTGTCCAAGGTCTATCTGCGCTGCCATGCGGTGAACGGTTATCGCGTGACGATCGAACTCTTCGCCCGCCGCTAAGGCTGGGATTCCTGACGAGGCCCCGGAGCGATCCGGGGCCTTTTTTGTCATCAGGAGGTGCAAGATATCTTCGTGCCGTAGTTCAGAACGGCCTTTTCAGCTCGAGCTTCAGCGTCGGGCCGGAATTGTCCTGCACGCTGGAGCGGTCGATCAGTGAGGCACCGCGGGTGCCGTGGTAGAAGTCGTCGCGCGTCGAAGACCCATAAAGGCCGCTCACATTGAGATCGACTTCGTAAGCACCGGGCTTGTAGGAGACAAACGCCCCCACCGACCCGCTCGCCGCCGTCGTCGACAGCTCTTTCACCTGATAGGAGGTGCGCTCGCCGGTGAATTCTCCGGTAACGCCGATGCTCAGATTGTGTGACGGAAGGCTGTGTGCCAGACGCAGCGAAACCTTCTGCGCCGGCTCCCCCGAAGCGGCGCGTGTTTCAAACGTAACCGGATCGACCACCCGCGAGGACTGCCATGTCGCCTCGGAGGTCAAATCCGTGTGCGGCAGACCAACTGCCGCAAGCGGCAGGTTCACCGCCACCGCGACGCTGTCGCGTCCCAAAAGCGGGGTGGTCGCGGGCGCCTGCACACCTTCAACCTCGGCGAACTCGGTAACGGTGCCTTGGCGCGCCTTCGTATAGGTGGCCGAAACGCTGGCGGGACCGACGCGCTGCTCGACACGGGTCTGAAGCTGCCAGGCGTGATCGGGCTGGAAGCCGGAGGCGTTAGCCGCGCTGTCGGCTTTGGTGTAATTGGCGAAAGCGGCAGCATCGAACGGCGCCACGACCTGCTCGACTTTGGCGGTCACGGTCGTATCGCGGAACGGCGTGACGGTTGCGGTCAGGTGCGGATTGACCGAGCGGTAGGAACTCGAATGGGCATCCTGCCAACTGATGTTGGCGACCCGCGCCGCGGTGCCGCCCTTGAGCTGCACGCCCGCAAGCGGCTGCCATTCGACATCAACATAAGCAGTGTGATCGGCAGTGCGGACAGCGGACTGGGTGAAGCTGGCGGCGTTGCCGGGCGCGCCTTCCTGGGTGTGCTCGCTGGTCGAATTGCCGCCGACCGTCACCTGGAACGGCGCGAGCGGCAGCGTCATGCTGGCCTGCCCGCTCTGGCTCTCGCTGCGCACGACATGGGCCGGCCCATCCGCGGCGCCGACGCTTTCTGGCGCGCGATAGGTCAGCGATAATTTGTTCTCCCCAGAAACGTTCAGGGCCGTGCCCATCGGGCCGGAAATCTGCGCTTCGAGGTTGGCGGCGTCTTTGTGCCAGAAGGCGGTCTGGCCATCCTCTCTGCCGACACTGGCCGAGGCCTGCGCCTTCACCGCGCCGTCCGGCAGGTTGAGCTTCAACGAGGCGGCGCTGGAGAGGTCTTTCGCGGCCGGAACCTTGAGATCGAGCGCCACCGGGCCACCGGCAAGCAGGAGCGAGTTACTCGTCGAGGCCGCAGGCGGGGACAATTTGAGCGCGAACGCTTTGCCTTTTTTGCCGGGAGCCTTCGCCACCAAGGTCGGCAAACTGAGGTTTAGCGAGGATACGCTCGGCAAGCCATCGACCGAGACGGCGGGCAGTTCGCGCACCTCAACCGGCGTGACCGGAATCGCGACCAGCGCGGCCGGATCGTCGGCAAAAGCGGCCGGCGTGCTCGCAGAATCGTCGGCAAAGGCCGCAGGTATGCCGAGCAAGCATGCGATGGCGACAAGACGCCGCGATTTGATCCGAACCTCGTTCACGCTTCAATCCAACTACAAACCACCAACCTGACGCTACCCCTCTGCCACGCCGGTACGGCAAAAACTTGACGCCAGCCAGCCACTGGAAGATGGTCCCGGCACTTTTTGAAGGAGCTTAACCGTGTCCGCGCCAGCATCTGCCGATCATATCAACATCACCCTGCCCGATGGCAAGATGCTGGATTTTCCGCGCGGCGTGACCGGGGGCGATATTGCCGCTTCGATCGGTCCGGGTTTGGCGAAGGCGGCGTTAATTCTCACCGTCGACGGCGAGGAATACGACCTCTTCCGCCCCATCGAACATGACGCGACGATCCGCATCATCACCAAGAAAGACGCGGAATCCCTGGCGCTTATCCGCCACGACGCCAGCCACGTTTTGGCCATGGCGGTGCAGGAGCTGTTTCCCGGCACCCAAGTCACCATCGGCCCGTCGATCGACGACGGCTTTTATTACGATTTTGCCAGGGACACGCCATTTACTCTGGAAGACCTCGTCAAGATCGAAGCCAAGATGCACGACATTGTGAAGGCCGACCTGCCGACCCGCCGCGAGGTGTGGCCGCGCGACAAAGCCATCGCGCACTTCAAGGAGATCGGCGAGAAGTACAAGGCCGAGCTGATTGAGAGCATTCCGGAAGGCGAAGACGTTTCGATTTATTGGCACGGCGACTGGCATGACCTCTGCCGCGGCCCGCACTTTGCCTCCACCGGCAAAATCGGCGACGCCTTCAAGCTGACCAAGATCGCGGGCGCCTACTGGCGCGGCGACGCCAAGAACGCGCAGCTGCAGCGTATCTACGGCACCGCCTGGCGCGATCAGAAGGAACTCGGCGAGTATCTCCACCGCCTGGAAGAAGCCGAAAAGCGCGACCACCGCCGCATCGGCAAGGAGATGGAGCTTTTCACCTTCTCCCCCGATGTCGGCCCCGGCCTGCCGTTGTGGATGCCAAACGGCATGGTGATCCGCCAGGAGCTGGAATTCCTCGCCTTGCAGGAAGAGCGCAAGGACGGTTACGTCCGCGTCGCCACCCCGCACATCACCAAGGAGGCGCTCTACATCCGCTCGCGCCACCTGCCCTATTACAAGGACACCATGTATTCGCCGCTCGATATCGACGGCGAGAATTACTACCTGCGCCCGATGAACTGCCCGCATCACCATATGATCTATCTGGCGACGCGCCATTCCTATCGCGAACTGCCCTTGCGCATCGCCGAATACGGCCAGGATTACCGCTATGAAGCCTCCGGCGGCCTCACCGGGTTGATGCGCGTGCGTGGCTTCTGCATGAACGACGCCCACATCTACTGCCGCTTCGACCAGGCCAAAGAGGAGTTCATCAAGGTCATGCGCCTGCACGCGCGCTACTACGACCTGATGAACATCAAAGACTATTACATGCGCCTGTCGCTGCCCGATCTCGACAAGCTCGACAAGTACGTCGACCAGCCCGAGAAATGGATCGCTGCCCTAAACATTATCCGCGAGGCGATGATCGAGTCCGGTTATCCCTTCAAGGAAGTGAAGGGCGAGGCGGCGTTCTACGGCCCCAAGATCGATTTCGAGATCAAGAGCGTGATCGGAACCGAGTACACGATCTCGACCAACCAGCTCGACTTTTTGGCGACCCAGACCTTCGGTCTCAACTACATCGGCGAGGACGGCCAGGAGCAGCCGGTTTATGTCATCCACCGCGCCCCGCTCGGCACCCATGAGCGCTTCACCGCCTTCCTGATCGAGCACTATGCCGGCGCCTTCCCGACGTGGCTGGCCCCGGTCCAGGCGAGAATCATTCCAATCTCTGAAAAGGTGACCGACTACGCCACCAAGGTCCGCCAGACCCTGTTCGATGTTCCGGTGGTCAACGGTACCGCCGGGCTTCGGGTGGATGTCGATTTCTCCTCCGAGCGGATGCAGAAGAAGATTCGCGACGCGCAACTCCAGAAAATTCCCTACATGCTGGTGGTTGGCGAGCGCGAGGCGGCCGAAGGCAAGGTTTCCGTACGGCTGCGCTCGGGCAAGGACCTGGGGCCGATGCCGCTGGACGCCTTTATCGCGCGGATTAAGGCAGAAGCGGAAACCCGCAAGGACGTCGTGGAATAGTGACCGGCTGTGGCCGATTAACCCTTGCGAAATGGTTGAGCATTCCTATTCTGTACCCCGTAAGCGGCCCCACGGCCGGCTTGGGAGGATTTGCCCTGCGCGCATAAGACGGACCACGTTTCGCGAGGCAGGCAAAGTCCTCGCGAAGCGATGCCGGCGTTTGGGTGTAACCATGGAGAGAATGTCATAGCCCCGCCTAAAAGGTTTGCATCGCAGGCCGCGCCTGCCAAAGACGGTCCTCGCGTCAATGAGGATATCTACGCCAAGACCATCCTGCTGATTGGTGACGACGGCCACAAATATGGCGAGATCGGCACCGACGAGGGCCGCGCTATCGCGGAAGAAAAGGGTCTTGATCTGGTCGAGGTGTCGCCCGAGGCCAAGCCCCCTGTCGTCAAGCTGATGGACTACGGCAAATACAAATACGAGCAGCAGAAAAAAGCCGCCGAAGCCCGCAAGAAGCAGAAGGTCATCGAGATCAAAGAGATCAAGATGCGCCCGACGATCGACGACCACGATTACGAAGTGAAGATGAAGGCCATGCGCCGCTTCTTCGACGACGGCGACAAGGTCAAGATCACCTTGCGCTTCCGCGGCCGCGAAATGGCGCATCAGCATATCGGCATGGAACTTCTCACCCGCATCCAGAAGGACACCGAGACCTTCGCCAAGATGGAGCAGTGGCCGAAGCTCGAAGGCCGTCAGATGATGATGGTGCTGTCGCCGCGCTGACTTTTCTGCGTGTGAGGCACCTCAGGGTGACGATGAATTACAAAACCCCCGGACTTGCATCCGGGGGTTTTGCTTTTTGTTGTTGTGACTACCCTTGAAGTCCCCAAACCCAAACTAAAAGAAGCGCGATGCGGTGCGCGTCATAGTGTTGCCGATGTCCTGCAAGGGACCGAGTGGCGTAATCTGGTCGCGCGTGTCCTCGATGCGCGGACGCCCGCTCATCAGCTTGTAGGCAACATGGCCGTCCTGCATCAGCAACACCACTTCGGCCGCCCAGCCGGTGTCGACGGTCTGGCGCTCAAAGCCGAGCAGATCGAGGAAGATGTTGCCCATGCGCCGCGATTCAACGTGCTGCGGATGGAAGACGAAGGCCGAGCAGCGGTCCTGGGATTCGATGCAGGACTGCACTTGCGGTGCGAGATGATCGAAGCTCATCGTCGAGCGCGGCATGAAGCGCTCGATCACGCCGAGATAGGACAGAACCTCGACATTCGGCGTGGTCGCCGTGTCGAAGCCCATCTTCGGCAGATCGGTCAAGCGCGTCTGGCCCGGAACAACGTCCGTGTACGCCGATTGCACCTGCTCGTATGTCTGGAAGGAATTCTGCGAGACCTTCGTTTCGTGCGGCAAAAGCCCTAAGCCGCCGCAGCCCACCAGGGACAGCATGAAGGTCGCACTGATAAACGTCTTAAACCCGCGGTTCGAGCCGCCAGCTACCCCGTTGTCCATTCACCCCACCAAAGCCCAAGAGACATTAGGATTTTGTTTATAATTGACGGTAACGAATTTTGGCGAGATTGGGAAGCGAGATGGCGGAACTAAGGCAAGATTTCGCGTGAACATGGTTAAGGCGAAAGCCGTTTTTTGAAATATCCGTGACACTTCCGGTTCTGGAACAAAAACGATTTGCCATTTCAATCTGCCACGGCATGGGGCTGCATCACGGCATCTCGCGTTCTGTAATCGCGAACCGAATCTGCACGTCAAATCCGCGATATAAGTGCACCGGAAAAATGCGCTCGCCGCATCCTTGCCGCGACGTGTCGCCGGGCGCCGCAATTTTGTGACTCGCGCAGCACAACATCCGGCACAGCGTAGAACGCGAAAAGATCGGCGCGACACCACCTGAGGTCGCTGAAGGTGCCCCCCGGAAACGAAGCGCACGCTTTTTGCCGCAGGCGTATCGGACAGGGTGTTGACAGCCGGGGCACGATGTTCGCCTTTGAGCATGATGCAGATTTCGAGATGTTTCCGCGCTCTGATTCTTGGTTTGCTGACCGCCGTCGCGGCAGACGCGGCGCCACCGGTGCTGGCGACGCTGAAGCCTGTCCATTCCCTGGTCGCCGGCGTGATGGAGGGAGCCGGCACGCCCGATCTCCTGATCGGCGGGGCGCTGTCGGCGCACTCCTATGCCCTTAAACCGTCCGACGCGCGCAAGCTGAACGCCGCAGCGCTGATCTTCGAGATCGGCCCCGACATGGAGACTTATCTCATCGGCGCGCTCGCGGCGGCGGGCGGACGGGTGGTCGTTCTGGAACGGGCGCCGGGGGTGAAGCTGCAGGCGGCGCGGCGCGGCGGGCTTTGGGGCGATGACGCGGATCACGACCATGGGCATGACCACGGCCTCACGGATCCCCACGTCTGGCTCGATCCGCAAAACGCCATCGCCATGACACGAACGATCGCCGCGGCGCTTGCCAAGACCGATCCCGCCCATGCCGGGCTCTATCGCGCCAATGCCGCCCGCCAGATCGTGCGGCTTGAAGCCCTTGACCGCGAGATCGCCGCCACCCTCGTCCCGGTCAAGGGCCGGCCGTATCTCGTGTTCCACGACGCCTATCACTATTTCGAGGCGCGTTATGGCCTGCACCCTGCCGGTGCGGTGACGGTCGCACCCGATCGCCCCGTCGGCGCCCGCCGCATTTCCGAGCTACGACAAGCGGTGGCCACAGGTCGTGCCGTCTGCCTGTTTCGCGAACCGCAATTTCCGCCCAAGCTGATCGAGACCTTGGACGCAAATACCCAGGCGCGCCTCGGCGTGCTCGATCCCCTGGGTGCGGACCTTGAACCGGGGCCAGGGCTTTACCCCCGGCTGATGCGCAATCTGGCGCAGTCGCTCGCCCACTGCTTAACGAAAAATAGTTAGCCTCATTCCAACGTCGAGGCTATGGTCCGCGGACCTCGTCGCCCGTCTGGGGACAGGTCCCATCCATTTCCCCGTTCCGGACACCGTCCGATGATGAAGACTTACCTGCCGCTGAACGGCGGCCTCAGAATTGTTCCGGATGCGGACAGCGCGGGCGTCCCGCACGAGGCGCTGTGGATCGATCTGTTCGACCCCAGTCCGGAGGAACGCCAGGCCGTCAACAACACCCTCGGCGTCGACCTGCCGACCCGCGCCGACATGGAAGAGATCGAGGTCTCGTCGCGGCTCTATGCCGAAAACGGCGCGCTCTACATGACCGCGCTGGTGCTGGCCAATTCCGGCACCGAAAGCCCGGTGGCCGGCGTGGTGACGTTTGCCCTGATCCGCAACACCCTGATCACCATCCGCTATACCGAGCCGCAGCCCTTTCGCACCTTCGAGGCGCGCTGCCGCCGCGGCACCGTTCCCGCCACCAAGGCCGAGAACGTGCTGCTCGATCTTTTGGACGTCATCATCGACCGGCTCGCCGATATTCAGGAACGCGCCTCCACCGAGATCGAACTGATCAGCCGCGACATCTTCGATCCCGACAACACTCAGCACCCGATCACCTCCCACGAGTTCCAGGAAGTTCTGCGGGCGCTGGGGCGCAAACACGATCTCGCCGGCAAAATCCGCGAGAGCCTGCTCACCATCTCGCGCACGCTGGCCTTCCTGCAACAGGCGATGGACAACAGCACCAACAAGGACGTGCTGCCCCACGTCAAGACGCTGACCCGCGACGTTGCTTCACTGCAAGACCACCTCAGCTATCTCACCAACCGCCTGTCGTACCTACTCGACGCCACGCTCGGCCTGATCAACATCGACCAGAACAACATCATCAAAATCATGTCGGTGGCGGCAATGGTGTTCCTGCCGCCGACCCTGTTCGCTTCGATCTGGGGGATGAACTTCCACCACATGCCGGAACTGGATCAGGTTTGGGCCTATCCCTTGGCCTGGGTGGTGATGATCGTGTCGGCCGTGGTTCCCTACATCTGGTTCAAGCGCAAAGGTTGGCTTTGAGACACAACGCGCTGGCGATTACGCTGAAGCTCGGCCAGTCCCTCGCCTTCTCCCTCATGTACGGCGCCATCAAGCTGGCGGGCGATGTGCCGATCGGCCAGGTCGTGTTCTTCCGCGGCTTCTTCGCGCTGCTGCCGCTGTTCATCTGGACCTGCTTCACAGTGGGGCCACGCGCGGCGATCAAAACCGAACGGCCGCTGGTGCATGTGGTGCGTGGAATCGTCGGCGTTGCCGCCATGTTCACCAACTTCACCGCGCTGGCGCTCTTGCCGCTGGTCACCGTGACCGCGTTCGGCTTCATGCAGCCGATCTTTGCGGTGGTCCTGGCGGCGCTGATGTTGCGCGAACATGCCGGACCGTGGCGCTGGGCGGCGGTGCTGATCGGCTTTGCCGGCGTCCTGTTGATGATGGAACCGCATGGCGGATTGAATGCCCTCATCACCCTGAAGCTGTCGCAGGGTGTGCTCTATGCCTTGGCCTTCACGCTGCTGTCGGCGTTCATCGTGGTGTGGATCCGCCAGATGTCGGCCACCGAACGCTCGGAAGCCATCGTGTTCTATTTCATGAGCGCCTGCGCCATCGCCGGACTGATCGTGATGGCGTTCGATCATGTGGCGCTGAGCTGGATGCAAATCTTCTGGCTGGTCAGTTGCGGCCTGTTCGGCGGTGTGGGCCAGGTTTTGATGACCTATTGCTATCGCTACGGCGAACCCTCGCTGCTGGCGCCGTTCGATTACACCGCGATGGTGTGGGCGATGCTGCTTGGCTGGTTCGTGCTCGGCGAACATCCCGAAGCGATGGTGCTCCTCGGCGCCGCCGTGGTGATCGCCTCCGGCCTGCTGATCGCCTGGCGCGAATACCGCCACAAGGTCGAGATGCCGATGGAGCCGTTGACATAAGTTATTTTCACGCGGGGGCGAAGCCGTCGGATCCATTTTTGAGTCAGACTTTCAGAAAACATTCTTGCACCGAGATGTAACAGCGCTTATACATTTTCAAATGGCCAGATCTCCGACCCTTGGAACCCTCCTTCGCCACCTGATCGAATGCCTGGACGGTGCTGTAGAAGAGGCTTACCTGCGTACGGGTATCGACTACAAACCGCGCTACACACCGATTGTACGAGCCCTGCAGACGCTGGGACCGGCGTCCATCCGCACCATCTCGCAGCATGCGGGGATCACCCATTCGGCAGCCAGCCAGACCGTTACCGATATGTCGAAACGCAAGCTGCTGATGATCACATCCGGCGACGACGCACGCGAGCGCATCATTTCTCTCAGCCCCGCCGCAGAAGCGATACTGCCGCTGGTGAAGCAGCAATGGGAGATTACCGAGGCCGCCGCACGCACTCTTGATGCCGAGTTGGGTCTATCCCTGCCGGACGTCTTGAAAAACACCTTGAAGCTGCTCGCCGAGCATTCTTTTTCCGACCGCATCGCAGCCGAGCGCAAAAAACGAGAAACACCCGTGGAGAAGTCCAAACGATGAAATTGTCATATGCGTTTGCGCTCTTGGCCGCACTGGCCAGCCCTGCTTTGGCTGCCAATGCCGAAAAACCGTCGGATCACTTGGCCGAAGTCGCCGCGATTCGTACCGTCGTCGAAAAGAGCTATATCTTCCCCGAGAAGCGCGCGGCGATCACGGACAAGCTACAGACAGCTCTGCAAACTGGGCGCTACCACAACACCACCCCGGCGGTATTCAGCGAAAGGGTGACAGAAGATGTCCGCGCGGCCAGCGGCGACCATCATCTCTACCTTTTCTATGATCGAGAACAGTCCAACGTCCTTGCGCAAGATGCGAAAGCCGAGAAGACGGAAAATACCGATGCTTATGAGCGCCGCCACGCCACGAGCAATCATCACGGCCTGACCGAGTTGCGTATTCTACCTGGCAACCTTCGCTATCTGAAGATCGCGAGCTTTGAGTGGATCGACGATGAAACCGGCGGCATTTATGACGACGCTATGCGTTTCCTGAAAGATGGTGATGGACTAATCATCGATTTGCGCGGCAATCCAGGCGGCTCGCATGCGGCGGTGCGCTATCTGGTCAGCCATTTCATGAAAGCCGATCTGCCACTCTACACCTTCTTCGAAGCCGGGAAGGCTCCGGTGCAGTCGCGCACATTATCTTATCTTCCGGCCGGACGACTGATCGGCAAGCCGCTCGCCGTTCTCATCGACGGCAATGTCGGCTCGGCAGGCGAGGATTTCGCTTACCAAGTGCAGCAATACAAGCTGGGAGTATTGATCGGCAACAAGACTGTGGGTGCTGCCAACAACAACAAATATGTGCCAATTCCCGGCGGTTATGTCTTCAGCATTTCCTTCGGGCGCCCCGTTCATCCGGTGAGTAACAGCAATTGGGAAGGTGTTGGAATCGCGCCAGATATTGAAAGCGATCCGCTGCTCGCGCTCGATGTGGCGCAAATTCACCTCCTCGACCGGTTGAGCCAAACAGCATCCGTGACCAAAGAAAACCGAGCGGACTATGCCTGGGTCCGGGTGGCGGTGAACGCGCGCTTGCATCCCGTCGTGCTGCCGATGGGAACACTTCAATCTTGGACGGGACAATATGGTCCGATTGCGATTACCGCGACGGACGGCTCGCTTGTGATGACGCGGGCCGACCGGCCAGCGCGCCGTCTGACGCCACTCGCCCCCGACGGCCTCTTCGCGATTGAGGGCAATGACATGCTGCGCGTTCGGTTTCTGGCGCACGGCCTCCAAACCTTGTGGCAGGACGATCCCGAGCCTCGCAACTACGACAAGACAAGTCACTGAATTTCACGACGACAATTCCGCTGAAGCACGAAGTCATTCGAGGTTTGGGCTGCTGTAAGGCGCTTGCAAAAAGCACTTTTGGCGCAACTCAGACCTAATTTGTTGGGTTGGTATGTCCGCTTCGGCGGCGCGAACGAACGTTTTTGCATCCGGGGCGAGGGAACGGCTACTCTGCTTCTGCTTCGCACCCGGGGTCGCCGATGTTCTATCTTCTCCTCAAAGCCTCCCTCTCCGGCGTCATCGTGGCGGCGGTGTCGGAGGTGGCCAAGCGTTATCCTGGCTTCGGCGGGTTGATCGCGTCGCTGCCTCTGGTGTCGGTGCTAGGCATGATGTGGCTGTGGCACGACACCCACGATCCGGCCCGCATGGCCGCGCACGTTTCCGGCACGCTGTGGTTCATCGCGCCTTCGCTGCCGATGTTCGTTTTGATCCCGGTTCTTTTGAAGCGCGGCGTGGCGTTCTGGTCGGCGCTAGCGGCGGGATGTGTGCTGACGATGGTGCTCTATGCCGCGATGATCTGGGCGGCGCCAAAATTCGGGATCAGATTGTAAGGCGCACACACCTTTGACAACGCCGTCCTTCTCACGTTGCGCGTACACCTATGGATGATTGCGCTAACACGTATTTTATGGGGTTTCTTGCTGGTTATTCATGGTGTCGCACGTTGAAATGACGCGTTTCAGTACCTACCTTTCGGGTATGACAACGTTCCTTCGTAAAGCCGCGCATCGCGCCGGACGCCTGACCAAAGGCAATTGAGCCCGGACGCGCATTCCTGCCGCGTCCGGGTAGAGCCCGCGAAATCACCACAACAGGACCAGCGCCACCGCCGTTAAGGCGTGAGCACGCGCGCGTCCAAAAGGAGGCGTTCGTTGAAAACAATCGCCACTCTGCCGCCATTTTCACCACCCGACAGCGAACATGAACGCGCCAGGATCGTCGCGCGCACGCCGCGGCGTAGCGGTCTCGGCGCCGTCGATATTGGCGAAGCGGTGGTCTATCACGACCAGAATACCGGACGGACCCGACGGGTGCGCGTGGTGCCGCTGCGTGACGTCGATCCCGAACGCGGCCGGATTTCGCTTCAGTCGCCGGTCGGTGCAGCGCTCTTGGGCCTCAGCGTCGGCCAGACCGCGGAATGGGAGGACCGGCGAGGCAACCGCCGCACCTTGCGCGTGCTACGCATCGAGGAAGACATCGAATCGGTGGGATATCTCGACGTGTAGGAGATCAGCGCCTGCTCACACCACTTCCCCCACACCCACCACATAGTTCTTGCCGCGGCGCTCGGCGCATTTGGGGCAGGTGGTGTAATAGAAAAACAGGCGGCCCATCCGGTGGCCCATCAGCGCGATGTCTTCGCGCATCTCGTTCACCCAGATATAGGCGTCGCGATAGGGACCTTCGAACACCCGCGTAACGAAGTCGCCGGTGAGTCTGACGTTGTGAAGGCCTGGCACCTCTTTGGTGACGGCGAAATAGTGCTCGCCACGCCATTTGGATTCGTCGTTGGAGAGGATGGCAAACTGGCCATCCTCGGCGCCGGCCGCCTTGATCGCTTCCCAGGTGTCGAAAAACGCCGCACTCATATTGAGCGGAATGTGGAACAGGCTGCGGGTGCGAAAATGCACGAAAAGCTTGTCGCGGAAATGCAGGTCGAGTTGGTCCCACGCCTTGGGATCGAACGCCGGGCAGCAGCAGCCGGGCTCGAGCAAGTCAAGGTTCGTATAAGGAAGAAAATTGGTGTTCAAGCGTTTGCCCCCCGGCGACGAATCTTCTTGTGAGTGTATCGTGCGCGTCCGCCGTCAGCACGCCCTATCTGCATGGGCGTCGAGTTCGGCAACGAAGGCTTCGCCGAAATAGTAGACAAGTTCGTCGCGGGCGCCTTGATACAGCGTTGGGCCGCTTCCGGCACAGGCCAGCGTGCCGTCGAGGGTTTCGGGCGAGGGCACCAAAGCGCCGAATTCGAAGGTAACGGGAAACAGCGTCGAGACCAGCGGTTTGTAGCGGTGGTAATCGAGGCCCTGCTGCAGGCACCAAGCGTGGATGCGGCAGCCGCGGCCACCGCGGTCGGCGAAAACGCATTTGCCGTCGCGGGTCTGGGTGCGGCCGTAAGTGCCGGAGGGAAATTCGGCATCGGCGCTGCGTTCGGCGGTGAACCAATCGCTTTGCGGCACACCGACGAAGGCTGCGAAGTCTGCCCCCAAACCGCGCAAGGCATCGATGTTAGCCGTGTCGATGTCGACGCCATAGGAACAGCATTGGTCAGCGCAGAAGCTGCAATCCATGCAGGCGGCGAAATAGCGAAGGGTGAAGAGGCGCGGGTCAATGCGGTCGATCACCGGGGCGCCGAACACGCTGGCGTAAGCACGGCTGAGCGCGATCATCGCACGGCTTCCTGAACGATACCTTCCATGAGATCGGCGTAAGAGAGCCCCGCTTCCGCTGCGGCGACGGAAAGGCCCGCATCCGGCGCGATGCCCGGATTGGGATTGATCTCGAGAATCGAGGGGTGGCCGTTCATGTCAACACGGAAATCGACCCGCGCGGTGCCGCGGCAAGCGAACATCTCCCAGCACTCGACGCATTGATAGCTGAGTTCGCGCGCCAAGGCGGGCTCGCGGTATTCGATGCCGAAGCGGCGCACCGTTTTGACGGATTCGAACGAGGCATCGTCCCATTTGGCGGTGTAGCCGACGATGCGCGGGCGTTCCACCGGCCAGCCGACGAACATCATCTCGGCCATCGGCAGCACATGCGGCGCTCCGTTCTGCTCGATGATGGCGATGTTGAATTCGCGCCCGTCGATATATTCCTCAGCGAACCAGCGGCCGCCGAAACGGGCCCGGCACGCCGCGGCGCGGGCTTCCACGTCAGGGGCAGTGACCACGGCGCCATCGTCGAGACCGAGCGAAGCGTCTTCGTCGGCGCATTTGACGATCCAACGCCCGGCGCCCAGCCCCTGCCATTCCGGCGGTTCGGCCCACAAGGGCGTCGGTAGACCCGCCTCGCGCAGCATCCTTTTGCTGCGCGGCTTGTCGCCGGTGAGGATCAGCGAGCGGGCACCGGCGCCGGTATAACGCACGCCGATTTCGTCCAGCATCTGCGGCGCCAGATAGGCGAGGCGCCCCTGCCCATCGATGCCTTCCACCAGATTAAAGACGACATCGGGGCGATGCGGCGCGATCGTCCGGCGCAAGGCTTCGCGATCCGCCACGAAAGTGGCAAGCGGCGCGCTGTGGCCACGCGACTGCAGCGCCTCGGAGATGGCGCGGGCGGCGATCAACGTGTCCTGGTCTTCCGGCGGCGCATTGGGCGGAACGTCGGAATGCAGAACGAGGATTTTCATGGTTTGAGGTCCGGGTGACGCCGGAAAAACGACGCCATGATGCGGGCGATGAGATCGTTGTAGGTGATGCCGGCGAAATTCGCGATCAGGCACAAATCGGAATGTTCGGGCCGCAGACCGGCCAGCGGATTGACTTCGATGAACTGGGGGGCGCCGGAAGCATCGCAACGCACGTCGATGCGCCCGCCATCGCGGCAGCGCAGCGCCCGCCAAGCCGCCAGCGCCACATTGCCCGAGGCCGCAGCGAATTCCGGCGGAGCGAGCGCGATCTCAAGCTTCACCTCCCAATGCTCCAGCTTGTTCTCGTAGCCGTAGCCGGCGCCGACGTAACCCGCCAGCGGCACGATCTCAGTGACGCCCAGCACCTCAGCCTCGGCGCCGGTGCCAGTGATGCCGACCGTGAACTCGCGCCCCGGCAGGAAGGTCTCCACCAGCACCGGCTGGGCGAAGCGCGCGAGCAGATCGGCGGCGGTGACTTGCAGCGCGGCGGCATCGCTGACCCGCGAATTGCGGTCGACGCCTTTGCCGGAGCCTTCGGCGACCGGTTTGAGGAACAGCGGATAAGGAAGATCGATACGGGCGGCGTCTTCCAGGGTTTCGATTACTGCGAAATCGGGCGTCGGCACGCCAGCGTCGCGCACGATCCGCTTGCACATGGCTTTGTCGAGACTGACCGCTAACGTCAGGGTGTCGGAGAAGACGTAAGGAATGTCGTAGGCTTCTAACAGCGCCGGCACTTGCGCCTCGCGCCCTACCCCTTTGACGCCTTCGCAAAAATTGAAAACGCCGTCCCAGCGCTCCCCGGCGACGAGGCGTTCGGCGAGGCGTTTCACCGTGCCGATGCGGACGGGCTCCAGCCCCATGGCGGCAAGCGCGGTGCAAATGGCGGCGATGGTGATCTCGCTGTCGAACTCGGCCGCGTCCTCCGCGCTCCAGCCTTGGGCGAGATAGTCGGATTTCAAATCATAGGTGACGCCGATACGCATTAATTACCACCCCTTGTGACCGGGGAATCGCATAGGCCGTCGCACCCTCTGTGTCATCGCCCGCAAATGCGGGCGACCTAGTTGGTGTTGCTCCACATTCGCCATGAAATTCCGGCCTTTCTTGAAACGACGGTACTTGCGTGACCTGGATGGCCCGCAGTTACGGGCCATGACACTCTCATCATATGCGATACTCCTCCCCTTGTGGCAGGTTACGCGCGGGGGGGCTCCACGCTTGCTTATTCTTTGTCTATGCCCAGCGTGCCACCGGGATCGGGGTAGCTGTAGATCTTGCCTTCGAAATTCCGCAGCAACAGATCGTTGCCGTTGCGGCCGACGATGCTGTCGGGGGCAATTTGGATTTTGCCGCCACCGCCAGGCGCGTCGATGGCAAAGATCGGCGTGGCGTAGCCGGTGGTGTGGCCGCGCAACGCCTTGATGATTTCCAGACCCTTCTCGACATCGCCACGGAAATGGGCCGAGCCCCGGATCGGGTCGCAGGCATAAAGGTAATAGGGCTTCACCCGGCAAGTGAGCAGACCCTGCATCAGCGGCACCATCACCGCCGGATCGTCATTGATGCCTTTGAGCAGCACCGTCTGCGAACCGAGCGGAATACCGGCGTCGGCCAGCCGGCCGGTCGACTCGCGCATTTCGTCGGTGAGTTCCTTGGGGTGGGTGACGTGCAGACTGATGAACAGCGGATGATGCTTCTTCAGCATCTTGGCGAAGTCTTTGGTGATCCGCTGCGGCAGCACGATCGGCATTTTGGTGCCGATGCGCAGGAATTCGATGTGTTTCATCGCCCGCAGCCGCGTCAGCAGCCAATCGAGCTTGTCGTCGCCGATGGTGAACGGATCACCGCCGGACAAAAGCACGTCGCGGACCTCGGTATGGACCTCCAAATAAGCCAGCGCCTGTTCCCATTGCTTCATGGCGAACTGGTACTCGCCACCCGGATTGCCGACGACGCGGGCCCGCGTGCAATAGCGGCAATAGGTCGAGCAGGTGCCGGTGGTGAGGAACAGGACCCGGTCGGGATAGCGATGGACGATGCCGGGCACGACGGTGTCGTGGTCTTCGCTTAAGGGATCATCGCCCTCGCCAGGGCTGAGGCGGTACTCGTCGCCGGTCATGATATGGGTGCGGCGCAAGGGTTCGGTGGGATCGTCGAGCCCCATCAGCGAGGCGTAATAGGGCGTAATGCCGACCGGCAGGGCGCCCTGGTGGCGCTCGGCAGCGTCGCGTTCATCGGCGGAGAGGGTGAAAATCCGGCTGAGTTCGGCGAGACCCCGGATGCGGGAACGCATCTGCCAGCGCCAGTCGTTCCATTCAGCGGTCGACGTGCCGGGGAAAAAGCGGCGGTAAAATGCGCGGGTCTGGGGATTGACGGGGAATCGCGGAATAGCCCGAGCGGGCTTGGTCTGAGGTGGCGTGTCCTTGAGGGAGGATGCCGGTCGCTCTTGGACGGGCTGTAGCGGAGGTTTGAGGTCACGCCCCCGCAGTGCTTGGAGACTCATCGTCGTCTCATGACGCTCCGAACCGCTGCCATCAGTGCAAGAGCCACAACGACTCCTCATCGCCCGAGGCAACGAACGCGGCGATCATTAGTACGTTGCTCGCGCCCGTCAAGTGAAAGCGAAGGAAGAGTGCAAGAGAGATGGGGACGACGAGAGGCACCAAGCACCACGCCATGTCATTCCCGGCCGAGCAAGCGCCGCGCCGCGAGGGGAAGGGAACCCAGGTCGCGACGTTGGTTCGCCCGCGCAAATGAGCCGTGCCAAATCCCTACTATCGGATGGGTCTCCAACACCTGGATGCCCTTCCCTCACGCGCGCTGCGCGTGGTGCGCGCCGGGGATGACAGATTTTGGACGTACCAAAAAGCCTGTGAACAAAGGATTTCCCGCTCACTCGGCCGGGGGAGCGGGGGTTTCGGTCAGCGGGGCGACGCGCCAGACCCGGATCAGCACCTTGCGGCCGTTGGAGTAGTTGAGGCCGTCGACCGACCCGAGTTCCACCGCCTCAATCTCCTTCTCCTTGAGCCGCGCCATGAAGGCGGCCTGTTCGCGCTCCTCGATCACCGCAAGCCCCCCCTCGCCCGCCTTGGCGTCGGCGGCGGAGGCGCCGCTGTCGGTCAGCCGCGTCTCGGTACCGAGGAGGAACAGCATGCTCGGCTCGATGTAACCAGCGAGCGCAGGCGGCGGATCGCCCGGACGCGCCAAGGACTGCACCATCGCGGCCAGACGCGGGCTCACCCAGATCCGTGACAGATTGGGGCCGATGCCCGCGGTGAGAACCGGATAGACGATCAGCGGCGCCGCCAGTGCGATGACCGCCGCCACCACCATCCGGCGCCGGAAATAGAAGATCAGTGCGGCGATCGCCAGGCCCACCAACACCAGCGCCGGGATAGCGACCCACATGCTTGGCTGGAGAGCGAACCTTTGCGGCAGGATGAAAAGACCGGCGGCCAGCGCCAGTGCGGCCAGCGCAAACTGCACCGGTGCAAGGTAAAACACGATCCGGTCCCACACCGTCTCGGCCCCCCGCGGCCACGCCGCCCACAGCGCCGCAAGGATGGCGAGCGCCGGATAGATCGGCAGCACGTAGTGCGGCAGTTTGGTCGGAACCAGCTCGAAGGCGATCCACGTCGCCGCCCAGACCAGGAGGAAGCGGATCGCCGGGTCTTTGTGACGGCGCAAGGCCGCGACCAAGCCCGGCAACAGGAACAGAATCGCCGGCCAGAACGACGGCGTCAGGGCGACAAGGAAATAGCCGGGCGGAAATCCATGGCTCTCCTGGCCGCCAGCGAGTTTGGTGGCAAAGTCGTTCCCCAGCGACTGCTGGAAGAACTGCCAATGGCTCTTCAGCCCAATGGCGACGACCCACGGCGCCACCATGACAAGCACGATAGCGATGCCGGACAGCGGACGGGTGGCCCCCAGCCAGCGCCATTCGCGATCCCAACAGCAAAGCACGGCGGCAGTGAGGAACGGGATGAAGACCGGCGGGCCCTTCACCAGAATCGCAAGTCCGACACAGACCCAGCCGGCGAGCACCACCAGCCGCGACGGTGGTGCGGCAGCGCCCTTGGCCCCAAGCCAAACCCTGAGCAGCACCGCTTGCGCCCCCACGATGCAGGCGGTGAGAACCGCATCGGTGGTGGCGATGGTGGCTTCGCCCGTCATCAGCAAAGTGCCGCCGAGCAAAGCGCCAGCCAAGAGCGCCACCTCGCGCCGGAGGAACGCAGCGGCGCACCAAAAGGTCAGCCACACCGCCGCGATGCCGCCAAGCAAGGACGGCAGGCGATAGGTCCAGATGTGGGTCTTTTCGCCGAACCCGGCGACGGCCGTGGCGACCGCCTGCATCCAGTAGATGCCGGCCGGTTTCTTGTAGCGCGGGACATGGCCGAAGCGGATATCGACCACATCGCCGGTCTCCAGCATCTGCTTGGAGGCCTGGGCAAAGCGGCTCTCGTCACGGTCGAGCGGCGGCAAGCTGAACACGCCCGGCGCCCACAGGACGAGGCAGAACAGCGCCAAGACCAGCCGGGGACGGCGCGCCGCCCAGCCGAGAACGCCCGCAAAACCTTCCGAACTTGCCGCAACCGTCATGTGGAATGCCTTTTGTATCCCTTAACCCGGAGTAGCGCTTTTTCGCACCATACGGGACACCCCATGGGTCAATCCGGCACAACTCGCGTTTTCCATGGCCTGTTTCCCGACGGCTTGGCCCTGTATAAGGCGCGCGCCAGCTTGGACGCCAAAACCAAACGGGCGGAATCGACCCTGAACTATGATGGTATCGAGCGGAATTTTGCCATGGCCGTGAAGCTCTCGGTGGTAGTGCCGGTCAAAGACGAGGCCGAGAACATCGGCCCCTTGGCGCGCGAAATCGCGGCCGCCGCCGCCGGGCTCGGCAGCTACGAAATCATCTTCGTCGACGACGGCTCGTCCGACGGCACCGCCGCGGCTCTCCTCAAGCTGAAGGCCGAAATCGAAGGGCTGCGCGTCATCAGCCACGCCACCAATCTCGGCCAGTCGCGCGGCATCCGCACCGGTGTGCGGGCGGCGCAGGGCGACATCATTGTCACCCTCGACGGCGACGGCCAGAACGATCCGGCCGACATCCCGAAGCTGGTCGCTCCCTTCGGCCGCGGCGATGCGTCGCTAGGCTTGGTCTCAGGCGTGCGTGCCAAGCGCCAGGACACTTTCTCGCGGCGGCTGGCCTCAAAGCTGGCCAATTCCATCCGCCAAGGCCTGCTCCATGACGGCGCGGTCGACTCCGGCTGCGGCTTGAAGGCGTTCCGGCGCGAAGCGTTTCTGGCGCTGCCCTTTTTCGACCACCTGCATCGCTTCACCATCACCATGATGATCCGCGAAGGCTATCGGGTGGAATTCGTCGACGTGAACCATCGCCCGCGTTTGCACGGGCAATCGAAGTACACCAACTTCAACCGCATGCTGGTCGGGATCGACGATCTTTTCGGTGTGCGCTGGCTGCAACGCCGGATGAAGAAGACGACCGAAGCGAAGGAACTTTAAATGCTCAACGACATTTCGGCCTGGCTGTTCAGCAACTATACCGAATGCAAAACCACCGACATGCTGTGGCTGATGGTCGGCATGTTCGGGCAGGTGTTCTTTGCGTCGCGCTTCTTCGTCCAGCTTTTCTATAGCGAGAAGGCCAAGAAGAGCGTGATGCCGGTGGCGTTCTGGTACATCTCGATCGTCGGCGGTCTGATCACGCTGGTCTATTCGGTCCGCCTCGGTCAGATGGGCCTGCCGTTCTTCATCGGACAAGTCGGCGGCTTGGCGGTCTATGCCCGCAATCTGATGCTGATCCACCGCGAGAAAAAGGCGCAAAAACAAGCCTGAAGCGGGCATCCGCGGCCGCGGCCACGCCCCCCCCCTGTCAAAAAACTGTATTGGGCCTGCCGGTTGCTCGGCAATTGACATCGCCAACCGCCGCGCCAAGACTGCGCGCTCCAAGGGTTTGCGGGGAGAGTTTCATGTCGGATGAAGAAAAAGGCGGACGTCTGGAAGTTCACGCGGGCACAGGTCGCGGCGGCACGCTGCGATACGTACCGTATTTTCTGCTCGTCCTGATCCTCTATGTCATTGTCAAAGCCGTCGGCGTGGATATGCACACGACCTGGGGCAATAGCCCCACCTGGGCCATATCCTGGGGTGAAATCCTTCTGATCTTCGCGGCGGTGCTGGCATTGGCCGAACAGATGAAAGTGTCCCACCCCGGCATCGACAACACGACGGAAGCGCTCACTATGATCGGCATGGGCGTGCTCCAATTGGTGCTGTTCGTGCTCGGCGTGGCCGGAGTTGCCGGCTTCAAGTGGTTCAACGATTCCGGCTTCCTGATTCAGACGGTCATCAGCCTGTCGGCGGCCATCGTCGCAGTGATGATCAACGCCAGAACACTGCGCCGGACCATGGCCCTCGGCGACAACTGACATCCAAGCACGTCTTGGGGCCTGGAGCGGTGCGGCGGGCAAGGGTCCGCCGTCCGTTTGCTTTGGGGGCCGTTTGCTTTAGGCGGCAAATACGATAAACCGCTCCCCCCGGCCGCCTAGCGCGGCCGCGGCGCGGACAGGTGGCCGAGTGGCTGAAGGCGCACGCCTGGAAAGTGTGTGAACGTCAAAAGCGTTCCGAGGGTTCGAATCCCTCCCTGTCCGCCAGCCACTTCCCGAAGATGCAGGCCGAACCTTCAACCCGCAGGTTTGCCCTTGTCTTGAATGCGTATTCATTTTTGAGTATATTGAATACGGACTTCCTGAATGGGAACAATGCGATGGCTGATACGACGACGATGACGGTCCGTCTCAGCGGCATGCTCAGCGAGTTCGTCGCCGAAAACGTCGGCGAGAACGGCGCCTACGAGAACGTCAGCGAATATATTCGCGACCTGATCCGGCGCGACAAGGAACGCGTCGAACGCGAGGCATTTGACCGGCTCAAGGCTGAACTGACCCACGCCTTCGCGGCACCGGAGGAGACCTATAAGCCGCTCGCCGCTGCCGAAGTGATAACCCGCAACAGGTCCTGAGCGATGGTGGCTATCCGCGTTCAAGAGGCGGCGTCCCATCGACTCGACGAGATTTACCGCTACACCAGCGAGCGATGGGGCGAAAAGCAGGCGGGTCGATACATCACCGGTCTGTTCGCGGCGTTTGCGAAAATCGAGTCCCGAGGCGTCGTTTCAAAGCCCGTTCCGGCAGAATTCACCGTGGACGGTTTCTTCTTCCGCTATGAGCATCACGTCGTTTATTGGCGGCGGCTCTCGAACGGCGACATCGGCATTGTCACCATCTTGCACGAGCGCATGCACCAGATCGGCCGTTTCCGCGAAGACTTCGGTCGGTGAAACGCTCTACCCCCGCCGTGCCGGGCCAGACGAGAGGTAGAATTAATACCCTTTATCTATTATAATTCTAACATACGCTCACCAGACCGGTTGGCGACTGGGCGGGGCAGAACAGGTTGGTTCGGGCACGCTGGGTGGTTCGTGGATGGATATGAATGACAGCCCACCTTGGCCGGAGCAGGACATTGGTCCCGACAGTCTGTTCGGAGCCCTGATCAAGACCGCCGTCGACGGCATCATGGTGATCGACGAGGCCGGGCTGGTGCAGGTGTACAATCCGGCCTGCGCGCGGTTGTTCCAATATGGCGAAGACGAAGTGCTTGGGCACAACGTCAAAATGCTGATGCCCTCACCCTATCGCGAAAACCACGACCGCTATCTTCACAATTATCGTGAGACCGGCGAGGCCCGCATTCTCGGCATCGGCCGCGAGGTCTCCGGCCAGCGCAAGGACGGCACCAGCTTTCCGATGTACCTGTCGGTGGGCGCCGGTCAGCTTTACGGCAAGCGCGTGTTCGTCGGCATCGTGCACGATCTGTCGGCGCTTTATCGCGAGCGCGAGGGCTATGAAGCGCGGCTGCTCGCGCTGCGCGAAGAGTTGGCGCACGTCGCCCGCGTCAGCGAGCTGGGGCAGGTCTCGGCCGGTATCGCTCACGAACTCAACCAGCCGCTCACCGCGATGTTGAACTACGCCAACGCCGCCAAACGGCTGGCCGGTTCGGGCACCCCCGACGCGATCGCAAAAGTGCAAGCCATGGCCGGCAAGATCGCCGATCAAGCCGAGCGCGCCGGACAGATCGTGCGGCGGATGCGCGACTTTCTCGAAAAGGGCTCCGGCTGCCACGCCGTCGAAGACATCACGGCGATCTCCGAAGATGCAATGGCGCTTGGTCTGATCGGCGCCAAGTCAAACGCGGTGAACATCCGCTTCCGGCCCGAAGCGGGGCTGCCGCCCGTCATCGCCGACCGGGTGCAGATCCAACAAGTACTGGTGAACCTCTTGCGCAATGCCGTGGAAGCGATGGAGTCCTCGCCAAAGCGCGAATTGACCCTGACGCTGGCCAAGCGCGAGGGCGGCGTGGAAGTGACGGTGGACGACACCGGCCCCGGCATAGCGCCGAGCGTGGCGGCGAATCTGTTCAAGCCCTTCGTCACCACCAAGGCGCACGGCATGGGGATCGGGCTCGCCATATCCAAATCGATCGTTGAAGCGCATGGCGGCACGATGACGGCCGGTGACAATTCCGGCGGCGGCGCGCGGTTCCGCTTTACGCTACCAGCGGTTCAGGTAACAGGCGAAGACCGGTCGAGCACCCACGGCACCAGATCGGCGAGCACCGCGCCGTAAGCGGCCGTCAGCGCCGCAACCCCGGCGGCCACGGAATTCGCCGCGGCGCGCACCTCTTTGCCGAACACCGCTGTGCCGGAGATCTTCCGGCTACGGGCATCCACCACTCGCACGCCGATTCGCACGACGGCCAGAGGAGCGCCCTCGCCGGCATCATAACGCGCCGCGAATTCGCGCAAGTCGGTGGTGAGGACGTAATCGGCCCGCGCCCCGTCGCTGTCACGCGCCACCGCGGCGATGCGCCCCGAGCTTTCGAACGCCTCCACCAGCGCCGCTTGCACCAGCACCGGCAAACGATCCGCCCACGCCACATCGGCGTAGTAATCGAGACCCGACGGCGGCCGCAAAATCGCGATGCGGTCGGCGTCGAGACCCGCGGTCGCCTCGGGCATCGCAATTGACAGCGCCCATGCGACCTTCGGCCCCGGCACGGGCCCCAGCAGCGGCGGCGTCAACACGTAAAGCTTGGGCGCGGCCAGCGGCCCCACCACATCGGCGCAACCAGCGAGGATCAGCCCCGAAGCGCCGGCGAACAAGACACGACGAGAGATGCTCATGGCGGTGTGTACCCTTTGCGCCGGTCGCCGAAGATCAGCTTGGTCGGCTGCCGGTCGAGTTGTTCCGTGAGGCGGTTCAAACTGGTAACGGTGCGCCGCGTATCGGCGATCAGACCAGCAAGCTGCGCCAGTCCGTCGCCACGCACGAAGCCATCGGTATCGTCAGCGAGCTTGCCGATCTTCTTCATGCTCTCGTTGGCGGTGGCGACGGTGCCAGGCAATTGCTTGGAGGCCTCCGCCAGATTGGTCAGCGTCGTCCCCATCTCGCCGCTATGCCCCGCCAGAGCGGTGGTGGTCTTGTCGAGATTGGCGAGGGAGTTGGACAGGTGCTTCTGATTCTCGTCCGACAATAGCGTGGTGAGCCGGTCAGCGATGGTGTTGAGCTTGGCGAGCAGTTCCGGCGCCCCGACGGTCAATTGCTGCAAGGCCGAGGGCGCGGTCTTGATCACCGGAAATTCCTGACCCGGCGCGGCGACGAGCATCGGCGCATCCTTGGTGCCGCCGGAAATCTCGACATAAGACCCGCCGGTAAGGCCTTGCGGCTCGATCGACGATACCGAGTCGGTGCGGATGCCGAGGCCGGGCTGGATCTGCAGCGTGACGATGACAACCTGCGGATCGTGGGGATCGAATTCGAGCGTATCCACCCGCCCAACGTCGATGCCGTTGTAGCGCACCGCCGTACCCTTGCCGAGACCGGTTACCGCACCGTGAAAATTGGTGCGGTAGTATTCGTATTCGTGGCTGTACTGCGCCCCGGCCAGCCATAACACCGTGATCACCAGCGCCAGGATGAAGGTTAGCACGAAGGCGCCTACCGCAATATAATTGGCTTTCGTTTCCATCACATCACCTATTGCCGCATTGCCGCGCGGCCGCGCGGGCCGGCGAAGTATTCCTGAATCCAGGGATCGGGATCGCGGCGCACCTCGTCGATCGTACCGACCTTCAGTTTTTTGTTCACCAACACCGCCGCGCGATCGCAAATCGCGTTCAGTGTGTCGAGATCGTGCGTCACCATGAAAACCGTAAGGCCAAGGCTCTTCTGCAGCGATGCGATCAACTGATCGAAGGCGGCGGCGGCGATGGGGTCGAGACCGGAAGTCGGCTCATCAAGGAAAACGATCTCGGGATCGAGCACCAGGGCGCGGGCGAGGCTGGCGCGCTTGCGCATACCGCCGGACAGTTCGGAAGGGTATTTGGACGCCGCGTCTTCGCCCAGGCCGACCATCGCAAGCTTGATCGCGGCGATTTCGTTCATCAACACCTGCGGCACGTCGGTGAATTCGCGCAAGGGAACCTGGATGTTTTCCGCCACCGTCTGCGAGGAGAACAGCGCGCCGTCCTGAAACAGCACGCCCCAGCGGCGCTGCAAGGCGCGCATGGCGTTCTCATTCATTGCCAGGACATCTTCACCGAAGACATCGATCGAACCCGCCGCCGGGCGCATCAGCCCAACGATGGAGCGCAGCAGCACCGACTTGCCCGAGCCGGAGCCACCGACGATGGCAATCACCTCGCCGCGGCGGACGTCAAGATCGATGTGGTCGTGGATCAGCTTGCCACCGAGCCGGGTGACGAGACCTTTGACGCTGATGATGGTGTCGGGCCCGGCCATGCTCAAATCCCCAAAATCGAGAACATGACCGAGAAGGCGGCATCGAGCACAATGACGAGGAACACCGACTCCACCACCGACCGGGTCGTGAGCTTACCGACCGACGCGGCGTTGCGCTCGACGTTGAGGCCTTCGAAACAGCCCACCATGCCGATGACATAGGCGAACACCGGCGCCTTGATCATGCCGACCAGGAAGGTGTCGAGATTGATTGCCTGATGCAGTTGGCGGATGAACATCGGAAAGGTAATGCCCATGTCGAAATAGCACATCAGCGCGCCGCCGATCAGCGCTACAACGTCGGCATAGAAGGTGAGAAACGGCAGCGCAATGACGAGGCCGGTGACGCGCGGCAGGATCAGAACGTCGTCGACGTTGAGACCCATGGTCTGCATCGCGTCGATTTCCTCGTTCACCTTCATGGTGCCGATCTGCGCGGTGAAGGCCGAGCCCGAGCGCCCGGCGATGATGATCGCGGTGATCAAGACACCAAGCTCGCGCAGCACGCCGATGCCGAGCGCATTGACGGTGTAGATGTCGAGGCCGAAGCGCTTGAGCTGATCGGCGCCCTGATAGGCCAGCACAATGCCGACGAGGAACATCAACAGCCCGACGATCGGCAGCGCGTTGATGCCGACCTCTTCGATCTGATGCATCGTGGCGATCAAGCGAAAATGGCGTTGCGGGGCGTAGATGGTCTTAAACCACTCGATGGTGATGCGCCCGACATAGCCAAGGATGCCGAGCCCCTGGATCAGCACAGAGTGGCTGGCGCGGCCGACGTGTTCGAGATAGGCGGCGAACGTGTCACGGGTGACGACCGCAGCCGGCGGCGGCGGCTGATCTGACTCAATCACCTGCAGCAGCGGCTTGAAGTCCTCAGGGACCTTGAAGGCGGTGATCGTGAGGCCGGCGGCGGCAAGCTGGCATTTGGTGCGCAGGAGCATCCAGGCACCGGTGGTATCGAGCGCCTCGACGCCGCTGGCATCAATCTCGGCCGCGGTCGCGTCCTTGGGATCAAGGCGGCGCAAGGCCCCGTCCACGGCGGCGGCGTGATACACCGTCCATGGACCACCGGCGGTCAGACGCAAGCTCTGGCCGCTTCGATCCAAATGGAACCAGGGGCTTTCCATCGAACTCCCATCCTGGGGCCATTATTAGCGGGGTGCGGTCATATCGGCTAGGCCTATGCCATCGGGCAATGCCGTGGCTTCATAGCGTAACCCGTTGAGGGCAATTCAGGAGTGCCGACGGCCCCCAATCAAAAAGGCCCGCCGAGGCGGGCCTTTTCGTCATTATCTTCAGAACGGCAACGATGCCGAAAGCTGGGTCGGATCGGGGATCGGCAGATCGGTCAGATCCGGCACCGGGATGAAGGTATTGCGCAAGGGCTTGTCTTCGTCCTTCGTCACATCCCAGCCGCCGCCAAGGGCGCGATAGAGGCCGACGCCCGACTGCAGCCGCGCCAGCTTGATCTGGATCAGCGAATCCTGCGCCGTGAACAGCGTCTGCTGCGCCTGCAGCACGGTCAAAAGATCGACCACGCCTTCGCGGTATTGCAGCTCGGAGATGCGGAATGCTTCCTGCGCATTCTTCACCTGCTCGGTGGTCAGCCGTTCCTGCTCGGAATAGGCCGATACGCTGCCGAGTTGGGTTTCGGTGTCGCTCAAGGCGCTCAGCACCGCGCTGCGATAGGACGCGAGCAACTCGTGTTCGACGCCCTTGTAGTAGTCGCGGCTCGAGGTCAGCTTGCCGCCATCGAAGATGGTCTGCACCACGCTGGCGCCGAGGTTCCATGCCAGCGTCTGCGGGCTGATCAATCCGGTCATCACGCCTTTCGACCAGCCGCCGCCAGCCGTTAGGTCAACACCGGGCAGAAACGCCGCGCGAGCCGCGTCGAGATCGGCATGGGCCGCCATCAGGCTGGACTCGGCCTGCTTGACGTCGGGACGACGGGTGAGAAGGGTCGCAGGAAGACCAGCCTGCACTGGCGGAGCAGCCAGATTCTCAAGACTGGCGGCGTCGACCTTGAGCGTGCCGGGCAGGCGGCCGAGCAGAATAGCGAGGGCGTTGAGCTCTTCGCGTTCCTGCTCCACGAGCGCCGGGATGGTGGCTTCTTCGCCCAGAACCGTCGCGGTCTGCTGCGCCAGTTCGAGGTTCGACAACACGCCGTTGGACACTTTGGCCTGAGTGATCGCCAGAATGCGCTTGGCCGCTTCGACGTTCTTGCGGGCGACGTCGATGCGCTCGCGCAGGGCCAGCACCGTGAAATAGGCGTTGGCGACGTTGGCATTCGTCGTGAGCAAGGTGGTGTCCTGGTAGTACTGCGCGGCGCGGGCGCCTTCGCGGCCGGAACGGTAGCCGTTGAAGTTCTTGCCCCAGACGTCGAGCTCGTAGCTGGCGGCGCCGTTCAGGCCGAAGGTGTTGGAGGGCTTGGTAGCATGGGAACCGATCTGCTTGGCCGAGCCGGTCAACTGGACCGTCGGCAACAGATCGGCTGTCGCCGAACCGGCCTGGGCCTGGGCCTGCTCCAACCGCGCGGCGGCGGTGGCAAGATCAAGATTGCCACTGTGGGCCTCGTCGATGAAGGCGGTCAGCTCCGGGGACTCGAAGCTTTTCCACCAGTCGGCCGAGACCTGTTTGTCGGTTTCGGGCGTCGGGGCCTGATAAGCCTTCGGCATGTCTTCGGGTTTTACGGTTGGCGGGGGGGTTGTAGCACAGGCCCCGAGGGCAAAAGCCAAGACTAGGACGGAAACGCTATTTGATAGAATTTTCATGAGAATTGCTCGCTCACAGGCCGCGGGATATGGCCGTCAAACGTTCAATATGGTCTGAAACCGGCGTTCGACAACATGTTTCTCTGACTTATGTGAGAACAGGAAACTTTTCCTTAGGGCAATTGCGTAGAAGCCACACAAAAAGGGGCGGACGGCCGGATAACTCCCGGTCTTGGGGACCCCGAAGAGGTCCGGCCGTCCTGACGACTGTGCCTGCGTGGTGGAGCGCCGATGAAAGCACAGTCTGGTCGCCGCTTGTTCCCACTGAAAACCGGCAGGTCCTCGCGGCGGCGTCTCTATCTCTACCCGCCTCTTGTGCGGTACGGGCTAGATTGAAGCGCACCGGGCAGGAGCGGAAGGGCCGGACCGGCCCGATTTGTAACCGTATGTCGCAACCCGGGGCCGGACGGCAGTCTCGTGACCAATATTGCGGCGGCACGAGGCAGGCACAGAGATGTTACCGCCGCTAACGAAAGGATGCCGGTAGATGCGTTGGCCGTTTGTAGCGCCCGTGATTCTGTTGTTGTGTTCCAACGTGTTCATGACGTTCGCCTGGTACGGCCAACTTAAGTTCCCGTCCGTGTCGTTGTGGCTGGTGATCCCGGTGAGCTGGGGCATCGCCTTGTTCGAATACTGCCTTGCCGTACCCGCCAACCGCATCGGCTACACCGTCTATTCGGCGGCTCAACTCAAGACCATGCAGGAAGTGATCACGCTCGGTGTGTTCGCGGTGTTCTCGACATTCTATCTCGGCGAAGCGATTCGGTGGAATCACATCGTCGCCTTCGCGCTCTTGGTTGGCGCGGCGTTTTTCGCGTTTCACGAGTGGAAGTGAGAGAGCGGCGTTTACTGCGGCAGCCAAGTGTCTTCGGTGAATTCCTTGACTGGCTGCATCGCGATGCGGATCGAGCGCTGCATGCCGAAATAGAACACGACCTTCATTTGCTTGGTCACGGGGTTCCATTCCATCTGCGGCGCGAAGCCGCCGGGTTTGCGGAAGACGTGCCCGTTGAACTCGTAATGGCGCGACGGGATGTTGCCCCAGCCGTCATAGAGTTGGTTCGCCAAGCGCGTGTGAGCTGCCTCGCGCTGCTCGTCGGTGGGTTCGCCAGGGTCCAGGAAATCGGGCGCGCTGATCCGGACGTCTCCCCGCGGCGTAATCTCCAGCCACGCCACAACCATAACCGAAGACGATTCGTAATGGCCGATCCAACGTCCAGCGGGAACCTGGTGGGACTTGGAGCACCCTGCCAGGACAAGACCGGCAATCAGAAGGATTGCAAACCGGCGCATGACCGCTATTCCTCGCACCGAAGATAATATGCCGCAAAGTCTTTAAAAACGGTAACAATCGTGAATAATTCTAACCTGCTCTTGCGAATATGCCAGTGCGGCGACACCCTGCCGCCGGGCTCGCGCATTTCATCGCGTCGTTGAATCGGGTGAAATGCTCTAGATTCTTGAATTGTCGCGCTTTCTGACGGAAACCCGCCAAATACGCTGTCGCGATTGGCGCCACTTTCGTGAAGGCGCTCCAGAAATGAGGAAGCTATGGCGCCGCTGCCAAAGGGTTTTTTGAGTGAATCGCTGGGCCGGATCCAGCCGTCGCAGACCATCGCCGTTACCCAGAAGGCGCGCGAGCTCAAAGCCGCCGGCCGCGATGTCATCGGGCTCGGCGCCGGCGAACCCGACTTCGATACGCCCGACAATATCAAGGAAGCTGCGATTGCGGCGATCCGACGCGGCGAAACCAAATACACGGCGGTGGAAGGCATTCCCGAGCTGCGCAAGGCGGTGGCAGCCAAGTTCAAACGCGAGAACGGCCTCGACTATGCCCCGTCGCAGATTTTCGTGGCGGCCGGCGGCAAGGCCATCATCTACAACGCCTTGATGGCCACCCTGAACCCAGGTGACGAAGTCATCTGCGTGGCACCTTATTGGGTTTCCTATCCCGACATCGTGGCGCTGGGCGGCGGCAAGCCGGTGATCGTCGAAGCCACCTTCGAAAACGGCTTCCGCCTGACGCCGGAACAGCTCGACGCCGCGATCACACCCAAGACCAAATGGCTGATCCTCAACCAGCCGTCCAATCCGACTGGCGCCTGCTACACCGTCACCCAGTTGAAGGCACTGGCCGACGTACTGCTCAAGCATCCGCAGGTGTGGGTGCTGACCGACGACATTTATGAACACCTCGTTTACGGCGATTTCAAATTTTCCACCATCGCGGCGGTGGAGCCGAACCTCTACGAGCGCACCCTGACGATGAACGGTGTGTCCAAAGCCTATGCCATGACGGGCTGGCGCGTCGGTTATTGCGGTTGCGCCGAACCGTTGGTGAAGGCGATGGCCAAGCTGCAGAGCCAATCGGTCAGCCACGCCACCTCGATTTCGCAATGGGCCAGCGTCGAAGCCTTGAACGGGCCGCAGGATTTCATCCCGGTGCGGGCCAAAGCGTTCGAGGAACGGCGCGATCTCGTCGTCTCGATGCTAAACCAAGCGACCGGTATCGAATGCCCCAAGCCGGAAGGTGCGTTCTATGTCTATCCGTCCCTCCGGGCGCTGATCGGCAAGACGGCACCGTCGGGCAAGGTGATTGCGACCGACGAGGACTTTGCGGGTGCGCTCCTCGAAGGCGAAGGCGTTGCGGTGGTGCATGGCGCGGCGTTCGGCCTGTCGCCGTTCTTCCGCATCTCTTATGCGACGTCCAACCAACTGCTGGAAGAGGCCTGCCGGCGGATTCAGCGCTTCACCGCCTCGCTGAAATAAAGGCAAAGCGCCTCACATCGGTGTGAACCGACACATTTCCGGCAACGGAAACGGGTAAGGTGTTGCGTTGAAGAGGCCAGCACCTTCATGGAGCCAGCTATGGAATTCCTGCGCAAATACGCCACGCCGTTAAGCCTCGTCACCAGCCTTGCCGTATCGATCACCGGCCTGATGCTCTTGTTCGGTGTTCGCGGCCAGATCGGGGAAATCCACGAGTGGATCGGCGTTGCCTTCGTGGCCGCCATCCTGATGCACATCGTCCGCAATTGGAAAGGCCTGGGGCACATGTTCCAATCGACCGCGGCCAAGGCCACCGCTGGCATTGGCGCCGCCATCGCCATCGCATTGATCGTCACGGCGTTCCCGGCCGGTGGCCAAGGCGGTCACGGCGGCCAGCGTGGCGGCCCTTGGATCGTGCTCAATCGCGTCGCCGATGCCCCGATTTCCGCTTCCGCCCCCGCCCTTGGTCTGACCGCCGACGAGGCCGTGACCAAGCTACGCGGCGCCGGTGTCGAAGTGGATGGACCCAAGGACTCGCTGGCCCATCTCGTCCGCGATCACGGCCAATCGCTGCCGCGCCTGTACAGCGTGCTGATCAACCGGTAGGGCTCGCCGTCCTACCCCGGTAGAGCGGTCTGGTCGCAAAATAGAACGTCAGCAAAACCAACGTCCCGGCCACCGGCACCAAAGCCTCCGTCAGCAACATCAAGGTCGTGCCGTCCTGCGGCAGCCAGGACGGGGCGTGCCAGACATGCGCCTGCCCGTCGAGCCACGACAGATACATGATCGGACCGTTGGCAATACCGGCGAGGAGATTGTACTTGGTCGCCGCGGCGCCCTTGCCGATCGCTTCCAGCACCACCGCGCCAAACGCGGCGTAACAGAATCCGGCAATCAACTGATAGAGCCCGACATAGAGGATATACATCGCCTCGGTGCGCGGCGAGAACGCGGTCATCAGCACCAGCGCCGAAGTGATGAGGCTGAACAGGTTGAAGGCGACCATGCGGTTCATGCGGTCGCAAACCCAGCCGCCGACGATGCAGCCCGCCATGGTGATGACACCGCCGAGCATGCCGTTGATCAGCACGACCCAATTGGCGCTCGCGTGCCAGTCCTGCGCCACGGCCGACCACAGTTGTGTCATGGCGGCGGCGCTAATCGGCAGGCACATCGCCACCAGCGCGAGAAGCCCGCGGCGCGACTTGATCAGGACCCAAAGATCTTTGCCGACATTGGTGATGCTCTTGAAGAACCCGGCCTCGCGATGGCCCATTGGCGGCTCGTGCACCAAGAACAAAGCTAGCGCCGATAACAGGCACAACAAGCCTGCCGCACTGGCGCCGATCACCGCCGCTTCGACGTGATGGCCCATCCACACGGCGGCACCCGTGAACCACGTGAGACCGGTATGCCGGGTCAGCCAGGCGCCGACCGCAAGGTCACCGGCCGGTGTCAGGTTCTGCGCCAGCCACAATCCGAGGCCACCGCCGATCGCCGAACCGCCGAGATTGCCCGCCTGGCTCCACCCCCCGGCGCGGCCCTTCTCTTCGGGGTTGGTGGCATGGGCCATGATGCTGTCGGCCGCCAGCGCTGAGAACGCCGACGCGACACTGATCACGAACACCAGAACGGTGATCAGCGGCAGATGCGAGGCCGAAGCCGGCACGAAGCCGGTCGCCGCGATCAACAGTCCGGTAACCACGGCCGAAAGAAAATACCAGACCTTGTTGGTCAGGGTGGCGTCCACCAGCGGCCCGCCGATCACCTTGAAAAGCTGCGGCAGCAGCGACCACACCCCCAGCATCGCGATGGCATCAACACCGACCCCGGCCGCGGCCAAAAGGAAGCCCAGTGTCACCGCCACAAAACCGTTGGAGATGCCCATTGGCACAAACATCAAAAGGAACAGCGCTGGGTGAGTGGCGCGGCCACTCTTCGCGGAATCGGGCGTTACGCGTTCGGACACATTGAACCTCAAGGGGTTGACGGCGGCGGCAGTATAAGAGGCTACCCTCCTTCCCAGGCTGCGGCAAAGGGGGCGGAATAACGCCTGTCCGCCCCTGCCGGCCCCCTTGCCAAGGTTCAATTTCAGCGCGAGGGTTTCGGGACCAAAAACGGGGCGCGTGACGCGGCCCAGTCACCGGGACCAGCGCCCGCCGCGCCCCCCCGGACCCTCAATCCCGCAGGGTCCGAAGGAGGCCAATAATGTCGAGTGCAAATGGAGGAAGAGGGCCACGAACCGTGGCCCTGGTAGGACCATACGGCTCCGGCAAGACCACGCTGCTCGAAGCCGTTCTATTCGCCAACGGAACGACCGCCCGCAAGGGATCAGTCTCCCAGAACAACACGGTCGGTGACTCCAGCCCCGAAGCGCGGGCGCGCCAGATGAGCGTCGAAGTCAGTTGCGCGACGACCACGTTCATGGACCAGAATTTCACGTTCCTCGACTGCCCGGGTTCCATCGAGTTTCTGCAGGACAGCCTGTTTACGTTTTACGGCATCGACGCCGCCATCGTGGTAATCGAGCCCGAACCGGCCAAGGTCCAGATGTTGAAGCCGTACATGAAGCGGCTGTCGGACCTCAAAGTCCCGCACATGATGTTCGTCAACAAGATCGACAAGGCCCAAGGGACGTTGACCGACATCCTCGCCGCCTTGCAAGACGCCAGCGACACCCCGCTGTTGCTCCGCCAAATCCCCATTTGGCAGAACGAGCAAATCACGGGCTTCATCGATCTGGCGCTCGAACGCGCCTTTGCCTATCGCGACGGCAAACCGTCCGAGCGGGTCGACATCTCCGATCCCGACGAGGAAAAGCAGGCCCGCTATTCGATGCTGGAAAAGCTCGCCGATTACGACGAGCACTTGATGGAAGAATTGCTCTCCGATCAGGAACCGGAACGCGATGAAGTGTTCGGCGACATCAAACGTGAATTCTCCAATGGCTTGGTGGTACCGGTGTTCATCGGCTCGGCCGAACGCAATCAGGGCATCACGCGCGTCCTGAAGGCGCTACGCCATGACAGCCCCGACGTTTCGGTCGCGGCCAGGCGTTTGGGTATTCCGGAAGGCACCGACACCACTGTGCAGGTGCTGAAGACGGTTTATTCCGAACGCGGCGGCAAACTTTCCATCGCCCGCGTCATGCAAGGCAACCTCAAGGACGGCGCGGTACTGAAAACTTCCGACGGCGAAGAAACCCGCGTCGGTGGCATCTCGCAGCTCCTCGGCACCAGCCAGACCAAGCTCGCCGAAGCCAAAGCCGGCGAGACGGTCGCGCTCGCACGCCTCGAAGGCATCACCACCGGCGCCACGCTTTCGACCGCCAAGGCGCCGCCGAAGAAGGCCGAGATCGAAGTGCTGACGCCGGTCTACAAGCTCGCCATCCAGGCCGCCAATCGCGCCGACGAAGTGAAGCTGACGGCCGCCCTCCACAAGCTGATCGAGGAAGACCCCTCGCTGAGGTTTGCGCAGGATTCCGAACTGCACGAAATGACCCTGTCAGGCCAAGGCGAAATCCACTTGCGCGTGGCGGTGGACAAGCTGATGAGCCGCTACGGCCTCAAGCTCAACACCAAGCCGGCCTCGGTGCCGTACAAGGAAACCATCCGCAAGCCGGTGACGGTGCGCGGGCGGCATAAGCGCCAGTCGGGCGGTCACGGCCAATTCGGCGATTGCGTGCTCGAAATCAAGCCGCAACCGCGCGGCGCCGGCTTTGCCTTCATCGACGATATCGTCGGCGGTGTGGTGCCTAAGCAATTCATCCCGTCGGTCGAAAAAGGTGTGACCGCCTATCTCGATGAAGGCCCACTCGGTTTCCCCGTGGTGGACCTTTCGGTGACGCTGAACGATGGCTCGTTCCACACCGTGGACTCGTCCGACGCGGCGTTCCAGACCGCGGCACGCATCGGCATGCAGGAAGGTATGCCCCAGTGCGCGCCGGTGCTACTCGAGCCGGTCGCGAAGGTGAAAATCCATATCCCCAACGACACCACATCGAAGATCAACGCGGTAGTCTCGGGACGGCGCGGCCAGCTCCTCGGTTACGACGCCCGGCCGGGCTGGAAAGGCTGGGACACGGTCGAAGCCGAGATGCCGCAAAACGAGATCGGCAATTTGATCATCGAACTGAGGAGCCTGACCCAAGGCGTCGGCACTTTCGAGATGGCGTTCGATCACCTCGCCGAAATCTCCGGAAAAACCGCCGACACCATCGTCGCCGAACGCAAAAAAGCAAAAGAAGACGCCAAGGCGGGATAAGCAAATAGCGATGTGCGAAGTGGGGTAGCGGACGGGAAATGCGTTCGCTGCCCCTTTTTGTGATCAGAACGTGCGGCGGATTTCGACGTACAGCCGCGCCTGCGACTTCACATTGAACTCGGTGATCTCGGTGGGCGCCGCCGAACCGCGCAAGCCGGAATAAAACGCGGTCACGTTGTCGTAGCTGAAGCGGCCAACATTCTTGGCGGCCACCGAAAACATCCATTGCGGCGTCGGCTTGTAGTCCCATTGCAGCTCGATGTAGGTCGGGATCACCTTGCGCTCGCTTTGCAGGAACGGCCGGTACGATCCTTCGTTCCAGCCGGTGAAGACGAACACGCTCCAGGTCGATTGCAGGCTTTCGATATCCTGGGTCAGCCAGGTCTTGAATTGGCGCGGACGCACACCCGAAATGCGTCGGGTTTCGCCGGTCGCCGGATCGCGCACGCCGGTGAGGCGCCATATGGTCTGGGTTTTGAATCGGCCGCCGGTGAAGCCGATTTTGTCGAGCGGCAGCGTTGTTTCGAGATCGACGACGTTCTTGTGGCCGCCGCCGATATTGCCCGGCGCCGAGTAACTGCCCGATGCAGTCACCACCGGAATGTAGTCGAGCACGCCTGAGATATCCTCATGCAGCAGCGACAGCGAGATCGCCCCCTTCTCCCAGAAGTGATGCTCGAACGCCAGTTCGTATTGCCAGTGGCGGTCGGGGGCGAGATTGGGATTGCCGGCGCCGACGCCGGTCGACGTCAAACTGGAGCTGGCAACGAAATTGGAAAAATCGAGCTGGCCGAGGACGCGCTCGGCCCGTAGACGAACTTGCGTTTCCGATGCCGGCGACCACGACAGCAACACGTGCGGCTTGGGATAGAAGAATTCGCGCGACTGGAGTTCGTCGCTGATCACCGAATATTCGAAGCGCGAACCCGCCTCCAGTTTCCACTGCGGCGTGATGGTCCACACCGCTTGGGCAAACAGTTCGGTGCGCTTTTCATTGACGTTGGCATTGGCCGACGGCAGCGCCACGTCGCTGCCGTTGACGACATAGGTCGAAACGCCTTCAAGCTGGTTGTAGGCCCCTTCCCAACCGCTTTCCAAGGTGAGAGCCGCGTTGGGGCGATAGCGCACCGTGGCGCGGGCGATGCTTTCCATCGTTCGATTGCGCTGCCAAAACGTTTCGAAGTCGCCGATCGCGTCCTGGACCTGATAATCGGTGTCACGCCCGAAGCGCTGCAAAACCAGGGTTTCCAGTTCGGCGTTGGCGATAGGACCGGTCCAGTGCAAGCCGATTTCGCCCCGCTTGGAATCCCAGTTGTCGGTGATGAGGAAATCGTCGCCGCTGCTGAGATAGGTGTTGGTCGAGCGGTCGGGACTGTCCTGAGCGGTGAAATTGGCTTTGAACTGTCCACCCCACAGCGGCACCGTGGCGGCGCCGGTGGTCATCCAGCCAAGACCCCAGTTGGTGTAGCGCATGTCGTAATGGCGGGTCGTGGCGCTCGCCACATCGGTGACGTTGTAGAAGCCGTGACCGACAGAATCATCGTAGCTGTTCGACGTCTCGATCGCGAATTCGTAGGTGGCGGCACCCGTGCGGTGGGTGAGTTGTACCGAAGCGGCAGGCATCATGTGGCCGTCGGTCCAGATGTCGTTGGTGATATCCACCACGATCTGGGTGGACGCCGTCGTCTTGCGCACCACGTTGGCCACCACCGACTGACCGTGCATATCGATCCCTTGTGCCCCACCGCGGATCAGCTCGATGCGCTCGACGTCGCTGGCCGGAATGCGATAAAGAATCGCCTGAAGGTCGTTGGTCTTGGAGGTGGGGCGCTGGCCGTCGATCAAGACGTTGCCGGCGGTTCCGGCAAAGCCGCGCGCCGAAGCCCCGTCATCGAAGACAAAGCCGGGAACGCGCGAGATCATGTCATAGGCGGTGGCGGGACGGGCCGTTGCGAAAAACGATGCCGGATATTGCAGCACGCCGCTCGGATCAGGCGTATCGGCCGCCGCCGCCGAACACATCAATGCCGTTAAAACCGCTACCACCCCGATACGCATCACAAAATTCCCCGCAAAAACCAATTTCCCTAAGGTTGGGAACTCCCACCTAGTGCGGCAAGAATCCGGTTTCGCATAGCCACCATGCGCCACCGCTTACGGGGTAAACTAGTGCGGCAGAGGCGCCCCGGGGGGGAGGAAAGAAAAAGGCGTCACGACGCCGGCGGGTAATGCTGCTCCAAAACCTGGGTCGCGGCTTCGACCATCTTAGGCAGACCTTCGCCGACGCGGCCTTGTTTGGCTTCGGCAAGGAAGTCTTTGATGATCGCGTCCCACACGGTTTGCGGGATATGGCGATCGACATCGCGATCAGTCACCACTTCGACGTAACGCTCGCCGAGCGACACGAACAACAGGATGCCGGTTTTGCGGTCGTTCTGGGCCAACACACGGCTGGCAAAGGCGCGATGCGCCAACTCCCAGCACTCCCACAGCCTGGCATGGCGCGGCACCACCGCGAGCCGTAGCGGCCAGATGTCGAGCAGGAACATCACCGCGCCCGAGGCCATGATGGTAATGAGGAAGGCACTCCGCAGCGCCATGTGCGGCCAGAAGAATGCCAGCACTGCCAACACCAGCACACCCACAAGGCCGCCGTAGACCAGAGGATAGAGCTTGTAGCGGTCGCTGATCGGAACCGTCGCCACCGCGATGTGCGCGGACGTGCGCTTCTCGGCCGTCTCAAGCGCCGTTTTCAGGCGCGCACGCTGTTCGTTCGTGATCTTTTGCATCACCAGCTCCCCGAAGCGCCGCCGCCACCAAACGATCCGCCACCGCCGGAAAATCCGCCGCCGCCGGAGCCACCGCCCCAACCGCCGCGGCCGTCGCCGCCGCCGCCAAGTCCGCCAAGCCCGCCGAGCAGGAGCAGCGGCCACAAATGGCGCCCGAACACGACCAAAAAGACAATAATCAAAATGAACGGAATGCCGCCGAGCGGCGAGCCTTCATTCTGCTGCGGCTGCGGGATCGCCTCCGCCCCGGTGGGATTGCCGCCGAGGGTACGCAGGACATTGACCGTCCCGGCGATCACCCCGCCGTTGTAATCGCCCTTGCGGAACGCTGGCAGCATCACGTTTTCAATGATCAGCTTGGACTGGGCGTCGGTGAGATCACCTTCGAGGCCATAACCGACCTCGATCCGCACGTTGTGGCTGTTGGGTGCGACGATGATGAGGGCGCCGTTGTTCTTGCCCTTTTGGCCGATGCCCCAAGCGCGCCCGAGCTGATAGCCGTAATCGGCGATATCGGTGCCGCCGAGGTCTTTCACCGTGGCGACGACCACCTGATTGCCGGTCTGTTTTTCGTGCTCGGCGAGATAGGCGGTGAGCTTGTCCTTGGCCGGTTCGCTTAAGATTCCGGCATCATCGACGACGCGGCCGCTGAGCGGCGGGAACGACAGCGCCGCGTGTACGCCGGCCGTTGCGACGACGACAAACAAGGCGGCAAAAAAGACGGCAGCGACGCTGCGGAACAATTTGGGCATAGGATACCCTCTCCCATTTCGCTGTGGCCGCCACAAGGGCGGCCATAACGAACGGGACTAAAACGATACGGTCGGGGCGGACTGGTTCTTCTCGGTGGTGGTGAAGCTCGGATAGGGCTTCAACTCCGGATAGAAGATCGAGGCCGTCCAACGTGATGGAATGGTGCGCAGCATGGTGTTGAACGCCTGCACTTCCTGGATGTAGTCGCGGCGCGCCACGGTGATGCGGTTCTCGGTGCCTTCAAGCTGGGCCTGCAAGGCAATGAAGTTCTGGTTCGACTTGAGGTCGGGATAATTCTCGCTGATCGCCAAGAGACGGCCGAGAGCGCCCGACAGTCGCGCCTGGCTGGCCTCATACTGCTTGAAGGCTTCCGGATCGGTCGCGACTTTTTCCGGGAGCACGGTCTGCGTCGCTTTCGCGCGCGCTTCGGTCACCGCCGTCAGGACCGACGACTCCTGCTTGGCATAGCCCTTGACCGTGTTGACCAGATTCGGCACCAGATCGGCGCGGCGCTGATATTGGTTCTGCACCTCGCTCCAGGCGGCTTTCACCTTTTCATCCTGAGCTGGAATCTTGTTGATGCCGCAGCCGGCAAGACCCACACCCAGCGCAGCGACGACGGCGAGACGGGTAAAATTCTTCCAAAACGACATCAGGTACCTCCCACGAAGCGCAGTTGGAAAATGCGCGCCAGACCAAAATCGCCCCCCGCGAATTCACCAACCGAATCGAAAGGGCTCCCACTTAATACAAAAAATTGCCGGAGCGGGGGGCGCTCCGGCAATTCTGCTTGGGATCGCTCGCGCGGTTGGGGCGCGAGCCGAGCTGGGCGGCGGGGGGCTGCCCAGCTCTCGCGGCGGGAGATACCGCCACCCGGCAAGTCCTTGGGGGGAAGAACCGCCGTGCACTCTAGATAGGTGCGATTGGAGCGGTTTCAAGCCGTCTCGAAGCGTCAGTAATGCCAATCTTTGGCTTCGTGGACCAGAAAATCGCGGAACGCCGCTACCCGCTTGGATTGGCGCAAGGAATCCGCGTAAACCAAATGCACATCGAAGCTCGGGCCCGGAACATCGGGCAGAATGCGGACGAGCTCGGGGTACCGGATGGCGACGTAATCGGGAATAGAAACTATTCCTAGCCCAGTCAGCGCAGCGTTGAGCACACCCGTCACATTGTTGATCCGGATGATGCGGCCCTTGCCGGTGCTGTGTCCGGTGCGTTTGCACTGTTCGACCAGCCAGTTGATGTCGCGCACTTCGGCCGGCGCGGTCTCGCCGTAGGAAATGATGGTGTGGTCGATGAGGTCTTCGCAGCGCAGCGGCGTGCCATGGACGTCGAGATATGCCTGCGCCGCGTAAACATGATAGTGGACGGTGAACAGCTTGCGCTGGATCAGATCGGCCTGTACCGGCGCCCGCATGCGGATGGCGACATCGGCTTCGCGCTGCGACAAGTCGAGTTCGCGGTCTTCCAGCATCAGATGCACTTCCAGCTCTGGGCATTCCTTGAGGAGATTGCCGAGCCGTGGAATCAGCCAATAGGAGCCGATGCCATGGGTGGACGTCACTTTCAGCGAGCCGCGCGGCGCATCATGGACGTTTTTGAGCGCCTCTTCGGCTTGCGCCAGACGCGCCAGCACGTCCGAGACCGCGGCGTACAGCATCTCGCCTTCATCGGTCAGCGTCAGGCCACGGGCGTGGCGCTGAAACAACGGCGTGTTGATCTCTTCCTCAAGCGCGCTGATCTGGCGGCTGACCGCCGACTGGCTGAGAGTCAGCATCTGTCCGGCATGGGTGAAACTTCCGGCGGACGCCACCGCATGGAAGATGCGAAGCTTGTCCCAATCCATGCCCGACCTGCCTATCCGTGTGCGCCGTTGAGGAAGCGTTCGGCTTCCAGCGCCGCCATGCATCCCATCCCGGCCGCGGTAACTGCTTGGCGGAAAGTGCGATCTTTGACATCCCCCGCCGCAAACACGCCAACCACGCTGGTATGGGTGGAATCGGGCGCCGTCTTGATATAGCCGAATTCGTCCATCTCCACCTGCCCCTTGAACAATTCAGTGGCGGGTGAGTGTCCAATGGCGACGAACACACCGTCGACCTTGATCCGGCTCTTCTTGCCGGTCTTGCGGTTCTTGAGGACGACACCGGTAACACCCTTGGGGTCCTCGGTACCGACCACCTCGTCGATCTCGCGGTCGTAGGCGATTTTGATCTTGGGGTGGCCTTCCAGCCGCGCCAAATTGGTCTTGTCGCAGCGCAGCTCGCCGCGACGGTGCACCAATGTCACCTTATCGGCGAAATTGGTCAGGAACAGCGCCTCTTCCGCCGCCGTATTGCCGCCACCGACCACCGCAACGTTCTTGCCACGATAGAAAAAGCCGTCACAGGTGGCGCAAGCTGACACGCCCGATCCCTGGAATTTCTCCTCGGACGGCAGACCCAGCCAGTTGGCTTGGGCGCCGGTGGCGATGATCAAGGTGTCGCAGGTGTAAATCTCGCCGGAATCCCCGGTCAGGATGAATGGGCGCTGTTTGAGGTCCACGGCCGTGACCACATCGCTGACGAAAGTTGTCCCCAGCTTTTTGGCCTGCTCTTCCATCTGCTGCACCAGCCATGGCCCCTGGATGGGATCGGCAAATCCCGGAAAATTCTCGATTTCGGTGGTGATGGTGAGCTGCCCGCCCGGCTGCAAACCAGCAATCACGACGGGATTGAGCATGGCGCGGGCGGCGTAAATCGCGGCGGTGCAGCCGGCCGGGCCGCTGCCCAGGATGATGACTTTCGAATGCATGGACACCAGATGACGCTTTCATTGCAGGCCGGACTCAAGGTTCCGGCAATCCCAAGGCAGATATCGGGATTGCCCTGAAAAAGGTCAAGCCGGGGCAAGTGCGCAGGGTTGACGGCGAAAATGCCCTCACCCTGCGGCGAGGCGTTTCTCGACATATTATTGCGTATTACCCGGTTCCCGGAGTACAAATGCGCCGAGACAGAATATTTCGGGGAAGCCCTTGGAGCACCATAAGCTCGATTCCATCGACCTCAAGATCCTGGCCGAACTTCAGGCTGACGGTCGCATCACCAATGTCGAACTCTCCCGCCGGGCCAAGATCACCGCCCCGCCATGCCTCCGCCGCATGCGGGCGCTGGAAAAGGCCGGTTACATTCAAGGTTATCACGCCGATCTCGATCCCAAGTCGTTGGGCTTCGAGGTCACCGGGTTTGCCTTCGTCGGCCTCGACAGCCAGCACGATCACGACCTCAAGCAATTCGAGGAGCATGTTCGCTCCTGGCCGAATGTACGCGAGTGCTACATGCTGTCGGGGGAAGTCGATTTCATCCTGAAGATCGTGGCCAAGGACTTGTCCAGCTTCCAAAGCTTCATCACGGAAGTGCTGACGGCGGAAAAAAATGTCGCGAGCGTCAAGACGGCCCTGTCGATCCACAGTTCCAAAAACCAGCCGGGCGTGCCGATCGAGTCGAAACTTTAGCACTGTTGCCCTTGCGGCAGTGCTGATGGCGACGGCGGCTGCGGCGGCCGACCCGGTGTTCGGCAGCTTCACGCTGGAGGCAGCGCAGTCCACGGGCAGTGAACGCTGCGCGGTGATGGCGCTGGAAGATCTCGGGGGCGGCAAGTTCCGGCTGACCGGCATGCGCGTGAACGCGGACGGACATCTCACGCGCCAGGATGGCGTATTTGCCTTCGATGGCGGCGATCATTCCGATGGGGCGGGCGGCACGGCAGCTTTCACGCGCATCGACGCGCAGCGGTATGTGGTGGTGACCAAAGGGACGGTACACGCCACTGCGATGCGCACACTCACCGACGACGGCGCTATGATGACCGAAATCGCTGACGGCACCGACGACGGCGATGCGTTTCACGCCAGCCGGGTCTATACGCGTGGCACGGGACGGTGCGCGCCGTAGCGGAGGGGGCAATGGGCACTTTCGGGGATTGGTTCGGTCCGCAGAAAAGCGACGAGCAGATCAAGCGCGCGATGATCCGGCAGTATTTCGAGCCGGACAAAGGACCGGCGCCGTGGCTTTTTGCGGCCGCAGGCGTGCTGTGCTTGGCCGCGATGCTCACCTGTGCCTATTTCGAACTGTCGTTTTACGCGACCGGTGCGGCGGCGATTCTGGCGGTGATCTTGTTCGCGGTGGCGTGGGTCTCGTTCAACGAGCGGGCCCAGCGCGCCGACGACGTCGACATCGACATCTGGCGCGATGAGGATTTCGAGACGCTGGTCGCCGATGTCTCGCAAGACGCCGCGCTCAACGCCGCCGATCTGATCGACCCTGATCATCCCATCGTCATCGCCGGCCTGCCGCGGTTCAAGAATTTGAAAGTCAGCCGCAGCCACGACGACGGCAACCTGCCGCAATCCTGGCGCTTCAAGGTCAAGGTCGGCACCGACGGCATCACCCGTTTCACCCCGCCCTGCCTCACCATCCTGCATTTTACCAAAGATCATTTGATCGCCTATCAATGCGATCTCGACTTGCTCAGCGGCGTACCGCTCAACGAAATCATCGAGGAATTTTTCTGGCAGGACATCGTTTCGTTGCAGATCGAAAAACAGACCATGCCCCCTGCTGCCGACGAATTCGAGCTGATGCAGCAATGGTCGATGAGCCTGCCCGGCGACATGGCGGAGAAATACGGGCCGCTGTTCTCCGAACAAGCCGCGGTGCTGCCGACCGGCAAACGCACCACCCTGCGCCTCAAAACCAATTCCGGCGGCGGGCTTGAGATCGTCGTGGAAGACGAACGCTTCGCCGACAACCCCGACGAAGATTCGCTGCAGATGCGCAACGAAAAAGCCATCGCGCGATTGCGCAAGCTGCTGCGGGATCGCAAGGCGAGACGGTAGCTTTCACGCGGTGGTGTGGAATTTCCAATTACTGTCATCCCCGGCGAACGCGGCGTAGCCGCGTGAGGGAAGGGGACCCAGGTGAAAACACTTGGCACGCCGTCGCAAGCGGCGCACAGCCATTACTTCACCTTCAAGATCGCCACGCCGATAACACCTGGATCCCCTTCCCTTCCCAAGCGCGCGCACGCGCGCCTGCTCGGCTGGGGATGACAAGCATTTTTGCAGGGTCCGTTTCACGCCCCTACAGCGGACATTCCCAATCAGCCGCCTACTTCCGGGTTGCGCCAACACTGGCCATTTCCCGCTGAACCAGTCCTCCGTTCATTACGCAACCGGCGAGACCCGCTGCCAGACTTCTTTGGCAGACAAATACCATCGCGTATGGGCGAACATCCAACCCAAGGCAGCGATGCAGCAGATGCCAACCACCGCGGGGATTAGTGCGTTTGAAAGGCGGCTCACAAGCAGCGCTTCGACGGCTAGGAAAGACGCCAAAACGCTACCGGCTACAGTACCGACGAATATCAAGCACGCGACGCTTTCCGCGATCAGAAACATGATGAGAGCAAAGCCCGCAATAAGCAGTCGGCTAAGCGTCGAGCCACGCCGGTTCCGCCAGTGGGGTCGCTTTGGAACGCCCGACGGGACCCAGTGTTCAAGAGTGGCGCAGATTGCGAGATGTCGGATCGTGATTTCCCGCTCGTTTGCCTTCGCCTCTCGCCAAAGGCGACGGAAGCGAGGCCAACAGATTTGAAGCAGCAAAATGATTATCGGCCTGATTGGGTCCATACCTTCCCAATCGAAGTGGTCTAGGAACACAAACCCGCGCATCGAGACGTTGAACTTCTCTGCGTATTTCTCAAGCAATTCCCAAGCATCATCGCCGTCGATACCTAGATCGCTCGCTAGTGTTGTCTCGACAGTGATGTCTTCAATGGCGACGTTTGTCTGCTCCGCGACAAGCGCCCGGATTGCGCCGATCAGTTCGATAGATGGCTCATTAGCCACGGCGAGCACCCCCTCCCTCTCTATTAGCACCAAAGACCTATGCAGCGCACGCTTGCGGGCAAGCTTGAATGGCCGGTGTTGGCGCATCTTCCCCGTTCACCAAAGGGCAGATATTGAGCCGATTTCAGACATCCAGTCCTCTTGAAATGGCGCCGGACGTACCTATGTCAAAAGTGTTCTTTGACCGTGTTGGATACATCGTACGCACTGCAACACAGTTGCAAATTCCTGTGCGCGCAGTTTAGAAGGATTCGAATTCGATTCCGGCAGTTTCTCGCATCCGCCGCTATCGCGCCGGTCGTTCCACGTGCGGTTCGCGGGCCCGGCTGGCAAGGCGATTATTCTACTGCTGCCGCGGCTTAACGGGAAAATCGGCGAATTGAATTCACTTTTTTCGTTTTTTGCAGTTCAACCCTTCGCCAGCCGGCTCTTGCGCACGCCGTCAAGCGCACCCACCGGCCGAACACGCTGGCACGATCGGCTTCGGCAAGCGCTCCGCGGCTACATTCGACGGGACGACAGCGCCTCGGTCCAGCGGTCCTGCATGTCTTGCAAGCGGCTGGGGATGTCGGCGAGAAATTCCTTGGCCAGCGTGCGCACGAATATTTGGTCGGCGTAGGTGGTGAGGTATTCCACTGGCGATTTGCCGTCGATCCGCGCCAGCAGGAAGACAGCGAGCAGTCCGGCGGTACGCCGCTCAAGGCCGTGACGCGCCTCCCAACGGACGCCCGAAAAATAGGCCTCGACGAACGCGGCAAAGCACGCCGCATAAGCGGGGGCAAATTCAGGGTGCCAGACCGCCTTGAGCAGAAGGTGGTTGAGGCAGAAGGCGAGATCAAACGCCGGATCGCCGTAACAACTGGTCTCGGCATCGAGGAACACCGGCCCGTCGGGACCCACCAGGATGTTCTTGGGACTGACGTCGCCATGCATCAGTGCGATACGCGCAGCACCAAGGCTCTTCGCCATGGTGCGGATTTGCGGCGCGACATCGGGATGACGTGCCGCGGCGAAGAGGAGATAGGCATCGACGCGCAAAGCGTGGAACTGAACGCCATTGGCAAACTGCCGCGCGAAATCGTCACGGCCGGCCGTCTCGCTGTGTATGCGGGCGAGCGCGACACCGACCTGGGCGGCGAAAGCAGGATCAGCACGGCCACTCGCCAACTCGGCTTTCCACACCGGATGGGTTTCGGGCGGGAAATATTCCATCGCGAAGATGTGGCGCCGGCGGTCCTCGCCGAGGATTTGCGGCACCCAATCGGGATTGATACCGCCGACCAGCCGCATCCAGGCGACTTCCGCATGACTGCGCTCGGCCGACGCCCGCCAATCAGCGGCCACGCGCAGCTTGGGCAAGGCGCGCTTGACCACGAACGTTCGGGCCGGCGCGGTGATCTTGTAAACGTCGCAGGAGACCCCGCCCGACAACGCATCAATCGCGTCTACCGGCAACAGGTGCATGGCGCCAAGAGCTGCCGTAACGTCGAAGTTTTCGCCGGTCATGGATACTCGCGTGCAGACGCTTCTGCGTCTTCCATGTCATATTTTGCCACACCACAAGGAGAGAAGATATGATGCGCAACTGGATATTCGCCCTATGCACGACTTTCGCAGTGGCGGCGATGGCAGCGGGTTCCGATCTCGCCTCCATCCTCAGCGACACCAGGCGCCCGGCCACCGACACCGCGCGCGACGCGGCGCGCAAACCTGTTGACATGCTCATTTTTGCCGGTGTGCGCTCCGGCACGAAGGTGATGGACCTGATGCCCGGCGGAGGCTATTTCACCCGCCTGTTCGCCGCTGCGGTGGGCCCCGAAGGCAAAGTCTATGCTTATCAGCCGACCGAGTTCGACAATTTCTTGAAAGGCAAAGAGCCGCCGGTAAAGGCGGTGGCGGCGGCCTATCCCAATGTGACGGTGGTGCGGGCGAGTGTGACCACTCTTTCGGTGCCGGAGAAACTCGACGTCATCTGGACGTCGCAGAACTATCACGATCTCAAGAACGGCGGCGTGGCGGATACGGCAGCGGTCAACAAGGCGGCCTTCGCGGCGCTGAAACCCGGCGGAACCTATATCGTGCTCGATCATGCCGCGGAGCCTGGTTCGGGCGTGCGCGATACCAACACCTTGCACCGTATCGACGAAGCCACCGTGAAGGCCGAAGTAACGGCGGCCGGATTCGAGCTGGCGGGTGAAAGCGATGTGCTGCGCAATCCGGCCGATACGCATACCCTGGCGGTGTTCGATCCGGCGATCCGCGGCCATACCGACCAGTTCGTTCTGAAATTCCGCAAACCGCTCAGCGCCAAGCATTAGGCGTCTTGCGGATTGGCGCCGATACGCGCACCTTCCCATACTGCTTTGAGGGAGGGGACTTGATGCGCGTTGCCACTTTCGCGATGCTCGTGGCGCTGATCGCCGCACCTGCGGCGGCCCAGGCTCCGGCTCCGGCGCCACCGCAACACATCACTGGCACGATCGTTTCGTTCGCAGCCCCGGTGCTAACGCTGAAGACGGCCAAGGGCGCAACTGTTGTGGTGGCTCTGGTGCCCGAGGCCAAGGTGATCGCCAATACGCAGAGCGCCTTCAACGCCATCCAGCAAAACGATTTCGTCGCTTTGACCGCGGCGGCCGGCAAGGACGGCAAGTTGAAGGCCAAAGAAGTGCGCGTCTTTCCTGAACCCTTACGCGGCTTCGGTGAAGGCCAGTATCCTGGCGACAAGCCCGACCAGAGCCGCATCAACGGCACCGTCACCGAGGCCGCCACCACCGTCAAAGGCAAAGGCGGCACCTTAAAGCTCAACTTCCATGCCGCGGCCGCCAACGCGCTCGGCATCTGCAGTGGCCACGCCCCGGCACCCGGCAAAGGCGGCTGCACCGGCGATGCCGAAGTCTTGGTCACGCCTGCGACGCCGGTGATGGCCTGGGTCCTGGGCGATCGCTCGTGGCTTGAGCCGGGCAAGGCGGTGTCGCTCTATGCCATGACGGGTGCGGACGGAAAACTGTCGACCTATGGCGTCATCGTCGAACGGGACGGCGTCAAACCGTTGCCTTAGAGCCATTCACCGCTTCGACAAACGCACGGATATTCTCGGTGGTGACACTGGGAGGCATGCCGCCACCGCACGACGCCAGAATCCGCGAATGGTCTTTGGTCTCGGCCAGCATCTTCTTCACCGCGGCGCGCACGTCATCAGGGGAACCAGCGGCGAGCACGTCACGCGGCGGGATGTTGCCGAGGATGGTCATGCGATGGCTGGTCGCCTCGTGGATTTGCTCCATCGTCATGTGGACGCCGGGGTTGTAGAGATTCACGCCGAGATCGGGATAATGCTTCACCGACTGACGGAAATCGGCGTCATTGTGGAATATCTTGACCGCCACCGGCTGGTCGAACAGTTCCTTCAGATACGGATGAGCGAACTGGAGATAATCGGCCTCGGAGATGAAGCCGACGATGTCGTCGAGCACCAGCATGCCGTCGATAGTGTCGATCGCCTCGCGCTGGCGCACATGCCAGGCGATCAGGTATTCGGTGATCAGCTTGAGCAGGCGATGGGTGCGCTCGGGATCGGTGCCGAGCATCATCAGGAACTCGGTCGTGCCCATCAGGAAGCTGGCGATATTGAGCGGCCCGCGGCTGACCGAGAAGCGGATCTTGTGTCCCATCTTCTCGATGCGGGAACGGTTGCGCGTCAGCCGGTTGAGCATGAACGGCAACAACCCGTCGGTCTCGACATTGGGGACTTCCAGATTGTCGACGTCATCCTCGTTCTGGATGCATTTCTGCGCAAACGGGAATTCGTTTTCCGGGAACTGGCATTTGACGCCAAACGCGCTCGGCTCGGTGCACATGCCGAATTCCGACCAGAAGCTAGGCAGGAACATAATATCCGGGAAGGTCTCGATCGCCTTTTTGTTGGCTTCGAACCAAACGTCGTCGCTCTGGAAGTAGTCGATCAGGTTGACGCCGTACCAATTCGGCAGCCAGGGGCAATCGATGATGAAGCCGATAGGAATCGTCGACGCCGGTTCGCCAGCAATCGCCGCCTTAAGCTCCGCCCAATGCCTGTCGTGCATATTCGCCCCCTCTGATCCGGTTTTGGAGCGGACAATGGGCCCGGCTGCGACCGGGCACAATCCCGGAAAATGACCGTTTCACAGGAATTGGTAGCGGTCCCGCTGCGACAGGACGTGCATTGAACCGGCGCTTGGGCCATGGTCTGACTCAGGAGCCACTCTGGGGGGTCGGCTATGTCCCACCCGTTTATCGACAAACTCGTCCAGCATGCGCCCGTCATCACCGATGGAGCGTGGGGCACACAATTGCAGGCGCGCGGGCTCATGCCAGGCGACGTCCCCGATCTTTGGAATCTGTCCAATCCCAACGCTGTGACGGCGGTAGCAGCGGCTTATGTCGCGGCGGGCTCGCAGATCATTCTCACCAATACCTTCGGCGCCAACCGCTTCCGCCTGGCCGAAGCCGATGCGGCGGACAAGGTACGCGAGATCAATACGGCGGGCGTCGCCCTGTCGAAGAAAGCGGCGGGTGATGACGCCCTGGTGTTCGCCTCGATCGGGCCGAGCGGTAAGCTGCTGATCAGCGGCGACATCAACGAAGACGATCTGACGGCGGCTTTCGCCGAACAGGCCGAAGCGATCGCCGGGGCGGGGCCCGACGGCATCGTGATCGAAACAATGCAGGACATCCAAGAAGCGGCGATTGCAATTGCCGCCGCCAAGGTGACCGGACTACCGGTGGTGGCGACCATGGTGTTCGATTCCGGCAAAGACCTCGACCGCACCATGATGGGCACCACGCCCGAACAAGCCGCCGAAGCACTTGTCAGGGCCGGGGCCGACGTGATCGGCGCCAATTGCGGCCAAGGCATCGCCGGGTTCGTCGCCATCTGCGCCCGGCTCAAAGCGGCCAGCCAGGGCCTGCCGGTGTGGATCAAGGCCAATGCAGGCCTTCCCACCATCGAGAACGGCAAGACCGTCTACGCCACCACGGCAGAGAACTTCGCCGCGCACGTGCCCGCGGTAATCGCAGCTGGCGCCAGTTTCATCGGCGGCTGTTGCGGCACCTCGCCCGATTTCATCCGCGGCGTGAAAGCGATGCTGAAACGGGCATGACGGCGCGCCTCAGCGTCATTACCTGCCCGAGTTTGCGCCCTGAACTCGAGATGCTTGCTGAAAGCTGTAACAGCGATATTTCCTTTCAGCATCTCAAAATGGCGCTGCATGAACGCTCAAGCGAAGCACTGCGCCGCGCCTTGCAGAATGCCATCGACATCACCACCGATTGCGACGCCATCGCCATCGGCTATGGCCTGTGCAATCACGGCGTGGTCGGCATTTTTGCGCGGGATATTCCGCTCGTTATCCCGCGGGCGCTTGATTGCATCGGCCTTCTGCTGGGCGCGAACAAGCGCTACCTCGACGCCTTGGAGGACGAGCCTGGCACCTATTTCCAAAGCGCCGGATGGCTGCGCGCGGCCCGCGATGAATACCAAGCGGAATTCACTTTCGGACCCAATTCCAATGTTCACTTCGAACGGCTGGCGGCACGTTACGGCGAAGAAGCGGCAGCCTACCTAATGGGCGAGATGGAAGGCTTCACCAAGCACTATAAGCGCCTTGCTTATATCGCTACGGATATCCCGGAGAGCACCATAGCAGAGGCAGACGCCCGCAATATCGCCGCAAAGCGCGGCTTGCAGTACCATCGTCTCGAAGGGGATACCGGCTGGCTGCGCCGCCTGCTCACAGGGGTGTGGCCGGATAGGGAATTTCTGGTCGTGCGGCCGGGGCACAACGTCGGACTGATGGGCGGCGACCGGTTGAGCGAGGAAGCATGACGACGATCACCCTCGCACCGATGGGGCTCCGGCTGGAGGCGGCTGCGGGAACGCCGCTGCGCGATGTGCTGTTCGGTGCCGGCGTCGAGTTTCCCTGCGGCGGACGCGGCCGCTGCAAAGGCTGCCGGGTGCGGGTGGTTGACGGCGAGATGATATCATCGGCGGATGATCGTGCCGCGTTTTCCGAAACCGAGTTGCGCAACGGCTGGCGGCTGGCGTGCCGGCACGCGGCCGGCGGCGACGTCACGCTGGAACTGGCGCAATGGGAGATGGCGGTCCTTGGCGATGCGGAGGATTTTGTCTTTACCCCGCACGCGGGGCTCGGCATTGCGGTCGATCTCGGCACCACGACGATTGCGGCGCAACTACTCGATTTGACGACCGGACAGGTACTGGCGGCGAAGACCGCGCTCAACACGCAAGCCCGGCACGGTGCCGACGTGTTGTCGCGGGCGGCGTATGCGATGACGGGCGGGGCGAGCGAATTGACGGCGCTGATCCGCGTCCAGATCGGCGCGATGGTGACTGAGCTTTCGAGCGATGCGCGCCAGATCGTGGTGGCAGGCAACAGCGCCATGCATCATTCCTTCGGCGGGCTCGATATCACACCGCTAGCAACGCATCCGTTCCTGCCACACCATCCCGAAACGTTGCACTTCGCGGGCGCCGACCTCGGCTGGCCAACGGATGCAGCAGTGGAAGTGTTGCCGTGCATCGGTGGCTTGGTCGGCGGCGACGTACTGGCGGGGGTGATGGCGACGGGTCTTGCGCAAAGGCGCGGCTTGGTAGCCCTCGTCGATCTCGGAACCAATGGCGAAGTCGTGGTGGCGCAGGGCGGCAAAATGCTGTGCACCTCCACGGCAGCGGGACCGGCGTTCGAAGGAGCGCGGATCACCCACGGCATGCGGGCCGCAACCGGCGCCATCGATGCGGTGGAGGCGAATGAGACCTGCCGGGTAATCGGCGGTGGCACGGCACGGGGAATTTGCGGCTCGGGTTTGGTCGATGCGGTCGCGGCGGGATTGGACTTGGGCATCATTACACCGAACGGATGGCTTGAATGCGACTGGCCTCTTTCGGATGATGTTGTGCTGACGCCACGGGATGTGCGCGAACTGCAACTTGCCAAAGGCGCTATCGCAGCGGGACTGAAACTTCTTACTGCACGGTTCAACGCGACCCCGGCAGAGCTTGATATGCTTTATCTCGCCGGGGCTTTCGGCAATGCCATCAACCGGACCAGCGCGGTGCGGATCGGGCTGTTGCGCATCGATCCGGAGTGCATCGTGCCAGCCGGCAATACGGCCCTGAAAGGCGCCAAGCGTGCACTGTTCCAAGAGATGGTGGATTTCGAAACGCTGGCAAAGAAAATCGACTACGTGCCGCTGAGTGAAGAGCCGCAGTTCCAGGACACGTTTGCCGAAGAAATGAGGTTTTAGGTCTTAAAGCCCGCGCGCCAGCATCACCGCACCGGCGGCGTTCTGGCTATAGCCGTCGGCGCCGATTTCCTTGGCGTAGGATTCGGTCACCGGCGCACCGCCGACCATGATCTTGACGGATTCGCGTAGCCCCGCGTTTTTGATCGCGTCGATGGTCGTCTTCATCGCCGGCATGGTGGTGGTGAGCAGCGCCGACAGCGCCACGATCCCAGCCCCCTTCTCCTTGACCGCGCGCACGAACTTGGCCGGATCGACGTTGACGCCGAGGTCGATCACCTCATAGCCGCCGCCTTCTAGCATCGCCGCCACCAGGTTCTTGCCGATGTCGTGCAGGTCGCCCTTGACGGTGCCAATGACGATCTTGCCCGCCGGTTCGATGCCGCCGGCCGCGAGTAAGGGGCGGATCAGTTCGAGACAGGCCTTCATGGCGCGGGCCGCGAGCAGAAGCTCAGGCACGAAATATTCGTTGGCTTCGAACTTTTTACCGACCTCGTCCATCGCCGGCATCATCACGTCCTGCACCAGCGCGAGCGGTGCGGCGCCATCCTTCAACGCGAACTCGGTGATGGTTTTGGCGGTCGCGGCATTCCCCGTCAGGATTGCCTCGTGAAGAGCCTGAAGGTCAGCCATAAACCACCCCTAGAAAGGAATGGCGGACAGGGAGGGATTCGAACCCCCGGTACGGTTTCCCGTACGCCGCATTTCGAGTGCGGTGCATTCGACCACTCTGCCACCTGTCCGCGGCGCACATTCCGCCATATTCCAGAGGAACGCTGCGGAACGCAATGAGAACAAACAGGAACCTTTGGCCAAATCGGCCGGGGACCCTGGTTTGAGCGCGCGGTTCTACATGTCCTTGGGGACGTTGGACAAGAAGAAACTGCGTCACGGCCGTTATGCCGCCTGCCACGACACGACGCCGACGGGGTCCACCCGCGCCGTGGCACCGCTGATTTTGAACCTTACGTCCCCCCCGCCAGCCAATCGAAGCGCGCGTCACATTCCAGGCGCGGCAGGATGAGGTCGAGGCTGGCACGCATGTCCAATTCGAACTGCCAGGGCGGATTGAGCACCAACAGACCGGCGGCGTTGAGCTTGCCTTCGACCGCGTGGCGGCGGGTGACGTCGATACGCAGCACTTTTGCCGCGCCTGAGGCTAGAACTTCGCCGCAAAAGCCGTTCGCTTCAGCGGCCGATTTGATCGGGAACCAAATCAGATAAATGCCGGTGGCGAAGCGACGATAGGCGGCCGTCACCGCGCTGGCTGCGTCGCGAAATTCGTCGGGCGATTCATACGGCGGATCGATCAAGACGAGGCCGCGATGCTCTGGTGGCGGCACCAGAGCAAGGAGGCGGCAATAGCCGTCGGCGACCTCCACCCGCGCCTTGGCATAGGGCTGCAAGGTCATAGCCAGCGCGGCGGCAGCTGCGGGGTGCTTTTCGATCGCAACAAGACGGTCCTGTGGTCGCAAAAGCTGGGCGGCCAGCAACGGCGAGCCAGGATAGCGCGCGCCGCTTGCCAGCTCCAGATAGGTTGTAAGCGTGGCCGGGCCACCACTTACATTTGTCAGACGAGCAATGCCCTCGGCCGCCTCACCAGTGCGGGACGCCTCGGGGCCGGTAAGATTGTAAGCACCACAACCGGCATGACTGTCGATTACCGCGAAAGCGGTATTTTTCTTGCGCAAGTGGTGGAGTACACTGACCACCGCAAGATGCTTGACGACATCGGCAAAATTCCCGGCGTGGTAGGCGTGACGGTAATTCATGGGTGGCGTTCTTAACCCCTCCTTAATGTCCGCGGCAATAACGGCGCCGTTGATGCATTTACAATAATTGTCGTGGCAAATTGCCAACGATACGTAGGCATCGCCACAGATAACGTTAACATCATCGTCTGATTCGGCACCACATGGCACGGTCCGGGGGCTTCCGCCATGCATTTAGGTTTTTTGGACTTCGTCGTCGTTATCCTCTACGCCATGACTGTGCTGGCGGTCGCGCATCTGTTCCAGCGCGGTGAACGGCTCGGCGATGATGATATCGACAATACGCCGTCGGCGCGCGCATTGCCGTGGTGGGCGATCGGCGCTTCGCTGATTGCCGCCAACATCTCCGCCGAACAGATCATCGGCATGTCGGGCTCGGCTTACGCCGTCGGCATCGCCATTGCCGGCTACGAATGGCTTGCCGCCTTCGCCATGGTGGTGATCGGCAAGTACTTCCTGCCGGTGTTCCTAAAAAACCAGATCTCCACCATGCCGCAATTCCTACGCCTACGATACGGGCCGAAGACGCAAGTGACGATGGCGCTGCTCTGGATCGTGCTCTACACGTTCGTCATGCTGACTGCAGTCATGTGGCTGGGCGCGACCGCCGTACACGTCGTCATGCCGCGGCTGGACATGTGGGTATGTGTCATCCTGCTCGGCCTCGTCGCCGGGAATTACGCGCTCTATGTCGGCCTCAAGGCGACCCACTTCACCGACGTGGTGCAGGTTGGCATGCTCGTCTTGGGCGGCATCGGTATCGCGGTCTTTGCGCTTGAAAAAGTCGCCGCAACAATCGGCGCGCCGGGCGGTTTCTACGGCCTCATTGTCGGTTTCAATACGCTGATGACCGAGATGCCTGAGCATTTCGACATGGTGCTCGAACCGACCAATCCCTACTACAAATACCTGCCGGGCATCGCCACAGTCGCCGGTGCGATGTGGATCATCCAGTTCTCCTATTGGGGTTTCAACCAGTTCATCATCCAGCGGGCACTGGCCGCGCGCTCGATCCGCGAAGTGCAGAAAGGCGTGGTCTTCGCCGCCTATCTGAAGCTGTTGATGCCGGCCGTAGTGGTGCTGCCGGGCATCGCTGCCGCATTCCTCATCAAAGGCGTGGCGCCGTCCGACTTCGCCTATCCCAAGCTGATGACCATGCTGCCGCCGGGCCTGCTCGGTTTCGTCTTCGTGGCGCTGGTGGCGGCAATTATCGCATCGACGGGGTCGAGCCTTTCCTCCATCGCCAAAATCTTCACCCAGGACGTGGTGCAGGTTCTTTATCCCAAGGCGACACGGCGTCTACTCGTCATCGTCGGCAAGTTCACCGCAATCGGCGCACTGATCGTCGCCATGGCAGCCGCGCTGCTGTACATGAAGAATTTCGATCAAGCCTTCCAGTACATCCAGGAATTCACCGGGTTCCTGACGCCGGGTGTGGTCGTAGTGTTCGTGCTCGGCATGTTCTGGGGGCGCGCCAACGAGACCGGGGCGCTGCTCGCCGCCGGCGGCACGGTGCTGGTTTCGGCCGCTTATGCGGTGTTTCTACCCGATGTGCCGTTCATCATCCGCATGGGCCACGTGTTCCTGATCTGCCTCGCGCTCGCCGTGGTTGGATCGCTGCTCACAAAATCCAAGACCGCAACCGCGATCGACACCAGCGGCATCGATTACTCGACCAGCGCCGGCTACAACATCGCCTCCGCTGCGATCGCCGTAATTCTGGCGGCACTATACGGATATCTTTGGTAGCGCTTAACCGTTCCTGGCCAGCAACATCGAGGCCAGATCGAAACGAATTTCCTTCATGCCGTAATCGATCGACACCTGCGCGAACTGGCGCAGGAAGTTCATCCCAATCAACAGCGACGGCTGGTGGGAGAGCCCCCACACTTCGAAGATTTGCATGTCGGCGATCGCCACCACCGCGTTGGAGAAGTTCACCGAATGCAGGTGGATGTTGTCGATGTGGATCACCTCACCCATGATGGCGCCGCCGGTGATGCCGGTGATCGGCAGTTGGCCGATGATGCGGTATTCCGGACTGGCGTTGATCAGAGCCTCAAACAGCTTGGTGTTGCCGACCGAAATCTGCGCGCCGGTGTCGAGAAAGCAAGTGGTGCCGACGCCGTCGACGCGGCAATTGAGCGACCGCAAGTGTCCCATGCTGCCGCGTACCGGCACATAGGCTTCTGTCGGCCGGTGCAAGATAAAGCCTCTGGACGGCCGTGAAGAGCCGATCTTGAGAACGCGGTTTTCGAAATCGAGGGTGACCCGCGAACCGTCCACCGCGTCAAGACCGAGATAGCCGTCGGCACCCATGAAGTTACGCGACAACAATGGCATATTCAGATTGCGCTTGGAGATCGAACCGAAGGATATGTCGGCAACTGCCACGACGCGGGTTGCGATCGAACGCACCACGCCTTGCACCGTCACACCATTGCCGCGCACCAGACCGAGACTGATCGCAACGTCCTCGGCAATCACCGAACGGTCAGCGCCGGTATCGACGACAAAGTTGAACGGGCCGTGGCCGTTGATCATCACCGGGACGGTCATATGCTCCGCCGCGTCGCTGGCGGCGGCAATGCGCGCGGCGTCGTCAGGGGGGGTACCCGGAGGCGGTGGCGCAATCGTCTGTGCCCAGCCCATTTGCGCCAGAGCGGCACCGGCCGCTCCACATCCAACGAAACGCCTGCGCGATAGCCTTTTGGCTTCGGTCTCTGCACGCATCTTCGCCCTCCAATCCGGACTGGCAGACGCAATTGTCGTGAGCCGTGTGTCTAAACTGTGTCTTAAGGCGCGGCCACTCCAGCACTCCGGTTCTTGCCAAACGCGCACGACTTTACCACGCAACGCCGCGATCGCATTGAGAATTCTTGCGCTTCCTGGAAACAAGGCGCCAGTTCAGGGCTTGATTGTAAGCATCACAACCGCGTGACCACCAACGACTGCGCCGACATGCCCCTTGGCGGAGCTGAGGTCCGTATGCTGCCATAGGTCACGCACCTTGGCCGGCAGACCCGCCGGATAGTTGAGCTGGTCCCAGGTTACCTGGATGGTGCGGGCCTCTTTACCGCGATTGAACAGGATCACCGCGCGGCCGCCGCCCTTCAAGGGACGGCTCCAGACTTCCGCATCACCGTCTTTCCAAATGCGCGACCCAGCAACGCCGAGCGGGTCCTGGTCGACCGCAATGACCTCCTGGTTCATCAGGATGGCCTTGGTCGCCGCATCCATATTGGCTAGGTCGTTACCCGCAATCAGAGGCGCCGCGAACATCGCCCACAGGCTAAAATGGGCGCGATATTCACTGTCGGTCATGCCGCCGTTGCCAACTTCCAGCATGTCAGGATCGTTCCAGTGACCGGGACCGGCATAGGGGGCAAGATCGGCCTGCATGTCGATGATGTGCAGCAGACCCATCGACCAGCCTTTCGGATGCATGTAGTCCCAAGCGTCGACGATGTCGCTGGTCGTGCGCCACAGATTGCCGATGTTCTTGGCCCACAACCACGGTTTGGCATTGCCCCATTCGCACATCGAAAAGACAATCGGACGGCCGCTCGCCTGCAACGCCTGGCTCATGGTGAGATAGGAGGACTGGGCGTCTTGCGTATCGGTGTTGCACCAATCGTATTTGAGATAATCGACGCCCCAGGCCGCATATTGCTGCGCATCCTGGAATTCATGGCCGCGGCTGCCCGGGAACCCGCCGCACGTTTTGGTACCTGCGTCAGAGTAGATACCGAACTTGAGGCCCTTGGAATGAACGTAATCGGAAAGCGCCTTCATGCCCGAGGGAAACTTTTTGGCATCGGCCTGGATGTTGCCGGCGTGATCGCGCTCACCTTGCCAGCAATCATCAATCACGATGTAGCTGTAGCCAGCTTCGCGCATGCCGGACGAAGCCATCCCATCGGCAGCGCTCCGCACCAGCTTTTCGTTCACATTGCAGGCGAATTTGTTCCAACTGTTCCAGCCCATCGGCGGGGTCAGCGCCAGACCGTTGGGCGAGCCCAGCAAAACATCCGCGTGGTCGCGCGCCTCAGCGGTGACGCTTACGAGCAGGCTTGAGAGTAGGATGAACAGCACTTTTTTTGCCAGCAACATGACTTATCCCCGCTTTCTTCTTTTTCGAGCCGCGCTCAGAAATCGCACCCTTCTTCTTAAGTCCGCGTTCGGCGGCGGCCGGATGGCCCGGACCGGTCATGGCGGCAGCAGCCTCCACCGGCGGCACCTGGGCGCAGGTCAGCGCCTCGCCCTCGCGCGAAACCTTCACCGACTGGATCGACACCGCGAAGGCATTGGTTGCGGTCAGCGCAAAACCGGTCGGCACATCAGATAGATCGGCACCGGCACTGCGCAAACAGGCGAGCGGAACATTGATCGTCGCAAAACCGCCACGTCCGGCAAGGCTGCGCAAAGTTCCAGTGAAATCGAGCTTACCGCCACACAAGGGGCCACAACCCATCGCCAACACGACATTCGAAACCGGCGCCTTGTCGACCCGCAAGGTCATCGACAATCCGTAGCCGAGATCAGCCTCATGGGTGAAATTGGCGGGCGTGCCCGATATCGTCAGGCTGACCGGAACGCGCGTCGCCCATTCCGCCGCCAGACCTTCATCGCCGCGCGTGGCCTTGAGGCCTTGCTGTGCAGCCGTGGTGACGACCCGCTGGCCACCGGCAAACACGCTCCAGCCGCCTGCGGGCGCGCCATTGTCGAACAACACATTGTGATCGGCGACGGCAGGAGCGGTGCCAGCCGGAAGCGGCGTTGAAACTGCACGCGCGGGAACGGCTTGTGCTAGCGGGCCGATATTCTTGGGCGCCCCATAGGTAAGGCCGTAGCCGAACGGGAACAGAGGAAAATACGGTTCAGTGCCAATATTGTTAGCGTACTGATCGGGCGCGCGCGGCCAGGAAAAACCGAGCTTGCCGCGGAAGTCATATGCCACCGAACCATCGGCATTGGTAAACAACAGATCGGAGACACCCTCGCCTTCCGATCCCGGCTGCCAAGCAGCGATGAAGGCGTTGGAGGTGTTGATCTCGGGCGTGACGTAGAGCGGGCGGCCCGACAGGAACACCGCCACCACCGGAATGCCCTGGGCTTGTAGCCGCTGGATCAGCTTGAGATCGCGCTTGTTGCCCGGCTGGTATTCGAGGGTCGAGATATCGCCCTTGCCCTCGGCATAGGCCTCTTCGCCAAACACGACGATGGCGACATCGGGACGTTCGCGGAAGGCGCCGTCAACGGCGTAATCCACGGTTCCGCCGGCGGCCTCGACATTGGCCTTGATGCCTTCATAAACGGTCGTGGCGTGCGGGAAATCAGCGCGCGTTGTCTGCGAGCCCTGCCAGGTGATCGTCCAGCCGCCAGTCTGCTTCGACATGTTGCTGGCGCCGTCACCGGCGACGAGGACGTGACTGCGCGGCGACAGCGGCAGCAAGCCGCCGTCGTTCTTCAAGAGCACAAGCGACTCGCGCACCGCCTGACGCGCCACAGCGCGATGCTCGGACGAGCCCAGCATTTCGTAATGACCGGCATAGGGGCGCACTGAGGGACGGCCCGCCGTCATCAGCCCGGATTCGATCTTCACGCGCAGGATGCGGCTCACCGCCTCGTCGATGCGCGCCATCGGAATCTGGCCGGAACTCGCCTGATTGACGAGATTGCCATACAGCGTCTTCCAATCGGCGGCGGTCATGATCATATCGATGCCCGCCTTCACGCTCTGCGGACAGTTCGCCACCGTGCAGTCCGCCACGTCGGCGATGCCCTGATAATCACTGATGACGAAGCCATCGAAGCCTAAGCGGCCGACCAACACGTCGCTGACGAGGCCCTTCTGACCGTGCATCTTGCCGCCGCGCCAGCCGGAATAGGACACCATCACGTTCTTGGCACCAGCCTTGATCGCGGCAATGTAAGGCGCGCCGAACAGATCGCGCAGCGCGGCTTCCGAATAGATCGAATTGCCGGCGTTGATACCCTCAGCGGTGCCGCCGTCGCCGATAAAATGCTTGATCGAGGCAAGCACATGCCCGCTCTTCAGATAATCGGCGCTGCCGGGCTTGCCTTGCAGACCCTCCACGATCGCCACTGCGTTTTCGGTCACCAGCGACGGTTCCTCGCCGAAGCCTTCGTAAGAGCGGCCCCAACGATCGTCGCGCACCACAGCGATGGTCGGAGCAAAAGTCCAGTCCTGGCCGGTAATGCGGATTTCCTCAGCGGCGATCTCGCCAATGCGGCGCACCAAATCGGTATCGCGCATAGCGCCGAGCGCGATGTTGTGCGGGAAGATGGTGGCACCGATGATGTGGCCGTGGCCGTGCACAGCATCGATACCCCACAGCAGCGGAATGTGCAGGCGGTCGCGCATCGCGGCGTCGTAATACTCGTCCGCGGCGCGTAGCCAATCGGGCGCCGGCGCACGCAGATTGTTGTATGGACCGGCGCTGCCACCGTTGAGCACCGAGCCCAGGTGATAGTGCGTGACATCGTCAAGCGTGACCGCCTTGATGTCGGGCTGCAGCATCTGGCCAACCTTCTCTTCCAGCGTCATCTGTGCGAGCAAACGCGCGACTTTGGCTTCGACGGCGGCATCCTTCGGCGGCGGTGCATTGTAGGGCCAGAGATCGGGATGAACCTCGGTCGAGGTTGCCAGCGAGATAACGGCGGGCACCGGCGAGGGCGCGGGAGCACGTTCGGTCTGCGGCGCGACAGCGTCCTTCGGCTCCGCATCGGCCGGCGAATCGGACAGGCCGACCCACGACGCGGCACGCGTCAAGCCGATGTCCGTCGAACAGGCCGCCAACACCATCGAACTGGCGATAAGCAGCATGGGACGGAGTTTGCGTGCAACGTTCTTCGTGTACGCTCGCATGCGCCCAATTCTCCTGGAATCTCAGTTAGCGGACCATAAAGCGCTTCCCGGAAAGTGAGAAACGGTTTCCGGATAGGAAGCACGACCCATAAAGCAAAACGCCGATCGGCAAAAATCGGCGTTTTATAACAATTACAGTTGATACCGTTACAGCCCGCGCACGGCGATTCGCATCTCGATCGCGGCGGTTGCGCCTGGCGCCAGAACCTTCACGCCCGAAACGTCAGGCGATTCGGGACGGTTGAAGGCGTTAGGCATCGCCGTGGTCGGCTCGGCACAGAAGAAGTCCGTCCCTTCCGGAACAAACACATGCAGGAAGGACGAATTCGCCGAGGCCGTCAATGTGATCTCGAGACCGAGTTCGGGCTGCGTGATCACCGCCGGACCTTGCCAGCCGGTGAAGGTGTTATCGATGAAGGGCGCCTTGGAGACGATCTGACCGGCATTGAGGTCGATCAGTTCGCCTGCGGCAACATGCTCTGTCGGCATCAAGGTGCCGTCGGCGAGCCACATGCCCTTGACCGCAGCTTTGAGCGTCGAACCAGGGCGGCGCGGAAAGTAGGGATGCAAGCCGAGGCTGTAGGGCATCGGCTTGTCGTCGCGACTGCAGAGCGACAGCGTCAAGAGCAGGCCGTCTTCGGTCATCGTGAACACCTGCTTGGCCGAATAGGTCCATGCCCAGGCATCGGGCGCATGATCGAACATGAGGCTGACGCGATCGCGCGACGTGGTTTCTGCCCGCCATGCGGTTTGCCAGCCGTGGCCGTGCAGCGAATGGGGATGCTCACCGAAATTTAGCGGCAGACGATAATCCTTGCCACCGAAGGAAAAACTTCCGTTCGCGATGCGATTAGCATAGGGCACGAGCGGAAACGCACACATCTCAAGCACGTTGGTCTCGCCGTGCGGCACGTGCCGCATGACGGGCTTGCCTCCGTGCTCGAAACGCGTGATGGCTCCACCGATTTCTGGGGCGATGTCGAGTTCGAATTTGCCCCGTCCGAGTGTGATCATTTGCTTGCTGCGTCCACTTTCTTGTCTTTCGGCGTGTGGTGCCAGAGTTCCTGAATGGATTCGAGGCTGCGCCCCATGGTTTCCGGGACAAACTTCATTACGAACAACGCGGCCAAGAGCGAAGCTGCACCGTACAGCCAGTACGCGAATCCGTGGTTGAACGCGGTGTTGAGCGCTGAGTTGCCGTCGAGCACCTTGAACGACCAGGAGACGAACAAATTGGCGATCCACTGCGCCGCCACGGCAATCGCCATGGCTTTGCCTTTGATCGAGTTCGGGAAGATTTCAGCCAGCATCACCCAAGTCACCGGTCCCCAAGACAGCGAGAAGCCTGCGATGTAGGTGACGACCGCAATCAGCGCCCACAATCCGGTTGCCTTCGACATTTGCAGCGTCGCGCTTGCGACACCGTGCTGACCGGCTCCGTTGAACAGGAAGCCCAGCGCGATCATCGCAACTGCCATGATCAATGCGCCCGTAATCAACAATGGCTTACGGCCCCAGCGATCGACTGTAACCTGGGCGACAATGGTAAAGGTCACCATGGCCACCCCAACGACGATCGTCTGGAGGAAGGCGCTGTCGGTAGAGGCTCCGAGATTGGAGAACATCAACGGCGCGTAATAGAGGACCGCGTTGATGCCGACGAGTTGCTGGAACACCGACAGCATGATGCCGACAAAAATCACCAGGAACCCGAAGCTGAGCAGCGGCCTGGTCTTCTGAACCAGAGTCTGTTCGATTTCCTTCAGCGTGTTCTTGGCTTGGTCCAAGTCAGTCAGCTTGGTCAGCACGCGTAACGCGGCGGCGTCCTTGCCGCGCATCACATACCAGCGCGGGGTGTCGGGCACGAACAGCATCAGAACGAAGAATACGATGGCCGGAACGACTTCCGAAGCCAGCATCCAGCGCCAGCCGACCGCAAGCACCCAACTGTCGTCGCCGTGGCCCTGAATCGCAATGGCCCAGTTGACAAAATAGACGATCAACATGCCACCAACGATGGCGATCTGCTGGAATGTGACGAGCGTACCGCGGATTTTCGGAGGCGCGATCTCGGCGATGTAAAGCGGCGAGATCATCGAAGCAATGCCGACACCGATGCCACCAATAATGCGATAGATGATGAACGGTGTGAGTGCCGCCGGACCCATCCCGCCGATCGGGCCGAAGCCAAATTCCGGAATGGCAGAACCAAGTGAACCGATGAAGAACAGCGCGGCAGAGAACATCAATGCCGGCTTGCGCCCCCATTTTGTGGAGAACGGACCAGCGACGAACGCACCCAGGATACAACCGAGCAAAGCACAGGAAATCGCCCAACCGGAGAGGCTCGAACGCGCCGTTTCCGATAGATTGGTTTGCGGATTGATGAAGTTATGATCAATCGCGGCGACGGCGCCGGAAATGACCGCCGTGTCATAGCCGAACAGCAGGCCGCCAAGCGCCGCCGTGAGCGTCAACGCCACCACAAGAGCCGTATTAGACTTGGCCATCAGTAACCCCTTTCTCGAGCATCTGTCCTGTTCCTCTCCCGTCACGCAGACTCTTAGCGGTCTGCCGGGTTTACACCTCTACCCTAGCCCCTGGTGGCAGCACATTGATAGCGTTACCAGCAAGCAGGCAGCAAAGTGACCAAAACAGGGCGCACTATGGAAGCGCTGTCAGAAGCCCGTCAATGACCATGGGCCGATGTTTGCGACACCTTCCCGCGATACTTGACCGCAAGCGGATGGTTACCGCTGCAACCCTGAGCATAGTTACTCCGCCGCCGGTTTGGGTACAGGCTTTGGAAGATTGGGAGGCGAGGCGGCGGAACCGCGCTTGATCAGCGAATAAGTGACGAGGTGGTCCACCGATTTGACCTCACCACCGCTCCGCTTATGGTTGCGGATCGCCTGTACGATGAGATCGATCGCGACTTCGGCCATCGCGGTGATCGGCTGACGGATGGTGGTCAGTTCGGGCCAGATGTTGGTGGCGATCGAGGTATCGTCAAAACCGACCACCGACAGGTCGCGCGGAACGTCGAGGCCCTTGCGATGGGCGACCGAAACCGCGGCCGCCGCCATATCGTCGTTGCTGGCGAAGATCGCGGTCGGCACCTGCTTCAAGGTTAAAAGCGTCTCCGCCGCGTCCAAGCCCGAACGGTAGCTGAAATAGCCCTGTACCATCATCGCCGGATCGAGCTTGAGACCAGCGTCAGCGAGCGCGCTGGTAAAGCCCTTTTCGCGTTCAATCGAAGCGGTTTGGTTGGGATGACCTTTAATAAAGCCGATGCGCCGGTGGCCCAAAGTGAGCAGGTAATTGGTCATCTCGCGCGAAGCGGCATAGTCGTTGATGCGCACGCAACTGGCTTCCTTGCCGAACCGGCCGGTAGCGACGGCAACGGTGGGAAGACCGGAAATCCTCAATTCGTCGAGCACGTCGTGGCTTTCACACAGGGGCGGGGGCAGGATCACACCTGCAGCCCCGGAGGCCACCAGCTTGCGCACGGCGCCCCGTTCGGCCGCCGACGTCGCTTCGCACTTCTCGAGCATGATCTGCACCGAGGTGCGGCTGGCCTCATCGAGCGCGCCGACCAGAAATTCGGAGAGATAGGCCGCGGACGGATTGGAATAGATCAGGCCGATACGCGCCGCCTCGGCACCCGCCAGCGAACGGGCCGCCGGATTGGGGGAGTAGTTCAGCGCTTTGACCGCGGCGAGCACAGCTGCACGGGTCGCAGGGCGCACGTTCTTCTCGCCATTGACGACGCGGGATACAGTCATCGGCGAGACGCCGGCGCGGCGCGCTACATCGAGAATGGTGGTCGCTCCGCGCAACTTGCGCGACGACGGCTTCTTAGGATCGAGTGGTTCGATAGTCCGGGCCATCCTGGCCTTCACAAAAAAGCGGCTCCGGACCCCTCGCCCGGAATCGGGAGCCATCAGACTCCAGGGATCATGTTTATTCCACCCGTTCCAATTTGTGAAACGTGAAGCTGGTCCGATCCGGCCGTTTGGCCACGATTTGGTCCGTCAGACCGCCGCGGCGGTTCCTTCGGTCAAGAGCCGGCGCATGCGGGTGGCCTTGCCCGGAACCTGCGACACATCGGCGAGTGAGGTCTTGTCGAGCACGTCGAGGAACGCCTGGACTGCCTCGTCCAGCGGCTTTCTGAGACCGCAGGCCGGGGTGATGACGCAGGTATTGCGGCGGCGGTCAAAGCACTCAACCATCGCAAAACCGTCTTCGGTGGCGCGCACCACGGCACCGATTCGAATCGCGGCCGGGTCCATGCCCAGCTTCAATCCGCCGTGACGCCCGCGCACGGAAGCCACAAAACCCGCTTGAATTAAAGTCTGCGCGACTTTCATCAGGTGGTTGCGTGAAATACGATAGCGCTGTGCCACGCTGGCGATCGTGTGCAGTTCTTCCGGTTCAAGCGCCAGCAATGTCAACATGCGCAGCGCATAATCTGTATGCAGAGTAAGGCGCACAGCATTTCTCCCGACCGCCGCCTATGACCTTAGCGGCTTTCGGCCATCATAGCGGAAGGCGGATTAGGAGAGGTATTTTCCATGCCACTTTACCTACGACATCCTGACGCGGGGGCTCGCGCCGGCGTGAATTGAGACTAACTGTCCAAAGAGCCAAAGTTGATTTCGCTCAATATTCCCGGGAGTTCCCATGCAAAGACGCCAATTTCTGTTAGCTTCCGTCGCCACAACCGCTCTTGCCGCGATGGGTCCCATGATGGCTGCCGCTCCAAAGTCCCCGCTGCTTGATCCCTGGACAGGACCGTACGGTGGCGTTCCCGACTTTCGTAAGGCTAAGGTCGGCGCGTTCGCCGATGCCCTGAAGCACGCCATCGACCTCAACCGGGCCGAGATCGCCAAGATCGCCAACAGCAAGGCTCCGCCGACCTTCGCCAACACCATCGTCGCCCTCGAAGACGCTGGCCGCCCGCTCGGGCGCGGCGCCGCGATCTTCAACATCTACGCCTCCACCATGGACGACGACGCCATGAAGGCGGTGGAAAAAGCGATGAACCCGGTCTTCGCCGCCTTTGGCGACGAGGTGGTGCAGAACCCGGCGTTGTTCGCCCGCATCAAGGCGGTGTACGACAAACGCGAAACCAGCGGCCTGAGCCCCGAGCAGCAACGCCTCACCTGGGTCACCTATCGCCGCTTCGTACGCGAAGGCGCCGCCCTTGATACAGCGGGAAAGAAGCGGCTGGCCGAGGTCAACCAGGACCTCTCCAAGCTCTACACCGATTTCAGCCAGAACGAACTCCTCGATGAAGAGAGCGTGTGGCTAACACTGGAGAAGGCCGATCTCGCGGGCCTGCCTGATTGGCTCATTGCGGCGGCAGCGGAAGCAGCCAAGGACAAAAAGCTCGACAGCAAATACGTCTTCGCTAATACGCGCTCGGCAATGGAGCCGCTCCTCACCTATTCGACCAACCGGACCTTGCGCGAAAAAGCCTTCCGCATGTGGACCTCGCGTGGCGACAACAACGACGCCCACGACAACAAGGCCAACATCGCGAAGATTCTTTCGCTGCGAGCCGAAAAGGCCAAACTGCTCGGCTATCCGACCTTCGCGCACTGGATCTGCGACTATCAAATGGCCAAGACGCCGAATGCGGCGATGGACCTGCTGATGAAGGTGTGGGCACCAGCGGTGGCGCGCGTCCACGAGGAAGTCGCCGACATGCAGAAAATCGCCGACGCTGAAGGCGCTGGCATCAAGATCGCGCCGTGGGACTATCGCTTCTATGCCGAGAAGGTGCGCAAAGCGAAATACGACCTCGACGAAAGCGTGATGAAGCCGTACCTGCAGCTCGACAAAATCCGCGAAGGCATGTTCTGGGCGGCGGGCGAGGTGCATGGCCTCAAGTTCAGCGAAATCCACGGCCTGCCGACGGTGCACAAGGACATCCGTATCTTCGAAGTCACCCGGGGTGGCAAGCACGTCGCGCTGTGGTATTTTGATCCTTACGCGCGGGCGGGCAAAAGCTCCGGCGCCTGGATGAACGAATACCGCACCCAGGAACGCTTCAAGACGCCGATCGCCCCGATCGTCTCCAACAACTGCAATTTCGTGCCGGCCGGCGACGGCAAGCCGATTCTGATCTCGTGGGACGACGCCACCACCATGTTCCACGAATTTGGCCACGCCTTGCACGGCATGAATTCCAACGTGACCTATCCGTCGCTGGCAGGTACCAGCGTGGTGCGGGACTTCGTCGAATTCCCGAGCCAGCTCAACGAGCACTGGCTGCCGACCCATGAAGTGCTATCACGCTTTGCGGTGCATTTCGAAACCGGCAAGCCAATGCCCGACGAACTGGTTGCCAAGATCAAAAGCGCCAAGACCTTCAACCAGGGCTTTTTGACTGTGGAATTCCTGGCCTCTGCCATTCTCGACATGAAGCTGCATCTGGCCGGTGCCACCCCGATCGACGCTGCGACATTCGAAAAGACGACGCTCGCCGAGATCGGCATGCCGGACGAGATCGTCATGCGTCACCGCCTGCCCCACTTCGGGCACATCTTCGGCGGCGAAGGCTATGCGGCCGGCTATTTCAACTACATGTGGGCCGACGTTCTGGTGGCCGATGCGGCGGAAGCCTTCGAAGAAGCGCCGGGCGGCTATTACGACAAGGCGCTGTGCCAGAAGCTGCACGACGACATCATCTCAGTCGGCAACACGGTGGAAGCGGCGGATGCCTATCGTAAGTTCCGCGGCCACGATGCGACCGTCGATGCCCTGATGCGCGATCGCGGCTTCCCGGCGCCGAAGAAATCCTGATCGGACGCGATTGTTTCGCGAAAGCGCCGTCCGCGAGGGCGGCGCTTTTCGTTTGGTAACACGATGGTAAGGAATTTTAACAAACGACTAACGACGCCGTCTTCTTACAGCGCTGACGGGTATTCTTAAACCTTTGCTTAGTGCACGAAGCGGTACTTTCGCTCTACGTGCGAAAAAGCATGGGCGGAGCAAAATGGCGGCAGGATCGCGTCAGGGGCGGACATCGCTCCTCTCACGATACACATTCGACATGGGGCAGTGCGTGTCGCGACAACGCGGCGAGCGTGCGCTCCGCGCTGCGGCCATGGAACAAGCCCTAGCCTCCCGCGCAAAAAGCGAATTCCTCGCCAATATGAGCCACGAGTTGAGGACGCCGCTCAATGCCATCATTGGCTTTTCCGACATCATCGCCGGAAAGGTCAGCCTGCCGCAGGAACGCGCGGTCGAATACGCGGGACTTATCAACGACGCCGGCAAGCATCTGCTCAGTATCATCTCGGATATTCTCGACGTCGCGAAAATCGAGAGTGGCACGTTCGAACTTGATCTCGAACTGCACCCTCTGCGCGATATTCTAGTCAGTGCGGCTTCGCTGGTCGAGCACCACCTGAGCGAGAAGCACCAGACGCTGGCCGTGGTGCTGCCCGACCGTCTGCCGATGGTGCGCGCCGACGCCAGGCGCCTCAAGCAAGTTGTCATCAACCTTCTCAGCAACGCCCACAAGTTCACGCCGAACGGCGGCTCCGTCACACTGGCTGCAGCCTCCGTCGACAGCCGCTACATTGCTGTGTCCGTTCGTGACACCGGTATCGGCATGAGCCCGGAGCAAGTTCAGATCGCGCTCAAAGCCTTCGGACAAGTGCGCGGCGGCTCGACACGTGCGCATGAAGGGACCGGTCTTGGCCTGCCCATCGCCAAGGCTTTGGTCGAACAACATGGTGGACGGCTTTGGCTCGATTCCGCCGAAGGGCGCGGCACCACCGTCGCCTTCACCATTCCCGCCGAGGAGCCCCCCCGATGAGTTATGCCGGTGCCGACACCAAACCCGTGATCCGCTCCAACGCTTCGCCGCGCGCCGGCCATATCGTCTCGGTCACAGGTGCCCAGGCCGTGGCGGTGATGGAAAACAATCCCGCTGCCCACTATCGCGTCGAAATCGGCGCAACCCTCACGATCCCGACCCCGCATGCGCTGGTGGTCGGCATCGTATCGGCAGTGAGCGTGCCGATGCCCGACGCCGCTTCGGGGACCGAGGAAGTCAATCTGATCGAACTCAACCTCGCCGGCGAAATTGTGCTCGACCCGGCCAAGGGGCGCGTGTTCCGCCGCGGCGTCTCCAGCCTTCCCACCATCGGCGATGGCGTGCATCTGGCCGACCGTGAAGCCTTGACCATCGCCTATACCCGTCCCGACGTGGCGACCATTGAGGTCGGTGCGCTTTATCAGCACCCCGACGTTCCCGCGCGCCTTCTGGTCGACGATCTGATCGGCAAGCACTTCCTGATCGTCGGCACCACCGGCAGCGGCAAATCGACGGCGCTGACCTGCATCCTGAAAAGCCTTTTGCCGGATTACCGCCAGGCGCGCATCGTCGTGCTCGACATTCACGGCGAATACGCCGCCGCCTTCGGCAGCCAAGCCGAAGTAATCGATCCGTCGAACCTCAACCTGCCATTCTGGCTGCTGAACTTCCATGAACTGGCGGCGGCCTTCATCAGCCCCGACGAACAGCGCGACAACGAGATCGAAATCCTTACCGACGCGGTGGTGTGGGCCAAGCGGCACTATTCCGACGCCTATGCCGGACGCGTGCGCCGCTCGGCAGCCGAAACTACCTGCATCACCGTTGATACACCGGTACCGTTCCGCCTTGCTGATTTGGTCGCCTATTGCGACGAACAATTGGGCCGCCTCGATCGCGCCCTCAACACCCTGCCCTACAAGCGGCTGAAAGCCCGCGTCGAGACTCTGGTCAGCGACGCCCGCTACAGCTTCATGTTCGGCAGCGTGATGATCGAAGACACCATGACCGACGTGCTCGGGCGCCTGTTCCGCGTGCCGGTCGGCGACAAGCCGGTTACGGTGCTGGACCTTTCCACCGTGCCGGGCGAAATCATGGACGTGGTGATCTCGGTGATCAGCCGCCTCGCCTTCGACCTCGCGAGCTGGAGCGAAGCGCGGTTGCCGCTGCTCATCGTCTGCGAAGAAGCCCACCGCTATGCCCCCGCCGACGGCGGCGGCAAGTTCATGCCGACCCGTCAGGCGCTCGCCCGCATCGCCAAAGAAGGGCGCAAATACGGCGTCGCGCTGGCGCTCATCACCCAGCGGCCATCAGAACTCGATTCCACCATCATGAGCCAATGCTCGACGGTGATCGCCATGCGGCTGTCGACCGAACGCGATCAGGCGGTGATCCGCGCCAATACCCATGAAGGCGCCCTCGACCTCTTGGAGTTCTTGCCGCTCCTCGGCGACCGCGAAGCCATCGTGCTGGGCCAGGGCTCGGTGATGCCGATGCGCATCCGATTTAAGGACATGCACACCGCCCACACCGCCCATGTGCGGCAAGCGACGTTCTCCCAGGCCTGGCGCACCGTCGATATCGGCCGGGAGGAACTGGCGCAGATCGTGAAGCGCTGGCGCTCGCCCGCGACCAAGAAAACGCAATAGCGACCACCAGCCCTTGGGGTCGGGGATGGCAATTTACGCCACCGATTGAGAATTGATTTCTGGAATCCGCGATTCTACCCCCACCCCCTCCCCTCCCCGTTTGTGCCAGTGGCGGAAACTGCGGATGGCGACAAAACGGGGCGCAGAAAGACTAGTGCGAACGATGTTCCTTCACCGGTGTCAAAGAGTGGGCCGAGCGCGGAGCGCCGCTACTTGAGATAGAGTGCGGGACGCGGTGTTCAAGGGCACGCGGATGCGGCGAAATGGCGGGAAAGAGGCAAGCGCTGACAGCCCGTCTTCGCCTACGGCTACGCCGGGCAATTTTCACGCGCGAGCGCGCGAAAATTGGTGCCCCTGGCCGGACTTGAACCAGCACGCCTGTGAAGGCGGCAGATTTTGAGTCTGCTGCGTCTACCATTCCGCCACAGGGGCACATCGGGAAATAAGCGAATGGAGGCGGGGGAATATAGCCATGATGCGGCGGCCGTCAACGCGGCCTTAACGACGCCTTAATTGGCGAAGAGAACCATGGCCCAACGAGGGGGCTTGCGCACCCTCTGGCGGCGGACGAGGGTGTCGGCCGTCCTTCTTGAGCGCAACATGAGCAGCGAATTTCCCACCGAGCCCGTTCTGACCGTGACCAAGGCGCGCGGCAGCGTCATCACCCTGGAAGACGGGCGGACGCTGATCGACGGCGCCACCAAAAACGCGATTCTCGGCCTGTCGCCCACCTTGATTCAGCTCGGCATCGAGGCCCAGGCGGCCCGCCTGCCGCACAGCTTCGAGGATGTGCTGGTGGCCGCCCCCGCCGGCAAGCTGGCCGGACGGCTGAACGCGCTTCTTGCGGGTAAGCGCGCCACCCTGGCCCCGTCGGGCCGGTTCGCGTTCGATACCGCCCTCGCCATGGCCCGGCGCACCCATCCCGGCGACATCGCCAGCTTCGACGGCGGCGCCTTCCGCGGCGACGGCACCCCCTTGCCGCTGCCGCGCGACGACCACAGCGCCACCGATCTGACCGCCGCGGTGCAGAAGCGCGCTGGAAAACTCGCTGCCGTTCTGATCGAGCCGCTAGTCCAGATAAGCCCCGGCCTGCCGTTCCATAGCGAAGAGACGCTGACGCGGGTGCGGGAAATCACCTTCAAGGCGGGTGTGCCGCTGATCGTCGACGAGCGCTTTTCCGGCTTCGGACGGCTGGGCGTGATGTTTGGCACCCAGGCGGCCGAGATCGACCCCGATATCGTCATCCTCGGCGAGATGCTGACCGGAGGGACTTTGCCGCTTGGTGCTGTGCTGGCGGGGAGCCAATTTGCACCCGATACGAGCTGGGGGCCCACCGACACGCTGACCGCGGCGGCAGCGAACGCGTTTTTCGATCTCTACGACCGCGAAAACCGGCTGCTCGCGGCCAACGAAATCGGCAAGAAACTGGCGCCGGAATTGGGCAAGTGCCTGAAGCTTTCCACGGTGAAGGACGTTCGCGTGCGCGGCGCTCTTGGCGTGATCGAGCTTCACACTGCCCCCGATGCCGCGGCGTTGAAGCGGCAATTGCGCATGGAAGGCGCACTCGTGGCCGTCGTTGGCAATGCGGTGGTGCTGACGCCGGCGCTCACCATCGTCACCAAAGAACTGCACAAGCTGGCGGGCGCGGTGTTCAAAGTACTGAAAACACAAGCTTCAGGCGCTGCCGCTTAATCGACGCAACAATCCGTCTTGAAGTGTGATCCGCGATTCGCGCGAAAAATTCGGCGCGGGCGGCAATGAAACCCTTTTGTTCGGGGCCGCCGCGAAGTATCACCGGCCGTAACCCCAGAACGATCGCGAGTCTGCCATGACGCTCCGCAATATTCGCCGCGCGCTCATTTCCGTTTCCGACAAGACCGGACTGGTCGACTTCGCCAAGGGTCTAGCGAAACATGGGGTGTTCCTGATTTCCACCGGCGGCACCGCGAAAGCGTTGCGTGACGCCGGTCTCACGGTTACCGACGTTGCCGACATCACCGGCTTTCCCGAAATGATGGACGGCCGGGTCAAGACGCTGCATCCGATCGTGCATGGCGGACTACTTGGGCTGCGCGACAAACACGCCGACGCGATGAAGGCGCACGGCATCGAGGGTATCGATCTGCTCGTCTGCAATCTCTATCCGTTCGAAGCCACGGTGGCCAAAGGCGCGCCGTTCGACGAGGTGATCGAGAACATCGACATCGGCGGCCCGGCGATGACGCGCTCAGCGGCCAAGAACCACGATTGGGTGACGGTGGTGGTCGATGTCGAAGATTATGCGCCGGTGCTGGCCGAAATGGACGCCAATGGGGGCGCCACGACGCTGACGCTGCGCCGCCGTTTGGCGCAGACCGCTTATGCCCGCACGGCGGCTTATGATGCGGCGGTGTCGAACTGGTTCGCGACTCAGCTTGAAGACAAAGAAACCCCGCCGCGCCGCCGCGCCTTTGCCGGCACGCTGCGCCAGTCGCTGCGCTATGGCGAAAATCCGCATCAAGCCGCCGCCTTCTATGCCACCGGCGAGAAGCGCCCCGGCGTTTCGACGTCCGAGCAGATTCAGGGCAAGGAGCTTTCCTACAACAACATCAGCGATACCGATGCGGCCTATGAACTGATTGCCGAATTCGATCCCAGCGAACACGCAGCGTGCGCCATCATCAAGCACGCCAATCCGTGCGGCGCGGCGCTAGCGGGCTCGCTGAAAGAGGCTTACGAGAAAGCGCTGGCCTGCGACCCCCTTTCGGCGTTCGGCGGCATCGTCGCGGTCAACCGGACGCTCGACGGCGCTACCGCGGAGCTGATCACCAAGGTTTTTACCGAAGTGATCATCGCCCCCGATGTCGATGCCGATGCCCGCGCCATTCTCGCCAAGAAGAAGAATGTGCGTGTGCTGGTGGCGGGCGGCCTGCCCGATCCGCTCCTGCCGGGGCTCACCTTCAAATCGGTGTCCGGCGGCCTCTTGGTCCAGACCCGCGACAACGGTCACGTGACCAAAGCCGACCTCAAGATTGTCACCAAGCGCAAGCCTTCCGACGCCGAGATTGCCGACATGCTGTTCGCCTTCGTGGTCGGCAAACATGTGAAGTCCAACACCATCGTTTACGCCAAGGACCTCGCCACCGCCGGAATTGGCGCCGGACAGATGAGCCGGGTCGATTCGGCCCGGATCGCCGCCGAAAAGGCGCGCGCAGCTGCCAAGGCCGCAGGCTGGCCCGAGCCGAAGACCAAGGGCTCGGCGGCGGCCTCCGACGCCTTCTTTCCCTTCGCCGACGGCCTCATGGAGATTGCCGACGCGGGGGCTACCAGTGTCATCCAGCCGGGTGGCTCGATCCGCGATGGCGAGGTGATTGCCGCGGCCGACGAAGCCGGGCTTTCGATGGTCTTTACCGGTATGCGCCACTTCCGGCACTGACAGGGCCGGGCGCATCTGGTACACGGGGATGGCCTGCCGGGATTAGCTCATCATGGCACGGAAGCCCGTTGTTATCGTTACGCGCAAGCTGCCCGACGTTGTCGAAACCCGCATGCGCGAGTTGTTCGACGCGCGCCTAAACGATTCCGACAGGCAACTCAGCCGCGCCGAACTGGTGGACGCGCTGAGGTCCTGCGAAATCCTGGTGCCGACCATCACCGACCGTCTCGATGCCGGGGTACTTGCCGAAGCCGGGCCCAATCTCAAGATGATCGCCAACTACGCCAACGGCTTCGACAACATCGACATCACGACGGCGCTGGCCCGCGGCCTGATGGTCACCAACACGCCGGGCGTACTGACGGGCGATACCGCCGACGCCACCATGGCGCTGATCCTTGCCGTGCCGCGGCGCTTCATCGAAGGCGCGAGCGTACTTAAACACGGCGGCTTTCGCGGCTGGTCGCCGACCTGGATGTTGGGGCACCGGCTGGCGGGCAAACGGCTCGGCATCATCGGCATGGGGCGGATCGGCGAAGCGGTGGCGCGGCGGGCCAAGGCCTTCGGCCTGCAGATCCACTATCACAACCGCAAACCGGTCCGGGCGCATGTCGAGACCGAACTCGAAGCAACCTATTGGGAAAACCTCGATTCGATGCTGGCGCGTATGGACATCGTCTCGGTCAATTGCCCGCTGACGCCGGCGACGTTTCAGATGCTATCGGCACGGCGGCTGAAACTGCTCAAACCCACCGCCATCATCGTCAATACCGCGCGCGGCGAGATCATCGACGAAGAATGCCTGGCCACGATGCTGCAAGACGGGCGCCTGGCCGGGGCGGGGCTCGACGTCTACGAACGCGAACCGGCGATCCATCCCAAGCTCTTGAAGGCGAAAAACGTCGTGCTCCTGCCGCACATGGCGTCCGCGACGATCGAAGGACGCATCGAGATGGGTGAGAAGGTCATCATCAACATCAAGAGTTTCGTTGACGGTCACCGCCCGCCTGACCGGGTCATTCCGGCGATGCTTTAAGCGTTAAAAACGCTAGGTATCCCCCTCATCCGTACAAGTACTTACGAGGTTCACGGGAGGGGGTCTGCCGGCTGGCGCGCAGCGCCTGTCATTTCGCATACACTGAGGATTCGCAAGGGCTTATGCTGTTACAAGCGTACAACCGCCTCGCCGCCTGTTTGCAAACAAACAAGATACCTGCAAATCGAGCCCTCCTCAGCCCGAGAGACCCTGGAATATAGGGATCTATCTATACCACATCTCAACAAATCTGACCCAATCCTACGTTCGAAACGCGGGCCACACATCCTGTTCAACTACATCCAGCACGACGGTTCGCGCCAGAACATCGGCGACTAAAACGAAGCGCCAGATCGAAGAGGAATCTCAAGTGAGCAAGATAGAAGAAGAGCTACCGTCTTGGCCACAAGCACGCCGCAGTGTTGGTGAAGTCGTTCATAAGCGTGTCGGGAGTGGTGTGGACAAGGCGTTGTTGGCCGCCTATCGCGCCGCCGATTCATCCCTGACCGCGATGCCGCCGGATGTGCTGGCGCTGGAACGCACGAAATTTGAGCTTATCGCGACAGGTGATCTGTCGGCGAACTATTTCAAGACCCAGGCTCAGATTATTGACACGATCAGTTCCAAAACTTCTCTGACGAATTATCTCGCCAATGTTTATCCGAACTGGGCGGCCGGCCTGGTCAATTCGCTGTTGAATAGTGCGCCCCTCATCGACCGCCGCCGTCCAGAGCTGATCGAAAGCCTGATGCGCTCGATCTTCACCGACGTTGCCGTGGTGGTAGATCGTTTCGTCCAGGCCGAGCAGACCGAGGCCACGATCAAAGGGATCGGTGCAGGTCTCGATCACTTGGCCAAGGGCGATCTCACCCATCGCGTCACGGCCGATCTGACGGGCCACTTCGCCAAGCTGAAGGACGACTTCAACCTGGCGATGACGCGGTTGCAGGATACGGTCAAGAACGTCCACGGCTCGACCCATCAGATCGCCAACGGCGCCAACGAAATCTCGACCGCTGCCGACGATTTGTCGCGCCGCACCGAGCAGCAAGCGGCCTCCCTCGAGGAAACCGCCGCAGCCCTCGAAGAGATCACTGCCACGGTGAAGAAAACCGCCGCCAACGCCAAGGAAGCCTCGCACAGCGTCGCCGACGCCAAGAAGGCGGCGGAAGACGGCGGACGTGTGGTCGAAACTGCCGTTAAGGCGATGGACGCCATCGCCCAGTCGTCCAAACAGATCACCGACATCACTGGGGTGATCGATGAGATCGCCTTCCAAACCAACCTGCTTGCTCTTAACGCGGGCGTCGAAGCGGCGCGCGCGGGCGAGGCCGGCCGCGGCTTTGCCGTGGTCGCGTCGGAAGTACGCTCCCTGGCCCAGCGTTCGAGCGAGGCCGCCAAACAAATCAAGACGCTCATCAACACCTCGAGCGAGCAAGTCGGCAACGGCGTGAAATACGTTGGCGAGACCGGCCAGGCGTTGAAACGCATCGTCGATCAGGTGCTGCAGATCAATGCGCTGGTCAGCGAAATGGCCGGGGCCGCCGAACAGCAATCCACCGGCATCGAGCAAGTCAACGCCGCCGTCGGTCAGATGGATCAGGTCACCCAGCAAAATGCCGCCATGGTCGAGGAATCGACCGCAGCGTCGCGCAACCTGGCGAGCGAGACCAAGGTGCTCACCGAGCTGGTCGGCTTCTTCTCGGTCGGCGAGACGTCGCACGCCGCGACCTCGCTGCTAACATCCCGGCGCCAAACGGCGGCGCCTGAGAATCGTCCGGCAGCCAGGCCGGCCGCCAGGGTGGCGGCAGCAGGCGGTGGACGTTCCGCACCAGCAGCCAAGACCTCTGGTGGCGACGATTGGACCGAATTCTGAGAACGACAACCGGAAGGACAGCGGCAACCCGCTGCCTTCGCCGGGAGGACACTATGAGCGAAGCCGCAAACCCAAACCGCCAGTACATCACCTTCATCGCCAACGGGCAGGAGTTCGCCGCCAATATCATGGCGATCCGTGAAATCCGCGGCTGGACCGACACCACCCCGCTGCCGCACGTTCCCCATTTCGTGCGCGGCG
>DBUB01000007.1:0-113930 GCA_002307725.1 Alphaproteobacteria bacterium UBA1301 | reverse complement strand
CGCAAACCCAAACCGCCAGTACATCACCTTCATCGCCAACGGGCAGGAGTTCGCCGCCAATATCATGGCGATCCGTGAAATCCGCGGCTGGACCGACACCACCCCGCTGCCGCACGTTCCCCATTTCGTGCGCGGCGTCATCAACCTGCGCGGCAATGTGCTGCCGGTGGTGGACCTGAAAGCCCGCCTCGACCTCGGCATGACCGAAGCCACGCCCAAGCACGTCATCATCGTCATCACCGACGGCAACCGCACAACCGGCATCCTGGTGGAAGCGGTCTCCGACATCATCACCCTGGCCGCCGGCGACGTGCAACCGCCGCCCGACATTATGCAGACCGGCGGGGACAACCACATCGAGGGTATCGCCGTGCTCGACGGGCGCATGATCACCCTGCTCTCCATTGCACACCTGACGATGACGGGGAACAACTCCCTAATGGCCGCCTGAACCCACCTTTTGCCGCAATAATATGAGGCCGCGGCGAAAGAGCCCTTTCCAGACCGGCGCCGGGGGACTAGCTCTCCCGGTGCGTTTTGGCATTTGGATAGGTTGCGAGAAGAACCGTGAAAGTCGTGGTTTTGGGCGCGGGCGTCGTGGGAACGGCGGCGGCCTGGTTTCTTTCCAAGAACGGTCACGACGTTACCGTGGTCGAGCGCGAGCCGGCCGCGGGCCTCGAAACCAGCTTCGCCAATGGCGGGCAGGTCTCGCCTTGCCATGCCGAACCTTGGGCCAATCCCGGTACGCCGCTGCAAGCGCTGAAATGGATGGGCCGCGCCGACGCGCCGCTGGTGTTCAAATGGTGGCGTTACGATCCGCAATTGTGGGCGTGGCTGGTGCGGTTTCTCGCCAACTGCACGGCGGGACGCACCCGGATCAACCTGGACCGAACGTTGCGCGTCGCGATCTATTCGCGCGACTGTCTGCAGGCGCTGCGGGCCGAAACCGGCATCAGCTACGACGAGAAAACGCTGGGGATTTTGCACGTTTACCGCAACGCGCAGACGTTTGCGCACGCCCAAGGCGCCTCTGCCGTAATGGCCTCGCTGGGACTCAAGCGGGACGTCAAGACGGTGGCCGAAGCGGTGGCGATCGAACCGGCGCTGCAAAGCGTGGCACACGAACTGACAGGGGCCATCTTCACCCCCGACGATGAATCCGGCGACGCCCACAAATTCACCCAAGAACTCGCCAAGCTCGCGACGAAGAACGGCGTCTTGTTCGCGTTCAACACCACCGTCACCGGCTTTCAGCGCGAGGGCGATCGGGTGACGGCGGTGGTCACCGATCGCGGCGAAATCAAAGGCGATGCTTACCTGATGGCGATGGGAAGCTGGTCGGCGCCGTGGGCCAAACAGCTTGGGCTCGCTCTGCCGGTCTATCCGGCCAAGGGCTATTCGGCGACTCTGGCAGTGACCGATGCCGCCAAGGCGCCGTCGGTTTCGGTCACCGACGACGAGCATAAGATGGTCTACAGCCGCCTCGGCGACCGGCTGCGCTGCGCCGGGACCGCGGAACTGGCCGGCTGGAACGATACCATGACGCCGGTCCGCGCTGCGGCCATCGTGAAAAACGCCAAGGCGCTGTTCCCCGGCGCAGGCGATTTCGATGGCGCCGAACTGTGGTGCGGCCTCAGGCCCACGACACCGGATTCGGTGCCGCTGCTGGGCAAAACGCCGCTCACGAATTTCTATCTCGACACCGGCCACGGCACCCTCGGCTGGACCATGAGTTGCGGCTCCGGCAAAGCGGTGGCCGATCTGATCAGTGGCCGCGCCCCCGACATCGACATGAACGGGCTGGGGATCGAGCGGTTCTGACGCTGCGGCGGCAAGCCCCTTATATGCGCTAAGAGGCGGAACACCGTTTCCGCCTCTTTCAAAAGCCTTGGCGCACGGCACGCTCTTTCAAGCGCAACGACGGCACGGCGGCTTCCTCCCTCGGCTACCTGGGCAATGGCATACGGCGAACCGGCCGCATCGCGGCACATAAGCCTGTCCATCGTTCCACGGATGCGCGGCGGCATCCTTCACCGATATGACGTTGCACGCATAAGTCTTTGCTCGGCCGCGACCGTCGTCGCGCACCTTTTTTGGCATCGCACTCCCAAACAACACGAATAAGAAATGGGAAGCGAACATTACAATTGCAAGCAGTTGCGACAACGACGACGCTGTTACGGACGAGAGGCAGATGCAGCCGTTCAAGTTGATGAACGGAATTGGTGAAGGAGATTACGTGGAGGGGAGACCGCGAGATTTTACTTTGGCCCGTTGGTGGGCGCGCGGAACGTCTGATTCACTCAGAAGCGGCCCTCCCCGCCGGTAGTTTCATGTCTCACTTGCGCCAAAGGCACGCTGCGGGTTGCTTCTTGCCGCCGCGGACTGCATGTTGTCCTTCAGAATGGCAGCCGCATTTGACATCGCCGGTTACAGTGACGCCCTGGTCGTGCTCGGCACCGCCGCGGTGATCGTTCCCTTGGTGCGCAAGGCGGGCATCAGCCCAGTGCTCGGCTATCTCGGCGCCGGGGCATTGCTGGGGCCGCTGGCGCTCGGCTCCTTCATCAAGCAATTCCCGCCGCTCTACTGGTTCACTGTGGTCAATTCCGAACACGTGTCGGGCTTTGCCGAGCTGGGCATCGTGTTCCTGCTGTTCATGATTGGCCTTGAGCTGTCGTTCCAGCGCCTGAAAGCGATGCGGCGGCTGGTGGTGGGCCTGGGTGGTCTGCAAGTGCTGGCAACCTCGGCCGCCATCGCGGGGATCGCAGCGCTGGCCGGGTTTCCCGCCAACGCCGCCATCGTCTTGGGCACCACCGTGTCGCTGTCGTCGACTGCCATCGTGCTCGAATTGCTCTCGAATCAAAACCGGCTGTCGTCGACGGTCGGGCGCGCCAGCTTTGCGGTTCTGCTGGCGCAAGACATCGCGGTGGTGCCGATCCTGATGTTCATTTCGATCGCCGGCGGCGAGACCGGCGGATCGGTACTCATCAGCCTGGCGCGCGCCTTGTTGCAGGCTGCCGCCGCCATTGCCGCGATCATCCTGTTGGGCCGGCTGGCGATGCGCCCGCTGTTCCGGCTGGTCGGCTCGGCGCGTTCGAGCGAGCTTTTCATCGCGGCAGTGCTGCTGGTCATTGTCAGCGCCGGGGTGATCGCCCATCAGGCCGGACTGTCGATGGCGCTGGGAGCATTCGTCGCCGGCATTCTCTTGGCCGAAACCGAATACGGCAAAGCCATCGAAGCTACGGTCGAGCCGTTCAAAGGGCTTCTACTCGGCATTTTCTTCTTCACCGTCGGCATGACCATCGATTTCCGCGAGGTCTTGCGCGAGCCGCTGCTGCTGCTGGCCTGCGTCGCCGGATTGATCCTGGTCAAGGCGCTGGTGCTGACGGCGCTGGGCAAGCTGTTCCGGCTCAGCTGGCCTTCGGCCATCGAGGTCGGCCTGTTGCTCGGGCCCGGCGGCGAATTCGCTTTTGTCGGCTTGGGGCTCGCGGCTTCCTTGCATCTCATCGCGGCGCCGTTTGCCGGGTTCATCCTGGCCGCGATTGCCATCACCATGGCGCTGACGCCGCTCTTGGCGGCGGCAGGAAAACGCATCACGCTCCTGTTCAAGCGAGCCGGAACCAGCGATCCAGTTTTGACCGCGCGCCCGCCGGGCGGCGCCCCTCACGCCATCATCGTCGGTTACGGCCGCGTCGGGCGGGTGGTGAGCACGCTGTTCAAAGAACTAAACGTTCCCTACGTCGCTACCGATATCGATCCGGCAACGGTGACACGCGCCCGCCGCGACGGCGACGAAGTCTATTTCGGCGACGCCGCCGACCCGGAATTCCTGCGCGTCTGCGGCCTTGACGCGGCGACCGGTGTTGTCATTACCATCAACGCCCGCGAGACCATCGACGCCATCGTCGAGCAAGTACGCACCTTGCGGCCGGACGTGCTGATCGTGTCGCGCGCCAAGGATGCGGTGCACGCCAGCCATCTTTATCAAATGGGCGCCAGCGATGCCGTGCCGGAAACGATCGAGTCCTCGCTGCAATTGTCGGAAGCGGCGCTGGTCGGCCTTGGCGTGCCGACGGGCCTTGCGATCGCCAAGATTCACGGCCAGCGCGACCTGTTCCGTGCCGCCTTGCAGAAGGCCGCACGCGAAGCCGGCCGCGGCGAAAGCTACGCCCTCCGCCGCAAGCATCGTCCCGTCGCGTAGAGCAGCCGCGACATTCTTCCTCCAGCAAGTTTTGAGATCTGGCCGAAGATGACGCGCTCGTGACGGACATGACGCAGCACGACCACTCTTTGAGAGCTGCCGAGCGATATTGATCAACTGCGTGAGCATTTTTTCAACCGCGGATGCACACGGCACGGTCGTGCCACCCCAACTCTTTCTTCGCAGGTGAACAGCGGTTGGTGGCGAAGCGTTCTTCCGGATGGCAACCGTACAGTTCAGTATGCCGGCATTCTTATTGGGGTGAGCATCATGGTGGAAAATGAAAACGGACTGCGTTCGGTCCACGGCGATATACACGACTATCGGCAATATTTAAGGGACATCACCGCGATCCAGGCCGAGACGGTGCGCCGTCTGGTGGAATCCGATTCCACGCCGCCGATGGAAATGGCGGCTGTGCTCGAAGACATCGCCAACAAGTTCTTGGACATGTCGGATGAGGTCAGGGACTTCGCGTTAGCCCGCCCAGAAGCGTGTTGACGATTGCTGTCATCGACTCGCGGGGAAGAGTGTCCAGTTTGAGTTCAGGAAGAAACCACGGAACGGATTCCTCGAAAATATCCGACAGCCAGTCGAAGACGATCTTAACCGCCTTGGTGCTGAGCCGCTCGCCGGGCGCTACCGCATAGATCGGCGCCCGGATGTGGACGCCCAATTCCAGCGGCACCATATTGGGATCGGCCAGAGTACAGCTGGCAACCAGTCCAATGCCGAGACCGCTCTTGACCATCAGCGAATAGGTCAGAAGGTTGTCGCAGGAATGGGTGACCACGCCCTGGGCGATCAGATCGAGCCAGGAATCCCACATGCGACCGCGTTTGCAGTGGTGCTCGATCTGCAAAAAACAATGTGACGACAGATTGCTGTGCGTCGGCACGCCGTACCGTTCGATGTAGGACTGACTAGCAGCCGGCAGCAGGTGCAGGAAGCCGAGCTGGCGAGAAACAAGATCAGATGGCGGTTGCTGCCCCGCCACGATCATCACATCGGCTTGATTGGCGCGCAGGTTCTCACGATCCTGCGGCGTGCAGATCTGCAGCCGGATCTTGGGATAGATTTCGTTGAACGAAAACAGCGCGGGCGCGATGAAAAGGCCCGCCAATGCTTCACTGGCAGCGAGGCGCACGGTTCCTTCGGCGGCGCGGGTCTCTGCATTGAGGTCATGTGAGATTTCGGAAAGCTTCTGGTCGACGTCGCGCAGCGAGTGGGCCAGTTCCTCGCCCTGACGCGTCAGCGTGATGCCGGCTTGGTTCGGGATGACAAGCTGCGCGCCCATCACATCCTGCAAGCGGCGCACCGTACGGCTGACGGTGGGCTGACTCATATTCAAGAAATCGGCGGCGCGGTTGAACGACTTGGCTTTGGCCACGGCGAGGAACACGCGCAACTCGCCCCAGAACGGACCGCTGAGAATCTTGGTGTCGTCAAGTCCGCGGCTCGACGACGGTGATAACGGCTTCGTCATGCAACTCCCCGCAGGCGATGGGCAAAGCATAGCGAACATAAAACATTGGTAATAGCCACCAAAGCGCCGCCGTCGCCAATTTTTCGAGGGTCCGTTAACGCCGCCCCCGCTCACGCATACCGTGTGTCCGATGGAGACAATACTGTTGGCAGAGCCTACCAATCCCGGCGCGGCGTCCTGCCGCGTGAGGAAGATCGGTTCGAGTACGTCTTAAAATTAGAGTTGTTGTGAAATGCTGACGAGGTCTCAGGCCAGCTCGGCAAAGAAATCGAGCACGGCCCGCTTGTAACCGGGATCGCCGACCGCCGTCATGTGGTCCTTGTTCGGCAGCACCAGCGCGCGCCCGTTGGCAAAGGACTGCGCCAGGGCGAAAGGCGCCCCCACCATGGTGTCGTTCTCGCCCGCCACCACCAGAACCGGACGCTTGGACGCCCCCAGTTCCGCCGGCGAATAGATGTGACGGACCCCGCGCATGCAGGCGGCAAGCGCCAGCCGGTCTTTGCCCTTCTGACCGCCGAAAATGCGGAACCGGCGCGCCTCGTCATCGGCGATGGTGGAGGGGTCTTCGGTCAGCATGGCGCTCGCCACCGATTCCCGCCAGGACTGCTGCTCGGCAAAGTAGTTGTCGCCGATACCCGCCACCACGGCCCGCCGTACGCGCTCGGGATAGAGCATCAGGAAACGGACGGTCAGCATCGCCCCCATCGAGTAGCCCATAATATAGGCATCGGGCAGGCCACTGGCGTGCATCACCACCAGGATGTCGTCGATCATGTGGTGACCGTAAGCGGCCGGCGTGTGCGGCTTGTCGCTGTGGCCGTGACCGCGGCAATCGAAGCTGACAACCCGGTAGCCGTCCCGCGCCAGCCGGTCGATCCACCCGGTCGAGCGCCAGTTCTGTTCCCGGCTGGAGGCAAAGCCGTGAACCAGAAGCGCGGGCTTGCCCTCGCCGGTGATCTCATAGGCAATGTGCGCGCCGTCCTTGGCGACGGCAAACCGTTCCGAATCCATGGACGAACCATCGCAAAGCGCGGAGGCGCCGTCTATGATGGCATGGCCCTCATTTCGAGCCTGTAATGTCCCTCGAATCTTTGCCCCCAGACAGCGACCAAACCGCCGTTACCGCCGACGAGTTCTCCTATGCGGACCCCGCCGATCCGCCGTTCAAGCGCTTTGTCATTCACGCCATCGAGCGGGCGACCGGCCAGCCCTACCTGCGCTGGCTCTACGCGTGCTATGCCAGCCATCCGGTCGCAGACGAGACCTTCTGGGACGCCGCCATCCGCCTGCTGGAACTGAAGGTCCGCTATGACGCGGCCAAGCTGGCAGCCTGGCCCAAGACCGGGCCCTTGGTGGTGGTGTGCAACCATCCCTATGGCGTGCTCGACGGCGTCGTCTCCTGTGCCATCGTCGGCAAGGCGCGGCCGGATTTCAAAGTCCTGACCAATGCGGTGATCTGCCGGGCACCGGAGCTGCGGCAGTATCTCCTGCCGATCGACTTCAACGAAACGCCCGAGGCGATGAAAACCAACATCCGCTCGCGCCAACTTGCCAAGGCGCATGTCGCGGCCGGCGGATGCCTCCTGATCTTCCCGTCCGGCGCGGTGTCGACCACGCCGACATGGCATGCGGGCCGCGCCATCGACACCGACTGGAAGACGTTTACGGCGGGCATGATCGCCAAGACCCATGCGTCCGTGGCCCCGCTGTTCTTCGCCGGACAGAACTCGGCGCTGTTCCAACTCGTCAGCCATGTCTCGCTAACCCTGCGTCTGTCGCTGTTGTTCCACGAAGTCCACAACAAGATCGGCAGCGAAGTGCGCGCCGGTGTCGGTGATGTCATTCCGTACGCAACGCTGGCGCCGATCCGGGACCGCATCGCCCTGATGCAGTACCTGCGGGAAGCGACCTATGCGCTCGCCCCGGAGGTCGGCGAACCGCCCCGCGCCCACCTCAAACGCCCGCGCCATGTGCCGCCGCAGGGCACGCCGGTGCCGGGGATCGCGTGAGCGAAAAACGGAGGCAATTGCAGAGTCGAAGCAATCTGGTGAGCGGTCGGACGTTTGCTTTGCACCAACGCCGGTTATAGGCGACTTGTCCTCAAGCCATCGCCTTCAGCGCGCCGATCAGGGCGTCGATTTCGGCTTCGTGGGTGAAGAAGGATGGAGTTACCCGCACGCAGGCGCCTTTGGCGACGCCGGGGCGGTCCACCGTGAAAATGTTGAAGCGCGTCAAAAGTTCGGCTGCGACAGCGCGGTTCTCGGCCGGACTGGTTTTTCCTGTCAGCCGGAAAGACGTGATGCCGCAAGTCAGGCGTGGATCGCTGGGAGTCAAAATCTCCAAACCGCGATGCCCGCGCAGCGCCTCCGCCCAGCGATTCCGCAACCCCCGCAGCCGCGCTTCTTTGGCCGCCGCACCAATCCTGTTGTGGAAATCGAGTGCCTCGCTCACGGCGAGGACAGCGGCAAAATTGGTGGTTCCGGTGTGCAGACGCTCATCGATGCCGCTGCCGATATGTTCCAGCGCAGGCGCGATCGCCTCCTGCCTGTCTTTGCGGATATAAGCGATACCGGTGCCGAGCGGCGCGCCGATCCATTTGTGGCAGGTGAAGCCGACGAAGTCGGCGCCGAGATCGGGCAAGGTGAAATCCAGTTGACCCCAGGAATGGGCCGCATCCACGATGGTATCGACGCCGCGCGTTCGCGCCATCGCCACGATCTCCTTCACCGGCAGCACCAAGCCGGTGCGATGGCTGACATGGGTGACCAACATGAGCTTGATGGCGGGATTTTCTTTCAGCGCCGCTTCATAGGCGTCGATCAAGCCCTGATGCGTCGCTGGTTCCGGCAGCGCGATGGCGATGAGCTTCACACCCCGGCGCTGTTCCAGCCCGTGAAAAGCGGCTTGGGTGCTGTCGTAATCAAGGTCGGCCACCAGAATCGCGTCATCCCGCTTCAGCCGGTCATAGCCCGCGATCAAAACCTGCAAGGCCTCGGTAGCGCCGCGTGTCAGAAGGATTTCGTCGGATGAAACGCCCAGCGCCGCAGCCGCCTTGGCGCGTACGGCCACTAGATCGGGACCGGCTTTACGCCGTGCGTAAAAAGAGCCCTCGCGGTTGATACGTTCCAGATGGGCGTGATAGGCGGCAAAAACGGGACGCGCCATGGTGCCGAAATTGCCATTTTCGAGTTGGATGAAATCTCGCGAAACATCGTAGTGCGCGGCGATCTTCTCCCACTCTGTGTTCGGGGCGACGCTGGCTTTTGCCGCCATCAATCCGGCGGTGGTGGTGGCTGCGGCGGAAAGAATAGCCCGGCGGCTTAGCATCGCTGTTATCCTTTAGGGAGAAAAAGAAAGGGCGGGGTTTATGGCCCCGCCCCGGTAACACCATCGTCTAGAACTTCAGATCATAGCGCAGATAGTAACTGCCGCCATTGACGTCGTAAGGGGCGTCACGCGAGTAGTCGATGCCACGGCTTGCCTGATAGGTGGCTTTGGCGGGATAGAAATCGCCAACATTCTCCGCACCCAGACGGATCGAGGCTTTGTCAGTGAGATTGTAGGTGACCGCGAGATCGACGAAGGCCATGGAGCCAAAGCGCTGGAAGATATTGCCGGTGCTGTTGCCACTCGAATCCGTCCAGGGGCCGTAATACCGCACGCGGCTCATGAACTCGAAGGCATCGATGGCATAGGTCGCCGTGGCCGAGGCGTTGTGCTGGGGAATGCCCTGCTCGAAGATCTTCTTCTGCGAGGCATTGGTGGCGGCCGCCGTTGTGCCCGAGGTCACTTTAGTTGCCGTATAGCTGTAAGCGCCGGTGAAGCGCAGCTGGCCCGCGCCGAGATCGGTGGTGTAGTTGCCAGTTGCTTCGACGCCACGGGTCATGGTGTTGAAGTCGTTGGTGAAGAAGTTGACCGAAGTAAAGCTCGCCGCGCCTGGAACATTTTGCGCCACCAGCAGCGCGCGGATCGCCGAGGTCACGGTGAAGGTTGACGATGTCGAGAAGCGTTTCCGCACATCGGTTTTAAAGGCATCGATAGAGCCGGAGAAGCCACTACCGGCATCAAAGACCATGCCCAAAGTCGCCGTTTTGGATTCTTCCGGCTTCAACGGCGTGGCGCCGAAATACTGTGCCACAGGATTGGATGTGGACAGGCGGCCATTGGTGTAGAGCAGGAGCGTGCTGGTATCGAGGCCTTGGCTGGTCGAGGTGGCGTTGTTTTGCCCCGGAGACGGCGCTTTGAATCCGGTCGAATAGGAACCACGGAAGGCCAGGCCCTCGACCGGTTCGAAGCGGGCACCGAATTTGTAGTTAAAGGTATTGCCGAAATCCGAATAGTCTTCGTCGCGCAGCGCCACTTCGAGCTGCAGCGCCTTGGTCACCTGCGCCTGTAGATCGATGTAACCGGCATAGCTTGTCTGACCCCAGCTTCCCGCTTGCGTGTCCGCGATACCCGGAAAACCGTTCGACGACGCAGCCAGACCGTAAGCGGCACCGGGACCGACTTCATAAGAGGCCTTGTCGCCTGCCTTCATCTGGAAAGTTTCATCGCGATATTCGGCGCCGAAGGCCACGTTCAAGGGCTCCGCAAGGAAGGGCAGATCCCAGCGATAGACCGCATCGCCGTTCACATCGAGTTCGGATTCGATCATATGGCCGAGATTAAAGTTGTGCGGGCTGTCGGGGCCGAGCGAGGCGTTGATCGAATTGTTGAGGAAGAAGCGGCTGTTGTTCACGCCATATGTGGTCGAAAGGTCCCAAGTGAGCGCATCCGAACCGGTGTGGCGGATACCGGCCGCCATCTGGGAATCGAGCGCATCGGCGCCTTCATCAGGGGTGAAGCCGGTCGGCCAGATGGTACGAAGATCAAAGCCTGGGAAGGCGGCGGTGGTCTTGTAGACCGAAGTCTGTGTATCGGGGTTGCGCCAATTGATATCATTGTGCTGGCGCGACGCGGCCAGCGTGCCAAACGCATAGGCTTCAATATAATCGGTGAGATTTTCAGAGGCGTCGAGCGCGGCTTTGATACCTTGCATGTCGGGATTGCCCCAGCGCTGCACCGGATTGGGCACAGAGAGCGTCGGGTGGGCCGTCTGGAAGGCCACCGCGTCATCGCGCTGATGGGTACGCGAGGTCTCATTGGCCTTCTGATATTCGACAGTCAACACGACATGGCCGCCGCTTGGCAGTTCAACACCGCCGCGTGCACCCATCTGCAAGCTCAGCCCGTCGCCATAGTAATATTGCGAGAGCTGGCCATAGGTTGCCACTTCGGTGTCTTTGTTGAGCAGGATGTTGATCACACCGGCAATCGCGTCCGAGCCGTATTGGGCCGAGGCGCCGTCGCGCAGGATTTCAACGCGGCCGGTGGCATAAGAGGATATCTGGGCCAAGTCTGTGGCCTGCGAGCCGTTGCTGCCCAAAAAGGCCGAGCGATGGAAGCGTTTGCCGTTGACCAGAACGAGGGTCATGTCGGGCGACAGATTGTTGAGCGAGGCCGGGCGGATGAACTGCGTCCCGTCCGAGGAAGGCAGGCGCTTGACATTGAAAGATGGCACCAGCGTCGCCAAGGTCTGATCGATGCTGGGGGATGTCGTGGACCGCACCAAATCCGTATTCAGCACATCGATCGGCGACAGCGACGTGAATTGGGTCTGTGTTGTCTCGCGCGTGCCGGTGACAATGACCTCTTCGGTCATCTCTGTTGCGGCCGCTTGTGCCGCGCTGGACATGGCCAGAACGATTAACGACGCGCCCAGCACCGTACGCTGCCGGTAACGTGAATGATGGCGGTTCATAAGATCCCCTCAATGTGAAACGAGAGGCGCTTGTTCCGTTTTGGCAAGACACCGCCGTTACGAATGCGTGAATGTTCCGTCTCGGAATCATGTCATGACGGGGGCAAGTGCGACCGTGCAGGGAAATCTGCTCTCCGGCCGCCCCAGGGTTGCGGAATGTTCTCGGAATACAAGAATGAAGCTGATCACTCGCGCATCTCAGAGTGACGTCTCGCGCAAAAATGGAGCCCAGGATGGCGAGCCCCGCTTTCTTGTTACGTCATTTTCCATGCGCCCGAGCGGCGGCGGGCTTGGCTTTTTAGTGCGTTTTGGCTGAGCGCCGGACATCGACAATACCGCACCGGTCTACGTTCATTCTTCGACCGCTCGTGGCGCAAACCAGACATCATCCGTTCACAGCAAGAGGCATTCGCCCGTGGACATAATTTGTTGGCGTTACGACCGAAAAGGCGCCTGGAGCCGCCGCATCCATGCCCGCCCGGTTAATAGATCTTCAAAGCGGCCCGGTTAGGCTGGCGGGATGATCCGGATCGACCGCAAGCTCGTTGTTGCCTGTGCTGGCGGCGTTGCATTTGCCTATGCCGCGGCGCTGGCGTTGATGTTCTTGCGCCATCAATGGCTGCTCGGCAAAAACGGCGTGCCTCTGGTCACCGACTTCCTGGCGGTGTGGTCGGCCGGTGGTATGGTGCTGGGCGGACACGCACTCGCCGCCTACAATCCGGTGGCGCTACACGCGGCCGAGGCGGCAGCGACGGGCGGAAATTTCGCTGGTCAGTTGGCGTGGCCCTACCCGCCGTCATATCTCTTTGTCGCCGCCGCGCTGGCGCTGATCGGCTTTGCCCCAGCGTTGCTGGTCTGGGGCATTGCCACCGGCGCCTCCTACGCCGCCGCAACCGCCGTTATCGCACGGACCCGCGCTGCTGCGGTCTTGGCACTGGCGGCGCCGTGGACGCTGGCCAGTTTTATGATCGGGCAGAACGGCTTTCTCACCGCCGCGCTGATCGGCGGCGCGCTGGTGACGCTGGAAAAGCGCCCCATTACGGCCGGCGTTTTGTTCGGGCTTCTGTCCTACAAGCCACAATTCGGCATTCTGATCCCGTTCGCCCTGGTGGCGGGGGCGCACTGGCGCTGTTTTGCTTCGGCGGCGGCGACGGTGGTGGTGGTCAATGCTGCCGCGCTGGCGGTTTTCGGACCCGACACGCTCGCCGCCTTCTTCCAGGTGCTGCCGCAAACCGCCGATGCCCTGGTCAGCCGCGGCGCCGTCGGCTTCGGCAAGCTGAGCAGCCTGTACGGGATGATGCGATGGCTGGGCGCCCCCGTCGCCGCCGGCTGGACGATGCAGATTCTGCTCGCGCTAATGCTGGCCGCCGCCACCCTTTGGCTGTGGCGCAGCCGCGCGCCTTATGCGCTGAAGGCGGCGGGATTGGCGGTGGCGATCGTTCTGGCCACGCCCTATGTGTTCTTCTACGACCTGCCGGTGCTGGCGATAGCGCTGGCGTTTCTCCATCGCCATCGCGCCTTCAACCGCTTCGAGATGATAGCGCTGGCCGCCGCGCTGCTGACCCTGGTCGGCTTTATCTTTATCACCGCACCGTTCGGCTTGCTTGCTGCCGCCATCGTCGCCGGACTGGTCATCTGGCGCCTGCGTAGCACAGAGCAACCCGGAGCCTCGCGAAACACCTGAATGGGTGCTTGTTTTTGCGGGCGGGATCGCCGAAAAACCGGCGCATGGCTTCTCATTCTCACCACACCCTCGATTACTCCGAGGTCACCTCATTCGAGCCGGTGGCGCTGGACGATCTCGAAAACCCGCTGGTGTGCCACGCGGTCGCGTATTGGCGTTCGCTGTGCGGGGCGCGGCGCTTTCCGGCGCGCGACGATCTTGCGCCGCGGGCGCTGGTGCCGTTTCAACGCCATATGATCCTGCTCAGGGTCGTCGATGGTGGCACCGATTTCGAATACCGCTTCGTCGGCGAGGCCCAGGCCGCGGCTTATACCCATCCCGTTCAGGGCCGGCGCATGTCAGAAATGGCGGCCTTGTCGCCGGACTTCGGCCCGCCGGTGTTCGCCGGTTATCGCTATATCCAGCAAAGCGGCACGCCGTTCGCGCTGCGCGGTTGGGCGGGCAAGGACTACATCGCCGCGAACTTTGCCTATACCGAAAGCGTGACCCTGCCGCTGGGCGTCCGCGACGACCATGTCGATCATCTCGTCATCTTCAGCGCCTACGTTCCGCGCGACGTGAAACCCGTCCTCGCCTGAGCGTGGCCGCCTGCTAGCCCTGCGCGCGGCGGCGTTATAGGATAGGCCGCGGTTGCGACGGGGAAAACGCGATGAGTGCAAATCATACGGGCATGCTGGCGCGGGTGCTGGAGGCGCTGAAAGACGTGGATGTGACCCCATCCACCAAAGCGCCGCTGCTGCAACGCCTTGCTTGGCGGAAGGGCATCATGATCCCGCCGCCGATCCTCGCCAGCTTCTGGTTCAATGTCCTTTTTCTCGGCATTTATTTCGGCGTGATGTGGGGTCTCGCCATGGCCCTGTTCTATGTCTTTATCATGCCGTCATCGCCGCGCATGGTTCTGGCGATCCTGCCGGTCGTGGCGCTGCTGGCGGGCGCGCTGTTCGGACTGTTCATGGCGATCTACGCGCGCGTGCAAGCCCGGCGCTACGACCTGCCGAGTTGGCAAAGCCTGGTCGATGCCGAACGCAGCGGCCGTTAATCGCCGCCCATCAGCACCGCGCGAAAGTGCGGCAGCGCTTCGTCGATTTGGTCCTGCGTAATCACTAGTGGCGGCATGATACGCAGGATGTTGCCGTGGGTTTCCTTGCACAGGATGCCGCGGCGCATCAGGGCTTCGGCAGCGCGGCGCGCCCCGCCCGCATCGGGCTGCAATTCGACAGCGATCATCAGTCCCCGGCCGCGCACCTCTTTGATGCGATCGGTGCGAATGTCTTTCAGCGCAGCGAGAAGATAATCACCCTGGCGCGCGGCATTGCCGATCATGTCTTCTTCGATCAGAACCCGCAGCGCGGCACGCGCCACCGCACAAGCGAGCGGATTGCCGCCGAAGGTCGAGCCGTGCTCGCCCGGCTTCAAGACATCCATCACTTCGCGATTCGATAACACCGCCGAGACCGGATAGAAGCCGCCCGACAACGCTTTGCCGACCAAGCTGAGATCGGCTTCGATGCCGTCATGCTCTTCGGCGAGCAGCTTGCCAGTGCGCCCGAGGCCGGTCTGGATTTCGTCAAGGATCAGGATGACACGATGTTGCGTGCAGAGGTCGCGCGCGCGTTGCAAATAGCCGGGCGGCGGAATGATCACGCCGGCCTCACCCTGGATCGGCTCCAGCAACACGGCGACCGTATTTTCCGTGATCGCCGCTTCAAGACGCGCCGCATCGCCATACGGCACGATACGGAAGCCGGGCGCAAACGGGCCGAAGCCATGGCGCGAAACGGGATCGGTCGAGAAGCCGACGATGGCCAGCGTGCGGCCGTGGAAGTTCTCCGCCGCCACGATGATTTCGGCGCGATCCTCGGCAACGCCTTTGACCTCATAGCCCCATTTGCGCGCCACCTTCAGCGCCGTCTCCACCGCCTCGGCACCGGAGTTCATCGGCAGCATCTCGTGCGAATGGGTGAGCGCACAAAGTTCCTGGTAGAACAGGCCAAGCTGGTCGTTGCGGAAGGCGCGCGAGGTGATCGTGAGGCGCTGCGCCTGCTCGGTCAGCGCCGCCAGGATCTTGGGGTGGCAATGGCCCTGATTGACCGCCGAATAGGACGACAAGCAATCGAGATAGCGCCGCCCTTCGACATCCCAGACATAAACGCCCTCGCCGCGCGCGAGAACGACGTCGAGCGGCTTGTAGTTGGAGGCACCAAAGGCGTCTTCGATGGCGATGTAGTCTTGGGTCGTGCGCAAAGGAGCGTTGATCAGCTTGTCCATCTTATCCTCCCAGCGGATAAGCTATTCGGCAGCAGCTCTCTCAGCCGCTGCGGATTCTTGAGTGGTCGCGGTTTCGGACGGAAAACCGGTTTCCACTTTTCCTGAAACCGCTCTGGCGCGATTGAGCCGCAGCGTCATGCAATAGGCGCCGCCGCCCGAAAGGATGAACGGATCGAGGTCAACGCCGGTGACGCGATAGCCGCGTTCTTCCAGACGCTCCACCAGCGCGCGCGGTGGCCGGGCCATGATGATCTCGCGCCCGAAATTCACCGCGTTGACGCAGAATCCGGCCGCGTCTTCGTCGGTGGCTTCCAAGATGTTCTCTTTGCCCGCGAGGCTCTCGATGGTGGCGCGCCCCTCGGCGGAAAACGCCGGCGGGTAATAGAGAATCTCGCCGCCCGACAAGACCAGGAAGCAGGTATCGAGGTGATAAAAGCGGGGGCTGACCAGCTCCAGCGGCACCACCGGCACGTTGAAGAAGTCTTCCGTCACCTGCAGCGATGCTTTCGCCGAACGCTGGCCGTAACCGGCCCAGAAGTGCTGCCGGGTGTCGTCCCAGATGCAATCGCCAGCGCCTTCCTGAAAGATGCCTTCGGGATATTGCACCACCGCATCAAGGGTCCCGTGCGCTTGCAGCGCGCGGAACTGTTTGAGGAACAGCGCCTCTTCGCCCCGGCGTTCAGCGCAGGCAAAACGGGCGACGAGGACACGGCGGTCGAGCACCACAGCGGCGTTGGCGGGAAAGACCATGTCGGGCAGCCCGGGCGCACCCGGCACCATCAGGACCTCGGCCCCAGCATGGGTCAGGGCCGCTTGCAGCGCGGCGGAGGCGCTCTGAGCGGCGCGCAAATGGCGAGCCGGGTCCGCGTGCCACGCCCCAGGCTTCATCCAAGGATTGATCACGTAGGAGACCTCGAAATGCGACGGGTCCACCATCATCAGCTTGGGCTTAAAGGCCATTTCACGCTCACTGCCATTTTTTCACCCATGAGCATGAACGAGGCGGAAGCTAACAAAAAGACAGCATGGTGTTTAGAAATGGCGGAATATATGTCATTATGGAAGTCCGTACTGTCATTTTGGCAAGAACCATGGACGACACCGACCGCCACCTCATCAGCCTGCTCCGCGACAACGCCCGTCTGCCGGTGGCGACGCTGGCCAAAAAGCTAGGGGTCAGCCGCGGCACGGTGCAGAACCGCATCACCCGGTTGATCGAACGCGGCACCATCGAAGGCTTCACGGTGCGGGCCAAGCCCGACGCCGGCATCCCGCGCATCCGCGCCACCATGATGATCGGGGTGGAAGGCGAACGCTCCGACCGTATCCTCGAAGTTCTGCGCAAGTTCCCCGAGGTGCGCGCGGTGCACACCACCAACGGCCGCTGGGACATGGTGATCGAGCTGGCGACCGAGAACCTGCAAGAATTTGATCGCGTGCTGCACCGCATCCGCCAGATCACCGGCGTCACGGCGTCGGAGACCAGCCTGCTGCTGTCGAGCTATAATTTTTAGTGCACGTCGCCGTCGCGCAGTTCGACGATCTCGCACAAGTTGGCGAGTTCGCACTCGAGATCCTCGGGATCGACGAGGTTGTTCGTCGGTTTGGGATAAAGATACAGGAAGTAGCCCGTCACCTGGTCGAACAGCACGACATTCATGCCCACGGAGGAAATGTTTTGCGCCATGTCGCGCAGCGACTCCGAGATCTCCGACGCGCCCGCCGTCCCCGACTCGTTGATGATGGCCGCGACCAGCCGCTTCAAGGCGCCACGGATGTAGACGGTTGAGCCGTCATGCAGCTTGTAGAGGTTGCGCGCCAGTTCGCGTTTCAGTTCCCCAATATGGGCGAGATCGGCGCTGGACGCGCGGATCTTCGGCGTCGTGCCTTGCAGAACCGTCAGCACTTTCTTGAGACGGTCACCGGTGCCGCGCGAGATCAGGTCGTAATAGATCAGCGCCTTCCAAGCAAAAATGACGTTGGCCCATTCCGAACGCGGAATTTGCAGTGCTTCAAGAAACAAATTGTCGGCCGTCGCTGCCGTCACGTTCCACACCTGATCGACGAAGCGGGACATCTCTTCGGGCGAAGCGACCTTGCCCAGCGCCTTCTGGATCAGCGGCTTGAACACGTCGAATACGTCGGCGGAGGATTTGGTGACGAGTCCGTAGCTTTCGGCGAAGAAGGCCGGCTCGACGCGCAAGCCGTCGGCGCGCAGGCACTCGGTGACGATGAACGGATCGAGCGTCGGCGAGCGGCTCAAGGCTTCCAGTACTTTGATGTCGTGCAACACCTCCTTGTCGCCGGTCGCCAGGTCGAGGTGCAACAGCTCGCGCATATGATCCTTGAACTGGGACTCCTCGATGAAGAAGGAGCGGCCGCCGACTTCCAGGCGCTGGGGATCAAACGGAATGAAGATCTTGGTGGCGACGTGGAGCGGGCGCGCAAACAAATCGCGTTCGTTGTCCCTGAGGTTATGCTTGGTCAGGATCGTGTAGTTCAGTGTGGCATTGTAGAACAACGGCTTAACCGTGTGCTTGAGCTTGTCGCCCGCCGCCCCCGCGGCGGTAACCGCATCGGTAAGGTTGATGAGATTGAGGACCCGCCCCGAACTCGCCCGCCGCAACTTATGAAAGCTGCGTACTTCCTTGCGTTCCCGGAATACTGTCGTTTGGCTCAAGACATTGCTCCCCCGCGACCCCGGTCAGCCCCTGGACCGTTGCCGATTTTGCCATTCATCAACTCTCTATTGCCTAACGTGTGACTGTGCCCACGGCTAATCTGGAACGTATGTAACAATTGGTTAACGCCACCCATCACGTTAACCAATCATACCCTCCCCCGGCAAATGGCCGCGGCGGCCACAAAAATGACGTGGGGGACTTAAATTATCGCTTGACGCTCCCTATCTCGTGGGGCGTGCCGCATTCGGAGGGGGCTTTGAACGACCAATACAGGGAATCGGAATCCGGTTCTGCCATCGGCGAACGCCTGAGGCTGAAGCCTTCCAAACCCAAACGGCAAATCCGCCCGTGGATGTGGTCGGCCGGCGGCATCGCCCTCATCATCGTCCTTGTCGTCGTCTGGGGAATAATCAACAAGCCCAAACCGAGTTACGAATTCCAGCCGGTCGGCAAAGGCAGCCTGACGCTGTCGATCAGCGCTACCGGCACGCTGGCGCCAAGGGTGTCGGTCGACGTTGGCTCCGAAGAGTCGGGCCGCATCGACGAACTCTATGTCGACTACAACGACCATGTGACGAAGGGCCAGAAGCTCGCCCAGATCAACACCGATCAGATCCAGGCCCAGCTCGACCAAGCGAGCGCCACGCTGATGCAGCAGCAGGCGACCCTGGTCCAGACCAAAACCAAGGCGAAGCGCTACGCGGCGCTGATCAAAACCGGCGACATCTCGCAGCAGGATTACGACACCGCCAAGGGCGACTACCTGCGCGCCAAAGCCGCCGTGGCACAATACGCAGCCGTCGTGCAGCAGTATGAATCCGCCTTGCAGAAATGCGCCATCTACGCCCCGATCGACGGCGTCGTGCTCGACCGCAAGGTCTCCAAGGGCCAGACGGTGGCGGCCTCTTTCTCCACTCCGGTGCTGTTCACCATCGCCAGCGACCTCACCCAGATGGAACTCGACGTCGATATCGATGAAGCCGACGTCGGTACGGTCAAGGCCGGTCAGCACGCCGAATTCACGGTCGGCGCCTATGTCGACAAGAAATTCACCGCCAAGCTGATCCAAGTCCGCACCAATTCAACCACGGTGTCGAACGTGGTGACCTACAAGGGCATCCTGCTGGTCGACAACACCAAGCTCCTGCTCAAGCCGGGCATGACGGCAACCGCGGAAATCATCACCGGCACGCTGTCGCAAAGCATCCTGGTTCCCAACGCCGCGCTGCGCTTCGTACCGCCAGCCAACCAGACCTCCGGAATCCCGGCAGCACCGGTTGGTGTCGGCCTCGGACGTGTCTGGACCATCCAAAACGGCAAGCTGAAGCCACATGACCTGAAGCTCGGCGGCACTGACGGCCATGCGACGCAAGTTCTCCGCGGCGACCTTCAGCCCGGCGACAAAGTGATCACCGACAGCAAAGCCGCCGGCAGTGGCGCCTCGGTCACCGTGAGCGGTTGATGAGCGACCCACTGATCGAACTCAGAGACGTCACCAAAATCTATGGTGAAGGCGAAGCCACCGTCGCTGCGCTGGCGGGCATCAATCTCACCATCCACGCGCACGAATTCGTGGCGGTGATGGGCCCCTCTGGCTCGGGCAAGTCGACGGCGATGAACATCCTCGGCTGCCTCGATGCACCAACCTCCGGCCATTACCTGTTCCAGGGTTCCGATGTTGGCTCAATGAGCCGTGACGAGCGCGCCATGCTCAGGCGCTACTACATCGGCTTCGTCTTCCAGGGCTTCAATCTGCTCAAGCGCACGACGGCGATCGAAAACCTCGAACTGCCGCTGATCTATCGCGGCATGAAGCGCAGCGAGCGCCACAAGCGCGCGGCGATCGCTTTGGGCCAGGTCGGCCTTGCTGAACGCGGCCATCACACCGCAGCGCAGCTTTCCGGCGGCCAGCAGCAGCGCGTCGCCATCGCTCGCGCCCTGGTCAGCGACCCGGCGGTGGTGTTCGCCGACGAACCCACCGGCAACCTCGACACCGCGATGAGCAACGAGATCATGAGTCTGCTGCGCCGGCTCAACGACGAACGCGGCATCACCATCGTGCTGGTCACCCACGAAGAAGACGTCGCCAGATACGCCAAGCGGCAGGTGCGCTTCCGCGACGGCAAAATTCACTCCGACAGCGGATCTGGGGCCTTTGCGGGTAGCGGAGGCACAGCATGATCGGCAACGCCCTTATCCTGGCGCTTCGCGAAATCCGCAACAATCTGATGCGCGCGGCCCTGACAACACTCGGTATCATCATCGGCGTCGGCGCGGTGATCGCCATGGTGACGCTCGGCAATGGCGCCACCGCTTCCATCACCAACACGGTCTCTTCGATCGGCAAGAACCTGTTGTTCGTCACGCCCGGCACGCGTGGCGAAGGCGGACCTCCCACCCAGGCCCCGGCGTTCCAGATCAGCGACGCCGACGCGCTGCGGCGCGAGGTGATGAGCTTGGCGGAAGTGGTGCCGGAGGTCGATACCAGCGCCTCGGCGATCCTAGGCAACCGCAGCAAAACCACCAGCGTCACCGGCGCCACCACCAATTGGTTCGACGCCCGTAGTTGGAACATCGTCTCGGGCCGCCGCTTCAACGAAGCCGAAGATCGCACCGGCAGATCGGTCTGCGTCATTGGCGAAACCGTGCGCCATGAGTTGTTCGGCGCCCAGGACCCGATCGGCCAGCGCATCCGCCTCAACAAGATCACCTGCGATGTGGTCGGCCTTCTGCAAGCCAAGGGCCGCAACACCTTCGGCCAGGACCAGGACAATTACGTCATCATGCCGATCCGCACCGTCCAGCGCCGGCTGATCGGCAACATCTATGTCGGCGACATCATGGTCGCGGTGCAGAGCGAGGCCGCCACCCCGCGCGCCAAGGAGCAGATCAACCAATTGATGCGGACGCGGCGCCATCTCACCGCCAACCAGAAGAACAATTTCGACGTCCAGGATCTGCGCGAAATCGGCAACATGCTGTCGAGCATCACCGGCGTCCTCACCGCGTTCCTGGCGGCCATCGCGGCGGTGAGCCTTCTGGTCGGGGGCATCGGCATCATGAACATCATGCTGGTGTCGGTGACTGAGCGCACCCGCGAAATCGGCATTCGCCTGGCCATCGGGGCGCGGGAGCGCGACGTGCTGTTACAGTTCCTGATCGAGGCGGTGGTGCTGTCGGCCCTCGGCGGCATCGTCGGTATCATTTTGGGCATGAGCGGGGCGGCGGCCGGGTGCGCTGCCCTCAACCTGCCTTTCGTCTTCCAGCCCGGCATCGTCTTCATCGCGGTGCTATTCTCGGCGGTGGTCGGCGTCGCTTTCGGCTTTTTCCCAGCCCGCCGGGCCGCCCGCATGGACCCGATCGAAGCCTTGAGGCACGAGTAAGCTCCGCCGCCGAGCGCTCGCCGCTTTGCGGCGTTTGAATCAAAAGCTCGCCCTTCCAGGCGTTGACAGCGCTGTCTTCGTGGTATTCTTTGCGTTCTGGGGCTAGACAGCTCCGCTGTCGTTCACCCCGGACCGCCGGAGCCAAGCCGTGACCAACACGCCCAAAACCTGTCTTGTCGGCGATATCGGCGGAACCAATGTGCGCCTCGCCGTTGCCGACCTGAACGGTCCGGTCATTTCCGCCCCCAAGAGCCTCTCGCGCGCCGGCCATCCGACCTTCGAAGGCGTGGTCGACCTCTACCTCAAGGAGAGCGGCGAACCCGTTCCCGACGCGATCGTGGTGGCGGTGGCGGGGCCAATCAAGGACGGCAAGGTCAAGCTTACCAACGGGCAATGGATTCTCGACGAAGCGGTCCTGCGCGGTAAGGGCTTCGGCCACGCCCGGCTAATCAACGATTATGCGGCACTAGGGTATGCGGTCGAGCATCTGTCGGGTGCGGACCTTGCGACCATCGGCGGCGATCGCCCCGGCATCGCGGGCGAGACCGTCGGCGTGGTCGGCGCCGGTACCGGCCTCGGCGTGTCGGCGCTGGTGCGCGATGCATTTTCCAGCGCGGTGATGGTGACCGAAGGCGGCCACATCGCTTTTGCGCCGGTCGACGATACCGAATTCGAGATTCTGAAGGTGCTGCTGGAGCACTATCCGCGCGTGTCGGTGGAACGGGTGCTCTCGGGGCCCGGTCTTGCCAACATCCATTGGGCCTTGTCGCGGATCGGCGGGGCGAAGGACCCCGCCATGCTCGCGCCGGAAGAGATCACAACCTGCGCGGTCGCCGGGACCGATCCCATCGCCGTCCGGGCGCTCGACGTGTTTTGCGGCATTTATGGCCGCTTTGCCGGCGATATTGCGCTGGCTTTCGGCGCCCGCGGCGGCATCTATCTCGGCGGCGGCATTGCCCCCAAGCTGCTGCCGCAACTGAACAACGGCATCTTCCGCCGCTGCTTCGAGGAGAAAGGCCGCTTCGACTCTTATGTCGGAATCGTGCCGACCAAGGTGATCGTGCATCCTTATGCCGCCCTACTCGGCTCGGCAGAAGCAGCCATCCGCGCCTTCGTGCGGCCGCAAGGCTAGACCGACCAATATTGAATTTATATCGCGGGAATCCTAGAGCAGACTCCACCCTTTAAGGATGACGCGCGCCGTGGCCAACAATTCCATCACCGTTGTACCGGTCGAAGGCGCCAAACTCTGGCAGGCCTTTCACCGTCTGCCCCACCGCATCTATGCGAATGATCCGAACTGGGTGCCACCGCTGTTCCTTGAGCGCCAGACCCATTTCCAAGCCAAACACAACGCGTTCTTCCAGCACGCCAAAGCCAGCTTCTGGCTGGCGCTGAAGGACGGCGAGCCGGTGGGCCGCATCACCGCGCAGATCGACTATCTGCACCTCGAACAGCACCACGACGCCACCGGCCACTTCGGCTTTCTGGAAGCGATCGATGATGCCGATGTGTTCGCCGCGCTGCTCGCCAAGGGCGAAGAATGGCTGAGGGGCGAAGGCATGACGCGCGTGTTCGGCCCGGTCAGTTTCAACATGTGGGACGAGCCAGGCCTTCTGGTCGACGGCTTCGATACGCCGCCGCGGGTGATGATGGGGCACCACCTGCCCTACTACCAGAACCGCATCCTCGAACAGGGCTACACCCCAGTGCAGGACGTTCTGGCTTACGAACGCCCGCTGCATCGGCCCTTCGGCGAGACCCTCGACAAGTTGATCGAAAAGGGCCGCAAGAAGCACGCCTATGTAATGCGCCCCATCCGTATGGACAAAAAGAGCTTCCCCAGCGAAATCGCGCTGATCCGCGATATCATCAACGACGCCTGGGCCGACAATTGGGGCTTTGTGCCGATCACGCATGCTGAGATCGAGGAAATCGGTGCGCTGTTCAAGCTGGTGCTCGACCCCGATGCCCTGGTTATCGCCGAATACGACGGCGAGCCGACTGGCGTCGCCATGGCGCTTCCCAACATCAACGAACTGACCAGGGACCTTAAGGGCAAGCTGTTCCCTTTTGGTCTCTTGAAGCTGATTTGGCGCCTGAAATTTAAAGGCGTGAAATCGGGACGCCTGGCGCTGATGGGCGTACGACGGAAATACCGTACCACCCCGGTGGGCGCCATCGTCGCGCTCTTGATGATCCAGGAAATCGCAAAGGCGAATCGTGCTGACGTGGTCGAAACCGCCGAACTGTCGTGGATTCTCGATTCCAACGAGCCGATCAAGCGCATGCTCGAAGCGTTCGGCTGCGTCGTGAGCAAGCGTTATCGCATCTTCGAAAAAGCGATCGGCTGAAACAAACACACGACACAAAAAACGGCCGACAATGCCGGCCATTTTTTCTTTACGGATTGGATTTCAGGCCAGCACTTTGGTCGCCAACGCCGCCGTCTTGGGAATGCCCGCAGAGTATGTCTTGAGAGCTTCGACCGTGCGGTCGATTTCCTCAAAGCTGTGGCGGGCCGAGATAAAGAAGCGGATACGCGGCAGACCCTTCGGCACGCCCACCTGCACGATCGGCGGGGCATAGATGCTGCGCTGCATCAGGTATTCGGACGCCCCCATGGTCGACTTCATGTCGGGGAACATCACCGGCACGATCGCATAACCTTCGGCCGGACCGGTCGACAGACCGGCTTCCTTGGCCTTCTCAAGGAAGCGACTGGCATTGGCCTGGAGCTTGCCGACGCGGCCTGGCTCGTCCTTGATGACCTGCAATGCGGCCCCGGCGGCCGCGGCGATCACCGGCGGCAAGCCGACGCTGTAGACGAAGCCCGGAAGCAGGTACTTCATCCAATCGAGAATGGCCTTCTGGGCGCAAATGAAGCCGCCGCATGATACGAACGTCTTCGACAGCGTGCCGATGATCAGGTCGATGCGCTTGGGATCCTCCCCGAAGTGCTCGCTGACGCCGCGACCGCTCTTGCCGAGCACGCCGATGGAATGGGCCTCGTCGACCAACAGCCAGGCGTGGAATTCGTCCTTGAGCTTGAGCAGCTCCGGCAGGTTGGCGATATCGCCGTCCATCGAATAGAGGCTTTCCACCACGATCAGGCAATTGCGGTGGTTGGCGCGCTGCGTCTCAAGGACGTGGCGCAGGTATTCCATATCGTTGTGGCGGAATTCGACCGGATTGGCCTTGCACGAGGCCACGCCCGCCATAATCGAATTATGGCTGAGTTCATCGTAGAGGATCAGGTCGCGCTTGCCGAGCAGACTGGAAATCGTCGTCAGGTTGGTGAGGTAACCACTGACCAGCGTCAGCGCCGCTTCCGAACCGACGAAATCGGCTATAGCCCTTTCGAACTCGGCATGGATCAAACGTTCGCCGCCGACCAGGCGCGATCCGAGGGCACCGACGCCAACGCGATCGAGCGCGGCATGCGCTGCGTCTTTGATAGCCTGATGGTCGGAGATGCCGAGGTAGTCGTAGTTGGCGAAACTGGTAAGCACAGCACCATGACTGCGAGCTTCCGCCTGCAGACGATCAAGCGGCGCGAAGAAGGGGTTGCCGTTCTCCAGAACCGAACCGCCGACCAAGCGAGCCCGTCGGGCTATATAGCCCGTCAATGAGAAATCAGATGCCATTACGCGTCCCAACCCCAAGTTCGATCAATATGATAACCCAAGGAAACGAAAGCAAGTCCTTGTGACGACACTCGCCGTTCGCGCCCCAGCCCTGGTGTCAGCCTATCCTCTCGCACGCCGGTATAGGGGGTTTGGCTGCGTTGTGGCCGCTGAATTCGGGGCTGTGACAATTGGCGCATTACTCCTGGCGGGATCCCTTTCAAAGATGAACACAGTCTGTTTAAGGCTCTCATATGCATTAACGTTAGGCTCCAACGGGCCAATAAAGTCAGACCGGTGGACTAACCGGTACGGAAGCCGTTCGGCGAACAGTGCCCCAAAGAACCCCCGCGCGTCCACGTCCCGGAAGGCTAGTTCGCGAACCTTTGGTACAGTCCTACCAGCGCCTTCGGCAGACGCCGCCGGGGCCAAATAATCCTGCACCCAGAAGCCGGTAACCACAAGAAAGCGAGGTTTCCGCGCGCCAATTGCTCCATAAGGTTGTACAACCTCAGCCACATGCGGCAACGGGTTGCGGGCTTTCAGCGGCTTCGACCCCACGCGGCTGACCGTCGCGCCTTCGGGGAGACGGGGTAGATAAACGTTAAGACCATAAATTTCCACCCCGTCGCCGGGCCGGACGTGCTTTTTAAGGAATGCTTCCGCATCGTAACGTGGATCGCCCCAAAACGCGGCATCGACCCCAATACAGCCATAAGCCGCCCAGCCGGCAGTGACAAAAAGGAAAGCCGCAGCCAGCGCGCGCCAGCGCAGCACCGCTACCGATAACAACAGATCCGCGCCAAGTCCGACATAGAGCGCGAGCACCACCGACTGGGGCAGGACGAAGCGGGTCTCGGTCCGGAGCGCCACAAAATTAAATGCCAGGGTGAACGAAACTGCGGCCAACAGCGGCAGCAGACCCGCCGCCAGCGCCCCGCTTCGCTTACGCATCCCCACGGCAGCGACGCCGAGCGCCATCAGTAGCGCCACGAGGACCGGGTAATAGCGCGAGAAATGCGCCGCCATATCGGCCGCGACCGCGCCCCGTCCGGCGAGGTTGTTCTGGTACTCAGCGTAGTCCTGGCTGGCGGAACCGGTCAGCAGCGCGAGGCGATCAGCAAATCCGTGCGGGTTGATCAGCGCCCCGTCGATCATCAGCACGGCCGCGATAGCGAGGACGCCCCATGCCACCAGCTCTTTCAGCACCGGCCCAGCGTTCTGCCGCGCCCACCCATCGACGACGAACCAGAGGGTCAATCCCGCCGGCAGTGCGAACACAAAGACGGCGTAGGTCTGATCCTTGGTCGCGACCGCGGCCGCCGCGGCAAGACAGGCCCAGCGGATCGGCTTCAGTTCGTGCAGGGTCATCACCCGCATGAAAAAATAAAGCGACAACATCGCCCAGAATAGCGAGGGCCCGTCGAGATTGGTGACTTGGCCGTAATAGGTGAGCCCCGCATTCAAGGCGAGCGCCGCCGCGGCCAGAAGACCCGCGCGTTTTCCGGCCACCAGTTCGCCCATTCGCGCGGCGATGACGATGGTGCCGAGCGAAAACACCACCGACACGATCCGCGCTACGACCGCGAAATAGGTCATGTATGGCACATGGATCATCTCGGCGATGACGTCTTTCGGGACGAAGGACGACGCGTGGAACAGTGCCGCGACAATGCCGGGCAGCGACAGCACCGCCAGGATGAACATGTGCAGCGGCGGATAGGTGAAGTGATGGCCGGGCGTATAGGTTTCGACGAGGCCGACGAGGAAATTGCGCGGCGCCACGCCGTCATCGTCCCAGCCGTCGGAGGCCGGCAAGCCCCAAGTAATCGCGGCCGTGCGCATTAGCGCTGCGGCGACCAGAATCCAGAACAGCGGCGAGCTCCGCCATTGCCGCCATGTGGCACCGATGCGCGCACGCGCGCTCACGGCACGGCCTGACCGGCCGCGCGCCGGAAGCGCATCTGCTCGATAAGCCAGGGCAGACCGACGACGACGAGATCTTCGATCTTGTCGATCACCGTCATCAGGACCAGCACCGCGGCGACTTTGGGCGCCGACACCGCCATCTGACCGGCGGCGGCCATCGCGATGCCGACGAACACGAGATCCTTCGACGGTATCAGCGGCAAACGCGTCACCAGAAGCCGCAAAGCCACGAATTTGAAGCAGTCGCCGGACGTTGGCAGCGCCCCTGACAGCCACCAGACCACATATTCGAGCCACAGCGAGACGATACAGCGCGTCAAATGGATGGAAAAAGTCGCGGCAATCTGCTTGCGGGTGAGCGCCGTCAGCTTGCGATTGCCGACAAAGAGCGCAACGCCGAGTATCAGCGGCACCGATCCCACCACGACCAGCGGCCATCTACCGATGTCGAGACTAGGGACTGCAATCAAATGCCCGGCCAAGAGCACGAGGAGCATCAGCCACAAAACCACCAGCCCCCCCGCGGCCGACAGCACGCTCGAATCCTTCACCGCATGCAGCAGAAAGCCGTCGCCCACCTTGTGGTTCTTGCGCACCCAAAAGAACAGAAACACCTCGCCGGAATAGTCCAGCATAATCGTGTTCATGTAGCGTTTGCGCAGGAAGATGGTGAGCGGCAGCGCACGCCCGATCCCAAGCAGATTGCGGTAGACAATGAGATCGCCGAGCGGCTGCACGAAGAACGGCAGCGCCAGCACCAGATAGAACAGAAACGACGACGGACGGGCGGCGAAAATCTTGCCCCAGCCGATATGGGTGAGGCCGTATGCGACCAGTGCCAAAAGCAGCAGCGGTATGCCCCAGCGCACGCCGCTGTGCGCCACCCGGCCCAGGCGCGTGTCGAGTTTGGCCGCGACGAGCTGCCTCAGCGTTTCAATCCGTGTACGCAGCGTTTCTGACAGAACCGCCCCCTTGGGCCATATTGTGAGGAGAACGGACCATACAACGCCGGTCCCGCTAACGGCAAATCTAGAACCGGGACAACACCGCCCGCACCAGCGCCTTGGGAATCAGGCTGGCGATCGCAGCGACGACAGCGAACGGCCACGGCACGATAATATGCCGGGCGCCGCGCGCCACTTTCCGTTTGATGATTGCGGCTGCCTGGTCGGCGCTGATCAGGAATGGCCGCGGCTCCTTGAGACCTTGGCTCATCGGTGTATCGATGAATCCGGGCGAAACCAAGGTTACCGACACGCCATAGCGCTTGATACGAGCGCGCAAGGCCTCCGTAAACATCATCAGCCCCGCCTTGGAACCGGAATAGACCGGCGCCATCGGCAGCGGAAACAACGCGGCGATGGAGCCGATCAGCACGATGTGGCCGGCGCCGCGCGCGCCCATTCTTGCGGCGATGTCATTGGCGGCGACAACCGGCGCGGTAAAATTCACCATCGCCATTTGCGCCGCACCGAGGACGTCGTGAGCAATCGCCTCGTGCGGCAGACTGCCGCCCAATCCGGCGTTGAAAATCGCAATATCCGTGGGCGCCTGCCGGTCGGCTTGCGCGAGCGCGGCGACCAGGGCCTTCACATCAGCCAGATCGAAACAGTTTGTCGCAACTTGTGAACCGCGGGCGCGGCAGTCATCAGCCACCGCTTCGAGCCGTGCGGCATTGCGGCCCCACAGCGTGAGGTGCGCGCCCGGCGCGGCGTACCTTCGGGCCAAGGCCGCGCCGATGCCACTCGATGCGCCGGATATCAGGATGTTTCCCATTGCGTGCGATTAACCAGGTCCCGGTTGACAAAGCCAGGCCCCGGACCTCTTGTAAAGTCAGCCACAGGATTTACGAAAAGCAGTGTCCGTTCAGCCTTATAGCCCGATTGATCGGAACGATGAAGCGCGCGCTTTGCGCATCGCGCTGGTGGCGAGTTCGTACAACTATATTCGCGACGGTGTGGCGCTGACCTTGAACCGGTTGGTGGCCTATCTCGAAAGCCACGGCGTCGAAGTCTTGGTGTTCGCACCAGTGGGCAAAACGGCAGCGCTGAAACATGCCGGAACTTTAGTGCCGGTGCCGTCCATGGCGGTGCCAATGCGCCCCGAATATCGCTGCGCCTTCGGATTGCCGCGCGCGAAGCTGGCCGCGTTCCAGCCCGATCTCATCCATTTGGCCCTGGCACCGGATTGGCTCGGCTACAGCACCATCCGCGCGGCGCGGGCGCTGGGCATTCCGCTGGTCGCCTCGTGCCACACAAGATTCGAGACCTATCTCAAGCACTATCCGGGATCGCGCGCGCTCAAACCGCTGCTCACGGCCTATTTGCGTTTCGCTTATGGCGCGGCCCGCGAAGTGTACGTGCCAAGCGGATCGATGGTGGAGGCGCTAAAGGCCGACGGCGTAAAAAGCGTCTTCAAACTATGGCCGCGCGGGGTCGACACCGACCTGTTCCAGCCGGCCAAGCGCTCGGCGGCGTGGCGCGCCAAACACGGTATCGGTGCCGACGAATTCGTCGTGACCTTCGTTTCGCGCCTGGTGCGCGAAAAGGAACTCGACACCGTAATCGCAAGTATGCGCCTGTTCGAAGCCCGCGGCATCGCCCATCGCATGCTGATCGTCGGAGATGGACCGGACCGCGGCATGTTGGAAGCGGGATTACCGAACGCGGTTTTTACCGGATTTCTTGAAGGCGAAGCGCTGGCAACAGCTTATGCCTCGGCCGACGTGTTCTTGTTTCCCAGCGAAACCGAAACCTTCGGCAACGTCACCCTGGAGGCGATGGCCTCCGGACTTCCCTCGGTTTGCGCCAACGCCACCGGCAGCCGCTCGCTGGTCGTGCACGGCGAAACCGGCTACTTGGAAACGCCGCGCAACGCCAATGGGTTCGCCGGTCGTCTGGCCGTGCTGGCACGCGACAACGATTTGCGGGCGCGCTTCGCCGCCGCCGCCCGCCAGCGCGCCCTGACCTTCTCGTGGGATGAGAGTATGGCGAAGATTCTCGACCACTACCGCGCCCTGGTTCCGGGAGCGGCGCGATGAAGATCGTCGATATCTCCGAATTCTATTCGCCGACCGGCGGCGGGGTGCGTGCTTATGTGGACCAGAAGTTCAAAGTGGCGGCAAAGCTCGGCCATGCCCTGACGGTGATCGCGCCGGGTACGGAAAACCGCAGCGAGAGCCGCGACGGCGGAAAATTGATCTGGGTCAAGACCCCGCAACTGCCGTTCGACAAGAACTACCGGATGTTCTGGCGGGCGCGAGACGTGCTCGCGCTCATCGATGCGGAAAAGCCCGATGTGCTGGAAGGCTCATCGCCCTGGCGCGGCGGATACATCGCCGGGAAATGGCGCGGCGATGCGGTGAAGATACTGTTCATGCATGCCGATCCGGTCGCGGTCTATCCCCAGACTCTGCTGACCGGCAAGCTGAAGCCGGACACCATCGACAGTTTGTTCGGCTGGTACTGGACCTATTTGCGCCGGCTGAATGCGCGCTTCGACGGCTGCGTCGTGGCCGGCGCCTGGCTGGCGCGGCGGTTCGAAACCTATGGCCTCAAAAATCTGCATGTGGTGCCGTTCGGGGTCGAGCGCGACTGGTTCAAGCCAGGTTTGCGCGATGAAACCTTGCGCGCCGAACTCTTGGCACAATGCGGGCTTGGACCCGACGCAGCGCTGGTGCTCAATGTCGGCCGCCATCATCCCGAAAAGCGGGTCGACATGCTGATCGATGCGGTGACGAAAGCCCAGAAGACGCGGCCGATGGGGCTTTATATCGTCGGCGACGGGTTTATCCACGGTGCTATCGAAGCGCACGCTGGCAAGGCTCGCCACATCACGCTCGCCGGCTGGCTCAAGGATCGCGCAACGCTGGCTCGCACCATCGCCTCCGCCGACGTGGTGCTGCACGGCTCGAGTGCCGAGACCTATGGCTTCGCGGTGGCGGAAGCCTTGTGTTGCGGCACGCCGGTGGTGGTGCCTGCAAGCGGCGGCGCCGCCGATCTCGCCGATCCCGCCTGCAGCGAAACCTATCCGCCAGGCGACGCCGAGGCGGCCGCCCGGGCGCTGATCGCCCTCCTCGAACGCGACCGCGCCAGGCTTTCGCAGGCGGCAGAGGCCGTTGCGGCCGACCGCATCGGCGACATCGAAAGCCATTTCGAAAAACTCTTCGCCCTTTATACCGCGGCGGTCGATCAGCGCCGTGCGGCAAAACCTAAGGAGGGTGCGCTGTGACTAGAAATTCGTGGCGGTGTTCGATCGCGCTTCTTTTGGCAGTGGTTTGCATGGCGCTGCCATCGGCGGCCAAAGAGATGAAGAGCCAGATCACGGAGATGGAGTCGGTGTTGCGGGTGAAGCCGCATTATCCGATTCCCGCTGAACCCAACCAGGTGTTCTATGTCGAGCGCTCGTCCAATTCGAACACGGTCGTCTACTGCGCCAATCTCGACAAGGACGGCAAGCTCGATAAGGATCAGCCGATCGTCGCCTATTGGCGCTGGTACAACGTCGACGGCCACATCAAGCAGCTCAATTTCCCGGAACGGATGATGGCCTATGGCATCAAGTCGGTGAAACATGACGGGCCAAACGGTTCCTACAGTTTCAAGATTGCCGCCATGCCGGAGCGTACGCTCTATATTGGGCTTGATAGCCGCGGTCAGCCGGAAGTCTTCGGCAAGCTCGGCGAGCGCTGGGCCAAGCTCGCTTACGTCTATCTCGAAGTCGATGATCACGGCTTGATGCCCGACGTGCCGGAACTCGACTTGTTCGGCACCGACCGCAGCACCGGCAAAGCGCTACGCGAGCACATCAACCGGCGCTAAATAGATTTATTGACGGTCGCGCGATTGGCCGGAAAACCGCTTCACACTTTTCCGATCGCGCTCCGTGTGCCCTTGCGCTGCAGTTCGATCAGCAGGAACACGCCGGTGACGGCGGCCAAGAGGCATCCCGGCACCAGCCAGCCGGCGAGCACCGGCTCCAGGTAGCCGTTCTGGCCCATGATCAGGCATGCCTTGGTGCCGAAATGCGCGATATAGCCGGCGAACATGATGCCGACCAAGGCCAGCGCCGGCGTGCTGTACGCCAAGAACAGCATCGCCAGGGATGACGCGAGCAGCGCCATCATGCCGGGCAGTACGGCCTCGGCAAGCACGACATGCAGTCGCGTTTCGTATTGGCCGTGCGCTTCGGGCACGCGAGCCGAGGCGGCAAGCTGCGCCAAAACGGACATCGGAATATACTGCGGCTGCAGGTCGTACCAGGTGAACCACAATGGATCGATCGATAGCGTGATCGCCTTGGCGTCGAATGGCGTCATGGTCTGGTGCGTAGCCCGGCCCGAAAAGACGGTTTGGCGAACACCTTCCCTGCCCGCGGCTTTCCAATACTGGCCGTTCTGCATCACCCAGCGGTCGGTGCCCTTTTCCCAGCGCGCCACCGGAGCGATATCGACTTCGCTGAGCTTGCCGTTCGCATCGCGGAAAAAGAACATCACATTGTGCAGAACCGGCGGCGGCCCGAATTCAATTTGTGCCCTGAGAATGCCACCGCCCGCCGCCATCCAGGCCGGATCGGACAGCTTGGTGCGGGCGAGCGCATCGCCATCGCGCCCCAGCCGTTCGGTCATCTGAATGCCCATCGAAGCCGGACCGAGATAACCGTCCAGGACGAAATCAGTGGTGCCGAGAATGAGTCCGGCGAGCAACACTGGCGACAGGCATTGCAGCGGCGAGCGTCCCGAATTCCACACCAGCATGCGCTCACCCGATTGGGTGTGCGCGACCTCGGTCCACAACACGCCGATGAAGGTGGCGAACGGCAAAAGCGGCGCGACCAAGCCCGGCGTGCGCAAGGCCGAGAACCGCACCACGCTCCACACCGCGGAAAAATTGTTGCTGCCTTTCGCCGCGACTTGCGCGAACTGCGGCCACAGATCGATGGTGAGCGCGATGGCGAGCAGGATCGAGGACACGATCAGGACGTGGCGCAAGTATCCGGCCAGCATGTAGCGCGAATGCCGTCCCAATGGGGCGAGCACAATGTGCGGACGCGGCGGCACGGCGATTTGCCCTGCTTCGGTCATGGCCGGCCCAATTGCGGTTGCGCCAGCTTGCCCTGCTGACGGAAAATTTCGGCAAGCAGAAGCGCGGCCATGACGAGGGTGAGAAGGGCCGGCGTGCGCAGCGCGCCCCACGGATCCAAGGGAACGATGACGCGGATCAGCCACTCGCTGGTGATGTTGAGGCTCATCAGCCCCATGCAGGCGAGCGGCAGGGCAAAATAATTGGTCGCGCGATTGGTCAAGCAGACGCAGGCCAACGCAATCAGCGGCGCAAGCAGGCAGAGGAAACTGCGCGCCAGACGCTCGCCGAGGAGGCGCATATCCTCGCGATGGCGCGGATCGGTCGAATAGGCCTTGGCGGCAAATTGGTTAAAGACCGTCATCTCGTCGGCATTGGCGCCGCGCGGCTCGAACGACAAGAGCTGATCGGCCTTCATCGCCTGAGTGATGTCGCCAGCGAGCGTCGCCATTTGCGACAGGCCGGTCGTGGTGCCGCCGCAATCATGGCAAGGCTGGCCGGCAGGATCGAAGGTCTGCGAGGTGAAACCGCCGAGCTTCAAGAGAATGCGTCCCGCGCGATCGGGACCTTCGAGGCTGGCGTGATCAGCGGTGACGACGCGGAATTTGCCTTCCTTCAGCTCTTCATAAACGAACAGACCGCGTGTCTGGTTGGCGGCCATCAGCCCGCCGCTCGATTGGCGCGCCGGGGCGAACGCCACGCGGCCCGGAAAGTCATAGAATTGGCCAGTGTTGATGCCCGTACGAAGACCACGGAATTCGGCCTGAAATAACACCTCGCGTTCGGCAAAGCGGGCGGCCGGATCGAGCAGGCTCGACACGCTAAGTGAGGCGACCAGCGCCACAACCGCGACCGCGAGCGCCAATCCGATCAGTTGGAAGGGACCAGTGCCCGCTGCCACCAGCACCAGAAGCTCGCGGTTCTCGCGCATGCGCAAGGCCGTCCAATAGGTGCCGACCAGAACCGCGATGGCGAGCGCCAGATCGACAACTTGCGTCGAGTTGCAAAGGAGCAGGAATCCCATGTCGCGTGGATCGGCGTGATTCTGGTAGACGGCGCGAAACACCATCGGGAAGCGCTCGGCGACGAACACCGCCTCGAACAGCACCATCACAATAAAGACCAAAAGCGCCACGCCACCGAAGAACCGGCGCGCGTAAAGCAGCGTGAACGGCCCACTGAGGCGTTTCAGGAACCCGCCGAGGGTGCGGGACCTTGCAGCAGCGGTATTGGGCGCGCCGGTCATATCCGGAACTCCTCGCCCAGATAGACCCGGCGCACGTCCGGATCGTTCATCAGCGTTTCGGCATTGCCCTCCGCCAAGACGCGCCCGCTTTCGATCACATAGGCGCGATCGACCAACTGAAACAGCTCGCGCGCATTGTGATCAGTGATGAGAATACCGATGCCGCGCGCGGTCATGGCGCGGATCAGATTGCCGATCTCGTCGATGGCCTGCGGATCGACGCGGGCAAACGGTTCGTCGAGCAACGCAAAGCTGGGCTCGCAAGCGAGCGTGATGGCAATCTCGCTGCGGCGGCGCTGTCCGCCCGACAAGGTGCCGACGCTCATCTTGCGCAGGTCCTCGAGATGGAACTGCTTGAACAAAGCCGTCGCGATCTCCCGGCGCCTCGCCGCCGACGGTTCGCGCGCTTCGAGCACCATCTCGAGATTGGCCTCAACACTCAAGGACCGCGGCACGAAGGAATCCTGCGGCAGGTAGGAAATGCCGCGCCGGGCCCGCTCGTAAAATGGCAAAAACGTAATGTCGTCGCCGTCCAGTTCGATGGTCCCCGAATCCGGCACGGCGAGGCCGGTCAGCATTTTGAAGCTGGTCGATTTGCCCGCCCCATTGGGTCCAAGCAAGCCGACGACTTCGCCACGCTCAACACAGAGCGTCACGTCCTCGATGACTCGCCGCCCGCCGAGGGACTTCACCAAATGCTGTACCGAAAGCATGCTTGAGGGTGTGCCAGATCGCCTGCGCCGCAATGATATAGGGCAGGTGAGATTGCTGTACAGAGCGGGCGTCGCAGCAGTTAACCGCGCAGCGGCGCAAAAGGTCCCGCCTGGGCAAAGATGTCCGCAATGTCACTGAGGCCGACCACAGCGATCCCCTCGCCGCGGGCAAAGGCGAGCAAAGCCGCCAATCGCTGCAAGATGGCATCGGCCTCGGCTTCATTTTTCGCATAGGGGCTGAGACCCGGTATGATCTCGACATTGTGGAACATGCAATTGAGCACCACCGGCCGGTCAGCCTCCCGGGCACATGCCAGTTCGTCGCGCGCGACGTTCATCAGACCCTCCGCCGTACCGCGGGTCGGCCGCAGCCAGCGCGGCTCGATCCGTGCCCCGATTAGCGGCAAACGCGAAAGGCGGGACGGCAGGATGGTCACAGGCACTTCCAAGAGCGGTCCGGGCTCGGTGGCGGCCTGTTCAGGCGCGGCAAAAACCGGCCAATAAGGCTGGGTTGGCGCGTCGCGGAAGCTGGCGGCAGGCGCGCCCTGCTTGGTCCAATCCTTGTGCGGACTAACGCTCGAATCGACGTCATAGCCAAGCTCGGCGAGAAACGGCAGCGAATGGGCGCCAATGCCGAAACGCCCGGCCCGGAACGACCGCGGGGGCTTGCCGAACGCCGTCTGGAACAAGCCCGTCAGCCCTTCCAGCTTCTGCCGCTCAACCTGGGGCGGATAATTGCACTGAAAAGCGGTGGTCTCGTCGGGTTCGAAGGCGTCGGGCGCGACGAATTCGCCGTGCAGATGGGTGCCGAGTTCGGCGCTGCCTGTAAGGGCGTTGAGGCACTCGACCGACGCCGGATCGCGCAAGACTTCCGGCGACAACAAATAGGTCGGTTTGGCGCCAAACCGGGCAAACAAAGGCTGCAGACGGCCAGCGATGCCAGCCGTAATCCCAGCGAAACTGAGCGGCTTTTTCACCCGCCAGCCTTCGCCCTTGTCACATTCGCAGTCGATCGAGACGCAAAGATAGGCGTCCATGCAGGTGCCCTGTTGGTCAGGCCGAATATTGCCAAAAATGGTGGGTCAGAACCAGCGCATGTGTTCGCGAACCAAGAGCGCCTCGGTGTGGGAGTAGCTGTGCTTGAACTCGGCGATCGAGGCCCGCTTGGCGTCGGGATCACCTTTCATCGGGACCCCGCCCATGTCGAAGGTGTGCGCGCCGGCTTGCCGGGCCCACAAAATGGCCTCGGCCATGGGTAGCACCGTCTTGGGGAACTTCAGCAGGTGGCCCGAAGTTGCGCCCAAGGCATACGTCGCTATGCCATTGTGCAAAGTGATAAAAATGACAGAAACTGGCGCGCCTTCGAAGTCACAGACGAACATCGCCGCGCCGGGCCCAAGGAAATAGTCACCCAGGGCTTCATACCAGGTGTCAGGCGGAGACTTCTTACCCTCTTGGGCGAGAAGCGACGCTTGCATGGCCTGGAACACCTTGAGGTCCTCCCGCCGCCCTGGCCGCACCGTCGCCCCAGCCCGGCTGGCCCGGCCGATATTCTGGCGGACTTTTGATAAGAAACTGGCGTTCCAAGGTTTTTCAGCATCGAGTGCGGTCAGATCAAAACGCAGGGTGCGAACATGGCGGCCAGAAAAGCGCTGGCAATCGGCAAAACCGGCCGCAGTCAGGACGGTTTCCGCCTTGGCCCGGCCGTCTCCGGTCCAGTAAGGCATCACCGACAACCGGAGGATGCCGCGGGCCAAGCAACAATAGCGCAACGCCGCCAAGACCTCGGGCAAGTCTTCGGGTTTCGCACAAACTGGTCCGCGCTCAAGCTGGGCAGCCGGCAGCGGCACCACGCCGAAGCGGGTGCGCAGGACGAGGCCCGCCCCGACCACCATCCCGCCGCGGTGGGCAAGGAAATAGAGCGGTTTGAACGGCCGGCCGGCCGTGGCAACGCGGGCCCAAGCGCGGGTCTGGGTATAATGACCAGCGGGTGCGGTTGCGACGAACTGGTCGTAAGCGCGTCCATCGGCCAAGGTCAATTTTGACGCGAGGACAGCTACGAGGTTCTGATGCGCAGAGCTGGTGCGAAGAGGTAACGGTTCGTCGGACGAAGCGTGCATGCAGCCGTTACCTTGCGTCACCGCGCGAATGCGCAGAGTTTTATTTTGAGCGCAGAAGACCAGTGGATTCCGTCGTACTTCTGCAGAACTTAATACGGAACAATTGTCCCAAACTGTCTTAACCGAGCAATCCGGTCATCCTATGCCACAGCAATACACAATGTGAAGGTTGTGATGACGAGGCGGCTGAAGATTCTCCATATCGTCGTGGCCGGACAGATTGGCGGCGCAGAACGTTTTCTCGCCGATCTTGCGGCGCGACCCACGTCCTCCAACGCCGATCATACACTCGCTTTGCTCACGCCTAATCGTAATTTGACGGCGTTTTTCCGTCACGATGGCGTGACGGTGCATGATCGCGGCGACGTGCACGAAAATCCTTTTGCCTATCTGTGGCGCTCCTATGGCCCTGCCGATATCGCCTGGCTCGGGCGGGTGATCGAACGCGAACGTCCCGACATTCTGCACTGCCATACTTACGGCTCACATGTGCTGGCCGCGCGCGCGGCGTTGCGGTTTGCTCTACCGCTGGTGCGCACCGAACACGGCGTACGCCATTACCGCGACCCGACCTGCGGTTTGAATCGGCATTGGGCCCTGAAGCACACCACCAAAATCGTCGCCGTCAGCGCTTTTGTCGGCCGCATCGTTGCGGCCATCGAACCGGCGATGACGGAGCGGATTTGCGTGATCCATAACGGCATCGATCTGACGCGTTTCGCACCAGAGCCGCCGCCTGCACATGGTCCCTTTACGGTGGCGGCAGTGGCGCGGCTGGAACCGGTCAAGCGGCTGGAAATCGCCATCGCCGCGCTGGCGCAGATGCCTGAGGTGCAGCTCGACATCGTCGGCGACGGCGCCGAGCGCCACAAACTTGAAACTCTGGCACAACACAGTGGCGCCAGCGGACGGGTGCGGTTCCATGGCCATCTTGCCGATCCGCGGTCCGTGATTGCCGCCGCCGATGCGGTGATCAACTGCACCCGCGAGGAAGCCCTGTCGCTGTCGATCCTGGAAGCCGGAGCCATGCAGCGCCCCGCCATCGCGATCGGCCAAGGCGGTATCCCCGAGGCCGTGGTGGATGGCCACACCGGCTGGCTGACGAAGGAAGACGGCGCCGCCGCGTTCACCGCGACGTTGCGCCAAGCCGCAGCAGATCGCGCCGAAGTCGTCCGCCGGGGTATCGCCGCGCGGGACTGGGTTGCCGCCAATTTCGCCGTCGAAGCGATGTGCGAAGCCTATGGGGCCGTGTATAGGAGCCTGGTTCCGGGAGAGTAATGATGGCCGAGGTTCTTAAAGCCGCCCAAGACGTGAACGCCGATACGCGCCGCTTGAAGGTGCTGTTCATCAACGACACCTCGCGCAACGGCGGACCGGGGCGGACCATTCTCTACATCACCAAATTCCTCGATCCGGCGCGCATCGACCGCAGCGTGATGATCCCGCGCGAAGGCATCGTCACCCAGCGGCTGCGCGACTATCATGCCGCCGAATTGGTATTCGCCGAACCGGATTTGATCGAGAACTTCTTCCAGCCGATGACGCGGCCGATCGAACGGCGGGATTTCCAAGCGTTCTGGCCGCTCAAGATCGCACGCGTGATCGGCAACATCGCCCGCATGCTGACCGGTTTCGGACGGCTGGCGCGCCGCATCCGCCGCGAGCAATACGATCTCATTTTCTGCAACGGCACCTCGGCCGGATTTCTCGGCGGCGCGTTGGCGGCATGGACCAAGACCCCCGCGATTTGGCACGTGCTCTATCCCGAGGTGCCCAAACTCGCGCGCGGCCTACACCGGCGCTTGGCCCGCAGCCCGTACGTCGCGCTGATCGTCTGCGTTTCCAAGCCCTGCGAAACCCAGTTCGACCACGTCCGCGAAAAAGTCAAACCGATCCAGACCGCGCTCGATATCGAAGAGTTCGACAGCGCGACGGTCGCCCCCCTGCTGCGGCGCGAACTGAACCTTTCGCCGGACACGGTGCTCTTCGGCAATCACGGCCGCATCGTGCGCCACAAAGGCTATATCGAGCTGGTGAAGGCCGCCAAGATCATGCACGATCGTCTGCGCACGGACGAACGCGCGCGCTGCCGCGTCATCGTCTTGGGCGATACCCCGCAGGACATGTCGCCGGATCACCGCGAAGAATGCATCGCACTTACCAAGGAGCTGGGAATCGCGGACTTCGTGCAATTCATCGGCTTCCGCGCCGACCCCCGCGCCTATGTCGCCGATTTCGACGTCGCCGTGGTGCCGAGCATCTATGAAGACCCGTTGCCGCGCGCGGTCATGGAATCGATGGCGATGGGCAAGCCGATTGTCGCCTTCGCCATGGGGGGAATCGCCGAGATGTGCGCCAACGGCGTCGAGGGTCGGCTGGTTTGCGGCAAACCACCGGACATTGACGGCCTGGCGCAAGCTTGTTTGGACTATTTCCAAAATCCGGATATGCGCCGCGCCCACGGCGTGGCCGCCCGAGCCCGCATCGAACGCGACTTCGACGCCCGCAAGCATGCCCTGAAACTGCAAGCGGAGATGTTCCGCATCGCGGGAGCCTGATTCGGTGTGCCGCCGGGTTGCACTCGCGATTACATCAATTTAGCGTGGTGCTGCGTGGGTATTGCCTATTAAACTGGCAAAGAAATCATTCCTGGGCTGGTCGACGGCCCAAGACGGGGCGCCAACCTATGAGCAGCGAACAAGACATCTTTGAGATCGTCGCCAAGCAGGCCAAGACCGATGCGGCCACCTTGACGCGCGCAACCAAGCTTGCCGATCTCGACCTGCAGTCCATTGACGTGGTCGAGCTGGTGTTTGCCATCGAAGAAAAATTCGACATCGAAGTCCCCTATTCGCCCAGTGAGCAGAACACGGCCGGAATCTCGTTCCAGTCGGTTGGCGAAATCATTGATGCGATCGACCGCCTGGTGGCCGAACAGCATCCGGCCTGACCGCTTCATTTCGTCTTCACAGTCAGGAAAGGCGTACCGGAATGAACCGGGTCGTCATCACAGGTTTGGGAATCATCTCGCCGCTCGGCAACAGCGCAACGGACGTTGCGGCGGCATTGCGCGCCGGGCGGGTTGCTATCGGTGCGCTCACCATCCTGCCGACCGAAAACCTGCTCACCAAGATCGGGGCCGAAGTGAAGGACTTCGATCCCGTCACCCAGTTCTCCGACAAACAGCTTCCGCTTCTGGACCGCTGTGCCCAGTTCGCGGTGGCCGCCTCGCGCCAAGCGGTGACGCAAAGCGGATTGGACCTGCACGCGCTTGGGTCGCGCGCCGCGGCTATCATCGGCGCCGGCGTCGGCGGCATGACCACGCTCGATGAAAGTTACTACCGGGTCTATGCGCAGGGCTCCAAGCGCGCCCATCCGTTCACCATCCCCAAGTTGATGATCTCGGCGGCGATGAGCCATATCACCATCACGCACGGCATCACCGGGCCGTCGTTCACGGTGGCAAGTGCCTGCGCCTCGTCCAATCACGCAATCGGCGTCGCCTATTCGATGGTGAAGAGCGGCACCGTCGATGCTGCGGTCACCGGCGGGACCGAAGCGGTGTTCACCTTCGGCACCATCAAGGCCTGGGAAGCGCTGCGGGTGATGTCGACCGACACCTGCCGCCCATTCTCCAAAAACCGCAGCGGCATGGTGCTGGGCGAAGGCGCTGCGATTTTCGTGCTTGAGAACCGCGACCACGCGCTTGCCCGCGGCGCCGAAATCCTCGCCGAAATCGTCGGGTTCGGTATGAGTTCGGACGCCGCCGACATCGTGCTGCCGTCGGCCGACGGCGCCGCGGCGGCGATCCGCGCCTGCCTCGACGATGCCGGTCTCAAGCCGGAAGAGGTCGATTACATCAACGCGCACGGCACCGGCACGGTTGCTAATGACGCCACCGAGACCAAAGCCATCCGGGCCGTGTTCGGGACCCACGCCGACAAACTGGCAGTCAGCTCCACCAAATCGATGCACGGCCACCTGCTCGGTGGCGCCGGGGCGATGGAACTGGCCGCGACGGTGATCGCGATGCAGGGCGGCTTCATTCCGCCGACCGCCAATTACGCTGTACCCGATCCCGATTGCGATCTCGACGTCGTGCCCAATGAAGCACGCGACCAACAGATCGGCGTGGCGCTGTCGAACTCGTTCGCATTTGGCGGCCATAACGCGGTATTGGCGATCCGCCGCGCTTAAACCGGCAGCGGATTGTGCGACGCGAAGAACGCGGCGAAGGCGTCAATGGAAGCGTCGAGATCGGCGGTTCCGGCCAGCTCACGCACCGAATGCATCGCCAGCATGGGGGCGCCGACATCGACGCCGGCAATGCCGAGGCCGCTGGTGGCCATCGGGCCGATCGACGAGCCGCGGCCGTGATCGCAGCGATAACGGAAACGCTGCAGCGGTACCTTGGCGTCTTCGCAGACCTTGAGGAACCAGGCTTCCACCGCCGGACCGATGGCGTAATTGCCTTGCACGCCGGTCTTGACCGCGAGGCCCCCATTCAGCGCGGGAACCGTGACCGGATCGGTCGCCGCCGGGAACGAGGGATGTTCGGCATGGGCCATGTCGGCACTGATGAGAACGGAGCGGGCCTTGGCGCGCCAGACATCTTCCGAGCCGCCGCCAGCAATGCGATCGACCACGCTTGCGACGAAATTGGACCGCGCGCCAGCATAGGTCTGGCTACCGATCTCCTCGGCATCATAGACGATGGCACCAAGGGTTGATGCTGCCGGTGCACTTTCAACCAACGCGGCCAGTGCAGTGTAAGCGCTGAAGAGATTGTCGAGACGCGGCGCACTGATCAGTTCGCCGTCGGCACCAAGACGGACAGCGGGATGCGCGTCACCAAGGCTGAGGTCGGTCGACAGGATCGGGCCGGGATCGCCACCCAGCGCTTCGGTGATCGCCGCACGCACCTGTTCGAAACCGGGCGTCGTCCCCAGCCCGACAAACACCGTGAGGTCTTTTTCGCGGTCGAGGCTGAAGCTGTCGCTGGCTTTGTCGGATTTCAGATGAATGGCGAGCGAGACCAGCCGCACCGGCAGTTTGTCTAGATTCACCAGATGGCGCGTCACCGTCTCGCCGCCGCACCACACCGCGCCCGCCAGTTTCAGTTCGCGGTCGAACCAGGTGTTGAGTAACGGGCCGCCATATACTTCGGCGGTGAGCAGACGAAGGCCCTTGGCTTCAAGATCGGGACGCGGGCGGAGTTTTAAAACCGGGCTGTCGCTGTGGGCAGCGACGAAACGAAAACCGGCGTCCGAGGGTGGCGCCGAACCTTGCCGCCAAGCGATCAGCGATTTGCCGCCGCGCACGACGAAATAGGCCCCGCCGGGCGCAAGCTGCCAACGCTCGGCCTCGCCGAGCGGCACGAAACCAGCACTGGTCAGCATCGCCACCGCTTCGGCGATGGCGTGATAAGGCGACGGTGAGCGGTCGATATAAGTGAGGAATGGTTCGGCGTGCGGCATGGCTAACTCGGGTGTTGCGACGACCCCGCATCTTAGCAGCGTCCGCCGCCGTGACCATCACCGAATGCGCTCAAACGGTCCGTTAGCTTGGCACTCCGGCGATGAAGGTGGGGATGGCCCCGACGATCGCGGCACTCATGCAGGTCGCGAAAAAGCCCGCCAGCATAGCCTTGCCCACCATTTTCATGATCTCGTCACGGCGTTCGGGCAGCAGCACCGAATAGCCCGCCAGATTGATCCCGACCGAAGCAATGTTGGCAAACCCGCACAGCGCATAGGTCATGATGATACGGGTCCGCTCGGTTAGTTCGGCCGCGGGAATCGCCCCCAGCTTGATGAAGGCGGTGAACTCGGTGAGCACCATCTTGGTGCCGAGGAGCTGCCCGGCCTTGAGAATTTCGCCGTTCTGGATGCCGAGGCACCAGGCAATCGGCGCGAAGACATAGCCGAGGATACGTTCGACACTGATCGGGCTACCTGCAACCTGCGGCAGCGCGCCGAACATCAGATTGACCATGGCAACCAGCGCGACGAACACGATCAAGCAGGCGGCAACATTGACGGCGATCTGCAGGCCGTCGTTGATGCCTTTCATGATCGCGTCCATCGAGCTGTTATAGGTGCGCTCGTCGGGCGGCATCTTGTCTTGGGCGGCTTCGGCCACCGGATCGCGCGGCACCAGAATGCGCGCGAGCAAAATGCCGGCCGGCGCCGAAATGATCGACGCGGTCAGGATATGGGCGGCCGCCCCCGGCAGCACGCCGGACAGGATCGTCACATACGCGACCATGGTGGAGCCCGACACGCAGGCCATGCCGACGGTGATGAGCAGGAACAGTTCGGAGCGCGTCAGCCGGTTGAGATAAGCGCGAATGATGATCGGGCCTTCGACTTGGCCCATGAAGATAGTGGCTGCCGCCGCGAGCGCCGTGGGGCCGCGCAAGCCCATGGTGTGCGAAAAGACGAAGCCGAACGCCTTGGTGATCCATTTGAGGATTTTCCAGTGCCAGAGCAGCGCTGCCAAGGTGCAGACCACCAGGATCACCGGCAACACGCGGAAACCGAACATGAACATCGCGCCCGCGTTGGTGACCGGATAGGGCTGGGTACCCGCCCCACTCAAGTAGCCGAACACGAAGGCGACGCCGGTCTGGCTCGATTTGGCGAGGCCATCAAAGACCGCCCCGAAACTGGTTAATCCGGCGCGGATCACCGGCACGCCGAACAACGCCAGCACCAACAGGACTTGCACCCCGATCGCGCCGATCATCAGTAAAAAGGGAAACCGCCGCCGGTTCTCGGAGAACAGCCAGCACAGCACCAGGATGAGCACAATTCCGGCGAGACTTTGCAGATTGAGCAGGCTCATCATGCCCCGAACTCCCCCACTGGACTGTATTATGACAGCGACCGCTCCAGACACCTGTGAAACGCTGCGCCGTCAATCGTCTTGATGACGCGGGCGGAGGCGGTTCGGGCGTAGCTTAACGCTAGGTCAGCGGCAGGCCGGTTCCGTTAAACCACGGAAATGACGATATTTTACAGAAAATCCGTCGCCCCATCCTTGATCGAGACAAGGCCTGGCGGATCAGGACGCTTGGGACGAGCCGACCGTCCTCCAGACCCCTTGAAACCCGAGCCCATTTGGCGGGAACGGAATGACCTATCGCCGGCGCAAAACCCACGTCATAAAGCGATTACGCGCGTCCGTTCCAGCGCGTGATCCGATGCAGATTCGGCATTTGCGGTCAGTGACCGTCATACTCGGCGGAACACAGAGCGGTCTCATACACCGTCACCTTGGCGATCTGCGGCAGGTTTGGTTTGCAACGGTTCCAGATCCATACGGCGATGTTTTCCGCAGTCGGATTTTCCAACCCCGCGACCTCATTGAGAATATGGTGGTCGAGGCTCCCCAGCACGGGATTGAAGGCTGCCTCGATCGCGAAAAAGTCGATCACGAAGCCGGTCTCGGGATCGACCGGGCCCTCCAATTGAAGATCGATACGGTAAGAGTGCCCATGCATATTCCGGCAACGATGCCCGGCGGACACCTTGGGAAGAAAGTGCGCCGCTTCGAACGTAAAACTTTGTGTAACTTTCATGGCCGTTTCTTGCAGTCTATTCCAACCGGCCAAGGCATAGGCGATCAGCCATCAACACACAACTTGTAAAGATGCTGCACAGCAGAGCTGGTACGTGGTGCATCGGTTTGGCCGGATTCCGCCCACGCGCAGCCCCTATCGCCGGGGTTGTGTAAGCTAATAGTATCTCTTCGCACGAAATGCCGTTGAATGGCTCACTTTCGAGGCCGTTGCGTCAGGCGCCAGACGAAGCGGACGCCATCTTTTCCGTCAGGCAGCGGGCCGGTGCTGTCGGCGGCAACCGAACCGTCCGCGTGAATGGTGAGATAGCGATCCGAAGCCAGCGACATCAGGATGAGTTCGCCGGCCGGGGTTTCCATCCACTGAAAGCTTTCCGCCATGCCAGGCTTGGTGGTCGTCACCGCGACTTTTCCATCGGCGGCAACCGAGACCACGTTTTTGCCGGAGATGAGCGCCACCCGTCCGAGCCCCATGTCGACGATTGTGAAGGCGGTCGGCGCACCGCGGGTCGCCCGATGCACCAGATTCAAACCGGTTTTAAGCCCAAGCGAGGTTAGCGTGATGCTGCGCCCATACGGAATGGGACGCGTAAGGCCATGCGGATATTTCTCCGCCACCGTGAAACTGTCGAAATCGGCATAGCCGCCCGGCGCGCCAGCGGTGTTATAGGCGAATAGCGTATTGCGCACGCCTTGGAAGGTGACAAGCTGATAAGGCTGGATCAGTTCGCTGCCGAGACGCGTGAACGTCTTGCCGTCGAGCGAATAGAAGAAGTTGGACGTGTTCTTCAGATAATCGCTTTCCGCCCGGAGCCAAACGCGGTTCCCGGTTAAATTCACCCGTGCCGATTTTTCCGATTGCTGGTCAAACTGAACGAGGCTGAGACCCTCAGCGCCGCGTTCGACTCCGATCCAGGCGTAAGGCAGGTTGAGCAGCGCCAGTCCCGCAACATCACCGGGCTTAAGGCCACTGGTTTCGAGCACCGTGGTCATCGTCGACTGCGAACCGATGGCGCGTTGGGTCAGGCTGTTTCTCGCCTCCCAGAAATTCGCCGCCGGTAATGTGTTGAGGCGCAAGTAACCGGGCCGCGCGGCCAGTGACCAGGCGCTATCGACCGGCACGTGATTCCACTGCCAGACATTCCTGAGCGGTCCGGAGAAATCGTCGTTGCGTTGATAGGGCGCGTGCGGCGCATCGGTGGCGCCGGTGCCAGGCTTAACCCATACGCGCGGCGTGCGGGTGAGGTTCCCCGGCAATCCGAAATAGGGCCAACCTTCCTTCCAGGTGACCGGCGACAGGATCGTGGTGCGGCCAAGTGAGTTGTATTCCATCATTGAGAAGCCCCACCATTCGCCTGATGGCGTCTGCACCAAGCCGCCCTGGTGGGACGACATGTGCCCGGTCTCGCTCGGCTTCGGCGGGATGAGGTCAAACGGCGGCTTCTTGTTCGCCGGCGTATCGAAGGGAATGCGCCAGCTTTCGGCCAGGCCGAGATCCTCGTCGATGGTAATCGCGGGAAGCACTTCGTAAGGCCCGAAAGGACTGTCGGCCCGCGCCGCCGCCATGCGCAAGCGACCGGCCCACCAGGCGCTCGTGAGGATGTACTTGCCGTTGATCTTGTAGAAATGCGAGCCCTCGCCGATCAGGCTCTCGGGCGAAAACGGCGTGTGCTCGGTGCCCGGCACGATGTCGGTGAGATCGTCGTTGAGCTGGGCAATGTGAAGATCGCGGTAGCCCCAGACGACATAGACCTTGCCGTCGTCGTCGAACAGCACCGACAGGTCGTGAAAAGCGCGCTTCATCTGCGTATGCGTCCACGGACCCTTGGGATTAGTGGCGCGGAAGAGCTGCGTGGTTTCGTGGTTGACGTTGGAGAAGATGTAGAAGGTGCCGTTGTGATAGCGCAAGCTCGGCGCCCAGATACCTTGGCCGTAAATGTTCTTGCCGTCTTCGAGACGATACGCCGGGCCGAGATCGAGCTTGTCGAGCGCGTAGCCGCAGAGCTCCCAGTTGACCAAGTCCTTCGAATGCAGCACCGGCAACCCCGGCATGGCATGCATGGTGGTGCCGGTGAGGTAATAGTCGTTACCGACCCGGATCAGATCGGGATCGGAGAACTCCTCGTAGAACAGCGGATTGGTGTAGGTGCCGTTGCCGTTGTCGGCGGTCCAGGTCGAGCTCGTCTGTGCCGCGGCAGGTCCCAAAACCACACTCAGCGCCAGTATGACCCAGCATTTCGACATCATGTCGGCCTCCTCCGATGCTCAGTCGCCAACGGTCCGTAGTAATGGAGCGTTCCTGTGGACTTTACCTGTATCACCGGACTGAAGGAAAGCTCTGCACCGCGCTCGCGCTCGGTACGCACAAACACCAGAGGACGGCGGCCGACACCAAGCTCCGTCGTTTGCGGGATGGCCTAGGCGGCGTTCCGGCCGACCAGCTATCAGTGCCGCCGCGCCAGAACGCCCGCCCTATCAGAAGAGTTCTCGCTCACTTCACCGTCGAAGCCACCGAAGGTCGCAGAGAGGCCGATTTGCTCGACACCGAGACCACCGCCGGTTTGAGCGTTCCGTCGTCAGCTAACGCCTCAATGCGAATGGTGCCGGACCGTTTCGCCGACTGCACGATAACCTGTGCCAAGCCGTTAAACAGTGAACGGTTGGGCTGCTTGTCGCTTTCCAGGCAATTGGGGGCGCCATTGCCGACGCCGATCAGCCGGTCTCCCCCCGTAACCTTGAAGGTTAGGTTGGTATTGGCCGTGGGAACGGCGCGGCCACGACTATCGAGCGCCTCGACGCTAACGAGGGCGACATCTTCGCCGTCAGCGGCAATCGTCTTGCGATCGGTGGTCAAACGGAGCGCAACGGCCGGTCCGGTGGTTTCGCGGCGCTCGGTAAGAATGAGCTTCCCGTTCCTATAGCCATGTGCCTCGATTGTTCCGGGGGCATAAATAGCCTTCCACTGCACATGACCGAGATGGGGCACATCTTGCCGGCCGAGACTGCGACCCTTCCGCATCGCGGCCGTTACCGAGTGCTCTTTTCTAATTTGACGAGGACAACGTCATTTACCCGCATCGCAAGGGTGCGGCGGAATATCCCATCGGCACTGACCGTCACGTTCGCATCGGCCTCCGGCAGGTCGGCTGACAGCTTTTGCATCGTCGCAATCTGGTCGGCGGACAGGTCTTTGGGCATGCCCCATTCGATATAACGCGAATAGGCGTCATTGGCCTTGAACCCCGTACGATACACCTGCAGGCGATAGGTGCCAGGCTTGAGGTTCGTCACCTTCAAGTCCACCGACGGCGCCGCCGCAGCCGGGCGCAGCTTGCGGAAGAAGGGCCGGTTGCTCTCGTTTTGATCAGGAGTGGTGTAGTCCCAGAACAGCCCAGAAAAGCCGCTATCCGAACGCGACAGGATCGCCCTCGGGTCCCGGCTGAAGAGTGCCTGTGGCTCTAGTTCATTGAGGTATTTGTAAGCAAAAAACGCCGCTTTGCGGATGCCTTCACGATTGACGAGGCCGAACCCGCCATGGAACGAGGACGGCGGCGGACCGGCTTCCTCGAACAAATCGGTATAGGTCCAGTAACTCATTGACTGAGCGCCACCTTCGGTCTTCTTCAATTTGTCGAGGATGAAGGCCGCGCTCAGGTAATCGTCGTGTATGGGATCGCGCGGGTTGTAGCTCGTGCTCCATTCGGTGAAGTAAAGCGGTAGGCCCGGCCAATCGGCCTGGATTTCGCCGCGAACTTTCCAAACATCGTCGCTGATCGAGCCTGGGTCTGCCACCAGCTTATTGTCACCCTCGCCCTTTTCGTCAAGGAAACCACCGGCAACGCCGTAGGCATGGGTGGTCACAAAATCGACCGGCACACCAACGGCCTTGGCATGCGCCAGGAAATCGGGAACCCAAGCCGCGCCAGCGGTAGAGGGACCGCCGACCAACAGCGCCGGATCGACCCCTTTGATGGCTTTCACCGTCGTGTCGTAAAGCCGGAAATACGTTTGCTGATTGCCGTCGGTCCAGAAGCCATCAAGGTTGGGCTCGTTCCACACCTCAAAACGCCACGAACGAACTTCGGCGACGCCGAACCGGGCTTCGAGATGACGGGCAAAGGCGGTCATGAAATCCGCCCATTTGCTCCAGTCCTTTGGTGGCGAACCGTTGCCTTTCCAATAGAAGATGGTCTTCGTTCCGCTGGCGAGATCATGCGGCATGAATCCGATTTCGACGAAAGGCTTCATCCCGAGATTCAAGATCGCGCCGTACGCGGCATCGATCTTGTCGAAATTATAGACCGGCTTGCCATTGACCTCGCGATAGACCTCCATGTCGTCGTGCAGGATGCCGTGGAAGCGGATGAATTTGAAGCCGAGTTCATCATGGACAAGCTTGAGCTGGGCGAGATTGCCGGGCCGGAGAAGTATGCCGGGATGATCGGCTCCGACGCAGTCCTGCCATGCCATATCGCGAGCCCCGACGATGGTTGCCATGTCGGCGACGACGGCGCGTACCGGCTGCTGCGCCACCGAAGGTGATATTGCGGCGGCCGTGACCAAGCCCAAAATTGCGTATTTGAGAGAGTGAAAAGACATGAGCGTCCTCTTCTGAGGGCTGGCAGACTAATTCGATTTGATCAGCGTGCAAATCGCCTGGCGTTTGGCGGCAGCTGCACAATCAAGGGCTTCAAACGGTTCGGTCGAACCTTCGGCCGGCAAAAAAACTACCAAACCTTTCGGCTGCTGCTTGGGACACAGATACTCGACAATCTGACGTCACCTGACGGCCTCGCGACCAATCACGTGAACGGCATCAGCATCACACGAAACCCTGTGCTGTACCAATACGGTTTTAAATGTGGCAAGCGTCGTAGCGTTGGCGAAAAGGCGGCAAACAATACCGTTGCGCGCGGCCGCATCACAGCTGTCCACCCGCAGTGGCGCTTGCGAACCCGGCAGAGGCGATTGCACGACGAAACCGGCACCCTCCTCGCAGGCCAGTTCGAGGAAATCGGTTGTCGCGCTTTGCCCTCGCCATTTGAGGTCTTTTATCGCACACGGCTTTCCAACACGCGACAGAATGGAAGCGGCCACCGTCTTCGAACCGGTGTTTTCCGGCAGGCTACAGGTCAAGGCTGGTTCGCGGTGGGCCGCTAGATCGACCAGTCGCGCGGCTTCGGCGGCGAAGCAGGAAAATCCCGATGGCCCCGATGGGGCTCAACCGGACACGCAGATCTCATGGCGGGAGGCGCTAGACTATGCCGCCACCATGATCGATGTGGTGGACCAGTTATCTCTTTCGGTCGGCCCGCGGGCGATCAGCGACACCACCTTAATGCACACCAGACAGCAGGCGAACGCGAGTTCTCTCGGCCATAATGGCGCCCATTCACGGCTTGCCGTTGGTTTCCTGCTCCGGCGGTCCAAAATAGGAGCTCGGCAGATCTTCGTCGTGGATGATGATCTTCTGCACGACGGTCGCCGGATCGACCATGGTCAGCTTTAACACATGGCGGCCTGCCTTATCGGCCGTGACGGTGAAGTGCATCGTCCGGGCATTGTTTTCGGCGTTCTCCTGGAATGCTTTGCCGAGGAAGGTCTGCGATGCACGAGTCTCGGGCGTGAAGACGTAGCGGACGTCCGGAAGCTGATTGTCGAGGGCGACCGCCAGACCCAAGTTGTTGTCGGCATGGAAATCGAGCGTCGTCCCGGTGATGACGTCCACCTGATAGCGGCCGGACTTGGCGAGGTAGATGTCATACTCGAGCCGCGGCGCCGGCGCGCCCGGCTTGATCGATGCGGCGGTCACCGGAAAGACCTCCATCCCGGCAGCGCCGCGGCCGTAGTCCGGAATGGCTTCCCAGCGCACGCCACCTGCCGGAACGTTCCGGCTCGCCGCGGCCGCGGCAATCGCGATCGGACCGCTCAAACCGCCAAACGCGCCGCGAGCCGCCTTTTCCTCGGCCGGCGAGGCCTTGATCGCCGTGACTTTCATCTTCGTGTGCTGATCGCCGCCCGCGATGGTGATGAAGCCGGTCGAAGTGCCGATGGGGGCCTTCGCCCAATCAATATCAACCCAGAAGCGCCGGTCGTCCTTACCGGCCGAGAACGCCTTGGCTTCGGTCAGCACGATCCATGGCTGGTCGGCCGTCGTGGTGTATCGGATGGGTTTTCCGCCAATCGGATAAACCTCGATATAGGTCTTCTGCCGGTTGAGCGAATCCAACGGCTTGAGCTCGGCCGGCAGATAGAAGCCCGGCCAGAACTGGAGACGCCCCTCGATCGCCACGGCGAACATGCTGGTATCGGCCGGAAGGACCTCCGACACCGCCGGACTGACGTTCACGAGCGGCGGATACCAGTCGCTGTAGCCGATATGGGTCTGGTCCATCATGTGGTCCCATTTTCCATCGGCAAGCTTGTGATTGTAAAAGTCGGTCAGGTTCTGGTCCTTGACGAGCAACTCGTGCACCAGCGCGGCTTCCGCATTCGTCGAAGCCCTGCCCTGCTGGGCGAAGGTATGGTTGCGCCCCGCGGCAATGTTCATCTCCGCCAGATTGGCGCTCGCCTTCACCGGATGCAGGACTAGTTGGTAATAGGCGGCTTGTGCTTCGGGCGGCAGCACTTTGGCGACCTTCTCGGCGCGAACCACCAGATCACTCCACGCCGCCCAGACGCGTTCGGCTTCACGATAATTGACAATCGAGTACGTTTCTGGGCGCAACTGTTCGGGTTTGCGCCAACCGTTGTACTTGCCGTATTTGCCAACAATGTCGGCGATTTCGGCGGCATGCTTGGCGCCGAATTCGCGCGCCGCCCAAGCTCGCGTCCAATCGGCGATGCGATCCTTGGTCAGCGTGTTCGGATCCCAACCCAAACGCAGGAAGAATTCGATCGGCACTTCGAGCGGCTTGATGTCACCGATGTTGACGATCCAGATGCGATCGGCGCCGTAGCGATAGGCGAGATTCATCTGGTCCCAGATTTTCGGCAGCGGATTGGAGTTGAGCCACTGATACGAATACGGCCCGCCGTGCATGTCCATATGATAGTAGATGCCAGCCCCGCCGGACCGCTTGGCTTCCGCGGCCGTCGGCAGCCGACGGATATCGCCGACATTGTCGTCGGTAAACAACAGCGTGATGTCATCCGGCACCTTCATGCCGGCGTCGTAGTATTTGAGCACTTCGGTGAAAAGCGCCCAGAGCTGCGGCACCTCTTTGGGGTCTTTGTGCAGCACATCGCGCAGGATTTGGCGCTGATCGACGATGATGTTCTCGAGTTGGGCCTTGTCGGATTCAAAGCTGCCGGTGGACGCCATGCCGACGTCGTTTTCGCCGCGCATGCCCATGGTGACGACGGCTTCGTAGTTCTTGCCGTTTTCGATACCTTCACGGAAAAACTTTTGGATCGCGTCTTTGTTGGTGGCGTAGTTCCACTCGCCGTTGCCGAGATGGTCCTTGCGGTGCATCCATTCCTGATAGGACCGCATCATCGGTTCGTGATGCGACGTGCCCATCACCACGCCGTATTCATCGGCCAAACGTGGATTTTCCGGATCGTCCTCATTGAAGGCGTTGTCCCACATCGCCGGCCACAGATAGTTGCCGCGCAAACGCAGGATCAATTCGAAGACGTGGGTGTACATCTTGGAATTGAGGCCGCCGAATTTTTCTTTGGCCCAACCGGTCAGCGCGGGTGCCTCGTCGTTGATGAAGAGGCCGCGGTATTTGACGGCCGGCGGACCTTGCACATAGGTGCCGGGCAAAATCGATAGTGCGTTGTGGTGCCTAACCGGAACATCGGCAAACCAATACCAAGGTGACACGCCGAGCTGCTCGGAGAGTTCATAGATACCGTAAATCGTGCCACGCTTGTCGCTGCCCGCTATGACCAGCGCCTGCTTGATGCCTGGCAGCGGATTGGCCACCGTCACGATCAGGAACGACTCCCACTTGCCCGCGATTGCCGCTGGCTTAATCTTGCCCGACTTAACCAAGCCGTCGATCAACGGACTCTTGCCCAGGGTGCCGATCAGTACGGCGGTAGTGCCTTCGGGTGCATTGCCAAGGCGCGGCTTGACGCCAGTAACGCGTTCGATGTCGGCCTGCAGATCACCAGCGGCGCGCTGGACACCGGCCCAATCGCTCCCGTTCACGAATATGGGAGCTGCGCTTCCCCTATAGACAAGTGGAAAAGCGCCAGCCTCGGATTTCTCCGACACGAAGCTGCCGAAGGGCAGAAGCCCTCGTTCAGGCAACGCTGCCAAGGTCGCAACACTATCGGTTATGAGGAACAGACAAAGCCAAACAACGAGCCTCACGGTCTTGTTCATTTTCTTGTTGTCCCCATTAGAAAGCCGACACGCCCTAAGTCGACACCACTCGGTGATCGAGTCAACGCGGTTACTGACAGCTTCCATGCGCGGCAGCATGGAGTTGCTGGCGTTTGGTGAAAATCGAAGGCACGGTCACAACCACTTTACTGCTCCGTGAACAAAATGTTCGGTTCGCGCAAGCGACATCGTCGCCTGCCCACAAAAATTTCTTTTTGGCAAGTGGCGCGAGCCTATGCGGAGCCTCGGATTCTACAAGGCTTCCGCTAAGCGCGATAAGTGCTTGAAAATATTGGTGGGTGATACAGGGCTCGAACCTGTGACCCGCTGAGTAAGAGTCCCAGGCGGACAATTGAAATTGCTGCGCTTTTCTCCCAACCGAGGAGAAAAGTGGCCTCGAAAAATCAATGGGTTACTGAGAAATCTCCGGCTAAATCCGGTGGTCTGACCGTCGCGACCGGTGGGCGGAAAATCGCGGATCAGCTCCACGAAATCGCTCGTGCGGTTCGCCAGATTGGCGATCCGTTCTGCGCGGCCCCCAAAACCCTCTGCATCCAAAAGACGAAATCTCACAGCGGCTAATCGCGATCGCGGCTTTGTTGGAGCGCGTGGCATGAGCAAGCAGCCCGCGACGCTATGGCGCCAGAAGCGCTGACCGAAGACGACGACATAGACCGCGTTTGTGCCTTCCAGCCGATGAACGACTTCGGGAACGCTCAGCGCCTGATTCTCCGCTTTTGTGCCACCGGGTTGCGCAGCTGATCCCTGATGAGGCGAAAGCGCTGGATGGGCGCCGCAGCAGCGGCGCGGCTCTGTTGTTCTATGTCAATCTGATTGACATTATACGGCAGATCGCTATCGCGCCCACTATGGAGAATGATGCGCCGTCGTTTTGAATCTCCACATCGACCGGCTGGCGCGAAAGCGGAATTTGCAGCAAGCTGGGCGGCAAGGACGATATGCGATGCTAGCGCTGCCACCGCCCGTATTTGAAATATACTACGCGCCGAGTTGCGCGCCGTGCCGGCTTGATCTGCCAGTGGCGGCAGAGTTGCTTAGGCGTGACGGCGTCACGCTGCGGATCGTGATTGTGAACGACGCGCCCAAGGCGCTGGCCGATCTCAAAGCAATTTCACCAGCCCTGGCGAAGACCGCGCAAGTGCCTGCGGAACAAAACTCGCGCGCGGTGCTGCGAAGCGCCGGTGATCCGGACGGCATTCTGCCTTATGCGCGGACGCGCGCTGCCGGAAAAACCTGCGCGACGTGGCGCGGGCGGCTGTCGCTCGACAAGGCACTTCAGATGATCGCGGCCTGCAAGAAACGGCTTACTGCACCGCCGTCGCATTGATCCTGAAGAACATCCCCTTCTCGCCGTTGTTGATGAGACTGACCGGGCCGGTCACGGTGACCATTTTCTCCGTCCACGGAATTGGCTTGGACGACACAATCTCGACAACTTCGTTGGGCTCGCCCGGCGGACAGAAGGCGCAAACCGGCGTGCGGCGCGTCAACAAAAAGTGCTTGGTGCGATCGGACCCATCCAGCGGCAGCACAAAACCGTTCAACGACACGACCTTTCCCGCCAAAGCTTTCACGTCCGGAGTCAGGGCGATGCTGTAGAGCCCGGTCTTGTTGTTATAGCCGACCTTGCAGGCCAGCAACTTCTGCCAGATGGGATTGAGCGACATCGGCAGGCGATTCTGCGCCGCGCGCTCGTCGGCCGGCTGCCCCGGCGGAGCTTTCAGGATGCGCTTTTCTTGGCGCATGCCGGTGAGCAGCAGGACGGCCAGCGGCAACAACAGGACTTTCGCCCAGCGTTTCGTCATCATGCCTGCAACAACTCCTCTATCGGCGTACGAGCGGCCCGGATGGCGGGGATGAGCGCCGCGACGAATGCAACACCAAGCGCACCGGCAAAGACGGCCGCGATATCGGATACGGAAACATCCGGCGTCAGCAACAGACCCGTTTGCGCTGCCAGAATCTGCCTCCCGCCAACGAACACGGCGGCCGTCAGCAGAAGTCCGAACGCGGCGGCCGCGACGCCGATCATACCGGCTTCGGCAAACGCAACCCCGGCCAGACGCCACGGCCCGGCGCCAAGCGCCCGCAGCAGCGCCAGATCACGGGTCCGCGCATTCATCGTCGCCATCAGAGCGGTCGCTGCACCGGCGGCCGCGATCAAGACCAGCAAGCCACCCAACGCCTCCGCGGCCGTAATGAGCGGTCTGAGATAACTCATGGTGCGGGCGATCTCGAACGTCGGGCTGGCAGCAGTCAATTGCGGATCGGCATTGATCAGACGCGGCAGAAGCATCGCCGCCGCAGGGGTACGATAGGAAACCACCACGGCGGTCGCGGCGTCCGGCAGATCGATGTGCGGCCCCGGCATGCCGCTTTCGGCCGCTTCTTCCTCTTCGTGCTTCTGGTGGATGTAGCGCACCGTCTCGATGTCGGTCAGCGCCAAACGATCCAAGGCCGAACCGGTCGGTTTGAGAATGCCGACCACGCGATAGGGAAACTGCGCATGCATCTCGCCGCCTTCGGCAAGGCCATGCGCGCCAACGAAGCTATCACCGATTTTCAAACCCGTGGCGCGGGCAACGGCGGCGCCCAAGACGGCTTCCAGCGGTTTTGTCCACACCTGCCCTTGCCGGAGACCGGCCCGGTAAACCGAGAGGATCGCCGGTGTGGTTCCGGCAATGCGCCAGCCGCGCACATTATCTCCCAGCGCGATGGGCGCCGCAACGCGGACCCAGGGATTGCGCTCCACCGCCATAGCGGCCTTCTGCGACACCAACCCGGAAGGATCGGAAACGTGCAGCGCACAGCACAACACCAAATCGAGCGCGGAGGACTTCGGCCCAATCACCAGATCAACCCCGCCCCAAGCCTGTTCGGCAGCATTGGGCAGCGCTCCGGCACTGAGAACGGCTGTCGCAACGGCAGCGATGCCGAGCGCCCCGACGAACGTCGAAAGCAGAGCCTGGCCCCAGCGGCGGCGCAGAAAGGCGAACGCAAGCGCGAACGTGTTCATGACTGCGCCTCCAATTCCACAACCGAACTGACAAAACTTAGAACCCGGCGGTCATGGGTGGCGATCACCAGCGCCGCCGCTTCCGCTTTTGCCATCTGCAACAGCAGGGCAAGCAGGTTTTCGGTGTGGCCGTCATCCAGCGCCGAGGTCGGCTCGTCGGCCAGCATCACCGCAGGTTTGTTCATCAAAGCCCTGGCGATGGCAACGCGCTGGGCCTGGCCATAACTGATGCGATCGGCGCGCTGAGATAGTATTTCGCTAATATCGAGTTTACTCGCCAGGTGCTTGAGGCGCTCGGCGGTTTGAAGTGCTGAACCAGCACCGATCGCCGCCAGGAGGATATTGGCAGCAACGCTTAAGGCGTCCACAAGATGGAAGGACTGAAACACCAACCCGATCCGCCGCCCGCGGAAGCGATCACGCGCGCCGGACGGCAGATCCCAGGGATTGATACCATCAATAGCGATAACTCCGCTTTCGGGCGGCCTGATCCCAGCCAAAGCCATGAGTGCCGTCGTCTTACCGCAGCCCGACGGACCGATCAGGGCAACGGCTTCACCGGCCTTCATCGCCAGATCGGGCAATACAACAGAGAACTTGTCACCACGCGCAAGCCGCACATCTGAAGTCTGCAACAGCAGCTTGCCGTCTGGGTCATTACCCATACCACCCTCACCATTCTTGTGGCGAAAGGACGCCCGCCACGCATCAGCCTTGAAACACCGGAAAAACTCGAAGCGTGTTCAGGCAATGGGCGGGGCACGGCTTTGCCAAGCGTGGTGGCTTGCCGGAACTGTATGGCGGTACACGGAATAGGTGCGCTCAAGCAGCAGGAATTCCGCTGGTACATGGAGAAGGACAGCGTGCGGCGGCGAATATATGCCGATCACGACCGTGGCCATACATAAAACGCAGACACCATCCGCATCAGGAGCCTGTGTTTTGTGCTCGCCCGCCAGAACTGTTGGCCCTCCAGCCGTCGCGACCAACGGGGCCATTGGCGACTCCAGTGGCGGCAAGACGGGCAGATGGACGTGGGTGTTCACCAGAACAGCCTGAACTGCGAACAAGACCGCCAGAGCCAGAGACAGCAGCGTTTGTGCCCGGAGCCGCACAGGCCGGAGAACTTCTGCTCGACAGGATTGCTGGCGTTTCATGATAGGGTCACGCGATCCGCGACCACGCTAACGCCATATCGCGCCGGTGCAAAGACAAACCTCACCCGGCTACCTGCGTGGTCACAAACACCATGGCCGCGCCCAAAACGGTTCCTATGGTGGTAATGCGCCGGGGGTAGGCATTGTGACTATCCGGTACCAGTTCGCTCGCGCCCAAATAGAGAAAGAAGCCGGCAAACAGCGCGATGACAAGTCCGAACCAAGCTTCCGGGAGATGGACAAAAAGCGTCAGAACAATGCCAATGACCGGCGCCACGGCGTCTGCCAGCAGCCAGCGAAAAGCCTCCCAGACCGATCCACCGTGCTTAAGCACGATATTTGTGGTGTTGATGCCATCGGCAAAATCGTGGGCCAATACCGCTGCCGTCACCACCGTGCCGATTTCCATCGAAACCTGGAACGCCAATCCGATCGCGATGCCGTCAAACGTGGAGTGGGTCACTAGGCTGGCCGCACCGAGCATCCCCCGCCCGGAATTTCTGCTGACACCTACCGCGGTCTCGACACCGTGTTCTTGCAACAGACGGTCCAGCACCAGATAGCTCAAAAAGCCGAAACCGGGAAAGAGCACCATTACCTTGGCAACCGACACGTCACGGCCGATCTCGAACACTTCCGGCAGAAGATCAAAAAAAGCGACGCCGACCACCGCTCCGGCACTGAAGCCCAGGATCAGGTGCAGCTTGTCGCGCAGAAACAGCGCGAGCAATCCACCGAGCAGGGTGGCAAAAAACGCGGCAGGAGCGATAGCCAGCAGGATCATAGCGATATGTACCTCTGAAGGACGCACACAAAGCGCTGGCGCCCGGAACCACTATGTTATAACATAACATGTAAGGAAAGAGGCAGCCGTATCGGCGGCACGATCTGTGGATAGGAACATGGCACGGTACCGAAACGAACAGGCGAGCAATCACGAAACGGTGCTTGCAGCATTGCGCGGCAGCCGCAAGCCAATGACGGCCTACGATCTTTTGGCCCGGTTGAAGACGAAGGGCATCACGGCGCCGACAACGGTTTATCGCGCCCTGGATCGGTTGATCGACGAAGGACGGGTGCATCGCCTGGAGTCGCTCAATGCGTTCGTAGTTTGCGATTGCGAGCACAGCTTCACCACGGCGATGTTCTCGATCTGCAACGATTGCGGACACGCTGAAGAGATCGCTGACACCAAATTGCACAGTGACATACTGGCAATTGCCCGCCGATTGGGATTCAAGCTCAGCCACTCCGTCGTGGAAATGCATGGCCGTTGCAGGGCTTGCGCCGCCGGGACAGAGCATTGATCGAACACCAACCGGTAGCATCTGCGACAACTTCGGCCGCACGCGTACATTGACTCAGGTGCCGTACCCAGGGATCATCTCCTGGTTTTGCGACTTATTCGCAAGTTGAGTGTAGAAGATCGTGCGCCTGCTAAGTCCCTCACGGAAAGGCAAAACCGCTCCGCCTCGGCGGAGTGCTCGCGCACGTTTCGATGCGCTACGCCGCGCCCTCACATTCCTCGTCGCGTTCGCCTTCCTGTCGCAGGCCTTTATCGTCCAGACGCATATTCACGGCGTCACCCAGGAAACCCTGACCGAACTCAGTCTCGGTAAGACGGACTTGGGACACGCCAAGGGCAAACTTCCATCCTTGCCCGACGAGAAGAACTGCCCGCTCTGCCGCCTTTCAGCATTTGTCGGTTCGTGCGTCGTTCCGCTGGTCGCTATCCCTCTGCCCACGGATTTGTCCGCGCTTCTGCCGGTCCCCGAACCGGTGCTGTTTGCGCTCGTCAAGACCAGTTCCCATAGCTGGCAGGTTCGCGCACCTCCTCGCTGAACACATCCGTCCGTTCAGTTTCGTTCAGTTCCTTTCGCCCGATAACCGCGAAGGGTCAGCAATACCGTGCGCGATGATCGCCTGAAACACGATTGCGTCTGTTCGCGCGCATCGAGGGGATAGTCATGTTCCGCAAGTCCGTTCTTTTCTGCGCCGTATCGGCCGCAGCCATTACTACGCCGGCGTTCGCCGAAACCGCCGCCGACACCATGTTGGCAGCGGCGAACATCGAAACCGTTACCATCAGCGCCCAGCGCAACTTCCGCGCCGGCGCCTTGAAAGATGACATCGTCAAGACCGAAGTTCTTTCCGCCGACATGATCGCGCGGACCGGCGCCATGAACATCAACCAGGCGCTGGATAACAATCCGGGCATCGCCGTTCAGGTCGAATGCTCGATCTGCAACGTGCGCAACGTCACGCTCAACAACCTGCCCGGCCGGTTCACCACCTTGATGATCGACGGTGTGCCGCTGTTCTCATCGCTTTCCAGCGCCTACGGCCTTGACAGCGTAAATGCCCGCGGCATCGCCGACATCGAAGTCTCGCGCGGCGCCGGTGCCAGCCTGATCGCGCCCGAAGCCTTAGCTGGCGTTGTCAATATCGTCACCCGTAAGCCGGAAGGATTTGAACTGGAAGGTGATGTCAGCGCGGGCGAGCAAAATCTTTACACCGCGACGGCGTATGTCGGCGACAAGATCGATGACCACTGGGCCTCGTCTCTCACCTTCAGCTATAATAAGCAGCACGAAGCTGATCGCGACGGCAACAAGGTTTCGGAATTCACCGGCTTCACCCGGTTGATGGGCGGCATCGCCTTGTTCGGTGACTTCGGCAATACCACCAGCAAACTGCGGCTCGACTATATCGACGAAAAACGCGGCGGCGGTGCACTCGGAACCGATTACGAAGCCATCCGCTCCAGCGACAGCGGTAATCCCTTCGATTGGAGCCAAGGCCCGCATGGCTCGCCCGCGAAAGACGGCTGGTACGCGCCCGACGGATCGGGGTTCATTCCCTATGATAGTGGCCGCGGCGGTATGAGCGAAATCATCTTCACCAAACGCGCCAGTGCCATCGGCACGGTGGAAGGCAAGCTTGCCGACGATCTCGATTGGCGGTTCGCCTACGGCTACGCCCGCAATAACCAGCATTCGTTCTACGAGCTAACCCACTATAACGCCAACGGCAACCAGGCCTACAGCGAAGCCTCGCTGCGCTATCATCTGGGAAAAGCGGTCTTCACCCTCGGCGGCAATTACCGCTACGAAGACCTCGCCAGCGTCAGCCAAACCCCGGACGGCACGCATGTGCATGGCCTCGACAACTACGTCTACCGCACGCCGGGCGCATTCCTGGAAGGATATGACACCTTCTTCGACGACCAGCTCGAAGTAAACGCCTCGATCCGCTACGACGACAACTCCACCTTCGGCAGTATCATCTCGCCGCGCGCCAACTTTTTGTGGCACCACACGCCGAACCTGTCGTCGCGCCTGTCGGTTGGACGCGGCTATCGCGCGCCGACCTCATTCTTCGAACAAGATCACGGCATTCTCGATACCACCAAGATCGTGCGCCAAATCGACAATCCCGAAACCTCCGACAATCTCAGCTATGCGCTGAACTATTCCGACGACCGGCTGTCGGCGACGGCTTCCTACAATTTCAACCAGATCAAGAATTTTGCCCTGCTCGATCCCTCGGCGGTTGACGGCAGCGGCAACGCCATCACGCTTTTCACCCAGGCCGGGCATCCCGTCACGGTCCAAGGCCTCGATTTCACGGCGACCTATCAGCTTCTGCCGTCACTTTCCGTCACCGCGGGCGGCGAGCGCTTCTTCTATGCGTTTGAGCCCGGAACGCTGGCGTTTTCGCGACCGGACTGGAAGCTTTATCTGTCGGCCGATTGGGACTGGCAGGGTTTTGATGTTTACGGGCGGCTGGCCGTCACGGGACCGCAGGACCTCGCCCGCTTCTACGATTACGCCAACAATCCGCGTTACAATTTCGACGACACGCCGAAGATGAACGAAAGCCCGATCTTCGCCACCGTCGACGTCAAAGTCAGTTACGCTCTGACCGAAATCTTCTCGCTCTATATCGGCGCCAACAACTTGTTCGACTACAACCAAGCGGATAAGGAATCCCCTCTTTGGATCGATCGATCTGGCGCGCTGGACGTAACCCAGATTTGGGGGCCGCTGCAAGGTCGCGTCGTCTATGGCGGCGTCAAGGTCTCGCTGTGAAGGCGGCCGCGATTGCTCTGGCGGGAGTACTGGCCTCGGCCAGCCCCGCCGGGGCGTCACCACCAATCCAACTGGCGCTTGCGGACGGTAGCGGCTGGGTGTCGCCCGGCCACCTGAGCAACCGGCCGGCTGTCCTTTTGTTTTGGGATAGCCGGTGTCCGCCTTGTATCGTGGAGTTGGCAAACATATCGCTGCTCCAGCGGCAGTTTACCGAGGCCGTTTTCATTACGGTGTCATTATCCTCAGCCGGAGAAAGCCAGCGAATATTGTCGCGGTTGAACCTGCCGGAGACTGTCGTGCGGGCACGCGCGCCAAAGAATCCGCAAGGGCTATTGGCGAGTCTTGGAAACGTATCCGGTGCGCTGCCGTTTGCGGCGGCCTTCAATGCAGGCGGTCGGCAGTGTTCCAGCGTAGGTGGCGAGCTATCGCCAAACCGGGCCGCGTTGCTGCGCGCCCGCTGCACCGGACGCAGCGCGACCGAACACGCCAATGAGCCCTGACCACTTCATCGGCCATATAAGATTTGAAGTATGATGATGTATCTTAGGAATGGGCGCCTTCTTGCAGAATGTTATGTTATAACATATTACAGAGACGGCGGGCAAGGAGATGACACGTGGCGGCCGAAAACTCTGAACAGGATAAAGTCCCGGTCACGCTGCTGACCGGTTTTCTCGGCAGCGGCAAGACGACGGTGCTGAATCATCTGCTGCAGCACTCTGCGCTCGCCAACACCCTCGTCATTATCAACGAGTTCGGCGAAATCGGGATCGATCACGCTCTTTTGGTTCATACCAACGAAGACATCGTGGTCGAAATGTCGAGCGGCTGCTTGTGTTGCACCATCCGCGGCGATCTGGCCAAGACACTGCACGATGCGCCGTGGCGGTTCGCCCGTGACGGCAAGCGCTGGTTCGAGCGCGTCGTGATCGAAACCACCGGCCTTGCCGATCCCGTTCCGGTCATGCACACGCTGATGATGGACCCGCAAGTCGAAGCGCTCTATCGCCTCGACGGCGTGATCGCGACGGTGGACGCCGCCACGGCCCTCACCACGCTGGACCGGCAGTTCGAGTCGGTCAAACAGGTCGCGGTCGCCGATATGCTGCTGCTGACCAAAGCCGATCTGGTGCCTTCAGGCACCGTTGCCGCCGTGGAAGAACGCCTGCGGGAAACCAATCCGGCCGCCCCTATCGTTCACGCCGTAAACGGCGCCGTCGACCCTGCCCTTCTGTTCGATACCGGCCTCCACAACCCCGCCGCCAGAACCGAAGATGCGAAACGCTGGCTCAGTGCCGAAGCCTATGAGCACGAGCAGAACAACGGCCACCGTCATGGCCACGGCGATCACCACCACCACGACGTCAACCGCCACGGCAAGGACATCAGCGCCATATGCCTGACCATCGACGAGCCCATCCACCCGGATGTCTTCAACGGCTGGTTGGGACTGATCACCGCCTATCGCGGGCCGGACCTTTTGCGCGTCAAAGGCCTCGTCAACATCATCGGCGAACCCGGCCCCGTGGTGATCCACGGCGTGCAGCACATTTTCCACCCTTCGGTTTCGCTGGAGGCTTGGCCCGACGAAGATCATCGCAGCCGGATTGTCTTTATCGGCCGCAATCTTCCGGCTAAAAAGCTGCGTGAGGCGTTCAACATTCTGTCGGCCAGCAAAGCTCCGGCATAAGCTCTTCTCAGGAGACACGGAAACAGACATGGCAAAGAACAACCCAACGATGAAACTCCCAGTCCTTGTTGCCATAACCTGCATGCTGGCAGGCGCCGGGGCCTTCGCCGCCGACAAGGCAGAACAAGGCTACCTAGCTCCCGGCGCCTTCGACATTGTCAGCATTCTACAGCCGGCCCCGACCCAAGGCGATCCGCGCTATGATGCCGACCGCGCGATTTTCAAGAACACCAGAACGCTCGTTGGAACCGCACGCTGGGAAATGGCGACGAACGACGTCAAAACAGACGGCGCAGATATGATGCGTGACTTCAGTTGCGCCGTCGGCGTTTCGTTGACGCCGGAGAACGCCCCGCGTCTTCTGGCGCTGATCGGAAAAGCCGGGCGCGACACCGGCCGATCCTCCTCCGTCGCCAAGACGCATTTCAAGAGGCTGCGGCCCTTCCAAATCGATGACGGCAACATCTGTCAGTCCAAAGAGGACCTCACGCATAGCTTCGATTATCCGTCCGGCCACACCACCTGGGGCTGGACCTGGGCCTCGATCCTGGCGGAACTCGCCCCCGACCGGGCCAGCGCCATCCTGGCACGCGGACGTGCCTATGGTGAAAGCCGCATCGTTTGCGGTGCACATAATTCCAGCGCTGTCGAGTCCGGCTACCTAACCGCGTCCGCAACTCTTGCGGCGGTGCGCACCACGACCAAATACCGCGCCGATTTCGCCGCCGCCCGGGCCGAATTGGCGGCACTACGTAAGACCGGTTCTGCCCCGGCGCCGAACGTCTGCCAGGCCGAGACAAACCTGATCTCTCAGAATATCTTCCACGCCGTCACGCCCTGACCACAAGGAGCGATCATGCGGTTGCCGGTTGCGCGCTTGCCGCGGCTGGGATTGGCTGCGGGACTGTTGCTTTTCCCGTCTACCGTTCCGGCCGCCGCTGATTTTGCCATTCCCGGGTTCGAACTGGTCCACACCGTTCCGGTGGCAACCGACCTCAAGTCCCTCGACATCCGCGATCCGGCGGCAGTGTGGTGCGAGATGATTGATGGCGCCCGCAAGACCATCGATCTGGAGCAGTTTTACGCGACATCGATGCCGGGCACGGCGCTCGACCGGGTTATCGGCCGGCTGGAAGCGGCCGGCGCACGCGGCGTACACATCCGCTTTTTGATGGAGAAAAAGGGCGAGCGCATGTCGGATGCGGAGACGCTGGCCCGGCTCAAACGCATTCCGAACCTCACCTTCCGCGAGCTGGCCTTTTCCGATGTCTCCGGCGACGGCATCATTCACGCCAAGTTTTTCGTGGTCGACGGCCGCGCCGCCTTCGTCGGCAGCCAGAATTTCGATTGGCGCGCGCTAGAGCATATCGACGAAACCGGCTTGAAAATCGACCAGCCCGCGATGGTCGCGAAACTGGCGCGGATTTTCGCGCACGACTGGCAGGCGCAAGCGCTGATCGCCGCAGGAAGGAAAGTGCCGAGGCATAAAAGCACCTTCACGCCGGCGCAACTCGACGGACCCGCCACGCTCGTCGCCAGCCCCGCCGCCGACGACCCCGAAGGTGTGGTCGATTCCGAACAGGCGCTGGTGAGCCTCTTGGCGCGCGCGCAGCATCTGGTGCGGGTGACGGTGATGGATTACGCCCCACTCGGCCAGCGCAAGCAGTATTACGACGTCATCGACCGCGCCCTGCGCGCGGCCGCACGACGCGGCGTCAAAATCGAGCTCATGGTCGCGAACTGGAACCTGACGGCCGAAAAGCAGCCTTATCTCAAGAGCCTTGCGGTTTTGCCCAATATCGAAGTTCGCGTCGTCACCATTCCCCAAGCGCCGTCCGGGTTCATTGCCTTCGCGCGCGTGGTTCACACCAAGACAATGACGATCGACGGCTGCATTGCCTGGATCGGAACCAGCAATTGGGAAGGTGGATACCTGGACAATTCGCGCAACGTCGAGGTGGTGCTGCGGAGCGAACCGATGGCCAGAAAACTGGATGCCCTGCACCAGCAGCTTTGGCTTGGACCCTACGCCGCGGCGCTCGATGTGAGGACGAATGATCCGCCGCCGCACCCCGGCCAACCGTAACGCCTGAACGAGGTATCAGCCCCAGCGGCACAGGACTGTCGCTGGGGTCGATGCCTGCAAACGCCAATTTCGTTGCCTCTTAGACCAACACTCGAGCATTGCGAAGATGCCGGGCCGCTTCGACCATATTGGCCAGCGCGGGCCGCACTTCCTCCCATTTGCGCGTCTTGAGGCCGCAATCAGGGTTCACCCAAATTTGGTCGGCCGGGACGCATTCCGCTGCCCTTTTCAAGAGTGCCACGATTTCATCGACCGTCGGACAGCGCGGCGAATGAATGTCGTAAACGCCAGGACCGATTTCGTTCGGGTAGCGGTATTGGGCAAAGGCTTCCAGCAGTTCCATCTTCGAGCGGGCCGTTTCGATGGAAATCACGTCGGCATCCAACGCGCCAATGGCTTCGATGATGTCATTAAACTCGGCATAACACATATGCGTGTGGATTTGCGTCGCATCACCAACGCCCGAAGATGCTAACCGGAAAGCTTTTACCGCCCATGCCAAGTAGAAATCCCAATCCTTTTTGCGTAGCGGCAAACCCTCGCGAATGGCTGGCTCGTCGACCTGAATGATATTGATCCCGGCGGCTTCCAAATCGGCAACTTCGTCGCGTAGGGCGAGCGCGATCTGAGAACACACCGTATCCCTTTCTTCGTCATCACGCACAAAGGACCATTGCAAGATGGTCACCGGCCCAGTCAGCATGCCCTTCATCGGCTTGGCCGTCAGCGATTGCGCGTATTTCGTCCACTTGACTGTCATCGCCTGCGGGCGGCTGACATCGCCGTAAATGATCGGCGGACGGACATAGCGCGAGCCATAGCTTTGCACCCAGGCATGTTTGGTGAAAGCAAATCCGGAAAGTTGCTCGCCGAAATACTGCACCATGTCGTTGCGCTCGAATTCACCGTGCACGAGTACATCGAGACCAACGTCTTCCTGCCATTTGACACAGGCCTCTGTCTCTTGGCGCAAGAATGCCTCGTAGGCCGCATCATCCAGTGCGCCTTTGGCGTGCGCCGAACGGGCATCCCGCACTTGTTTGGTTTGCGGAAACGAACCAATGGTCGTCGTTGGGTAAAGCGGAAGTGCGAGATGCTGACGCTGGGCGGCGCGTCGAACCTGGAAGGGCGAGGCCCGGCGCGTCATGTCCGGCGTGACGGCCTCTAGCCGCCCCTTAACGGCTCTATTGTGGATTTTGGGTGAAGTCCTGCGGCGTTCGGCGGCATCTGCGGATGCGGCCAAGGCATCGGTTACGACAGCGCGGCCTTCGTTTAGTGCACGTCCAAGGATCGCCAGTTCGTCCAGCTTTTGTGCGGCAAACGCAAGCCAGCTCTTGAGGTCGGGATCAAGGTCCGTCTCCAGATCCAGGTCGATAGGGCAATGCAGGAGAGAGCAGGAGGGGCCAAGCATGAGTTGCTCCGGCTTCCACCACGTCAGAACGGGCTCGATGGTATTCAGCTTGGCAGGGAGATTAGAGCGCCAGATATTGCGGCCGTCGATAACACCAAGGGACAACACAAGTCCGCCCGGAGCCTTGCGCAACACGTCTTTCAACTGTTCGGGTGCCCGCACCAAATCGAGATGAAGACCCGCGACCGGCAGCGTCAGGGCCGTTTCAAGGTTGTCGCCGAGCCCACCGAAATAGGTCGTCAGCATGAGTTTTACGCCCGGCACAGCCGCTGCGAGCGTTTGATAGGTTGTTCGCAGGGCGTCCTTGGCCTGGTCGCTCAAATCTTGCACCAGACAGGGTTCGTCGATTTGCACCCAATCGGCACCCTCTGCAGCCAACTGCTTCAAAACCTCCACGTAAACAGGGAGCAAAGCGGGCAGCAGGCGGAGTGTGTCAAATTTTTCGCCTACGGACTTTCCGAGACGTAAGAACGTCACCGGACCGAGCAACACCGGGCGCGTCTTAATCCCGAGCGCCAAGGCTTCGCGGAATTCGTCTACCGGCTTGGTGGTACACAGCTCGAAATCCTGGTCACTCAGGAATTCCGGAACCATGTAGTGGTAGTTCGTATCGAACCACTTGGTCATTTCCAACGCGCGAAGATCGCAACCGGATCGGCCGTGCGTACCGCGCGCCATGGCAAAATACGTATCAAGCGCCACCGGGCCCCGCGGGAGGAGATAGACTTCGGGAACCGCCCCCACCAGAACGCTGGTATCGAGTACATGGTCGTACAGCGAGAAGTCGTTGCTCGGAATCACTGTGATTCCAGCATCGTGTTGCCGGACCCAGGCATCGGCACGAAGCGCCTTGGCCTGATGCAGAAGTGCGTTGGCAGTGGTTTGCCCGGACCAGAAATCTTCCAGGGCTTTTTTCAGTTCACGGTGCGGCCCGATGCGCGGAAACCCGAGACAGGAGACGAGAATGGACATGGATCAATCCTTCACGAAGACCGCGCGCAGCGCGGCGTGGAAGCCCTGTCCATCGGAACGGTTCGGAAAATACATCGGCATACCCCTTTGATCGGTGGTATCAGCCGAAAAGAACGCATGCAGAAAGCCTCGACATTGCTGCCGACTGCAAGCGCCTCACCGGAGCACCCCGCCCGTGGACGTTCTGTTGTCGGGGCAGGTCTCCTGGCTTCGCGGGTCGCTGTGGTTGCCGGTCTTCCCAACGCGAAAATGCGTCAGTGACATTCGGTCGGCAACCACTCGCCGCTTACAGTTGCGGGGGCAGCTTCGGCATTGCCTTACGGCGCACCGAATTCCCTCTTAGCTTCCGCCCGACGATGGACGGAAGAACCTCGACAGGTTTCATTAAGGGGAAGTGCTCCAGGGTGTCAATGCGCATATAAAGATTTCTTTATATGCTATGCTGTTATTGCCGCCCAACGCGAACAAGCATCGCGCGACGTCAGCCCGAGACTATGCAAATAAACAGCCGCGACCCGAATTGCGCTTGACGGTGTCTTTGAGAACTGTACTAATTATAGCGTCAAGGTTCTCTGCATGCACAATATGTAGAGCTAAGTGGGAATCCGGGCCGGGTCATCTGCCCCGACACCGGAGCTGCCCCCGCAACTGTACGCGGTGAGTTTCCGTCGCCTAAGCCACTGGTGAACTGCACCGGGAAGGCAAGGCGGAGACGACGAACCGCCAGCCAGGAAACCAGCCGTGACAGGTTGAAACGTTCGTCGGGCGGGGTGTCCCGGTGGCCGCTAACGGGACGTGGTTTGCACCATGGACCACGTGACGCGTCCACTCCCTCCGCATCAGCAATCTGGAGAGCGGCATGTCGCTAGCGTGTAACTTCGATTCCCAGCGCGTTGTCGCAACACCGGAACCGGTGGCCGACCCGCCCGTCGTCCGTCAACGCCCACCCCTTCCTGCTCCGCTTGGGCGCAAACCCCAGCCTGACGAGCTGAGACTTGATCACGGCCGCGACCGCCTTCTCACCGATTTCGGCAAGGCGACCTTGCTGGACCGCTATCAACTGCCCGGCGAAAACATCCAGCATATGTTTGCCCGGGTTGCTTGCGCCTACGCCGACGACACCGCGCACGCGCAACGGCTCTACGACGCCATGTCCCAATTGTGGTTCATGCCGGCAACACCGATTCTCTCCAACGGCGGGACCACGCGCGGCTTGCCGATTTCTTGCTTCCTCAACGCGGTGCCCGACACACTCGACGGCATCGTCGAAACCTGGAACGAGAATGTGAAGCTCGCCTCCAATGGTGGTGGCATCGGCACCTATTGGGGTGGCGTGCGCTCGATTGGCGAGACGGTGAAAGGCTGTGGCGAGACTTCGGGCATCATCCCCTTCATCCGCGTCATGGACAGTCTGACGCTCGCGATCAGCCAGGGATCGCTCCGGCGCGGTTCGGCGGCGTGCTATCTCGATGTTCACCATCCGGAAATTGAAGAGTTCCTCGAAATCCGCAAAGCTTCCGGCGACTTCAACCGCAAGGCTTTGAACCTTCACCACGGCATCGCCATTACCGATGAATTCATGGAGGCGGTGCGCGATGACAAGCCGTTTGGCCTCAAGAGTCCCAAGACGGGCGACGTGCTGCGCGAGGTGCCGGCGCGCCAGTTGTGGCAGAAGATACTGGAAACCCGCCTTCAAACCGGCGAACCTTATCTTCTCTTTATCGATACGGTGAACCGGGCGCTCGCTCCGCATCAGCGTGCGTTGGGTCTCAAAGTCCGTTCGTCCAATCTTTGTGCCGAGATCACGCTGCCGTCCGGCCGCGATCACGACGGCGAAATGCGCACGGCGGTCTGCTGTCTCTCCTCGCTCAATATCGAGACCTGGGACCAGTGGAGCGAGGTGCCAGGCATTGTCGAGGACGTACTGCGGTTCCTCGACAATGTGCTGACGGATTTTATCGACAGTGCTCCCAAGGGAATGGAGCACGCCGCCTATGCCGCTCTGCGTGAGCGCTCGGTCGGGCTTGGCATCATGGGGTTTCATTCATTCCTGCAAGCCCGCGGCATTCCCTTCGAAAGTGCGCTCGCCAAATCGTGGAACTTGCGCATCTTTAAGAAATTGCGCGCGGATGCCGATGCAGTGTCCAAACGTTTAGCCGCAGAGCGTGGGGCTTGTCCCGATGCCGCCGAGCGCGGCGTTGTGGAACGCTTCAGCCACAAGCTCGCCATTGCGCCCACCGCTTCCATCTCGATCATTTGCGGTGGCACCAGCGCGTGCATCGAACCCATTCCGGCCAATGTCTATACTCACAAGACGCTGTCAGGCTCGTTTTCGGTGCGCAATCCGCATCTGAAAAAACTCTTGGCAAGAGTTGGCGCCGATACGCCGGAGGTCTGGCAATCCATCATCGCGGCGGAAGGCTCGGTGCAACATCTCGATTGCCTGACGGCCGACGAAAAATCCATCTTCCGCACGGCGTTCGAAATCGACCAGCGCTGGATTGTGGAACTGGCGGCCGATCGCGCGCCCTTCATCTGTCAAAGTCAGTCGATCAATCTCTTCCTGCCGGGCGACGTACCAAAATGGGATTTGCATATGCTGCATTGGACGGCGTGGCAGAAGGGCATCAAGAGCCTCTATTACTGCCGCTCGAAATCGGTGCAGCGCGCCGGCTTCGCAGGCACGAAAGACGAAGTCGCCGCGATCCAAGGTGGCGCCCCAACCGATTACGACGAATGCTTGGCCTGCCAGTGACCGGAACAACAGCCATGGAACTCTCTCGCTTAAACCCGCTTGAATTGGTCGGGACCGGCCGCATCGGACTTCTCACCGCCTCCGGCGCCTATAACGTTGAGCGGTATCCCTGGGCGTACGAATTCTGGAAGCGTCAGCAGCAGGTCCATTGGATGGGCGAGGAAGTCCCGCTTGGCGAAGACGTAAAGGACTGGGCTTCCGACCGCGTTAGCGACAACGAACGCAATTTGCTCACCCAGATTTTCCGCTTTTTCACGCAGTCCGACGTGGAAGTCTCCGACAACTATATGAAGCGCTATTTGCCGATCTTCCAGCCTTTGGAAGTGCAGATGATGCTGGCCGCCTTCACCAATATGGAGACGGTACATATCGACGCCTATGCGCTGTTGTTGAAGACGCTCGGCATGCCGCAAGTGGAATTCGAGGCGTTCCGCGATTACGCCGCCATGCGCGACAAGGCGGATTACATGCACAGCTTCGGTGTCGGCACGGTGGCCGATGTCTCGCGCACTCTTGCCATGTTCGGCGCCTTCACCGAAGGCATGGCGCTGTTTGCCAGCTTTGCCATGCTTCTCAACTTCCCGCGCTACAACAAAATGAAGGGCATGGGCCAGATCGTGACGTGGTCGGTACGTGACGAGAGTTTGCATTGCGAAGCCATGATACAGCTCTTCCATGCCTGGAACGCCGAAACCGGCGCGCTGTCAAATTCCGTGCGAGACGACATTCTGGATGTCGCCAAAATCATGGTGGGACTGGAAGAGCGCTTCGTCGATCTTGCCTTCGAGCTTGGTGAGGTGGATGGTATGCGTGCGGGCGACATCAAGTCCTATGTTCGATATATTGCCGATTGGAGGTTGACCCAGTTACGATTGCCGGTGCTGTTCGGACATTTCCGCGAGACCGACGCGGGGTATGAGCAAATCAAGTCTCATCCTTTGCCGTGGCTGGTGGAAGTGCTCAACGGTGTGGAACACGCCAATTTCTTCGAGCAGCGCGCCACCGAATATTCCAAAGCTTCGAGCCAAGGTTCATGGGATGGCGAAAACGGCATTTGGGCGCGGTTTGACAGACTGGAACGGGTAGCAAAGCCTGGGGAGATATAGATATGCAGATGCGGGACAACAGCACCATCAGGCGCGTCAGTTGGATTGCAATCCTCACTGGGGCGACGCTTTTCGGCAGCCTCATCTTCGCCTGCGCCACGCCCTTTGCGGCGCTTGGGGCACTCGCTGCGCTCCATTTGAATCGGCGTGATGCCTTTGTGTTGACGGGTGTCAACTGGGCTGCCAACCAGATCGTTGGCTATACTTGTCTGAACTATCCGCAAAGTTGGGACAGTTTCGCCTGGGGCGCCGTCATCGGCATAGCGGCACTCGTGGCGACAGGCGCCGCGGTCAAAGCGGAATCGATGTTGCGCCGAACAGGTTGGGTTCAGGCTGCGCTTGGCACGTTTGTAATTGCCTTTGCGGCGTATGAGGGCTCGCTCTATGCGGCCACAGCGATTCTCCCATCTGGATCAGGTGCCTTCAGTGCGAAGGTCATTCTATATGTGCTGAGCGTGAACGGAATTGCTTTCGTTGCACTTCTGGCGCTCCAGCGTGCTGGCCTTGCGCTGGGCTTAGCCGTGCCGAGGCATGGCGCGGCGAACGCCTAAATTGTCGTCTGCTGAAAGACAAATAAGTTCATCAGTCGGATAGAGGGTGATCTGGCCGGTTTGGGTGTCGAGTGTTGGGTGTTGCAGAAATTCAAGCCACATCCTGGTGTGGCGCTGGCTGCCGTGTCCTACAGAGAGGGCGTGCTTGCAACGTTGCAAGCATGTAGTATCCAGATTGCGTGGCGGTGAGTAGACGATGACGACCTATCCGGACTTCTTGTCCCAGCATATCAATTGGTACGGTAGTCGCTTGTTGGTGCGGCCGGTTTGTCCCGACGATGCGCCCAGGTTCGTTGCGGCTTCCTTTCTGTGCAGCGCCGAGGACTTGCGGTTTCGCTTTCTCAACAGCATCCGCCGCCTGTCGGAGAGGCTCGCAGCGCAGCTCACTCAGATCGATTACGAACAGCATATGGCGTTTGTCGCGGAGAATTTGAAAGGCGAGGTTGTCGCCGTCGCGCGCTTTGCCAGGGACACCCTTAAGAAAAGCGCCGAATGTGCCGTAATCGTCCGTACGGACCTGCAACGGCACGGCTTAGGTAGCATGATGCACAAATTGCTCGAAGACTACGCCGTCACGCGTGGCATCACGGAGTTTTGGGGTGTTGTTGACCAGGACAACGCGCGGGCGTTGAGCTTTTTCCACCAGCTTAACTTCAGTGCGAGTTTTCGTATCGATCTCCCCTTCGTGCATATCGCAAAATCGCTGGTTTGAATGGCGGATGTATGGAGGGAGGCATGATCAAAGCCGTAGAGCACGTGGTTCAGCGATATCTGTGCCATGAATGCGTGGCTGATGGTGCAGTGATGGAGGCGTAATTGCTAGCAGCAACTGTCGCTGTCGTATCCGGCAAAGAAATGAAACCGATCGATCTGCAGAACGGGCGCAAAACACTTTTCCAGGCGTTGGTAGACGTGCGGGCGCGGGTCGGCGGCAGCCGCCCGGCGATTGTCGACGGCGACGAAACCGTAGCGACCTATGACATGCTGGTTATGGCGTCGCTCGCTGTGGGTCATGCGCTGCGCAAGGGGACTGCGCCCGGTGAAGCGGTCGGCATTATGTTGCCTACCAGTTTAGGCACCGTCATTGCGTTCTTTGCACTTTCCGCGTTTGGCCGGGTGCCGACGATGCTGAACTTCTCCAATGGCGCCGCCGGGGTGTTCAGCGCGTTACGCACCGCCAAAGTCAAACGCATCGTCACGGCACGCAAGTTCGTCGACCTGGCCAAGCTCGGCGGCATGGTGGCGGAACTTTCCAGTAAAGCCGAGATCGTCTACCTCGAAGACGTCAGGAAACATCTGACGGTGTTCGACAAGGCGGTTGCGGCGACGGGCAAGTTCGCGCCGCCATTCGTTACCGGAGGCAAGGCCTCGCATTTCGTCGGCAATGTTTGGGCGAACCTGACCGGCAAGAAGCCGGCCTACGACCATCCGGCCGTGATCCTGTTTACCTCGGGGACCGAGGGCGAACCCAAGGGGGTGGCGCTTTCCCACTTCAACATCCTCGTCAACATCGAACAGGCGTGCGAACACGTCCCCCTGTTTGCGACGGACGTCATGTTCAACGCCCTGCCGATGTTCCATTGCTTCGGCTTGAACACGGGCGTGATCCTGCCACTGATCGTGGGCTTCAAGACGGTGCTGCATCCAACACCGCTGCAGCCGAAAGAAATCTCGCGGCGGATCCGCGAAACGGGCGCCACCATCCTCATTTCCACCGACACGTTCCTGTCGCAATACGCCCGCGCTGGCGAGGAAGGCGCCCTGAAGAATTTGCGCATTGCGGCTTGCGGCGCCGAGCGTGTGCGCGACGAAACCCGCCAACTCCTGCACCGTAAGAGTTCGCTCGAAATCCTTGAAGGCTACGGCCTCACGGAAGCCTCGCCGCTGGCCGCTATCAATCAGCCGGGAGCCAACCACTCCGGCACAATCGGGCACATCTTGCCCGGCATGGACGCCCGGCTGGAGCCGGTCGAGGGCATTCCCAACGCCGGGCGCATGTTCATCCAGGGGCCGAACGTCATGCTCGGCTATATCCGGCCCGACCAGCCTGGCGTGATCCAGCCCCCCAAGGACGGCTGGCACGATACCGGCGACGTGGTGCATATCGACGAAGACGGTTTCATTTCGATCAAGGGGCGGCTGAAGCGGTTTGCCAAAATCGGCGGCGAAGCCGTTTCGCTGGCGGTGGTCGAAAACATCGCGTTGGCATTGTGGCCCGACTTCGCTCATGCCGCGATCACGATGCCCGACGGGCGCAAGGGCGAGCACATTGTGCTGCTGACCACCAACCCCGACGCTGATCGGATCGATTTGGTCGGTTGGGCGCAAAATCACGGTGTGTCCGAACTGGCGGTGCCCAAGCGTATCATCCACATCGATGCCATCCCGGTACTTGGCACCGGCAAGATCGATTACACCCGCGTGGAAAAGATCGCGCTGACCAAATAGACCAGACCAGATGCTCCAAAATAGGCGATTTGCGTCAGAGCAATAGCATTTTGCTGTTGCTGTGATCTGGACACAACGGAACGCCAGAATGCGACCCCAGAGCAAATTGAGCGGATTGACCGGCACGGTAGGTTGGCTATGTTCCGAGCCGCGTGCAGGGTTCCCGAAGGGGATCAAAAGGAATGCGGTGAGAACCCGCGGCTGTCCTCGCAACTGTGACCGGCGAGCGATCGTCCCCAATGCCACTGAGGCGGGATGCCTTGGGAAGGCGGACGAGAGCGATAGAGCCGGGAGCCAGGAGACTTGCCTTGCGCCGTCGTCCTGTTTTCGGTCGAGGATGGCTGGAAACTAACGGGGGAAACCGTTGCGACGACAAGGCGGAGTCGTTGGCGCGGAGCCTCGGTTAGGCATGTTCTATAGAAAAGACCGTATGCTTTCGCGTGTCGACTCCTGGAATCAAACCAGGAGAATGTCATGCGCAAGTCCTTATTATGTTCAACTGTCGGCCTGATCGGTCTGGCAGCTTCTTCAAGTGCCGCGACAACAGTTGACACGCCCGAAACCATTGTGGTCTCGGCGACGCGCGTTCCGACGCCCGAAGCGCAAGTTGCAAGCAGCGTCACCGTGATCACGGCCGATGATATAGCCGTTCGGCAGAGTCAGACCTTGCCTGATCTGCTGAAGGATGTACCCGGCCTCAATATCGTCCAGACCGGCGGACCCGGCGGTCAGACATCAGTGTTTATGCGCGGCACAAACTCCAATCACGTCAAGGTGCTGGTGGACGGCATTGATGTTGGCGATCCAAGCGGCGCCAACGCGGCCTTCGACTTCGGGTCGTTCCTGACACCAGACATCGATCGGGTTGAAGTTCTGCGGGGGCCGCAAAGTGGACTCTATGGCTCCGATGCCATCGGCGGCGTGATCAACATCATCACAAAGGTCGGCAACGGACCGGCTCGTTTTACGGCCGGTATCGAAGGGGGATCGTTCGACACCTTCAATCAGAACGGCGGTGTCAGCGGTTCGACAGGCGGTTTTCATTTTGCCGCCAATGTCGCGCATTTCCATTCGAACGCCACGCCAGTGACGCCGCTGGACCTTTTGGCACCTGGCGAAAAGCGGAACGACGATCGCTATGATAATGTTACGGCGTCGACGAAGCTCGGCTACGATGTCGTTGAGAATTTCGACGTCGGCTTTGTCGGCCGCTATACGAATTCCCGCCTGCATCTCACAGGCGACGACTGGAGCGGCAATCCTGAGGCGACCCAAAGCCGGGATGATTCCCTGCAATACTACACGCGCGGAACGGGGCACCTTGTCCTGTTCGGCGGTTTCCTCGACCAGACGCTGGGTGTCGCCTACAGCAGCATCAAATCTACCGACAACAGCCCGAGCAATGGGATAAGCTATTATTCTGGGAATCGCGTCAAAGTCGATTGGCAAGGAAATCTGCATTTTTCTGACAGCGAACTTCTGGTCCTCGGCTTCGAGCACCAGCGCGACGAAATCCGCTTGCCGATTTCGGCCAGCAACAATTTCACAGCGGGCTACGCCGAACTGCAGTCGAACCTGTTCGACAATTTCTACAGCACGATTTCGCTGCGCTACGACGGCAATGACCATTTTGGCGGCCGGGCGACCTATCGCGTTGCGCCTGTCTATATTGTCGAGGCAACAGGAACCAAGCTGAAGGCAAGTGTCGGAACCGGCTTCAAAGTGCCGACCTTGAGCCAGATGTTCCAGGACTATCCGTCCTACGGCTTCTACGGCAATCCCGATCTAAAACCCGAAACCAGCACCGGTTGGGATGTAGGCTTTGAGCAACCGCTGTTCGAAAATGTCCTGCGGTTTGGCGCGACTTATTTCCGCAACGACATAAAAAACCTGATCGGCAACAACGCAACTTGGTCCTCCTATACCAATATCGGCAAGGCAAAGACCGAGGGCGTCGAGAGCTTTATCACCTTGCAGCCTGTCCAATCCGTCACGCTGCGGTTGGATTACACCTACACGAAGGCAACGGACGAGATTGCGCATCTCGAATTACTGCGCCGTCCGCAGAACAAGGTCAGCGTGGATGCGCGTTGGCAGATCACACCGGCGTTGTCAGTTAACGCGAATGTGCTCACCGTTGGGCCGTGGATTGACGGCAACCGCGCCTTCACAATCTCGCGCATGAAAGCGTCCGGCTATACAACCGCCGATATCGGCGCGAGTTACGACATCAGTGATAATTTCACGGTTTACGGTCGCATCAACAATCTGTTTGATGAAGACTATCAGAACCCCGTTGGGTTTCTGCGGTCAAGCCGCGGCTTCTATGCAGGCGTGAAGACCAAGATGTAGGGCAGTGCGTAGTCCACAGTCCATTGTGGTTGTCGCGACCGTTGCCCTTTTTGAATCGGCAGCGGTCGCGCGTCCACAGCACATCATGTCGCTCAATGTGTACTGACGAGTTTCTGCTTGATCCCAAAAGGATCGCCGCCAACAACAGAATCACATCCGATTCTCAGGACACAACAACTTCTTGGATCGACTCTAATAAATAAGCGGAACCGGAGATGTTTCCAGTTCTACTCCAACGATAGGACGTACTGCGCCCATTTGCTGAAGGACACCGTGATCTTGGCGTACTTGTGCAAAGGCAACAATACTCAGCCGGAAATCACCACCCTGGCGGGCCACTCCTTGCGCGACGTCGCCACGATCCTGGACGCGCACTACCTCAACCGCGACCCGGCGTTGGCGGACAGCGCAATCAAGAAGCTCGAATTGAGAACGAAAATTCCCGACTGAGTTCTCGACCGTGCCAACCTGTTCCAACCCTAAAGCGGGAAAAGCGTAGCAAGATCAATGGTGGGTGATACAGGGCTCGAACCTGTGACCCGCTGATTAAGAGTCAGCTGCTCTACCAACTGAGCTAATCACCCACAAAGGAGGCGGGCGTATAGCAGAGGGATTCCACCCTGTCCATGCGCGACTTTCGCCAAATCGACACTGGCGGAAGGTTTCTGGGGGCGGATCGTTGGTGCCCCATAAATCTCTGGTATTTCAGATGATTCCGGTCGAATGGCGGGGTATTTCCACCTGCCGGTGCACATGGACTGAGAGCAGCAGGCCAAAGCCGAACATCACCGCCAGCATCGCAGTGCCGCCGTAGGAGATCAACGGCATGGGAATGCCCACCACGGGAATCAGTCCCGTCACCATCAGCCCATTGATCATGATGTAGAAGAAGAAGTTGAGGGAAACCCCCATGGCCACCAGCCGGCCAAACTGGCTGCGCGCGCTCATCGCGATTTGGACGCCATAGCCCAGCACCACGGCGAACAGAATCAGCATGGCGGTGCAGCCGACAAAGCCAAATTCCTCGGCAAAATTGGTCCAGATGAAATCGGTCTGCTTTTCCGGCAGGAAGTTGAGCCGGCTTTGAGTGCCTTCCAGGAAGCCCTTGCCCGCCGCTCCGCCCGATCCGACCGCAATCTTGGCCTGGGTGATGTTCCAGCCCGCCCCCAGTGCATCAGATTCCGGGTTCAGGAAAGTCATCACCCGGGCCTTCTGGTAATCGTGCAGCACGTACCTCCAGGCCACCGGCACGGCGGCCGCCATCGCCGTAAGCGTCGGCACAATCCACCACCACGACAACCCGGCCAGGAACAGAAGCGCACAGCCGTCCAGTGCGATGATGATGGTGGTGCCGAGATTGGGCTGCATCGCCACCAGCACCGCTGGCATGCCGATCATAATGAGCGGGATCAACAGGCGCCCCGGCTTGGCAATGTCCTCGACGCTCTGGCCGTGCAGGAACTTGGCCAGCGCCAGGATGATAGCGATCTTCATCGGTTCGGAGGGCTGCAGTTCGAGCGGGCCGAGCGAAATCCAGCGCTGGGCACCCAAATGGGCCATGCCCATCGCCTCCACGCCCAAGAGCAGCACCAGCGACACCGCATAGAAGGGATAGGCGATGTTCATCCAGACGCGGATGTCGACCATCGCCGCCACTATCATCATCACAAAACCAATGATGAACCGGACGAGCTGCTTGGAGGCCCACGGATCCCAATGGCCGCCGGCCACCGAATACTGCATAGCGATACCAACGCCGGCGATGATGGTGATCAGCAGCACCAGGCCCCAATTGACCTCGTAGAGCTTGTCGGTAATCGACAGATGGCGCCGGGCGGCGGCATAGGGACGAATCGGCATCTCAGCCCTCCCCCTCGCGATGGTCTTCGGCGGCGCGCACCGGGTAGGCCGTCGGCAGCTTCACCGGATCGCGCCGCTGGGCGAACAACAGGATGTCGCGTGCCATCTGGACGTGCGGATGGCTGCCGACGGCGCCATGTTCCATCATCACCATGCAGGCATAGCGCGGCGACCCGGCGGGCGCGTAGGCGAAGTACAGCGCGTGGTCACGCAGGTTCCACGGCAAGGATTCGTTTTTGCGCACGCCGGCGTCGTGTTCCTGCTTGGAGATGAGGCGAACCTGGGCGGTGCCAGTCTTGCCCGCCATCTCGAAACCCGGCTCGGTGATACGCCAAGCGTAACCCGTGCCACCCGGCTCGTTGCACACCGCGTTGAGCCCGTCGCGCACCGCGGCGAAGGCTTCCGGCGAGAACGGCAGCGCGCCCGGCATCGGCTGTGGCTGGAAGCGGCTGCCGACCACATGAGCAATGCGCGGAACCAGCGCCTTGCCCGAAGCGATGCGCGCCGCCATGGTGCAAAGTTGGATCGGCGTCACCACCACATAGCCCTGGCCGATACCGGCGCTGATTGTGTCGCCAAGCTGCCAAGGCACACCGTAGCGCGCCAGTTTCCAGCCTGCACTGGGGATGAAGCCGGAGTTCTCACCCGGCAGTTCGATGCCGGTCTGCGCCCCCAAGCCAAGCGCACGGGCCGCCGCTTCCATCTTGTCGATGCCGAGCCGCCGCGCGACTTCATAGAAAAAGACGTCGCACGACACCTGAATGCCGCGGCGCAAGTCGACATGGCCGTGCCCGCCCTTCTTGTAACAGTGGAAGGTGTGGTTGCCGATCGTCACCGAGCCGCTGCAAAAGACCTGCAGATCAGCCAGACCGTTGTCGTAGGCGGCCAGTGCCATTGCCGGCTTGAAGGTCGATCCCGGCGGATAGGAGCCCGACAGCGCTTTGTTCAGCAGCGGCTTGTGGTCGTTGTGGAGCAGCTCGTTCCACGCCGTCGTGCTGATGCCGACATTGAACAAATTGGGGTCGTAGCCGGGCGATGACGCCAGCGCGAGCACGTCGCCGGTGGCCGTATCCATGACCACGCAGGCTGCGCTTTCGTCGCCGAGGCGCTCTTCAGCATAGCGCTGCAACTGGCAATCGAGTGTGAGCCAGACGTCCTTGCCCGGCGAGGATGGCTTGGCATCCAATTCGCGGATGACGCGGCCGTAAGCATTCACTTCGACCTGCGACGCGCCCGCCCCCCCGCGCATTTCGCTGTCGTACTGCTTTTCGATGCCGCGTTTGCCGATGCGGAAACCGGGCTGGGCGAGCAGCGGATCGTTGTCCTTATCGAGGTCTTTCTGGTTCGCCGCCGCGACGTAGCCGAGGACATGGCTCATCTCGGCGAGGTAGGGATAGGCGCGGGTCTCGCCGATATCAGTCTGCACCCCCGGCAGATAGGGCAGATGCATGCTGACCCGGGCAAACTCCTCCCACGACAGGTTCTCGACAATCGGCACTTGCGCGAATTTCTTGTTCACCGCGATGTCGTGCAGCACGCGCTGCTTCTTGTCGGGATCGATCTGAATGATCTTGGCGACCGAATCCAGCACCGCCTCGACGCTCGGGCTGGCTTGTTCCTGCACAATGACGACGCGATAGTTCCGCCGGTTGGAGGCCAGTTCGACGCCGAAGCGGTCGAAGATACGCCCGCGCGGCGGGAAGATGAACCGCTGGCTGATGCGGTTGTGTTCCGCGTCCTCCAAGTACTCGTGACCGTTGAGAATCTGTAGCTGGTAAAGACGTGCGCCCAGCACCGCGAAAATCCCGCCCATGGCGCCCGACAGCATCAATGTGCGCCGAGTGAAGCTGGCGTAACGGGATTTGTCTTTGCGGTCGAACAGCGGCATCAGAATTCGCTCCGCAAGGGGCCGACCACTTTGCGATGCGTAAAGCTGAGGAGCGGCAACACCACGACATACAGCACCGACGTCACCGCGAATTCCCGGATCGATCCGCCGACCGCCATCAGCTTCCAGAAATAAAGCGAGGTGATCGTGTAATTGGTGGCGCAGGCGATCAGCGCCGCGGTGGCAAAGCCGAGGATGGCACCCCACCCCGATAGACCGGCAAAGGCGTCGCGCTGCTTGTCGATCACCGCGTAGGTCACCACGAACGACGCCGCCCAGACACCGATGGGTTCGCCCGAAAACACGTCATGGCCGAGACCGATTAAAAGCACCCAGCCCGGGCTCATCAGATCGGGACGCACCAAGCACCAGTAATAGACCGGCATCAGGGCATACATCGGCGACGGAATCCAACCGCCGAACAGCGAAAACGGCAAATTCGTGATCACGACGCCGACCAAGCCGAACAGCACTGGCATAGCATTGGCAAAGTGCCGGGAATGGAAAAAACCGCCCAAGCGTTCCACGGCAGCCTCACTGATTACCGGCGTTGGGCACGTCGGTATCCAAATTGTCGGCAGGAAGAGCACCCGGCTTCACCGGCGCCCCCGGTTGCTGCACCAGCGGTTTGAACACGGGCGGCGGCAGCGCCATGACCGGCTGCGGCGCCACACCGGTTCCTTGCGGCGGCGGGACGACAGGCGGCAGTCCGGCAGCGGTCACCGGCAGTTCTTGTTGGGTCACCAGCGGCGGCTGCTCAGGCTTGAGCTTGAAATCAACGATTTCGACGTCTTGCGCCGTGGTCTGATCGGCAAACAAGGCGATGCGATAGGTGCCTCTGTCGGGAACGATGACGCCAATCGGAATACCCGCCGGAAGAATGTCGCCATCCCCCGAAGTCACGACCTGGGCATCGGCCTTGAGCTGGACGCCATGCGCCAGTGTCTCGATCACCGGCATCGGCGAGTTGTCGCCAGCCATGATCGCCTGATCGTTGTTGGGCTCGATCGACACCGGAATGCGGCTGTTCAAGTCGGTGAGAAGAATGACCCAGCTGGTACGCTCGCCGGTCAAATAGATGCGGCCGATCATGCCGCGCTGGTCGATCACGGCCTGCCCCGGCTTGACGCCGCTCGACTTGCCGGCATCGAGGATCATGGTCTGCAGCGACGAGTGGTTGGCCCGTCCGATCACCCGCGCCACCACCGACGACATCGTCGGGTCCGGCACCGCGTGGAGCAAGAGCTGGTAGCGCTTCAGCCGCTCGTCCAGCACCAGCGCCGAGTTGTGCCATTGTTTGAGGCGGGCATTCTCTTCCTTGAGGCGCATGTTTTCCTGGTAAACCCAGAAGAAATCGCCGATCGAGGCAAGCCAGCGCCCCGCCACTTGCATCGGCGTACGGGTCGCCGACAGCGCCGGGCTCATCCAGTCGGCGAGGTTGGTACGGGCCCGGTCAAACATCGAGGACTGGACCTTGCCGAACAGGATCAGCACAACAGCCAGCACGGCGACGACGGCGAGCGGCAGATGGGCTCTGCCGCGCGACCGCGAAATCCTCCAGCTACTGTTACCCATACCTGCTCCGACCCACCGCCTCCAGCCGGAAGGCTATCAGAAGGCAGTTGATAGAACGTGCCGCATGCCTTTGGTGTTTTCCAGCACCCGTCCGGTTCCCAGTGCCACACAGGACAAGGGATCGTCGGCGATCGAGATCGGCAGGCCCGTCTCTTCGCGTAGCACTTGATCGAGATTTGCCAGCAGCGAGCCGCCGCCCGTCAGCACGATGCCCTTGTCGACAATGTCAGCCGCCAGTTCCGGCGGCGTCGCTTCCAAAGCAACCTTGACCGCCTCGACGATCTGCCCGACCGGCTCGGCCAGGGCCTCGGCGATATGGCGCTGGGTAATCGTGATTTCCTTCGGCACGCCGTTCAAAAGGTCGCGGCCCTTGATTTCCAAGGTCACCCCGGTGCCATCCGGCGGCGGCGCGGCCGAGCCGATTTCCTTCTTGATGCGCTCGGACGAGGCTTCGCCAATAAGAAGGTTCTGGTGACGGCGGATGTAGGCGATGATGGCCTCGTCCATCTTGTCGCCGCCGACCCGCACCGAGCGCGAATAGACGATGCCGCCGAGCGACAGCACCGCCACTTCCGTGGTGCCGCCGCCGATATCGACCACCATCGAGCCGGTCGGCTCAGACACCGGCAAACCGGCGCCGATTGCCGCCGCCATCGGCTCCTCGATCAGGAAGACGCGCCTAGCCCCGGCCGACAGGGCCGATTCCTGAATGGCACGCCGCTCCACCGCCGTCGAACCGGACGGCACGCAGACGATGATCATGGGATTGGCGAACGACCTGCGGTTGTGCACCTTGCGGATGAAATGTTTGATCATCTCCTCCGCAATTTCGAAATCCGCGATGACGCCGTCGCGCATCGGCCGAATCGCCTCGATATTGCCGGGGGTACGCCCCAGCATCATCTTGGCGTCGTTGCCGACGGCACGGACCTGTTTCTTACCCCCTCGATTGATCGTGGCGACGACGGACGGTTCGTTGAGAACGATGCCGCGTCCCTTGACATAGACGAGGGTGTTCGCGGTTCCGAGGTCGATCGCCATATCGCTCGACAGCGCGCCGAGAAGACTGCCGAACATGCTTAACCTGCCATTCCTTTCGTGAGCCGGATCGCCGGACCCCTGCAATGAGCCGTCTCGGCCCCGAGGACTTCCCCGGAGCCGGGCCGTATCACTGTGCGACGTTCAGGGTTTCGGGCGCCTGCTTCCTGCGTTTCACCAAGAGCTTGTTCAATGCATTAACATAGGCGTAGGCAGAAGCCACCAATGTATCGGTGTCAGCGCCTCTGCCTATGACCGTACGGCCATCTTCTTCGAGCCGGACACTGACGTGCGCCTGCGCGTCGGTCCCCTCGGTCACCGCCTTTACTTGATAGACCTGTAAGTTGACGGTGTGGGGATAAAGTTCACGGATAGCGTTGAAGATCGCGTCGACGGCGCCGTCGCCGGTCACCTCGGCCGTCTTGTCCTTACCTTCGATGGTCAAGGTCATTTCGGCCGACGGCGGGATGCCGACGCCAGTCATCACCTTCAGCCCCTTGACGACGATGAGGTCCTGAGCGCGGCCAATCTCGTCGTCGACCAGAGCGGCAATGTCGTCGTCGAACACATTCTTCTTCTTGTCGGCCAGTGCCTTGAAGCGGCGGAACGCGTCCTCGAAGGCGGCGTCGGCCAGTTCGTAGCCGAGATTGGCGAGCTTGTCCTTGAAGGCGTGACGGCCGCTCAGCTTGCCCAGAACCAGCGAGGTCTCCTTCACGCCCACGGTTTCGGGGCGCATGATCTCGTAGGTTTCCACGTTTTTCAGCATGCCGTCTTGATGGATGCCGCTTTCGTGGCTGAAGGCGTTTTTGCCGACGATCGCCTTGTTGTACTGCACCGGAAAGCCGGTGACGTTCGACACCAGCTTGGAGGCTTTCGACAGCAGCGTGGAATTGACGCCCGTCGTGAACGGCATCAGATCCCCCCGGACCTTGAGCGCCATGACGATTTCTTCCAGCGCCGCATTGCCGGCCCGTTCGCCGATGCCGTTGATGGTGCATTCCACCTGCCGCGCTCCCGCCAGCACACCTGCCAGCGAGTTTGCCACCGCCAATCCCAAGTCATTGTGACAATGGGTGGCGATCACCGCTTTGTCGATGTTGGGCACGCGGTTGAACAGCATCTGGATGAGTTCATAGAACTCCTGCGGCGTGGCGTAACCCACCGTATCCGGGATGTTCACCGTGGTGGCACCGGAGCGGATGGCGAGTTCGACACAGCGGCAGAGAAAATCGCGTTCGGTGCGGGTGGCGTCTTCGGCGCTCCACTGCACGTCGTCAACCAGCTTGCGGGCGTGACTGACGGAAACACCGACCGCATCGAGCACGGCATTGGCGCCCATGTTCAGCTTGTGCTTCATGTGCACCGGGCTGGTCGAAATAAAAGTGTGAATACGCGGGCGTTGGGCGTGCTTCACCGCTTCGGCGGCACGGTCGATGTCCTTAAAACCCGCACGCGCCAAACCACAAACGCTAGCGTTCTTCACGCGGCGTGCAATTTCGGAAACGGCGTCAAAATCACCTTGGCTGGAAATTGGGAAACCCGCTTCGATGATGTCGACGCCCAGGGCATCGAGACAATCGGCGACTTCCAGCTTCTCCTCGAAGGTCATTGCCGCGCCGGGCGATTGCTCGCCGTCACGCAGCGTCGTGTCGAAAACCTGAACCCGGTTTTTGTCGGTTGATGTCGTCGTCATGGCCAATACGTTCCTTCCGTTCACCGCTTATAGCGGCTTCGATCTCTCCTTTCGCGCGATTTCCCCTAAACACCCGGTGCGGATCAGCCGCACCCGCCGGCGCCTAGGGGCATCTAAGGAGGAGAAGCTCGCCACGCGGCAAACCGAGGGAAGGTCGGGGCGTGAAGTGGGCGCACACGACAACGCCTGCGGAAAACCCGCATTCTGCGTCATGTCTGGTCGCGCCTTGCGTCATCGCCGGATCGCCGTTCCGCCCGCCGAGTTATCAGCTCGCTAAACTTTTAACCAATCGCCCTTAAGCGCCCGTGAACCGGGCGAGCGGGGCCTCACTTTTGCCGACGTATTTATGCCGGAACTGTCGCAGGGCGCAAGTCAAACCCCTGTACCTGCGGCGAAAACTGACTGCTGCCGGCCATCAGGGAAAATATCTGGAGAACTGCTGGTTGTGACCGAACTTTCATTATACGGCCCACCCTGGCGCATGGTTACGTGCGCCAGCGTTTGCGAGCGCATCCGACATGAGAATCCTGCCCCCCGTCTCGATTGAGACCCAGAAACTGCTGCCGCGGTCGTGGGACATCCTGGCCGCGATCTTCGTGTTTGGGCTGATCATCCTGTTGGCCGAGGCCAGCCGCGAACTGGTGCAGCCGATCGCCGCCGTGACCGCCAAAGGCATCTCGCTCGACCCCGCCAACCTGCCCAATTACGCCTTCCGCACGGCGCTTAGGATGCTGGTGGCAATGGCGTTTTCGCTGATTTTCACCTTTTCCTATGCGACCTGGGCGGCCAAATCGCCGCGCGCCGGGCTGCTTCTCATTCCGCTGCTGGACATCCTGCAGTCGGTGCCCATCCTCGGCTTCATTTCCGTCACCGTGGTGTTCTTCCTGTCGCTGGCACCGGGCCGAATCCTGGGGGCTGAAATTGCTGCGGTTTTCGCCATTTTCACATCCCAGGCGTGGAACATGGCTTTCAGCTTCTACCAGTCGCTGCGGACCGTCCCGGCCGAGCTGACCGAGGCCGGCAAGACCTTCGGCCTGTCCTCCTGGGCCCGGTTCTGGCGGATCGAGGCGCCGTTCGGCATGCCCCAGCTGGTCTGGAACATGATGATGAGCATGTCCGGCGGTTGGTTCTTCGTGGTGGCGGCGGAGGCGATCAGCGTCGGACCCACTTCCATCGCCCTGCCCGGCATCGGTTCCTATATTCAGACCGCCATCGCTGCCAGGAACCTCGGCGCCATTCTCTACGCCATCGGCGCCATGCTGGTGGTGATCGTCATCTTCGACCAGCTCCTGTTCCGGCCGCTGGTGGCCTGGGCCCATCGTTTCCGCATCGATTCCGAACCGGGCGACGAAGAGCCCGAAAGCTGGGCCTTGACCATGTTCCGGCGCTCCAAGCTGCTCGACTGGCTGTCGCGCCCGTTCAGCCGTCTGATGCACTGGAGCTGGACCCTGAAACTGCCGCGCCGGGCCCGCAAAGTGGAGGACGGCAAGCGCTCCCGGATCGCCGACGTGATCTGGTACGGCTTGTTGGCGATCGCTGGCGGCTGGGTGACCTGGCATGTCGTTCGCTTTGCCTGCGCCTCGTTCAGCGGCCCCGAACTGCTCGACACATCTTTGCGCGGCCTGGCGACCATGGTGCGGGTGGTGGTGCTGATCGCACTGGCCAGTGTCATCTGGACCCCGATCGGGATTTACGTCGGTCTCAGGCCGCATCTGGCGCAGGTGATCCAACCGGTCGCCCAGTTCCTGGCAGCGTTTCCGGCCAATTTGGTATTTCCGATCGCGGTATCGCTGATCGTGGCGTGGAACCTCAATCCCAACATCTGGCTGTCGCCGCTGATGGTGCTGGGGACCCAGTGGTACATTCTGTTCAATGTCATCGCCGGCGCCAGCGCTTTGCCGCGCGAGCTGCGCGATGTGGCGTCCAATTTCCAAGTCAAAGGCTGGCTGTGGTGGAAAACAGTCGGTTTGCCTGCGGTATTGCCCTATTACGTCACCGGCGCCATCACCGCCTCGGGCGGATCGTGGAACGCGGCGATCGTCGCCGAAGTGGTCAGTTGGGGCAACAAATCGCTGCACGCCTATGGGCTTGGCGCCTACATTGCCGACGCCACCACAGCGGGCGATTTCAAGCGCATCGTGATCGGCATTTTCGTGATGTGTCTCTATGTCGTAGTGGTCAACCGCCTGTTCTGGCGCCCGCTCTATTGGTACGCCGAACGCAAGTACAAACTCGCCTGAGAGGGCATCACCGATGGACAACAACATCCTCCTCGATGTCGCCAATGTGCGCCGGTCATTTCCGCGACCGGGCGGCGATGAGCTGCTCGTGCTCGACGGCGTCAATCTCAGACTGAAAGAAGGCGAGATCGTCGGCCTCTTGGGCCGTTCCGGCTCGGGAAAATCGACCTTGCTGCGGCTGATCGCGGGGCTCGCTCGCCCGCAAGCCGGCACGCTCACCTATCTCGGCAACAAAATCGACGGGCCGGCGAGCGGTATCGCCATGGTGTTCCAGAGCTTCGCGCTGTTTCCCTGGCTGACGGTGCTGGAAAACGTGCAGCTCGGCCTCGAAGCCTTGGGACTGCCGGAAAAGGAAATCCGCACAAGGGCGCTGGAAACCATCGACCTCATCGGCCTCGATGGTTACGAAAGCGCCTACCCGCGCGAACTTTCCGGCGGCATGCGCCAGCGCGTCGGTTTCGCCCGCGCGTTCGTCGTGCATCCCAACATCCTTCTGATGGACGAGCCGTTCTCGGCCCTTGACGTGTTGACGTCGGAAAACCTCAGAACCGATCTGATCGAGCTGTGGAGCCAGAAGAAGCTGCCGATCAAATCGATCTTGCTGGTCACCCACAACATCGAGGAAGCGGTGCAGATGTGCGACCGGGCGCTGATCTTCTCGTCCAATCCCGGCCACGTCACCACCGATATCGCCATCGACCTGCCACATCCGCGCGACCGCGCCGATCCACGTTTCGAGGACTTCGTCGATCGCATCTATGTCGAAATGACCGCGCGGCGGATCGAGCGCCAGCGCAATGTCGCGCAGGTTGGCGTTCTTCCCGACACGCCGATCACGCGGGTTCCAACCTCGACGCTGTGGGGCCTGATCGAAGCCCTCGCCGCGCCGCCGTACGACGGCACGGCCGACCTTCCCGACATCGCCTCCGATCTGCAGCTCGAAGTCGACGAATTGTTTCCTATCACCGAACAGATGCAGATGCTGCGCCTCGGCGACATGGAAGGCGGCGACATCAAACTGACCCCTATGGGCAAGCTGTTCGCCGAATCCGAAACGCAAATCCGCAAGGAAATCTTCCAGCGGACGCTGGTTGCCAACGTGCCGTTCGCCGCGCACATCCGCAAAGTCTTGGACGAACGCGCCAGCCACACCGCGCCGCGCCGCCGCTTCATCGACGAACTCGAAGACAAATTCACCGAAGACGCTGCCGACGAAACCCTGCGCGCCATCACCAGCTGGGGCCGCTTCGCCGAACTGTTCTCCTATGACGCCGAGAGCGAAGTCTTCAGTTTGGAGAATCCAACGTAAAGGGATTCACGCGACGCAGAGGCACAGAGAGATCACGCCAAATCGCCATCACCGCGTCTGAGTCGCGGCGCTGCCTTCTGACACACCCGCTCTGCGCCTCCGCGTTTCCGCGTGAAAAAATTACTGCTTCTCGTGGCCGGGAAGATTGTGCAAGTCGAGGGCCCAGGGTAGCGCCGAGCGGGTCCAGATTTGCTTTTTCGGTTCGAGATCGCGGCGCTGATCGAGGGTACCGACACGCAAACTGACCGCCGCCAAACTGCCGCTCGGATCGCCGGAATAGATCGGCGAGCCGCAATCGGGGCAGAAGGAATGGGCCTTCTGGCGGCCTGACTCGGCGGTCTTGATCCACACCTTTGGCGTGCCGGTGAGAATCTTCAAATCCTTGGCCGCGATCACAGCGCGATACGCCGAGCCGGTCAGCTCCTGGCAATCGGTGCAATGACAGACCAGCACCGTAGAAGGATCGGCCTCGGCTTCAAAGCTGATCTTGCGGCAGTAGCAATGACCTGTGACGTACATCTTACGCTCCCGATCGATTCTGGCGGCGGTTTTACACCATTGGAGCAACGCCGAAAGATTCTTTGTTTGTCGCGCTTTAGTTCGGAAAGCCCTCAACCTTGGTCTTCGACACCAGGGAAAAATCGGAAATATACAGCGTCTGGCGATCATCGGCAGTGAGCGCGCCGTCACCATTCGCACGCCCCGCCGCCGTCCACTATGCCTAACGCCGCTGCGTTTTTCGCAGCGTCCGCTTTGGTCTTGCAGCTATCGGGATATAACGAAAATGGGAATACCTCCTGCACTCTTCAAGGGGGTTTTCGCTTTTTGCGACCGGCTGCGACACCAGCGGCGGCAAGCAAAGCACTTCAAATACTTGGCCGCAGCCGCGCGCGCGTGACAGCGCTGGTCATCGCTGCAAATGCTTTGCACTATGAATGCAACAACCGGAATTTATTTCACGTCGGGCTTGGCGTGAAAATCGATACCGGAGTCGGCGATCAGGTAAATCAGGCTGGCCCAGACGGCGACGTTCTGGTTCAGCTCGGCGCGATTAACGATAGCAAGCGTGTCGTCGGCCGAGTGGTGGTAATCGAAATAGCGCGTCGCATCGTTCGAGACGCCGAGGATCGGCACACCGGCCTTCTGCAGCCCGCCGATGTCGGAGCCGCCATGACGCGGCGGCTCACCCGACACGATCACTTTCAGCGGCGCCATCACTTCTTCCAGGCCCGGAAGGCCTTGCGGCAGTGCGACTTGATAAATACGGTCAGCGCCGAGATCGCTTTCGCCGGCGATGACGAGCTTGGGCACTTCGGTCTTGTGCGCCTCGGCATAGGCCTGCGCCGAGCCGCCGTTCTCTTCCGAGCCCCACAACACGACGCGGATGGTGCGGCGCGGGTGCTGCGGCAGATCGCCGATCAGCTTGGCCGCGGCGGTGGTGATGGCGATGCCGGCGCCGTCGTCGATGGCGCCGGTGCCCGGGTCCCAGCTATCGATATGGCCGCCGATGACGATGACCTCGTCCGGCACTTCACGGCCTTTGATCTCGCCGGAAATGTTGAACGACACCGCTTTGGGATTGATGCTGGAAGCGAGATTGAGACGTACACGGACGGTTCCGCGCGCCGCCAAGCTGGCCAGCAAATCGGCATCCGGCATGCCAAGCGCGGCGACTGGAATATGCGGGCCCTCGCCCCAGGTCGCACCGGTGTGCGGCGCGCGGCCGGTGCCGGTGGAAATCGAGCGCACCAGATAAGCGACCGCGCCGCGCTTGGCGGCTTCGGCATCGCCATTCCTCGCTTCCACCGCCGCGCCGTAACCGGAGCCATCCTGGGTACGGGTCATCGGCTGATTGACGACGGCAATCTTGCCTTTCAGCGAACCCGGCGGCTGGTCCAGCAGTTCGGCGTAGCTATTGAACACCACCACCGGCGCCTCGATGCCGCCCTTTGGCGTCGGCAGCGAATTGCCAAGCCCGATGAGTGCAAGTTTCTGCGGCACCGGCGCGACGACCTCGGCGCTTTCGGCCCCGCGAATCCAAGCGGACTTGGGGAAAGTTTCGACATGCACGTCGGTGAAACCGAGGCTTTTGAGCTTCTTCACCGCCCAATCGCGCGAGCGCTCATAAGCCGGGCTGCCGATCGGGCGCGGCCCGATTTCGGTCGTGATCGATTCGAGGATGTTCCAGGCGGTGGCATCGGTCAGCGCCTTATCGCGCAAAGCCGCAGCGGTTTCGACCGACCCGGCAAACGACGGCGCGGCGAGAATAGCGGCAACGGCGAACAAGGCAATCGCGAATTTCCTGGACATGCGTGGGGCCCCAAAACGAAGGCCGCAGGATCGCTCCCGCGGCCTTGTCTTGTCGAATGGCTTTAGCGCCGCACTTTTGTGTGCCGCAGCGTTACCCTTCGCCGCCGGTCTTGTCTTTGTCGACCAGTTTGTTCTTGCCGATCCAAGGCATCATGGCGCGGAGCTTGGCGCCGACTTCTTCGATCGGGTGGTTATGGTTGTTGGCGCGGGTGGCCTTGAACGAGGGTTGACCGGCCTTGTTCTCCAAGACCCAATCGCGGGCGAAGCGGCCCGACTGGATGTTCGCCAGCGCCTCTTTCATCGCCTTTTTGGTTTCGGCGGTGACGATCTTGGGGCCGGTGACGTATTCGCCGTATTCGGCGGTGTTGGAGATCGAGTAGTTCATGTTGGCGATGCCGCCTTCGTAGATCAGATCCACGATCAGCTTCACTTCATGCAGGCACTCGAAATAGGCCATCTCGGGGGCGTAACCGGCTTCGACCAGGGTTTCCCAGCCGTTGCGGATGAGTTCCACCAAACCGCCGCACAAGACGACCTGCTCGCCGAACAAATCGGTTTCGGTTTCTTCGCGGAAGCTGGTCTCGATGATACCGGAACGGCCGCCGCCGATCGCTGAAGCATAAGCGAGGCCGAGGTCATGGGCATTGCCGCTGGCGTCCTGCGCCACCGCGATCAGGCACGGCACGCCGCCGCCCCTCTGGAATTCGCTGCGCACCGTGTGGCCGGGACCCTTCGGCGCCACCATGATAACGTCGAGGTCCTTGCGCGCTTCGATCAAGCGGAAATGGACGTTGAAGCCGTGGGCGAAAAAGAGCGCCGCGCCGTGCTTCATGTTGGCGGCGAGATCGTCCTTGTAGATGTCGGCCTGGAGTTCGTCAGGGGTCGTCATCATCATCACGTCGGCCCATTTGGCGGCCTCGGCGTTGGTGAGCACCTTGAAGCCGGCGGCTTCCGCCTTCTTCCACGACGTGCCGGGGCGTGCCGCGATCACGATGTCCTTGACACCGCTATCGCGCATGTTCTGCGCATGGGCGTGGCCCTGCGAGCCGAACCCGATGACGGCAACTTTCTTATTGGTGATGAATTTCAGATCGGCATCCCGATCGTAGTAGACGCGCATTTGGTGATCTCCTTAACGTGCGTTCCGGCGTGCTAGCGCGCCGTTCATACAACTGAGCGTTCCGTTTCAAAAGCCCGAAGCAGAACTTTCCTCCCCCGTTTACGGGGGAGGTCCGGCCGAAGGCCGGGGAGGGGGCATGTGCAAGCAAATTCCTTCGAGCACCATATCCAGCCGCTTGTAGACATCTTCGTTCGTGACCCGAAACACCTGCCAACCGCGCGTGCCGAGATACCGTTCCCGGCGGCGATCATAAGCAATTTCTTCGTCCGTAGAGTGCGTACCGCCATCGACCTCAACAACGAACCTATGCATGACACAAGCAAAATCCGCGATATAGGGCCCGATAGGGTGTTGCCGACGAAAGCGATAGGGCTCGAACCGGTGGCCGCGCAAACGCGACCACAAGATCACTTCGGCATCGGTCATTCGACTGCGAAGGACCTTCGCCCGTTTGAGCGTCTCTCGTTCCAGGCCGCGCATGCCCTCTCCGGCCGCTTCGCGTCCACCTCCCCCGTAAACGGGGGAGGAAAATCTTACATCGCCTCCGGGCCGCGGCTGATCGCGGCGACGCCGGTGCGGGAAATTTCTACCAGGCCCAGCGGCCCCATCAGATCGACGAACTGATTGATCTTGTCCGGGCTGCCGGTGATCTCGAAGACGAAACTGGTGTGGGTGGTGTCGACCGGCCGGGCCCGGAAGGCGTCGGCGATGCGCAAGGCTTCCACCCGCTTCTCGCCGGTGCCGGCGACTTTGATGAGGGCCATTTCGCGGGCAATGGAAGGCTTGTCCACCGTCCAATCGACGACGCGGTGCACCGGCACCAGACGGCCGATCTGGGCGCGGATTTGCTCGAGGGTTTCAGGTGTCCCCGAGGTCACGATGGTAATTCGCGAGGTGTGCGCGCTGGGATCGATCTCGGCCACCGTCAGGCTTTCGATGTTGTAGCCGCGGCCGGAGAACAGGCCGACGACGCGCGCCAGCACACCGGCTTCGTTGTCGACCAGAACCGCGAAGGTGTGGCGCTCGACTTTGGGCGTGGCGATATTCATGGCGAGGTGGTTCGTGCTCATCTGCGTTTCAGCCATAATTTGTGGAATTCTTCGGCGACGATGGCCTTGGGCTCGTATTCCGGTTGCGCGGCAATTTCGGCCAGCGTGGGAATCGGCATCACGCTCAACTCGGTTCCGCCCTGTTGCTCATTGGCGTCGGCAAACCCTTTGCGGCCGTTGGCCCAGACTTCGATCCGGCGGAGTTCGTAGGAATCGTTGCCGATCTCGCTGTAGATTTGCACGGGATCGGCCGGGTTCTTGTGGACCCATTTGATGGTGAGATAGCGCATCAGACCAGCATCTTTCCGGCGTCGCTGACATCGGCCGCCTCTTCGTCCGCATCGCACAGGATCATCTCGTTGTGCGCCGCCCCCGAGGGGATCATGGGATAGCAGTTTTCCATTTGATCGACGATGCAGTCGAACAACACCGCTTTTGGCGAGTCGATCATTTTCAGGATCGCCGCATCAAGCTCTTCCGGCTTGTCGCAGCGGATACCGACGCAACCGAACGCATCCGCCAATTTGACGAAATCGGGCAACGTCTCCGAATAGGTGTGCGAATAACGCGCGCCGTGCAGGAGTTGCTGCCACTGGCGCACCATACCGAGATAGCGGTTGTTCAAGATGAAGATCTTGACCGGCAGATTGTACTGCACCGCAGTGACCATTTCCTGCATGGTCATCTGCACGCTACCTTCACCGGCAATATCGATGACGAGGCTGTCCTTGTGGGCCATCTGGACGCCGACCGCTGCCGGAATGCCGTAGCCCATGGTGCCGAGACCGCCCGAGGTCATCCAGCGGTTGGGCTCCTCGAACTTGTAGCGCTGCGCCGCCCACATCTGATGCTGGCCGACTTCGGTGGTGATGTAGGTGTCGCGATCCTTGGTCAGTTGATAGAGCCGGTCGATGGCGTATTGCGGTTTGATGCCGTGGCCATTCTGCTTGTAGGCGAGACAGTTCTTGGCGCGCCAGCGTTCGATCTGCTCCCACCATTCGCCGAGCGCCCGCGGATCGGCCTTGTATTCCTTCTGCTTCCACACCTTGACCATGGCTTTGATCGCCTGGCCGGCGTCGGCAATGATCGGCAGATCGACACGGATGTTCTTGTTGATCTGCGACGGATCAATATCGAGGTGGATTTTCTTCGAGCCCGGCGAAAAAGCGTCGATGCGCCCGGTGACGCGATCATCGAAGCGCACGCCGAGGCCGATCATCACGTCACAATCGTGCATGGCGTTGTTGGCTTCATACGTCCCGTGCATGCCGAGCATGCCGAGCCACTTGTCGTCCGAGGCGGGAAACGCACCGAGGCCCATCAGGGTGGAGGTGACCGGGAAACCGGTCAGTTCGACCAACTCGCGCAACGCCGCCGACGCCGCGGGACCGGCATTGATGATGCCGCCGCCAGTATAGAAGATCGGGCGCTTGGCCGAGGCCATCAGCGCCACGGCCTGCGCAATCACATCGCTATCGGCTTCGAATGGCGGGTGATAGGTCCGATGCACGACGCTGTCGGGCTCGACGTAAAAACCCTTCTTGAATTGGATGTCTTTGGGGATGTCGACCACCACCGGACCGGGGCGACCCGTGGTGGCGATCTGAAACGCCTCGTGCAGGATGCGCGGCAGGTCGGCGATGTCCTTCACCAGCCAATTGTGCTTGGTGCAGGGCCGGGTGATGCCGACGGTATCGCATTCCTGGAAGGCGTCGGTGCCGATCAAATGGGTCGCGACCTGGCCCGACAGCACCACCAGCGGAATGGAATCGAGCAACGCATCGGCGAGGCCGGTCACCGCGTTGGTGGCGCCAGGACCCGAAGTCACCAGCGCGACGCCGCACTTGCCGGTCGAGCGGGCATAGCCTTCGGCCGCGTGCACGGCGCCCTGCTCATGGCGCACCAGGACATGGACAAGATCGTTGGCCGCGAATAGCGCGTCGTAAATCGGCAGGACCGCGCCGCCGGGATAGCCGAAAATGTGCTCGACGCCGTGGTCTTTGAGCGCCTGGATAACCATTTCGGCGCCGGTCATTTCTTTCAGCGGTGGGATCATCGTCTTGTCCGTGTCATCTCAACGTGGCGCACTTTTACCCGAAATCGGTTCCGGAAGCGCTGTTCTCTGAAAAAGCGAAAGGGGCGTTGCCGCCCCTTGTCCGCATGAAGCCGCCCTGCCGAACCGGGTTATCCCCGGCCGGAGTGCGGCTTCTTAAGTACTACATCCGTGCGAGTGAACACAGGGTATTCCTTTGCGGTGGGCGCAAACTATGGATGAAAAGGTGCCTCGTCAAGCAACTTTAGATGAACTTTTGTCGCATCGTGGATACAAAATTACCAGCGTCATCCGCCGGCACCCAATTCCAGTCGGCCATGCGATGGCGGAACCACGTCACCTGACGCTTGGCGAACTGGCGGGTGGCAGTGACCGCCAGGGTGACAGCATCCTCTTCTCCGAGTTCGCCTGCTGCCAGAGCGGCAAGTTGCCGTAATCCCAGGATTTTCGCCGCCGGCAGAGTGGGATCGAGCCCTTTCAGGGCCGCCGCCTCGGCCGGCGCCCCCTCCTCCAGCATGGTAAGAAACCGCAGCCGGATGCGCTCACGCAGGGTGAAGCGGTCGAGGTCGAGGACAAAACGGGCAAGTCTCAGGCCGGCCAGCACCGGCGTTCCGGCTTCCTTTTGCCAAGAGATCAGCGGCCGGCCGGTCGATTCCAGTACCTCCCAGGCGCGCAAGACCCGCTGGGGATCGGTCGAGCGAAGCCCGGCGGCGGTGGCGGGATCGCGGGCCGCCAGTTCGGCATGCAAACCGGCGACACCAAGGGCATTGAGCCGCGTCCACGCCGCGGCGCGGATTTCGGCCGGCACGGAGGGAATCTCGGCCAAGCCATCGCTCAGCGCCGCGAAATAAAGCCCGGTGCCGCCAACGAAGATCGGCAGCCGGCCCAGGGTGCGGGCTTCGGCAAGCGCGGCAGCGGCATCGATCTGATAACGCCCGACCGAATAGCGCTCCTCGACGCCGACATGGCCATAGAGAAGATGCGGCGCGTGCGCGAGGTCGGCATCGGGAGGCCGCGCCGAGAGAATCCGCACTTCGCGATAGACCTGCATCGAATCGGCATTGATCACGACCCCGTCCAACGCTTCGGCCAGCGCCAGCGCGGCGTGCGACTTGCCGCTAGCGGTCGGGCCTGCAATAAGCACGGCATCGTAAGAAGGCGGCGGCAATGCGATTCTCCACTGTGCTGAATGTTATTGCACAAGATGCGGGACGGTTGGCAGCCCGCTTGCGCTCTTTCGGCGAATTGGCTTGGCTGGCCGAGGGCCGCGCCTTCGACATCGGCTTCGACGGCGATCCCGCGGCGGTGTTGCAGGCGGCGCGCGCCGCGGCGGGCGATCTCGCGGCGGAAGCCGACATCAATGTGGTGGCGACCGCGGGGCGCAAGAAAAAGCTGCTCGTTTCCGACATGGAATCGACCATCGTCTCTTGCGAGTGTCTCGACGAACTGGCCGCTCTTGCGGGCATCGGGCCGAAAATCGCTGCCATCACCGAACGCGCGATGCGCGGCGAAATCGCCTTTGACGGCGCCTTGCGCGCGCGCGTGGCACTGCTCAAGGGCCTGCCGGTCGCGGCGCTGGAACAGGTTTATCGCGACAAGGTGAAGCTGATCGGCGGCGCCCGCGAACTCGTCGCCACCATGAAGGCAAACGGTGCCAAGACACTGCTGGTGTCGGGTGGCTTCACCTATTTCACGGCGCGGGTGAAAGACGCGGCCGGGTTCGACGAGCATCAGTCGAACACGCTGAACGATGACGGCAAGGTTCTGACCGGTACGGTCGGCGAGCCGATTTTGGGACGCGAAGCCAAACTCAAGGCGCTCGAACGCGGGCTGGAGCGGTTCGGGCTTACGGCCGCCGACGCACTCGCCATCGGCGACGGCGCCAATGATCTCGCCATGATCGAACGCGCCGGTCAAAGCGGCGGTCTTGGCATCGCCTTCCACGCCAAACCGCTGGTGGCGGCCGCCGCAGGCGTCACCATCGCCCACAACGATTTGCGCGCGGTGCTGTATTTGCAAGGCTATCGCGACGCCGAGATCGTTGGTGGCTAGACGCCGAGGATGCACGTACTCTTTCTGCCACTGCTGGGGCAGAAAGAACTAAAACCTGAGCGCCACGTATTGCAGCGCGCCACCGCGATTGACCAGCAGGACCTCGATGTGGTGACCGGATTTGAGATCGGCGGCAACGCGGCGCTGGAGGTCGTCGGGGGTGCGTACGATCTGGTCCTGCACCGCCACGATCACATCACCGGCGCGGACGTTCTTTTCATAAGCCGCACTGCTCGGATCGACATCGGTGATCACAACGCCGCTGACGCCGCCAGGCACCTGGAACTGTGAACGCGCACCGGCATCGAGCGGCGACAGCGACAGGCCAAGCTGAGAGGTCTTGCGCGGGCGGGCGGGGGCGCCTTTCGGCTGCGGCTTGGGCGGCTCGGCGAGCTTCAGCACTTGCAAATGCAGGTTGAGGTGCTGGCGCTTGCGCAAAACTTCGACATTCACCGTCTTGCCGACCGCCGTGCCGGCGGCCAGCCGCGACAGCGTGCCGGGATCGGGAATGCGCTTGCCGTCGAAGCTGAGGATGACGTCGCCGGTGCGGATGCCGGCTTTCGCTGCCGGACCGTTCGGTGCGACATTGCCGACGAGCGCGCCCATAGCACCGGGCAGGCCCATGCCTTCGGCGATGTCGGGCGTCACCTGCTGGATGTTGACGCCCACCCAACCGCGGCGCACCTGACCGAAGGCGCGAAGCTGGCCGATGATGTCGCGCGCCAGACTGGCGGGAATGGCAAAGCCGATGCCGACCGAGCCGCCGCTGGGCGAATAGATCGCCGAATTGACGCCGATGACATTGCCGCCCATATCGAACAGCGGCCCGCCGGAATTGCCGCGATTGATCGGCGCGTCGGTTTGCAGGAATTCGTCGTAAGGGCCGGAATTGATGTTGCGGTTGCGCGCCGAAACGATACCGGCGGTGACCGTCGAGCCGAGGCCGAACGGATTGCCGATGGCGATCACCCAATCGCCGATGCGCGCCTTGTCCGAATCGCCGAAATGAGCGGACGGCAGCGGATGACGCGGGGTGATCTTGAGCAGCGCCAGATCGGTCTTATCGTCGCGGCCGACCAGCTTGGCCGGCAGCGTGGTGCCATCATTGAGGGTGACCGAGATCTGGTCGGCGCCCTCGATCACATGATTGTTGGTGACGATCAGGCCCGACGGATCGATCACGAAACCGGAGCCGAGCGAGGAAATGTGGCGCGGCAGGTTCGACTTCGGCCCGAACCATTGCTTGTACAGGTCCTCAAGCGGCGAGCCGGGCGGCGCTTTGAGAACCAGGCCCTTCTGGGTCGGTTTCAGCGTCTGGCTTGTGGAAATATTGACAACTGTCGGCAGAAGCTGCGCCGACAAATCGGCGAAACTGTCCGGGGCCGGCCGCGCAAGGGCCGGAATCATCAAAAAAACAGCGCAAAAACCAGCAAAAACCGGCGAACGCCAAGACATCGGTAAAGGACCTCTGACTGCAACGGAGGACGTACAGCATAGGCGGGCGCGAAGGGAAGCAAAGGGGGCCATATACTTATTAGGTAAAATTATCTTCAGCCTGCGGCCGAACGGGCGCAGTCGGAAACCTTTCCTATTAGTGCAGATCTTCCAACGGACGAGTGCCCGCTCAGGTCACGTCGTCGCTGCGCAGGATGAAAAGCCGGGCCAGGGACTCGATGCCTTTGGCGTCTGCCTCGTCGAACCGGCCGAGCAACGGGCTGTCGATGTCGATGACGCCGAGAATGGTCGAATACTTGAACAGCGGCACCACCAGCTCAGAATTGGAGGTGATATCGCAGGCGACATGGCCTGCGAAGTTGTGCACATCGGGCACGATCAAGGTCTGCGATTGCGCCACCGCCGTGCCGCACACCCCGAGGCCCACCTGCAACCGCGTGCAGGCCGGCTTGCCCATGAACGGGCCCAAGACCAGCCAGCGCCCTTTTTTGAAATAGAATCCGGCCCAATTGATGTCGGGCAGCAACGCCCACATCAACGCGGCGAAGTTGGCGGCATTGGCGATCGGATTACGCTCGCCGCTCGCGCGGCTCCTCGCCTCGTCTTCGAGCTTGCTGTAGATCTCGGCCTTGTCCATGCCCCCCCGCATGACTGCAACCCACGCGCCCCTTATATGCTTATTCGACGCAGGGTTGGCGCGGCACCACGCCTCAGTAATGGCCGGTCCTGCGGAGCATCTCGACGGATGCCTAGTTAAGCTACGCTATTTGTGCTTGGCCGCGGCGCCGGGACCATCGCTCAAGTACTTCAGAAAATCGCTCTTGGGCGACAGGATGATCGTCGTGTTGGCGCTGCCGAGCGTGTCCTGATAGGCCTGCATCGAGCGCCAGAAGGCGTAGAAATTCGGGTCCTGGCTGAAAATGGGCGCGGTGATCTTGGTCTTTTCGGCGTCGCCCTCGCCCTTCAGGATCGCGGCCTGGGCGATCGCCTCGGCCTTGATGATCGTTACTTGGCGGTCGGCGCGCGCCCGTTTGCCTTGTGCGACCTCGTCACCCTCGGCGCGGTACTTGGCCGCCAGAAGCTCGAGGTCCTTCTTCATCCGCTGGTAGACGGCATCGGCGTCCTCAGCCGGCAGACCCGCGCGGCGGATGCGCACGTCGACAATCTCGACACCGAATTGGCGGGCGTCGGCATTCATACGATCGCGGATCTTGCGCATCAAAGCGGAACGGCGCTCGGACAAGAGGCTGGCGAAGGTCTGCGCCCCCAAAACCTCGCGGATATTGGAGGACAGAAGCGACTTCAAATTATCGACCGCGATGTTGAAATCGGGCTGCGCCTGAAACAACAGCGGATTGACGATGCGCCAGCGCGCATAGACATCGACCAGCACACGCCGCCGGTCGAGGGTAAGAATCTCCTCGTGCTGATCGTCGAGATCAAGCAGCCGCCGGTCGAAGAAATAGGCGCGCTGCAGCGGCGATTTGAGGTGCAGGCCGGGCTCGGTGACGATACCGACCGGCGCGCCGAATTCCACCAAGGCCACCTGCTGAGTCTGCGACACGGTGTAGACGCAGGACACGACGAAGCCGAGCGCGATCAACACGGCAACGGCAAGAGTGAGGCTGAGCGCACGATTCATTTGCCCGCCCCTTTCTCCGCGCTTTCGGTGACCTGCGCGCCCGCTTTACGCTCGGTTGCGGGCCTCACGGGCACCGCCTGCGGTGGCAGTTGCAGGGTCACACCACGGGTGGCGTCGTCGACGATGATCTTGTTCATCGGCCCCAGCACCTGGGTCATGGTCTCGAGATAAAGGCGCCGGCGCGTGACCTCCGGGGCCTTCCTATATTCCTGATAGACGTCGTTGAACCGCGCCGCCTCGCCCTTGCCGAGCGCAATGGCCTGCTGCTTGTAGGCTTCGGCGTCCGCCACAATACGGGCGGCCTCGCCGCGCGCCTGCGGAATGACCGAGTTCTCGTAGGCCTCCGCGTCGGTGCGCTTCTTGTCCTGATCGCCGATCGCCTTCTGCACGTCATTGTTGGCGGCTGCAATCTGTCCCGGCGCCATCACCTTCTGCAACTTGACGCTGACCACCTCGATGCCGGCGTTGTAGGTATCGAGAATCGCCTGCATGCCGCGCCGCACCTTCATCTGCACCGTCTCGCGGAGCGAGGTCTGGATGGCGTCGAGCTTTTCCTGGCCCACGACTTCGCGCATGGCGCTTTCCGCCGCCGCCTTGACGACGTCGTCCGACTTGCCGCGATCGACGTTGAACAGATAGGCATTGGCGTCCTTGATGCGCCAGAACACCTGAAACTGCACGTCGGCGATGTTTTCGTCGGCGGTGAGCATGTAGCTCTCGTCCGGCTTGTCTTCCGGCTGGGCATTCGAATCCGCTGCCGGCTTGGTGCCGATGTCGAGCTGATTGGGCTTTTTCACATTCGGGGTGTAGGCGCTCTCGAACGGCCACGGCAGATGCCAGTAGGTACCGGGCCCGGTGTGCTTGACGAAGGCGCCGAAGCGCAACACCACGCCCTGCTCATTGTCGTTGACCGTATAGAAACCGAGCGCCAGCCAGACGCCAACTGCCAAGGTTCCCACCGCCCAGGCGCCGCGCTTGCCGAGCAGCCCCGCCGGCAAGTAACGCTTGACGTCGGACCAGATTTTCTTGAGCAGGGTTTCCAGATCGGGCGGCCGCATGCCGCCGCCTCCCGGAAGCTTGGGGTGCGGCTTCGGCTCAGGATTGGGAGCCGGACCTTGGCCCCAGGGCCCCTTCGGCTGTCCGCCACCGCTCTCTTTCATCCAAGGCACGGGCCCAGTTTCCTTGTTTTCCCCGTCTCGCCGGTTATATGAGCATCCTGCGAAAGGCGCAAATTATGGCTGTGAACCGCGAAGACATCCTTAAGGCCCTCGACCAGGTGATCGATCCGGTCAGCGGCCGCAGTGTCGTGCATGAGGATATGGTGCAAGGCCTGATGGTCAAAGACGGCCATGTCGGCTTCGTGCTGGAAGTGGCAGCCAGCCGCGGGGCCGCCGCCGAACCCTTGCGCCTTTTCTGCGACGCTGCGGTGCAAAAGGTGCCGGGTGTGCTCTCAGTCACCTCGGTTCTCACCGCCCACAGCGGCGCGCCCGCGCCTGAGCGCCCCAAACGTCAAGCCCCGCCGCCGCAATCCGGCATCGATGGCGTCGGCGCGGTCATCGCGGTGGCGAGCGGCAAAGGCGGCGTTGGCAAATCGACGGTGGCGGTCAATCTGGCGCTGGCCTTGGCCAAGCTCGGCCTTAAGGTGGGCTTGCTCGATGCCGACATCTACGGCCCCAGCGTACCCAAGATGCTTGGCCTCAACGAACGGCCGGTGGGCGAAAACGGGAAATTCATTCCGCTCGAAAAATACGGCATCAAAGCGATTTCGATCGGGCTGTTCCTGGCCGAAGACGAAGCCACCATCTGGCGCGGACCGATGGTGCAAAGCGCCCTCATTCAGATGATCAATGACGGGTTGTGGGCGCCACTCGACGTGCTCGTCATCGACATGCCGCCGGGCACTGGCGATGTGCAACTGACCATCGCCCAGCGCCTGCCGCTCAAAGGCGCGGTGATCGTGTCGACGCCGCAAGACGTGGCGCTGGCCGATGCGCGCCGCGGTATCGCCATGTTTCGCAAGACTCAGGTGCCGGTGCTCGGCATCGTCGAGAACATGTCGACCTTCATCTGCCCCGCTTGTGGGCACGAAAGCCACATCTTCGGGCACGGCGGCGCGCGGGCAATCGCGGCCAGCCTGGGCGAGCCGTTCCTGGGCGAGATTCCCTTGAATACCGCGATTCGGCTGACCTCGGACGCCGGAACACCGATCGTCGCAGCGGCACCCGACAGTCCCGAAGCCCGCGCTTTTCTGTTGATTGCGGAACGGGTGGCGGCGACAATCGCCGCGCCGCAGCGTCCCGCGCCGAAAATCGTGATCGCATAACTGGAGAATTCATTTCATCCATGGTCGCTCCCAAGCCGCAAATCCGCAGCATGTTCGCGACGCCGGTGTGCGTGCACTATTTGCCGGTGGCACAGGAATTCAACACCGAGATCAAACCTCTGATTCTCGATCGGGCGAAACTGGAAACAGTCAACACCGCCAACAACCACCATCAGGGCTGGCGCTCGGCCCCCGATTTCGAATCCTGGGGCGGCGGTTCGGCGCAGACCCTGTTCCGGGTGTTGCGCGAACAGGCCGACAGCCTGACCGCCCTGCGCAATGGCTCGCGCGTGGTGCTGAATTGGAACGTGCAGGCGGCGGCGGCCATCCGGAGTAAGGGCGAATACGTCGAACGGGCAGCGCGTCCGGGCTGGTACTGGTCAGGCGTCTATTACGTCGACGACGGCTATATGAAGCAGGACGACGAAGCGCTCGGCGGCGAAGCCGAATTGGCCGATCCGCGCGGCGTACTGCCGGCCATGATGGCCCCGCAATACGGCTTCCGCGTGCCGGGCGGGCTCACCGCCGGACAGATCGAGTCGATCCGCCCGGCCTCGGGCATGATCATCCTGCATCCGTCCTGGCTGTCGCGCGGCGAACACCGCTTCGACGGCAACGGCACGCGCATCACGATCGAGTTCGATCTCGCCCCGCCGTAATCGGTTTTCGCTATTCGGGAAAAGAAAACCCTCCGGTGATCTCGCCCGGAGGGTTTCGCATTCTTGCCAAATTACAGATTAGGGCATTCTGAATGCCCTGCACACTCACCACCAGGAAGAAGTGGTCTTTACCCGGCTCGTGCCGAGCGTGTCCTTGATCACGAGCGTTTGCCATAACGGCTCGTCATCAATTCGTCTTCGGTGACGGCAAGCGCGGCCGACGCCAATACCGATACAATTGCGATGCTGATACGCATGGTTTTGTTTCCCCCAGTTTATTGGTGTGCGAGTCTTACGATGGCGCGAGGCAATCGAACAGGGGATAGCAGTCAGCGCGCGACGCGTTCGAGCGTGACGTAGCGGTGCGTTGGGCCGGGCGCGTGCCGCGCCGTCTCGCGCCATATTTCCGGCGGAAATGCTGGCATTTTCACGTCGCCATTGACCGTACCGTACACTACAGTCAATTCGATTGTGGTTGCGTACGGTAAGGCGGCAGCGAAAATTTCGGCGCCGCCGATGACCATGATGGCGGCCGGATTCTCGGCGGACGCCAGCGCCAGCGCATCCTCGAACGAGGCGGCCCGCACGGCGCGATCGGCCGCGAAGGCACTATTGCGCGTCACCACGATGTTGGTGCGCCCGGGCAGCGGCTTCTTCGGCAGACTGTCCCAGGTTTTGCGCCCCATGATGCAGGGCTTGCCCATGGTGAGATGTTTGAAGCGCGGCAGATCGCCTTCGAGACGGCCCCACGGCAATGTGCCATTTGCCCCGATGACGCCGTTTTCGGCACAGGCAACAACCAGAACGACCGGCACGGTCACGACGATTGCGCCAGCTTCGCCAGCGCATCGCCTTGGACGCGGAAGGCGGTCCAGCCTTCCACTTCACGGGCGCCGAGGGTTTCGTAGAATTCGATGGCGAGGCTGTTCCAGTCGAGCACCATCCATTCGAGACGCCCGCAGCCTTCGCGCACGGCGCGCGCCGCCTGGTTCACCAAGAGCGCCTTGCCGATGCCTTTGGTGCGGTACTCCGGCTTGACGAACAGGTCTTCGATGTAAAGCCCGTGCCGCGCCAGGAAGGTCGAGTAGTTATAGAACCACACCGTGAAACCTGCTGGCTGGCCGTCCCACTCGGCGATGTCGCAGAACAGCCGCGGATGCGGGCTGAACAGCGCGGTGTGCACGGTTTCTTCCGTCGCCACGACGCGATCGAGCAAATGTTCGTAGTCTGCCAGCGCGCGGATGAAAGACAGCACAAGAGCTTCGTCGCCGGGCACAGCGGGGCGGATGGTAAGCATCGGGAAATTCCTTTCGGCAACCATCATAGGTTGGCGTCTTGGGCCCGGCAAGGAATCCGGCCCTCAACCCTAGGACCGAACGCCGCCCCCACGCGCAATTTTTGATTACACCGCCACCGCTGCCTTGATGTGCGGATGGGCTTGATAATTCTCCAGCGTGAAGTCTTCGAAGGCAAAGCGGAAGATGTCGTCGATGGCGGGATTGAGGCGCATCGTCGGTAGCGGATAGGGCTCGCGGGTGAGCTGCAACTTCGCCTGTTCGACATGATTCAAATAGAGATGCGCATCGCCGAAGGAATGCACGAATTCGCCGGGTTTGAGGCCCGTCACTTGCGCCATCATCAGCGTCAGCAGCGCATAAGAGGCGATGTTGAACGGCACGCCGAGGAAGATATCGGCCGAGCGCTGATACATCTGGCAGGACAGCTTGCCGCCCGCGACATAGAACTGGAACAGACAGTGGCACGGCGGCAGCGCCTGACGCGGAATGTCGGCCGGGTTCCAGGCCGTCACGATCAACCGGCGCGAATCCGGGTTGGTCTTGATGTCGTTCACGACCACCGAAATCTGGTCGAGGGTGCCGGCATGGTCGCGCGGCCAAGCCCGCCATTGATGGCCGTAGACCGGCCCGAGTTCGCCATTCTTGTCGGCCCATTCGTCCCAGATGGTGACGCCATGCTCGTTGAGCCACTTCACATTGGTCTCGCCGCGCAGGAACCATAAAAGCTCGTAAATGATCGATTTGAGATGCAGCTTCTTGGTGGTGACTAGCGGAAAACCCTCCGCCAAATCGAACCGCATCTGGTGGCCGAACACGGAAAGCGTGCCGGTACCGGTGCGGTCGCCTTTTTGGGCCCCCATTTCCAGGACACGGCTTAACAACTCGAGATACTGGCGCATTTGCCTGCTAATAGCCGATTCCTGGCGCCCCTTCAAAAGTTGCGTCAGAGCGCCTATATAGGGGGTGTCGGGCAACCGACTACGGCGATAAACGACTTCGTAATAAGCGGACTGGACCCGGGGGCGGTACCCGGCGCCTCCACCATTCCTCCCAGCTAGAAGCGGGAGTGCGGGGGCGAAATAGGATCGACAGACGTGTAAAGGTTGTTCTTTCGCTCGGTATGGTATCCGCCGTCATCGGGCTATCTGTATAGGTGCCAACGATAATGAAATGGCCCTCGCTGCCTAACTTCTAGTTAGTCAAGCGCGGCTCGGGGGGTGCCGGGCAACAGAAACCCCCCACTTCCCTCAATTGCTGGGCAGATTGCTGCCGGAAGGCTTGGGCGCCTTGGCGAGGATCGGGATGGCCATGATGGCGCCGAACACGATATTCACCAAGCCGAACCCGAGGATCACCACCGCCACCGGCGGGCTCAAGACAGCGGCGGCAGCGAGCAAGACGAGTTGGGCGGCGCCCAATCTCACAACCCACACACCAAACGCCCAATACATCAGCATGAAATGGACGGCGACGACCGCCAACACAACGAGCTGCGAGGTATAAGGCGGGAGCGATTGAAACCACGGCGCCTTGGCCAGCACCGCGAATGCCCCAAACTCCAGGGCGATGACGGCAAAAATCACTAGGTACTGGTAAACCCGCGGTTTTCCGCAGCGGGCGATGGCACGCCGCCAAGTCACGAAATATCCCAGCGTGCCGACAAGGAATCCCACATTGAGGTAGAGATTGGCTTTGGCGAGATCGGTCACTGCCGCCAGCGCCGCGCCGATACCGACGCAGCACAAGAAAATGCCGCCGCCATAGCGCAAAGGATAAGCCCGAGAAGAGGACATCTTTCCCCCCATCCGTTTCTCGCGGCGTAATCTTCCCCGCGCGTCCTCACGGTGTCAATCTGCAGGCGATTATTCCTTGGCCCGCAAATTATCGAACTTCCAGGCCTCGCCGCGGCGCATCAGCCAGGCGATGGTGGACGCCGCCAGCACCACCGAGCCGCCCCAGGTGATCGCCTCGCGGACGCCGAAATGCTCGGCGAGCGCGCCCAAAATCAGCGCACCCCACGGCATCATGCCCATGAAGCATTGGGTATAATGCGAGATCACCCGGCCGCGGAACCGCTCACCAGCGGCAATCTGGATGATGGTGTTGGTGGTGCCGCCGAGGAGCATCAGACTCATCGACATCGGGACCAGCACGGCCATCGCCTGCCATAGCGTCTGGCTTTGCGCGAACACCATCAGGCCGATGGCAAATACCGCGCCCGCGATAACCGGCGTCAGTGCCAGCCAGCGCTCCTTGATCAGCGACAAGCCCCAGGCGCCGATGAAGGCGCCGACGCCGACTGCGGCCATCAACCAGCCGTAATGGGCGGCGTTGCCGTGCAGAATATCCTTGGCGAAGGCTGGCATCAGGGTGAGATAAGCGGCACCGAAACAGGACGAGGCCGCCACCAGCAGCAGCGACACCCGGATCAGCCGATTGTGGAAGGTATAATGGTAGCCTTCGGCGATTTCATCGAGCGGGCGTTGGTGACGACGGGCTGGCCGCGGAGTGAGGCGGATCAAGAAGAGGCTGGTCAGTACGGCGCCGAACGAGGCCGCATTGAGCGCGAAACACCAGCCCTCCCCGGTCAGCGCGATCACTGCGCCGGCGAGCGACGGCCCGACGATGCGGGCGAGATTGAACATCATCGAATTGACGGCGATGGCAGGGCGCAGATCCGCCGCCCCCACCATGTCGAAGACCATCGCCTGACGCGTCGGCATATCGAAGGCGTTGATGAAGCCGAGCCCGAAAGCCAGCGCGACGATTTCCCAGACGTGGACCACGCCCGCTAGCGTCAATCCGGCCAGCACCGCCGCCTGCAACATCGCCGCCGATTGGGTCAGGATCAACAGCCGCCGCCGGTCGACCCGGTCGGCCACCATGCCACCAAACGGGGCCAGAAAAAACACCGTCACCTGGGAACAAAACGTCGTCAGGCCCAAGAGCAAGGCCGAATGCGTCAGGCTGTAGACCAGCCAGGCCTGCGCCACCGACTGCATCCATGTCCCCATCAGGGACACCAGCTGGCCAGCGAAGAAAATCCGGAAATTCCGGTGCCGGAAAACGCCAAGCACCGCCAGGACCGGCTGGCCGGCCGCCGCCTCGGGCGTGGACGATTCTTCGCGCATGCAAGCCATAAAGCGCCGAAATGCCGCCTTAATCCAGAACCTGCGCATTGACACGTCACGCCCGCTGGATAGTCTCTGGCCTCTTTCCCGGACAGGGCGTAATGGCAAAGGACTACATCGGCTATCAGGCATTGCTGGACGCGGCGCTACGCGGCGTCGTGCGCGATGCGTTGCTGCGAATCGAACAGCAAGGCCTGATCGGCAACCATCATTTCTATCTCACCTTCAAGACCGGCTATCCGGGCGTCGACATTCCGAGTTTCCTGGTCGAGCAGTATCCGGACGAAATGACCATCATCCTGCAGCACCAGTTCTGGGGCCTGAAGGTGCGCGAGGATCTGTTCGAAGTCGCGCTCACCTTCCGCAAGCTGCCGGCGACCCTCATCATCCCGTTCCAGGCCCTGACCAAGTTCTTCGATCCCGGCGTGCCCTTCGGCCTTGAGTTCAAGACCACCGACGCCGAGGGCAAACCCGTCCACGCCAAGCCTGCGGACCCCGCGCCCCAGACCGCCACCGAAGCCACCCCCATGCCGGCCAAAGCGGCCGCCAAACCCGACGACGAGAGCGAAAACCCGGCCGAAAAACCGGCGGGCAACGGCGAAGTCGTCAGCCTCGATTCTTTCCGGAAGAAATAGGTCTTCCTGCACCCCACCCGTCATGGCCGGGCTTGCCGCCTTCGCTTGCAGCTACGGCGGGCCAAGTGTGCCTCACTGCCACGGCGGAGCTAAAGGCGAAACCGGGACCCGGCCATCCATATCGTCGGCGCGCCAAACGGTGAAATGGATGGCCGGCTCGGGGGCCGGCCATGACGAATAATGGAATGTGGGTTGGCAACTGCCCCGCTGCTGCCATTAGAATGCTTCCATGACCAAGACTCGCACCGAGACCGATAGCTTCGGTCCCATCGCCGTGGACGCTTCCCGCTATTGGGGCGCCCAGGCGGAACGCAGCCGCAACAATTTCAAGATCGGCTGGGAGAAGCAGCCAGCACCGGTGATCCGCGCGCTCGGCATCGTCAAACGCGCCGCAGCCGAAACCAATATGGACCTCGGCAAGCTCGACCCCGTGATCGGCAAAGCGATCGTGGCGGCGGCGAACGAGGTGCTGGAAGGCAAGCTGGACGCGCATTTTCCGCTGGCGGTCTGGCAGACCGGTTCGGGCACGCAGTCGAACATGAATGCCAATGAGGTGATCAGTAACCGCGCCATCGAACTGCTGGGCGGCGAGATGGGCTCAAAACAGCCGGTCCATCCCAACGATCACGTCAACATGAGCCAATCGTCGAACGATACCTATCCGACCGCCATGCATATCGCAGCGGCGGAAGAGATCGTGCACCGGCTCTTGCCCGCCTTGCAGAAGCTACGCAATGCGCTGAACGATAAGGCGCAGGCGTGGAAGAGCATCGTCAAAATCGGGCGCACCCATACCCAAGATGCCACACCTCTGACCTTGGGCCAGGAATTTTCCGGCTATACCCAACAAGTCGAAAACGGCATTGCCCGTATCGAACAGACCTTGCCGATGCTGATGCAACTGGCCCAAGGCGGCACCGCGGTGGGTACCGGATTGAATGCGCCGGTGGGATTCGCTGCGGCTGTGGCCGACAAAATCGCCGCCATCACCGGCCTGCCTTTCACCTCGGCGCCGAACAAATTCGAGGCCCTGGCCGCCCACGACGCCATGGTGATGAGCCACGGCGCCATCAATACCGTGGCAGCGTCCCTCTTCAAGATTGCCAACGATATCCGCTTTTTGGGCTCGGGACCGCGCTCCGGCCTGGGGGAACTGGCGCTGCCGGAAAACGAACCGGGCTCGTCGATCATGCCGGGCAAGGTCAATCCGACCCAATGCGAGGCGATGACTCAGGTCTGCATCCAGATTTTCGGCAACAACGCGGCGCTGACCTTCGCCGGCAGCCAGGGTCATTTCGAACTCAACGTCTTCAATCCGGTGATGGCCTACAACTTCCTGCAAAGCGTACGGCTGATGGCGGATGCCGCGGTCAGTTTCACCGACAATTGTGTGGTGGGAATCGAGCCGCGCCTCAGCAACATCAAAGCGGGCCTCGACCGCTCGCTGATGCTGGTGACGGCACTGGCCCCCAAGATCGGCTACGATGCCGCGGCGAAAATCGCCAAGACCGCGCATAAGAACGGTACCACGCTGAAAGAGGAAGCGCTCAAAACCGGCCTCGTGACGGCGGAAGACTTCGACCGGCTGGTCCGGCCGGAAGACATGATCGGGCCGAAATAACTCCCGCCAGAGTAAAGCAGCAAATCATCCAGCCATGCCTCGCAAAAAAACCGCACCAACGAACGGCCAGGACCATGGTCTCGTCGTCGAAGTAAACAACGCCACCGGTAGCACCTCCTTTTGGGAGAAAGAGGACAACCACAGTGTTGCCGACCGGAGCGGCGTCAGTACGGCCGACTATATTCACGCGATGTACGGGTTCCTGCGCCAGGCCCACTGCCGTCATGTCCTGATGATCGGCTGCGGCGGCGGCACCTTGGCGACCATGCTCAGGCGTGTCGGTGTTACGGTGACGATGGTCGACATCGACGGGCGCAGCTTCGACATTGCCAGCCGGTATTTCCACATGCCCGCCGATGTCGAATGCCATATCGCCGACGGCGAGGCCTTCCTGCGCCAAGACCCCCGCAAATACGACGCCGTCGTGCTCGACGCCTATTCGGATCACGAGATTCCACGGCATATGCGCCAGCGCCGCTTCTTCAACCTGGTGAAATCCCGGCTCAAGGCCCGCAAAGCCATCGTCCTGCTCAACCTCATGTCGACCGGCGACGACGACCTTGGGCCCGACCGTATGGCGCGGATGATGAAGCGAACCTGGACTCAGGTCCGGTTGCTGGACGCCCAAGGCCAACCGGGCCGCAACGCCATCGCTGTGGCCGGCGCGGTGCGCGACCTTAAGGCCCCAAGGCTGATGATGCACCCGCAACGCGGTGCCAAGACACTGGCCCGCGAACTGCGCCAATTGGAGTTCCGCACCGTGCGGGATTAACTTGTCTGGCTCTGCCGCAACGGTGAAACGCCCGATGTTGAAAAAGCGCTCCTTCTCGCTTTCCCGCCACCGCACCAGCGTCGCTTTGGAAGCGGAATTCTGGGTACTGCTGGAGGCCGATGCGGCCGCCGCGGGAAAAAACCTCACCGCCCTGGTCGGGGAAGTTGACGTGGCGCGAGGACTGCGTCCACTGGCGAGCGCCCTGCGCGTTCATGCGCTTGCTGTGGCCCAGCACAGACCAAAGTGAGGAATGAAACCGGGGCGCTGTTGGCGTATACTGCCCGCCTTATCGCTCGACCGGCGTACCAACGAGCCCAAGACGGGTAACCGAACCATGAGCAACGTCGTCAATCTCCGCCAAGCGCGCAAAACCAAGGCGCGTCATGAGAAGGAAGTCGTCGCTGAGGCCAACCGGGCCAAGCACGGCATTTCCAAGAGCGCCCACAACAAGGCCAAGGTGATGGCCGTCCACCACGAGAAACGCCTGGAAGGCCACAAGCTCGACGAGTAATTCCGTAAAGTTCCGGCGAGGCAGAACAGGACGTGAACTTTCGCCGTGCGCCTGCTAGAAATGCGGAATCATGATCGGAAATTACGAAGACCCGCTCGATTCCGCATTCGGGGATCAGCCTAGCAATGCGCCCGTGCCAGCGCGCGAGCCGCCGTATCTCAAAGGCCTCAACAAAGAGCAGCGCGCGGCGGTGGAAGCCACCGAAGGCCCTGTGCTGGTGCTGGCCGGTGCCGGCACCGGCAAGACGCGGGTGTTGACGACGCGCCTCGCCCACATTCTCGCCACCAAGCGGGCTTGGCCGGGACAGATCCTGGCGGTGACCTTCACCAACAAAGCCGCGCGCGAAATGAAAGAGCGCATCGGTTCGCTGATCGGCGGCGTGGTGGAGGGCATGCAGTGGCTCGGCACTTTCCACTCGATCGGGGCGCGGATGCTCCGCCGTCATGCCGAACTGACCGGACGCAAATCCAATTTTACCATCATCGATACCGACGACCAACTCCGGCTGATGAAGCAACTGCTCGAAGCCGAAGCCATCGACGAGAAACGCTGGCCGGCGCGCACCCTGGCCGCCATTATCGACGGCTGGAAGAACAAGGGCCTGCGCCCCGGCGACGTGCCCGACGGTGACGCGCACGGCTTTGCTTTCGGTAAGGGACGCGCGCTCTACCAAATGTACCAAGACCGGCTGAAAGCGCTCAACGCCTGTGATTTCGGCGATCTGTTGCTCGATACGCTGTCGGTTCTGCGCGACCACCCCGACGTGCTCGCCGATTATCGCGACCGCTTCCGCTACATCCTGGTCGACGAATACCAGGACACCAATGTGGTGCAGTATCTGTGGCTGAAGCTGCTTGGCGGCGGCAAAGGCAATGTCTGCGTGGTGGGCGACGACGATCAGTCGATCTATGGCTGGCGCGGCGCCGAAGTGGAAAACATCCTGCGCTTCGAACGCGATTTTCCCGGCGCCAAAGTGATCCGCCTGGAGCGGAATTACCGCTCGACGCCCGCCATTCTGGGCGCCGCCTCCGGCCTGATCGCCGCCAACAAAGGCCGCCTCGGCAAGACGCTGTGGACCGAAGGCGATCCCGGCGAGAAGATCAAAGTGCAAGGCGTATGGGATGCCGAAGAGGAAGCACGCGGGGTTGCCAGCCGCGCCGAAGACCTCCACCGGAACGGCAACACCTATGCCCAGATGGCGATCCTGGTGCGTGCCAGCTTCCAGATGCGCGAGTTTGAAGACCGGTTTATTTCGCTGGGCCTGCCCTATCGCGTCATCGGCGGGCCGCGGTTTTACGAGCGCGCCGAAATCCGCGATGCCATGGCTTATTTGCGCCTCACCGCGCAAGCCGACGACGACCTCGCCTTCGAACGCATCGTCAACAAACCCAAGCGCGGTATCGGCGATGCCAGCGTGCAGACGCTGCACAATTTCGCCCGGGTGCGCCAAGTGCCGCTGCTGGCCGCGGCGCGCGAGATTGTCGAGACCGACGAACTGCCGCCCAAGGCCAAGAAAGCGCTGGCCGAACTCAGCGCCAATTTCGGGCGCTGGAACGATGTCTCACGTCATCTGCCGCATACCGAACTCGCCGAAATGATTTTGGATGAATCCGGCTACACCGACATGCTGAAGGCCGACAAATCGGCGGAAGCGCCGGGCCGGCTCGACAATTTGAAGGAACTGGTGCGCTCGATGGAAGGCTTCGAGAGTCTCGCGGCGTTCCTGGAGCATGTCCAACTGGTGATGGACATCGAGCAGAACGATAGCGAAGACCGGCTCAATCTGATGACCCTGCATGCCGCCAAGGGTTTGGAATTCGACACCGTGTTTTTGCCGGGCTGGGAAGAAGGTTTGTTCCCGAGCCAGCGCACGATGGACGAAAACGGGCTGGCGGGCCTCGAAGAAGAACGGCGGCTGGCTTATGTCGGCCTGACGCGCGCGAAAAAGCGGGTGCTGATTTCGTTCGCCGCCAACCGGCGCGTGCACGGCTCCTGGCAAAGCGCCCTGCCCAGCCGCTTCATCAGCGAACTGCCGGAAGAGCACGTCGAAACCACCGTGGATGAAGGCTTTTACGGTGGCAACGCGGGCTTCCGCGATAACATGACGGGCTTTGCCTCAACCTATGACAGTCCGGGGTGGAAGCGCGCCCAAGCCAACAAAGATGCCGGTTACCGCCGCACCAAGCCGCCGCTGATCGAGGCGCAAGCCTGGAGCGTGCAGACCAGCGATCCTGGCGCTTCGCAATACGCCCGCGGCGACCGCGTCTTCCACCAGAAATTCGGCTACGGCCAAGTGAAGGCGGTGGAAGGCAACAAACTGACGGTCGATTTCGACAAAGCAGGCGAGAAAAAAGTGATCGACCAATTTGTGACGCGAGGGTGATGCGATGACGTGCCAGACGATAAACGGTGTGCGGGTGGCGACGGCCGAAGGACAGCGGCTGGATATGGAAGCCGACGCGCTGGCACTGATCTCGAAGGCGCTGGAGCAAAAGGCCGATTGGCTGGTGGTGCCGGTCGAGAACATCGCACCCGACTTCTTCCGGCTGCGGACCGGGCTTGCCGCAACGGTCTGCCAGAAGTTTGTGACTTATCATATCGGGCTGGCGATCATGGGCGACGTCTCGTTTCACGAGAGCCACAGCAATCCGTTCCGGGGGTTCATCGACGAATCCAACGACGGGCGGCATGTCTGGTTCATCAAGGGCATGGAAGAGCTGAAGACAAGACTTGGCGGGGAATAAACTGAAGCCCCCCTTTTCACCTCCCCTTTGCGGCTACGGGATTCACACATTTCGCAGGTTCCATCCGTGTTTGATGGCGTGGAATTGGGTTAGGCCTCTGAGCATGACGATGGGGCCTGGTTTTCCGTAGTAGCCGGTCCACCCGCAGCGCCTGGCG
>DBUB01000005.1:96377-101450 GCA_002307725.1 Alphaproteobacteria bacterium UBA1301 | reverse complement strand
CGCCATGCTCGGCGGCTGGACCGGCTACTACGGAAAACCAGGCCCCATCGTCATGCTCAGAGGCCTAACCCAATTCCACGCCATCAAACACGGATGGAAGCTGCGAAATGTGTGAATCCCGTAGCCCACAAGGGGCGAGGGAAGTAACAAGTTGCGGTGATGGCAGCGGAACGAAAATTCCCATCCCCATCGAGGAAGAGGGTGGTTTGCCAGGCACTTGCGAAAAGTGCGAGCGCAATAAGTGCTAGGTAAACCGGGTTAGGATTGTCAAACTTGTGAAATCAGCCTAAATGACATCCACGCACGCCGTGATGGCGTCCGGTCTCGAGGAGAGAAACCTATGAATTCCAACAACAAAAGATGTGCGTTTCCGGCGTTTTATTGCCAAGTCGGAAGAGTTGTTTGCATCGATATAGTTGCTCAGGAAATACTGAAGCAACCAGCCACCATTGACACACCTTCAACTGATCACGCCAAACAACTGGTGATGGCCTTAGCAATTGAGGCGCATAACCGATACGGCGCAGATGCGGCAGCGTTCTCAAAAGATGGACGCAAAACGTTACTATGGTGTTCTTGGCAAGATGGTCAGTACTCGAACACCGTATTCGGCTGAAGCACTTCTCACCCGCAAACTGCCGTCGCGACCTTGCCCCCCGAAGTGGGGCAAGGTGCAGCGTTCATCACACATCCAACGTCGCATACAGCGCATTATCCTGAATGAACTCCCGCCGCGGTTCGACCACTTCGCCCATCAGTTTGGTGAAGAGGTCGTCGGCTTCGTCGGCGTGTTCGACCTTCACCTTCAAGAGCGAGCGGGCGTTTTCGTCCAGGGTCGTCTCATAGAGTTGCGAGGCGTTCATTTCGCCGAGGCCCTTGTAGCGCTGCAGCGTCAGGCCCTTGCGGCCCCATTCGTAGATCGCTTCCAGAAGCGTGCTGGGGGCGAACACGTCGCGTGCTTCGTCTTTGCGCACCAGGCGCGCGGCCTTAAGATAGATGCTGCGCAGGTCTTCCGTCATACGGTCGAGTTTGCGCGCATCGGTCGATTGCAGCAGCGTTCCGTCGAGGGCGAGGGCTTCGCGCACGCCGCGCACCTCGCGCCAGAATTTAAGCCCGCCGTCGGGTGTCGGCTCGCCGTGCCAGCAGCGTTCGTTTTCGTCCGACAGCAAATCGAGCCGCTGGGCGATATACGCCGCCGCTTCCAGCGCCTTGGCCGGATCGCTCAGCATGTCGGGATTCATCGCGCCGGCGATTGCCGCTTGTTCCAGCATGAAGCGCGGATAATGCTGCGGGAAATTGGCCAGTGCCGCCACGGTGGCGCGTGCCTTTTCGACGATGGCGGTGAGATCGGCGCCGGCTACCACTTCGCCGGTATGTAATGTCAGCGCGGCGCCTGCGGTGCCGTCGCCAATCAGAAAATCCTCCAGCCCGCGTTCGTCCTTGATGTAGCGCTCGGACTTACCGCGCGTCGCTTTGTAGAGCGGCGGCTGGGCGATGTAGATGTGGCCGCGCTCGATCAGTTCCGGCATCTGGCGATAGAAGAACGTCAGCAGCAGCGTGCGAATGTGGGCGCCGTCGACGTCGGCATCGGTCATGATGATGATCTTGTGATAGCGCAGCTTGTCGGCATTGAACTCCTCGTGGCCGATGCCGGTACCGAGCACGGTAATCAGAATGGCGATTTCCTGGCTCGACAGCATCTTGTCGAAGCGCACGCGCTCGACGTTCAAAATTTTGCCGCGCAGTGGCAGCACCGCCTGATTAGCGCGGTTGCGGCCTTGCTTGGCACTGCCGCCGGCGCTTTCGCCCTCGACGATGAAAAGTTCGCACTTGGAGGGATCGCGTTCCTGGCAATCGGCCAGCTTGCCGGGCAGCGAGGCGCCGTCGAGCGCGCTCTTGCGCCTTGTCAGTTCGCGGGCTTTGCGGGCGGCTTCGCGCGCCGAGGCCGCTTCCACCACTTTGCCGACGATGGTCTTGGCTTCCAAGGGATGGGTTTCCATCCAGCCGCCGAGCTTGTCGAGCACCACGTTTTCGACCACCGGGCGCACTTCCGACGACACCAGCTTATCTTTTGTTTGCGAGGAGAATTTCGGGTCCGGCACTTTCACCGACAAGACGCAGGTGAGCCCTTCACGGCAGTCGTCGCCGGTCAGCGCCACCTTGTCTTTCTTGCCCGCCATGCCTTCGGCGTATTTCGTCACCACGCGCGTCAGCGCGGCGCGGAAACCGGCGAGATGGGTGCCGCCGTCGCGCTGCGGGATGTTGTTGGTGAAGCACAGCATGGTTTCGTGATAGCTGTCGTTCCAGGTCAGCGCGGCTTCCACCACGATGCCGTCGCGCTCGGCGCTCATGCACACCGGCCCCGGGATCAGCGAATTCTTGGCGCGGTCGATGAAGCGCACGAATTGTTCGAGGCCGCCCTCATAATGCAGCTTGACCTCTTTCGGTTCGACGCCGCGCTTGTCGGTGAAAAAGATCACGATGCCGGAATTGAGGAACGCCAGTTCCCGCAAGCGATGTTCCAGGGTGGCGAAATCGTAATCGGTCTTGGTGAAGGTCTGGGTGGAAGCGAGGAACGTCACTTCGGTGCCGCGCCGGCCGGGGGCCTCGCCGACGACTTTCAGCGGCGCCACGGCGTCGCCGTGACGGAACTGCATGAAGTGTTCCTTGTCGTCGCGCCAGATGCGCAGATCGAGCCGTTCCGACAGCGCATTCACCACCGAGACGCCAACGCCGTGCAGGCCGCCGGAAACTTTGTACGCATTGTCGTCGAATTTGCCGCCGGCATGCAGCTGGGTCATGATGACTTCGGCGGCGGACACGTGTTCTTCGGGATGGATGTCGGTGGGGATGCCGCGGCCGTTGTCGCGCACCGTCACCGAACCGTCGGGATTGAGGATCACGTCGATGCGGTCGGCATAGCCGCCGAGCGCTTCGTCGATGGCGTTGTCGACGACTTCATACACCATGTGGTGCAGGCCCGAGCCGTCGTCGGTATCGCCGATATACATGCCGGGGCGCTTGCGCACCGCGTCGAGGCCGCGCAGGACCTTGATGCTGTCGGCGCCGTATTCCGCGGCGCCATTGGCCTTGTCGGCATCGTTCTGCCGTTCGGCGTCGTTCTGTTTTTCTGTATCGCTCATTTGTTCACCGCACCAGGAACAAGTCTGATTTTATGCGTCACGTCTTGCTCCGTTTTTTTGTTGGTCGCGCAATTTATCCGAAAACCGCTACGCACTTTTCGGATTGCGCTCCTAGCTCACCGCAACTCCTGCGCCGGCGCCCACCATGATCACCGCCGCGGTTCTGTTTATGCCTTTGCGCGCCCGTTGGCTGGTCAGCAACGTCCGCACCTGCGCCGCCGCCCCCGCATAGGCCAGCATGATCGACGGGATCAGTACTACCGAAGTCAGCACGAGCTGGCCGTATCCGAGCGCGGTCAAACGGTTCAAATTCACCACCGTAGGCAACAGGGCGAGGAAGAACGCCATGGCTTTGGGATTTCCCAACGTGACCGAAAGCAGAGAGAAGAAGCTCTGGCTGTTGGACTCGGGCATCGGCTCCGGCATCTCGGCTACCTCGGCACGCCAGTACTTATAGCCCAAGTAGATGAGGTATGCCGCGCCCGCGTACTTAACGATCAAAAAATAACTGCCCATAGCCAGGGCCACGGTGGCGAGGCCGAAGGCGGACAGCGTCATCCACACCAGATCGCCCACCAGCATGCCGAAGGCCGCGGGGATCGCCGAGCGGAATCCGCTGCCCAACGACCGCGCTACCATCGCCACCACGCCAGGGCCGGGCACGGCGATGCAGATCGCGTAAAGCGTGCAGTAGACGAGGTAGGAATCCCAACTGAGCATGGTCAGTCCTTAAGCCCGAAACGGCCATTGTCAACGGCGAAAACATCGGCCCGGCCAGCCAAACTTTCGAACAGCGAATGGTCGGTTCCGGTCATCCAGGCTTGGGCGCCGAGCGCCAGTATTTCCTCGAATAATGCGGCCCTTCTGCGGCCGTCGAGATGAGCGGCAACCTCGTCCAAAAGCAGCAGCGGCGCCTTGCCGTCACGGGCGCGGCTAAGCTCCCAGGCGTCGGCCAGAATGATCGAAACCAGCAGCGCTTTTTGCTCGCCGGTGGAGCATTCGCGGGCGTCGGCGCGCTTGACGACATGGCGTACGGCAAGGTCGCTGCGATGCGGGCCAGAGGTGGTATGGCCACTTTCCGCATCGGCAATGCGGGTGCGGGCGAAGATCTCGCGCAGCTTGGATTCCGCGTCGGGGCCGAATTCGGCGACGGCCACATCGGTATCGCCTTCCATCGCCAGTTGCGCGCAAGGGAAGGCGCCAGCCTCGCCCCGTTCGGCCAGCATCGCATTCAGCCGTGCCACGGTTTTCGCGCGCGCAACGACAAGCGCCGTGCCCGCCTCGGCCATTTCCTTTTCGAGACCGTCCAGCCACATGGGATCGCGTGGGCCGAACTTCAGCAGCTTGGCGCGCTCGCGCATCGCGGTCTCATAACGCACCGCGCGGCGGCCGTGGGCGGGATCGAAGCCGAGCACCAAGCGGTCGATGAACTTGCGCCGCCCGCTGGCGCCTTCGGCAAACAGCCGGTCCATCGCGGGCGTCAGCCAGGTCATCTGCACCACATCGCCGAGATCGGCGCTGGAAGCGGCCGCGACGCCGTTCAGCCGCACCACCCGCCGCTCGCCGCCACCAGGGCCGATGGCGAGGCCGGTGCCAATCTCGTAAGTCTCGCCGCCGCGCGCAACGCTCGCCGCCACCGCCCATAGCGCTTCGGACGGTGCACTAGGTCCCTTGCGGATGTGTTCGGAGAGTTTCGCCCCACGCAGCCCCCGTCCCGGCGCCAAGAGCGACAGGGCATCGAGCACATTGGTTTTGCCGGCGCCGTTCGGCCCCGCCAGCACCACCGGCCGCCCGCTGACCACCAGCTCCGCACTGGCATAAGAGCGGAAATTGGTGAGCTGGAGGCGCGTGACAGCAAGACGGGTGCTTCGCGGCTCGCTGTTTCTCCCCCCGTTTACGGGGGGAGTGGCGCCGCAGGCGCCGAGGGGGG